>NZ_CAXAOV010000013.1:0-3366 GCF_963971045.1 Pseudomonas sp. EL_65y_Pfl2_R95 | reverse complement strand
GGTAGCTGAATGTTGATTTCTGGTCTTTGACTAGAAAGAAAATCGTTCTTTAAAAATTTGGGTATGTGATAGAAGTGACTAATTAATTACTTTCACTGGTAGTTAATTTGGTCAAGGTAAAATTTGTAGTTCTCAATTGCAAATTTTCGGCGAATGTCTACTTCACGTTATAGACAATAACCAGATTGCTTGGGGTTATATGGTCAAGTGAAGAAGCGCATACGGTGGATGCCTTGGCAGTCAGAGGCGATGAAAGACGTGATAGCCTGCGAAAAGCTTCGGGGAGGTGGCAAATAACCTTTGATCCGGAGATGTCTGAATGGGGGAACCCACCTAACATAAGTTAGGTATCTTGCACTGAATACATAGGTGTAAGAGGCGAACCAGGGGAACTGAAACATCTAAGTACCCTGAGGAATAGAAATCAACCGAGATTCCCTTAGTAGTGGCGAGCGAACGGGGACTAGCCCTTAAGTTGATTTGAGATTAGCGGAACGCTCTGGAAAGTGCGGCCATAGTGGGTGATAGCCCTGTACGCGAAAATCTCTTATCAATGAAATCGAGTAGGACGGAGCACGAGAAACTTTGTCTGAATATGGGGGGACCATCCTCCAAGGCTAAATACTACTGACTGACCGATAGTGAACTAGTACCGTGAGGGAAAGGCGAAAAGAACCCCGGAGAGGGGAGTGAAATAGATCCTGAAACCGTATGCGTACAAGCAGTGGGAGCAGACTTTGTTCTGTGACTGCGTACCTTTTGTATAATGGGTCAGCGACTTATTTTCAGTGGCAAGCTTAACCGAATAGGGGAGGCGTAGCGAAAGCGAGTCTTAATAGGGCGTTTAGTCGCTGGGAATAGACCCGAAACCGGGCGATCTATCCATGGGCAGGTTGAAGGTTGGGTAACACTAACTGGAGGACCGAACCGACTACCGTTGAAAAGTTAGCGGATGACCTGTGGATCGGAGTGAAAGGCTAATCAAGCTCGGAGATAGCTGGTTCTCCTCGAAAGCTATTTAGGTAGCGCCTCGTGTATCACTGCTGGGGGTAGAGCACTGTTTCGGCTAGGGGGTCATCCCGACTTACCAAACCGATGCAAACTCCGAATACCAGCAAGTGTCAGCACGGGAGACACACGGCGGGTGCTAACGTCCGTCGTGAAAAGGGAAACAACCCAGACCGTCAGCTAAGGTCCCAAAGTTATGGTTAAGTGGGAAACGATGTGGGAAGGCTTAGACAGCTAGGAGGTTGGCTTAGAAGCAGCCACCCTTTAAAGAAAGCGTAATAGCTCACTAGTCGAGTCGGCCTGCGCGGAAGATGTAACGGGGCTCAAACCATACACCGAAGCTACGGGTTCATCCTTTGGATGAGCGGTAGAGGAGCGTTCTGTAAGCCTGTGAAGGTGAGTTGAGAAGCTTGCTGGAGGTATCAGAAGTGCGAATGCTGACATGAGTAACGACAATGCGAGTGAAAAACTCGCACGCCGAAAGACCAAGGTTTCCTGCGCAACGTTAATCGACGCAGGGTGAGTCGGCCCCTAAGGTGAGGCAGAAATGCGTAATCGATGGGAAACGGGTTAATATTCCCGTACTTCTAATTACTGCGATGGAGGGACGGAGAAGGCTAGGCCAGCACGGCGTTGGTTGTCCGTGTTTAAGGTGGTAGGCTGAGATCTTAGGTAAATCCGGGATCTTAAGGCCGAGAACTGATGACGAGTTGTCTTTTAGACGATGAAGTGGTTGATGCCATGCTTC
The DNA here is from genome assembly GCF_963971045.1 of Pseudomonas sp. EL_65y_Pfl2_R95. Lineage (NCBI taxonomy): Bacteria > Pseudomonadati > Pseudomonadota > Gammaproteobacteria > Pseudomonadales > Pseudomonadaceae > Pseudomonas > Pseudomonas sp. EL_65y_Pfl2_R95. Next base: position 1,610 of record NZ_CAXAOV010000013.1, on the reverse strand, counting down.
CAGGAAAAGCTTCTAAGCTTCAGGTAATTAGGAACCGTACCCCAAACCGACACAGGTGGTTAGGTAGAGAATACCAAGGCGCTTGAGAGAACTCGGGTGAAGGAACTAGGCAAAATGGCACCGTAACTTCGGGAGAAGGTGCGCCGGTGAGTGTGAAGGGTTTACCCCGTAAGCACATGCCGGTCGAAGATACCAGGCCGCTGCGACTGTTTATTAAAAACACAGCACTCTGCAAACACGAAAGTGGACGTATAGGGTGTGACGCCTGCCCGGTGCCGGAAGGTTAATTGATGGGGTTAGCTAACGCGAAGCTCTTGATCGAAGCCCCGGTAAACGGCGGCCGTAACTATAACGGTCCTAAGGTAGCGAAATTCCTTGTCGGGTAAGTTCCGACCTGCACGAATGGCGTAACGATGGCGGCGCTGTCTCCACCCGAGACTCAGTGAAATTGAAATCGCTGTGAAGATGCAGTGTATCCGCGGCTAGACGGAAAGACCCCGTGAACCTTTACTATAGCTTTGCACTGGACTTTGAGTTTACTTGTGTAGGATAGGTGGGAGGCTTTGAAGCGTGGACGCCAGTTCGCGTGGAGCCAACCTTGAAATACCACCCTGGTAACCTTGAGGTTCTAACTCTGGTCCGTTATCCGGATCGAGGACAGTGTATGGTGGGTAGTTTGACTGGGGCGGTCTCCTCCTAAAGAGTAACGGAGGAGTACGAAGGTGCGCTCAGACCGGTCGGAAATCGGTCGTAGAGTATAAAGGCAAAAGCGCGCTTGACTGCGAGACAGACACGTCGAGCAGGTACGAAAGTAGGTCTTAGTGATCCGGTGGTTCTGTATGGAAGGGCCATCGCTCAACGGATAAAAGGTACTCCGGGGATAACAGGCTGATACCGCCCAAGAGTTCATATCGACGGCGGTGTTTGGCACCTCGATGTCGGCTCATCACATCCTGGGGCTGAAGCCGGTCCCAAGGGTATGGCTGTTCGCCATTTAAAGTGGTACGCGAGCTGGGTTTAGAACGTCGTGAGACAGTTCGGTCCCTATCTGCCGTGGACGTTTGAGATTTGAGAGGGGCTGCTCCTAGTACGAGAGGACCGGAGTGGACGAACCTCTGGTGTTCCGGTTGTCACGCCAGTGGCATTGCCGGGTAGCTATGTTCGGAAAAGATAACCGCTGAAAGCATCTAAGCGGGAAACTTGCCTTAAGATGAGATCTCACTGGAACCTTGAGTTCCCTAAAGGGCCGTCGAAGACTACGACGTTGATAGGTGGGGTGTGTAAGCGCTGTGAGGCGTTGAGCTAACCCATACTAATTGCCCGTGAGGCTTGACCATATAACACCCAAACAATTTGCTGTTTGTGTGTCATAACAGAAGTTGATGAAACCGAAAGTTTGCAAGACTACAAACATCACATACCCGATTCGAAGCAGCGTCCCTGACGAGGCTTCATACAAATTGCTTGACGACCATAGAGCATTGGAACCACCTGATCCCATCCCGAACTCAGTAGTGAAACGATGCATCGCCGATGGTAGTGTGGGGTTTCCCCATGTGAGAGTAGGTCATCGTCAAGCGCCTATACCAAAACCCCAGATCATGAAAATG
>NZ_CAXAOV010000012.1:0-3377 GCF_963971045.1 Pseudomonas sp. EL_65y_Pfl2_R95 | reverse complement strand
AGAAATCACGAGCGGAACCGCCCCATGCTTCGGCACAAACGCGAGTCAGTGCTGCAGTCAGGGTAGTTTTACCATGGTCAACGTGGCCGATTGTGCCAACGTTTACGTGTGGTTTTTTACGTTCAAATTTTTCTTTAGCCATCTCGACCGTCTCCAAGCGAAGAATTGCAGAAGCCTTACCACCATTAAAATAAAGGCAGATACTCACATATCTGCCTTTATTAAATGGAGCTCATGAGCGGATTTGAACCGCTGACCTCACCCTTACCAAGGGTGTGCTCTACCAACTGAGCTACATGAGCGTATCGTGTCGCGAATACTGCAAACTTGGAGCGGGTGGCGGGAATCGAACCCGCATCATTAGCTTGGAAGGCTAAGGTTCTACCACTAAACTACACCCGCTCAACTTGCAATTAACGCTAAATCTGGTGGAGGGAGAAGGATTCGAACCTTCGAAGTCGTAGACGTCAGATTTACAGTCTGATCCCTTTGGCCGCTCGGGAATCCCTCCAAAAGGAAGCGGCATTCTCAAGAGAAGCCACCCTACTGTCAAGCAATTTCTCAATAAAAACCTGAGCTTAGAGCATTTGACAGTAACTTTGCTGAGTTGCTGTTTAAGGCCACCCTGCGAAGCGGGCGCCATTCTATGCAATCTATTCAGAGGATGCAATGCTTTCGCACGGCATTAATTGATGTTTTAGCCCATTAAAATCAAATGCGAGCTTTTCCAGCAGGGAATCGTCGGCCAAGCGCCGGCTTTGCGGGGCTATCCGCACCCAATAACTGCGATGCGCACGGGGCAACTCACGCAAAGATGACTCATAACCCACATCTTGCAGACGCTGAATTACACTTTGCGCAGAATCTTTACGCGGAAATATCCCCAAAGAAATGCCGTTTTCCAGGTCACCCTGGGAAATTAAATAGCTATCGATATTACGCGCCTGCAATTCCTTGAGTTGCCGTAGCGAAGCAGAGCGCGAACCCAAGGGCGGGATATAAACCCAATAATCAATGCCGGCTTGATCATCAACCGTGCGTACCTCGGAGCTGATATCAAGACTGATCAAGCGCTGCTCGACCACTTCCGCCTCAGTGCGCTGCTCAAATGAGCCAAGGTAGAGACAGGTATCATCTTCGGGCACCTCAGCAACTGGCGCACGGCGCTGCTGATTATCCGTTTCACTGAGCAACTGAATGTCGCCCTTGGTATTTTGCTGCTGCGTCATTGGCGCAACTTCTTTTGGCCTTAATGGCGCCTGCTGCTGGTGCCAGACATAGTAGAAAGCGTTAAGCACCACCAACAATAGAAAAATCCAACGCATGCGAACCTCAGGACAGCGGGCAGGCTGCAGCCAACCCCTTGAATACCAGATCGGGGGCTATCACCGCGCCAGGCGCCATATCAACTGCAAGTGCAGCATCCCCCCCAGTCAGGAATACCACAAATTCATCGCCCAAGTATTTACGCGCAAGCTCCAACTGTGTCACAACAAAGCCCTGAAGCATCAGCGAACACCCTCGCTCCACAGCTTCTGCAGTTGTCCGACCTGGGCCGCTATGCTGCTGAGCACGCTCAGCAACATCATCGCCATAGCGTATGCGCCGCGTGTGAGTACGCAACTGATTGCGCATCAGCGGAACACCAGGACAGATAAAACCGCCAAGGTGCTCACCACTGGCACTCACATAATCCGCTGTAACCGCAGTCCCCAGATCAAGAACAAGGCATGCCTTGCCTGCTTGCAAGTATGCCCCCACCAAGGCCAGCCAACGATCAAGACCTAACTGTTGATAGTTTTCGTAACCATTGCGCACACCCGCAAGCTCAATAACCGGTTGCGCACAGACACACGCAACCTCATAGCGCTGATTAATGCGCTCAACCAGCAGCTCGGTTTCAGCGTCGGTACGCACACTGACCAATCGACAGGCAACGACCTGCACCGACTTCGCTTCGAGTGCGAGCATTAGCTCCTCATCCGAGCCAACCACACCGCCGGCTACCACCTGCACTGCATCGCCTGCCAACACGCGCCACTTTATAAAACTATTACCGCAATCAAGCTCAAGAATCATCGCTCAGCCTCAAGCTCAACTCGCCACCACTGAAACTGCGTTCTTGACCATCAACCCGCAGGCGAATGGCGCCCGTAGTATCAACGCCTAATATTTCACCCTTTATCAGGGACTGCCCCGCTGTCAAAACAGCCATTCGCCCCTGCCATAGATGATTGGCCTGCCACTGCGCCTGCAGCGCAGCAAAACCGTCGCGCATCTGCACATCAAGGTAGGCCTGCAAGTGCGAACTAAAAAACTCAACTAACTGGTTACGATCAACTGCCCGCCCCAGGACACTCGACAATGACGTCCAAGCCTGTGTAATGCTATCCGCAGCAACCGTCTGCATATTGGCGTTAACCCCAACACCAATGACCACGTGGCACTCATCACCCGGATCGCCTGATATTTCCAGCAGGATGCCGGCGATCTTCTGGCCGTCAACTAACACGTCGTTTGGCCATTTCAAGCCAGCATTAGTGACACCCAGTTGCTCGATAGCTTTCAACAGTGCCAAACCGACAACCAAACTCAGCCCTTCAATTTGGCGCATCCCGCCATTAATAGGAATGACCAAGCTGTAATACAGGTTTTCAGCAAATGGGCTGACCCAGGTACGCCCACGACGACCGCGTCCAGCCGTTTGCTGTTCAGCCAACAGCAAAAACGGCGCCTGCTTACCGGCGGCCAACAGGCGCATAACCTCGGCATTGGTTGAGTCGACAGACTTCAACACTGAAACTGGCCATTGCTTCAGTGCCGGACTCGCCGACAGGCGCTGCGGGTCAAGCAATATGAGTGGATTCTGCAATTTGTAACCACGCCCACGTACTTTATGTATGGATAATCCAAGTTCTGCTTCGAGCCCCTGCAACTGCTTCCATACCGCCGAACGACTGATACCCAGCGCAGCCCCTAAAGCCTCCCCTGAATGAAATCTGCCGTCCTGAAGTAGCCGCAATAATGGCTGCATGTTGAACTCGTAAACTATTAAGGCACGCATGATAACGGCGAGGCGCCGCATTGCCTACTCGCGTGCAAGTTGATTCGTTCTGAACGAGCGATTGTGATCCGCAATCAATACCCAGATAGATCGCTCAACCATGGTGCCCAAGCGGCCTCAGCGTTAAATCGTGGCGGCCAAGCTGCGCGTTGCCCCTTACGTCACCAGCTCTAAACGCGGTCTCTGGTAGATACCGTCTTGAACCTCACCTTGCAATAGCGAGATGAGGATCAAACGGTTTCCCGGATTTCAGTACGCCGTAGGCGATGCAAAGCAGTTTGCGCATCGCTGCGCAGACGATCTGCTTACCCGT
>NZ_CAXAOV010000011.1:0-15589 GCF_963971045.1 Pseudomonas sp. EL_65y_Pfl2_R95 | reverse complement strand
AGAAATCACGAGCGGAACCGCCCCATGCTTCGGCACAAACGCGAGTCAGTGCTGCAGTCAGGGTAGTTTTACCATGGTCAACGTGGCCGATTGTGCCAACGTTTACGTGTGGTTTTTTACGTTCAAACTTTTCTTTAGCCACGACAATTAACTCCTAGCGTAAAGGGCTGAATCAGCCTTGATTTTTAGTAACAGATTCGACGATGTGCGTCGGAGCTGTATCGTACTTTTTGAATTCCATAGAGTAGCTTGCGCGACCCTGGGACATGGAACGAACGTCGGTCGCATAACCGAACATCTCACCCAGCGGAACCTCAGCGCGAATTACCTTGCCGGACACCGTGTCTTCCATACCCTGGATCATGCCGCGACGACGGTTAAGGTCGCCCATCACATCACCCATATAGTCTTCAGGCGTTACAACCTCTACAGCCATGATCGGCTCGAGCAACTCACCGCCGCCCTTCTGGGCCAGTTGCTTGGTCGCCATGGATGCAGCCACCTTAAACGCCATCTCGTTAGAGTCGACGTCGTGGTACGAACCATCAAACACAGTAGCCTTCAGGCCGATCAGCGGATAGCCGGCAACAACACCGTTCTTCATCTGCTCTTCAATGCCCTTCTGGATAGCCGGGATGTATTCCTTAGGAATAACACCGCCCACTACTTCGTTGACAAACTGCAAGCCTTCCTGACCTTCGTCTGCCGGAGCAAAACGAACCCAGCAATGACCGAATTGGCCACGACCACCAGATTGACGAACGAACTTGCCTTCGATCTCACAGCTCTTGGTGATGCGCTCACGGTACGAAACCTGTGGCTTACCGATGTTGGCTTCGACGTTGAACTCGCGACGCATACGGTCTACGAGAATATCGAGGTGCAACTCGCCCATACCAGAGATGATCGTTTGACCCGTCTCTTCGTCAGTCTTAACGCGGAAAGATGGATCTTCCTGAGCAAGCTTGCCCAGTGCGATACCCATTTTTTCCTGATCGTCCTTGGTCTTAGGCTCAACAGCAACCGAAATAACCGGCTCCGGGAAGTCCATACGAACGAGGATGATTGGCTTGTCAGCGTTGCACAAGGTTTCACCGGTGGTGACGTCCTTCATGCCGATCAAAGCCGCGATATCACCCGCGCGTACTTCTTTGATCTCTTCACGGGCGTTTGCGTGCATTTGCACCATACGACCCACGCGCTCTTTCTTGCCTTTAACCGAGTTGATCACGCCGTCGCCGGAGTTCAACACACCCGAGTAAACGCGAACGAAGGTCAAGGTACCCACGAACGGGTCAGTCGCGATCTTGAACGCCAGTGCCGAGAACGGCTCAGCGTCATCTGCATGGCGCTCCATTTCTTTTTCCTCGTCATCCGGGTCAGTACCCTTGATGGCAGGAATATCGCTAGGCGCAGGCAGATAGTCGATAACGGCATCGAGAACCAGGGGAACACCCTTGTTCTTGAACGAAGAACCGCAAACAGCCAAGACGATTTCGCCAGCGATAGTACGCTGACGCAGAGCTGCTTTGATTTCGTCGTTGGTGAGTTCTTCACCTTCGAGGTACTTGTTCATCAGCTCTTCACTGGCTTCAGCAGCAGCTTCTACCATGTTGCCACGCCACTCTTCAGCCAACTCCAGCATATCTGCAGGAATAGCCTCACGACGTGGAACCATGCCGCGGTCAGCCTCGTCCCAGTAAACAGCTTCCATGGCCATCAGATCAATCTGACCCTGGAAGTTGTCTTCGGAACCGATAGCCAACTGGATCGGCACCGGAGTGTGACCCAAACGCTGCTTGATCTGAGCGATAACGCGCAGGAAGTTAGCACCCGCACGGTCCATCTTGTTGACATAAACAAGACGTGGAACGCCGTACTTGTTGGCTTGACGCCATACGGTTTCCGACTGCGGCTCAACACCTGAAGTACCACAGAACACAACGACCGCGCCATCGAGTACGCGCAAAGAGCGCTCTACTTCAATGGTGAAGTCAACGTGGCCCGGGGTGTCAATGACGTTGAAACGGTGCTCATGAGAGTACTGCTTGACAGAACCCTTCCAGAACGCAGTGATAGCAGCAGAAGTAATGGTAATACCACGCTCCTGCTCCTGAACCATCCAGTCTGTGGTCGCGGCGCCGTCATGCACCTCGCCCATTTTGTGACTTTTGCCTGTGTAAAACAGGACCCGCTCAGTCGTAGTGGTTTTGCCGGCATCAACGTGCGCGACAATACCAATGTTACGGTAGCGGCTAATCGGAGTAGTACGAGCCATAAAGCCCTCGCAAAGTTTAGAAGCGCTAGAAAATTAGAAGCGGTAGTGCGAGAAAGCCTTGTTGGCTTCAGCCATACGGTGCACGTCTTCACGCTTCTTAACTGCAGCACCCTTGCCTTCGGCAGCATCCAACAGCTCGCCAGCTAAACGCAGAGCCATAGACTTCTCGCCACGCTTACGGGCGAAATCTACCAGCCAGCGCATGGCAAGAGCATTACGACGGGAAGGACGTACTTCAACAGGAACCTGGTAAGTAGCACCACCAACGCGGCGCGACTTCACTTCGACCAGCGGAGCGATGGCGTCGAGAGCTTTCTCGAAGATCTCCAGGGGATCGCTGTTCTTACGTTCTTTAACCTTGTCCAGCGCGCCATAAACGATACGCTCGGCAACGGCTTTCTTGCCGCTTTCCATTACGTGGTTCATGAACTTGGCCAGAATTTGGCTTCCGTATTTTGGATCATCAAGCACTTCGCGCTTGGCTGCTACACGACGTCTTGGCATGTGATAAGCCCTCAAACGGTCTTCAGGTTAGCTCGGGACCGCAAATGCGCCCGACCTTACTCTTATCGACTCAAATAAATAGATAACTGCAATTTAGTGAACTGTCCCATTACTGGGGCGCGATCACTTAGGACGCTTAGTACCGTACTTCGAACGACCCTGGTTACGACCTTTAACACCGGAAGTATCCAAAGAACCGCGAACGGTGTGGTAGCGAACACCCGGAAGGTCTTTTACACGACCGCCACGGATCAGAACAACGCTGTGCTCTTGCAGGTTGTGACCTTCACCACCGATGTACGAAGAAACTTCGAAACCGTTGGTCAGGCGAACACGGCAAACTTTACGCAAAGCCGAGTTAGGTTTTTTCGGCGTAGTGGTATACACGCGAGTGCATACGCCACGACGTTGCGGGCAGTTCTGCAGCGCAGGCACGTCGGATTTCTCGACGATACGCTTACGCGGCTGACGTACCAGCTGGTTAATAGTTGCCATCTTTAGCTCCACTGTTGTCTTTCGACGCTATTGCTTTTCAAACAAAGCAAAATGGCAGAGCAACATGCCCTGCCAAATTTAGGGGTGCATGAGTCTAAAGAGACTCAGCTTCCCAGTCAAGATGCAACCCCGCCGCATTCGCGGCGGGATTACGCTCTTAATTTCCGCTGAAGTTCAACGCTTCGGTCAGTGCAGCTTCCACTTCACTGGCGCTAACGCGCGTTGGTTTGTCAATTTCACGCTTGCGCTTACGCTCGCTGTGGTACGCCAAACCAGTACCGGCCGGGATCAAACGACCCACAACCACGTTTTCCTTCAGGCCGCGCAGGTAGTCGCGCTTACCAGTAACCGCCGCCTCGGTAAGAACGCGAGTGGTTTCCTGGAACGATGCTGCCGAGATGAACGATTCAGTCGACAACGACGCCTTGGTGATACCCAGCAATACGCGGGTGTACTTGGAGACGAACTTGTCGGCTGCTGCCAGACGCTCGTTCTCACCCAGTACCGCGGTCAACTCCATCTGGTCGCCCTTGATGAAGGTTGAATCGCCGGATTCAGCCACTTCAACTTTACGCAGCATCTGACGCAGGATGGTCTCGATGTGCTTATCGTTGATCTTCACGCCCTGCAGACGGTAAACGTCTTGGATCTCGTTAACGATGTACTTAGCCAACGCGCTTACACCCAACAGACGCAGGATGTCGTGCGGATCGCTCGGGCCGTCGGAGATAACTTCACCCTTGTTGACCTGTTCACCTTCGAACACGTTCAGGTGACGCCACTTCGGAATCAGCTCTTCGTACGGATCGCTACCGTCGGTTGGTGTAATCACCAGACGACGCTTGCCTTTGGTTTCTTTACCGAAGGAGATGGTGCCGCTGATCTCCGCCAGAATCGAAGCTTCTTTCGGACGACGCGCTTCGAACAAGTCGGCAACGCGTGGCAGACCACCGGTGATGTCACGGGTTTTCGATGTTTCTTGCGGGATACGAGCGATTACATCACCCACGCCCACTTGCACACCATCCGCTACACCGACCAAGGCGTTAGCTGGCAAGAAGTACTGAGCCGGTACGTCGGTACCTGGCAACAGCAAGTCTTTACCGTCAACACCCACCATCTTCACTGCTGGGCGAATATCTTTGCCGGCAGCTGGACGGTCTTTCGGATCCAGAACTTCAATGTTGGTCAAACCGGTCAATTCGTCAGTCTGACGCTTGATCGTGATGCCTTCTTCCATACCAACGAAGGTCACAGTACCTTTCATCTCGGTAACGATTGGGTGAGTGTGCGGATCCCATTTGGCGACGATTGCGCCCGGCTCCACTTTGTCACCTTCCTTAACCGAGATCACAGCACCGTAAGGCAGCTTGTAACGCTCGCGCTCGCGACCGAACTCGTCAGCCATTGCCAACTCACCGGAACGCGATACCGCGACCAGTGCGCCGTCCAGACGCTCTACGTGCTTCAAGTTATGCAGACGAACAGTACCGCCATTCTTAACCTGAACGCTGTCAGCAGCCGAGGTCCGGCTAGCCGCACCACCGATGTGGAACGTACGCATGGTCAGCTGAGTACCTGGCTCACCGATCGACTGAGCAGCGATAACGCCGACAGCTTCACCGATGTTGATCTGGTGACCACGTGCAAGGTCACGACCGTAACACTTGGCGCAGATGCCGTAGCGGGTTTCACAGGTGATTGGCGAACGCACGACAACTTCGTCGATGCTGTTCAGTTCAATGAACTCAACCCACTGTTCGTCAACCAAGGTACCGGCTGGAACGATGACGTCTTCGGTGCCTGGCTTGAATACGTCATTGGCGATTACTCGGCCCAATACGCGCTCACCCAACGGCTCAACTACATCACCGCCTTCAATGTGCGGCGTCATGAACAAGCCGCGCTCGGTGCCGCAATCGATCTCAGTCACTACCAGATCCTGAGCAACGTCAACCAGACGACGCGTCAGATAACCGGAGTTAGCTGTTTTCAGTGCGGTATCCGCCAAACCTTTACGAGCACCGTGAGTCGAGATGAAGTACTGAAGTACGCTCAAACCTTCTCGGAAGTTCGCAGTAATCGGCGTTTCGATGATCGAGCCGTCTGGCTTGGCCATCAGACCACGCATACCAGCGAGCTGACGGATCTGCGCAGCAGAACCCCGCGCACCGGAGTCGGCCATCATGTACATCGAGTTGAAGGACTCTTGATCAACAGTCTTGCCGTCGCGGTCGACTACTTTCTCTTTCGAGAGGTTCGCCATCATCGCTTTGGAGACTTCGTCGTTGGCCTTCGACCACAAGTCGATCACCTTGTTGTACTTCTCGCCCTGAGTTACCAGGCCCGATGCGTACTGGCTTTCGATCTCTTTAACTTCTTCGGTTGCGGCGTCGATGATGCGAACTTTTTCATCAGGGATAACGAAGTCGTTAACACCAATGGAAACGCCCGAGATCGTCGAGTATGCGAAACCGGTGTACATCAGCTGGTCAGCGAAGATTACGGTGTCTTTCAAGCCAACGGTGCGGTAGCACTGGTTGATCAGCTTGGAGATCGCCTTCTTCTTCATCGAGTGGTTGACCACGTCATACGACAGGCCGTCCGGCACGATCTGGAACAGCAGCGCACGGCCGACAGTGGTGTCGACGATGCGGGTGTTTTTGGTGATGCTGCCATCGCGGTCTTTGATGACCTCGTTGATACGCACCTTGACACGGGCGTGCAGAGACGCCTGACCACCACGGAATACGCGGTCAACTTCTTGCAGGTCAGCGAATACGCGGCCTTCGCCTTTGGCGTTGGTCGCTTCACGGGTCATGTAGTACAGACCCAGTACAACGTCCTGCGACGGAACGATGATTGGCTCACCGTTGGCTGGCGACAGAATGTTGTTGGTCGACATCATCAACGCACGCGCTTCAAGCTGGGCTTCCAGCGTCAGCGGTACGTGAACAGCCATCTGGTCACCGTCGAAGTCGGCGTTGTAGGCCGCACAAACCAACGGGTGCAGCTGGATTGCCTTACCTTCGATCAGAACCGGTTCAAACGCCTGGATACCCAAACGGTGAAGGGTCGGTGCACGGTTGAGAAGCACTGGGTGTTCGCGAATGACTTCAGCGAGAACGTCCCACACTTCCGGCAACTCACGCTCAACCATCTTCTTGGCAGCTTTGATGGTAGTCGCCAGACCACGCATTTCTAGCTTGCCGAAAATGAACGGCTTGAACAGCTCGAGGGCCATTTTCTTCGGCAGACCGCACTGGTGCAGACGCAGGGTTGGACCCACGGTAATTACCGAACGACCGGAGTAGTCAACGCGCTTACCGAGCAAGTTCTGACGGAAACGACCTTGCTTACCCTTGATCATGTCAGCCAAGGATTTCAGCGGACGCTTGTTCGAGCCAGTGATGGCGCGACCGCGACGGCCGTTGTCGAGCAATGCGTCAACCGCTTCTTGCAGCATGCGCTTTTCGTTACGCACGATGATATCGGGCGCAGACAGGTCAAGCAGACGCTTCAGACGGTTGTTACGGTTGATAACGCGACGATACAGATCGTTCAGGTCAGAGGTCGCGAAACGACCACCGTCCAGCGGTACCAATGGACGCAGATCTGGCGGCAGAACCGGCAGAACGGTCAATACCATCCACTCTGGCAAGTTGCCGGAGCCCAGGAAGGCTTCCATCAACTTCAGACGCTTGGACAGCTTCTTGATTTTGGTTTCCGAGTTGGTTTGCGGAATTTCTTCGCGCAGGCGGCCAATCTCGTGTTCCAGGTCGATAGCGTGCAACAGCTCGCGAACAGCCTCGGCGCCCATACGTGCGTCGAAGTCATCACCGAACTCTTCCAGTGCTTCGAAATACTGCTCATCGTTCAGCAGCTGACCTTTTTCAAGGGTGGTCATGCCTGGATCGATAACGACATAGCTCTCGAAATAGAGAACGCGTTCGATATCACGCAGGGTCATGTCCATCAGCAAGCCGATGCGGCTTGGCAGGGACTTCAGGAACCAGATGTGAGCAACTGGAGAAGCCAGTTCGATGTGAGCCATACGCTCACGACGAACTTTCGCCAGTGCAACTTCAACGCCGCACTTCTCACAGATCACACCACGGTGCTTGAGGCGCTTGTACTTACCGCACAGGCACTCGTAATCCTTTACCGGGCCAAAGATTTTGGCGCAGAACAGGCCGTCACGCTCTGGTTTGAACGTACGGTAGTTGATGGTTTCCGGCTTTTTAACTTCACCGAACGACCACGAACGGATCATCTCAGGCGATGCCAACCCAATACGGATGGCGTCGAACTCTTCGACTTGACCCTGGTTTTTCAGCAAATTCAGTAGGTCTTTCAAGGCCTTTCCTCCTGGCGGAGCTGGCGATGGAGCAAAGTGCTCCACCGCCGATTCGCGTCACGTGTTATTCGGTTTCCAGATCGATGTCGATACCGAGCGAACGGATCTCTTTGATCAGTACGTTGAAGGACTCAGGCATGCCTGGCTCCATACGGTGATCGCCGTCAACGATGTTTTTGTACATCTTGGTACGGCCGTTCACGTCGTCCGACTTCACGGTCAGCATTTCTTGCAATGTGTAAGCGGCGCCATAGGCTTCCAACGCCCAGACCTCCATCTCACCGAAGCGCTGACCACCGAACTGCGCCTTACCACCCAGCGGCTGCTGAGTAACCAGGCTATAGGAACCAGTGGAACGCGCGTGCATCTTGTCGTCCACCAGGTGGTTCAGTTTCAACATGTACATGTAGCCGACAGTGGTTTCGCGCTCGAACTGGTTACCCGTACGACCGTCGATCAAGCGCATCTGGCCGCTTTCTGGCAAATCTGCCAGTTTCAGCATGGCCTTGATTTCGCTTTCTTTAGCACCGTCGAATACTGGAGTGGCCATTGGCACACCGCCACGCAGGTTCTTCGCCAGATCAGTAATTTCCTGATCGCTGAACTCGTCAAGGCTTTCCTGACGGCCACCGATCTCGTTATAGATCTGCTGCAAGAACTTACGCAGTTCAGCGATCTTGCGCTGCTCTTCAAGCATGCGGTTGATCTTCTCGCCCAAACCTTTGGCCGCGAGACCAAGGTGAGTTTCGAGAATCTGACCCACGTTCATACGTGATGGAACACCCAGCGGGTTAAGTACGATGTCGACCGGCGTACCGTGTACGTCGTGCGGCATGTCTTCAACCGGCATGATGACCGACACCACACCTTTGTTACCGTGACGACCAGCCATCTTGTCACCCGGCTGGATGCGACGGCGGATTGCCAGGTAAACCTTAACGATTTTCAGCACGCCTGGAGCCAGGTCATCGCCCTGCTGCAGTTTGCGCTTCTTGTCTTCGAACTTGTCGTCGAGCAGCTGACGACGGTCAGAAATATAGGCCTGGGCCTTTTCCAACTGTTCGTTCAGGGCATCGTCAGCCATGCGCAGCTTGAACCACTGGCCACGCTCAAGACCGTCAAGGAACTCGTCAGTCAGCTCTGCGCCCTTCTTCAGGCCAGCACCGCCTTCAACTACCTTGCCAACCAGAGCCGAACGCAGACGTTCGAAGGTTGCACCTTCAACAATGCGGAACTCTTCGTTGAGGTCCTTACGGATCTCGTCAAGCTGAGTCTTCTCGATCGACAGTGCGCGCGCATCGCGCTCAACGCCGTCACGGGTGAAGACCTGTACGTCAATGACCGTACCTTTGGTGCCAGTTGGCACACGCAGGGAAGTGTCTTTAACGTCAGACGCTTTTTCACCGAAGATCGCACGCAACAGCTTCTCTTCTGGAGTCAGCTGGGTTTCGCCCTTAGGCGTCACTTTACCCACCAGAATGTCGCCAGGACCTACTTCAGCGCCGACATACACGATGCCTGCTTCGTCCAACTTGTTCAGAGCAGCTTCACCAACGTTCGGGATATCCGAGGAGATCTCCTCAGGCCCAAGCTTGGTGTCACGGGCCACACAGGTCAGTTCCTGAATGTGGATCGTGGTGAATCGATCTTCTTGAACCACGCGCTCCGAGAGGAGGATGGAGTCTTCGAAGTTGTAACCGTTCCATGGCATGAATGCCACGCGCATGTTCTGACCAAGAGCCAGTTCACCCATGTCGGTCGACGGGCCGTCAGCCATGATGTCGCTACGCTTGACCTTGTCACCTTTGCTCACCAGCGGACGCTGGTTGATGCAAGTGTTCTGGTTGGAACGGGTGTATTTGGTCAGGTTGTAGATATCAACACCGGCTTCACCGGTTTCTACTTCGTCGTCGTTCACACGAACAACGATACGGCTCGCATCAACCGAGTCGATCACACCACCACGACGTGCAACAACGCAAACACCGGAGTCACGCGCTACGTTGCGCTCCATGCCGGTACCCACGAGCGGCTTGTCCGAACGCAGTGTCGGAACAGCCTGACGCTGCATGTTCGAACCCATCAACGCACGGTTGGCGTCGTCGTGCTCGAGGAATGGGATCAACGAAGCTGCAACCGAAACTACCTGCTTCGGCGAGACGTCCATCAGCGTTACGTCTTCAGGTGCTTTAACGGTGAATTCATTGAGGTGACGTACTGCCACCAATTCATCGATCAGCTGACCTTTGTCGTTCATCAGAGCCGAAGCCTGGGCGATCACGTGATCGGCCTCTTCGATTGCTGAAAGGAACACGATCTCGTCGGTTACCAGCGTGTCTTTCACCACACGATACGGGCTCTCAAGGAAACCGTACTGGTTGGTGCGCGCATAGGCAGCCAGGGAGTTGATCAGACCAATGTTCGGACCTTCCGGGGTCTCAATCGGGCACACACGGCCGTAGTGAGTCGGGTGTACGTCACGAACTTCGAAGCCTGCACGCTCACGGGTCAAACCGCCCGGGCCGAGTGCAGAGACACGACGCTTGTGCGTAATCTCGGACAGCGGGTTGTTCTGATCCATAAACTGCGAGAGCTGGCTGGAACCGAAGAACTCTTTGACCGCAGCAGCCACTGGCTTGGCGTTGATCAGGTCCTGCGGCATCAAGCCTTCGCTTTCAGCCATCGACAGACGTTCTTTAACTGCACGCTCAACACGTACCAGACCTACACGGAACTGGTTCTCAGCCATTTCGCCGACGCAACGTACGCGACGGTTACCGAGGTGGTCGATGTCATCGACGATGCCTTTGCCATTGCGGATATCAACCAAAGTCTTGAGGACTTCAACGATATCTTCTTTGCTCAACACACCCGAACCTTCGATCTCGGTACGACCGATACGACGGTTGAACTTCATGCGACCTACAGCCGACAGATCATAACGCTCTGGGCTGAAGAACAAGTTGTTGAACAGCGTCTCGGCAGCATCCTTGGTTGGCGGCTCGCCTGGACGCATCATGCGATAGATTTCAACCAACGCTTCCAATTGGTTGGTGGTCGAATCAATCTTCAGAGTGTCAGAGATAAACGGACCGCAATCGATGTCGTTGGTGTACAAGGTTTCGATGCGTACAACCTGCGCCTTAACAACCTTGGCGAGGATTTCAACGTTCAGCTCGGTGTTGCACTCAGCGATGATTTCGCCAGTTGCCGGATGCACGATTGCCTTGGCGCTGGTACGGCCAATCAGGTAATCGATAGGAACTTCAAGTTCCTTGATGCCGGCTTTGTCCAACTGGTTGATGTGGCGCGCAGTAATACGGCGGCCTTGCTCAACGATGACCTTACCCTTCTCGTCTTTAATATCGAGAACAGCAATTTCACCACGCAGACGATGTGGCACCAGTTCCAGGTTCAGGGTTTCGCCCTTAACATGGAAAACGTTGGTGACATAGAACGCGTCAAGCATCTCTTCAGTGCTGTAACCCAGCGCGCGCAGCAGTACTGAAGCCGGCAACTTACGGCGACGGTCGATACGTACGAATACGGCGTCTTTCGGGTCGAATTCGAAGTCGAGCCAAGAGCCACGGTAAGGAATCACGCGAGCCGAATACAGCAACTTGCCAGAGCTATGCGTCTTGCCGCGGTCGTGGTCAAAGAACACGCCTGGCGAACGGTGCAACTGGGAAACGATGACACGCTCGGTACCGTTGATAACGAAGGTACCGTTCTCGGTCATCAGGGGGATTTCCCCCATGTAAACTTCTTGCTCTTTAATGTCCTTGATCGCTTTGTTCGACGATTCTTTGTCGAAAATGATCAAACGGACTTTTACCCGCAGCGGCACGGCATAAGTTACGCCACGAAGGACGCACTCTTTGACGTCAAAAGCCGGTTCACCCAGGCGATAACCGACGTATTCCAGGGCAGCATTGCCGGAATAGCTGATAATCGGGAAAACGGACTTAAAGGCGGCATGGAGGCCGATATCGCGAAACTTATCTTTAGTCGCTCCCGCCTGCAGGAATTCGCGGTACGAATCCAGCTGGATGGCCAGGAGATAAGGCACATCCATAACATCCGGCAACTTGCTAAAGTCCTTGCGGATACGTTTTTTCTCAGTATATGAGTAAGCCATCAGCGTTCCCCAGCTTGGTCACCTGCTTATTTGGCCTCTCCGACGGGAGCAGCCAGAAACTCTTGCAAACCCCTTTGGTTTGCGCCACCACAACGGGTGGGGTTTTCCTGCCCCAGGCTAGCTGCACAAGCGCCAACCTGGAACGGAAAAAGGCCGGTGGCAAAGCCACCAGCCATCAGCCTTAAGCGAGTCGCTCAGACTGTGTACGCAAAGTCGTCGCTTACTTAAGCTCGACTTTAGCGCCTGCTTCTTCCAGAACTTTCTTAGCAGCTTCGGCTTCTTCTTTCGAAGCGCCTTCTTTAACAACGCCAGGAGCGCTGTCAACAACTGCCTTGGCTTCTTTCAAACCCAGACCAGTCAGTTCACGAACTGCTTTAATTACGTTTACTTTCTTCTCGCCAGCTTCAAGCAGAACGATGTTGAACTCGGTCTGTTCTTCAGCAGCGGCAGCAGCTGGGCCAGCAGCTGGGCCAGCAGCGGCAGCAGCGCTAACGCCGAACTTCTCTTCCATAGCGGTGATCAGTTCTACAACCTGCATCACAGACATTTCGGATACGGCGTTGATGATGTCTTCGTTAGTCAGAGCCATGACTCTAATTTCCTGTATTGGGGGACAGCCTTCGCGGCTATCAAATAAACAAAAATGATCGAAAGAGTACGCAGTGCCTTAGGCAGCAGCAGATTCTTTCTGGTCACGAACAGCTGCCAAAGTACGAACGAACTTGCTGGTAGCGCCTTGAATCACGCTCATCAGCTGAGAAATCGCTTCGTCGTAGGTCGGCAAGCTTGCCAGTACGTCGATCTGGTTGGCTGCGATCAGCTTTCCTTCAAACGCAGCAGCTTTGATCTCGAACTTGTCCTGACCCTTGGCGAAATCTTTGAAAATGCGAGCAGCAGCGCCCGGATGTTCATTAGAAAACGCAATCAGGGTTGGGCCAGTAAAGACGTCGTTGAGCACTTCATAGGAAGTACCTTCAACAGCGCGACGAAGCAGAGTGTTACGTACAACCTTAACGTAAACACCTGATTCACGAGCTTCTTTACGGAGTCCGGTCATTGCAGCTACGGTCACGCCACGGGCATCAGCCACGACAGCGGACAGGGCAGCTTGGGCAGCCTCGTTGACTTCAGCGACGATGGCCTTCTTGTCTTCGAGTTTAATTGCCACGGGTAAAACTCCTGCTTGTTACCGTTTCATCTGGCCTGAGCCGGATGTCGTTTTGGTGTCTGATTCGGTAAAGAACCGGGAGCACCATCTGCGTAGGTTTTCCTGTTTAAGGCTTTCACCACCTACGGTCTTGGATAGCCCCCGCCAGGCAGGGACCCCAATTTTTGCAAGCGGACATGAAACTCATGCCCGCTGTATTCCTTATGCGTCGAGCGAAGCCTGATCAATGATCAAACCAGGACCCATGGTAGTGCTCAGGGTCACACGCTTAACGTAGATACCTTTAGAAGTCGATGGCTTCAAACGCTTAAGGTCTGAAATCAGAGCCTCAACGTTCTGCTTCAACTTCTCGGCGTCAAAACCAACCTTGCCGACGGAACCGTGGATGATGCCGTTCTTGTCAGTACGGAAACGCACTTGACCCGCTTTGGCATTCTTCACAGCAGTTGCTACGTCAGGGGTAACAGTACCGACCTTTGGGTTAGGCATCAGGCCACGAGGACCGAGCACTTGACCCAACTGACCCACAACACGCATTGCATCAGGGGATGCAATAACGACGTCATAGTTCAGGTCGCCGCCTTTCATTTCAGCAGCCAGATCATCCATACCAACGCGGTCAGCGCCGGCAGCCAGAGCAGCTTCAGCAGCTGGACCCTGAGTGAATACTGCAACGCGCACAGATTTGCCCGAGCCGTTTGGCAGCACAGTAGCGCCACGAACAACCTGGTCAGATTTACGCGGGTCAACGCCCAAGTTCACGGCGATGTCTACCGACTCGGAGAACTTGACAGCCGAAATTTCGGCCAGAAGTGCGGCAGCTTCGTTGAAGTTGTAAGCCTTGCCAGCTTCAATCTTCTCAGCAATTGCCTTTTGACGCTTAGTCAGCTTAGCCATTTACACACCCTCCACGTTGAGGCCCATGCTGCGTGCGGAGCCAGCGATAGTACGTACGCCTGCATCCAGGTCAGCGGCAGTCAGATCAGCTTGTTTAGCTTTAACGATCTCTTCCAGCTGAGCACGAGTCACGGTGCCAACTTTAACGGTGTTCGGACGCGCAGAACCGCTGGTCAAGCCAGCTGCTTTCTTCAACAGAACCGAAGCCGGGGTGCTTTTGGTTTCAAAGGTGAAGCTACGGTCGCTGTAAACAGTGATGATCACTGGAGTCGGCAGACCTGGCTCTTGGCCTTGAGTCTTGGCGTTGAACGCCTTGCAGAATTCCATGATGTTAACACCGTGCTGACCCAATGCCGGACCTACCGGTGGCGAAGGGTTAGCTTGACCTGCCTTTACCTGCAGCTTGATATAAGCCGTAATTTTCTTAGCCATGAGCTACTCCAATATTGGGTTCAAGCGCCTTTATGGCTCCCCAGTTACTTACACGTTTATCCCAGTGACGACAAAACCCCGCAGTCGATAACTGCGGGGTAAGGGATGCTTATGTCAACTATGCCTTTTCGACCTGACTGAACTCCAGCTCTACCGGTGTAGAGCGGCCGAAGATGGTAACTGCCACCTGAACACGACTCTTTTCATAGTTAACTTCTTCGACGACACCACTGAAATCAGCGAATGGGCCATCGATGACACGGATCATTTCGCCTGGCTCGAACAGCGTCTTAGGCTTAGGCTTATCACCGCTATCCGCGACGCGACGCAAGATCGCCTCCGCTTCTTTGTCAGTGATCGGGGCCGGCTTATCAGCCGTACCACCAATAAAGCCCATGACACGTGGCGTATCTTTCACCAAGTGCCAAGTACCTTCGCTCATGTCCATCTGAACCAGAACATAACCAGGGAAGAACTTGCGCTCGCTCTTACGCTTCTGACCATTGCGCATCTCGACCACTTCTTCAGTAGGCACGAGAATTTCACCAAAGCCATCTTCCATACCAGCGAGTTTTATACGCTCGATCAACGAACGCATAACATGCTTCTCGTAACCCGAGTAAGCATGCACGACGTACCAACGCTTAGCCACGGGACACCCTTAGCCGACAATCAACGAAACAGTCCAGCCGAGCAGGGAGTCTAATCCCCACAACAACAGAGCCATTACCAAAACAACAGCCACAACAATTAACGTGGTCTGCGTGGTTTCCTGACGCGTTGGCCAGACAACTTTACGAATTTCGACACGCGCTTCTTTCACCAACACAAAAAAGGCTTGGCCTTTAGCGGTTTGCATCGCAACAACACCAGCAAGCACAGCAACAACCAGCAGAGCCAGCACACGATACAGAATCGGCTCAGCTGCGAAGTACTGATTACCAACCACGCCAACTACTACAAGAGCAGCAACAACCAGCCACTTGAGCAGGTCAAAGCGAGTTTCTTTGGCTTCAGCCTTTGCATTCATTTACGAGGATCCTGTTAAAAGACGCGCCAAATTCATTAGAAAATGGCAGGTCAGGAGGGAATCGAACCCCCAACCTACGGTTTTGGAGACCGTCGCTCTGCCAATTGAGCTACTGACCTAGAACAAAATTAGGCCGACCATTATGTCGGCCTAAGAGGGACAAATCAACCGATTACTCGATGATCTTGGCAACTACACCAGCACCAACGGTACGGCCGCCTTCGCGAATCGCGAAACGCAGACCATCTTCCATGGCGATTGGAGCAATCAGGGTAACAACCATTTTGATG
>NZ_CAXAOV010000010.1:0-27738 GCF_963971045.1 Pseudomonas sp. EL_65y_Pfl2_R95 | reverse complement strand
TGAGAGTAGGTCATCGTCAAGCGCCTATACCAAAACCCCAGATCATGAAAATGGTCTGGGGTTTTACTTTGCGCCAAAGAAAAGTTTAGACCGCCAAGGTGTTGAGCGTTCGCAGATAGTGGTGGGGCTGATGGTGGCCGAAAAGAGCGTCGACCACCAGAGACCGCGTTTAGCCCTGGTGACGTAGGGGGCAACGCGCAGCCTGGCCACCGAGGTGTGGAGGGTTCGCCGCTGGTTATGGCTGAAAGCAGCGTCGACCTCCGAGAACGTCAGCTGTGGACTTGTACCAGGTCTGTCATATAGTTCTCTTGATCCTAACTACACCTTTTGCAAGAAGATAAGCCGTTGTTTAACACCTGAGACAAGAGTCGTCGTTTACACTAGCCACACTTTGTGAAGGGGCATATATGGCGGAGCCGATTGAAGCGACATCGCGGGCTGGGCATTCGATTGAGCAACTGATTGCATGCCATGAGTGCGACCTGCTGATGCACAACCAACCTATCGAAGATGGGGAGAAGATCGAGTGCCCGCGCTGTGGCTACGAACTCTACAGCCATCGACATCAGGTTATACGTCGCAGTATGGCATTGGTTCTGGCTGCCCTGTTGCTGTATATCCCGGCGAATTTCCTGCCGATCATCGAGCTTAATCTGCTTGGTCAGGAGACACAGGATACTGTCTGGTCAGGTGTGCTGGGCTTGTATGACAGCGGCATGCAGCCAGTGGCTGTTGTTGTGTTTTTGAGCAGCATGGTAATTCCACTGTTCAAGTTACTGATTCAGTTATTTGTTTTGCTCAGTATCCGTTTCGACTTTGGGCGCAGCTACGGCTTGTTGTTCTATCGCATGTACCATCATATGCGCGAGTGGGGCATGCTCGAGGTATACCTCATGGGCATCTTGGTGGCAGTGGTTAAGCTTGTAGATGTTGCTGACCTGACCTTTGGCGTTGGCTTGCTGTGCTTTGTCGGGCTATTGCTGTTGCAGGTGTGGCTTGAAGTGACCATGTCGCCACATCAGATCTGGCAGGGACTATCCGGTGAGGAGGGCGTCAGTGAGAGCCATTGATGCAGGATTGTTGGTGTGCGATGAATGCCACAAGCTAATCCCCATTGATACGGATGCAGACAAGCAATTCTGCCCACGCTGCGGCGGTAGAGTACATGCACGGCGCCCCAATAGCTTACTGCAGACCTGGGCGCTGCTGATCACGTCGGCGATCTTGTATATCCCGGCTAACGTGCTGCCTATTATGCGCGTAAGCTCATTGGGTAGCGGCCAATCTGACACCATTATGTCTGGCGTTATTGAACTGGTTAACTACGGCATGTATCCAATCGCTGCAGTGGTGTTCATCGCCAGCATTATGGTGCCGACGTTCAAGTTGGTGGGCATTGGTTTACTGCTTTACTCAGTGCAGCGCCGTCAGCCAATGTCGCCCCGCCAGCGCATGCTGATGTACCGGTTTATCGAGTGGATTGGGCGATGGTCGATGCTCGATATTTTTGTGATCGCGATTTTGGTCACTGTGGTCAAGTTTGGCAACTTAGCGACCATTGAACCTGGGTGGGGGGCGGTTGCCTTTGCCAGTGTGGTGATCCTGACCATGCTCGCTGCATTAACCTTTGACCCACGCTTGATTTGGGACAACACGGATACGGATGACTTTGATGAATGATTTGCCTTTGTCTAAAAAGCGACCCGCCTCGAACTGGTCGGCGATCTGGATATTACCCATCATCGCGTTATTGATCGGAGGTTGGTTGGCTTGGAAAGCCTATGATCAAGCCGGGATCATGATTGAGGTTAGATTTCCAAGCGGTGGAGGCATCGAAGCTGGTAAAACTGAAGTTATCTATAAAGGTATTTCAGTGGGTAAGGTCAAAGCGGTCAGCCTCGACAGCGAAGGCAAGACTGACGAAGTCGTTGCGACTATCGAAATGAGTAAAGAAGCCGAAGACCATTTGCTGAAAGGCACACGTTTTTGGTTGGTTAAACCCAGTGTTTCTTTGGCTGGCGTTACCGGGCTGGAAACCTTGGTTTCAGGTAACTACATCGCTGTGAGTCCGGGTAAGGGCGAGCCCACGCTTAAATTCAGAGCCCTCGATGAGGCCCCGCCGTTATCCAATGATACCCCCGGCCTGCACCTGACGTTAAAGGCCGATCGCTTAGGCTCTATAGATAAAGACAGCCCGGTATTTTACCGCCAACTGAAAGTGGGTCGGGTGAAGGACTATGTGCTGGACGATGATCAACAGACTATCCGTATCCACATCTTTATTGAGCCTGAATATGCCAATCTGGTGCGCAAACATACGCGGTTCTGGAATGCCAGCGGCATCACTATTGATGCTGGCTTATCGGGGTTCAAACTGCGCACAGAGTCACTTGCCAGTATTGTCGCCGGTGGTATTGCCTTTGGTACAGCCGAAGACCACAAAGACAGCCCCGCAACGGATCCGACTCAGCCATTTCGTTTGTATGACAGCTTCGACGCCGCTCAGGCTGGCATCAAGGTCGTGGTTAAACTACCGGATTTCGAAGGGCTCGAAGATAATCGCACGCCGGTGATGTACAAGGGGATTCAGATCGGCACCCTGAAGAAACTGAAGATTAATGATGACCTGCAAGGTGCTACCGCCGAATTGACCCTGGACCCGTTAACCGAGCGTTATCTGGTTAAGGGGACCGAGTTTTGGGTGGTTAAACCCTCAATCTCGCTGGCTGGTATCACGGGTATAGAGGCGCTGGTCAAAGGTAACTATATCGCCATTCGCCCAGGCGAAAAGGGTGGGGCGCCGACGCGTGAGTTTGAGGCGCGCAGCAAAGCTCCTCCACTGGATTTAGGTGCGCCTGGTCTACATTTGGTGATGCGCAGTGAAAATCTTGGCTCCATCGAAGTGGGCAGCCCGATTCTCTATCATCAGCTAAAGGCCGGTACAGTCCAGAGCTTCCAACTGGCGCGCAACAATAAAGAAGTGCTGATTGGCGTGCATATCACCCCTGAGTATGCCCATCTGGTCAACAATACCAGCTACTTTTGGAACGCCAGCGGCGTGACCCTCAAGGGTGGTTTATCGGGCATCGAGGTCAAGAGCGAGTCTCTGCAAACCCTGATTGCCGGAGGTATTGCCTTTGAGACGGCTGATCTTGGTGGCACCCGCTCGAACAAGCGTATCCAGATGTTCAATCTGCATAAGGATCGGGCTGACGCAACGAAGTCGGGCACGACCATAACCATTCGGGTTGATCGCGCGGATGGACTCAAGCCTGGCGCAGCGATTCGCTATAAAGGCCTGGACGTCGGCACCATTGAAAGCCTTGAGCTGACGAAAGACCTGCGCGCCGTGCAGCTTAATGCGCGTATTACCCAAGGTGATGCAAGGGTTGCGCGCACGGGGAGCACATTCTGGGTGGTTAAACCGGAGCTTGGTTTAACTCAGGTCGATAACCTCGACACCTTGATCCGTGGGCAATACGTTGAGGTTGCCCCCGGCAACACTCAAGAAAAGAAACAGACGCAGTTTGTAGCGCTGACCGCACCGCCAAACTTTGCCGAATACGAAGAAGGCTTGCGTCTGGTGTTGAGTACAGCACGTCGTGGATCATTGAAGATCGGTGTGCCCGTGACCTACCGCGAAGTGGTAGTCGGAAAGGTGGTCAGCTATGAGCTGGGCGCAACCGCTGACCGGGTGCTGATCAGTATTTTGATCGAGCCCCGCTACAAGGGCCTGGTTCATACCGGTAGCCGGTTTTGGAACACGTCTGGTATTGGCGTTGAGGCAGGCTTGTTCAAAGGCGTGAAGCTACGCACGGAGTCGCTTGAGACCTTGCTGGCAGGTGGCGTTTCCTTTGCTACGCCGGATAATCCTGACATGGGCAAGCAGGCGACTGTCGGGCAGACCTTCGCCTTGTTTGATGAGCCCAAGGACGAGTGGCTGCACTGGGCACCGAAAATCCAGCTCCCTAGAAAGTAAACAGGACATACAACAAGGGCCGCATTTGCGGCCCTTGTTGTATGTGTAGCAAACCGTTTTCGTTCAACCTTTCGGGATTAAGCGCGACGTTTTGTCGGTGATATAGGTGTGATGAGACGGAATGCTTTTATTGACGAAGCTCATGGCGCCGATCGTGACGTGATCACCGATAAAGGTGTCACTGCCGATAATGCAGCTATTGGCACCGATATCCACATAGTCACCGATGGTGATCGGCGTATCGCTTTTGTAGTCGGTGCCAATGGTTGTGTTCTGCCGGATCGTAAAGTGTTTGCCAATCCGAACGGCCTTGGTGATTACGATGCCCGTACCATGGCCGATGACCAGACCCTCGTCGATTTCAGCGCCGAGCATTATCTCGGTGCCGTGTTTACTTATCAGACCGTTGTTGATGCCTTTGGCAAACGACTTCAGTGTGCGGTTATTTTTCCTGGCCAGATAATCAGCAAACCTGAACCAGAATAAATAGTGACAAGGGCGACTACGGCGCACACGTCGCCATAAGCGTAGCCATGAAAATGAGGTGTCTGGCCCACCGAGTACTTCGATATGCCAGAGTCTTTTAAGTCTGCTGTATTCCAAGCAACATGTCCTTTAAGCGTTAGCTTACGGTTTCTTCATCGGCAACTGATTGTGTCACCTTGACTGTGGTTTCGCGCGGTCTGATGTACTTCCAGTCGGCCTCGTCGATATAAATACCATTGGGGCCACTGCCACCTTCAAGGTCGATCGCCACATGGGCTGAAACCTGCGGCTTAACCGACGCCAGGATTGGTACAAAGCCAAGTTGTAGGCTGGTTTCGATCAAAGCTTGCTGGTTGCGCTCATCAATATCTGCCGCTTCATCCAGGTAGTAAGGCAGGCGCACACGGCCAGCTTGGTCACGATCCATCAAGTGCAGCAACAGGTACATGTTGGTCAGCGCCTTTATGGTCATGGTCGTACCGTTGGACGCTGCGCCGTCAATGTCGGTATGAATCACCGGCTGGCCATTGACCTTGGTGATCTCGAATGACAATTCAAACAGCTCTTTCAAGCCAAGTTGGTTGTGATTAGCCGCCACCAGACGTGCCAGGTACTCTTTGGCTTCTTCGTTTTTGATGTCTTGATCGGCGGATTGGGTCAGGTCAAACACCGAGAGGGTTTCACCTTCTTCATACTGGCCGGCACTGTGGATAATCTGGTCAATGTGCTTGAGGGCCTCTTTGTTGGGCGCCAGCACAATGCGGAAACTTTCCAGGTTGGACACTTGGCGCTTGTTGATTTCACGGTTGAACAGAGCCAGTTGATGCTCGAGGTTGTCGTAGTCACTGCGGATGTTGCGTAGCGTGCGGGCAATGTCGGTGACGGCTGCGCGGCGGGCTTTGGCCAGGGTCAGGGCTTCATCCTGACGGTGGGCATAGGCGTTGACCAGCAAGTGCAAGCGACGCTCTACGTCGTCTTCACTGTCGAACTTAGCCACACCTTTCAAACGCACTTGTGCATACAGCGCGTCCACTTGGCCATCAATACGCTGCAAACCTTGCCAAGCATCTTGATAATCATTGAGCAGCGGCAGCAGGTTATCCAGCGAGTCATCCACCGGGTCGGTAAAGGGTGTGCCGAAGGGTAGATCAGATGGCAGAAGCTGACGGCGGCGCAATGCATCTTCGAGGGTGCGTTCTTTCGCTTCAAGGTCCGCCAGCTGACGGCCAACCAACTGCAGCTTGGCCGAGAGTTGCTGGACGCGCTCAGTGAAGGCGTCACTGGAGCGCTTCAGTTCATCCTGAGCGGCCTCGTGGACGGCCAACTGCTCTAGCTTGGTTGGCTTCTCTGCGGCCAGGGTTTCACTGCGGCGGAAGTCTTCAAGGGCTTTCTGCGCGTCGAGTACGTCTTTGTACAGCTGCTCAGCCTGGGACTTACTTGCCGCGCGGTCAGCGGCAACGGCCTGTTGAGTTTTCAGCTGCTTGTATTCGCGGTCAAGACGGTCCTTCTGGTCGCGCAGCGCTGCGCGGTCAGCCAGTGCCTGCAGAGCAGGGGGCTCGATGTGTGTTAGGTTAATCGACAAACCAGGGACTTCAAACTGCTCGCCTTTGAAGCCATCGAGAATCGCTTCAAGGGACTTAACCCAGGCATCACCCTCTTCAACGTGGATGCCTTTCTCGCCCAACGGCAGGCTAAACAGCTGGCCGTTGAACAGGCGCATCAGGCGATCTACATCCTGCTGTGAAAACTCTTCGCGCAAACGCGAGTAACTGTTGTTGTCAGCATGCTCGAGCTGTTGCTTGACCGATTTAAGGCGCTTATCCAGATCACGCAGACGCTCATCCAGGTCTTCACTGGAGAACTGTCGGGACTGCGCCAATGCACCGGCGAGTTCGTCGTGGGCATCCTTGGCCGCCAGCAGTTGTTGCTCCAATACTTGCACGTTATCGACCAGCGCAAAGCGGTGTGTCAGTACATCAAGCTCGCCAAGCCAGCGCTGAATTTCGCTGATCTCGCGTTCAAGACGCATCAGTTCCTGGGTACCGCCGCGTTGTTCGCTCTGCAAGCCATCTTGTTCGCTGCGATAGTGCTCGGCTTGGATCACCAGTTCCTCGCGGCGAGCGCCGGAGTAGTCCTGCCAAGTACCAAGCAGGCTGTCGAGAAGGGGAGATAAGCGATGCAGCTTGCCGCGCAGTAATTCGCGCTGAGCGACACCGGCAGAGAGCGCCTCAATCAGCGGTCCAGCGGTGACCAGTGCCTGGTAATCCTGCTCCATGCGACGCACGTCGCGGAAGGCTTCTTCGGTCGCCGCAATGTAATCAACACTGCCAGAGCGCAAGCTGTGCTCGAAGGCATCGAGAAATAGCTGCTTGAGCTTGGCCGCGGTGATTTCGCGCATGTGCAGCAGGTTGATAAACAGGGCGCGGAAGGTTTTCAGGCTCTGCTCACTGGTCGAGCGCAGCGGAATAATCGTCAGGTCCAGAGGGATCGAGGTATGGCCGCCAACGAGCAAGCGCCGCAACTCATCCGGTTTGAGTTCATAGGCCTTGATGCCTTCGCGCTCGAGATTGTTAAACAGCTCGCGCTGGCGCAAACAGGTGCCGTTTTTCTGGTAATGATCGAGATCCAGTTCGCCGGCATAGGCAAAGAACTGGTGACCGAAACCGCCACCAGGGCCACGCCCTGCCACACCAATCACATGGGTGCCATGGGGCAGGGAAACCTCAACCAGGATATAGCTGGTGTCGGTGGCAAAGTAGAATTTGCGCGACTGCTCCAGGCTGTACTTGCCGAAGCTCATGTCCGACATACGCGCCAGAATCGGGAATTGCAGGGCGTTGATCGAAGCACTCTTGCCCAGATTATTGGCGCCGTAGACTGACAACGGATTTTCCAGGGGGAAAATGCCCAAGCTGTAGCCTGCGGTGTTTAACAGGGCAAAACGGCGAATGCCGTAGCGTTCCTGGCTCATGCATCAACCTCCTGGTTTGCGCGTTCTGCGGCAATGGCATCAGCCATGGCTTGTTCTTCGGACACTTCGTCAGCGTCGGTCAGTGGCTCGTTGATGCGAATGATTTCTTCCTCTTCATCGCTGACCAAGACTGGCGTTGGCAGCGCCAGGTTGCTGTGCAGGCTGGCAGCCAGGTCGCGGTCTTGCTGGACCGACAGGCAGACATCGAGGAAGCGGTGCATCGGTGCGAGGAAGCGATAGAGGCCGTTGTCTTCGCTGGCAAAACCCAACTGACAAAGACGGCGCATGACTTTTTCTTCAAGCTCCTCTTGGGTCGTTACTTCTGCCTGGACGAACAGGTCGCGGTACTTATCCAGCAACGCGGGCAATTCATCACGGCCGAGGCTGCCGCCGTCCAGCACGGCCAGCGGGTCACGGCCTTGGTCAGCAAGGTGTTCAACCAGAATAAAGGTGAACAGGGCCAGACGCTGTGCAGTTTTATTGACCTGAGCACCGATTTGCTCAGGCACAAAGTAGTAGAAACCACGGGGGTCACAGGTCAGCTCAAAGCCAAGCGCCTTGAATAGGGTGCGGTATTGATCTTGCTGGTTGGACAGCTGCGTATACAGCTCCGGGTCGCGACGACTTACGTGGTAACCCTTGAACAACTCGCGGAATACGGGCGCCAACTGGCTCAGTTCGGAAAGGTCGATATTCATAGGCTGCTCTTCTCGGCTTTGCTGGACGCCGCATTACTTTTAATTAGGGCGAATGAACTCAGGCTGACCTGATGCTCGGCGGTAAGGTAATCGCGTCGCTCAAGGCGATCGCGTTGGAAACGTGAGTCACGGGACAAGCGTGAGAACCAGTACAGCAACTCATCGGTTGCACCTTCGGGTTCCTGCTCAAGCAACCAGACCATAAGATCGGGTAGCGGCAATGCCTGCTCGCAGCGTTCGAGCATCTCCCGGGCGGTGCGCGGTGCGCGAGGTGATTGACCTTTGCGGTTGCTGGTCGCCTTCGGAAAGTGCGCTGGTTTTGGTTCAAAGCGGGCGAGGGCATAAACATAAGCCTCCACCTGCGATGCGCTCCCAAGGAAGGTACTTTGCGGGCGGCTGAACATCGGCATTGACGCCTGAGGTACGGCATCAAGCCCTTTACGGCGAATCGCGGAAAGCGCCAATGCGGCACCGCGGGTCACGGCGTTATGCCTGCGCGCTTCTTCACGCAGGGGCAGTAATAACTCACGGGCGCGACGCAAAGTCAGCTGCGCTGTGGTTTGCATCTCGAGAATACGGGCATGGGTGCGTAACAGCAGATCGTCATCGACTAATTGGCCAAGGCGCTGTTGCTCACTCAGCAGGCGCAGCAAGACATGCTCAACCCGATTGACGCCCTGCTCGAAAGCGCCATCGGCGGCGACCAGTTGGATCATCGGCTCAACGTATTCATCCCAGGTCGCCAGTACTTCGGCGTAACGCTGACGTAGCGGGATTTGCCGGTCGCTGGTCTTGGCGCGGTCTGCTACGGCGACAAGCGCCTGCTCATCATTCAGCAGTTTTTTCAGCACATCGCGCACGCGCATATCCAGCAAGCGCAACTGGCGGGCCAAGTCATGGGCGTCGCGGACCTCAAACGCATCCTTTATATAGCCAGCCAAGCGTTCAAGGTGGCGCAGGTAGGCTTCAATTTCCAGGCACAAGCCCAAGCGATGTTCGCGTCGCAGGTAGGCCAGGAAGTCATGAATCTGTGCATTGAGCTCAAAACGGTTCGGGCTTTTAGCGACCGGCACCAATATGTCCAACCGAATCCATTGGTCGAGCAGCGCGGTGATGTCGACTGGAGTGCTGTCCGGTAATTGCGCTGCAAGCTGACTGCGCAATTCAATCAGGCTCAAGGTCCCGGAGTCAAAGTGCTCGCAAAGCGGCTCAAGTAACGTCCAGTGTTCGGCAAGGGCACGCAATACGCGCTTGGGGTCAATCATTGAGTGGCCAATCGCTCAATTGAGAAAAACACCAATTGTACTGCATCGTTGGCAAAACGCTTGCGTTACAACCGATCAGAGGCGCTCAGTATTAGTCGGCAATAGACTCGCGGTGTCAGGCAAGTGACAGATTGCGGCAGTTTACGACTGTCTAAATGGCCTGAAAGGCTGAAGACTGTGCGTTGCTTCGCATTTAAGTGGCTGATTTCGCTGGCATTGATTTTGCGATAAGCAAAGCTATATCTCAGCTTGTGGTGCCTGCTATGCCTGCCAATACCGCTGTTCTGATCGATGATTGTTGGGCTGGACTCGAACAGCAGGGCGACCTTGACTGGGACTTGCACGCTATCTCCAACCGGCGCGAGGCGATTGCATTCTTGCAGCGTTTTGAAAATCGCCTGTGCGTTTATTCACCTTACATTGAGAAGCTGTACAGCAATTACAGCTTTGTGGTCCCGCAGAGCGACCACGGCAGCATCACGATTCTGCCGGATGAGCAGGCGTGGCACGACACGTTTCAAGACATTCCGGCCAACGCTGTTGAGCCCACTGGGGTTTACATCATCCCGGGCGAAACCATGGGCCACTCAGGGCTGTATTTGAAAATCCCCAATGAAAATCGTCTGGTAGCCTCCCAAGAGCTGCCTTTTTATGAGGGGCTGAGGTTGCTTATCCAGCGCTACAAGGCCATGGGTGAGACCTTTCTACCCGTGCTGATCAAGGGCGACTTGCGCGAGTACGAAGCACGTATGCCGTCACTTCATCTGCACCGTATTAAGCTCAGTGGCCTTAAGCATTGCTCGCAACTGAGCGTGAATGCCTTGATCCGCGCGATTACTGCCCATGTGCTGGCGTTATTTGAGCGATATGGACAACGTGCCGGGGATGTAGCAATGGGTAACAGTGCGCATTAGCCTCCACCGATCCTCAAGCTTATGGCTGTTTACCCCTCGACTATAGGTTGGGGGCGCTCTGCTTAAGTGCTTCTTATAGTGATTACAAGACAAAAGGCTACGCGCTTTCGTCAGTAAGCACTCTGGAGGCAGTATGTATTCGGTTTCTCGATTTAAGAAAAAAACCTTGGCATTGCTCTGCGCTGCTTTTGCCAGCGCGAGTGTGAGTGCGCAAATGGTCGAGATGGCGGATAACGAGTTGTCGAAAATCTCCGGGCAGGCCTTTATTAACCTGACGACAGATCAAAACGCCGGCATTGATTACACCCGCGTTAATCTTGGCCTGAATATCAATACCCAGTTGAATATCAGGAAGCTGGAACTCGGCCGCTATGACCGTGCCGGAGAGGCTGCCGGTTCATCCGATATTTTGATCAACAATTTTGCCCTGGGCACCGTCAACGCTGATGATACGGTCAACCCGTTCCAAATCAATGATCCTTATCTGGAGTTTGCTTATAACGGCAATGAGGTGGTCGGGGTGCGGGTCGGTTTTGGTGAGTCAAAGGGCTATCTTTCTGGCGATATATCAAGTCTGACCGGCAATATTCCAATCAAAATTGAAGGCACGGCCAGGCCTATTTTTGCGGCGGCCAATATATTCGAAGACATCCTGCTGGGGCTTGCTGGCGTCACGGTCAATACAAGGCTTCAGGCGGATGCTGGGCTGGTTACCCGCAATGGCAATGCGGACTCGATTCGCGCGACGCAATCCGGGCTTGAGAATGGCCAGAAGTTGACCTGCAGTGATTGCAATCTGGCTGGCTTCACCGATGCACTCTTGAGTTTGTTTGCGTCAAATGGCTGCAAGGTTCTCTCCCTCGCAACCTGCTTTCCCCTTAGCAACTTCAAATCATTGCCTGTTGGCAATTTGAGTATTGTGGATAACCCAAACACCGTGGCGATAGAGGGCGCTGCTCGTGGATTCTTTCTCTCCTTGCAAACTCAGGATGTTGCCTGGCGTGATAGAGACAGCA
Organism: Pseudomonas sp. EL_65y_Pfl2_R95; assembly: GCF_963971045.1. Classification (NCBI taxonomy): domain Bacteria; kingdom Pseudomonadati; phylum Pseudomonadota; class Gammaproteobacteria; order Pseudomonadales; family Pseudomonadaceae; genus Pseudomonas; species Pseudomonas sp. EL_65y_Pfl2_R95. The sequence continues at coordinate 16,409 of NZ_CAXAOV010000010.1, read as the reverse complement.
ATGCCTTTCGTACAGCAGTAGCGGGGGCATTTCTGAATATCCCCAACTACCGCGATGAGAACGGCAATGTGGTGGCGCCAATTCGTCTCGACTTTGAACAGGCCTTCAACGGTATCGCACGACAAGATACCTGCTTGGGGCCTGCGACAGTGGGGTGTTGAACATGAACCGTCTGCTGGTTGTCGTGTGGAGCGTTTTATTGGCGTTGCCGGTCGAGGCCCAAATGCAAGCAATGGACGACGAGCAACTTGCTGGAGTCAATGGTCAGGGCATTGCGTTTTCGTTGGAAGGCATCCTGCTTGATGCATCTGAATCGAGCATTTTCATCAACGACATCACCAACGCCGAAGGTGAAAATGTCCCCATATCGGTTCATGAGTTCTACTTTGCTGCAACCGGCAGCAACAAAGGACGCAACCTGCAACCGGTTAACCTTGGGCGTCTTAGCAATCCATTCAAGCTTCAGTTCGGCAACGGTGAAGACCTTCAAACACTCAGAGATGATGGCATTTGGGTGCAGACCACACCCAATGATGTTGCCATTCTGGAGCTGACCTTTCCTGAACGATTGACCGGTGTCATGGGACAGCCCTGTATCGCAGGCTTTGCCGCCGCGGGAACTAATTGTTCAAGCCGCCTGGGCGAGCGTCTTGACGCGGGTATTCGCTTCGACTTTCAAGTTGCCGCAGGGCGTACCGACATCCTTAATCTCGATATCGTCGAGTTGATCATGGATGGCAGCTATTTACGGCTTTGGGGTGATGAGGCGCGGGACCAGTTAGTGGGGGAGGCCCGGATTAATCTATTCGCCAAGCGCATCGATTTAATGTCCTGCATCCCTGGCACAGCAAACTGCGCCAGTGAGCAGGAGCAAGCGGACCACTCCATCAGTTTGAGCAATGCCTACGCCAACGTAGCTCTGGGCTACGGCAAGAGCCAGCCCTTATTGTTCGACGTGACCAGTGATGGCCAGTTCGTATTGGAGCTGCCCAACCCGGTTAGCCGCAGAGCAAATGGCTCTGTTCGCTCGGCTGCAGAGCGTGAGGCAATCGCAACTGACTTCTATACCAATGCCCCGAGAACCAATGTTGTTATCGGCAACTTGAGCTCAGGTAATAGCAGCACGGTGTCCGGTGGTTATAACTATGGTCGCAACAGCATCGAAGGACTCAGCATCAATTTTTTAAAGGCGACTAGCCGTGATTTATAAAGTGCTTGGTGTGTGTTCATTGGCTTTTGCCTCGCCCCTGTGCGCAGAACTGCAGGCGCTGGATGACGCCGCCCTGAGCCAGCTCAATGGCCAGGGTGGGGTGTACTTGTCAGGTGAGTTGAGTATTAACCGGGAAGGTGGCGTGCTATGGGAAACCCCGGTGAGTAACAACCCCAGCACCTGGGCGGTTAATGAACGTAGTTGCAGTGCCGCGGGGGCTGCCGTTAGTGATTGCGGCCTGCGGGTGGCTGTGCGTGCTGAAGCTACTGGCGGTTGGTATGTGCTGGACAATATCAAAGGGGTCTTTAGTTTCGAGGGGTTGACCCTGCGCACTCGCACTATCAACAGCGGCTTCGAGGGGGACGGCGCCAGGTTTAATCAAGATGTACTGGAGTTTGGTTTACCCAACGAGATCGTGTTTAAAGATGCGAACTACAGCTTCGGTGTGGCTAATCAAGGTGGCTGGCGAAATAACGCACTCACTACGGCGCAAGGAGGGGATCCGAGTTTTCAGCAAACAAATATTTTCTCGATCACGATCGACGGCACCACTCGTGTTCAGGGCAATGTCTTAGTGTTCCCGACCAACTGAGGGCCTGCGTTATGAACCGCTACTCGCTTTGTCTTATCGGCTTGTTCAGCCCGGTTCTGCAAGCCATGCAAGCGCTTGATGATGACGACTTATCAGCGATTTCAGGACAGGACGGTATCAGTTTGCAGACTGCCGGCCCCGGCTGGTCCGTTGGCCGCCTTGATTATGCTCAAGACGGACAAACCCTCAGTCTCAAAGATATCAGTAGCCGGCCGCAGTCCTCTGGAAGCACCTCTGATACCACAATTGATGTTATCAATGGCCAGTTGCAGATTGAACACACCGGGCGCGCCAGTGAGTTGTCGGTTGGTAAGGTTGAGGTCGCGGGGAGCAGTAATAACTTTGCCAGCCTGCGGTTATTCTCAACACTGGGCGCGAGCCTGAAATTAAGAGGCGGCGGCGCCAGTGGTGTCAGTGGATTCGCCGTGGATGACAGTAAACTCTCGCTCACCGATGCCACTTTTTACTATCGCGACAATGGATTTGACCTGATTGTTAAAGGCCTTTCATTCGATACCTACCTCAATAATGCCTATGTCGATATTGTCAGCGGCGGTAATGGCGAGCAGGTCAAGCTTGATCTCGGCAACTCACGCTTTGTCGCATCGATTGCCGGTATCGGACTTGACCTTGCCTACGCTGATGCCGTCCCGGGTACTCCCGCCACACCCAGCGCGCCCGACCTTCGGGACCTGCACGCCGGGCGTAGCTTTGGTCGGCTGAATATGGATTTACGGCTTGGCGGCAGCATCAGTGTCGCCGGTGGTGGCCAAAGCGGGGACGGCCTGCGGGTGACGCCTGACATCACAATTGTCAATAGCCTGTTCCAATACACCGATGCGGGCGTCGTCCGCGCTGAAAACTATTCAGGGGTGGTGAGCAGCCAGTCAGGTTTAACCCTTGACCTAGGCCAAGATACCCAAGGCGGTTTTATCAAACTTGCCTTTGAAGATATCAACCTCAGCGCAGCGCTGGAGGGGTTGATCATTGGTAACCCGACGAATCAACGAATTGGACGTGTCGGTTTTGATCTGAACTTTCAAGACCAAGGCGTGCATCACAACTACGTCCAGTTACGCCCAGGTGGGGATGTCAATTCAGGTAGCGAGGGTATTACGGCCGATGTTAGCTGGAGCCTGGTGGATAGCGATTTTTCGCTGACCGATAACGGCAATAGTTTGTGGTTTAGCGGTTTGCGTACCTACGGCAGCGGCCAACTGACAGTGGATCTAACCAAAAGCTGTGCAACTGGGTTGAGTGCGGGGTGTTACGCAGGGCGAAATGACCTTGACCCATCTAGTGGTAAATACGACGGTTATTTTGATGGCATTCGGCTTGGGCTTAATCAGGTCAGGGGCCGTTATAGCCTGGACGGGCTTCGTGTCGGTCAGCGCGACGCACCGCTCCAGGGCGGCACCGAATTACTGGTATTACTGTCGGTATTTCCGGCATCCGACTTTATCCTGAACGGTCAGTTGACCATTAAACCGGGTGGCTTTGTGGGGGATGGTTTTGGCTTTAATGCCGACTTCTATGCCACCGAAGCCAATGCGGCCATTAGCGTTGATGAAAATGGTCAGGGTCTATGGCTTACCGGCGCCGAGAACGAGCTGCATTATCGCGATGGTTCTGTGGACGTAAGTGAGGAAGGTGTCGAGTTCAGAAAAGGCACCTATTGGTCACGGCTGGATGTATCAGACGTACGTCTGGGCGATAAAGACAGCGGCAAAAGCATTGGGCGCATAGTACTCAAGCTTTATGAGCAAGGTTCATCGTTAACCTTCAGCTCCGGCGGGGCGGGGGCTTTATGTGTCGGTGGTACGGGCAGCAGTGCTGGTGCCTGTACTGCAAATGGTGGTCGCTGGGATGACCGTGGCAACGAAGGGCTCAGCGCCAAACTGAAGAGCGTGTTTGTACGGGATAATTCTGGTAGTCCGGAAAGTGCCGTATCAAACAATCCGAAGCGCAATCAGTTCATCCTCGAGAATGGTCGGGTCAACAAGGTAAATGGCACGGGCAGTCAGTGGGTGATCGATAACTTCTATACTTCGGACGGCGACCCGGCTAATCCAGATCAAAATACTTATGGCTTCAATGTCGACCTCGGTCTCGATGTTGCGCCGTCCAGTGTCTGCACCAAAACCACTACAGGCTGTATCCCGGTCAGTCCCGATCCGCTCGGTTTCGCAGTTAATGCACGCGCGCATTTTAAAGAAATCAACATCGAGCGCTTTCAGAACGTTCATCCCACGGGTGGCAGCGTCACCTCGTTCTACGGTGTGAAGCTACAAAATGCAGATATCCGCGCAAACCTAACGGCAACACCCATCAACTGATAGATAACCTGTGAAATTGCTACTTGCCTCTGTGAGCGAGCCGCGAGTCTTTTCAGCGTAAATCCTCACCCATTGGAGTAATGCGCTACCCAAAGTCATTAATTTAAAGGCGTGTACCGGCTTGTCCGGTAAAGAGTGGGCGTATTGTTATTGGTAATGGCGCTGTTACTGGTATTCTGGCGCTATCTGCCAAGGCTTAGATCACTGCATTGAGTTTGATGCAGGTGGGCCAAAACGCACATTCACAGGTTACTGACGTTTGATTCCAGAATTACGCCGCAGGGCATATTTGAGTGCTATGCAGGTCGCCAATTGGCTGCCCCGCGTGGCATTACCCTTCGCTGCGCCTTCGCGGCCAGAGCTGTTAGAGCCGCTTGAAGAACCGTCTATTGATGCTCAGCCACAGGCCACTGCTGCGCCTGAGCCTTCCGCCGTTGCTGAGCCACCGGCAGTTGCCCGCCCTCGAGTTGAAGTGCCCCGTCCGAAATCGCAGGAGCGTAACCCACGCCCTGTTGTGAGCGACGAGGAGCAAACGTCTAGTGCTGAGGTTAAACCCGCTACTGAACCGCCTCCACGGTTTGCATTGCAGCTTTTGCGCGCAGGCAGTTGCGCGGTGTTGGTTGAGTTACCCACCGGCGAGCCATTGCAAGGGCGGGACCCGGCCTATCTATTACTTAAAGACTTACTCCGCGCTGCCGGCCTGCCGGATAGCCCGCATATGATTGGCCAACCCGTGCGCTGGCCCTTGCTCGCGCGTGGCAACATGGACCAAGGCCCGGCTGCGGCACTTGAGTTTGTGCAAAGCTTTGTGGCGGCGCGCCTGGAAGAGCAAGAACCATGCACCTGCTTGTGGTTGGTCGGTTTGCCTGCGATTCGTTTTGCCGGTGAAGCGGATGCAGTGGACTACAATCGCGAGCTGCAGATCGATGGCATTGGCAGTGCCTGGGCTGTCCCTGGGCTGGAGCTGCTAATGGATGAGCCTGCACGCAAAGCTGATCTGTGGCAGGCAATGCGCCGAGTGAGTCAACGTTGGATGAGTCAACCTGAATGAGTGATGCATTTTCGTTCCGCCCAATGACCGAGGCGGATATTGAGACAGTGCTGAAAATTGAGTACGCCGCTTTTAGTCATCCCTGGACGCGCGGTATTTTCACTGACAGTCTCAAGTCTTACGACTGCTGGGTTATGTTTGAAGGCTCGCAACAAGTGGGGCACGGTGTCATCAATGTGATTATTGATGAAGCGCACCTGCTCAATATCACTATCAAATCGGAAAATCAGGGCCGCGGTTATGGCCTGCGCCTGCTTGAGTTCCTGATGCAACGTGCGATGGCGCTTAAGGCAGGGGAGTGTTTTCTGGAGGTTCGCGCGAGCAATCAAGCGGCTTATCGCCTCTATGAACGTTACGGCTTTAATGAAATTGGTCGCCGCCGCGATTACTACCCAGCCGTCGGCGGTCGCGAAGATGCGCTGGTGATGGCCTGCACTTTGATCGATTAACGTCACTGTTATGCGGGTCGCGCATCGTCAGGCCGGTGGATGTGACGGATGCTACACCTGACTTGTCAAAAGACCATTGTGTCCTCTGTGGCGCACCTTCATATTTTGGAGTAGATGAAATGAGTGATTTACAGCACCTCTTCGACAACAACGAACGGTGGGCGCAGGCAATCACTCAACGCGATCCCGATTTTTTTGCCAAGCTGGCTCGGCAACAAACCCCAGAATACCTGTGGATAGGCTGTTCTGACGCGCGCGTACCAGCCAACGAGATTGTTGGCATGCTCCCCGGCGATTTGTTTGTGCACCGTAACGTTGCCAACGTGGTGCTGCACACCGATATGAACTGTCTGTCGGTCATCCAGTATGCCGTTGATGTGCTGAAGGTTAAGCATATTCTGGTCACCGGCCACTACGGTTGTGGCGGGGTGCGTGCCGCCATGCAACACCGTCAATACGGCCTGATTGATGGCTGGCTACGGACTATCCGGGATCTGCATTACGAGCATTTCAAAGACCTCGAAAAACTACCTAACGAAGAAGATCGGGTCGATCGCTTGTGTGAACTCAATGTCATGCAGCAAGTGGCCAGCGTCAGCCATACGACTATCGTGCAGAACGCTTGGCATCGTGGCCAGTCATTGTCCGTGCACGGTTGTATCTACGGCATCAAGGACGGTCGTTGGAAGGACTTGAATGTGACGGTAGAGGGTATTGATCAACTGCCTCCCCAATACCGGTTGCGCCCCGTCGAAAAAAATTAAGGCTTATGAATAACTCCCGCACTTGGGCCATGCTCGGCCTGTTGTTAGCCATCTTGTGTTGGTCGGGTAATGCGCTGGTTGCCCGGGCGGTACACAATGACATTTCGCCTTTTGCCCTCGCGTTCTGGCGATGGAGCCTAGCGTGCGTGTTGCTCTTGCCGTTTGTGATTGCGCCGTTACGTCGGCATGCCGCCGATTTGAAACGTGCCGGTTGGCGCCTGCTGGTGCTGTCTGCCTGTGGCATCAGCGCGTATAACTCTCTGCTGTATAGCGCAGCGCAAAGTACCGTTGCGATCAATATCACGCTGGTAAGCACCTGTCTGCCGCTGGTGACCTTTATCGGCGGCGGCTTATTGCTGGGCGAATGGCCGACACGTCGCGCCTGGTTGGGTATGTTAATCGCAGCCATTGGCCTGTTGGTTTTAATTACCCAAGGCAGTTGGGCGACGCTGACTTCAATGTCGTTTAATCGTGGCGACTTGATCATGCTGCTGGCAGTGACGGACTGGGCCCTCTACTCCTTGTTGCTACGGCGATGGTCCGGGTTCTTGAAACCTATTCCTCCGCTGGCGCTGCTAGGTGTGCTGATGTTGTTCGGCGTGCCGATGATTCTGCCGTTTTATCTCTACGAGTTAGCTCAGGGCGCTCAAGTCAATATCAATGCGACAACCCTGGGTGCCATTGTCTATACGGCGCTGTTTGCCTCGCTGATTGCCTATCTGGCGTGGAACCATGGCATTCGCGTGGTTGGCGCGGCAAAAGCGGCGCTGACCAGCTACTTAATGCCAGTGTTCACTGCGATTCTGGCTTGGCTGCTCTTGGGCGAAGGTTTGCTGGCGTATCACTGGGTTGGTGGTGCCTTGATTTTCAGTGGCCTGCTGTTGGCAACTCAGATGAAAACCACCACCGCGCCGACGGCCGAAGCCCGGGCGATCGATTAGTTCGGAACCTGTAATTGCAGGCCGCTTGTCGCCAGCTTGAACCACAGCATCGCCGCAACAAAACCGAGTACGCTCAGCGCGGTATAACCGACCACAATGCCTAATGCAATCTGCTTCCAAAGCCCGGCGTAGTTAGCGCTGCTCTTCACCGGCGAGCGTTCGATATCGCGCTCGGCGCGCAGGTTTTCAAAGTTATTACTCACAGCAACTCTCCATAAATTCGGGTGCAGGGGTATGCCAACGGATGCCCATTCAACCCTGCTGGATCGGCTGCTGATTATGCGGTTGTTCGTGCGCGTAGTAAGCTGAAATTATTGCCTCTGGGCATTATTTTGCGGCATGGTTGGGGCTTGATGCTGGCTTGCTCAGCAAAAGGTTATTGAGAGGTGTTTGATCATGCACAGCGTTTCACTCCAGGACGCCGCCGCCCCAGAAGGCATCTGCTATGGCTGCGGCGGTAGCAACCCACATGGTCTGCATATTAAAAGCTACTGGCATGAAGATGCTGTGCACGTCATGGCCGAGTACCTGCCAGATGACAAATACACCGGCTGGCCGGAACTGGTCTATGGCGGGTTGATCGCAATGCTGGTTGATTGCCATTCCAACTGGACGGCCATGGCATACCACCTCCGGGCTGAAGGTCGAGAAGCAGGCAGTCTGCCGCGTATTGACTGCGTCACCGGCAACCTTGGCATAAAGTTCATCAAGCCAACTCCGATGGGTGCAACACTGACCTTACGCGCTAAAGTTGAAGGCGAAGTAGGGCGCAAGAGCCGGATTATCTGTGAGGTCTATGCGGGCGATGTACTCACTGCCATTGGCGATTCGATATTTGTCCGCGTCGACACCGCGCAGCTGACAGCTGCGGCGCACGGGCGGTAAGGTTGAGGTGAGGGCGTTGATCATGGTGTACGGCAATTGGCGGCTGACGTTCGAGTTTTAAGACGCAAATGCTTAGGTTATTGGCTATGAGGATTATCACTGATGAATATGCACAGCCCACCCCACCCGGGCGACTTTATCACCGGCATCTACCTTGATCCAAATGGCCCTGGGCTTGTCAGTGGCGCTCGATCGTTTACCTGAAAGCTGGTTGGCGATGCAGGATGCATATGACCTGTGGCATGCGCGTCAGCATGTGAATCTAAAGCATGTTGGCAAGCTGGCTATCGCTTAAACGACGCGCAAAAAAAAGCCCCGCACGAGGCGGGGCAAAGGGAGAGTGTTGGGTGCGGGTAAGCTGCACCCAACACAACCCAGCATCTGAGGCCGTTACAGCATGGCCAGTAAACTGGCGTGCGGCATGGCTTGAAAATCGATCGACATCATCAGGCTCAGGGCACTGATAGCGACGATGGAAAAGGCGAACAGCTTGCGTGCCCAGAGGCGATCATCCACGGCGCGGTAACCGGAAAGCGCGATCACCAGCCACCAGGCGCTGACCAGCAACGCGATCAGCAGGTAGCCATAACCGGCGAAACCGGTCAGCGTGAGCAGCAGCGAGGCGCCGGTAAATGCCAGGATATACAGCACGATCTGCAGCTTGGTGGCGTCGATCCCACGTTTAACCGGCAGCACAGGAATGCCCGCCGCCTTATAGTCGTTGAGGCGGAAGATCGCGATGGCGTAGGAGTGCGGCATCTGCCACAGGCAGAAGATCAGCAGCAGCACGGCGGCACCGGTGTCGAATTGGCCAGTCACCGCGCAGTAGCCTACGACCGGAGGCATCGCCCCAGACAAACTACCGACTAACGTGCCGTACTCCGACGTGCGCTTGAGCCACAGGCTGTAAAGGCCTACATAGACCACATAGCCGACAGCAGCCAGAACGGTGGCCAACGGAGTAGTCTCGAACCAGAGCAGGCTGAACCCGGCGATGCCAAGCACTAAGCCATGCGCAAACGCCGCCTTGAGCGAGATCTTGCCGGTGACCAGTACACGGTCGCGGGTGCGTTCCATGTGCTGGTCGATATCGCGATCAATGCAATTGTTCATCACGCATCCGCTGGCCACCACCAGCGACAAACCAATCACAGTGGACAGCAGCAACACCAAGTCGATGTGGCCCTGCGCCGCAAGAAAGTAGCCGCCCGCTACGGCAATCAGATTGCCGAAGATGATGCCGGGCTTGGTGATCAGAAGATAGCGTTTGAACTTCATGGTCACATCCAAGGCATCATCAGGTGGTCAGCATTGACCATGATCCAGATCGCCAGCCCCACCAGCATCACAATAATCAATATCGTGAACAGGAAGGCCAGCAGGTTCCAGCGGCCTTCAGATGAGGTGTTCATGTGCAGGAAGCACACCAAATGCACCAGTATCTGCACCACACCCAGCACGACCATGGCGGTCAGTGCCGTATTGCGCGAGAAGTGGCCGCTCATGACCATGGCGAACGGAATCGCCGTGAGGATCACCGAAAGGATGAAACCGATGGCGTAGGAACGAACGCTGCCGTGGCTTTCGCCAGCATGACTATGTGCCTGTGCGTGGCTCATTGGGCAACTCCCATCAGGTAGACAACGGTGAAGACGCAGATCCAGACGATATCGAGGAAGTGCCAGAACAGGCTCAAGCACGACAGGCGAGTGGTGTTCTGCGGCGTCAGGCCACGGGTATAAACCTGCGCCATCATCACAACCATCCACACCAGGCCCGCCGTCACGTGCAAGCCGTGCATGCCCACCAGGGTGAAGAACGAGGAGAGAAATGCGCTGCGGTTAGGGCCGAAGCCTTCCACGATCAAGTGATGAAACTCGTTGATCTCCATGCCAATAAAGCCGAGACCGCAGAGGAAGGTCAGGAACAACCAGGCGATGGTTTTTTGCCTGGTGCCGTTGTGGGCAGCCAGCATGGCCATGCCGTAAGTGCAGCTACTGACCAGCAACAGGGCGGTTTCGCCCAGCACGTAAGGCAGCTCGAAAATGTCCTTGCCGCTAGGGCCGCCCGCGGTGTGGTTAACCAACACCGCGTAGGTGGCAAACACGCACGCGAAGAGAATGCAGTCGGTCATCAGGTACAGCCAGAAGCCGAATACCGTCATGTCACCGCTGTCATGCCCGTGATCGTGTTCGTGATCATGGGCCTGTTCTAAGCCGTGTTGAGAATCAAGAATTGCCGTAGACATGCGGGTTACACCTCTTCCGCGAGTTGTTGGGCGTGTTTCGCTGCGCGGCTTGAATGATCGCCCACACGGACTACCTGACGCGGGAAGCGCTGGCTCTCGATGCGTTCGATTTCATCTGGCTGTACGTAGTAATCAACGTCTTGGTTGTAGCTACGGGTGATGAACGTGGCGATCATGCCGATAAAGCTCAAACCGGCCAGCCACCAGATATGCCAGATCATGGCGAAGCCGAACACAGCGCCAATCAGGCCAATAACCAAACCTGCCGCGGTGTTCTTCGGCATGTGAATCGGGCTGTAGGTAGCCGGGCGCAGGTACGCGGTGTCTTTTTCTTTCATATCGTGGAACGCGTCGACAGCATGCACAGTAGGTAGCTCCGCAAAGTTGTAGAACGGTGGTGGCGAAGAGGTTGACCATTCCAGAGTCCGGCCGCCCCAAGGGTCGCCAGTGTGGTCACGCAGGGCATCGCGGTTCTTGATGCTGACAATGATCTGGGCGATCTGGAATGCAATGCCGCAGAAGATCAGCACGGCGCCGAAGAAGGCGACGATCAGGTACGGATGCCACAGCGGGTTGTCGTAGTGGTTCAGGCGACGGGTCATGCCCATGAAGCCCAATACGTACAGCGGCATAAACGCGACGAAGAAGCCGGTGATCCAGCACCAGAACGCGTACTTGCCCAGGCGCTCATCGAGCTTGAAGCCGAAGGCTTTAGGGAACCAGTAGCTGAAGCCGGCCAGGTAGCCAAATACCGCGCCACCAATGATGGTGTTGTGGAAGTGGGCAATCAGGAACAGGCTGTTGTGCAACACATAGTCGGCACCCGGTACGGCCAGCAGTACGCCGGTCATGCCGCCGATGGTGAAGGTCACCATAAAGCCCAGCGTCCAGAGCACCGGTGTAGTGAAGTGCAAGCGACCCCGGAAGATGGTGAACAGCCAGTTGAACAGCTTCACCCCGGTTGGGATCGAGATGATCATGGTGGCAACGCCGAAGAAGGCGTTTACGTTGGCACCCGAGCCCATGGTGAAGAAGTGGTGCAGCCAAACCACGAAGCCAAGGATGGTGATCGCCGCAGTCGCCCAAATCATCGAGGTGTAGCCGAACAGGCGCTTGCCGCTGAAGGTGGAGATCACTTCGGAGAACACACCGAATGCCGGCAGAATCAGGATGTACACCTCTGGATGGCCCCAGGCCCAAAAGAGGTTGATGTACATCATGGCGTTGCCGCCCAGGTCGTTGGTGAAGAAGTGCATGTCCAGGTAACGGTCAAGAGTCAGCAACGCCAAAGTCGCGGTGAGAATCGGGAACGAAGCGACAATCAGGATGTTGGTGAAGGTGCAGGCCCAGGTGAAGATCGGCATCTGCATCAGTTTCATGCCTGGGGTGCGCATTTTCAGCACGGTGACCAGGAAGTTGACCCCGGTTAACAGGGTCCCCAAGCCAGATAACTGCAAGGCCCAGATGTAGTAGTCGACACCCACCCCCGGACTGTACCCAAGCTCAGACAACGGCGGATAAGCCACCCAACCAGTCCGGGCGAATTCACCCACACCCAGAGAAAGGTTAACCAGAATCGCACCGGCGACAAACAGCCAGAAGCTCAGCGAGTTAAGGAACGGGAAGGCCACGTCGCGGGCGCCAATCTGCAGCGGCACAGCGATGTTCATCAAGCCGACCATAAACGGCATGGCCATGAAGATGATCATGATCACACCGTGGGCGGTGAAGATCTGGTCGTAGTGCTCAGGCGGCAGGAAGCCGTGGTTGGCACCTTCAGCCATGGCCAACTGACCGCGCATCATGATCGCATCGGCGAAACCGCGCAGCAGCATGATCATGGCGACGAAGATGTACATCACGCCGATTTTCTTATGGTCGACCGAAGTCAGCCACTCGGTCCACAAATAGGACCACTTACCGTAATAGGTCAGCGCGGCTACAACGGCCAGGCCAAGCAGGGCGACGGCAGCCAAGGTGCCCATGACGATGGGAACGTCCAGTGGCACTGCGTCAAGCGTTAACAAGCCAAACATCAGTGGTTACTCCTCGATACTCGCGTTCATGGGCATGTGCATGTTTTTCATTTCTGGCATGTCACTTTTGGCCTCAGCGCCAGACTTCGGCTTGGATGGGCCGTGCATGTATTGCATGAGGATTGAGTTGTAGAGCGTTGGGCTAACAGAGGAGAAGTACTGCGCCGGATCGTTTTCGCTGGGTTTGACCAGCTCCGGGTAGTTGCTCTGATCCAGCGTGGCCGGTGCGGCTTTAACCTTGGCGACCCAATCGTCGAAGCCTTTGGCCGAGGTAGAAATTGCCTGGAATTTCATACCGGAGAAACCGTCACCGCTGAAGTTCGCGGACAAGCCATCGAAGGTGCCTTCATGGTTGGCGATCAGGTGCAGTTTGGTCTGCATGCCTGCCATGGAATAGATCTGGCTCCCCAGCTGCGGGATGAAAAAGGAGTTCATCGCGTTCTGCGACGTAATCTGGAAATTCACCGGCGTGTCTTTTGGGAAAGCGATCTCGTTAACCGTCGCGATGCCTTGCTCCGGGTAAATGAACAGCCACTTCCAGTCCAGCGAGACAGCCTGAATCACTATCGGCTTAACGTCAGAGTCCAGCGGGCGATAGGGGTCGAGGTCGTGAGTGCTGGTCCACGTGATATAGCCCAGAACTGCGATGATCACGCAGGGCACCAACCACACCACCAGCTCGATTGGCGTGGAGTGCGCCCAGTTCGGCTTGTAGGTCGCCTTGGTGTTAGACGCGCGGTATTTCCAGGCGAATGCCAAGGTCATCACGATGACCGGGATCACCACGATCAGCATCAGCAGGGTGGAGGTAATAATCAGTTGCTTCTCATCGACGCCGACCTGACCTTTTGGGTCGAGCAAGGTCATATTGCAGCCGCCCAGCATTAGCAGGGGTAGCCACGACAGTCGTTTCAGGTATCCAAGGTACTGCTCAGTTTTCATCTTGCGGCCTTAATGGATGAATTGACCCCGGCGCCTCAGCCTTCTCTTACCGAGGTGACGGTGCCGACACAGTCCTGACGGCGCTTGCTGTCGGACGTTTTTTTACGCAATAGCCAGCCGCCACCAGAAATCGAGACAAGCCTGTCCCGTCCAGTTCTCGCGAGGCGAAACTGAGCTGTGCGCTGTTTGGAATATTGTTAGTCAGCGTGTGCTTTAACCCCGGAAGGGGCTTGCTGCAGACAATCCTTTGAAGTGAATACCGCCTAATGGCGCAAGCCAGGCTGGTGTTCAGCCATCACGAGCAATGCCTGCACGTGGTGATACCTTTCGGCCGATCCGTGAAGCAAATCACAAGGTCGGATGAAGAATGGCCGAAACATTACAAGTTATTACAGAGGCAACTTCAAGTTACAAATAGCCGCACCACCTAGCGGGGGAGCGGTGTAAAGGTGGCGGTTTAGGCGCTTAAAAACTGTTAGGGCCCTATCATTACTGGCCTGTAGCCATTTACCGGGTGCTTCAACCGGCTGCCACAGGTGCGACACCCAGTCGCGGTTTTCGCCCCATGAAAACGCGCTTTTAATTGATCTGAATCTGCAAATGTCACGGCTTTGCTGGTAGATGGCTCGCTACACAACAATCGGTGGGCTTATTTCGGGGGCACGTAGCGTTGATGGACCCGTAATAATTGGTAGATTGGTCAGCTCGGTATTGGCGTCTGGCCAATGTTTAGACGCACGGTAGCGTCAAGGAGGTGCATCATGACCGCGAACGGAATTCGCCCGGTTCATCCGGGTGAAATACTGCGTGAAGAGTTTTTGCTGCCCTTAGACATTTCGCCCACTGCACTTGCACGTGCCCTACGTGTATCGGCGCCAACGGTGAATGAAATCGTGCGCGAGCGCCGAGACGTTACTGCAGACATGGCTATTCGCTTAGGTCGTTACTTTGATACGACTGCGCAATTTTGGATGAACCTCCAGACCGACTATTCCCTAGCCACGACCTTGGCGGCTAATGGCGAAGCGATAGAGCATGAAGTCGAACCACTACGAGCCCTGCGCTGACACCCCCGATTAGCTCGTTGCGCTGGCTGCTGGCGCTTTATCATGCTGATGCGTGAAGGGGCGTTTGCTGGAAAACGCATCTTCACTTCATCAACAAACCACCAGATGCATTCAATATGTAACCACTTTGCTGTGTTTTGAGTAATCGTCGCTGGAATTACTCCGGCGCGGGAGGGACACTTGTCGGTCGGTCTGAAAACAAATTTCAAATAGCGCATGGAGCCACATATGGTCCGCCACCTGTTTATTGCTTTGATCTTTGCGCCTGCGATTACGCTTGCGGGGAACTGCAAAGTCATTGATGTCAGCGATGGCGATACCTTTACCTGCTTCACGGACGAGGACGAACTGGTGAGCGTGCGGCTGGCAGAAATTGATGCCCCTGAAACAAGCCAACCCTATGGCGACCTCGCCAAGCAGTCCTTATACCGCCTCATCTCCAGCGAAATGGTGAAGCTGGATGTGCAAGACACCGACAGTGATGGCCGCTCCGTGGCGCGGGTCAAAAGGGTGGATGGTGTCGACGTAAATGCTGAGCAAGTCCGCGCGGGAGCTGCCTGGGTTTACCCGGAGCAGCTTAAAGACAAGTCGCTACTCGTCTTGGAAGCCGAAGCGAAAAACAGCCAGCGCGGCTTATGGGCGCTACCAGTGGGGAAGCAAACAGCTCCATGGGTGTGGCGTGATTCCAATCAAGCAGGCACTGCCTCGACGAAGCCCGCTCCGCATGCGCCAAAAGCTCAAACAACCTTCACGCAAGCTGGATCACCGAGCTCATCAGGGAGTCGCTATAACTGCAACACCCTCAAATGGTGCGGTCAGATGAACTGCGCAGAAGCGAGATACCAACTGACCCAGTGTCGGAACCCTAACATCGACGGTGACGGGGATGGCATACCGTGCGAGAGACAGTGTCGGTAGGGCGCTTTTATTCTCTTTTGATCTGTCGCGTGTTGCGGCGCTCACATGTTCGCCGTTTGTTTTGGCTAATGGGCATGCAGGTTTTGGCTAAAATAGCGCAGTGCGCAACTTAAGAGGTTTGCTATGACTGCCGCATCCCTTGAAGTAAAAAAGGCTTATTACGCCAAGGTTCGACGGTCTAATTATGTCGCCAGTCTCCGCTTGGAATGTCGTCTAGCGAGCATTTGCCGACTCAGGGCGTTAGAGCAATGGAGAGCAAGGTGAGAAAGTTATTTGTAGTGCTGATCTTGGGCTTTGCTTTCTGGCACTTTTATATAAAAACGCCCGAAAGCCCAGTTATCACCAATATTGGTGAGGATGGTTCGGTGCTGACTAATCCTGTTATCCAGCAGCCCGCACCTTCGTTCTCTTTAGACCGTTTTATTCCTGCCTTTTCTGGGGCTGATACTCAGCCTAAATCAAAAGCCGCCTCTAGATATTCTTGCGATGGTCGTAAGTACTGCTCGCAGATGACATCTTGCGAGGAAGCAATGTACTTTCTGAACAATTGCCCGGGAGTAAAGATGGACGGCGGCGGGGATGGTGTGCCCTGTGAGCGTCAGTGGTGTCGCTGAGATAAAGGCGTAAGCAGGATGTAGTCTGATTGTCGTCTATTTGGTGTCTAGTCCTGAAATAGGTTTACACCTATTTCATCCTAACGCCCGATGCACCGCGTCGGGCGTTCTGTATTTTAATGACAAATGTGGACGCTCGTAGTTATAGATCGCTACTGACTCGTCCACCATCTTCTTTGCTTGCATCAGGTTTTGCGGGCGATGCAGCAAAAACTCCGTTTTCAATATCCCATTCACTCGCTCTGCCAAGGCATTTTGGTAGCAGTCATACCCATCTGTCATTGAGCAACTGATGCCGTATATGGCATGTAGTTTCTGGTACATCCCCGAACAATACTGGCTGCCTCTATCGGAGT
>NZ_CAXAOV010000009.1:0-50866 GCF_963971045.1 Pseudomonas sp. EL_65y_Pfl2_R95 | reverse complement strand
TGGCCGGGGTGATTCCGGGTCTGCTGCTGGGCTTTGCCTTGATGCTGGCGATCTACATCGTCGCACGCAAGATGAACCTGCCAGCCCAACCACGCGCTACCTTCCGCGAATTTCTGACCGCTGCACGTAAAGCCGTTTGGGGCTTGCTGCTGATGGTGGTGATTCTGGGCGGTATTTACTCGGGCATGTTTACCCCGACTGAAGCAGCAGCCGTGGCGGCGGTCTATGCAGGTTTTGTCGCGCTGTTCGTCTACAAAGACCTGACGTTCCGCGATTGCCCGCAGGTGCTGCTCGACTCCGGCAAGCTGACCATCATGCTGATGTTCATCATTGCCAACGCCATGTTGTTCGCCCACGTGCTGACCACCGAGCAGATCCCGCAGACCATCACCGCCTGGGTGATCGAAGCGGGTTTGCAGCCTTGGCAGTTCTTGTTGGTAGTCAATATCGTGCTGCTGGTCGCCGGCGCCTTTATGGAGCCGTCGGCAATCATCCTGATTCTGGCACCGATCCTGTTCCCGATTGCCGTGCAACTGGGCATCGACCCGATCCACCTGGGCATCATCATGGTGGTCAACATGGAAATCGGCTTGATAACCCCGCCAGTGGGCCTGAACCTGTTCGTGACCTCGGCGGTCACCGGCATGCCACTGACGCAGGTTATTCGCGCAGCATGGCCTTGGCTGATGCTGCTACTGGGCTTCCTGATGGTGATTACCTACATCCCTGCGGTGTCCATGACCCTGCCAAACTGGCTGGGCATGAGCTAAGTAGCCTGCAGGCGAGGAGGGGATAGCTGCATCTGCTATGTTGGGTTAAGCAATGCAACTATCTCTTTTAAGTAGGCCACCTATGAAGTTGAGTCGGGTTTTAGCGGCCACTGCAGTGCTTATGACCATTAACCCCTGCGCCCACGCAGCCATGCGCTGCGCCAATGGCATTATCAGTGAGGGCGATAGCACCTCCATGGTGTCGGAAAAGTGCGGCGAACCTGATTCAAACCAACGAATATCCCCAGTGATCGGCGCCAATGGACGGCCACCAGATGGTTCAGTAACTGTCGAAAACTGGGTCTACGGCCCTGACAACGGCGCCTCCAGATACCTCAAGTTTATAGATGGAAAGCTAGTTAAAATCGAAACGCGTCGATGAGCAAGGTAGGAAGACTAAGGCCCACCCGATGCGATCTACCGTGCTTTGCGCGCCTCGCATTTTGAGGTGGGGACCTCAAAAATGCAGCTCGATGAAATTCGTCGAGCTAGCCGCTACCCCAAGCTTAAAGCCATTCTCCAGCCTGCCAGAGTAGGAGCAATGATCAACAACCTGCAGCGGGCTATAGTACTGGAGCGCCTGAACATCACGATCGAAGAGGATGATCCGGATGACTCGTTTCTGCTGGCCATAGTCTTGGCCAGCGACGCGGACTATCTGGTAACGGGTGATCGCCGCGCAGGCTTGTTGCAACGGGGACATATCGAATGCACGCGGATAGTCACGCCCGCCGTGTTCTGCGCCGAAGTGCAGGCTTGAACAGGCGGACCGAATAGTTGCCACCGCGACCGCATTTGTCCATAAAGGCTAGTCGAACATTTCTCGCTGATTTCAAAAACCATGCTCTCTCTTAGCCGCTCTGGCCAAATAACAGTGTTTGGCCAGCAAGTCGTTTTGTGTCAAAAACGCACGCCAACATAAAAGACTGGCGGACTCGCTAACGGATGGCGTAAAAAGCGTTCCTTACCAAGAGCGACTCATCGGTCACTTCTATTTTGCTGCTGTTGATAAAGCTTTAAGACAAGTACCTGTGCCTGCAGGCGCTTGAACTGGGTTATCTAAACCGAGCTTTATCAAAGCCCGCGGCAACTTCAGACCCGATGACATACAAACATAAGAACATGTGGTTGCCCGATGAAAATTAATCCATTGCCACCGTTGAACAGTCTGGTTGCGTTTGAAAGTGCTGCGCGCAATTTAAGCTTCACCCTCGCGGCACATGAACTGAATGTGACCCAGGGGGCCGTTAGCCGCCAAGTGCGACTGCTTGAGGATTATCTGGGTAAAGCCCTGTTTGAGCGTACAACCCGGGCCATGAACCTTACCCCGACGGGCAATCAGTATTACGAAGTCGTGCGTGAGACCTTGCTTGGGCTGGCCAGTGCTACCGGTGAAATTCGCCACTGGCGAGGTGCGCAGCAGGTAACTGTGGCGACCAGTACAGCGATGGCTTCGCTTTGGTTACTGCCGAAAGTGGCTGAGTTTCAGCGCGATAACGAAGACATCGACCTGCGCATCATCGCCTACGATCACGTTAAGGACTACTCACGGTTGGATTGCGATTTAGCGCTCTACTATTGCCGAACCTTGCCAAAAAACATGCAGGTAACGCCCTTGTTTGCCGAGGAAGTATTCCCCGTTTGCAGTCCGGGTTATCTGGCCAAGCACCCTGAACTTGAGACAGTTGAGCAGTTTTCATCCTCCACCTTGCTGTGGTTGGAAGATCCTCAACGCGACTGGATAGGGTGGTCGGAGTGGTTTACCCGGTTGGGCACCAAGATGGTTGAGCCACGGCATCGCATCAATATCAACAGCTACTCGATGTTGTTGCAGTCAGCCATTGGCGGGCAGGGCATCGCACTTGCCTGGTCGAATCTGGTCGACAATTATTTACAAACAGGGGCACTGGTCCGTCCTGTTGAATCGACCTTAATGACAGATGGCCAGTTTTGTTTGCTAGAACCGACTAATCGTAGCGCCACACGTCAGAGCGTTAAACAATTTCGCGCTTGGTTAATGTCGCAACTGCCAGTCGCGGTAACACCCACCGAAGCGGCAACATAGACCCAAGTGAGTAGCGTGCGCACAGGCTGCGTTCGCTCCGCTACCAAGTGGGTGTCGAGTTATAAGTTTTTCTCGCTAATTAATGATTTTTAATCATATATAAATACAGAGCCCTCTAATTGCTCTTATTACAGGACAGTAATAAGAGCATTGATGATAAAAAATCATAAAGCTCGCTGTAAAAAATCGTTTGTCGCTAATCCCTGTTTTTCTCGAAACTCGCGGTCAACGGAGTGGGGCTGATACGCCCGCCGAACATGACCTAACCGTGCCCAGCAGGGGAGAAAAACAATGAACAATTCCATCTCTCAACGTATTCCCGTCCAGCAATTGGAAAACGTCCTCAATCCAATTCATCAAGCCACCGGTCTCGGTAACGAGTTCTATACCGACCAGCGTTATTTCGAGCTGGAACGCGATGAGGTGATGGGCAAAACCTGGGCGTGTATTGGCTTCGCCAGCGACTTGGCGCAAAAAGGTTCGGTCAAGCCAATTGATTTCATGGGTTTGCCGCTGCTGCTGATGCGCAACCGTGAAAACGTTGTGCAGGTGTTTCATAACGTATGCAGTCACCGCGGCATGAAGTTGGTGCAGGAAGAAGGCGTGGTGCAGGGGGTTATCCGCTGCCCGTACCATTCCTGGACCTACGATCTGAACGGTGCGCTGCGTGGCACACCGCATGTCGGCGGCATCGACAAGCACAAGGATGATCGTTTTGCCTGCGAGAAGCATGGCCTCAAAGCGCTGCGCAGCTCAGTTTGGATGGACATGGTGTTTATCAACCTGTCGGGTGATGCACAGCCGCTTGAGGAAATGCTCGCGCCGCTGACCGAGCGTTGGACTCAGTTTATTGGTGACGACGGCATGAGCTTGCTGCGTCGTCGCCCAGGTTTTGATGCCACGACACTGGATATCAACTGCAACTGGAAACTGGCGGTTGAAAACTACTGCGAGGCGTACCACCTGCCCTGGGTTCACCCAAGCCTGAACACCTATTCGCGCCTTGAAGATCACTACAACATCATGTTCGGCGACAACTTCGCCGGGCAAGGCAGTTATGCCTACAACCTGTCTGATGTGGCAGGTACGCACATGCCGAAGTTTCCGAGCTGGCCGCAGGACCGTCTGCGCAACGCCGAATATGTTGCGTTTTTCCCTAACGTGCTGCTTGGCATTCAAGCCGACCATGCCTTTGCCATGCAATTGGAACCTATTGCTCCGGGCCGGACGGTGGAACATTTGCGGGTGTTTTATGTAGGCGATGAGGCGTTGAACGATGAGTACGCCGCGTGCCGCAACGCAGTGCTGGAATCATGGAAAGTGGTCTTTGCTGAAGACATCAGCTCGGTAGAAGGCATGCAGAAAGGTCGTCATTCGCCGGGTTACAAAGGCGGTGCGTTCTCCCCTGAAATGGATGTTCCGACCCACTTTTTCCATACCTGGGCCGCGCGCCAATTCCTAAACACCGACACGCCAGCCTGAGGAGACGGACATGACCAATATTGCAGCTCACTGGCTTAACTATATCGACGGTGAATGGGTCGACAGTTCGAATGCCTTGACCGTCAACCAACCGGCCAACGGCGAGCCCTTGGCTACCATCGCCCAGGCTTCGATTGCCGATGCTCAGCGCGCACTTGATGCGGCCAGGCGTTGCGCGGACAGCAATGAAATGAGTCGGGTTCGTCCCGCTCAACGGGTGACTTGGTTGTTGCAAATCGCTGCAGAAATTCGTGCGGTGGCCGAGGAGGGCGCCTGGGTGTTGTGTCAGGAAAACGGCAAAAGCCTTAACGATGCCCGCGACGAGTTCACTGAATCGGCCCGTTATTTTGAGTACTACGCCGGCATGGCCGACAAGATCGAAGGCACCTCGATCCCGTTGGGCGACGGCTATATGGATTTCACCCAGTACGACCCAATGGGCGTATCGGCGCAGATCGTCCCGTGGAACTTCCCGGTTTCGATCTGCGCGCGTTCATTGGCACCGGCGCTGGCAGCAGGCAATGCAGTGGTTATCAAATCGCCAGAACTGTCGCCACTGGGCATGTGTGTATTGATCCGTGCGATTGCCAAAGTCGGTTTGCCTAAAGGCGCGGTTAACCTGATCTGCGGCCGTGGACGTGAAGTGGGCTCATATCTGGTAAGCAGCAAGCAGGTGGATCAGATCGTGTTCACCGGTTCAGTGCCAACAGGCCAGTCAATTCTCCGTGCGGCGGCAGAAAACGCCATCCCGAGTGTGATGGAACTGGGCGGTAAATCAGCTGCGCTGGTGTTTGCCGATGCGGACCGTGAGCAAGTATTGGCCAGCGTCAAAAGCGGAATTTTCTTCAACGCCGGTCAAGTCTGCTCGGCGCTGTCGCGTCTGCTCGTGCAGCGTGAAATCTACGATGAAATCGTTGAGTCGGTGGTCAAACTGGCGGAA
Source organism: Pseudomonas sp. EL_65y_Pfl2_R95 (assembly GCF_963971045.1). Lineage (NCBI taxonomy): Bacteria > Pseudomonadati > Pseudomonadota > Gammaproteobacteria > Pseudomonadales > Pseudomonadaceae > Pseudomonas > Pseudomonas sp. EL_65y_Pfl2_R95. The sequence goes on along the minus strand of NZ_CAXAOV010000009.1, from coordinate 45,609 downwards.
GGCATGAGTGTCGGGGTTGGCGAACACAATCCAGACCTGACGCCGGTTATCAGCGCCGGTCAACTTTCGGGTATCGAACAGCTATGTCGCCAAGCCACTGAAGAAGGGGCGGTGATTGCTACCGGCGGCGAGTCTTTTAGTGATCGTGCCGGGCACTTTATGCGCCCAACCGTGCTCCGTGATGTCACCCCGCAAATGAGCATTGCTCAGACCGAAGTGTTCGGCCCGGTATTGGCGGTTATCCCGTTTGACACTGAAGAAGAGGCTTTACGCATTGCCAATGGCACCGAATTTGGGCTGGTTGCCGGTGTATTCACTCAAGATATAAGCCGCGCCATGCGTTGTACACGGCGGCTGAAAGCCGGCCAGGTTTTCGTCAACGAATGGTACGCCGGCGGTATCGAAACACCCTTTGGTGGTGTTGGTCTCTCGGGCTTCGGTCGCGAGAAAGGTCAGGAAGCCTTGTACAGCTATGTGCGGACCAAAAACATAGCCATTCGTGTAGCGGGCGAGTAAGCGGAGACAATTATGAAAAAGTGGCTATGTGTGGTGTGCGGCCTGATCTACGACGAAGCTGAAGGCTGGCCCAAAGACGGTATTGCAGCAGGAACGCGCTGGGAAGATGTCCCTGAAGACTGGATATGCCCGGACTGTGGCGTGGGCAAAGGTGATTTTGAGATGCTCGAGATCGATGAGCCGATTATTGCGGTAGCAGCACCGGTGGCAGCACCGAAACCAGTGGTTAAACCAGGGGTCAATCAGCCCATCGTAATCATTGGCAGCGGTTATGCCGGTTATGGTTTGGCTCAAGCGCTGCGCCGTGCTGACGCCAAGGTTGAAATTCGCGTGCTCACGCAAGAGTCCGGGCATTTGTATTCAAAGCCTGGGCTGTCGATTGGTTTAGCCCAAGGTAAAACCGCTGAAGGGCTTGCAGGTGAAACGCCCATGGCGTTGGAAAAACGTCTGAATGTACGCATTTACCCCCATTGCCGGGTTGAGCGAATTGACAGTGCAAAACGCGTACTGCACACCAGCTTTGGGGAGATGGAGTACGGCCAATTAGTCTTGGCCAGTGGTGCTGCGCCCATTCGTTTGCCGATTGCCGGCGACAGCGATGAGTTGCTCAGCGTTAACAACCTGCAGGACTATCAAGCGTTTCGCCAGCGGCTCGAGGGTGTCAAGCGTGTGGCCATTGTTGGCGACGGTTTGATTGGCTGTGAGTTCGCCAATGATCTGGCGAGCAGTGGTTATGAAGTGAGTGTTATCGGGCTTGGACAGTGGCCCATGGAGCGTTTGTTACCCGCTGAAGCGGGGAAGCATCTGCAATCTGCCTTGAGTGAACACGGCGTCACGTGGTTTTTGAACAACTCACTGGCACAGGTAGAACGTCTTGAGCAGGGCTATCACCTGCAGCTAACCGATGGGCAAGTGGTGCAAACCGATTTAGTGTTATCAGCTGTCGGTCTACGCCCCAATTTAAGCCTGGCGCAAAGCGCGGGTATTGCCACAGATCGTGGCATTCAGGTCGATGCTCATCTGCAGACCTCGGTGCCGGGTATTTTTGCCTTGGGCGACTGCATCGAAATCGACGGCCAACTACGGCCCTATCTGGCGCCAATCAATCAGGGCATTCAAGCGCTGAGCAAAACCTTGCTCGGCCAACAATCCCCGGTTGATTACCCACTGATGCCCGTCATGGTGAAAACACCGGCAGCGCCGCTTTGTTTGCTACCTCCCGCAGTCGGTGCACAGGGTGAATGGCGCTGCACAGCAACGGAGGATGGCATCAGCGCGGGTTTTTATTGTGCCGCTGGGAAATTAAACGGCTTTGTCCTGCTTGGCCGCCAGGCACAGGTGCAACGCAACAGCTGGCTGCAATCCTGCCAAACCGCGCAACAAGCCGTAGCCTGAGGGCCGCTTTATGACTAACAATAAAATTAACTTGCCGTTGGACGACTCATCTTGCGGTTGGTACAGCGCTTTGCGGGATGTGCCTGCGGCCAAGCGATTGTCCGGTGAGCAGCGCGCTGACTACGCCATAATCGGCGCTGGCTTTGCTGGCTTGGCTGCCGCAAGGCGACTGGCAGAGCAACTGCCGGAGGCGCGCATTGTATTGGTGGATGCGCAGCGTGTCGGTTATGGCGCTTCCGGGCGCAACTCGGGTTTTGTGATTGACCTGCCGCACAAGTTCGCCCTTGAACATCCAGACCCCGCGCACAAACAACGTTTGTTGGCGCTCAATCGCGCCGCGATCAGCCAATTGCTGGGCTTGGTCAACCAGCATGGAATTGATTGCCAATGGTCCCACGCGGGTAAGTATCAAGGTGCCGTAGGCGCCCGTGGCCAAGCGTACCTTGAGCATTTCGCATCGCTTATGAAGGACCTCGGCGAGCCTTTTGAGTGGGTCAATCGTGAGTCCTTGGCCAAGGTGATTGGCAGCCAACATTACAGTCAGGCCATTTTCACACCGGGTTGCTACTTGATGCAGCCCGCTGCGTTGGTCAATGGACTGGCGCGTAGCCTGCCTGAGAATGTTGAGTTACTTGAAGAGTCACCGATTCAACGCCTGGAACGTGATGCTAATGGCGGCTGGATTCTGCACGGCACCCAAGGGCGCGTCAGCACGCCAAAGCTGCTGCTGGGCACCAGTATATTTACTCAGGAGTTCGGCTTTCTGCGCAATCGTTTGCTGCCGGTAATGACATTTGCCAGCTGGACGCGGCCACTCAGTGACGCAGAACTTGCAGCCTATGGCGGACAACTGGATTGGGGGCTGACCCCGGCTGATCATGCGGGCACTACAGTGCGCATGACCCAAGACCGCCGGTTGATTATCCGCAACACTTACAAACACGTCCCTAAATATGGTCGCAGCACCAGCGATGCAATGCGCCAGCAGGTCGCCGCGGACCACCGCAAGGCGTTTTTGGCCCGCTTCCCGCAGTTGGCCAGCGTCCCATTCACCCACACATGGGGCGGGGTCTACGCCATTTCACGCAACTTCACCAATTTCTTTGGCGAGTTGCAGGACGGTGTATTTGCCTCGGCCTGTGACAATGGTGTTGGGGCTGCCTGGGGCACTATTTCCGGGACCTTGCTCGCCGATCTGGCCATAGGCGCAGAGTCGAGTCAGCTGCGTGATATTCAAGCCGTGACCGGCATGCCATCACTCAACCCTCCAGAACCCTTTCTGGGGATCGGGGTGCGCTCACGCATTCGATTGGCTGCGTTCAACAGCCGGAGTGAAATATGAGCGATGCCAAGAACACATCGGGCAAAGGCCCAGTGCTGCTGGTTGATCACCACGACCTCGACTTTACCTTGCGCAGCAGTGCAGATAGCAACGGACAAGCCTTTGTCGCACGGGCAATCAGCAATGAAATCTCACCCAATATTGGTATCGGTTTCGCCCGCTGGGAAGGGGCTGAGGTGGCATGGACGCTGCTCTACGACGAAGTGGTTTTTGTCATCGAAGGCTGCTTCGAACTGCAAGCCAATAGCCAGCTGTATCGCGTCAGTCCAGGGCAAATGCTCTGGATTCCCGAAGGAACCGAGTTGGTGTATGGCGGCCATGCATTATTTGGCTATGTGGTGCATCCGGGCGATTGGAAACAGCGTCACGGCCTTGTCTGAGCCCTTGTCAAATAGCGTTGTTAAGGGCTCGATTATTAGATGCTTTCACAGGCCAAATCTGGCCTGTGAACAGGCGCTATGGATAGCAAAAGCATCAGTGATAAAAAGTCATAAATCAATGCAATAAAATGGTTTGTCGCGTTGTTTCAGGTGACTGAATATCGCAGCCAGCCGCAATTCTGGAAACCTGCCTTGTAGCGATTTCGCATTGACGAAACGCCCCCCGGAATTGACCTAACTACAAAAACAATAGCGAGGCCTGATATGAAAGACATAGCTGCTGAAGCTGGCCAGCCCGCCGCATTTAATATGCGCATCATGGGGCTTAACTTCCACCGGGTGATCTTTCCCGCATCATTTTTTATCGTTCTCGCGCTGGTTCTGGCCGCGCTGTATGACCCCGTTGCGTTTGGCCAAACCCTTGAAGCAACCAAGGGCTGGATTATCAAGAATTGTGACTGGTTCATTATGATCATGGGCAACCTGGCCGTACTGTTCTGTGCCGGGGTTGCCATATCGCCTTACGGCAAAATTCGCCTGGGTGGCGCGGATGCCAAACCTGAGTTCGGCATGCTGTCCTGGTTCTCCATGATGTTTGCCGCCGGCATGGGCGTTGGCTTGCTGTACTGGGGGGTTGCCGAACCGGTCGCGCAATACACTGAATGGTGGAAGACACCGCTAAATGTGATTAAAAACACACCTGAAGCGGCGCACGCTGCAATGGGCGCCACCATGTTCCATTGGGGGCTTCACCCTTGGGCGATCTACCTGACCAGCGCATTGGTAATTGGCTATTTTGCCTTTAATAAAGGCATGCCTTTCTCACTCAGCTCGGGATTGAAGCCGCTGATTGGCGATGCCTATAAAGGCTTGCCCGGTCAAATCGTCGATGTCTTCACTGTGGTGCTGACTGTCTTTGGCCTGGCAACATCCCTCGGCTTGGGCGCCATGCAAGCGACCGCGGGGATTACCCATGTACTGGGTATTGCCAACTCCTTCAGCTTTCAATTGCTGTTTATCTTCACCGTAACAGCACTCGCAGCACTGTCATTGTGGCGAGGCATGCATGCCGGAGTGAAGCTGCTCAGCAACATCAACATGCTTTTGGCGCTGGCCCTGTTCGTGCTGGTGGCGATTGCGGTTGGCGTTGGCACCTTCTTTACATCAGTAGCCACCACGGCAGTGGATTACGTCGAATATTTTGGACCGCTGGCGAACTGGATCGATCGTCCTGACCCGGACTGGTTTCAAGGTTGGACCGTGTTCTATTGGGCGTGGTGGTGCACCTGGGGACCGATTGTAGGGGTGTTTATCGCACGGGTTTCCCGGGGACGCACGCTGCGCCAATTGGTTTGTGTGGCGATGGTATTTCCCACCATTGCCACGGTTTTCTGGTTCGCCGCTTTTGGCCTAAGCGCGATTAATCAGGTCACAGCCGGGCAGGGCGCTTTGGCGGCGGGCTTGGCAGATATCAACATGGCGCTGTTCCAATTCCTTGAAGTGCTGCCAATGTCGACTATTACTTCGATGCTTGTCGTGGTGCTTCTGGTGATCTTTATGGTCACCTCAATGGACTCCGGCGCCTTGGTGGTGGATAACCTGGCGGCTGGAGGAGAGCCTGACACCCATGCAGGGCAGCGCATCCTGTGGCTGTTGATGGTTGCTCTGGTCACCATCACCTTGTTCGTGATCGGCGGTGATACAGCGCTCAAAGGCATTCAAGCCGGCGCTGTCGCGATGGGCTTGCCCTTTATGGCGATCATGTTGTTGTTGATGATCGGGTTTGTTAAATCGCTGGCAACCGAGGGCAGCAGCCAGGTCTTAGTGCCAAGTGAATAACGACCGCTGAATAAAGCCGCTGATGAGCAATCTTCAGCGGCTTTATTTTGTATTGGATTTGACCCGGATTGCCGAGCGCTACAGGTTCATCGGGCTGCAAGGCAATGATGTGGCCGCCAGCTGCGGGCGTATGGGCACTGCAAGGCAGGCAAGTACTGCGAAGGCGACCAGCGCCCAAACGGTGCCCAGTGCATCCAGTGTTGCGCCGAACAGGGGTGTGCCCACCGATTGGCCAAGTGCAATGACCAGAAAAGGTATTCCCAAACCTAGGTCCGGGCGATCGGGCAGAAGGTCGATCCCCTGGATCAGATAGGCCCCAGTCGAAATGATATAGGCGGTGCCGAAAATGATCATGGTGGCAAAGCCAATGATTGCTGAGTACGAGGTCGCAGCCAGTCCGATCATGGCCAATGCCATGCCCAATAGTGCGCTGCCATGGACCCAGCCGCTGCCGAACCGCGTGGTCAGCATGCCGGTAAGCGATCCGCTGATACCGGCGATTCCCAGAGCGACCCACGCCCACGCAATTTCGCTATCGTTGAAAGCAAAATCCTCGCGCAAAATGCTCGCGCCAAAAGTCCAGATAGCCGTGCTGGATGCCCCAGCAATAAAGGCGCTGATGCAAAGCGTGAGCAGGCCGGGGCGTTTGAGGATTGCCACGGACAATTTCTGCCTGTCGCTGCCATGATCGGTAGCGGGCACTGCATAGAAAATCCACAGGGTTACGCCAAAGCCAATCAGGGCAAACACCCCATAAAGCTCGCGCCACGCGCCGACGACTGCCAATGCGGCTAAGCCTGAAAATACAATCCCCGCTGCCGTGCCCGAATTGATGGTTGCATTTGCCTTAGGCCGATCCTGAGTCTCGAACATTTTCGCTACGGCTGTGGCCAGCGGAGGTGAGGTCAACCCTGTGCTCAAGCCCGCTAAGGCAATGCCAATGCCCATTGACCAAGCCGAGGAGGCGAAGGCAACCAGGGTCATACCCAATGTCGCCGCCGCTCCGGCACACAAAGCTATTGCTCTGGGGCCAAGTTTGCCACTGGCGATAAAGGTGAACAGGATACCCAGGCAGTAGGCCGCAAAAGCGCAGCCACCAATCCAGCCTGCAGCGATCACATCAAGCGCAAGATCCTCGCTGATCTGTGGCAAAAAAAGGCCGTAGGCAAATCGCGCCAGTCCGTAGGACACGGCTGTTAAGGCAAATGCTGCGGCAACTAGATTGATACTACCCTTCATTTTTTGCCTGCCTGTGCGCTGGCAATAAGAGACAGCGCTGCCTCCTTGGCGTCCTCGATCACGGAGACACCAACAACACTCGCCGATGCTGTGGCACCTTCAAACAGCAACCATACCTGTGTGGAAAGCTTTGCATCATGACGACCGAGTGCAGCCAAAATGCGTCTTTGTACTTCAGCAACAAACTCGCTTTTCTGCCGGCGGACAAGCTCGACGATTTCTTCGCTGGCCCCGGCATATTCACTGCGTGCTCGGAGCAACATGCAGCCCCTTGCGCCGTGGCTTGTCAGCCAAAGCTGCAAGCTGTCGAACATTGAACCCACGGGATCATCCTGCCAGGGCTCTGCTTCGAGCTGCTGCATAAATCCATGGTGCCGTGCTTCAAGCACCGCAGTGACCAAGCCGTCACGCGAGCCAAAATGTTTATAGAGGGTGCGTGTGGAGGCGCCGGAAGGCGCGATTACCCGATCAATGCCAATACCGCGAAAGCCTTCGGCCTCGAAAACGGGGGTGGCGCCAATGATTATTTCAGTACGTTTATCCATGCAATGCAGTGTAAAGCGATCGCTTTACATGTCAAGCTGAGTTAACGGGAACAAGGGGAGACGGGGCATTAGCGCCTGCACAAGCCTTTGTGTTGAACAACGTAGCGCAGGAACTGGCTCTGAACTCACATCGTCCCAAGGTCACTCAGAATGCGATGCGCCGCCTTGACGCGGGCGTCGTTGGGGTAGTTCTTGTTAGCCAGCATCACCAGTGCCGTTTGTTGCCCTGGCAGCATCACCAGATAGCCGCCAAAGCCATTGGTGGAGCCGGTTTTATTGATCCAGACATCATTGCGCGGCTCCTGCATCGGCTCGATCGCTTCGACGCGGTTCGGTTTGAGGATCATGTCATAGCCGTTTCCAGCCAAAAGCGTATCCACCCCGACCGGCAGCGAATACTGTTCCCAGATCATGTCTTGAGTCATTTGCCCGACTTGATAGCGGCCTTCACGTGTCGCGTCCAAGGCTGTTTTTAAAGCGTCATCGATCTCCAGCAGTCCGAGGTTGGCCTGAGCAAAGCTCGCCAGGTCGCCTGCCGTGGTTTTAATGCCGTAGGCTTCGTCGTCCAGAACACCTGGGGTCACGCGCGTGGGCTTGTCTTGCTTGTCCTCGCCCATGGCGTAATTCGCCATCTGCGCTTTGGGCACGTCGTACCATGTTTGAGTCAGGCCCAGCGGCGTAAGCACGTCTTGCTGCATCGCCGGAATGAAATCGCGGCCAAGGCTGGCAGCCGTCTCCAGGCCAAGCAGGCCAATACTCAAGTTAGAGTAAGTGCGAACCTCGCCAATGGCTTCAGTGGGCTGCCACTGGCGATACCACTTCATCAGCTGTTGTCGATTGGTGACCGCATCCGGTACGAAAAGTGGCAGGCCCCCGGAGGTATGCGTCGCAAGGTTGGCTCCAGTAATTTTGTCGAACGCAGTGCCTTTAAGCTCGGGCAGGTAATGGCTGACTTCAGTATCCAGATCGAGCTTGTCGTTGACCACAGCAAGCGAAGCCAAGGCAACAGTAAAGGTTTTACTCAGCGAACCAATCTCGAACAGGGTTTGATCATCAACCGGGGTATTCGCGTTGCGGTCGGCTGAACCATAGTTCAAAATCAGGGTGCCTTGCGGGCGCACCAAAGCCACCGCCATACCGGGGATTTTCTGCTGCTGCATTAACGCTGTGATGACCGGATCGATCACCTCTTTGGCGTCGCTGGCCTGCGCTAGCGCAACATTTGCGGTAGACAGCCACCCCAGTAATACCCCAGCGATCAATGATTTCATTGCAGTTCCTGTTTACCGATTTAAATTAATCCCACGGTAAGCATTGTCCTGCAAGTCACGTCCTTCGCCAATGGCGCGCGTTGCAGTAGGCGCCCTGCAATAGCTGCAGCGTAACGCTAGCCAGATTCATGCGGGTTGTTTCTCGCGTGAGTCCACACAGCAAAAACTGTTCGAACCTCAGTCTCGGTCTCAATGTCGAAATCTCTACATCTTCCCTGCACGGCTGCTGATGCAGCGGTATAGGGAGGCCATGCGCAATGGAAAAAGCGAGATTTCACATGACGGTAACAGTAGGAGACTTTCTGATTGAACGCCTCAGTGAATGGGGTGTAACGCGAATATTTGGTTATCCCGGTGACGGTATAAACGGCGTCTTCGGTGCTTTAAGCCGCGCTAAGGGCAAGATCGAATTCGTACAAGCCCGGCACGAGGAAATGGCCGCATTCATGGCCTCGGCGCATGCCAAATTCACTGGCGAGCTTGGTGTCTGTATCGCTACCTCCGGCCCCGGCGCGTCACATTTGATCACGGGGCTATACGATGCGCGACTTGATCATATGCCGGTGCTGGCGATTGTCGGGCAACAGGCTCGAACGGCATTGGGCAGTCATTATCAGCAAGAGCTGGATCTGGTCTCGATGTTCAAGGACGTAGCCGGTGCGTTTGTTCAGCAAGCGTCAGCACCGTCCCAAGTTCGCCATCTACTGGATCGCGCCGTGCGTACCGCCATCGGCGAAAGGCAAGTGACGGCGTTGATTCTGCCAAACGACCTGCAGGATGTTGAGTACAAGGCTCCTGCCAGAGCCCATGGCACGGCGCATTCCGGTGTGGGTTACAGCAAGCCAAAAGTGTTGCCTTACGAGGCGGATCTGCAACGGGCGGCCGATGTGCTGAACGCCGGCAAAAAAGTGGCAATTCTGGTCGGCGCTGGGGCACTGGGCGCAAGTGAGCATGTATTTGCCACGGCCGAAAAACTCGGGGCAGGGGTCGCTAAGGCGTTGCTCGGCAAAGCCGTCTTGCCAGACGAATTGCCTTGGGTTACAGGCAGTATCGGACTGCTTGGCACCGAGCCAAGCTACAAACTGATGAGCGAATGCGACACCTTATTGATGATCGGTTCTGGCTTCCCCTATGCCGAGTTCCTGCCCAAGGAAGGCCAGGCGCGTGGGGTGCAGATCGACCTGCAGGCGGATATGCTCGGTCTTCGCTACCCAATGGAAGTGAACCTGCAAGGTGATGCGGCCGAGACGTTGACTGCACTGCTGCCATTGTTGGCGCACAAGAAGAGTCGCAGCTGGCGCAAAAAAATTGAAGGTTGGCGCGGAACCTGGGAGAACACCCTGGAAAAACGCGCCATGGCCAAGGCCACTCCAATCAATCCCCAGCGCGTGGTCTTCGAGTTATCACCGCAGTTACCGGACCGCGCGATTATTACTTGCGACTCCGGCTCGTGCGCTAACTGGTACGCTCGCGACCTGAAAATCCGCCACGGCATGAAATGTTCATTGTCTGGCGGGTTGGCATCCATGGGGGCCGCCGTACCTTACGCAATAGCGGCTAAATTCGCCTTCCCTGACCGGTCAGTGATTGCCTTGGTGGGCGATGGTGCCATGCAAATGAACAACATGGCTGAGTTGATCACGATTGCTAAATACTGGCGGCAGTGGGAAAGCCCACACCTTATCTGCGCGGTCTTCAATAACGAGGATCTCAATCAGGTGACGTGGGAACAACGGGTGATGGAAGGTGATCCGAAATTCGAAGCGTCACAGAACATCCCTGATGTGCCGTATCACCAGTTCGCCAATTCTATCGGCTTGAAGGGTATCTATGTCGACCGGGAGGATGAAGTCGCCAACGCCTGGGAACAGGCATTAGCTTCGGATATACCGGTGGTCATCGAGTTCAAGACCGACCCGAATGTGCCGCCGCTACCACCCCACATCAAACTCGACCAAGCGAAGAAGTTCGCGACTACCTTGCTCAAGGGCGATCCTAATGAAGCCGGTGTTATTGTGCAAACGGCCAAGCAGGTGCTGGGCGCAGTGTTGCCGGGTGACTCGAAAAAGTGACTGCAGGGGCTAAGGGGCCAGCTCGAAGCAGTAGCCGGTCACTTACGGAGAGATAAGTCGCAGCTAATGGCTTAGGGCGGTTTATCTCTGCGCCACCGCGTGCATTGGCATATAGCCACAATTGCAGCGCAGCCCCCCAGCTGAATAATGCCAAAAAACGCATGCTACGCTTAGCCAGATGGCAGCGTTAGGTGTGACGATGTTTCTCGATACTACCTTGGGATCAACATGGAAGCATTTGAGTCGGCACTGATCGCGGCGCGGGTACAGTTTGCGATCACCATCAGTTTTCATATCGTGCTGGCCGCGTTCACCATGGGACTGGCTAATTTTCTGTTGGTGCTTGAGGCGCTTTGGCTGTACAGCGGTCGCCAGATCTACCTCGATGTCTACCGTTATTGGTTAAAGGTCTTTGCCCTCAACATCGCGATCGGCACGGCCACCGGCTTGATAATGGAATATCAGTTCGGACTCAATTGGTCACGCCTGTCCACGCAAGCAGGGGACATTCTTGGTCCCCTGATGTTCTACGAGGTGCTGGCGGCGTTTTTTCTCGAGGCGGGATTCATCGGCATCATGCTGTTTGGCATGAATAAGGTCGGTCCGCGCCTGCATTTCTTTGCCACTGCGGCGGTGGCTGTCGGCTCGTTGATCAGTGCGTTCTGGATCCTTTCGGCTAACTCCTGGATGCAAACTCCAGCCGGTTATGCGGTTGCTGGCGACGGACGTTTTATCGCACAAGACTGGTGGGCGATCATCTTTAACCCATCGTTTCCCTATCGATTTGTGCACATGACCTTGGCCACTATGTTAGGCAGTGCGACGCTTATCGCTGGCGCAAGCGCGTGGCAATTGCTACGCGCACCGGGCAACCCACGCGCGCGCCTGCAATACAGCATGGCGCTCTGGGTGATCGTGCTGCTGATGCCTGTGCAAATTATTGTGGGTGACCTGCATGGCGTGAACACCCTCGAGCACCAACCTCAAAAAGTGGCTGCCATTGAAGGTTCATGGACGCGGCCTGAGCCGGGTGCCGGGGAGCCGATGCGGCTGTTTGCATTGCCCGACAGTGATCAGCGGCGAAACCACTGGGAATTAGCAATACCGCGAATGGGGTCGTTATACCTGCGTCATGATTTGACCAGCACAATTGCCGCGTTAGACGAGTTTGCCGAGCGGGATATTCCTCCCGTCGCACCGGTGTTCTTTGCGTTTCGCATAATGGTCGGGCTCGGCTTGCTGATGCTTGCGCAGGGGGTGATTTGCGCATGGCTGCGTTGGCGGGGGCAGCTTTATAAGACACGTTGGATGCTGCGTATCAGTCTGTTCATGGCGCCGGCGGGGTTCTTAGCCATGCTAAGTGGTTGGATTGTGACTGAGATGGGCCGTCAACCCTTTACAGTCTATGGTTTGTTGCGCACAGCCGACAGCCTATCCTCGGTTTCGCGGGAACAGGTGGCCGGCGCTACTTGGGGAATTCTATGCTTCTACGTGCTGGTGTTCGGCATTGGCTTTTGGGTACTTAAACGCATTCTGCGTAAACCTCCCAGAGAGGGCGAGTTAGGCCCGCAGCCAACGCTGGCCGATGAAACGGGGCATTCATGAGGACGGCTGTTTATGTTCGATGAAAACTGGATTGTCCTGCTCTCAGCCGTGGCCGTGGCATTTTCAGTGTTGAGTTATGTGCTGCTCGACGGTACAGACCTGGGCGTCGGGATGCTGATGGGATTGACGCGAGACAGTGATCACCGCCGTGCCATGGCAGTCACTATTCTGCCGATATGGGATGCCAACGAAACCTGGCTGGTCTTGGGAGGAGGGGGCTTGCTGGCGTTGTTTCCACTGGCGTACGCCCTGATCCTACCGGCGCTTTATCTTCCTTTTATCGTCATGTTCCTGGCACTGATTCTACGCGCGCTTGCGCTGGAGTTTCGTGATTATTCAGCCAGTGTGAGCATCAAGCAGGGGGTGGATGCGGCACTGTTGTGCGGTTCATTGCTCGCGGCTGCCTGTCAGGGAATAGTGTTGGGCACGTTGGTCGCAGGCATTCCAGATAGCGCCGGCCAATATGTCGGCGATGGTTCGGAATGGCGAAGTACCTTCCCACTATTTTGTGGTGGGGTATTGGTGTTCGGTTATATCTGGCTTGGCGCCTGCTGGCTTTACTGGCGCACGGTCGATGAGCTGCAACGACGATCGGCGTGCCAGGCCCGAGTGTTCGCCATTATCACCATGATATTGCTGCTGATTCTGCTGAAATGGACCACGACCTTGAGCCCCCATTATGCGGCTCGGCTGTCTCAGCCTTTGCTCTGGGTGCCTCTGCTTTCAGCACTTGTCATCTTGCTGACGGTGTTTACATTCGGCTTTCGTCGCCAATTCTCGTACCTGCCATTGTTCGCCGCATTAGGCATCTTCGTATTGGCTTTCGCGACGATGGTCGTGGCGCTGTACCCGCTGATTGTTCCACCTAAGCTTACGCTCCAGGATGCAGCCTCCAGTCCCACCAGCCAAGTGTTCATGCTTGTCGGTTTTGCCGTGCTGATCCCAGTCACGCTGCTCTATAACACCTATGGATTTCGGGTATTCAGTGGCAAGGTCCGCACCTGAGGCAGTGCTGGCGAATATCTCGTCGCTGTTAGTGTGCAGAAGCCGTCCGGGCTTGCAGACTGTAGGCAAGGTTATCAAGCGCAAAGTCTCGTTGCAGCTGATCTACCCCTTTAGCTGGCATTCGTGCTCCACATCGCGCGATAGTGAAGTCCAGTCAAAAAAAGAAGCCCCAGACACCAGGTGTCGGGGGCTTCTTTAATCGGCGTCCCTAATGAGGGGAGGGCGATTACATTTTAGGACTTGGCACGGGCCGCGTCGCGCAGCGCCTTGATTTGGTCGTGGTTGCGCAAAACACCCTGTTGTTGGCGTAGCACTACTTCACGTACCGGCGCTGGCAAGTCCTCTTCAAGCGCTTCTTTATATTGTTTCTTGGCGACATCTTCGCCACGCTCGCATTCATTGAGGATAGCTGTTTCATCTTTTCCAGAGACGAGCGATTTGAGGTCAACCCAACGGCGATGAAGGTCGCCACTTACACTGGTGCTGTCTTCAGGATCACCACCCAGTTGCAGAACCAGAGCTTGTAGCTCTGCAGCTGCTTGACCGCACTCTTGAGCACGTTTCAGAAACATGCTTTTCAGATCATCTCGCTTGATGTCTTCGGCACAAACCTTGAAGCCCGCTTCGCCATCCTTGCTGGTTTCGATCAGGTTATTCAGAGTTTTAATGGTTTGCTTGTTATCCATTGGTCACGCTCCATTTCGGTAGGAATGCTCAAGGCACATAATCGTGCCGCTCCTAAAATCCGATGCGCTGGCCGTTAAATCGTTCAAGGTTTTTTCGCCTAGTCGTTTTGCCGAAGGTGTAATTCAGCCGCCCATTTCAGGCCGTAGCATTGGGCGCAGGGCGCGCCCCTGGGGCGAGAAATTGACTTCGACGAGCAAGTACTGGCGCAGGTTTGGAGTCAGTGAAAATTATATTGTCGGAGTCACTTCACTCAATTGGCTGTCAACTGGCAAGCTGTCAAATCCATTTAAAGAGGAAAGTTCATGCCTACTTTAAACAAGACCATCGCCCAGTTAAACCATCTGATCAGCGCGTGTTCCGAGGGTGAAATGATTTACCGCGACTGCGCACAACGGACTCAATCGGCAACTCATCGCTTCGTATTTGAGTCGCTTGCACTGCAATTGGCCGGCTTGGCCACTCAAGCAACCGAGCAGGTCAGCGAGTACGGCGGACGTGCGCACCCGCAAGCCAGTGTAGCGGGCAGTTTGCATTGTGGATGGCAACAGCTGAAGTCAAGCTTGGTTCAGATAAACGACAGCGATTTAGTTGATGCAGGGCTTAAGGTAGAGCCTTTGATTAGCAATCGGTTTCAGGCGCTTGTCGATGAGGACCTGGACCCCTTGTTCCGCCAGCAGCTAATCGACCTCTATGAAGCCTGGGCCATTGAGCAAAAACAGCTCTGTGCATTGGTCAATGGATGATCAGGGTCAGTGCTGTGTCTCGCGGACAAGGCGGCATACCCTGAAAAAATGGTCGAACTATTTTTAGCGCTGTTTGCTCATATTTTTTAGGCGCCATTGCCTGAGGCAGCCAATAAAAATGAGGAATGAACCATGAATGCAATCGAACTACTCAAGCGTGATCACGAGAAAGTTAAAAAGCTTCTAGCGCAACTCGAAAGCACCACTGAGCGCGGTGTGAAGACCCGCGAGGAACTCCTGCACAAGATCGAACAGGAGTTGCTGGTACACACCCAACTGGAAGAGAAAGTCTTCTACCCCGCGTACAAGGCGGCGGGAGGCAAAGAGGAAGCCACCATGGATGCCGAAGCACGTGAAGAGCACCGCACGGTTGAAGCCTTGGTTCTTCCTGACCTCAAGGCCACTGATCCTTCTAAAATCACCTTCTCCGGTCGAGCCAAGGTGCTTAAAGAGTTGCTTGAGCATCATATTGAAGAAGAGGAGACCGAGCTGTTTCCACAGGCCAAAAAATTGCTCGGAGCTAAAGCCTTGGAGGAGCTGGCGGTCGCGATGGAGCAACTGCGAAGTGAACTGAAGAAAGACTCGGTCAAAAATAAAGCAGCTTAATTTTACCAGCGTGCTTCAAACGCGGAGCACGCTGTCTTAACCTTTCCCCATTGCCAGCCACAATATGCAGACCCGCTACATTACCTAAGCGCCCAGCCTCCCGAGCAATCGCACCCTGGCAGTCCCACCGCACCATTCCCCGCTATGACTCGTGCATTTTGCAGCGCTTGAATAAGCCCGCCGTGCATTTTGCAACGCCTGGTTTTGCTTGTCGAAAATTAAGCCTTTAAAAACAACAGATTTTTTTATGAACAGGCTGATAAAGAGTTGGCATAAAGCGTGCTGATTGATCTCTGCGCAAGCGATAAAGACATTACCCATAAAAAGGAGGTTGCTCATGAATGCTATCAAGGAAACTCTCCATGCTTTGCCTGAATATTCAATCGTCATGGCCACACGCCCGGATGCAAGCATACTGCTGACTATCGAGTTTGAAGAGCAAGTCGTGACACGCAGGGTTATTGATAAAGACAATGTAAATTCGCTGCGTCACCTTGAGATGATCCTCTATGAAATTAAAAGGGAAATCGTGCTTAGCAAAGGTGAGGTAACGTGGAAGGGCAAGGGCAGCAAGTGGTTGGACGGCAACTTGCCGACTTATACCGGTTGCCCTGTGCAACGGACAGCTGCAAAAACCTTGTTCGAACGGCGCCGCGTAGGCCGCTAATAACACCGCTAGTGCAGTCACCTATCGCGCAGCATCTGACGGAATCCGTTAATTAGATTATTGGAACTTATGACGCACGGCAGGCTGTCTAACCCACGCAGAGCATTGGCTCAGAGGTCCCCTAGGTGTCAGGGGCCCAGATAGTCGAACTATCAGGCGTTGGGTTTTCTGTTATTTCGTCACACTGATGAGGAGCAAATAGCATGACCTCAACCTATCAAAATGTATTCGGTCTTGAACGTTTCGTTTCCATCGCCGCAGGGCTTATTACGGTGGCCCGTGGGGTGCATCAGGGCGGTAGCGCGGGTGTACTCAGAGCACTCGGAGGCGCAGCGATCCTGCAACGTGGCCTAAGTGGTCACTGTGTAATAAAAGGTCTGAGCTCGGATGCATATGCAGAACTTCACTACCTACGTGAACGCGTTGCAGAGCTACGCCTGAAATTGTCAGAGTTTGAGGCGCAAGCTGCGGCGTTACCGCGGGCGCTGCCAAAAGCACTGCCAGCGGCCAAGTCAACTCGCGCTACCAAGCCTTACGAACCGACAAGCGAGTGAGGGGTAACTGCGAACTGCCTCCGCCAAGGGAAGGGCGCTTAACGGCAGTGATTGGCACTTGCTTGAACGTGCTCTTGAAGGGCTGCTAAAAGAAGAGCGCAGCCCTGGCAGATGCAGATGGCTCCAACCTAGGCTTGAGGATTCAAGCTACGCCTGTAGCGCCTCTGCAAGCTCAGCTTTGCGCATGGTTGAACGGCCTTTGATTTCGCGTTTTCGCGCGAGACCCAGCAACTCCGTCTTTGTTAGATCATTGAAAGACTGACCGGGCCTGAGTTTTCCTTTGCGGGTGTTTGCGGCATTTTTTGCAGAGGATTTGCGTGCCGATTTCTTGGTCTCGTCACCGGTCTTTTGACCCGATCCACCCGCTTTGTTACCCCCACCGGACTGCTTATTAACCGTGGCCCATGCGCGGGCTTCGGCCTCACTTTCGCTTAAGCCCTTATCCATGTAACTGCTCTCGATATGTTCGGCTTTGCGTTTCTGTTTGTCGGTGTATTTAGCTTTGCTGCCAGCCGTCATGTTCTTGCTCCTCTGATCTTTACGCCCCGGCAACCGATCCTTGTGCTGCATGAGGCGTAGAACTGATCTCGAGGCAATCCCTCGCGCCTTCTCGTTGTTTACCACTAACCCTAAGGCGTTCGCGGATCTGCCCCGTCGGGGTTGGCGGGCATCATAGGCTTGTGGATCTCAGTGTCATGCTCAGGGCTGAGATCCTCGGAGTCTCTTTCATGATCCATATCATCGCTGTCGCTATTGGAGTCATGATCCTGATCTTTAATTTTCGGGTTGATCTCTGAAGGGGGCGTTTGACTCTGCTCACCCGGCTTCGGCGCCGGAACGGTGCCTTCGGTCTGATCACCCACCACAGCAGCGCTCGCTGGAACACTGGCTAGGAGCGCAACGGAAAACAACGCTGAGCTTAAAACTTTGATCTTGGTGTTCATGGTCTTCTCCTTGTGAATCGGGGTGCAACTAATAGTGTAGAACGACCGCGCGGACCGATAGTTCAAGGAGTTTCATCGACGCCCACAGGGCATATTCACGTGACTTAGATCACCGACGCCGGTGGATGGCTTCAACATCTCTTGAGCCGAACGACACCGAATATTGAGCGCCGCTCGCGCTAAAATACATTCTAAAACCATGTCTAAACCGGCTTGTTATGCCTTAAAGCTATTAGATCAACCGGGGCAAAAACTGCTTGAACTAGATTTGATCACCCTCAGTCAACTCCACTGTACTCAACGTAAATAGGAGATGGCTATGACGACCAAAACGCTTCCCGCACAGCATCAGAATCATCAACCTGGATCGGAACAAGAGATGCATCCGCATCCGATTTACTTGAGTGACAGTTATCGTCCCGCGGGAAAGCTGGAAGGCAAGGTGGCCATTGTGACGGGGGGCGACAGCGGCATCGGTCGTGCAGTGGCACTTCACTTTGCTGTGGAAGGTGCCAAGGTCGCCGTGCTCTATTTAAATGAACATGAAGACGCCGAGCTGACGCTGGATGAAATTAACAAACATAAGGGCCAAGCGCTCAGTTTTGCTGGCGATGTGGCTGATGAAGGTTTTTGTCGCGAGGTTGTGACTAAGCTGCTGGAACAGTGGGGCAGCATCGATATATTGGTGAACAATGCGGGCGAGCAGCACCCGCAAAAAAGCTTGGAAGACATCCCGCAGGCGCAGTGGGAAAAAACCTTCCAGACCAATATCTTTGGCATGTTTCAGCTCAGCAAGGCCGTGCTGCCTCATCTTAAAGACGGCGCTGCGATCATCAATACCACCTCCATTACCGCCTATAAGGGCAATCCCGAGCTAATTGATTACTCCTCTACAAAGGGTGCCATTACCTCATTTACCCGATCCCTTGCCATGAATCTTGCCGAGCGTGGCATTCGGGTTAATGGCGTGGCCCCTGGTCCAATCTGGACCCCGTTGATTCCCTCCACATTTTCTGCAGATACGGTAGAACATTTTGGCGCCAGCACGCCGATGGGCAGACCCGGTCAACCGGCGGAAGTTGCGCCTGCCTATGTCTATCTCGGTTCTACAGACTCCAGCTATGTCTCAGGTCAGATTATTCATGTTAACGGCGGCAGCATCGTTAACGGTTGAGCCGCCGTGCCTATCTCAGGCATGTAGCGTGAGCAGCGGATTGAGGATCAGCAAATGTCTACTGAAGCCGTTACATACCCACCTACAGTGGAGCAGGCGATAGCAGCCCCGCGCGTGGCAATTGAAGCTGTCGAGCCCACGGTAGAACAGGGCCGGTTTGCTGCGAAAGGCTTGGTGGGCAAGCCCTGTGTTGTCAGTGCCAACTTGTTTACCGATGGTCATGAACAACTGGCGGCGAATCTGCTGTGGCGTGCTCAGGGCGATACCCAGTGGCAGTGCGTACCGATGCAGTCTTTACCCAATGATCAATGGCGAGCGGAGTTCACCCCTCTAAGCGCAGGTCGGGCCGAGTTTGTGATTGAAGCATGGCGTGATGATGCTGCGACTTTTTGCGCGGAATTGGCCAAAAAAAATGAGGCCGGCCAACAGGTTAGCCTGGAGCTCGCAGAGGGTGAATTATTACTGTCGAAAGCGATCGACCTATGCGTCGGTGAAAGTCAAAAGCAGTTGCAGGGGCTTTTCCAGCAGCTTCAAGAGATGGACAGTGCGGAGCAGCGACTTGCTTTCTTTCTGGCACCGCCGACCCGGCAATTGCTGCGCGAGCATGGGCCTCAAGCGCATCTGCTTCGCAGTGTGACCTATCCCTTGGACGTTGAACGGATGCTGGCAAATTTTGCCAGCTGGTATGAGCTTTTTCCCCGTTCGGCGAGTAACTCACTGGAGCACGGCAGCTTCGCTGACGTCATTAGCCAGTTACCGCGCATACAAGCCTTGGGCTTTGATGTGCTGTATTTTCCACCTATCCATCCCATTGGAACGACCCATCGCAAAGGGCGCAATAATTCGCTGCAGCCAAGCCCGGATGACCCAGGCAGCCCCTATGCTATCGGCAATGCAGATGGCGGACACGAGGCAGTAAACCCGCAGTTAGGCACGCTGGAAGACTTCCGCCATTTGGTCACTGAAGCCAAACACTTTGGTATGGAGGTGGCACTTGATTTTGCTATCCAGTGCTCGCCTGATCACCCTTGGCTCAAGCAACATCCTGGCTGGTTTGAGTGGCGGCCCAATGGCAGCATTCGCCACGCCGAAAACCCGCCAAAAAAATATGAAGACATCGTCAATGTGGCGTTCTATAACGACGATGCCATGCCAGATTTGTGGCTTGCCCTTCGTGGTGTTGTGGCTTTCTGGATCGAGCAGGGCGTCACCTTGTTCCGCGTGGATAACCCGCATACCAAGCCATTGCCTTTCTGGGAATGGCTGATAGCAACTATCCGTCATACCTATCCCGACACCATTTTCTTGTCGGAGGCCTTTACCCGGCCGGCAATGATGGCACGGTTGGGCAAGATAGGCTTCAGCCAGAGCTACACCTATTTTACCTGGCGCAATACCAAGCCCGAGCTTGAACGCTTTTTCACTGAGCTCAATGAACCGCAATGGCGCGACTGTTACCGGCCTAACTTTTTCGTCAACACCCCGGATATCAACCCCTATTTCGTGCATAACTCCGGCCGGGCCGGCTTCCTTATTCGAACGGCTTTGGCTGCCACGGGGTCTGGCCTGTGGGGCATGTATTCTGGGTTTGAGATATGCGAATCCGAGCCTATTGAAGGCAAGGAAGAGTATTTGAACTCGGAGAAATATGAACTGCGCCCGCGGGACTATCAGCAGCCGGGCAACATCAACGCGGAAATAGCCCAGCTCAATCGGATCCGCCGGGAAAACCCGGCGCTGCAAACACACTTGGGCTATCAAAGCTTGGTGTGCTGGAACGAAAACATCTTTTATTTCGTTAAGCACACCGCCGATATGTCCAACGTAGTTCTGGTGGCAATCAGTCTGGATCCGCATCAAGCCCAAGAAGCACACTTCGAACTGCCGTTGTGGCTGTTCGGACTTTCTGACAATGAAAGTCTTCAAGGTGAGGACCTGATGACTGGCCACTCATGGTTGTGGCACGGCAAGGTTCAGTGGATGCGTATGGAGCCTTGGAACCGTCCATTTGGCATCTGGCGAGCACGTCGAATCAATGGAGATATCCAGCATGACTGAACCAGAATCTGGCTTTATGCGCGACCCTCAGTGGTACAAGGACGCGGTGATTTACCAGCTTCATGTTAAGTCGTTCTTTGACTCAAATGGCGATGGCGTGGGTGACTTTCCCGGGTTGATTCAAAAGCTCGACTACATTGCCAACCTTGGCGTGAATACCATCTGGCTGCTTCCGTTTTATCCGTCGCCTCGGCGCGATGACGGCTACGATATTGCCGCTTACCGTGGGGTGCACAGCGATTACGGTTCGTTGGCCGACGTCCGCCGCTTTATCAAGGCGGCGCACCAGCGTGGGCTTCGTGTCATCACCGAGCTGGTCATCAACCATACCTCCGACCAACACCCATGGTTCCAGCGCGCTCGGAACAGCCCTAAAGGATCGAAAGCCCGAGACTTCTATGTGTGGTCCGATACAGATGAGCGGTATCAGGGCACGCGCATCATCTTTCTTGACACAGAAACCTCCAACTGGACCTGGGATCCGGTCGCAAAGCAGTATTTCTGGCACCGCTTTTACTCCCATCAGCCCGACCTGAACTTTGATAACCCGCAAGTGCTCAAGGCTGTGTTGGGCGTAATGCGCTACTGGCTCGATATGGGCGTGGATGGTTTACGTTTAGACGCCATTCCTTATCTGGTTGAGCGCGAAGGCACCAACAACGAAAACCTGCCCGAAACCCATGAGGTGCTCAAGGCGATTCGTGCCGAGTTGGACGCGCATTATTCCGACCGCTTGTTATTGGCCGAAGCCAATCAATGGCCGGAAGACACCCAAATGTACTTTGGTGATGGCGATGAGTGCCATATGGCATTTCACTTCCCGCTAATGCCGCGGATGTATATGGCGCTGGCCCAGGAAGATCGTTTTCCCATCACCGATATTCTGCGTCAAACCCCGGAGATTCCTGAAGGGTGTCAGTGGGCGATTTTTCTGCGTAATCATGATGAGCTGACTCTGGAAATGGTCAGCGATCGCGAGCGCGACTATCTGTGGGATTACTACGCAGCGGACCGCAGGGCGCGTATCAACCTAGGCATAAGGCGACGCTTGGCGCCTTTGCTTGAACGTGATCGGCGGCGAATTGAACTGCTCAATAGCCTCCTATTATCCATGCCTGGCACCCCGACCCTGTACTACGGTGACGAAATCGGTATGGGCGATAACATCATTCTGGGTGACCGCGATGGCGTAAGAACGCCAATGCAATGGTCGATTGACCGCAACGGTGGTTTCTCAACCGCAGACCCTGAACGCATGGTACTGCCGCCCATCGTCAATCCACTCTACGGATTTCAGGCGGTCAACGTTGAAACCCAGGCCCGAGACCCCCATTCGCTACTCAACTGGACGCGGCGGATGCTCACCGTGCGCAGTGAGCAAAAAGCGTTTGGCCGCGGCACCTTGCGCATGCTTGCCCCGGCGAATCGGCGAATCCTGGCCTATCTGCGCCAATACACCGACGCCAGCGGCCATGAGGAGACAATTCTCTGCGTGGCCAACCTTTCCCGAGCGGCTCAAGCAGTCGAACTTGATTTAAGCGAGTTCAGCAGCAAAGTGCCGGTCGAAATGCTTGGCGGTAGCTCGTTTGCCCCTGTAGGTGATCAGGACTACACCCTGACGTTGCCCCCTTATGGCTTCTTTTGGTTTGTCTTGGCAGATGATAACCGGCTGCCAAGCTGGCATATTCCTGCGCCACAACCTATGCCTGAGTTGCGCACACTGGTGATAAAAAAGGATTTAGCAGAAATCGCTCAAGGCGCACTGCGTGACACCCTGACCCGGGAATTACTGCCAACCTACCTTGCACGGCGCCGCTGGTTTGCCGGCGACGGTCAGCCGTCGGCTACTGAGTTACGCCACCTCACTGTGTTTGGCGGTGATAAAGCCCGGCAATTGCTGGTTGAAATATCGGTAGACGACGGCTCGCAAACACCGGCCTGTTATCAACTGCCCCTGGCATTTCTCGCAGAGCAGAAACTCGAAGCAGAAACGGGGCGCTTGGCCACACTCCAGTCTGCCTTGGCGTTAGCGCGGGTACGCAAGGTTCGCGATGTGGGTTTACTAACCGACGCCACCACCGTGGTGCAATTTAGCCAGTTCGTGTTGCAACAGCTGCGCGCCTCCAAAGTGGATATAAGCGGTGGTGAGGTGTTGCACTATCTGCCTGCGGCGCGGCTTGCCCAATGGCCCGATGAGGACGGATCGACTATTGAAGTCAGCGCCACTGAGCAGAGCAATACCTCAATCCGCATTGGCCAAAGCATGATTTTGAAGGTGTTGCGGCGTGTGCAGCCGGGCATCCACCCGGAGGCGGAAATGAGCGCAATGCTCTGCGGTTCTGGCTTTACCCAAGTGGCGCCGTTTTTGGGGGAAATTCGACGCGAAGGTGCGGATGGATCAATCACCACGCTGATGATCTTGCAGGGCTTTATTGAGAACCAGGGCGATGCCTGGCAATGGACGCTGGACACTTTGCAGCGGGCGATTCGTGACGAGCTGATGGGCGGCATCTCTGCACTGGAGAACCAATTTACCGCGCTGGCTGAACTGCAGACGTTTTCCGGTTTACTGGGCGAGCATTTGGCCAAGATGCATGTGATTCTGTCGCAGCAAAGTAGAGATCCGGCGTTCGCGGTGCGTCAGATGACACCCGACGACGCAAATGACTGGGGCGCACGCATTGCCGCCGAGCTGGCGCAGCTGGTGAACGAGTTGCAGCAACAGCGGGGGCAACTGATCGAGCCGGCGTTAACCCTGTGCGACAGGTTGATCGATGCGCAAGAGGCGTTGCTTACACAGATCCAGACGTTGAGCAAAGACTCTGTGGGCGGTTTGCTCATGCGGGTTCATGGCGACTTGCATCTGGGTCAGGTGCTGGTTGCCCACGGCGATGCTGTATTTGTCGACTTTGAAGGCGAACCCAGCCGTACACTTGCCGAGAGACGTGACAAGCACAGCCCTTACAAAGACGTTGCCGGGCTGTTGCGATCGTTTTCCTACGCAGCCGCCATGGCAGCGCGACCGATCGACCCAAAGGAGCAATCGGAAGCCGTAGAGCAAACCAGCCAGGCATTGGCTGCCCGCTACCTGCAACAAGCCCGCGAAAGTTTCATAAACGCATACCAGGAAAACTCTGGCGAGATCGCTCACGCATGGGCGCAGGAGGAGGGCGCTGCCGCTGCCATGCGCCTGTGTTTACTGGAAAAAGCCATCTATGAAATCCGTTACGAGTTAGTTTATCGCCCCGAATGGATCGCCGTTCCGCTGCAGGGACTGCATGCGCTGCTTGATCAATTGACGCCTGAGAATCAGGACGATTTAACAGGAGGTAGAAGATGATCCCCACTCAACTGGACCCGTTGCTGGCTTCGCTCATGGCTGACCTATTGTGCGGCGAATGCGATATGCCTTTCGATATTTTAGGCCCCCATATCGAAAATGCGGCAGGGATCATCCGCACTTATCAGCCGGGCGCAGAGCGTGTGGCGGTTGTCCAGGCCGATAGCGGTGAATTGCTTGGCGAAATGGATCAACTTGCCCCTGGCTTGTTCGTCTACCAAGGGGATTTTCTTCACAGGTATCGGTTGCGCATCGAATGGCCTGACGCATCGCAGGAAATCTACGATCCTTACGCGTTTTCATCGCAATTGGGCGAGCTGGACATTCATCTGTTCAGTGAGGGCACACACCGTGAGTTGGGCAAGATTTTTGGTGCCCAACTGACTCACAATGACGACGTACCTGGGGTTCGCTTTATCGTTTGGGCGCCCAATGCGCAACGGGTGTCGGTGGTCGGCCAGTTCAATGGCTGGGATGGACGCCGTCACCCCATGCGTCGCCATTCTCCCGCCGGGGTTTGGGAGTTGTTTGTACCGGAACTGGAAGCCGGTGAACTGTATAAGTATGAGATTTTGGGACCCAATGGGGTACTGCCGCTCAAGGCAGACCCCTACGCACTGCGAACTGAACTACCCCCTGACACCGCCTCGGTGGTGTCTACATCGCTGCAGTTCGAATGGCACGATGAAACCTGGCTGAAGAAGCGCGAGCAGGTCGAGCCGGAACGCACTGCATTGTCTATATATGAACTCCATGCCACATCATGGCGACGCACCGGTGAGGGGGACAATGAGTTGCTCGGCTGGCGCGAGCTCGCCGCACAATTGATTCCCTACGTTCAAGCCCTAGGTTTCAGCCACGTAGAACTCATGCCGATTATGGAACATCCGTTCGGTGGCTCCTGGGGTTACCAGCCACTTTCGCAATTTGCGCCAACAGCTCGATTAGGCAGCCCCGCGGACTTTGCGGCGTTCGTTGATGCCTGCCATCAAGCCGATATTGGCGTCATTCTCGATTGGGTGCCGGCGCATTTCCCCAATGATGCACATGGCTTGGCGTTGTTTGATGGAACTGCGTTGTATGAATATGCCCATCCCTTTGAGGGTTATCACCAAGACTGGAATACCTGCATCTACAACCTGGGGCGCAACGAAGTACACGGCTTTATGCTGTCAGCGGCATTGCATTGGTTAGAGACCTACCATATCGATGGCTTGCGCGTAGATGCGGTGGCGTCAATGCTCTACCGGGACTACTCGCGCAAAGAGTCTGAATGGATTCCAAATCGCCATGGTGGGCGCGAAAACCTTGAGGTGATCGACTTTCTACGCCACCTTAATAGCGTCGTCAAAGAGCGGGTTCCCGGCGCGTTGATGATTGCCGAGGAGTCCACCGCCTGGCCGGGGGTGAGCCACGCGGTAGAAACTGGCGGACTGGGCTTCTCATTCAAATGGAACATGGGCTGGATGCATGACTCGCTGAGGTACATAAGCCAAATTCCCTTACACCGAAATTACCACCATCACGAGGTCACCTTCGGTTTGCACTATGCGTTCTCTGAGCATTTTGTTTTACCTATTTCCCATGATGAAGTGGTTCATGGCAAACGCTCGCTACTCGATAAAATGCCCGGTGATCGCTGGCAGAAATTCGCTAATTTGCGTCTGTACCTGAGTTATATGTGGACCCACCCGGGTAAGAAACTGTTGTTTATGGGCTGTGAGTTTGGTCAGTGGCGCGAGTGGGACCATGACCAGCAACTCGATTGGTATTTGCTGCAATATCCTGAACATCAGGGCGTACGGGCTTTGGTAGGGGAGTTGAACCAGCTCTACCGGAGGGAACCGGCGCTGCACGAGTTGGACAGTGAGGCCAAGGGGTTTGAATGGTTGATCGGCGACGATAACACCAACAGCATATTTGCCTGGTTGCGTTTCGCCGCCGACAGCCATGCACCGCTGTTGGTCGTACATAACTTCACCCCAGTGCCGCGCACGAACTATCGGGTCGGAGTTCCCTTGGGGGGTGCCTGGGAGGTGATTCTCAACAGTGACTGCGAACGCTTCTGCGGCTCGGATGCAGGGTCGCAGAACCGGGTATCAACCCACTCTGTTAACGCCCACGGCAAGGCGCAATCACTGGAATTGACCCTGCCGCCCTTAGCTACTCTGGTGCTCCGGCTCAGCACTGGCGTGTGAATCAGGACGGTTTCTTGCCCGCTGCTCAAGCACCAGGTAGATAATCAGTGCGACGCCCAACGGCATCAAATAGTAAATAACCCGGTAGCCGATGAGCGCAGCGAGGATCTCGCTTTTACTAAACTCATGTTGCAGCAGCGTAATAAACACCGTTTCCAATACGCCAAGCCCACCGGGTATGTGAGTGATCACACCGGCAACGCTGCTGATCAACAAAATACCCAATACGGCTGGATAGAAGGCTTCCTCGGGCATCAACAGATAAATAACCAGGCCCATCAATGCCCAGTTCAATCCCCCTAGCACCATCTGCAACAAAGCAAGCTGAATAGGCGGTAATTCAATTTCATGGTCGCGCACCGTCCAGCTTCTGCGCTTGGAAAATGCACAGGCTGCCAGGTAGCCTAAACCCACCAGCAGCATGACGCCGCCCAAGACTTGCAACCCCGTGTCGCCAATTTTCCAGCTTTTGGGCAGGTCCAACAGGCCTAGGGAAAAGATCGACCCCGCCAGGAGCAAGTAGCCACCCCAATTGGTGATCAGGCTAAAGCTCAAGATCCGGGTGATGGTAGCGGTTGATAATCCGTAACGGGAATAGAGCCGGTAGCGCAGCGCTATACCGCCGACAAATGCGCTCAGGTTAATGGTAAATATATAACAGACGAAGGTCGTGACCATGACCTTGAAGGTAGCAAGCGAGTGGCCCGTGTACTGCCGGCCCAAAAGATCAAACGCTGAATAGGTGATGAAACTGGCAATTGCAGCTGCCACGCAGTACACCAGGGTGGTGGCTGAATAGCCTTCCAGTGCACCCACCAACTCATCCCACTTCAGGTCCTTGGTTTGGATATATAACAAGGTAGGTATCAAAATAATAAAGGCCACTGTCAGCAGGCGGCGTATCAGTTTCCAATGCTTGTTCGGGCGTTTTTTATCGCCTTTCGCGCGCGTATCCTGATTTTTTTCGGTGCTCATCGTCGGCTCTCTTCATCCAGTGACAATGTCGACAGCGGTGTGTCCGCGCTTTGCGCTTGTTCCAATGTCTGTTCTGACTGCAAACCTGACTGGCTCGCGGGCTTTAAACGCGGGGTATGGGCGGGCAACAACCCGGTCATGGCTGGAAAGTGGCGGGTGAAGTGATAGCCAATAAAGGCGAGGGGAGCGCGCCACCAGTAGCCGCGGAGGACCGTTTCCTGGGTTATTTCCTGGCACTGATCAGCCGCCAAGGTGGTTAAATGCTGGTACAAGTCTTGAGTGAATTGGCGATCACGAATATTCACATTGGCTTCCAAGTTCAGCGACAAGCTGAGAGGGTCCAAATTGCTAGAACCCACGCTGGCCCAGTCGTCGTCCACCAGTGCGACTTTGCCATGCAGCGGCCGGCGACAGTATTCATGAATTACCACACCGTCCTTGATCAAGTAACCGTAGAGCAATTGCCCTAAAGCTCTGACCCACGGCATATCGGGCTCACCTTGCAGAATCAAGGTAACCTTGACTCCACGCCGCGCCGCCCGCCGCAGTTCGCGCAATAGGTGGTAGCCGGGATAGAAATACGCATTAGCAATACTCAGACGCTGTGAAGCGCCGCGTATAACGTCAATATATTGCTGTTCAATGTCACGCTTATGCTGATCGTTGTCGCGGATTGCGATTTGAATCGCAGCATCGCCAGCATGGGGTTGTTCACTGGCCGGTATGGGCGCCATACGCTGCGCGGCACCCGGTACCAGGTTGAATAAATCCAAGCTGGCTTGATGGATGTCGCTGACCCCGGGACCGACCACACGAACCGCATAGTCTTGCTTGGTTTTCGGGCCATAGGCCGCCAAGTGATCGTTGCCGAAGTTTATGCCGCCGACATAAGCCTCTTTGCCGTCCACCACCACGATTTTACGGTGCAAGCGACGGAATATATTAGTGCGATAACCCATAACCCGTGGACGCGGGTCATACATGTGCACGTTAATTCCGGCGTCTGTGAGTCCGGCTATGTAATCGCTGCCGAGCTCGGCTGTGCCGTAACCGTCGACCATTATCTCAACCTGAGCGCCGTTGTTTGCCGCCTGGATTAACGCATCCCGCAACTGCTTGCCAACGTCATCGTCGAAAATGATGAAGGTCTCGAGCAGCACCTGTTGCTTGGCCTGACGAATGCTGTCAAACACGGCAGGGTAAAAGCCCTCGCCGTTGATTAGCAGTTGTACCTGATTGCCTTCTCGCCAGGCTGAATTCATAGCAGTATCTCGACAGACAATGGAATGTGGTCTGACAAATGCGACCACGGGCGGCGGGTATGGGCTTGCGCCTTTGCACAGCGCGCATTACGCAAGTAAACACGGTCCAGACAGAGCACAGGCAAACGCGCGGGAAATGTGCGCGCAGGTTGCCCTGTGGTTTGAACAAACACTTCATGCAAGCCGCACTGGTTTAATTGCACATCGGCTTTGCGCCGCCAGTCATTAAAGTCACCGGCAACGATGACCGGGTCATCAGGCGGCAGCGTCGCAAGCAAGTCACAGAGGAGTTCAAGCTGCAGCTTACGATGGCTTTCATGCAGTCCCAGGTGCACGCAAATAGCATGAACATCGGGCTTTCCGGGCACGTCGAGGACTGAATGAAGTAAGCCGCGCTCTTCGTGGCCGCTTACCGAGATGTCTAAATTTTCATGGCGTAGAATTGGAAACTTGGAGAGCAACGCATTGCCGTGATGGCCTTCGGGATACACCGCGTTGCGGCCGTAGGCGTACTCATGCCACATGGTATCGGCCAAGAATTCGTACTGCGGGGCGTTGGCCCAGCTCGTGAAGCGTGAGGCATGGCCATGGTGCACGCCCAGCACTTCTTGCAGAAACACGACATCGGTGGACAACGTACGCACAGCGTCGCGTAATTCAGGGAGGATGTAGCGGCGGTTCAACCAATTAAAACCCTTATGGGTATTAACCGTGAGAATCCGCAGGGAGGTAAGGTTGGTGGAGGGTCGCGGCTGTTCCGTAAATGGCTTAGGCGTGGAACTGCCGGGGGCTGTTTCACCCGTTGGCGAAGCGCTCACAGTTTGCGCCATACCTGCAGCTGTTTTAGCACCTGATTGCTTGCCGAGACTCAACATTTACCCTCCCCATGTGCGGATTAAGTTCGATAGCGCCCCCTTGGCGTGCCACGGTGTGATTTGCCTTTACGTATTAAATTGCTGGTCTCACGCCCGGTTGATTACCTGGGCACGTGAGAATAGTGACTCGCGCGGGGCGCGCAGAGTTCAGCCTTTTTCTCCGGTTAAATTGCCCTGCGGCCTTAGCTCATCAACTCAAACAACATCATGCAGCGGCCTTCCAATGTGAACGTGGTTGCCACGGGGTGCGACTGACCATTACCCAGCTCGGGCTGAGCCGTGTCGAGTAAACAGCGCCATTGTTTGCCGCCGTTGACGTCCGGCAGGTGGAAATCAACCGATTGATCGTGGGCATTGAATAACAACAGTACCGTTGTATCTTCACCGCCGCGATGAACGCCTGTGGGCTGCGCTCGTCCATCAAACAACACGCCTAAGGTCCGGGCGTGTGGGTCGTCCCAGTTGTCGTCCTCCATCATTTGTCCATCGGGGCGCAGCCAGGTGACGTCTCGAAGGCCAAGCTCTTCGTTGTACTCACCGACTAAAAAACGCCCTCTGCGCAAAATCGGGTAGGCGCGGCGCAGGCTCAGTAGGCGCCGGCTAAATGCTAAGAAGCTGGCCGACTGTTCAGACAATTTCCAGTTCAGCCAACTGATCTCGTTATCTTGGCAGTAGGCGTTATTACTGCCGCGCTGGGTACGCCCGAATTCATCTCCGGCGAGCAGCATAGGTGTGCCTTGTGACAGCACCAGAGAACTCATCAGATTGCGCATCTGGCGCAGCCTCAAGGCTTCTATCTGCTCATCGTCACTGTCGCCTTCAACGCCGTAGTTGCAGCTGAGATTATGATCGTGACCGTCTGCATTGTTTTCGCCGTTGGCTTCGTTGTGCTTTTGCTCATAACAGACAAGATCGCGCAAGGTGTAGCCATCGTGGGAAGTAATGAAGTTAATCGAGGCATAGGGCCTGCGGCCGCGCTCATCGAACAGATCGCCTGAGGCGGTCAGGCGTCTGGCGAATTCGGCGAGCTGGCCTTCGTCGCCTCGCCAATAGGCACGCATGTTGTTGCGAAAGCGATCATTCCATTCAGCCCAGCCAGGCGGAAAGCCACCGACCTGATAACCGCCCAGCCCGCAGTCCCATGGCTCGGCGATCAGTTTCAGCTGACTCAATATAGGGTCTTGCCGGCAGGAAACCAGAAAGGCGTGACGTTCATCAAATCCTTGTTCATCACGGCCCAGGATCGTAGCCAGGTCAAATCGAAAGCCATCGACCTGCATCTCAGTCGCCCAGTAGCGCAGCGAATCGGTGACCATCTGCAATACGCAAGGGTGGGCCATGTCCAGGGTGTTACCGGTACCGGAATCATTAACGTAATAACGGGGTTCGTCAGGCATAAGGCGGTAATAGCTGGCGTTATCAATGCCGCGCATGGAGATAGTCGGGCCGAGCTGATTGCCCTCGGCGGTGTGGTTATAAACCACATCGAGAATGACTTCGAGGTCGGCGTCGTGAAGGCGAGCGACCATTTCCTTGAATTCATTGACTTTGCCACTGGCCAGATACGCCGGCTGAGGGGCAAAGAAGGCAATGCTGTTGTATCCCCAGTAATTGCTCAACTCTCGTTCGAGCAGGTGCTGATCATCGAGGAACGCGTGGGTGGGCAACAGTTCCACGGCAGAGATGCCGAGGGTGCGGATATGCTGCAACAATGCCGGGCTGGTAAACCCTGCACAGGTGCCACGAAGTGCCGGAGGGACATCGGGATGCAGCATGCTGGCACCGCGCAAATGGGTCTCGTAGATGACGGTGTCGCTCCACGGCGTTTTCGGGCGATTGTGTTCGGGCCAGGTGAATGCGGGGTCAATCACTTTGGCTTTGGGAACAAAAGCGGCACTGTCGCGTTCATCGAAACTGAGGTCGCCGTCCTCGGCACCGATGGTGTAACCAAACAGCGCCGGGTCCCAGCGCAGCTCGCCGACCAATTGCTTGGCATAGGGATCTATCAACAGCTTGTTATGGTTGAACCTATGACCCTCTTCAGGCGCATAAGGGCCATATACGCGATACCCGTACACCAGCCCTGGATGTGCATCGGGCAAGTAGCCGTGCCAAATTTCATTGGTGTGTTCAGGCAAGGTAATCCGTTCCAGTTCTTGCTTGCCTTCACTGTCAAACAAGCACAGTTCAACCCTTGTGGCATGGGCGGAAAACAGGGCGAAATTGACCCCCAGACCATCCCAGGTTGCGCCAAGGGGAAAGCGGTTTCCTTCGGTAACCCGGCTCGCAACTTCTGTCTCTTGATCTGGTAATTGAGCGCTCATGGTCGGTCGCTTCCTGCTGGGGTTTTGGGTTTGCGCGCTTTCGCAGCAGGCTTGGCGCCCGCCACTGATCGAGGCTTAGAGGCAGGCGCTTTAGCCCCAGGTTTTTTCGCCGCCGGCGGCTGTCCCAAAACGCCAGGTTGTGTCAGCTGAGTTTCGTCGGCTTGAACGGAGGCACGCTTTTTTTTAGTGCCCGGTCCAGTGGCGGGCGCCGGCACGCTGGACGTCTCTGCCAGCGAGGTATCTATTTGCTCCCGGGCCATCTGCCAATGGCGCTCATGTTGCCCGTCAGGCTGGCCCTCACTCTTCCAGATTTGATAGGCCAATTGCCGAATGCTTTCTTCATAAAGGCTCATTGCACGCGCTCCCTTGGTTAGTTCTTAGGCACAACACCTGCACTGGAAAGTCGGCAAGCAGCGCCTGGACCGGTAATCGATTGTTGCTGGCGGAAAAGACCTTGTTGCAGAACAAGCCCTGTAGTTGGGCATTGGCGGCAATGGACCCAGGCAGTTGCAACCAGGTGTCCTGCCACGCAGAGGTGTGAATAAGCGGTGTGCTGGCAGCACCCAGCAAGCCTTGAACCAGACGAGGTGCAACGATGATATCCAGCGCTTCCTTGTCTGCACGGGCGAAGGCGATCAAGTGATTGGCGTGGCGCCCCTGTATGTTCAATGGCAGGTATTCACCCTGGCTGTACAAGGCATGGCCGCTCAGACGGTGATTTAGCACCTTGGCGATTAGCCATTGTTTAACCCGCCCATCACGCCAGCTTTCCAGAAGTGCAGAGGGGCTAACAGCCAGGTTAAGTGCGGTGCTACGCCGGTTAAAATCCACCGGCTGGCGGTTGTCTGGATCGACAAAGGTGAAGTCCCATAGATCACAGCCTTGATACAAATCAGGGACGCCCGGTGTGGTCATTTTCAACAGCGCTTGCGTTAGCGCGTTGATCGCTCCGGCTGGCGCTAACGTCATGGCCGCTTGCTCAATGGAGGCAAGCAATGCCGCGTACTTGGATGAGGTAAACAGATCGTTGAGCAGTGCCGCACACGCGGCCTCGTAGGCCTCATCAGGTTGTCCCCAACTGCTTCGCAGTTTTGCTTCGCGCAGTGCCTTTAGCCACCATTGCTGCAAGCGTGGCAGAAAATCATCAAGCTGCTGGGGTTGTAACGGCCAGCCTCCCAACAGCATTTGATAAAGCATCAGCAGGTCGTGAGGCTCGACGCTTGAGCCCTGTAACTGTTTGATCTGGTTCAACCAATTTTGCGCCCCGCGGGCGTAGCGCTGAGGATTTTCACTGACCACGGCCAGGCGAGCGCGGAGGTCTTCGCCGCGTTTGTTATCGTGCGTAGCGGTGGTGAGCATGGCAAACGGATGCTGTTTGCTACGCTGCGAACAGCGCTGGTGAAACTGCTCCACCGGCAGCGCCAGGTGCTCGGGGTCAAACCCGACATCATTACGTGACAGCAGAACCCCATGCCGGTAGCAAGCAGTGTCTTCTACAGATTTAGCCGCCAGTGGTGCAGTTAGCTGGTTGAACTGGGCAACCACCTTGCGCGCTAACTGACGAGTGCCATTCGCTGGCCACTCACGCAAAGGTGTTGCGCCTAACCAGTGGTCGATTTGTAGCAACAGAGCCCGGTCACCGTCGGCAAGGTGCTCGCCGGCAGTCGTCAGTACCTTGCGCATAATCGCCTGGTCTTGTGCTGAACGTCCACATGGGCCTGGGTAGAGCCGGTAAACAGGAAAGTGCAGGAGTATTTCGCGCAGCACTCGGCGGATTGCCGAGGGGCTCTGGTCATGATCGCTAGGATGCAGTTTGGTGAGTGCAAGGAGGCCGCGCACCTGCCGTTCAAAGTCAGCTTTCAGAGAGGTCTCCAACAGCAATGCCCTGGCGACCCTTACTTCCTCAATAAAGTCGGCTGTTCTGCCGGTTTGTTGTTGCCACAGTGTGCGTAACGGCTCGGCTGCTTGGGGATCATGCAGAACCGCCGATATATCGTTCATGAAGTCATAGCCAGTGGTCCCTTGCACGGGCCAATCGACCGGGAGCTGCTGCTCGGCGCCCTGAATTTTCTCGACATAGATCGCAATCGCAGTGGTCTGGAGATGTGCCGGGCGTTGGCTCTGCAAACCGTCTAGCCTGCGCCGAAGGCGACGACAGTAGTGCGAGGGATCGGCCAAACCATCGATGTGATCAATGCGCAGCCCGTCCACCCATCCACGCGCTATCAGCTCGAATACTTTGGCGTGGACTGTTTCAAATACATCGCCGCGCTCCATGCGCAGACTGCCCAATTGATTGATATCGAAAAAACGTCGCCAGTTGATGATGT
The DNA here is from genome assembly GCF_963971045.1 of Pseudomonas sp. EL_65y_Pfl2_R95. Taxonomy (NCBI): domain Bacteria; kingdom Pseudomonadati; phylum Pseudomonadota; class Gammaproteobacteria; order Pseudomonadales; family Pseudomonadaceae; genus Pseudomonas; species Pseudomonas sp. EL_65y_Pfl2_R95. Next base: position 11,663 of record NZ_CAXAOV010000009.1, on the reverse strand, counting down.
CCTGAGCAGAACGCCAATCACTCAAGTAAAAATGCTGGCATGTCAGCAGCTGTTTAAGGCGCTGTTTGCCGTCATCGGTAGCTGGATTGAACCGCTGCAGTTGAGCCTGCAAAATCGAAGCATTGCCCGCTTGCCGGTAAAAATCAGCCAGCGATTTGCGCAGGGCTGCGTTCTTCGCGGTTGGAACGGCTGCGCCAAAAGCACTGGCCAATGTATTCAGTTCAGGGGCGTCGGTCGGGTTAAGAATTTGCGCATAGCTCGATGGACACAGCGGAAAACGTTGATCGAAGTACTCAATATAAAAACGCCTGCGGGTGGTGCAAAAGATTAGCTGCAAGGCTTGATTATCAAGATTGGCGTCTAGATCGCCATCGAGCACCGGCGCTAACACCTTGCCGCGCAACCCCGGCACCGGGCTGAGCCAGTCAATATCAAAAAAATCGGCATAGGGGCTCAGTTGCCCCCATTCAAGCACGCTTTGCCACCAGCTATTGGCGTTATCAGCGACCTGCATATGATTGGGCACAATGTCGAGAATCAGGCCCATCTTGCGGGCGCGTAGGGCCGCAACCAGCCGCTCTAAAGCCGGCTCGCCGCCCAAGTCGCTATTGACCTGGCTCGGGTCAACGCCGTCATAGCCGTGCACAGAACCTGCAACGGCTTGGAAGATGGGGGAAAGGTAAACATGGCTGATACCAAGCCGGGCAAAGTAGTCCAGCTGAGCACTGACGTCATCCAGGGTGAAGTCTGCATGACACTGCAACCGCACGGTCGCGCTGAGCTCATTCATTAATGACCTCGCCCTTCGTCTATGGGGACAGGATTGGTTTTGGCTTCACTGTTCCCCATCTGCTGGCCGCTGTGCCTGGACAGATTCAAACGCTGCAGCCGGCGTTGTACATCCGCCCCCTTGAACATCTCACTCGCCTGTTCAGGCCATCTTCTGCGCCAGTTAGGATGCTGCGCTTGGGGACCAGGGAAATTAGGTTGCTCTTCAGAACCCATGGCATCTTCCAGCGGTAGCAGCACCAACGGGGCAGGGCAGGAGCCTAGAAATCCAATACAGGCATCCAACTGGTTTTCAGCTGAGGTGAGATCCGCCGTGCTCTGGCCGGCATGTTTCAGGGCTGTATTTAGCGCATTACGCTCTGAGCAGCGCAGGCGAAAATCCTCTATGGCCTGTTCGTCGCTGCGTTGGCCTAAGTGGTGACGCCAATGAATATCTTTGCCCTGTATCCAGCCCAGTATGCTGGGCAAGTCATGGGTAGTGGTGGTGGCCAATGCGTTATCGGGCCACAGATCTGCGGGAATAAACTGACCGCTGTGATCCTGCTCAAACAGTAATACCCGCATGCCCAGCACCGAACTCTCAGCCAGCGATTCGCGCAACCCCTCGGGGACCGTGCCCAGGTCCTCACCGATTATCAAGGCGTTGTTGCGCCATGATTCCAAGGCCATTAAACGCATCAGGTCCTCGAAAGGGTAGTTGATATAAGCCCCTTCACTGGGGTGACTGCCTTCGGGAATAATCCATAGGCGCTGCAGCCCCATGACATGATCGATTCGCAGGCCGCCGGCATACGCCAAGTTGGCTTGCAGCGTCTCGATAAAAGCTCGGTAACCATGGCTCCGTAGACCGCTCGGAGAAAAGGCGGTCACGCCCCAGTTCTGACCCGAAGAATTGAAAATATCGGGGGGTGCGCCGACCGTTACTGAGGGTAATAACTCGTTTTGCCGGGCCCATGAAAAACTGCCCTGAGGCTGAACCCCAACCGCCAGGTCATTGATCAAGCCTATACGCATGCCTGCGTCGATGCAGTCTGTTTGAGTCTGTTGCAAGCAGCGGGCGACCAGCCATTGATTGAACAGATGAAAACCAACTTCATCCTCATGCTCCGCCATAAACGCAGCGACTTCCGGGCTCTTGGGTTCTCTGTAGCCCTCTGGCCATAATCGCCAGTCGGTGACGTTCAACTCGAGGTTGAAATGCGCGTGCAGTGCCTCGAAGCAGGCATGCTGGTGAAGCTCGCTTGCCCCCTGCGCACAAAACTGTCGGAAATCAGTAAGCAGCAGGCTCTGTTCTTCCAGCAAGGTTTCATAAAGGTGGCGCAGCAGTTGCTGGCGTGAAACGCTAACCCCTTGCCAGTCGACCAGTTCCTCGGATTCTAGCCTCGTCAACTGAGGGCTTAAGTTGCAAGCTTCGATGGCCTGGTCTACGGCTTTGCGGCCAAATACCTGCTCGGGCGCTGCATAAAGGATATTGAAAAACGATCGATTAGACGGTGAATAAGGGCTGTAGATGTCTGGCATATCGCTGAACATTGCATGCACCGGACTAATGGCCAGAACGTCCGCACCCGCATGGGCTGCTTCAATGGCCAAGTTCTGCAACGCCAGTGAATCACCCACGCCGCCGTCCCCGCTGCGGCGCAACGCATACAGCTGCGCACTGAGCCCCCAAATACGGGGGGCAGGCTCTGCGACAAGGCTCTCCACGCTTTGGCAGGCAGGGGGCGTAACCGCCAAAGTAATCTGCTGATCGCCGATAAATAGCTGATGATAGCCATAACCCAAGGGGTGATTCAGACAGGCCTCTTGATCCAGCTGGGTTTCTATTTGCTCGCCGCCTTCGGTAATGATTGTGCACAAGCTCAGACCCGCAAAACGTGCACCGAGCGGGCACGGTTGCCCACCAATATGGGTTATTAAGGGGCCTCTGTGTGCCGCAGCGTGATCTTGCCGCGCGTGATCAAGGCTGCTGAGCATTTCCTCGTCGGAATGAGACGGGTAACCGAGCGCCGTCAAGAGTTTGATTAGCGTCTGATCTGAGACCGTTTGAGGTCGACCATAGGCATCGGTCCATTCGACGCTGAGCCCGACGAGGGTGGCCAAGTTGACCAGTGGGTTGCCATTCATAGCGGCGCATCCAAGGTCACTAAGCAACTAAAAGCTGGCAGTTGCTGATGGGTTAAGGATTCAAGCCCCGCGCCGACGGCAAAGACGGTTTGCGCATTGGTCGCAACCGCGACAAGCGCGCAGGGTTGATCACTTAGATTCAAATCTATTCGTAATAAAGCACCATCGCCCATTCGCCATCGAGCACAAACAGCTTTATCGGCGAGCACCTCTACACCGACTGATCTAGCACCCTTTAAACGCGGCACAATAAAATGCTGGCGCAACGCTAATAGTCGTTGGTAGTAGCCCTGCCAAGCTTGCTGCTCAGGGTTGTCTGCTTGCGGCTCAAGAGGTTGCGAGCGGGTAAAAGAGGAGAGGGCGTTTGGATCTGGAATACGTTCGCGTTGCGCTTCATCGGCGAATGCTGGGAACTCACGGAACTCGTGGCGGCGGCCCTCACGCACGGCTTGGGCCAGTTCATTGTTATGGTCGGTAAAGAAGAGAAAGGGTGCTGTACAGCCCCATTCTTCGCCCATAAATAGCAGCGGCACCATAGGGCAAAGCAGCAAGAGCGCGGTCGCAGCCTTGAGTTGTGCCTCGCCGGTAAGATGAATTAACCGCTCGCCCAGCGCGCGATTACCAATTTGGTCATGGTTTTGTAAAAACAGCACAAACCGATTTGCATCGAGATGCCCGCTGGGTTTGCCCCGCGCGTTGCCGTGGCGGCTGTTCTCGCCTTGGAATACAAAGCCGGATTCGAGGAAACGCGCGAGTTTTTCGGTGGTATTCGCAGCAAACTCTGCGTAGTAACTGTCACGCTCATCCGTAAGCAATGCGTGCAATACATTGTGGCCGTCATCATTCCACTGCGCGGTGTAATGCTCTTCAAGCAGTTGAGCATCATTGTGCTCATTCTCAAGAATCAGATGCAGGTGGCGCCCGTCCACGATGCTGCTGTTCAGGCGATCACTCAGTTCATTCAAGAACAGCTGATCACTGATTGCGTGTACGGCATCCAGCCGCAGGCCATCAATGCGGTAATCATGGACCCACATCAGCGCATTTTCGATAAAGAAATCGCGCACAGGTTGCCGGCTGAAATCAATGCCTGCGCCCCACAGCGTTGGAATTTCATCGTTAAAAAAACAACCCGCATACTGAGCGAGAAAGTTGCCGTCTGGTCCGAAATGGTTATATACCACGTCAACGAAAACCATGATGCCCTGCGCATGGGCGCTGTCTATAAGGTGCTTAAGTTCGTCCGGCGTGCCATAGCTGGATTGAGGCGCAAAGGGCAGTACGCCGTCATATCCCCAATTGCGGGCCCCGGGAAACTCATTCAATGGCATCAACTCAAGGGCAGTGATACCCAGTTTATGCAGGCGCGGTAACCAGGCTTCTACCTGCTTAAAGCCACCAATTGCACCCACATGCAGCTCATAGATGACCACCTGTTCCCAAGGGCGTCCAGACCAGTTCTGCGTCGTCCATTGATAGGCACTGTGATCGACTACCACGCTAGGCCCGTGCGGCCCGTGGAGTTGCTGCCTGGAAGCCGGGTCAGGAACCTCAAGCTCAGCATTAATCAAATAGCGATAGAGGGCCCCAGCCCCGACCGAAACATCGGCTTCAAACCAACCCTGCGCACAGCGAGTTAGCTGATGTTTGTCAGCGTCCACAATCCGCACTTCAACCTGATCGGCATCCGGTGCCCACAGGCGAAACCGAGTTTGCTCCGGCGTCAGTAAGCGGCTGCCGTGGGTAGGCTTCAGAGCCGACATTCTTCGATCACTTCAAAGCTGCCATATTGCTCTGGCTTGTCGTGAATCAAGGTCTGATACAGGCTGACATAGGGTTTTACCGCTTGATGCCAGTAGTTGGGCGCGACCATTGCTTTACCGCGCATTGCAGCAATTAGTGGCGGATCGGCATATATGTCGAAAGCTCTATCCAGCGCCGCTCGGTATGCCTCGGCACAGGGTCTGTCAAAGAGAATCCCGGTTACGCCGTCTTCAATCGTATCCGCCAGGCCGCCTGTGCGGTGGGCAATGGGGAGAGCGCCAAAACATTGCGCGTACATCTGGCTGAGGCCGCAGGGCTCGTAAATCGATGGCATCAGCAGAAAATCGCTTCCGGCAAATATCCTGCGCGCCACCGTTTCATTGAAGTCGATATGCACGCCGACTCGCCGGGGGTAGCGTGATTCGAGTGCCTTAACCCGCTCTTCCAACTCCGGCTCACCACGCCCGAATACAATCAGCCGGCCGCCTTTGCTCACCAGGTGGTCCGCCACCTCAAGGGTCAGGTCGATACCTTTTTGCTGAACCAGACGTGAGACGATGCCAAACAGCGGACCGCTATCTTGTTCAATTGCAAAGTACTGCTCCAGATACCGCGCGTTGTCTGCTCTGTTTTTCCAATTCCTATAACTGAATTTGCTCACCAGATGGTGATCAGCAGAAGGGTCAAAATCGCTGTCAATGCCATTGGCTATTCCGCTGAGAAGTGCTTGATGGCTCTTTTGCCGAAGTACACCCTCAAGCCCGCAGCCACGCTCGGGAGTGGTGATTTCACGGGCATAAGACTGGCTGACCGTGGTGATGTGGCTGGCATAATTAATACCTGCCTTTAGAAATGACAGTTGGCCGTAGTACTCGAAGCCTTCAGGGTTGGCAAACCGCTGCGGCAAACCCAGTTCACACAGGCAGCGCTGCTCAAACAAACCCATATAGGCCAGGTTGTGAATGGTGAAGATGCTTGGCAAATTCAGCCCCATCAATTGCATGTAGCAGGGCGTCAGACCTGTTGGCCAGTCGTTGGCATGCACCAGGTCAGGTTGCCAGTCTAGGTGCGGAGCGCCGGCAGCCATTTGTGCGGCCGCCAATGCTAAGCGGGCGAAACGGATATGGTTATCGGGCCAGTCGCGACCGCTGCTGTCGCAGTAGGGGTTGCCCGTGCGGTCATACAGCGTGTCACAGAGGACAACATAGACGATCAAGCCGTCGCGCATCTCCATCTGGCCAATCTGGCAACTGGGCAATGCGGCATGGCCCTCCAGTGTCGCGACCACTTCAAGCGGGTAGCCGCTGTTTAGCACTTGGCGGTAGCCAGGAATCAACACCCGCATATCGTAGTAACGGCTTAAGGCGCGCGGTAGTGATGCGGCAACATCACCCAAACCACCGACCTTGATCAGATCGTTCAATTCTGGGCTGACAAACAGGCCTCTTTGCCGGGCAGGCGTTCTGAAAAACAGCTCCTGCGCGCGTTGGGGCCTTAAGTCTTGTGTATCAACCGCTGCTACCGCATTGCCCATGTCATTCTCCTAAGTGCCAAACTTCATCAAGCCGAGCGCGTACTCTCCCGAAGGACGAGTTGTAGAAATCTGATTACATGATGGGTGCAACTTATCGGGCGAAACCCGTATAAATGATCGACATAAAGCCTGAGAAAAAGGTTCGACCTATTTTTTGCGTATGTCAGTTACAGGCCTAGACCAACAGCGCGAAGCGAGATGACGCATCTCATGGCTAGGCCCGCGCTACGCATCAAGCATTTGGCTTTAATATGACTTTGGTCCAGCCTTTGTCGCGGGAGTCGAAATGCTTGTAAGCTTCGGGCCCCTCAGCGAGTTTCAGACGGTGGGAAATGATCTGCGAAGGCTTGGCACGATCATTGTGAATTAGCGCGGCGAGCCGGCGGTTGTAAGCTTTGACATTGGCTTGACCGGTGCGGATCTGCTGGCCTTTAAACCAGAAGGCACCAAAATCGAATGCCATTTTACCTTCTTTGGCCAATTCATTTTCTGCACCTGGGTCCTCAGGCACGAACACGCCGACCACACCAATTCCGCCCGTGGCTTTCGTCGAGGCCACCAAGTTGTTCATCGTCAGATGGTTTACCTCATGCCCATGGTGATCACAGCATTGGTAACCCACGCACTCACAACCCCGGTCTGTGCCTTGACCGTCGGTGAGATTGAGGATTTTATCCACTGCATCTTGCTCGACGGAGTTGATCGGAGTGGCACCGATCTGTTCGGCGAGTTTTAGTCGATCAGCTTGATCATCTACTACAAAGACCTGAGCCGCGCCTTTAATTAAAGCGGAGTGAGCCGCCATTAATCCAACCGGCCCGGCGCCATAAATGGCGATGCTTTCACCCGCCTGCAATCCAGCTAGCTCAGTTGCGTGCCAGCCGGTCGGGAAGATGTCAGAAAGCATCACATAATCCTCTTCACGCTCCTGTGCGTCTTCCGGTAGGACCAAGCAGTTGAACTCGGCAAAGGGCACTCGTAGCAACTCAGCTTGGCCACCTTCATAGGGGCCCATGTCAGCAAAGCCATACGCGGCGCCGGCCGAGCCCGGGTTTGCAGTCAGGCAGAATCCGGTCAATCCTTTCTCGCAATTAGCGCAAAAACCACAGCCAACATTGAACGGCAGACAAACTCTGTCGCCGACTTTTAAATACTGAACCGCTTTGCCAACTTCGATCACTTCACCCAGGTTTTCATGGCCGATGATCCGCCCCGACTCAAAACTGGTGCGCCCCTCATACATATGCAGATCGGAGCCGCAAATATTGGTTGTTGTAATGCGTATCAATGCATCGGTGTGCTGTTCGATTTTGGCATCGGGTACGTTTTGCACGCTGACGTCATAGGGGCCGTTATAAACAATGGCTTTCATGCTGTTCTCCAAGAGTCCATGTCGCGCTGAGGGGTATTTACTTACCGTTCGCTACTAATTTGGTCCTCTTCGAAAAGCTCGGGGTTCAAGTTATTTGTACGAGCGCGTAGTCGCCAACAGCGCAATAACGAAGCTGCTGGGGTGGCGCAGTCGCTAATAAGCGTTCATTGGTAGCCCCGCGGGCTAGGGGAGAGCGGCCATCGATCAGCCCGTAGAAAAAAGGCATGAACTATTGCACCGAGGGCTCAATCAAATTCGCTGAATCCCAGTCTTCCTAACACGAGCCAGAGGAGCACTTCTATGAAAGGTAAAAGTGAAAAAAGCGGCACTAAAAGCCAGCTAGCGGGTGTCGATGCACTCGACCGCAAAAACACTAATGCCAAGCTTGAGCAACTCGAGCAATTTCGCGAAGACGCAACTGACCAGGCATTGACCACCAACACGGGTACCCGAATCGCCGACAATCAAAACAGCTTAACCGCAGGTGAACGCGGCCCGACGTTGATGGAAGATTTCATCATGCGGGAGAAAATCACTCATTTTGACCATGAAAGAATTCCAGAACGCGTGGTTCATGCCCGAGGCACTGCGGCCCATGGCTATTTCGAAGTGACCGATTCGCTTGAAGACCTCACCCATGCGAACTTTTTACGTCAGCCTGGCAAGCGAACCCCAGTATTTGCACGTTTTTCGACTGTACAAGGCCCCCGTGGTTCGGCAGATACCGTGCGCGATGTGCGTGGATTTGCCGTGAAGTTCTACACCGACGAAGGCAACTACGACCTGGTGGGCAATAATATGCCGGTGTTCTTTATTCAGGACGCCATCAAATTCCCAGACTTTGTACATGCGGTAAAACCTGAACCGCATAACGAGATACCGACTGGCGCATCTGCTCACGACACCTTCTGGGACTTCGTTTCCTTGACCCCAGAGTCGGCTCATATGGTGCTCTGGACCATGTCGGATCGGGCGATCCCTGTAGCCTTGCGTGCGATGCAAGGGTTCGGCGTGCATACCTTTCGCCTGGTTAACGCCGAGGGTAAGAGTCAACTGGTGAAGTTTCACTGGCGGCCGAAGGCGGGCGTTTGCTCCCTGGTTTGGGATGAAGCACAAAAGCTGGCGGGCAAAGACCCAGACTTCCACCGTCGCGGCCTTTGGGAAGATATCGAAAGCGGTAACTTCCCCGAATGGGAACTCGGCGTTCAGGTCATGGAGGAGGGGGATCAAGAGCGTTACGGCTTCGACCTGTTAGACCCTACCAAGCTGGTTCCTGAAGAGTTAGTCCCAGTGCGAATCATCGGCCGTATGGTGCTTAACCGTAATCCGGATAACTACTTCGCTGAGACTGAGCAAGTGGCTTTCCACGTGGGCAATCTGGTGCCAGGCATTGATTTCAGCAACGATCCCTTGCTGCAAGGCCGGCTGTTTTCGTACACAGATACACAGCTGCTGCGCCTGGGCGGGCCGAACTTCAATGAAATACCGATCAACCGTCCGGTATGTCCTTTCCATAACAACCAGCGCGACGCGCCGCACCGCCAGCAAATCAATAAAGGTCGGGCGTCCTACGAGCCAAATTCCATTGACGGAAACTGGCCACGAGAAACGCCGCCTGCCGATACCGCTGGCGGTTTTAAATCCTATCCCGAGCCAATGCAAGGCAATAAGATCCGTGTGCGTTCAGCCAGCTTCTCTGATCATTTCTCTCAAGCCACTTTGTTCTGGCAGAGCATGAGTGCTGTGGAGCAGGATCATATTGTGGCGGCGTATACCTTCGAGCTTTCGAAGGTGGAGCGTGAGTTCATCCGCGAGCGGCAGGTAAAGGAAATCCTGATCAATATCGATCCCGAGCTTGCCCAGCGCGTGGCGGACAATCTGGGCATCAGCTTGACCCCGAACAAAGGCAAACAGAAAGCCACTAAAGCAAAAACTGAAAAGTCTCCAGCATTGAGCCAGACCAATCTGCTGCCAACGGATATTAACGGCCGCAGGATAGCCATCCTGTTGTTTCCTGGCTGCCAGGCTGCCGACGTGAAAGCGGCGCAAAAGATGTTCGACGATCAAGGTGCAATGACTAAACTCATCGCAGCGTCACTCGCAGCCGTTAGCACTGCAGAGGGCAAAAGCCTCCAGCCTGATGCCACGTTTGACGGCGCACCCTCAATCACTGTGGACGGCGTATTTGTGCCTGGCGGTGATCCTGAAGCGCTGAGCAAAAGTGGTGTCGCCAAGCACTATCTGCTGGAAGCCTACAAGCATTTGAAGCCAATGGCGCTGTGCAACAAGTCAGAAACATTGGCGAAGGCGCTGGGGCTTGAAGCGGATGACGGTCTGCTACTCGGCAAAGATGCAAAATCATCTTTGGAAAAGATGGTAACGGCATTGCAGCAGCACCGTGTCTGGGAGCGTGAGGATAAAGCTGCACACATTCCAGCCTAAGCAAATTGCAGGGCGAGGTTGAAAATCTTCGTCCTGCATTGGCTCATCAATGTTCATTTACAGAGGCTAACTGATGCTTCGAGTGTCCGCAGTTGCTTTTATATATGCTTTATCCAGCCAAAGTGGTTTCGCCCAAGACGTTGATTGCGCGAACGCTCAAGATCAAACGTCGATGAATGATTGTGCAGCGCAGTCATACCGAGCCTCAGATGCTGCACTGAATAAAACGTACGCAGCCCTTGGCAAGACAGTCAGCAAAACTGGCCTGGCCAAGTTGAAAACAGCGCAGCGCGCCTGGATCAGTTATCGCGATGCTCAATGTGAGTTCGAGTCAGCTGCAACTGCCAATGGCAGCGTGCACCCCATGATTGTATCTGCCTGCCTAGATAATCTAACGCAAGCGCAAACCGCACGATTGGATCTGCAGCTGAATTGCGTCGAAGGTGATTTATCGTGCGGCAATCAATAATGCCGTCGTTGTAAGCACTAGACGCAAAAGCTGGTGTAGCAGCCCATTGATAACCAGCAGAATTGATCCACATGGAAATACCTAATACTTCGCATAATGTATATTATGTTAAATTGTGTATTGGATGGTTTGAGTACTGTGCTGTTGTAATTTCTGTCCAAACGGAAATAGCTGCCAACTAAGACGACTGTTCTACAGAACTGAAATTGTCTCGAATCTCTTACGACCGGCCTGCTTTCGGCTTAAGTCCAAAAAGCATCTTTGCTTTTTACTCAAAGGTATTGGCCGAATTGGGGCTAACGTTGAAGTTTTGAGAAGCCAGCAAGCCGTGGGCAGGCTGGGTCTGCGAAACCTCACCTTGCCCGCTCTTGGTGATAGCAAGACCATTTGACGGCCACCCGAACCAACCTGGCAACGGACAAATGGTCGCCCTCCTCGCGCCCAGTCGACAGGCTGTCAGAAGTAGTCACGCAATAGCGTTGTCACAAGGCGGACTGATGGCGTATGTACCGAATAAGTAAAACATCGTGCCTGCCGTCAGTGTGAACTAGCGCCTATCGGCCAAAACACAGCGATGAGCTGTCTAGTCCTGAAATAGGTTTACACCTATTTCATCCTAACGCCCGATGCACCGCGTCGGGCGTTCTGTATTTTAATGACAAGTGTGGACGCTCGTAGTTATAGATCGCTACTGACTCGTCCACCATCTTTTTTGCTTGCATCAGGTTTTGCGGGCGATGCAGCAAAAACTCCGTTTTCAATATTCCATTCACTCGCTCTGCCAAGGCATTTTGGTAGCAGTCATACCCATCTGTCATTGAGCAACTGATGCCGTATATGGCATGTAGTTTCTGGTACATCCCCGAACAATACTGGCTGCCTCTATCGGAGTGATGCACCAGTTTTTGCTGAGTTTCACGGTGTCTTACTGCTTGCCGAAGCGCGTTGGCGACAGACTCAGTGTGCAGGCTTTCATGGACGTGATAGCCCACGATCTTTCGCGAAAACGCATCCGTCACAAGGCTCAGATAGGCCGTATCATCATGAGTTGGCAAATAGGTGATGTCAGCCACCCAGACTTGTTCTGGGCCACTTGCAACAATTTGATCAGGCCCTGGCTTGAGCAGGTTTGGATGACGTCGAAAGTGATGATGACTGTCGGTCGT
>NZ_CAXAOV010000008.1:0-106107 GCF_963971045.1 Pseudomonas sp. EL_65y_Pfl2_R95 | reverse complement strand
TGATGCCGGTTGCCGTAATCAGCGATGAGTTTGGCATCGACTTTGTCCGTTTTTACTCGTTGTAACTGGCTGCGCGCGTAATAAGCCACTTGGGCCGGATTAAGGATGCAGACACGATAGTCCTGTTTGAACAGCCACTCAGCCAACGCTTCGTGGTAGATGCCCGTAGCCTCCATCACAATCCAAGCATCGGCTTCAGCGTATTTGAGCAGCCATTGCTGGAATGCCTGAAAACCAGCTGCATCGTTACTCAACTTGGCCTTAGTGCGGTACTTGCCATTGTTTTGCAGGGTGGCGATATCGAAGCTGTGTTTGGCGATATCGATGCCGACAACAATCGTCATGACGCTTACTCCTCACTGAGTTAGTTTAGATCGCCACTTCACCCGTCCAACCTTGCTGATGCGAGCTCGAGGCTCAGGATACCGTTCGGACTTAATGGATGAGTGCGGAGGAGTGCAGCGCTATCTACGGAACAAGCTCGAGGCTTAAGGGTGGTCACGACTTGCACTCTCTCCTCCGATGATCAGTCGGAGACTATCGCCTCCTGAGAGGGAGTAGTCGAGATACAAGAGGTGGTCGACACCTTTTTCGGCCACCATTGGCCAAGGCGCAGATCATGTCTCCAACAAAAAGGTAACAGGCCCGTCGTTGGTCAATTGCACCTGCATATCCGCACCAAAACGTCCTGTTGCCACAACCGGGTGCTGACTGCGCGCTTGCTCAAGCAGCAGATCAAATAGTTCAGTGGCCAACGCCGGCGGAGCAGCTGTCGAGAAGCTCGGCCGCAGGCCACTTTTGGTGTCTGCAGCCAAGGTGAACTGCGAGACCAACAATAGGCCACCAGCCACATCGGTCAGTGAGCAGTTCATCTTGCCATCGGCATCACTGAACACCCGGTACTTGAGCAGTTTTTGCAGCATTTTGCTAACGCTGGCTGGCGTGTCGTGCGGTTCAACGCCGATCAGCGCCAATAAGCCCTGGTCAATCGCCCCAACCACTTCGCCATCAACCGATACCTGCGCGCGGCTTACCCGTTGAATCAGTGCCTTCATGCTTCATCCGGAGCCAAGTTGAGCAGACGCCGGGCCATTTGATCGGCGGCGCGGACCAATGCGTCAGTAATGCCGACTTCCGCCGCAGCGTGACCCGCATCGCGGATGATCTGCAATTCACTGTTTGGCCAGTTCTGGTGCAGCTCCCAGGCATTGTCCAGCGGACAAATCACATCATAGCGGCCGTGGATAATAACCCCAGGCAAATGGGCGATCTTGTTCATGTCGCGTATTAACTGATCAGGCTCCAGAAAGCCCTTGTTGATGAAGTAGTGACACTCAATACGGGCGATGGACAGCGCTCTGTGCGAATCAGAAAAGCGATCGACCACTTGCGGATTGGGTCGCAATGTTGCGGTACGACCCTCCCAGGTAGACCAGGCCTTGGCAGCATGCATCTGGGCGATCTGATCGCTGCCAGTCAGGCGCTTGTGGAAGGCTCGTATCAGGTCACCCCGTTCTTCCTGCGGAATCGGCGCAATGTAGTCTTGCCAGTAATCCGGAAACATGCGGCTAGCGCCTTCTTGATAGAACCACTGCAACTCTTGCGAGCGACAGAGGAAGATGCCACGCAAGATCAATCCATGGACGCGCTCGGGATGGGCCTGCGCATAAGCCAAACCAAGGGTCGAACCCCAGGAGCCCCCGAATACCACCCATTTATCGATTGCCAAATGCTGGCGAATCACTTCAAGGTCAGCGATTAGATCCCAGGTGGTATTGTTTTCCACACTGGCATGGGGAGTTGAACGGCCACAGCCGCGCTGATCAAAGGTGATGATGCGGTACAGATTCGGATCAAAGAAACGCCGGCTCAGGGCATCACAACCAGCCCCCGGACCACCATGAACAAACACCACGGGCAAACCATCCGGTGATCCGCTTTCATCCACATAGAGTACATGCGGCGCATCAACTGCCAGCTCATGACGGGCGTAGGGTTTAATCTCCGGATACAAGCTTTGCATGGTCAGCTCCTGAATTTTTTTTATACAGTGTCATCGCACGGGCATCATCATGGAGCAGGTTTCGAGCATGTCAGTAAAACGAATTGCGTTACCGCTGTTACTGGGCTTTGCCCTACTCGCTGGCTGCACCGCCAACGATACCCCACAGGCTGCACTAGACAAGGCAGTGCAGCAACTGCAGGACAACCTTGAAGCGAAAAAAACCAGCGCAGTGATGGCCCAGCTACACTCTGAATTCGCTGCGCAGCAGCAATTTGATCAAGCTTGGGCCAAGCGCACAATGACCCTAGTGTTTTTACGTTACAAGAACGTCAAAGTCATTGCCTTGAGCAAAGAAAATCGCATTGACCCAACTTACAGCACCAAAGGCTACACCGAAGTTCAAGTCGCACTGACCGGAGCTGAAGGCTTTCTCCCTGACAGCGCACGGCATTACTCAGTGAGGCTGGAATGGTGGCTTGAAGGTGATGAGTGGACACTGGCCCGGCTTGATTGGCAGTAAACAAGCATGCGCCCAGGACCGGGCGCATTAATACTTATTGCATTGGCATCTCGGCGTCCGGCGTGCGCCAGATCAGGTCCTCGGTGTTGTACCCTTGGCCATGGGCAACTTCGAGCATTTTAGTGCGCGCCGCCTGGCTGAATTCAGTGCTACGCGAAAGCAGCCACAGGTACTTATGGTTAGGGCTGCCAACCAGCGCATGCTGGTAGTCATCATCCAGATACAGGACCCAGTACTCGCCCTTGGCTACGCCAGGCAGAAGATCACTGAACCAGTTATCGAAGCTGACCCAGAGCTTGTCAGTCTTGCCCTCAACCTGGGGCACGGCCTGGCCTACCGCTTCCTGCCATTTGCCTTCGGCGTCGCGACATTTGTTAATCACGCTGACACTGCCGTCAGCCTGCAGCGCGTAATGCGCCTCGGACTGCTTGCATTTACGCTGGAAGAACATCGGCAGGCGCGCCTGCTCATACCAAGTCCCTTGGTAACGCTCCAGATCAACCTTTTCAACGGTTTTAGGTGGCACGGCACCCGTGCCTGAATTGGCGCAACCTGCGAGCAATGCAGCCGCGCAGGCAACTAAAAGAATGCGTTTCATAGTTTCCTCAGTTCAGACCTTCGCCCGAAAACATCATGACTTTCTCGCCAGCATATTGAACGCTGATAAATTGTTTTCTATCGCCCCAGGTACAACTCGACAGGCCCATTGCGCCTGAGCAATCAGTCGGATCCCCGAGCAATGATTCAACTTCGGCTTTGGTCATTCCGGTTTTGAGTTGGGAATAGTTTTCTTGCGTGACCTTGCTGCAGGCAGCCAGCAGTAAACAAAAACCTAACAACGCGAATTTACCCAGCGACATAATTAAAGCTCCCTATTATCAGTGAGCTTAGCTTGGCACAGACGCTCACCGTCTGCCGCATATGACGTCAGAAACGCGAGCCGGGTTCCTGCAAAAACAACAGTTCTTGCTCACTTGAGGGTCGCGACAGAACTTTATTACGGTGGGGGAAGCGGTTAAAACGCGCAATCACGCGCTGATGACGCTCGGCGTAATCGAGGTAATCGGCGAACAACGCTTGTTCAGGCGCAGGGGCCTGGTCGAGAAGATCGGTAAAGGCGGCGACCGCTTGATCTTGTAGACGAAGATCTTCTGCATGCTCCAGTACCAGATAAATAAACACCTGCTGGATGGGCGCCAACTGCTGATCATTGCCCCGATTAAGACCCGCTTGCACATACTGCTGCGCGAGGGCATCACCGGAAAAACCACGCGGATCATCGCGAAAAATCATGCGCGGTAATTGGTCGAGCAATAAAATCAGCGCCAGCCAGCCTTCAGGCTGCTCTTGCCATTCGAGCAATTGACCGGCTAAGGCCTGCTCAACCCAATCACCGAAGCGCTCACGCGCCTCGGCATCTTGGCTGTCACGTTTACCAAACCAGAGTTTGGAGCGTGCAGTTGCAGCCTCGACCGCAACTGTTGATGGACCAAACCACCACTCAAGCAGTGGCTGCCAAGGCTGACTCACGGGTTACTTCTTGTGGTAAGAAGTGACACGTTCAACTTCTTCTTTCGACCCCAAATACACCGCAACACGCTGGTGCAAAGAAGTCGGTTGAATTTCCATGATGCGCTGTTCACCGTTGGTAGAGACGCCACCAGCTTGCTCAATGATGAATGACATGGGGTTAGCTTCATACATCAAACGCAGCTTGCCCGGCTTCTCAGGTTCACGGCCATCACGCGGGTACATAAACAGGCCACCGCGGGTGAGGATACGGTGAACGTCAGCCACCATGGCGGCAATCCAACGCATGTTGTAGTTCTTCTTCAGCGGGCCTTCTTCACCGGCCAGCAACTCGCCCACATAACGCTTCACGGGCTCTTCCCAGTGGCGTTGGTTGGACATATTAATGGCAAACTCCTGGGTGGTTTCAGGCACCTTGATGTTGTCATGGGTCAGCACAAAGCTGCCCAGTTCACGGTCAAGGGTAAAGCCCTTGACGCCATTGCCCATCGTCAGCATCAACATGGTCTGAGGACCGTAAATGGCGTAACCTGCAGCCACTTGCTCAGTGCCCGGCTGGAGAAAGGCTTCTTCACCCAAGTCGCCTTCGTCGCCGTTACGATCAGGACAACGCAGCACTGAGAAGATGGTGCCGACAGAGACGTTTACATCAATATTCGAGCTGCCATCGAGCGGATCGAAGACCAGCAGGTAGGCGCCTTTCGGATAACGGCCTGGAATCTGGTAGGCATTGTCCATTTCTTCGGACGCCATACCGGCCAAGTGACCGCCCCATTCGTTGGCTTCGAGCAGAATCTCGTTGGAAATCACGTCGAGTTTCTTTTGTACTTCACCCTGAACGTTTTCGGTTTCCATGCTGCCCAGCACGCCGCCAAGCGCGCCCTTGGACACCTGATGGCTGATCGCCTTGCAGGCCCGTGCAACAACTTCAATCAGGAAGCGAAGATCAGCCGGGGTATTGTGGCTGCGGGTTTGCTCGATCAGATAACGGCTCAGGGTAACGCGGGACATATGAGGCTCCGTAGGTAGGGAATCGCGCGCAGTTTAACCCTTTATGGGCGGCAGCGCCTCATGCCGCCGCCCATCGGTACTTACCAGTCCCAGGCCAGCGACAAGGCAACGCCCTGCTGCTTGTTGTCGTCGCTCTTGCTCAAGCTGTAAACCCCGCGCAACGCAAGGTCACTAGCCAATTGCTGGCTGAAACCGAGGCTGGCTCGATCAAGATTGTCGTCCGGGGTGTAACCCTGCAACTTGTAGTCGATACCGGGCAGGCTGTTTAACGAAACGCGCACGTCGGTGCTGTCATCGTCGTATTCGGTTTCATGGGCAACTTCAGCAAACACCTGAGTTGCTTGCGTAATGGCCCAGCGCCCTTGCATACCGATGCCCAAACGTTTTGAGGTGCGGTCTTGATCACCGAAACTCAGGGCAGTCGAGTCCGCACCGCTTTCGTCGTAACCGTCCACCTCAACCTTGGCATAGTCAGCACTCACGAACGGGCTCAGGTGCCAGTTGCTGCCAGGCTCGGCGATGTCATAACCGACCCGTCCAGACAGCGCCCATAAGGTGCCGTCGGTATCACCTTTCTCGGATCGCTCAACCCGGCCCAATTCGATTTTGCGTTTGAGGTCGTGATAATCCAGATACCCGGCCGACACCGAAGCATCCGCCCACCAGCGATTGTGTTGATACTGGGCAAACGCGCTGCCTAAGTAGCTGCGCATGTCGTAGTCGGAGTCGGCACTGCCCACTTCAAGGTTCTGCTCATAAAGGCCCATGACCAAACCAAAGCGCCAGCTGTCGTCAACTCGGTAACTTCCGCCTACATTGAGGCTATAACCATCCCCATCACCACTTGGCGAAGCGGCTTGGCTGTCAAAGTCGAGATGCTGTCCAGCACCCGACACAATTGCCCGCCACTGGCCAACGGGCTGCCAAGACTCCCAGTCCGCAATGTATTGATTGCGCAGTTGGTCTTGGTGGGCACGTAGGGTGCCGTGGGCCATTTCTGGCAACAAACTGAGCTCCCAAGGCGCGGCAAGCAGCGAGTAGGCGTAATCAGCGAAAATTTCCTGAACCGCAGTGGTCGGGTGCACGCTGTCGTTATAGAGCAACTTGCTAGGATCAGGCGTTGCACTATTGATGCCCCAGGCTGCGTTGACATTGCCGCAATCGGCAAAGCAAGTACCGGTCAGGTTTTGCGTGGTGTCGAAGCCATAGGCAGCAGCGTTCTGCAGCACTTCAGTAAAGAGCACCGGAACGTTGAGGGGAATGATTTGCGCATCAATTTGCGACAACTGGCTGACCAGCTCGGTATTAAAGTCCTGGCCAATCGAGGTGATGGTTGGGGCCAAGGGAGTCCCTGAAATAGCAGGCGTAGTGCCCACATTCGGCAGCAGCGACACCATGATGTAGCGCGCACCCGCGCCTTGCAATGCACGCACGCTATCGGCCAACTGAGTTGCCGCCGCTTGCGGGCCGGAGCTAAAAATAGTGCCTTGCAGGAAGTCGTTGCCGCCGCCATTGACATAGAACAACGCATTGCGGTCGACGCTTAATCCGCGGTTGGCTAGGTCCACCAGGTAACCATCGCGAGTGCGTGTACCTGCTACCGAGCCGCCTGCCTGGGTAATCGAGTCATACACTTGATCAGTACGGTAACCGCCCACGGCCCAGTTATTGCCATCAGCGATCCCCTGATCCGCATACACCTGTGACGTGGAAGGCGCTTGCGGGCCTAAGCCCAGTTGCTCACCGAGCAACATTGGCGAGGTCGAACCGTAGATTTCACCGCTGCCATTTTGGTAAGTCGGGCCCACGCGGTTGGTGAAGCGACGAGTTGCGCCGGCCGGGCCGTCAGCGTCAGGGAATTGCCCGGCATCACTCAAGCTGTCGCCAAAGACAATTAAACTGCTGAATGGACCAGCACTGCTGAAGCTTGAGTAGCTGGCAAGTACGCATGCCATTGCGAGCGGCGTAAGGGTGCGTTTCACTGGGTATTCCTTATTTTATTGTTATAGGCAGTACCAACAGCTCAAATCTAGCCAGTTTTGCAAACGATTGCACGAGCTTATCTGACTCCAGGGCCATCTTGAGTCATTATGCAAACGCCACTCAGTTCAACGCGACCACCTGATTGCGGCCCGCGCGCTTGGCTTGATACAACGCAGCATCGGCGATATTGAGCAATTCATCCAAACTGGTCCCTTGCATTGGCCAGCACGCAATACCGGCTGACAATGTCACCTGACGCAAACCACCCCGGGTCTCCAACGGCTGCCCGGCCAGCTGTTTACAGATAATATTCAACCGCTTGGAGGCTTCTTCAAGGTCAGCACCCGGCAGTACCAGGAGAAACTCCTCGCCGCCGATACGAAAGGCCGCATCTGAACTGCGCACATTACGCCGCAGATTATCGGCCAGCGCCTTCAACACATCATCGCCCTCAAGGTGACCGTGCTTATCATTGAGCTGCTTGAAATGATCGAGGTCTATCAGGGCCAGTGATAAAGGTTTTTTCTCGCGCTGCACCCGTTCGACCTCCAAGGCAAAAAACTCTTCGAGGTAGCGCCGGTTATAAAGCCCGGTTAACGGATCGCGCAGCGCTTGCTCGCGCAGTTGTTCGTGCAGGCTGGAAATGGTCAGCAGCCGCTGCTCACTCACCGCCAATGCTTCAGCCAACTGCAACTCACTGATATGTCGCTGGGACACATCCCGTAGATAGAGCATCTGCCCCAGCAACGTCACTTCGTGATGACTGCGGCGCTCCACCGCACGAACGTTCAGCTCGAAGTACCGGTTGACCAATGGCAATGAAAGCAGCTGATTAGGGGTGCAACCATTGGCCTGATTAAGCAGCTCATAAAGCGTTGCCCCGACGACCGGCCAATCCTGCAAGTCGCGTCCCTGCCAGCCGCGCTCCAGCCGTGAAAGCTTTAACGCCGCCGGGTTGGCTTCAACCACGCGCAGCTGTGAATCAACCACTAGAACGGGATCAAACAAGGCCTCAAGCAACAAGTTGTGCGCGACCGGCAGCAGGTCAAACAGGCGGACCCCGACAATAAGCCAGGCGAACGCCATCAAGGTAAAGGCAAAAGTGAAGGGCGTCGGGTCAAAACCGAACAGCGAAATCCCCCAGAATACATGGCTGGCGTTAGTCGCCCATGGCACCAGGGTGAGGAATAAAAAAGCCAGGTAATGACGTCGATACAGACCGCTGCTCTGCAACACTGCACGCAGGACAATGCCCACGCAAAATGCCATGCACAGGTAGCCATAAACAGTGGCAAGGTAATAAACACTGCCGTGGACATACTTGACCGGCGAGCCGTACTCAGTGCTAAACGGTGCGGTTTGCTCGGTGTACATCAAGTGATGCCAGGGGTTGGTCAGCGCCAACACCCAGCATAACGCGGGCGCCATGGTCAGCAGCAACAGAACTGGATTGCTCAAGCGCTGGTGATTGCTGAAGATGTACTGCCAGAGAAACACCGCCCAAAAGGTTGGAGTCAGGAGAATCCCGGGCCAGGCCATGGACGCCCAAAAAATCTTGCACTCAGCGCCTTGCGCCGCCATTTCAAGACTAGCGGACAGCATCCACCAAAGGCTGGCCAAGTGCAGCCAGATAAAATTGCGCTGACCGGGAAAGTAGCGCTGCTGCGAAACCCAGCGCGACAAGAGAACCACGCCAAAGCAAACAGCGCTGGTGATCAGCAGTTGCACAGGAAAAGCCCAGCCGGACTGACTGCAGGAGCTGAAAAGGCTCAACGCTGAACTCTCCGTGGCAGCGACCCTGCTTCACTTCTCGTGCCTGGCGCGCAGCCACGACTATGGACCGAGCATGGCCATGCACCACAACCGAAGATGCGCAAAGAATCACCCTACTCTAAACCAGAAGGAAATATGGGCTATTGATAGCCGTAAACCACTGCCCGTTGCCTCGTTCGAACCGCGCAGCGAGGTGCTCAAGCGCAGTGCTTGACGCAGTTTAGCAGTTAGATTAAACACCCACACTGCATGCACTGCTAAACTTGTGCCAGACGAAAACCAACCGGCCAGCCGATAGCGCTTCACAAAACTGCTGACAT
This sequence comes from Pseudomonas sp. EL_65y_Pfl2_R95, assembly GCF_963971045.1. Classification (NCBI taxonomy): domain Bacteria; kingdom Pseudomonadati; phylum Pseudomonadota; class Gammaproteobacteria; order Pseudomonadales; family Pseudomonadaceae; genus Pseudomonas; species Pseudomonas sp. EL_65y_Pfl2_R95. Next base: position 96,965 of record NZ_CAXAOV010000008.1, on the reverse strand, counting down.
GGTTATTATCGCCCGCCGCAACTCCTTCTATGCTTAGCAGACCGATGAAAAACAACCTGATTGCCGCCGCTGAAATTGACCGCCTGGATACCTGGGCTAAATACACTCGCGACATGTGCCACAGCTGTAACTCCAGCTGCTGCCAACTGCCCGTCGAGGTGCGTCTGAGCGATCTGATTCGGATGGGTGTGGCTGATGAATTTGAAAAAGGCGACCCGCCGCGAATAGTCGCCAAGCGCTTGCAGAAAGAGGGCATTATCGAGCGGTTCAACCAGAAGTCAGGCATCTTCACCCTGACACGCCTGTCAAATAATGACTGCATGTACCTCGACCGCAAGTCGCGCCTGTGCACCATATACGAAGTGCGCCCGGAGACCTGCCGCAATCACCCTAAAATTGGTCCACGACCGGGCTACTGCGCTTATATCCCCAAGCCGAATCGCTAGGCAGCTAAATTACCCAATACAAACAAACCCTGCCATTAGCAGGGTTTGTTTTGAAGCATCATCACTATTGGCTAATTGGTTGCCAGATCGTCCTTGATCGACGGTGCAATCTTCGGCTTGATCAAACTGAAATCAATCAATGACCTCGGTTTATAGGGGTCTCCGATAATTTGCGGGCGGGCGATAAAGCTATTGCTGACCAAGCTCTTGCTCTTATCCAAGGTACCAAAGTTCAGCCCAGCCAGGTCGGCCCAGGTATAAATCAGGTTTGAGCTGCTATAAGGCCGGTCAAGGATGCTGCTGAAATCAAATGCTGCGTGGGATTTCCACTTATCGGATGCCCAAACCATAAATGGAATGGTGTACATCGGCGCGGTGGGCTTGCCTTCGTTTCGCCCAATTACACCGCCTTTGGGCGAGTCAAATACAGCCTCACCGTGGTCAGACAAATACAACAGGAAGCCGTCTGGCTTGGTCGCAGAGAATTTTTTTATCAGGCTGGACACCACAAAGTCGTTATACAGCACCGCATTGTCGTAACTGTTGTAGGTTGCCAACTGATCGTCGGTCACCCACTTCGGCGCACCGGTCTTATCGGTGAATTTCTCGAAGTTGTCCGGGTAACGGTACTTGTAACGCATATGCGTGCCGAGCAAGTGCACCACGATCAGTTTGCGCGGTGCTTTGTCGGCCAGGACCTTGGCAAAGGGTTCAAGTACATCGCCGTCATACTGGCGAGCATTTTGGTTGAGGTTATTGTTCAGGTAAACCTGCTCATCCGCCTGTTCGGAAAAAGTGGTGAGCATGGTATTGCGTTTGGTCATGGTCTGCTGATTGGTGATCCAGAAGGTCTTGTAGCCTGCCTGTTTCATCATATTCACCAGCGATGGTGTGGTCAGATAGCCATCTGGGTTTTGCTCATCGGCAAACGTCAGCACCTGCTGCAGCGCTTCAATCGTATAGGGCCGCGGCGTGACGACGTTGTCGAACACCTGCAGTTGATCGCGCAGTTTATCCAGCTCTGGAGTAGTTTCACGCGGGTAACCATACAGGCTCATACGCTGGCGGTTGGTCGATTCGCCGATAACCAGAACAAGCGTTGTCGGTTTGTCCGCGCGCGGATCAGTCATGCCTTCGAGCGGCGCGAGCTTAGCGTTGCCCGCGAGGAGTTTTTCCATACTGGCGAGTTGCTCGCGATATTTACGAAACCCCACTACCAACTGCCAAGGCACACCGGGCTCGATCCGCTCTTCAAACTTAGCAAAGGCCTGATCCAAGGTTGCACGCTTGTTGACCTCTCTACCCAATGGATAGCCGATCAAGCTGAGCAACAGCACTGCGCTGATGATCCGCGCATGATTGACACCAAACTCTAAGGGCCGAATCCTGCGCCACAGCAACCATGCACCGAAGGTGTATGCGAGATAAACCGGAATCATCCACCACACAAAGTAGTGGCCAAAATACTCCATGCTTTCCGCCATGTTCGACTCGAACATGACGAAAATAACGCTCTCTGAGAACTGTTGACCATAAATGCAGAAGTAACCCAAGCCAACCAAAGAGCAAGCCCACAAAACCACGCCCACGACCGCGGCAATTGATTTGGTGTGTTTAGGGAACAAGAGAACCGGGATCAACCAAATACCGCTGATCAAAAAGGCTTGGCGAAAGCTGACAAACCCCGTGGTGTCGGTCAGTTGAATTAATAATTGAGTAACGCCCGAGAAATACCAGAAAAACAGAAACAGCCAACCGAGCCCAGCCCAGTCCCAGGATTTATCTTCATTGGCCTTTGCCGATGCCTGCATGTTGCGCTCCTGCTAACGATTCGTTCCTGGAGCGACACGCCAAGCGCGTCAAAAGATGCTCCGAGATTTTAAAGTCGCAGACCCTAGCAGACACATTGTGAAAAGATTGTGAGTTGTGACAATCAAGTTTCAATGAAGCTTTTTGCCATCGCCCAACAATCCGCAGACACAAAAAAGCCCCTGGCAGCTTGGCTGCCAGGGGCTTTTTACGTGCGGCGAAAACTAATACTTAGTTTTTGCTAGCACGCTTACGGTCGGTCTCAAGCAGGAACTTCTTACGCAGACGGATCGACTTAGGCGTGATTTCAGCCAGCTCGTCGTCTTCGATAAATTCCAAAGACTGCTCCAAGGTGTAACGGATTGGCGGAACCAGAGCGATGGTTTCGTCTTTACCGGAAGCACGCATGTTATCGAGCTTCTTACCCTTGGTTGGGTTAACAACCAGGTCGTTGTCACGGCTGTTGATACCCACCAGCATGCCTTCGTACACGTCGTCGCCGTGGCCGAGGAACAGCTTGCCGCGAGCCTGCAGTGTTTCCAGCGAGTAAGTTAGCGCCTTACCGGTGGCGCTGGAAACCAGAACGCCCTGAACACGACCGCCCATATCGCCCGACTTCATCGGACCATAGTGACTGAAGATGCTGGTCAGGATGCCCGAACCGGAGGTCATGGTCAGGAACTGGTTACGGAAGCCGATCAGGCCGCGCGCAGGAATGGTGTACTCAAGACGTACACGACCCTTGCCGTCTGGAACCATGTTGGTCAGGTCGCCTTTACGGTTACCCATCTGCTCCATCATCGGGCCCTGGTGTTGCTCTTCCAGGTCGATGGTGACGTTTTCGAATGGTTCGTGCTTAGCGCCTTCAACCATACGAATGATAACTTCTGGACGGCCTACAGCCAGTTCGAAGCCTTCACGACGCATGGTTTCGATCAGTACCGAGAGGTGCAGCTCACCACGGCCAGAAACCTTGAACTTGTCAGCGCTGTCGCCTTCTTCAACACGCAGGGCAACGTTGTACAGCAGCTCTTTTTCCAGACGCTCTTTGATGTTACGGCTGGTGACGAACTTGCCTTCCTTACCGCAAAACGGCGAGTCGTTAACCTGGAAGGTCATGCTCACGGTTGGCTCGTCAACGGTCAGCGGCTCAAGCGCTTCAACGTTGAGCGGATCACACAGGGTGTCGGAGATGAACAGTTCGTCCATACCGCTTACGCAAACGATGTCGCCAGCCTGGGCTTCGTTGACTTCAACGCGCTGCAGACCCGAGTGACCCATGATTTTCAGGATACGGCCGTTACGCTTCTTGCCGTCAGTGCCGATAGCGGTCACTGGGGTGTTGGTCTTGACCTTACCGCGAGCGATACGGCCGATACCGATAACACCTAGGAAGCTGTTGTAATCCAGTTGCGAGATTTGCATCTGGAACGGACCATCAACGTCTACGGCTGGAGCCGGTACGTGGTCGATGATCGCCTGGAACAGTGGGTCCATGGTTTCTTCGAGCTTATCGTGCTCAAGACCCGCAATACCGTTCAGGGCGCTGCAGTAAACGATTGGGAAATCGAGCTGCTCTTCGGTAGCACCCAGGTTATCGAACAGGTCGAAAATCTGGTCAACAACCCAATCAGGACGGGCACCCGGACGGTCGATCTTGTTGATTACAACGATAGGACGCAGGCCAGCTTTGAACGCTTTCTGCGTTACGAAGCGAGTCTGTGGCATTGGGCCGTCTTGGGCGTCAACCACCAGCAGCACGGAGTCAACCATGCTCATTACGCGCTCTACTTCACCACCGAAGTCGGCGTGGCCCGGGGTATCTACGATGTTGATGTCGTAGTCGTGCCATTTCAGCGCGGTGTTTTTCGCCAGGATGGTAATACCACGTTCTTTTTCCTGGTCGTTGCTGTCCATCACGCGCTCGTTTTCAAGCTCTTTACGGTCAAGCGTGCCGGACTGGCGCAGGAGTTTGTCTACCAGGGTGGTTTTACCATGGTCAACGTGGGCAATGATTGCGATGTTACGTAGATTATCGATCACTTGTGTATCTCGATCAGAGGATTCGGTCTGCCGCACAGTTTAGGCGACGAGTATTAAGATTCTGCTAGACGACGTAAAAACGCATTGAGCGATGGCCAAATTGCCTTGCTCAGCAGCTTTTACGCCGCCTGTATGTCGGGAGGGCGATGGCGGATGCTACCGCCATTCAACCCGGGCGTCTTATGTCGGACGATAAACGCGCACATTCGCATGCCCCTCATTCAATAGGTGGTGAGCATGCAGGCGACTCATGACACCCTTGTCGCAGTACAACAAATACTGACGACTCGGATCCAACTCTTTAAAGCGACTGTTAAGGGCGTAGAACGGCAACGCTTGCACCTCAGTGCCTGGCAGCGTTAATGGCTCGTCCTCGGCACTGTCTGGGTGACGGATGTCAATAATGACATGGCCAGCCAGAGCTTCGCTGACTTCCTCAACCTGAATATCTTTACCCAGCTCATCGATAACCTTATCGATCGGCAGCTGCGTAGCGCTCTGCACTGCGCGCTCTAGCACCGCCATATCGAACTGCTTTTCTTCATAAGCAATGCGGTCGGGCTTGGCTTTGGTGGTGGGATTTATGGATATCACACCGCAGTATTCAGGCATGTGCTTGGCAAAGTCGGCGGTGCCGATCTGCGTTGCGGTATTAATAATGTCTTGCTTGTGGCTGGCCAACAGTGGACGCAGAACCAGCTTTTCAGTGGCCGCGTCGATGACTGACAAGTTAGGCAATGTCTGGCTCGACACCTGCGAAATAGCTTCGCCCGTGACCAAGGCATCAATCTGCAAGCGGTCGCTGATCTGCGTGGCGGCGCGCAACATCATGCGCTTCAACACCACACCCATCTGGCTGTTGTCGACTTTACCGAGAATTTCACCGAGCACTTCTTCAAAGGGTACGCTTATAAAGAGTACGCGCTGTGAGCTGCCGAACTTCTTCCACAAATAATGCGCAACTTCCATCACACCCAACTCGTGGGCGCGACCGCCAAGGTTGAAGAAGCAAAAGTGGGTGACCAGACCGCGGCGCATCATTTGGTAAGCGGCGACGGTTGAGTCAAAGCCGCCCGACATCAATACCAGCGTCTGCTCCAGCGAGCCCAGCGGATACCCACCAAGACCTTCATGCTGGTGATGGATGACGAATAACCGTTGGTCACGAATCTCCATGCGCACAATAACGTCGGGCTCTTTCAGCGAAATACCGGCCGCACCACATTGCTGACGCAACTGGCTGCCCACATAACGCTCAATGTCCATCGAGCTAAATGTATGTTTACCTGCACGCTTACAGCGCACGGCAAAAATTTTGCCCGGTAGTTGATCGGCGAAATGCAACTTGCACTTTTCCAGCACATCGTCGAAATCACCCAGCGGGTATTCATTCACTTCAAGGAAATGGGTGATCCCCGGCGTGCAACTAAGACGATCAGTCAGCTCGCCGAGAAGCTTGGCATCGGTTAAGGTTGTTTCCACCTCGAGATTATCCCAGACACCACTAACCGAGAGCTGCGGATCGAGATCGCGCAACACTGAGCGGATGTTCTTCGCCAACTGCCGGATGAAGTTCTTGCGAACCGGCCGACTCTTGATGGTGATTTCTGGGAAAACTTTAACGATTAGTTTCATGGAAGCAACGCGCGCCAAGCTCGCGAAAAAACACGGGCGCGGATTATAGCGGAAATTGTGCAAGGTTTGATCAAAAACCTTACGCAAACATTTTAACGCACCATATTGGTGCCTTCCGGTTTTGAATGGAACCAAGTTGGTGCGCTACTTGCTCTGCAATATGGAATCAAGCCCCGCCGCGCCTGCGTTTGCGGGATTTAGCCCATCACAGTGCACTGGCATGCAAATTGCTCCCTTGTGAGGCAGGTAGTACTGGCGGAATATCCGCCGAGCTTTTTCGAATTTTGTGGGCTCAACAGATTGAGCCTTATCCGCCTGGAGGACAGCATGTCGAAGTCGATTCAACTTATTAAAGAACACGACGTGAAGTGGGTTGACCTGCGCTTCACTGACACCAAGGGTAAGCAGCACCACGTAACCATGCCAGCCCGTGACGCGCTGGATGACGAATTCTTCGAACACGGCAAAATGTTCGACGGCTCCTCTATCCACGGCTGGAAAGGCATCGAAGCATCGGACATGATCCTGATGCCAGTTGACGAAACAGCTGTTCTGGATCCATTCACCGAAGAGCCAACCCTGATTCTGGTTTGCGACATCGTTGAGCCAAGCACCATGCAAGGCTACGACCGCGACCCACGCTCCATCGCCAAGCGCGCTGAAGAGTTCCTCAAGTCGACCGGTATCGGTGACACTGTTTTCGTTGGCCCAGAGCCAGAATTCTTCATCTTCGACGAAGTGAAGTTCAAGTCGGACATCTCCGGCTCAATGTTCAAAATCTACTCTGAACAGGGTTCCTGGAACACTGACGGCGATTTCGAAAGCGGCAACAAGGGCCACCGCCCAGGCGTCAAAGGTGGTTACTTCCCAGTTCCGCCGTGCGACCACGACCACGAAATCCGTACCGCCATGTGTAATGCCATGGAAGATATGGGCCTAGTCATCGAAGTTCACCACCACGAAGTGGCGACTGCTGGCCAGAACGAAATCGGCGTTAAGTTCAACACCCTGGTAGCCAAGGCTGACGAAGTTCAGACCCTGAAGTACTGCGTGCACAACGTTGCTGACGTCTACGGCAAAACGGCTACCTTCATGCCTAAGCCACTGTACGGCGACAACGGCTCGGGTATGCACGTGCACATGTCGATCTCTAAAGACGGCAAGAACACCTTCTCTGGCGAAGGCTATGCCGGCCTGTCTGATGTTGCCCTGTACTTCATTGGCGGCATCATCAAGCACGGTAAAGCACTGAACGGCTTTACTAACCCATCGACCAACTCCTACAAGCGTCTGGTCCCTGGCTTCGAAGCGCCAGTAATGCTGGCCTACTCGGCTCGTAACCGTTCGGCCTCGATCCGTATTCCTTACGTTGCCAGCCCTAAAGCTCGCCGTATCGAAGCACGCTTCCCGGATCCAGCAGCTAACCCATACTTGGCTTTCGCTGCACTGCTGATGGCCGGTATCGACGGTATCCAGAACAAGATCCACCCTGGCGATGCAGCTGACAAAAACCTGTATGACCTGCCACCAGAAGAAGGCAAGTTGATCCCACAGGTTTGCGGCAGCTTGAAAGAAGCCCTGGAAGAACTCGACAAAGGTCGTGCGTTCCTGACCAAAGGCGGCGTATTCAGCGACGACTTCATCGATGCTTACCTTGAGCTCAAGCACGAAGAAGAAATCAAAGTACGCACCTTCGTACACCCACTGGAATACGACCTGTACTACAGCGTCTAATCCAGCCAGTACGACAAAAGGCCACCTTCGGGTGGCCTTTTTTATAGGCAAAATCCTCTAATGACTGGTGCTCCCTTAAGGTAGCCGACGTTTTTTTCGGCCACCATTGCGGTCTCAAGCCTTACCATTCAGCCTGATATTTTATGCGCCTGCACACACTGCAACATGCCGACGCTTGCCAGTAGCGCCAAGCAGTGCAATCTTAATCAATAAGCCAAGTTGAGAGATCACTCATGCGCACACTAATTGCCTGCCTTTTACTCGCAGCCGCTCTACCGGTCAGCGCGCAGATATATAAGTACACCGACGCCAACGGCAATACGGTTTTCACCAATGAACCCCCGGATGGGGCCAAGACCGAAACCATTGAGCTACCCGAAACCAATACAGTCGATATGCAAGCGCCGAAAGCGCCGATCAACGATCAAAGCTCCGAGCCAGCCGTACAAGCTCAGGCGTCCTATCAGGTGCTCGAATTGACAGGCTTGCCCGACGAAGCAGCGCTACGTGCCAATAACGGCACCTTTAGTGTCGGCGTTAATATTCAGCCCCGCCTGTCGTCTGCCCACCGCCTCCAACTTCTGCTCGATGGCAAGCCTTACGGCGAGCCCTCGAACGTGCCACGCCTGCAACTGAATAATGTTGATCGCGGCGAGCACTCACTGGCCGTGCAAGTGATCAGCACCAGCGGTACCGTGCAACAAAGCGACACCATTTCCTTTACCGTGCAGCGGGTCAACACCAACAACAGCCCGGCATTCGCTCCCAAACCAAAGCCAGCCCCTTGATGCGTGCATTTTTAACCTGTTTATTGCTGCTCGGCAGCCTGTCCGCCTCGGCGCAGGTCTACACCTATATAGATGCAGAAGGGAATCGGGTATTTACCGACCAACCCAGGGGCGGTAATGCCAAGCCAGTCCAAATGGCCCCAATCAATGGCATGACACCCACCATCAAACTCAAGCCTGAAGTCGAGCAGAATCAACCAGTGGTGTTGTCCTATCAAATGCTGCGCATTTTGGTGCCGCAACCCGACGCAACGATTCGCGACAACGCGGGAAACCTGATTGTCAGCGCCACCAGCGAACCCGAACTGCTGCCCGGCCATAGCTTTCGTTTGATACTCGACGGAGAAACCGTTGGCGAGACAGGCCGCAGCCCAGTGTTTCCGCTCGAGAATATTGACCGCGGCACCCATCAGTTAGCCGTCGAAATCATTGATCAAAATGAACGCATCATTGAGCGCACACCCAGCCAGCCGTTCCACCTGCTGCGCACTTCACTGGCGCAAAAACGTCAGGTCAATCCCTGCAAAATTAAAGACTTCGGCGTGCGCCCCGAATGCCCCCTGAAAGATAAACCCGAAGAAGAAACTGACATCCCTTTCGTCCCTTTTATGTAGCCAAGTCGTCCATCGCACCACTTAGGTGCGCTACGGCGCAGCGACTTCTATACTCTCCCTGTTTTGGGTCGCTCTGTGTAGGGCGCCCTACACCTATTTGCGGGCGTTGTCGCTATTTACGCGGGTAAAACGCTACTTTTCAGGGCTTTGGTTTGCTTCTTGCATTTTCATAGCCACTGCCGGAAGCCGATGCCTATGATTATTAATGACGCGCTGCACCGCCTGTTACTCGATAACCTGACAACCGCCACCTTGTTACTCGACGCCGACCTGCGTCTTGAGTACATGAATCCAGCTGCCGAAATGCTTCTCGCCGTTAGCGGCCAGCGCAGCCACGGCCAATTCATCAGTGAGCTTTTTACCGAGTCTGCCGAAGCGCTCAGTTCATTACGCCAAGCGGTAGAGGAAGCGCATCCATTCAACAAGCGCGAGGCGGTACTGACCTCGGTTACCGGACAAAACCTCACAGTAGACTACGCGGTTACGCCGGTGATCAGTCGCGGCAAAACCTTGCTCCTGCTCGAAGTATTTCCCCGGGATCGCATGCTGCGCATCACCAAAGAGGAGGCGCAACTCTCTAAGCAAGAAACCACCAAATTACTGGTGCGAGGTTTGGCCCACGAGATTAAAAACCCCTTGGGCGGCATCCGTGGTGCGGCTCAACTGCTGGCCCGTGAACTGCCCGAAGAAAACCTCAAGGATTACACCAACGTGATCATTGAAGAGGCAGACCGTCTACGTAATTTGGTTGACCGCATGCTCGGTTCAAACAAACTGCCGTCCTTGTCGATGACCAATGTGCACGAAGTGCTCGAACGCGTTAGCAGCCTGGTCGAAGCCGAAAGCCAAGGGTGCATCACATTGGTGCGCGACTATGACCCAAGCATTCCTGATGTCCTGATCGATCGCGAACAAATGATTCAGGCCATGCTCAATATCGTGCGTAATGCCATGCAGGCGCTGTTCCCTTTGAACGATATGCGCTTGGGCCGCATCACCCTGCGCACCCGGGCAATGCGCCAGTTCACCATTGGCCATGTGCGGCATCGCCTGGTGACCAAGATCGAAATTATCGACAACGGCCCAGGCATCCCGGCCGAACTGCTTGAAACCATCTTCTTCCCAATGGTCAGTGGCCGTGCCGATGGCACCGGGCTTGGCCTTGCAATCACCCAGAACATCATTAGTCAGCACCAAGGCCTGATCGAATGCGAAAGCCATCCGGGTCACACCGTATTCTCGATCTTCCTGCCGCTGGAACAAGGAGCAACTCAGCCATGAGCCGTAGTGAAACCGTCTGGATTGTCGACGACGACCGTTCCATCCGCTGGGTACTGGAAAAAGCCTTGCAACAAGAAGGCATGACCACACAAACCTTCGACAACGCTGATGGTTTGCTGACCCGACTGTCGCGCCAACAGCCTGATGTGATTATTTCTGATATTCGCATGCCCGGGGTGAGTGGTCTCGACCTGCTTGCCCGCATCCAGGAGCTGCACCCGCGCTTGCCCGTCATCATCATGACTGCACATTCCGACCTCGACAGCGCGGTCGCCTCGTATCAAGGCGGCGCATTCGAATACCTGCCCAAGCCGTTCGACGTTGATGAAGCGGTGTCTTTGGTCAAGCGCGCCAATCAGCATGCACAAGAACAGCAGAACCTCAGTGTTCCGGTGGTTGAAACCCAAACCCCCGAAATCATCGGCGAAGCGCCGGCGATGCAGGAAGTGTTTCGCGCCATTGGCCGCCTGTCACACTCCAATATCACAGTGTTGATCAACGGCGAGTCAGGCACAGGTAAAGAACTGGTTGCGCACGCGCTACACCGGCACAGCCCGAGAGCTTCATCACCCTTTATAGCCCTGAACATGGCAGCGATTCCCAAAGACTTGATGGAATCCGAGCTGTTTGGTCATGAAAAAGGGGCCTTTACCGGCGCCGCCAACCAACGCCGCGGCCGATTCGAACAGGCCGATGGCGGCACCCTGTTTCTCGATGAAATCGGCGACATGCCAGCGGACACTCAGACTCGCCTGCTGCGGGTATTGGCAGATGGCGAGTTCTATCGCGTTGGTGGTCATACGCCAGTCAAGGTTGATGTGCGGATTATTGCCGCCACTCACCAGAACCTCGAAAGCCTGGTGCATGCGGGCAAATTCCGTGAAGACTTGTTCCACCGTCTTAACGTCATCCGCATCCATATTCCGCGCTTGTCTGACCGTCGCGAAGACATTCCAACCCTCGCCCGCCATTTCCTGAGCCGCGCCGCGCTTGAATTGTCAGTCGAGCCCAAGCTGCTAAAAAGTGAAACCGAAGACTATCTGCAGCAATTGTCTTGGCCAGGGAATGTGCGGCAACTGGAAAACACCTGCCGCTGGATCACCGTCATGGCTTCCGGCCGTGAAGTGCATATCGACGACCTGCCGCCAGAATTGCTCTCGCAACCGCAAGACAGCGCGCCCGTCAGCAATTGGGAACAGGCACTGCGCCAGTGGGCCGATCAGTCACTTGGCCGTGGTCAGTCAAACCTGCTGGACACCGCTGTACCCGCGTTTGAACGGATCATGATTGAAACCGCACTCAAGCACACCGCCGGCCGCCGCCGCGACGCGTCGATATTGCTCGGCTGGGGCCGCAACACCCTGACCCGCAAGATCAAAGAGCTGGGCATGAACATCGACGGCGGTGACGATGACGACGGCGATGACAGCTAAGTCATCTTTCGCGTATTACAATTAAAAAACGGGCCTTATCTAAGGCCCGTTTTTTATGCGGAAAATCGAGTGGTCGACACTCTTTTCGACAACCATTAACAGGCACAAACATCCGCGACCTTCGAAACCACGGTGGGCAAGCTTCGCGTTGCCACACCTTACAAGAGCCACCAATAACCGGTAAAACCATTCAGGCCTTAGCCAAAGTACCGGAATGACTCACGGCGCCGCCCACTCAATAATCAACAATCGCAATAACCCCGCAAGGCTTAAATGCCATGACGCATAAGCGATGCCCAATAACGGCGCTCAAATGGTGCAAACGCACTCATCAGAGACATTTTTCCTGGCAAAAATAGCTCGAAATAAACGCCCCTGCGCGCAAAGGGACTGATTTCACTGACATCAAGCGGTAATGCAAAAGTTGGCACACTGCCTGCATATACCTTAGTAACTCCAGTTTCGGGGGCCTTGGTACAGGCAGGCCGGGGATTCCCCTCTTTTATTGCTCCATCAGGCTGACAGTCAGCCGCCATTGCCCGTCTACCTCATCAGCGCGCCATTCGCCGCGCAGGGGACGGGCAGCCAGCACGGTCAAAAGCAACTCCCGCTCATTTCTTTGCAACCGCCAGTTAACGGCTCGCCCATTGAGCTGCAGCTGGCCTTGCTGTTCGCGCCCCAACGACTCCAACCGCAGCATATACGCGCCGTTATACGCGCCACTCTGCGGTGCTGGCTGCTCGTTGAACCACAACTGTAGCTGACCCTCCTCCACCTCCACACGGTTCAGACGCAATGCGTCCGGGTGGAATAGATCACCAAACATTAAACCGATTAAAAAACCAAAAATGGCCAACGAACCAATAACTCGTAACCAAGGACGAGGCCTATCACCCAGTTCGGGAGTAGAATGCTGTCCGCCTTCACGCTCGGAGCCGCGCATGTTTCACGTCATCCTTTTTCAACCAGAAATTCCGCCCAATACTGGCAACATTATCAGGCTCTGCGCCAACAGCGGGTGCAGCCTGCATTTGATTGAGCCCATCGGCTTTGAGCTGGATGATAAACGTCTGCGCCGTGCAGGGTTGGATTATCACGAATACGCCACCCTACAGCGCCATGCAGACCTCGAAAGCTGCCTGACAAGCCTCGGCCAGCCTCGTGTATTTGCCTTCACCACAAAGGGCACTCAGGGCTTCCATGAGGTTAGCTACCAACCCGGCGATGCCTTTTTATTCGGCCCAGAGAGCCGTGGCTTGCCGCAAGAGGTACGCGACGCCCTGCCTGTTGAGCAATGCGTGCGCTTGCCGATGCGCGAGGGGTGTCGCAGCTTGAACCTGTCGAATACCGTTGCCGTGGCCGTTTACGAAGCATGGCGCCAGCAAGGCTTTGCGATGTCGACCGCAAGCTCTGCAGTAGGCGCAGCCGAGTAAAACGACAGCCAGGTTAACTTGCAGCCAAGAAAAAACGCCCCTCGGGGCGTTTTTTGTAAGACCTACTCACTTAGTGAGTTGCAGTCTCTGAAGTAGTCTGCTGCATGCGTTGCAGCTCTTGAGCGTACAGCGCATCGAAGTTCACCGGCGCCAGCATCAACGCCGGGAAGGAGCCGCGAACAACCAGGCTGTCCAGGGTTTCACGGGCATACGGGAACAAGATGTTCGGGCAGAAAGCACCCAGGGTGTGGCTCATCGAAGCCGGGTCCAAGCCTTTGATCAGGAAGATACCGGCCTGCTGCACTTCAGCAATGAAGGCCACTTCGTCACCGTTCTTTACGGTCACAGACAAGCTCAGCACGATTTCGTGGAAATCGCCGTCCAGAGGCTTCTGACGGGTGTTCAGATCCATCTCAACCGCAGGGGTCCATTCCTTGCGGAAGATCTCTGGGCTCTTGGGTGCTTCGAAAGAAAGGTCACGTACGTAGATGCGCTGCAGCGAAAACTGTGGAGTCTGTTCTTCAGTTGCGCCAGCGTCGTTGTTTGCTTGTTCAGTCATGCCAAAGCCCTTTTATTAATTAATAATTATTCTGATGCCTTGAGCAAAGCGTCGAGCTTGCCGGCGCGCTCTAAGGCATGAAGTTCGTCGCTACCACCCACATGGGTTTCGCCAATCCAAATCTGAGGAACCGAGGTTCTACCAGCCTTGCGGGTCATTTCCGCCCGCAAGGCCGAGTTCCCATCGACTCGCATTTCGGTAAAGGCTACGCCCTTGTTCGTGAGCAATTGCTTTGCACGCATGCAATAAGGGCAATAGTCACTTGAGTAGATCACGACGGCCATATCACTTCACCACGGGTAAGTTATCACCACGCCAAGTGGACATCCCACCTGACAATTTGGCTGCTGTGAAACCGGCTTTTTGCAGTTCACGGGCAGCGGTACCGGCGTGCTGGCCGGCGGCATCAACCACAACAATGGTTTTAGCCTTATGTTTCTCCAGTTCCGCTACACGTGTCGCCAGCTTGTCGTACGGTATATGCAGCGAACCCACGATATGGCCGGCGGAAAAATCTTTTTGTGAGCGCACATCCAGTGCGACACCTTGCTCACTGTTGAGCAATGCTGTCAGCTCACGGCTGCTCAAGCTCTTACCGCCTTTTTGCAATTCAGTGACCAGCAGCAGTGCAAGCAGAATGACGAAAGCACCGGCTAGCAAATAGTGGTTAGTGATAAATTCAATCGCGTGAGCAAGCATCTGTGAAATTCCAGGACGGTAAAATGCCGGCCAGTATACACAGCCCCACAAGTCGGCCAAACCCCGTCTGGCGGTGACTTGATAGCGCCCAGGCCTTAAAATGGTCAATCTTTATGCCTACAGCAGAGCGAGCCAGCTTTATGAGCGTCACGCCAAAACCTTTGGTTCTGATCATTCTTGATGGTTTCGGGCACAGTGACAGCCCCGAATACAACGCCATTTTTGCCGCCAACACCCCGGTCTACGATCACCTGCGGGCTACCCAGCCCAATGGCTTGATCTCCGGCAGCGGTATGGACGTTGGCCTGCCAGACGGCCAGATGGGCAATTCAGAAGTCGGCCACATGAACCTCGGAGCAGGCCGTGTGGTGTACCAAGACTTCACCCGCGTGACCAAATCCATTCGCGATGGCGAGTTTTTCCAGAACCCGGTCATCACCCAAGCGGTGGACAGCGCGGTAAACAATGGCAAAGCCGTACATATTCTCGGTCTGCTGTCGGATGGCGGTGTGCACAGCCATCAGGATCACATTGCGGCCATGGTTGAACTGGCGGCGAAGCGTGGCGCTGAAAAAATCTACCTGCATGCATTTCTCGATGGTCGCGATACGCCACCAAAGAGCGCGCAAGCGTCGATCGATCTGCTCGACAACACCTTCGCCAAGCTTGGCAAAGGCCGCATTGCCAGCATTATTGGTCGCTACTTCGCCATGGACCGCGACAATCGTTGGGACCGGGTTGAACAAGCCTATAACTTGATCGTTAACGGTCAGGGCCAATTCAATGCAGCAAACGCCAGTGCTGGCCTGGATGCTGCGTATGGCCGCGGCGAAAGCGATGAATTCGTAAAAGCCACCACCTTGGGCGAGGCAGTGTCCGTTGAAGATGGCGATGCCGTGATCTTCATGAACTTCCGCGCCGACCGTGCCCGTGAACTGACCCGCAGCTTCGTTGAGCCAGACTTCAGCGAATTCAGCCGTGCACGTGCACCGCAACTCGCGGGCTTTATCATGCTCACCCAGTACGCTGCCAGCATTGATACACCGAGCGCATTCAAACCCACCCCGCTGACCAACGTACTTGGCGAGTACTTGGCCAACAACGGCAAGACTCAACTGCGCATCGCCGAAACTGAAAAGTACGCCCACGTGACCTTCTTTTTCTCCGGCGGCCGTGAAGAGCCCTTTGCGGGTGAAGAACGCATCCTGATCCCATCGCCAAATGTCGCCACCTACGACCTGCAGCCACAAATGAGCGCGCCGGAAGTGACCGACAAGATCGTCGACGCCATCGAGAATCAGCGTTACGACGTAATTGTGGTCAACTACGCCAATGGCGATATGGTCGGTCATACCGGCGTATTTGACGCTGCAGTTGCCGCCGTTGAATGCCTGGATGGTTGTGTTGGGCGCATCGTCAGCGCGCTGGAGAAAGTCGGTGGCGAAGCACTTATCACGGCCGACCACGGCAATGTCGAGCAAATGGAAGATGAATGCACTGGTCAAGCGCACACCGCACACACCTGTGAGCCGGTGCCCTTTATTTATGTCGGCAAGCGCGACGCCCAGGTGCGTGGTGGCGCTGTACTGGCAGATATCGCCCCAACCATGCTCACCTTGCTGGATATGCCAGTGCCCAGCGAGATGACCGGCACCAGCATTCTCACCTTCAATAAGTGAGTATTGGTTAATAAAAAGCACAAATGCCTCAGCCCACTGGTCTGGGGCATTTTTTTTGCTCCGGAGCACGGGCATACTAGGGTCTGTTAACGTTTCACTCACGGCCGTGACGAAGCATCAACAGACCCTAGGTTCACTTCATACACAGGTATGCCTTCACCCCATGTTTCGCGCCCTAATCCTGATATTGATGACGTGCCTGCTCTCCCCTGCATTTGCAGATGAGAAAAGTGACGCGCAAAAAAAGCTTAATGCCGCTCAGTCAGACGTCGTCGAGCTGAAAAAGCTGCTGGGGAAAATTCAGCAGGAAAAGTCCGGCGTACAGAAATCGCTGAAACAGACCGAAACCGAGATGGGTGAGCTCGAAAAGCAGGTTAAAGACCTGCAAGAGCAGCTCAACGAAGGCGAAGAGCAGATCAAGGACCTGGAAACAGAGAAAAAAAAACTCCAGAGCGCGCGAATTGAACAGCAGCGACTGATCGGAATTCAGGCCCGGGCGGCCTACCAAAGCGGCCGTCAGGAGTACATCAAGCTTCTGCTCAACCAGCAGAATCCTGAGAAATTCTCACGCACCATGACCTATTACGACTATGTCAGTAAGGCGCGCATGGAGCAGTTGAATACCTTCAACGAAACCTTGCGCCAACTGGCCAATGTCGAAAATCAGATCACTGCCCAACAGCACCAGTTGCTTGAGCAGAAAAGCACCCTAGACACCCAAACCGAAAAGCTCGCCCAGGTTCGCAAAGAACGTCAGGTTGCACTCGCCAAGCTCAACACCGACTACTCGGCGCGCGACAAAAAGCTTAAAGCCCGTCAGCGTGATCAAGCGCAGTTGGCTAAAGTCATCAAAACCATCGATGAAACGCTCGCACGCCAAGCCCGTGAAGCAGAAGCTGCCCGTCAACGCGCTATTGCCGCTGCAAATGAAGCCAAGCGCCAGAACAGCTCGCCAGGCTCACCGAAAGCCCCGGCTAGCGGGCCATTGGTCAGTTCTGGAGCGGTCTACGGTGGGCAATTTGCCAGCGCTCGCGGCAAACTGCCCTGGCCGGTCAATGGCCGTTTAATAGCACGCTACGGAACCCCTCGCGGGGGAGACGCTCGAACCAAGTGGGATGGCGTACTGATCAGCGCCTCCGCTGGCAGCCAAGTCCGTGCAGTTCACGGCGGGCGGGTAGTTTTCGCAGATTGGTTGCGCGGAGCAGGACTTCTGGTCATTCTCGACCACGGCAATGGTTATTTGAGCCTGTATGGGCACAACCAAAGCCTACTCAAGGACGCGGGGGATGTGGTTAAGGCTGGCGACCCGATTGCAACTGTGGGCACCAGCGGCGGGCAAGATACGCCTGCATTGTATTTTGCAATTCGCCAAAAGGGTCGCCCTAGCGATCCGGCACAATGGTGCCGCGCGCAAGGATAAGCGCTTCTTTATTCCGTAGGAGTCAGTTCGACATGCCGCATTTGTCCCGCCTTACCTCTCTGGCCTTAGCGATCGCCCTGCTTAGCGGCGTATCACTGTCACATGCAGCAGAGGTCGCCGCTCCAGCAGCTGCTCCAGCTACTGATAAGGCGCCATTGCCACTGGATGAGCTGCGCACCTTCGTTGAGGTGATGGACCGCATCAAAAGCTCTTACGTTGAGCCGGTAACCGATAAAGAACTGCTGGAAAATGCTATCAAAGGCATGATCAGCAACCTTGATCCGCACTCAGCCTACCTTGGCCCTGAAGACTTTGCCGAGTTGCAAGAAAGCACCAGCGGTGAGTTCGGCGGGCTCGGCATTGAAGTGGGCATGGAAGACGGCTTCGTGAAAGTCGTCTCACCGATTGATGACACCCCGGCGTCAAAAGCGGGGATTCAACCGGGCGACCTGATTATCAAAATCGACGACCAGCCAACCAAGGGCCTGTCGATGCTCGATGCCGTCGACAAAATGCGCGGCAAAGCTGGCAGCAAGATCAAACTGACCATTGTACGTGACGGCGGAAAGCCCTTTGTGGTCGAGCTGACGCGCGCGGCGATCAAGGTCAAAAGCGTTAAGAGCCAGATGCTTGAGGCCAACTACGGCTACATTCGTATCTCTCAATTCCAGGTCAATACCGGTGAAGAAGTTGGCAAAGCGCTGAACAAGCTGCGCAAAGACAACGGCAAGAAGCTTAGCGGCCTCGTGCTCGACCTGCGCAACAACCCAGGCGGTGTGTTGCAGGCGGCCGTTGAAGTGACCGATCACTTCCTCAAGAAAGGCCTGATCGTTTACACCAAAGGCCGCATCGCCAATTCTGAGCTGCGCTTCTCGGCAGATCCGGCTGACGCCAGCGAAGGCGTACCGCTGGTGGTATTGATCAACGGCGGCAGTGCTTCGGCGTCAGAAATTGTTGCGGGCGCCCTGCAAGACCACAAGCGTGGCGTGTTGATGGGCACCGACAGCTTCGGTAAAGGTTCGGTGCAAACCGTGCTGCCACTTAGCAGCGACCGTGCGCTGAAGCTCACAACCGCACTTTACTTCACGCCTAATGGCCGCTCGATTCAGGCTCAAGGCATTGTCCCGGACATTGAAGTTAATCGCGCCAAGCTGACCCGTGAAGGCCCTGCATCAAGCCTCAACTACCGAGAGGCCGATTTGCAAGGCCACTTGGGCAACGGTAATGGCGGTGCCGACAAACCAAGCAGCAGCGAAAAAGCCGGACAAGCGCGGCCGCAGGATGATGACTTCCAACTGAGCCAGGCGCTGAGCCTGCTCAAAGGCCTGAATATCACCCGCAACTAGTAGGCCGCAAAGGTGGATGACGCTTTGTTCATCCACCCTTGGTTCCAGCAGATATTCGTATCCTTTGTACAATTTGCGCCCACAAAAAACCGGTCTGACTCATCACCAGACCGGTTTTTTATTGTGGATCCTCTGAAAAAGGTAGCGAGCGACGGGAGTACAAGGCAAAAAAATGCGAAAAAGCGGAGTTTACGAGCTGTAAATGAGCATTTTGAGCAGTTTTTTAACGCAGCATGGGCTGCCCCAGTAATACCTAGCGCAGTAGTTTTTCAGAGGTTCCTTGTGCGCAGTTACAGGTAACTGTTGGTCATATCATCAACAAAGCCTTCTGCGCGCAGCTCATCCAGAGCCTTCTGCAAACGCTGTACGACTTCATCTGGCGTATCTTTATTCAGCGCCAGATACAGCTCAGCTTCTTTAAAGCGCAGCACCGTAGTGAGCCCGCTGACACCCTCTTGCTTGGCGATGTAACGGCCCACTGGGTCGGTCGTGGCCCACAGGTCAATCTTGCCGGAGGTCAGCTTCTTTACGTTTTCCTGATCGCGCAGGGCGTTAATTGGCTTAAGGCCCTGGCTCTCCAGAGCCTGACTGACCGCATCATTTTTGTAGGCACCGACCTTGTATTGCGCCGAGTCCTTGAGGCTGGCCACCTTGATGTCGCTGCCGGGCGCTGCGAGCAACACCCAACCGGTTTTAGCCAATGGCCCAACCCATTTAAACAGCGGTTTACGTTCTTCGGTATAGGTGGTTGAGAACAGGCCGTAGTTCGGCTTATCCAAAGTCAAGCGATACAGGCGATCCCATGGGAAACGCAGGGTCAGGGTGTACTTGATGCCGGCACGCTTGAACATTTCCCGCACGACATCGGCACTAATGCCGTCGATCCCGTCATCACGGGCAAAGTTTTTATCGTCCACCGCCATGTTAAAGGGTGGAAAGTTCTCAGTCAGTAACACTACTTTGTAGTCTTCTGGTAACTCCGCATGTGCTGCACTTGCCATCAGCGCCAGTCCGAACAACAGACCGTTCTTCACTTTCTTCAGCATCTTGCTTCCCCCGCCCGTGTGTATTTTGATTATTGGCTTGCGGACGTCCCTGTTCATCTGGGCTGTGGCGCCCCTCGATAAATCCCTGTTAAGCAAACGGGCCTCAAAAGGCCCGTTTGGTATCACAGATAGCTATTGAGCGTGTCCTCGACAAAGCCCTCTTTGCGCATCTTGTCTAACTCCGCCTGCAGCTTCTGTACCACCTCGTCTGGCACTTCATTATTTAGGGCCAGATAAAGTTCGGCCGTGTCAAAACGCAGGATCGTTTTCAACCCTGAAATACCTTCCTGCTTGGCCAAGTAGCGGCCAGCAGGGTCACCGGTGGCCCAGAGGTCAATTTGACCGGACATCAACTTACTCGCATTGAGCTGATCGCGTAATGCAGTAACAGGTGAGATCCCTTGTTTCTCCAGATGCTCAGCAATGGCATCACCTTTATAGGCGCCAATTTTGTACTGCTTGGCCTCTTCGAGATTCTTGACCTGAATGGTGCTATCGCCGCGCCCCAGGAGAACCCAGTCATCGGGACCGATAGGCCCAACCCACTTGAACAGTTTTTCACGTTCAGGCAAACGCGCTGTCACGAAGACGCCGTAATCAGGCTTCTCCAGTGCCAACTTGTAGATACGGTCCCAGGGGAAACGCAGCGTCAGGCTGTACTGAATACCCGCACGCTTGAACATTTCACGCACGATATCCACGGCGATGCCGTCGAGATTATCTTCCTGCGCAAAATTTTTGCCATTGATTGCCATGTTGTACGGCGGGAAGTTTTCGGTCAGCAAGACCATGCGATAGTTTTCATCGATCTCGGCTCTCGCCACTCCGGACATCAATAGCAGTGCCCCAGCACTTGCCAACAACAGACGCTTCAACATGAATTACAACCCTGATTCAGAACTTAGAGTTTTAGGTGGGCAAGACTAGCCCTGTTTGGATGCAGACAACAATTGGATATCTATAGCTGCGACTCAGGTCACTCCCCATGACCCGAGTTAGCGCATGGACGAAACTAACGCACAACAATGCCGCGGCTGGCCATGTAAGCTTTAGCCTCAGGCACGGTGTATTCACCAAAGTGGAAAATACTTGCGGCCAGCACTGCGGCAGCCTTGCCTTCGATAATACCATCGGCCAAGTGCTGCAGATTACCCACACCGCCGGAAGCAATAACCGGAATCCCTACACTCTCGCTAATAGCACGGGTAACCCCCAGATCAAAACCGCTCTTCATGCCGTCTTGATCCATGCTGGTCAGAAGGATTTCCCCAGCGCCGAGGTCTTCCATCTTTTTCGCCCACAGCACGGCGTCCAACCCGGTAGGTTTGCGGCCGCCATGGGTGAAGATTTCCCAGCGCGGTGTTTCGCCAGGACCGGAAACCCTTTTCGCATCAATCGCCACAACAATGCACTGTGAGCCAAAACGCTGCGAGGCCTCACCCACGAACTCCGGGTTGAATACCGCCGCGGTGTTGATAGAGACTTTGTCGGCCCCTGCATTGAGCAGGTTACGGATATCCATCACCGTGCGCACCCCGCCACCAACAGTCAGCGGGATAAACACCTGACTGGCCATGCGTTCAACAGTGTGCAGCGTGGTGTCGCGGCCATCTACGCTGGCGGTAATGTCGAGAAAGGTAATCTCGTCGGCGCCCTGCTCGTCGTAACGGCGGGCAATCTCTACCGGGTCACCGGCATCGCGGATGTTCTCGAATTTGACGCCTTTAACCACGCGGCCGTTGTCGACGTCGAGGCAGGGAATAATACGTTTTGCCAGTGCCATGATGGAGTCCTGTTTAGGGCAGGCGACCCGCGGGTTGCCTGCCTACTGAAGCGAGTCGATCAACCGGTGTAGCTGTCGCAAAATGCCTGCGCTTCAGCTACATCCAAAGTGCCTTCGTAAATGGCCCGGCCGGTGATTGCACCGATAATGCCCGGGGCTTTGGCAGCCATCAGATTCTTGATGTCGCCGAGGTTGTGAATACCGCCCGAGGCAATGACCGGAATCGAGGTCGCCGCTGCCAACGCTGCAGTGAAGGGTATGTTGCACCCCTGCATCATGCCGTCTTTGGCGATATCGGTATAAACGATGGCCGAAACGCCGTCGGCTTCAAAGCGCTTGGCCAGATCAATCACCTGCACGGTGCTGACTTGCGCCCAGCCGTCGGTGGCAACGAAACCGTCTTTGGCATCCAGACCGACAATCACTTTGCCCGGAAAGGCTTTGCACGCCTCAGCCACGAACTCTGGCTGCTTGACCGCTTTGGTGCCGATGATGACGTAGCTGACGCCCGCTTTGACGTAATGCTCGATGGTCTCCAGCGAGCGAATACCACCGCCAATCTGGATTGGCAGGTTCGGGTAGCGCTTGGCAATTGCAGTCACCACGTCACCATTAACTGGCTGGCCTTCAAACGCGCCATTCAGATCGACCAGATGCAGACGACGGCAACCACCGTCAACCCACTTGGCAGCCATGCTCACTGGGTCATCGGAGAACACCGTGGAGTCTTCCATACGGCCTTGGCGCAGACGCACGCAGGCGCCATCTTTGAGATCGATTGCGGGGATAATCAGCATCGGTTGAACCTACTCAAGTCTTTTGATTAATTCGAGACAGCCATTGAAGCCCTGCTCAAAGCGCTTCAGTGGCTCATTAACTTTTTTCGAGTGCCCACAAGTCGCTTTCGATGCTCTCAAACCGGTCCCTAAGCACGGTCTGCACATCATCAACGGCCTTGTTGTAATAAAGGGGAGCGATCTCGCGGTTGAACAGTTCGAGAATCTCCTGCACCTCAAACGAGCCCAGCTCAAGCTCGAAGCGCTGGTCAAGAAACTTCTGCAGGCTGGCCACGGCAGCCGCCTCCTGAGCCGGTTCAAGGGTCAGAATGGCGGCTTTATCCTTGGCCCGGGCCATTTACCAGCGACCGTCCCACGCAGCGAAGTTCTGCAGCAACTGCAGGCCATGGGTATGGCTTTTCTCCGGGTGGAATTGCACAGCAAAGCGCGAACCGTCAGCCAGAGCAGCGGCAAAATCGTTGCCGTAATGACCGCGACCCACCACCTGCTTCGGGTTGCCGGCTTCAACGTAATAACTGTGCACGAAGTAGAACCGCGCCATATCAGGGATGTTGTGCCACAGCGGGTGCTTGACCGTTTGTGCGACTTCATTCCAGCCCATGTGCGGGACTTTCAGCGCTTCACCGTCTTCGACCTGGCCCTTGCCAAAAAAGCGCACCGAGCCCGGAAACTGACCAATGCACTCAACGCCGCCATTTTCTTCGCTGCGATTCATCAGCGCCTGCATACCCACGCAGATGCCGAGGAACGGGCGATCCTGACTGACTTCACGCACCAACTGGTCAAAACCCAAACGGCGGATTTCAGCCATGCAATCGCGAATCGCGCCGACGCCCGGAAACACCACGCGATCCGCTTCGCGAATCACCTGAGCATCGCTGGTCACCAGCACACGACCTGCGCCAACGTGTTCGAGCGCCTTGGATACCGAGTGCAGATTGCCCATGCCGTAGTCGATAACGGCGACAGTCTGCATCAGAGCACGCCCTTGGTTGACGGCATTTGCCCGGCCATACGCGGATCAAGCTCAACCGCCATGCGCAGCGCGCGACCGAAAGCCTTGAATACGGTTTCGATCTGGTGGTGGGTGTTGGTGCCGCGCAGATTGTCGATGTGCAGGCTGACCAGCGCGTGATTGACGAAACCCTGGAAAAACTCCTGGAACAGGTCCACATCAAAACCGCCAACCACCGCACGGGTGAACGGCACATGCATCTGCAAGCCTGGACGACCCGAGAAGTCGATAACCACGCGCGACAAGGCTTCGTCCAACGGCACATAAGAATGACCGTAACGGGTCATGCCTTTTTTATCGCCGATGGCTTTTGTGAATGCCTGACCGAGGGTAATACCCACATCTTCGACGGTGTGGTGATCGTCAATGTGCAGGTCGCCTTTACACTCGATATCGAGGTCAATCAGGCCGTGGCGGGCGATCTGGTCGAGCATGTGCTCAAGAAATGGCACACCGATGTCGAATCGTGCCTTGCCAGTACCATCCAGGTTGATCGAGACCTTGATTTGGGTCTCCAGTGTATTGCGCTCGACGAATGCCGTACGTTCGGCCATCACCTGCTCCACTCAATCGTTGTGCAAAAGGGTAGCCATTATAGGCAGCCTTGTCCGCAGCGGCTACCGGCGATAACCATGCTGACGCCCTGTAAAGCACCGTCAGTAGGAAATTCACCCAAACCGGGCGGCTGCAAGGCCGATCCAGACGCCATTAAACCTCTCAACCGCGGCGTTTAGATGCGCCTATTACTGCAATCAACCAGCACTTTACGGCACTATCGCATTAACGTTTCAGTAGGCTTTCCAGCATGGACACGATTGACCGTTTGATCATCGGCGCTGGCGCACTCGGCCTTGCCTGCGCCGCACGCCTCGCCAAACCCGGTGAAAGCACGCTGCTGGTTGATAGCGAAAAGCTCATCGGCAGCCACACCTCGAGCCGCAACTCAGAAGTCATTCACGCCGGAATTTACTACAGCGCAGATTCACTCAAGGCCCAGCTTTGCCTGGAAGGCCGAGATCGCCTGTACCTTTGGTGCGCCAAACATCAGGTGCCCTATAAGCGCATTGGTAAGTTGCTGGTTGCGGTCAGCGATGCCGAGCGAAGCAAACTTGCGGCCATTGCCAAAAATGCTCAAGCCTGCGGGGTCAATGATTTACACGCCATAGGCCCGCAACAATTACTCGGCCTCGAACCCGCAGTGCGCGGGGTTGAGGCGTTGCTTTCGCCAAGCACGGGAATTATCGACAGCCATGGGTTTTTGCAATCACTGCTTGCCTGCGCCGAGCGCAACGGCGCGCAACTGGTCCTCGACACGCGCATCGATCGCCTCGAACCCACAACTAAAGGTTGGATTGCCCATGGCACCAGTTGCGGCGAGCCATTTAGCCTCTTGACTCAGCAGGTCATAAACGCGGGCGGGCTGTTCGCTCAGCAACTGGCACATAACACCGAAGGGCTCACGGCTGATTTGATCCCAACACTACACCTGTGCCAAGGTCGCTATTTCAGCTACAGCGGACGCTCGCCCTTTAATCACTTGATTTACCCGATGCCCGAGGCCAACGCCACCGGGCTGGGTATCCATGCAACCCTCGACCTGGGTGGCCAGTTACGTTTTGGCCCCGATACTCGCTACGTTGAACAGCTCGATTACAGTGTAGATCCCGGCTTGCTCGAACCTTTTGCCCAGGCAATTCGCCGGTATTTTCCAAAACTCGACAGCTCGCGTCTCGTGCCGGGTTACAGTGGCGTCCGTCCAAAGCTGTCAGGGCTTGGGGAACCGGCTGCCGACTTCGTCATCCAAACCCCTGCAGACCACGGTTTGGACGGATTAATCAATCTGTTTGGGATCGAGTCGCCAGGCCTAACAGCCAGCCTGGCTATTGCCGAACGAGTTGCTGGCGTTAATCTGTAACGCACGCAACGCTATACTTACCAGTTTATATTCAAGCTAATGCACACAAGGAATCGTTCATGAAATCGCTCGGCAAAATCCTGGGTCTATTTTTCCTCGGACTGCTGCTGATCATTGTGGCGCTGGGATTTGCCCTGACCCACTTGTTCGATCCAAACGACTATAAAGACGAGATCCGCGACCTCGCCCGCGAGAAAGCCAATCTTGAGTTGACCCTCAACGGCGATATCGGCTGGAGCTTGTTTCCTTGGCTCGGCCTTGAACTGACCGACGCAACCTTGGCCAGCGCCGATACGCCAGACAAGCCATTTGCTGACCTGCGCTTGCTCGGCCTATCGGTACGCGTCTTGCCGCTGCTGCGCAAAGAAGTGCAGATGAGCGACATCCGCGTGGATGGCCTGAACCTCAATCTCGATGTTGACGAAAAAGGGCACAGCAACTGGGAAAACATCGGTCACCCCAAGAAAGTTGCCAACACAGCTGAGGATTCAGCTGCCAAGCCTGAACCAAGCGCCCCGGCGACACCCGCCAAAAGCGGTGATCCGGTCAAGCTGGATATCGATAGCTTGATCGTCAATAGCGCCCGCGTTAATTACCACAACGCGCAAAAAGGCCAGCAGTTCAGCGCTGAAAGCATCCAGTTGACCACAGGCGCTATCCAGGAAGGCGCCAGCATTCCTATCAAGCTAAGCGGCTTCTTTGGCATCAATAAACCCGTGCTGCGTGCCCGCACCGAGCTGCAAGGCGACCTGCGTTTTGACCAAGTATTGAAGCGCTATGAACTTGAAAACGCGAAAATCTCCGGCGAAGCATCGGGTGAGCCACTTAACGGCCAAACACTGACCTATGCCCTGCAAGGCCAACTGACCGTAGATATGGCCGCCAACATCGCGCAATGGAGCAGCTTAAAGCTGTCTGCCAATCAAATGCGTGCGATTGGTGAGATCAAAGTCACTGACCTGCGCGACAAGCCAAAACTCAGCGGCGGTCTTTCCGTTGCCGAAGTTAACCTGCGCCAGTTCCTTAAAGGCATTGGTCAGGAAATCCCGGCCATGGCCGACGAAAACACCCTGAACAAATTTGAGTTGGTCACGGGCCTCAGCGGAAGTCCAAGCAGCGTAAAGCTCAACGAGATGACCCTCAAACTCGATGACAGCACCTTCACCGGTGAAGTGGCAATCGACGATTTCGCCAAACAAGCACTGCGGGTGAAACTCAAAGGCGACAAACTCGACCTTGATCGCTACCTGCCGCCGAAGTCGAAAGAAGCCAGCGCACGCGATGCCGAGGTCAAGAAAAGCGTGGCCAGTGCCGGAGCCGCAGGCACTTCCGACCTGCCGAACGCACCCACACAACATGCTTGGAGCACCGAACAGGTGCTGCCAATCGAGCGCCTGCGCAAACTCAATATGCAAGTTGCCCTGAGCCTCGACCAATTAACCGCCGACAAACAAAACTTCAGCAATGTCGACCTACAAGCCAAGAGCACAGGCGGCCTGCTAACCCTCGACAACGCCAGTGGCAAACTCGGCAATGGTAGCTTTGAAGCCAAAGCCAAGGTTGATGTGCGCCCCGCTACGCCAGTACTAAGCCTGCAAAGCACGATCAAACGCATTCAGGTTGAACCGTTCCTGACCACGGCCAAAAACAAAGCACCGATCAAGGGTATGCTTGATCTGCAAGCCAATCTGACCACCAGCGGCAACAGCCAAAAGGCCTGGGTCGACGCGCTCAACGGCACCAGTAGCTTTGCCCTAATAAACGGCGTATTGGTCGACGCCAACCTCGAACAGCAAATCTGCCAAGGCATTGCCACGCTTAACCGCAAGCAACTGACCAACCAGATCACCGGCAAGGACACCCCATTCAAAACCCTCAACGGCAACCTGACGTTCCGTAATGGTGTGGCCAGCAATCCAGACCTGAAAGTCGAAGTGCCCGGTTTAAATGTGTCGGGTGATGGCGACCTCGACCTGCGCGTGCTTGGCCTGGACTATCGCATCGGCGTGACCCTGCTCGGCGATACCCGTGCAATGCCTGATCCCGCATGCCAGGTCAATGAACGCTATGTGGGCCTGGAGTGGCCGATCCGCTGCCGAGGCCCGCTGGAGCTTGGCGCCAAGGCGTGCCGCCTCGACAAGGCCGGCATGGGCAAGGTCGCTGCCAAACTAGCCGGCGACAAACTCAACGAGAAGCTCGAAGAAAAACTCGGCGACAAAGTCAGCCCGGAACTGAAGGACGCACTCAAGGGCTTATTCAAGCGATGAGCCCAGAGCAGTTCTCAACAGCTGTTCTGCAATGGTATGACCTGCACGGCCGCAAGGACCTGCCCTGGCAACAGGGCATCACACCCTATCGCGTCTGGGTGTCTGAAATCATGCTCCAGCAAACTCAGGTCAGTACGGTTCTGGGTTACTTCGACCGGTTTATGGCGGCCCTGCCCACGGTGCGCGATCTTGCCGAAGCCCCCGAAGATGAAGTGCTGCATTTGTGGACCGGGCTGGGCTACTACACCCGCGCACGCAATCTGCAAAAAACCGCCAAGCTGGTGATGTCCGAGCACGCTGGCGAATTCCCGCAGGACCTTGAAGCATTGATCGCCCTGCCCGGCATCGGCCGCTCTACAGCCGGTGCGATTGCCAGCCTGAGCATGAACCTGCGCGCTCCAATTCTAGACGGTAACGTCAAGCGCGTGCTGGCCCGCTATGTCGCGCAAGAGGGGTATCCCGGCGAGCCCAAGGTGGCCAAACAACTCTGGGATGTGGCGGAGCGCTTCACCCCGCAGCAGCGCGTGAATAATTACACCCAAGCCATGATGGACCTCGGTGCAACGCTCTGCACCCGGAGCAAGCCCAGTTGCCTGCTTTGCCCACTGAGGACGGGATGCCAGGCGCACTCGCTTGGACTGGAGATACGCTACCCGATCCCCAAGCCACGCAAAGCGCTGCCACAAAAACGCACACTGATGCCGATATTGGCCAATCGTGACGGTGACATTCTGCTTTATCGCAGACCGTCCAGAGGACTTTGGGGCGGCTTGTGGAGCCTGCCAGAGCTAGCAGATCTGGACGAGCTAGAGTTACTTGCCAATAGCCATCAGCTGAAGTTAGGCGCGCGCCGGTCACTTACCGCACTCACGCACACTTTCAGTCACTTCCAACTCGCGATCGAACCATGGCTGGTAGACGTCACCAAAGCCCCGGCTAGCGTGGCCGAGGCCGACTGGCTCTGGTATAACCTCGCCCAACCGCCGCGCCTGGGCCTTGCTGCCCCAGTAAAAAAACTACTGAAACGCGCGGCAGATGCCTTGAATGCAGGAGAACAGTCATGACCCGTACCGTGATGTGCCGCAAGCACAAGCAAGAACTTCCAGCCCTTGAGCGCCCGCCGTATCCAGGCGCCAAAGGTGAAGACATCTTCAACAACGTCTCCAAGCAAGCCTGGGATGAGTGGCAAAAACACCAAACCCTGCTGATCAACGAACGCCGCCTGAACATGATGAACGCTGAGGACCGCAAATTCCTCCAGGCCGAGATGGATAAATTCTTGTCTGGCGAAGATTACGCGCAAGCTGAAGGTTACGTGCCGCCAAGCGAGTAAATTGGACCAAGGGTGAAACTGATCAAAACTTGATCGATTTCACCCCCATTAATCGTAAGCGCCCGTTATCTTTAAATATTTTTCAAACCGACGCTTGACATGACCTCGTCAAATCCGTCTAATACGCCCCGTTGCCCAGATAGCTCAGTCGGTAGAGCAGGGGATTGAAAATCCCCGTGTCGGCGGTTCGATTCCGTCTCTGGGCACCACTAATTGATTTCAGGTGGTGTCAAGATCATCTGAAAGCCTACAAAGAACCCGCCTAGAGCGGGTTTTTTAATGCCTGTGATTTTGCTCGTCAGCTCGAACTAATCTGAAGGTCTAACATGGGCTGCATCATCAGTCATGCCGAACGAACTAAAGTGTCAGCATTAAGCTGTTAACCTTTTTGTTTCTCTAAGCCGAGTCAGCACTTGGCTTTTCGCTCGCACGCGGCTCAAACTAAACCCCAGCCCGACCACGCGTTATACCAGTCCATCGCCTATGGCTAGCATTCACCGCTACAGCTCGGGCATAATTTGTCTACTTTTGCTGCGTATTCAGCTCTTTAGCGC
This sequence comes from Pseudomonas sp. EL_65y_Pfl2_R95, assembly GCF_963971045.1. Classification (NCBI taxonomy): domain Bacteria; kingdom Pseudomonadati; phylum Pseudomonadota; class Gammaproteobacteria; order Pseudomonadales; family Pseudomonadaceae; genus Pseudomonas; species Pseudomonas sp. EL_65y_Pfl2_R95. The sequence goes on along the minus strand of NZ_CAXAOV010000008.1, from coordinate 67,336 downwards.
ACATTTGCGTGCAGTACTCGGCAAATCGTTTTAGCTTAGGCTCAGACTACCCCGCCTTTAGCCGGTTAGATAAAACCCAGCAGCATGCATGGCGTTTTTGTATCTGCGCGACAGGCAACTGCGGTGATGCGACACCCTCGCACACTCAGACTCGATACCGGCTCTAGCCTGCTTGGCGCTCCACAAGACGCTGTGCTAGCTTGGCGCTTTAATAGGATGGCCAATTGATACTTGGCGCTCATCCAATAACAAGAGGACAACCCATGGCCGATGCAGCTGCCGCGCTGGAAATCCGCAACCTGCACAAGCGCTACGGCGACCTCGAGGTGCTTAAAGGCATTTCTCTCACCGCCCGCGATGGCGATGTGATCTCGATTCTTGGTTCCTCCGGTTCAGGCAAATCAACCTTTCTGCGTTGCATCAACCTGCTGGAAAACCCACACCAGGGGCAAATCATTGTTTCCGGTGAAGAGCTCAAACTGAAATCCGCAAAGAATGGCGAACTGATTGCCGCTGACGGCAAGCAGATCAACCGCCTGCGCAGCGAAATCGGCTTTGTGTTCCAGAATTTCAATCTGTGGCCGCATATGAGCGTGCTCGATAACATCATCGAAGCGCCGCGCCGCGTATTGGGACAGAGCAAAGCCGAGGCAATTGAAACCGCCGAAGCCTTGCTGGCAAAAGTGGGTATTGCCGATAAACGCCATGTTTATCCCAACCAGCTTTCGGGTGGCCAGCAACAGCGTGCAGCCATCGCACGCACACTGGCCATGCAGCCAAAAGTAATACTCTTCGATGAACCAACTTCAGCGCTCGACCCGGAGATGGTACAAGAAGTGCTTAATGTGATCCGCGCGCTCGCAGATGAAGGCCGCACTATGTTACTGGTTACCCACGAGATGAACTTTGCTCGTCAGGTTTCCAGTGAAGTGGTCTTCCTGCATCAGGGCCTGGTAGAAGAACAAGGAACGCCCGCGCAGGTGTTTGATAACCCTGACTCGGCGCGTTGCAAACAATTCATGTCAAGCAATCGCTAACACGGAGCAACACTGAATGCAGAACTACAAAAAGATTTTACTGGTTGCAGCCGCCACTCTGGCTTTCGGCACCAGCGCAGTCGCCGCAGACAAACTGAAACTGGGTACTGAGGGCGCTTACCCTCCGTTCAACCTGATTGACGCAAGCGGCAAAGTTGGCGGCTTCGACGTCGAAATCGGTCAAGCACTGTGCGCCAAGATGAAAACCGAATGCGAAGTCGTGACATCCGACTGGGACGGCATCATTCCGGCCCTGAACGCCAAGAAGTTCGACTTCCTAATCGCCTCCATGTCGATCACCGAAGAGCGTAAGCAGGCGGTTGATTTCACCGACCCGTACTACACCAACAAGCTGCAATTCATCGCCCCCAAAGACAAGACCTTCACCACTGACAAAGCCGCGCTCAAGGGCAAAGTGATTGGTGCACAACGTGCAACCATCGCCGGTACTTGGTTGGAAGACAACATGAACGACGTTGTCGATATCAAGCTGTATGACACCCAGGAAAACGCATACCTGGACTTGGCTTCTGGTCGTCTGGATGGCGTGCTGGCTGACACCTTCGTCAACTGGGAATGGCTGAAGAGCGATGCGGGCAAGAGCTTTGAATTCAAAGGCGACCCAGTATTCGACAACGACAAGATCGGTATTGCCGTACGTAAAAACGACCCTCTGCGCGAGAAGCTGAATGCTGCTCTGAAAGAGATCGTTGCTGACGGCACTTACAAGAAGATCAACGACAAGTACTTCCCTTTCAGCATTTACTAAGCTGCTAGCTTTGCGCCGCCCTTCAACCGGGCGGCGCAAGCATCTGAGCCCTCATGACTTTTGACCTCTACGGATTCGGCCCCGCACTCGTTGCCGGTACCTTGATGACCATTAAGCTGGCGCTTTCTGCGCTGGTACTGGGTTTGGTACTTGGACTGCTAGGCGCGCTGGCCAAAACATCGCCTTACAAGCCGTTGCAATGGCTGGGCGGGACTTATTCAACCATTGTGCGCGGCATACCCGAGCTACTTTGGGTTCTGCTGATCTATTTCGGCACCGTTAGCATCATGCGTACCCTGGCGGATTTTCTGGGTCTCGAAAGCCTGGAACTGAGCCCCTTTGCTGCCGGCGTGATTGCCCTCGGCATGTGCTTCGGCTCCTACGCGACTGAAGTGTTTCGTGGAGCTATTTTGGCAATCCCCAAGGGCCACCGCGAAGCGGGTCAGGCGCTGGGCATGTCGAAACCGCGGATTTTCTGGCGCTTGATACTGCCGCAAATGTGGCGCATCGCCCTGCCCGGCCTTGGCAACCTGTTTATGATTCTGATGAAAGACACAGCCTTGGTTTCGGTGATCGGCCTTAATGAAATCATGCGCCGCTCGCAGATTGCCGTCACCGCAAGCAAAGAGCCTTTTACCTTCTTTATGGTTGCCGCATTTATCTATCTTGGTCTGACTGTCATCGCCATGACCGGCATGTATTTCCTTGAAAAACGCGCGGGTCGCGGATTTAGCAGGAGCGCCGCATGAACTGGGAAGTCATTATCAAGTGGCTGCCGCGCTTAGCTGAAGGCGCAGTACTGACATTAGAGCTGGTAGCAATCGCAGTAGTTGCAGGTTTGATACTGGCGATCCCAATGGGCATCGCTCGCTCGTCCAAGAACCTGCTGGTTCGCGGTATTCCTTACGGCTATATCTTTTTCTTCCGTGGCACGCCGCTGCTGGTTCAGCTGTTTTTGGTGTATTACGGCCTTGCCCAGTTTGATGCCGTGCGCAATGGGCCGCTGTGGCCAGTCTTGCGCGACCCGTTTTGGTGCGCCGTGATCACCATGACGTTGCACACCACGGCTTACATTGCCGAAATTTTGCGCGGTGCGATTCAGGCAGTCCCGCAAGGGGAAGTAGAAGCCGCCCGTGCATTGGGCATGTCCCGCAGCCAAGCCATGCTACGCATCATTCTGCCGCGCGCTGCACGTATTGGCCTGCCCGCCTACAGCAACGAAGTCATCCTGATGCTCAAAGCCAGCGCTTTGGCCAGCACCGTGACCTTGCTCGAACTCACCGGCATGGCGCGTACGATCATCGCCCGAACCTATCTGCCTGTGGAGATCTTCTTCGCGGCTGGTCTGTTCTATCTGGTGATTGCCTACGTCCTCGTTCAAGCCTTCAGGTTGCTTGAACGCTGGCTCCGCGTAGACGCGTGCCAAGGCCGCTAACGCAGTGCAGGCCGTAACGGCCTGCCGCCCCTACCGAGACACCCAAATGACACCAGCCAACGATTTAGCCGAGCACTTTGCCGCGCTCAATCGTTTCCTGAGCGATCATCAAACACTGTGGCGCCCGCGCCCCTTTAGTGATCGGCCCATGGCATGGGAGCAAACACATGCGGAGCTGGCGACTTGGTTGAAATCCCGCAGCCTAGCCGATGCCGAACGCGCTCAGGCGCAACCGCACCAACTGGAGGCTCCAGAGCCCTTTGCTAGCCTGGCACAACAGGCGCAAGCGCTGTGCAACATTGCCCCGCTGCCGCAGATAGTCCTCCCCGAACTACCCAATCGTTTAAGCAACGACATCCCCGGGCGTAAATGGCAGCAGATTCAGGCATTCGCCAATAGCCTGAGCTTTTCCAAGCCCACCCAGCACTGGCTAGACTGGTGCTCAGGCAAGGGCCATCTCGGGCGCTTACTGGCTCGCCAAGGGCAACCTTTAAGCTGTTTTGAGTACGACCCCGAGCTTGTGGATAAAGGTGCGCAGCTAAGTCTGAAGCTAGGCATTAATGCCCAGCATATTGAGCAAGATGTGCTGGCGATTAATACCGGCGAGCGCCTCAAAATCGAGCACACACCGGTGGCGCTGCACGCCTGTGGCGACCTGCACATTCGCTTGATTGAACTGGCTAGCGCGACCGGATGCCAAAAGCTTGCGATCGCACCTTGCTGCTACAACCGCATCAGTGCCAGCCACTATCAACCGCTGTCAAAACTGGCCCAAGCCGCCCAGCTTGAACTGTCTATCCAAGACCTCGGCTTGCCCCTCAGCGAGACCGTAACCGCCGGCTCTCGGGTACGCCGACAGCGTGATATATCCATGGCCAGACGCTTGGCCTTTGACGCTCTACAGCGCGAAATCCGTGGCCTAGATCAATATTTACCGACCCCATCGCTAGCGCCTGCCTGGCTTAAAAAACCCTTCGCCGATTTCTGTATCGACTTAGCCCAGCTGAAAAATATCGCGCCTCCACCCGCCACTACCGACTGGCCAAAACTTGAAGCCAAAGGCTGGCAATTATTGGCGCAGGTACGCAATCTGGAACTTCTACGCGGCCTGTTTCGCCGCCCATTGGAGCTATGGTTATTAATCGACCGCGCGCTGTACTTACACGAGCGCGGCTACGCCGTTCAGCTCGGCACTTTCTGCTCGCGCGAGCTAACACCCCGTAACCTTATGCTGCTCGCCGAACGTATCGCCTCTGCCCACTGAAGCTGTGGATAACTTTGTTGATAGATTCTGCAAACGCAGCTCCAAAGGCCCTGCCATCCATCAGGTAAAATTCTGCTTTTTTTCGGCCATTAGCTAATTGCTAACGAAAACATAAGCTTGCATGACAATGTGATGACAAGCACATTTACCCCGTACCAACTGATTAGTTACTGACCAATTGTGCATAAGGATTTTGTTGTTCATAGCCAGACGAGCAAAAAACTCCACTAAAACCCCTTGTCAGGCACAAACTTATCTATATAATGCGCCCCACAAATGCCGGTATAGCTCAGTTGGTAGAGCAACTGACTTGTAATCAGTAGGTCCCGAGTTCGACTCTTGGTGCCGGCACCAAATACAGAAAGGCCCACAGAAATGTGGGCCTTTTTTGTGCCTGCGATTCGGTTTGGGCATGTTTGGGGCAAGGATCTGCTACCTGTTACCGACCACCTGCCCGGTTAGGAAAACCCCGCGCCAGTGCATCCTGGCAAATGAGTCGGCGAAGCAGTCGCCCCTCCTTGGTATACCTCTAAGCAATTCAGGCGAGCGCCTAGCCAAGCCCAGTCCGCACTTGTTCCAGCGCAACCTGTATTTCAGCTTCCTGCTGACCGGCAACGTCGAGTTCACGACACAGCCCAGGCCAACCCGCTAGCGCCTCCAATGTCTGCTCGATGTATTGATCCACTTTTAAAAAGCTGAAACTCTCACCGACCTTACGCAATACCTTGCGCGTCGGCAGCCCTACCCCAGCAAAGGCAGTCGTGTGCTCGTCAGCCATGCCATGTACCCGTGCAAAGGTGAGGTCATAAGCAGGAGATAACATCCAGCGTCCTTGATCAAACAGGTACGCAAAGTTCTTTGAATGGTCATCGTGATTGTGTGCGAGCGCGTTGAATATCATTAATCGCGCCATCTTCTCCACCTCGCCAGCATGCCCCGTGATGGCCCAGGTTGCGCGCAACAGGTCGCCATAATCCAGCGAAGGAGTTCGATAATCGGCGTAGAGGATGCCGCAAGCCGTCAGCATGTGGATCTTGCGTTCACCGTCACGATCAAACCGCTTCGCGGCAAAGAAGCGCTCTAAACCGTTCCCAGCCTGCACATTTATAAGGGCGGATTCTGCCGTTTCGACCCCAGCCTTCCGGGCCATTTGCGCATAGGCGTATTCAATAGCTCCCGTGTCACGGTGCTCTTCAGGCGAGCGAAACTTCACCAACCAATGCTCGTACCCTTCGACTAACGTTTTGAATGGCGACGCACAACGCTGCTTGTCACGCGACAAGGCCACTACCACCTTGGGGCGCGCTCCGGCAGGCGATCCGCCTGCTAGGCGCAAAGCATCCAATGTTGTTTCGGTATAGCCGTCGTAGATCTCAAGTGCAGCCTGGTACAAGCGCTCAAGATCAAGCGAGGAATCGACCTCGGTCTTATCGAGTACAGGTTGATATTCCAGCGCCCCCATGCCGCGGCTGCCCATATAAGCCAGCCGATCCAGTGAGGTGACAGCACGCCGATCAATGCCACGCTCACGCAGGAAAAAGCGGTCCATCAGCAGCATGCCCCAGCCATCCGGCAGAGAATCGGCAAACACGCCCATCAACCCGCCGAACAGATGAAGATCCGGCGCGGCTTGCGGAGCGGAGTTGAACGCCATGTTCAGCGGCGAGAGATTAAAGCCCGTCGCTAACCACCGCTCGTCGTAGGCAAAAAAAGTCCCGCGCCGAGGTACCGAGACCAGCTCACCCACGCGCACGCCGGACAGCAGCACCTCGACCGATGCTACGTTCTTCATTTGCGCCCCCGGGCTCGCCCGCTCTGCTTGAGTTCATTCAAAGAGAACGGCTGCGTCTGCGCAAACAACCCAGACAGCTGCTGCGCCACGCCCAGAGATGAGGCCAACAGCACCAGTGCATCCAGAGTGATTTGCCCAGTCGTTTCAAAGCGCTTGATGGTTGACTCTGAAACCCCGGCACGCTCCGCCAATGTTTTGCGCGAAAGGTTATGCGCCAAACGCAACGCGCGAGCGTTGTCACCGACCCGCTGGGCCAGTTCGCTTGGAGAGAAAAGCATATGAGTGAGTGCCATCACAGATACCCTGCCAACCATTCTTAAACATAATAATAGCTCATTTATAGACCATTATTTCAATTAACTGATAATAATAGGTCACTTATGAGCTTTTATTTATATTAACAAAACGGGGACAGATTTATTTTTGTCTAGTGTCCAGTCCTGAAATAGATTTACACCTATTTCAGGACTGGACACTGAAATTCGCCACAGCCAACAGGCTTGGCTTGCCTCAGTCAAAGCCGGGAGCACCCACCGTCAAAGCTCTTTTTTGACCGGCGTTGACGGGACGGGTTCGTCAGGCAACGGAGTGAATTCCTCATCGTCGGCATCGGGCAGTTTCATCTTGCCTGCTGCCCAATCCGACGCCGCCTGCGCGAGCCTGTCTTGCGAGGATGAGACGAAATTCCAGTAAATGAACCGCTCGCCAATGGGCTCACCGCCAAGGACCATAACCCGGGAATGCTCCAGGGCGAGCACGCGTGAAGCGGCCGGTCCCAGCACCAACATCCTGCCGCTTTCAAAACGCGTGCCCGCCAACTCCACCGCACCGGTCGCAATGTAGAGTGCACGTTCCTTGTGTCCACTCGGAATCTCAGCGGTCGCACCCGGCGACATGTCGAGATGTGCATAGAAAAGTGGCGAATGCGTTTCAGCACCGGCAGTCAGACCATAGGCGCTGCCAGCAATCAGCTGCCCAGCCACGCCTGCGTCGCTCCACTGCGGCAGATCACAGCCAGCATGGTGCGAAAAGGATGGCGCGATTTCCTCATACTCCGTCGGCAGCGCCACCCAAGCCTGGATGCCGTGCAGATGATCGCCATGCGCACGCGCATGCTCGAAGCGCTCACTATGAGTAATGCCACGCCCTGCGGTCATCCAGTTAACTTCCTGCGGCCTGATCATCTGTTCATAGCCAAGACTGTCGCGGTGCATCACCTGACCGGAGTAGAGATAGGTCACGGTTGACAGGCCAATGTGCGGATGCGGTCGAACGTCCATGCTGCGATCCACACCCGGTGCGATATCGAGCGGTCCCATATGATCGAAGAAGATAAAGGGGCCTACCATGCGTTGCTTTACGAACGGCAAGACACGGCCAACTTCCATGCCGCCGCCGAGGCTGCGACGTCGCTGCTCAATAACCATCTCAATCATTTCGGCTCTCCTGTTTCGGTGATTGCCATCTGCGATGTTGGAATATCTGCGGGTAGCTGGACGCGAATTGCCAATGTGCCTGTGTGCTATTTATGGAATTGGGGCTTTGGGCATTGATCACCGCACACATTTCACCGTGCCAGCTCAGGGACGGCGCTAGAGCTCGCCAGGGCCAAACATCGAAATGCCGCCAAGCTCGGCCATCAGGGGCACTTCATTCTGCAATACGTCCCAATGCTCAGCCAGCTTGCCCGCTTCAATGCGAAAGATATCGACGACCACCTGCGGCACCTCGGCCCAGCCGCGGATACGGCCGTGTATGGCGACGAAATCACCTTCAGCAACCATCAGGCCAGGTTCATAGTAGACGTCCTGCGACAGGTCAGCGACCAACGCCTTCAAGGCATCGCGACCTTGCGGAATCACGGGGTTGTGCTGGATGTAATTAACAGCATAGAGGCGTTCAACCGCCGATGTCTCATGACGCTGGAACAGTGCGGTCATCGCCTCAAGCACTAACGACTTGTTGTGCTGAGGACGATCATCAAAAACAACGTCGGCAGGATGAGTGATTACGACTGTCCCGCTCATTCGCAGAAACTGACCGTCAGGCAACGTTGCGTACGAGTGGACTAGACCGCGATCGTAATCTTGAACATTGGTGACTGTAGCACCGTCCTCTTCCTGCCAACTAACCGCGTAGATGCTATTGCCAAGTGGCACGACTTGGATATCGACAAACTTGGCCCGAGCGAACGGACCATCCTTGATCTCAAACCGCAATTGGTTATTTGAGATCAACCTCAGGCTGACTTGAAAGTTGGGATAGATAACATCCATTTCCAAGCCCACGGGAAAACCATGCATCACCATGTTCATAATCCTTTCTTTGAGGGCTTTGATTAGCCAATAGCACTAGCGGCCGTTGCCCAGCCCCCCCTCGCGGGAGAGGTAGCGAGACTCAAGTCTCGCCATCTCGTTCAAATCAGCCTGCGTTGCTTGGCACCGGCGTATTAAGCAACTGTTGCTCCCATAGGTATGCAATACCGCTACCGCCGGCGTGCTGTTGAATCACCTCAGTAAGCTTGACGGCGCTCTCAACCCGAGCCCAATCACGTTGCCATTCGGCTGCCAGCGCCAACCAAGTCATCATGTTTGCACCGGCCGCAATCATCCGCTGGATGGCGATGTTGTGAGCCTCAACCGAAACCGCCCCCGACGCATCGGTGATTACAGTGACATCCCAACCTTCGCCGAGCGCCTGGATCGCAGGCATCGCGACGCATACCTCAGTCCACAAGCCAGCAATGACCAATTGCTTGCGGCCTGTCGCCTTGACCGCGTCCACTACCTTTGGATCTTCCCACGTGTTGATAAATGTCCTGTCGATCACCTCTTGATCCGGAAACACTTCAGTAATCTGAGGAAAAAGAAGACCGCCCCGATCAGCGATCACAGTCGTCAGAATGGTAGGTACACCAAAGGCCTTAGCAGCCTTTGCCAGCCCGGCGGTATTGTTGATTACCATCTGCGGTTCGTGGCTGTTCACGTTCGCGAGTTGGTAAGGCTGATGGTCTATCAGAACGAGTACCGAGTCTTCTGGACGAAGAAGCGAAGCAAGGCCATTACGAAAAGTCATGAGTATCCTCTGCTGCTGTTTTGAGTAAGATTGATACGTCTAGGGGCCAGCGCAGACTACGCCGCCGCCTGAGAAACACTGCCACTTCCACTTATGCTGCGGTACCGTCCTCAACTGCTACGCTGTGTCGCAGAATCGGGAACGAGCAAGCACAGCAAGGAGCACTGCACTGGATATCGAAGATCTACAGACATTCGTTGAGGTTGCTGATGCAGGAGGCGTCTCACCCGCAGCGCGTCGACTGGGCCTTTCCAAGTCAATCGTTAGCCGGCGACTGTTGCGGCTTGAGGCGGAACTGGGTGTCCAATTGTTGACACGATCAACGCGAGGAGCCGCTCTCACAGAGGCCGGTGCTACGTTCCGGGACTATGCAGCACGAGCCTGCAGCGAGATCGACGTGGCGAGAGAAGCAATCCTGCCCGCCGGTGAACTTCGCGGTCGCTTACGCGTTTCTGCACCGCTTTCTTTCGGCCCAACTCACTTTGCCCCAGTGCTAGAGGAAATGGCGCGGCTCCATCCTCGGCTTCACATCCACACCTACTACAGTGACCGCTTCGTTGATCTCATCGCCGAGGGTTACGATTGCGCGATACGCGTTGGTTATCTTCAGGATTCTAATTTGATCGCCAGATGCGTCGGCCCCATGCGCGGAAAGCTTGTGGCAAGCCCGGCCTATATCGCAGCCCATGGTGCACCTGAAACACCGGATCAAATCGTCACCCATCAAGCGCTCATGCAAGGCACAGAAGCGTGGCAGTTTATGGATGGCGATAAAGTTATTGCGGTTCGTCCACAGGGGCGCTTCAAAGCAGACAACGGTACAGCTCTCACCGCCGCCGCAGCAGCAGGTCTCGGTATTGCTTATCTCCCGGATTGCCTCACCCATGCACATTTGGCAGCCGGTACGCTGGTTCCAATCATGTCAGCCTACCCACCGCCTCCGGCAGGTGCCTACCTCATCCGCCCGCCAGGTCAGCATCCCGCACGAAAAATTCGAGTCCTTACTGAACTGCTAATCGAATATCTGAAAGAGAGCCCATACCAAGCCGGTGCCCTGGCAGTTTGAGATGAATAATAGGAATTCACCGAGGTTCCTTTCCACACTTAGAGCCCATTAGTGCCGTTCATCAAGAACTGCTTCAGGTCCTTTGCTGTGACCTGCTCTAGATGTCTTGCTCAGCAGGAAAAGCGTTCAGCCAGATTCTGTGATTTAAAATGCTCGACCAAGCAGTCCACGAAGGCGCGAGTTTTCGCCGGCAGTAATTTATGCGCAGAGAAGTACACCGCTATATGCCCCGCATCCACATACCAATTGGGTAGAACCCGCACCAGGCTGCCTTGGTCGAGATAAGGAAGGGCGTGCGGCAGGCTGACTAGGGCGACCCCCAACCCCATTTGCGCTGTGCGGCAGGCGGCATCCGGGTCGGTCATGGTAATGCGTACCGGCAGTTCGATAGCTGCTTCTGCGTTGCTGTGATTGCGTAGCGTCCAAGGTCGGACTCGCCCCGTTTGCGGCGAGCGGAGCAGGATGCCGGCATGTTTCGCCAGATCGCTCGGTACCGACGCAGGCGGAGCAGCATCCAGATAACCGGCCGAGGCGACCAGGACCCGGCGGGCGGGCGCCAACTTGCGAGCCACCACTCCGGGCGAGAGCTCCATCGCACCACTGATGGCGGCATCGAAGCCTTGAGCGATCAGGTCGACCGGGCTGTTATCAAAATGCCAATCGGGCGTTATCGCCGGGTAGCGCTGCAGAAAGGTATCCAGCATCGGCACGACGTAATCACGACCAAAGGTAACGCCCATGCTGACCTTGAGCGTACCAGCTGGCTGGCCGGCGGCGCTCGCCAGGTTGGCAACCGCGTGCTGAATGGTGCTCAGGCCGCCGCGGACTTCGAGCAGAAAGCGCTCGCCAGCTTCAGTCAGGGTCAGGCTGCGGGTACTGCGCTGAAACAGGCGTACACCGACACTGGCCTCCAGCTTGGCCACGTTCTTACCCACAGCGGCGGGCGTTATCCCCAGGCGGCGTGCGGCCTCGGCAAAACTTCCTGCCTCAGCGCTGCGCACAAAACAGTCGAGCCCCACGAGCGTTTCCATGGCGTCACCATAAACCAAAAGGATCGAGTGAATAGAGTGATTGATGGCTTATCAATATGCAATCGGCGGCAGATACTCGTTTCATCCGGGCAAGTCGCCCGTTCAATCGGAGCCACGAGCATGTCGAATATTACCTCTCCCAGCAGTCACAACCTCACTGGCAAAGTCGCCCTAATCCAAGGCGGCTCGCGGGGCATCGGCGCCGCTATCGCCAAGCGTCTGGCCCACGAAGGTGCGGCTGTAGTTATCACCTATGTAAGCGCGGCGGACAAAGCTGCCGAATTGGTACGAACTATAGAAGCGGCCGGCGGCCGTGCCCTTGCCATCAAGGCCGACAGCGGTGACGCCGACGCAGTACGTGCTGCCGTCAGCCAGACGGTAAGCCACTTCAAACGGATCGATATCCTGGTGAACAATGCCGGTGTACTGGCGATGGCACCGCTTGAAGATTTCAGCCTGGAAGATTTCGACCGGACCGTGGCCGTCAACGTACGCAGCGTATTCATTGCCAGCCAGGAAGCCGCGCGACACATGACCGAAGGTGGCCGCATCATCACCATCGGCAGCACCAATGCTGACCGCATGCCCTTCGCGGGTGGGAGTGTTTACGCCATGAGTAAATCGGCCATTGTCGGGCTGACGCGTGGTATGGCACGCGACCTTGGCCCTCGCGGCATTACGGTGAACAATGTGCAGCCGGGGCCGGTGGACACCGATATGAATCCGGAGAACGGTGACTTCGCAGAAACCATGAAGGGCCTGATGGCGATTGAGCGCTACGGCCGTGCCGAAGAAATCGCCGCATTCGTCGCCTATCTCGCGGGGCCTGAGGCCGGTTATGTCACCGGGGCCAGTCTATCGATCGACGGTGGTTTCGCCGCATAAGACATCACTCGCTATCTTGCACCACACACATGACAGCCTTGCCGTCATGTGTGCTAGGCGGCAGCCCACGACTTAATCAAAATCGAAAGCCCGCTTCGTCCTCACAGCTTTACCTAGAGCAAATCGTAAACCAAGAGCCACACCTGTTTGCGCATCGACCAGGAATCCGTGGTCGATGTCCGCATGCCCCGCCAGGGTAGAAATCAAAAACCCGCCGAAGCGGGGTTTGGGCAGTCAGACTCGACTTTTAACTATGTCATAAACCTCGTCATCTCGACGGGGACCCACACACAACAATAGGACGAGCTCAGTCCCTTTGATCCGGTAAACAATACGGAGGTCGCCTGTCCGTATCCGGCGGCAGCCAGCAAGAAGGCCACGCAACGCTTTACCGGATTTGTCAGGCTCCCCGTTGATAATCCTCTCCTCGACTACCCTCAGAACTCTTCTGGCTTCTGCTCGGCCGAGTCGATCAAAGTCCTGCGTTACTGCTTCGTGGTAAGTGACTTTCCAGATCATTGCTGGGTTCGCTATTTATAGCGAGCCACCATGTCTTCATGGCTCAGCGTATTATTCTCATCGAGGCTGTTCAAGCGCTCGGCAGCCAGCATGTCAGCGCGAAGGTCTTCGAGCTCGTCCCGCATGGCTTGAAAGGCGTCAATTCCCATCAGCACTGCGGCTGGTTCGTTATCCTTGAAGACGACCAAATGGGATTGCTCCCCACTGGTGACACTCTTCAGATTTGCGCCAAAACTTCTGGCCATCGCCGTGGCAGACACTGCTTGATCAGCTCGTGCAAGGAGTGCGGTCATTGATATCCCTTGCCCCTGATTACAGGGTGCGATGATTACGGGCGGGTAACTAAAATGCCCGGGACGGCTCTGTTTGACGGGCCGTCCAGTCTAATGTTGGCGCCATGCGGGTTACCACGCGCCTACTGAAGAATTCCCAAGCCTACTCTGAAGCAAGTTAGGAGAGTCCCGCACTTTACGGCGGAGCCCATTGATTTAAAGTACTTCGAACAACGTCCTGCTGGGGCTACCGGCTCTGCACGAATAATTATACACAAAACTATACACAGTTCAATGCGGGTAATTATCCATATAATAATACGCACCACTAAACAATGACCATTAGACGACAGACCACGACGTAACAAAATCTTGAGCCCGCCTCAGCCTCCCAGCTTTCCCCAAGGCACATCGTAGACCAAGGCCCAGACCTGTTTGCGCATCGACTAGTAAACCGAGGCCGGCGTCCTATTGCCTCCGGCGTATCAACGGCTGGCAATCGTCTTCTCTGGTATTCACCACTCGCCTACCGGACACCGCCTGCCAATCGCGACTGCAAAGCGTGCGGGTTTATTCCGATGCAATCGATGGCCATAATGAAAGCAAGCGGGTGCTCAAGTGGAAGGCAATTTCACAAACTGAACTACCCCAGTACACAATCCAGCGGGCTTGCTGAAAGTTCATATCTAACGCTGTATTAACTGCATCCTATCCAATGCCGCCAAGTGGTGAGTACGCCCCGACCTGCCTGACCTTGCAACCAATGCACCATCACGTGCTTTCACTCAGGCTCCAGCATCGCCTCTGCCCGTTCTGTTCCCCCTCAAGACTGCACTCAGCTGACTTCACCGACCTCGTTCCTGAACAAGCCCATTAGATTTTCGAGCCAGGCTTCCAAGGTCAATGTGTTCTCGTTGTAGGGAGTTCATCTTGAAGGTCATTCAAGGCAGATACCTTCCCTCTCCCTCAGGCAGGGCAACCACATAAATAAAAAAGATACCTGGTTAAGTACTTCCTGCACGCCAATCCAGTGTTTCTGACTTAGAGTCGAGCTGCTCAACGCGGTATGGTGGCTCACCATCTGATGGCTTAGTTTCAAAGTCAGACGGAACGACCACTCCAACAAAAATAATAGGTGGAATGGGTATGCTTAATCAGACTGTCGAGGTTAAAGCCTGGATCGACAATCAACCGATCACGCGTTATCAGTGGCTGATTCTGGCCTTGTGTTTCCTCATCGTATTTTTCGATGGATTAGATGTCGCAGTCATGGGCTTCATTGCGCCATCTTTAATGCAGGATTGGGGCCTTTCACGCGCAGCATTTGGTCCAGTAATGAGTGCAGGCATGGTCGGCCTGGCAATCGGTGCACTCGCCGCCGGCCCCTATGCTGATCGTTTAGGACGCAAGAAAGTCCTCTTGGGTGCAGTTTCTATCTTCAGCGTTTTGAGTTTGGTTTGCGCATTTGCACGCAACCCTTACGAACTGGCCATTTTACGATTACTGATCGGAATTGCTCTGGGGGCGGCACTGCCCAACACCACCACATTGCTTTCCGAATACCTACCGGAGCGTAATCGCTCATTGCTTATCACCATCATGTTCACCGGTTTCAATCTGGGTTCAGGTTCTGGTGGATTTCTTGCCGCCTGGTTGATCCCACAATTTGGCTGGCACTCTGTGCTTCTGGTCAGCGGAGTACTGCCAATACTATTGCTACCTTTCCTTTGGTGGCTACTTCCTGAGTCAGCACGCTTCTTGGCAGCTCGTCAGGCACCCGCAAGCCAAATTGCAAAAGCACTGAACAAGATGGGTGGCCGGTTCACTGCGGCCACAAGGTTCATTGTTTCCGAGCCTCAAATCCAACATAAGGCATCCGTAGGCAAGCTGTTCGCTGCTAACTATCGCCTAGGAACTTTAACGCTTTGGCTAACTTACTTTATGGGCCTGCTGGTGATCTATCTGACGATGGGTTGGCTACCTACCTTGTTGCGTGATGGCGGTCTCAGTATTGAGCGAGCAGCATCCGTCACAGGGCTCTTCCAAATCGGCGGAACCGTTGGCGCGATCATTGTCGGCTGGATTATGGACCGGCGTAATCCAAACGGGGTTATTGCCAGCGCATATGCACTGGGTGGCGCCTGCATTCTTCTGCTTGGGGCCTTCAGCCTGGACTCAAGCCTGCTGGCAGTTGGCGTGCTTGCTGCTGGTTTTTGCATGAGCGGTGCACAGACGGGTCTGAATGCGTTTGCACCGGGTTATTACCCCACAGATTTTCGTGCCACTGGTGTCAGCTGGATGCTGGGCATCGGCCGCTTCGGGGCTATATTCGGATCACTGATTGGCGGGATAGTGTTGGGGTTTGGCCTAAGCCTGCCAGTGCTTTTCTTGCTACTGGGTATACCCGCATTTATTGCCGCATTGGCAATATTGGCCAACAGTTACAGCTCCCGCAAACAAACTCACCCAGCTTCCAGCGCTTTGATCGTTTCTGCTAAATAGGATTTTCTCATGGCACGTATTATTGGCGGCCTAGCCGTTTCCCACACACCCACTATCGGCTTCGCGGTGGATCACGACAAACAGCAGGATGCCGCCTGGGCGCCAATCTTCGAGAGTTTCGAGCCGATAAAAGCCTGGCTGGCTGAGAAACAACCGGATGTCCTGTTCTACATCTTCAACGATCACGTCACTTCGTTCTTCTTCGATCATTACGGTGCATTTTCGCTCGGTGTTGATGACCGCTATGAGGTTGCCGACGAAGGCGGAAACCCCCGCCAATTACCCGCTATCGGGGGGCATGCCGCGCTGGCCAGACACATCGGTGAGAGCCTGATGGCTGACGAGTTTGATATGAGCTTCTTTCGTGAAAAGCCGCTTGATCACGGCTTTTTCTCTCCTATGTCTGCCTTGCTGCCCTGCGAAGAAAGCTGGCCGTTACAAATTGTTCCATTGCAGGTTGGCGTGTTGCAATTCCCGATTCCTAGCGCAGCACGTTGCTACAAGTTAGGCCACGCGCTGCGCAGAGCGATTGAAAGTTACCCTGAAGATTTGAAGGTTGCGCTGGTAGCGACTGGCGGTCAATCGCATCAGGTGCATGGCGAACGCTGTGGTTTTAACAACCCCGACTGGGACGCACAGTTCATAGATCTATTGGTCAATGACCCTGAGCGCCTAACCGAAATCACCTTGGCTGAGTACGCAACTCTCGGCGGACTAGAAGGCGCAGAGGTTATTACCTGGCTCATTATGCGGGGTGCCCTGTCGGCATCAGTGCACAATGTCCATCAGTCCTATTACTTGCCATCAATGACTGGCATCGCCACTTTGGTACTTGAGAACCAGGACCGTCCGATACCTGTCGAGATGCACGCGCGTCACCGTCAACACATCAAGCATCAGTTGGATGGCATCGAAAAGCTTGAGGGCACCTACCCTTTCACGCTTGAGCGAAGTGCAAAAAGCTATCGTCTTAACAAGTTCTTGCGCAATATGATCCAGCCCGAGTGGCGCCAGCGTTTTCTCGAAGCGCCAGACAACTTATTTGAAGAAGCGACTCTTAGTGAGGAAGAGCGGGATCTACTGCGCCGTCGAGATTGGCGAGGGCTGATTCAATACGGAGCCATTTTCTTTGGCATGGAAAAACTCGGTGCCGTGCTAGGTATATCCAATCTAGATATCTACGCGGCCATGCGGGGCCAGACCACCGAAGAATTCATGAAAACCCGTAACCAGCAAGTGCGCTACTCTGTGGCGGCCAAATCCGACTCAGACAAAGCCTGACCCGTCAGTAAGCAATACTGGGCGGCTCTCTGAGCGCCCTACTCTGTCCGTTCGCTGATAACTTGACGAATTGCGTCCATCAGGGCGCGAGCGGCAGGCGTATGCAAACTTGCGCTACGGTAGGTCAAACCCAGTGCGCGCTTGGTTTGCTCCAATTTGAATGGCAACAAGCACAGATCGCCGGAGCGGATTTCCCATTCCAACTGATGCGCTGAAACGACTGCAAGCATGTCTGAGCGCAGTAACAAACCACGAATAATTGCCAGATCACCGCTTTCAACCATCGGTAAAGGCGCGGTCAGCCCATGCGCTTCGAAACAGTTGTCGAGCATCATTCTTGCGGGCGATCCAGCTCTTGGCAGAACCCAGCGGGCTTGCTGCAAATCGCTAAGATCAATAGACCGCTCCAGCAATGGATGGCCACGGCGCGCCAAGATGGTCATATCTTCAGTCAACAAGGCCTCGCCGCTTAGGTCGCTTGCATAGTCGGCTGAGCGCAAGGCTCCGAATATGAAGTCAACGTCACCAGCACGCAGCTCGGTTGCAAGCAAATCGAACGGGCTTTCGTTGGTGACCACCTGCACCTTGGGGTGTGCGGCCATTACTCGTACAATGGCCTCCGGTAATACTCGGGTGCGTCCCAATGGCAATGCACCGACTTGAACCACACCTGTCAGTGCGCCGTTCATAGCCGCAAGATCGGCCGCAATATGGCGCAATTCATTCAGAGCGCGGCGAATCGGAATAAGGATATCCAAACCGGATCGAGTGGGCAGCAACCCCCGCGGTGTTCGCTCGAAAAGCCCATGACCACTGCCATTTTCAAGCACCTTCAAAGCGGCGCTCACCGCAGGTTGGCTGAGACCAAACAGGCTGGCTACCGTCTGCATGTGATGTGTTTCGCAGAGTTTGACGAACAGTTGCAGCCGTCGCGTTTGATACAGATATAACGGCTCGACCCTTTGCCCAGACAGGCTACCCAGAATTTCTGGGATGCTTTCAAGTTCTGCCAACACACGTCTGGCACGTAATAACACTCGTTCTCCCGACGCGGTCAGCCGCATACCATTGGTATGGCGCTCGAAGAGAACCACTCCCAGTCGCGCTTCAAGGTCAGAAATAGCCCGTGTGACGACCGATTGCGCTCGGAACAGAGCGACTGAAGCCTTGGATACGCTGCCCAGCTCTGCAACGCGCACGAAGGCGCGTACCTGCATGAGATTAGGAAGTTCACTGCTCACCATGGTCTTGCCTCTGAGCGCTACGGGGTACCCGTTCAAGGCTAACAATAAACAGAACGCATACCCAGAGCAATTTTAGGCATTACCGGTTACGGCCATCAGAGTGACATTCTTCTGAGATCGAAGCAGGAGACCTCGACATGAATAAACAACAAAAAACCGCTCTGGTCGTCAGTGCTCATTCCGCCGATTTTGTCTGGCGTGCCGGTGGAGCAATTGCCCAACACGTTCAACAAGGATATGCAGTTCATATTGTTTGCCTGTCCTTTGGCGAGCGTGGGGAGTCGGCAAAACTCTGGCGAAAAGGCGATATGAATGAAAGCAAGGTCAAAAACGCACGCCGCGAAGAAGCCCAAGCCGCAGCAGATATCCTTGGCGCCAGTGTCGAGTTTTTTGATATCGGCGACTATCCAATGCGCGCTGATAAAGACACGCTATTTCGTTTGGCCGATGTCTTTCGCCGCGTTCAACCAGAGTTTGTGCTCAGCCATTCCCTGAAAGACCCATACAATTACGACCATCCGCTGGCGATGAATCTGACTCAAGAGGCGCGCATCATCGCTCAAGCTGAAGGATATAACCCGGGCGAAAAAATCGTTGGCGCCCCTCCGGTATATGCCTTCGAGCCGCACCAGCCAGAACAGTGCGAATGGCGTCCGGACGTATTCCTTGATATCACCGATGTGTGGGAAAAAAAGTACGCAGCCATCCAATGCATGGCAGGTCAGGAACATCTCTGGGAGTACTACACACGCGTAGCCCTTCAGCGGGGCGTACAAGCCAAGCGCAACGTAGGTATCACCAGTACGCGCAACATCATTTACGCTGAAGGTTTCCAGAGCGTATTCCCACGGGTCACGGAGAATCTGGCATGAGTGCTCTGGTCGGTAAACAGGGCGTAGTGGTGCGCAATATTCCTCGCGCCGATGAGGCGCTGATCAAACAGCTTGGAAAACTCGGCGTTGCAACGGTGCATGAGGCTCAGGGCCGTAAGGGTTTGTTCAGCTCGGCAATCCGTCCGATTCAACAAGGCGCATCCATTAGTGGCACAGCAGTAACCGTCATGGTCCCGCCAGGCGACAACTGGATGTTTCACGTCGCCGTCGAGCAGTGCCGTCCCGGCGATATTCTGGTGGTCGCACCCAGTTCTCCCTGCACCGACGGTTATTTCGGCGACCTGCTCGCGACATCATTACAGGCTCGTGGTGTTGCTGGCCTGATAATCGATGCCGGCGTGCGCGATTCCCATACCCTGCGCCAAATGGGCTTCCATGTCTGGTCGCGAGCAATCAGCGCCCAAGGAACAGTTAAGGAAGTGCTCGGCTCAGTAAACCTGCCGTTACTCTGCGCCAGTCAACTGATCAATCCAGGCGACGTGGTTATAGCCGACGACGACGGCGTGGTTGTTGTGCGTCATGATGAAGTTGAGCCCGTAGCTGCGACTGCACAAAAACGCGCAGATCTCGAAGAGCAAAAACGCCTGCGCCTTGCCAGTGGCGAGTTGGGTCTGGATATCTACAATATGCGCCAGCGTCTCGCTGACAAAGGCCTGCACTATGTGGACAGTCTGGCCGAGCTGGAAGCCTGAGCATGAGCCAGATCCAGATCCCTTGCCTGATGATGCGAGGCGGTACATCCAAGGGTGCATACTTCTTAGCCAACGACCTACCCGCCGATCAAACTCAGCGGGACTCGGTGCTGCTAGCCGTCATGGGCTCGCCAGACAAACGACAAATCGACGGTATTGGCGGCAGCGACCCACTCACCAGCAAGGCTGCAATCATTCAGCTTTCGGCTCGCAAGGACGCCGACGTTGACTACCTGTTCGCCCAAGTTCTGGTCGAAGAGCCGCGGGTGGATTACGGCCAGAACTGCGGCAATATTCTCGCTGGGGTAGGCCCTTTTGCCATCGAGCGCGGTCTGGTTTCGGTCGCCGGTGAAGTAACGCCTGTGCGTATTTTCATGCAGAACACTGGCCAAATTGCTGTCGCCCACGTCCCCACACCTGATGGGGCAGTGCGCTACAGCGGTGATGCGAAAATTGACGGGGTACCCGGCTTCGCTGCACCGCAGATTGTTGAGTTCGCGGACATCGCCGGGTCAAGTTGCGGCGCAATGCTGCCGACCGGGAATGCTCGCGATCAAATTGATGGCGTTGACATCACCTGTATCGACAACGGCATGCCAGTCGTACTCATTAGTGCCGAAGCGATGGGCCGCACAGGCTATGAAAACCGTGAGGCGCTGGATGCCGACATTGAATTGAAGGCACGACTTGAGTCTATTCGACTGCAAGCTGGGCCTCTCATGAACTTGGGCGATGTTCGCCAGCGCAATGTACCGAAAATGTGTTTGATAGCGGCGCCGCGCGATGGCGGGACTATCACGACCCGTAGTTTTATTCCGCATCGCTGCCATGCGTCTATTGGTGTATTTGGCGCTGTCAGTGTGGCAACTGCCTGCCTGATCGACGGCTCGGTAGCGTATCCAATTGCCAGCACCGGGAACGGCGAGACCAAGCACCTTTCAGTCGAACACCCCAGCGGCGAATTCACCGTAGAAGTGCGTATGCGCGACCATCAGTTGATCGGCTGCGGCCTGATACGCACCTCTCGCCTACTGTTCGACGGATTGGTCTGTGTACCCCAGGCAGCATGGCCTGAATACAGCTTGAAGAAAATATGAGACTGACCGTCGTGACCCTAATCGGCTACGGGGAGGCTGGTCACATTCTGGCTCAAGACCTGGTCGTTCAAGGCGTTCAGGTAAAAGCCTATGACCGCTTGATCGACACCCCTAAAACACGCGCCGTACTTGAAAAAAAAGCAGCCATGAGTGGCGTTCAGCTATTCACCAGCGCTGGCGAGGCGGTGCAAGGCGCCGCACTGGTGATATCGGCGGTCACTGCGGGCTCAGCACTTGCAGTTGCACAGGCAGTGGCGACAACGCTACAGGCAGGGCAAGTGTTCATGGACATTAACTCCGTGGCACCAAGTACCAAACAGGCAGCACACAATGTATTGCACGTCAGCGGTGCCTGCTATGTAGACGCTGCAGTGATGGCGCCGTTACCTCCACAGCGCCTGCAAACCCCCATGTTGCTTGGCGGTGCATTGGCAGACGAATTGTCTTTGGCGCTCAATGCATTGGGTTTCAATACCCGTGTAGTTGCTTGTGAGGTGGGAATCGCTTCGGCGATAAAGATGTGCCGTAGCGTCATGATAAAAGGGCTTGAAGCCTTAACGACCGAGTGCCTGACCACTGCTCGCCACTACGGCGCTGAACAGGAAGTACTTGCCTCCTTGCACAAGAGTTTTCCATCGCTCGGATGGGACGCTGACCTACCCCATTACCTAATTAGCCGTGTGGCCGAGCATGGGCGACGTCGAGCTGAGGAAATGGAAGAGGTTGCGCAAACAGTATGCGGCGCAGGAATCGAGCCGACCATGAGTCGGGCGATTGCAACGACCCAGCGCGCCCTTGTCGATGAGTTAGCCAGACACGACCTACATTATGCTGATCTCAATCCCTTCGACTGGCAACATCTGGCGCAACTGCTCAGAGACCGCAAGAAGTAGCGCGGTTCACCTAAGGCTCTTCGAGCGCCACCGCCTTTAATCCTCCCTGCTTTACTGGCACCAAATGCATGGCGACTCCTGAGCATATTAAAACTGCTTGGGCCCCACTTTACTCGCCAACTCCATAAGTAAAACGCATAGCAACGACAGGCTTATGAATTATTCCCCGACAGACCTGTCATGCCAGCATCAAGGCCATTGAAGAAGCCATTAAACAACAACAATACAGCCTTGGCAGACGAGTCTATCTCGCCGGTTTCTTCCCACGTCACTGAGATGGCTGTGGGTACGTTCTGCCAGGCATAAAACCAAATTGGATACTCGATGAAAGCTACAACCTACCTAGTTCCTACATGTCAGACCGCAGCCGCTGACAACAGCATGCGCTCATACATCTTTATCCAATGCCCCTCTCCATTTTCTGTCATTGCCAGTCAGCGCCTGAGTTGACTGCGACACCTGCCACAACACCAAACAGGGCCTATCCAGCCTAAAAATGCCTGTGCAAATTGCACTTCAGCGACAAAAGCGACGCTTAAAACAACAAGAGGAAACTACCATGCTTAGATTTTCCAAAACGCTTCTGGCACTTTTCGCCAGTGCAACATTCAGCGTTGCAGCCACCGCCGCTGAACCCGTTATTACACTCAAGGTTCATCACTTTTTACCCTCTCACTCAGTCACCCAGGCAGACCTGCTAAAACCCTGGGCAGACAAAATCACTAAAGAGTCAGATGGCCGGATCCAGTTTCAGTTTTATCCATCCATGCAGTTGGGTGGTACGCCGCCACAACTTGTTGACCAAGTACGCGATGGCGTTGCCGATATCGTCTGGACACTACCTGGTTACACCAGTGGTCGGTTCCCATTGATCTCAGCCTTCGAGCAACCCTTCATGAGTCGCTCCGCGGAGGCAACCAGCCAGGCCATGTGGGACTTTATTCAAGCGCACGGCCAGAAAGAATTTGCTGGCATGCACCTGCTTGCCACTCATGTGACCGACGGCGCCTTGGTGCATACCACTAAGAAACCGATCAAGCAAATGAGCGATTTCCGTGGGCTGAAGATTCGCGCGGCAAACCGCACCTCAACCCGCCTGATTTCCCTCCTTGGAGGCACACCGGTGGCGATGCCAGTGCCACAGATTCCTGAGGCATTGTCTAAAGGCGTGGTCGATGGCGCCATTGTGCCTTGGGATGTAGTGCCTGCCCTCAAACTGCACGAGCTGGTGAAGTACCACACCGAGATGGCGCCAGGCCAACCGGCGCTGATGTACACGGTAATGATTCTGGCGATGAATCCGGCCAGCTACGACAAACTGCCTGCTGACCTGAAAAAAATTATCGACGACAACAGTGGCCGTGAACTGTCTCGTCAAGCCGGTCATTTGTTCGACACCCAGGTTATTCAAACCGGTCACGAACTGGCCAAGCAGCAAGGTAATGAGATTTATCAACTGCCCGTCGAAGAGCAGAACAAGTGGATGAAAGCCGTTTCTCGCATGGACCAGGACTGGGTTAAAGAGGTCAAGGGCAAAGGCTATGACAACGCCGATGCGCTGCTTCAAGAGGCTCGCCAGCTGATCGACAAGTACAGCACTGCTCAGCCGCAATGACCGCAACAACGCCAGCCCAGCTGGCGTTAGCTTCCTGGAGACTCCAATGAAAGACCCTGTTGTTCAGGTGGCACCGCCGCCAGTACATCCGTTTGGCCACGTGCTTGATTGTCTGTCGCGAATTTTGGCACTTATCGGCGGCCTGCTGCTGGTGGCTATTACCCTGATGACGACTTACAGCATCTTCATGCGCTCACTGTTTGACGAACCACTATTGGGTGACGTTGAGCTTGTACAAATGGGCTGTGGAATTGCCATCGTTTTCTTCCTACCACTGTGTCAGATGCGCCGCGGCAATGTGATCGTCGACGTTTTCACACTGAACGCGCCCGCTAAAATGCGTGGCCTACTCGACGCCATCGGCGGCCTCCTGATGGGGTGTGCAGGTGCGTTAATTGCCTGGCGTTCGGTAGCAGGCACCATGGACGCTTATGGTAGCGGCGAGGAGTCAATCATCATGGCGCTGCCCGTCTGGTGGGCCATGCTGCCTTTCGCGCCGGGCTTCGCATTACTCGCCCTAGTGTCTCTGTATACCGCTTGGGAAGACTTCACCGGCAGGAGCGTAACGTCATGAGTTCTGTTGAAATTGGCGGACTGTTCCTTGCCATCCTTCTGGTGCTGCTGGTTATCCGTATTCCAATCGCTATCGCCATGCTTCTCACTGGCGTTGCGGGGTATGTGGCCATCGCTGGCTGGTCACCATTGCTCAGCTATTTGAAAACCGTTAGCTATGCGCGATACACGGTTTACGACCTTTCGGTAATCCCCCTGTTTCTATTAATGGGTCAATTCGCTTCGCGCGGCGGGTTGGCGAGTGGCTTGTTCCGGGCAGCAGCAGCGATGATCGGGCACTGGCGGGGCGGACTTGCGATGTCAGCCGTTGGTTCCTGTGCAGCATTTGGTGCTGTGTGCGGATCATCCATCGCTACGGCGGCAACGATGGGCCAAGTGGCTCTTCCGGAGCTAAAACGCTACAACTATTCTGGCTCACTGGCTGTTGGTTGTCTGGCTGCTGGCGGAACATTAGGCATCCTGATTCCGCCGTCGGTGGTCTTGGTAATCTACGCAATTCTCGCTCAGGAAAATATTTCCTCACTGTTCATGGCCGCCTTTATCCCTGGGATTCTGGCCGCCATTGGCTACATGATCGCCATTGCTATCTACGTGCGTATCAACCCAGAAGCTGGCCCCGCTCAACCAAAACTGAACTGGCGTCAACGGCTCGAGGCACAAAAAGGTGTCTGGCCAGTATTCATGATTTTCCTGGTCGTGCTCGGTGGCATATATGGCGGCTGGTTCACGCCGACTGAAGCGGCCGCAGTGGGCACCGTCGGGACTGGCGTATTTGCAGTCGTAATGGGTGGAATGCGCCTGCCAGAGTTCAAAGAAGTGTTGTACGGCACTGCTGTGACCACCGGAATGATCTTTATGATTCTTCTCGGTGCAGACCTGCTCAATGCTTTTCTGGCTATCTCACAGTTACCGGTGGCGTTGGTCGAGTGGATCAGCAACAGCGGCTTGCCGCCCTTCGTAGTGCTTGCAGGCATTCTGCTGCTCTACGTGATTCTCGGCTGCGTGATGGACACAATGTCGATGATTCTGCTGACCATTCCAATCTTCTTCCCCGTGATTATGGGCATGGAGTTCTATGGTCTTGATCACACCGAAAAAGCCATCTGGTTCGGCATCCTTGCACTGATGGTGGTCGAAATTGGCATGATCACACCACCCGTGGGCATGAACGTGTACGTGATCAGCAGCATGGCCCGAGAAGTGACCTTGCGTGAGGCATTCCGCGGCGTCATTCCCTTCCTGTTATCGGACTTCGTTCGGGTTCTGCTACTGGTGTTATTCCCATCGATCACCCTTTGTCTTGTGCGCTGGCTGACTTGAGCCGACGCACAACCTGACCGAATTGCCGCTACCGGCGGTACAACTACTGCCCTGCATTACTCACAACGCATGCCAACGCGCAGGGCAGCTTTCAACATGCAATAAGGGAAAACAATAATGACGCGTACCCTCGTGCAACACTCTCTCTTTACGCCGGGTCTTCTGGCCATTGCCATTGCAGCACTAGTGCCGACAAGCGCTAACGCAGAAGGTTTTGTTGACGATGCAAAGGTCTCGATAAATTCACGTAACTTCTTCATCAACCGGAACTTTGTCGACTCTAATGCCCAGCAGAATGTGGCTCAGGAGTGGACACAGAGCTTCATTCTAAATGCCCAATCCGGTTATACCGCAGGACCCGTCGGCTTCGGTATCGACACCCTCGGTTTATTGTCGGTCAAGCTTGATGGTGGCAATGGTACAGATGGAACCGGGCTCCTTCCCGTTCACCCAGACGGTCCATCGGATGACTTCGGTCGCCTGGCCGTGGCGGGTAAAGCCAAGATATCCAAAACAGAGCTGAAAGTCGGTGAGTGGATGCCGGTGCTGCCGATCCTGCGCTCTGATGATGGCCGCTCGCTGCCCCAGACCTTTGAGGGTGCACAGTTGACCTCTAAAGAGCTGGAAGGCTTAAGCCTGTATGGCGGCCAGTTCCGACAAAACAGCCCGCGTGATAGTGCAAGTATGGATGACATGAGCTTTGCTGGCGCCCTCTCTGACCGCTTCAATTTCGCGGGCGGCGAATATGCTTTCAATCAGAATCGCACCCAACTTGGCGTTTGGTATGCCGAACTCGAAGACGTATACCATCAGCAATACTTCAATATTCAACACAACCAGCCAGTGGGCGATTGGGTGCTGGGCGCTAATCTTGGATATTTCATCGGTAAGGAAGACGGAAGTGCACTCGCCGGAGACCTCGACAACAAAACCATGTCGGGCTTGTTCTCAGCGAAGATTGGCGGTCACGCCTTTTTCGTCGGCCTGCAGAAACTCACTGGCGATAACGCCTGGATGCGCGTCAACGGCACCAGCGGCGGCACCCTTGCGAACGATAGTTTCAACAACAGTTATGACAATGCCAAAGAACAGTCCTGGCAAGTTCGCTACGATTACAACTTCGCCGCGCTGGGCGTACCGGGCCTGACCCTGATGAACCGCTATATCAGCGGCGATAATGTACACACCGCCACAACAGACAACGGCAAGGAATGGGGCCGCGAATCTGAACTGGCCTACACGATACAAAGCGGTGCATTCAAGGAGCTCAACGTCAAATGGCGTAACTCCAGTCTGCGCCAAGACTTCGCCACTCGCGATCTCGATGAAAACCGCATCATCTTCAACTACCCGTTACCCATCCTGTAACTGCACGGCTCCTTTAAACGCTTTACTCCACGTGTGATTGCTTTGGCCCGTCGATGACGGGCTTTTTTATGGCCAAACTTCAGACACCGTTCGCGTCAAGAGATCAGCCCTTGTACCACTAGATAAAGACTGGTGGAGCGCACAGAATGGCAACAATTAGTGAAACCTTCACGGTACTTCAGAACGCTCGCCATTACCGCAGCATGTCCGTTCAGCCAGAAACCAACGAGGATCTGGTTTACTATTCAAGCTGATCGCCTTGAAGCGCTTACCGGCTGAGTTGAAAACATGAATCGTCGTAAAAAGATAAAGCAACTACTGGCTGCTCATGCCAAGAAGGCGAGTGCCAAAAAGGCCCCGCGCAAGAAGTCGACCTACATCAGTAAAGCCGACCGCCTAAAGCTCGCGACCGAGCCCGCTCCAGAGCCAAGCACGCCCGCCGAGGGCTGATCCTGACGCCTTACCTGCTTTTAGATGGCGTCGAAACTGCCGACGGCAACGCCTCGCTAAAACTGCTCAGCGGCAAACGCCAGCAGGCTTTCGCTGCCCGCCAGAATCCGCTGCAGATGCACGGTGGTTTCCGGCAGTTGCTGTTGGTAGAAGAAGCGCGCGGTGTGCAGCTTGGCTTGATAGAAGTCGGCCTCTGCTGAGTTTTGCTGCAGGCGTTGTTGCGCCAAGGTGGCCATTTTTGCCCATTGCAGAGCGAACGCAACAAGCGCCGTGAGGTGTAGATAATCCACTGCCGCGGCGCCAGTCTCGGCCGGGCTGGCATCAGCCAGCAGATACTCCGTGGCTTGGCGCAAGTGCTCTAGTGCCTGGCTCAACGGCGTGGCGAACTCACTCGATCCGGTGCTGCAAAAGTCTTCGACCAAGGCGATAAAGCGCCGTAGTGCCCGACCGTCATTGAGCCTGAGTTTGCGCGTGACCAGGTCCATCGCCTGCACACCGTTAGTGCCCTCATACAACGGCGTGATTCGCGCATCGCGCAGGTACTGCTCCATGCCCCACTCGCGAATATAGCCATGTCCACCAAAGCACTGCATTGCCAAGCTGGTGCTTTCCACCCCTTTGTCGGTGCAATAGGCTTTGATCATCGGTGTCAGCAAACCCAGCAGGTCGTTAGCCGCTTCGCGCACTTCGGCGTCCGGGTGTTTGTGCACCAGATCGACCTGCACCCCGGCCCAATAAGCCAGCGCTCGACCACCTTCGATAAAGGCGCGTTGAGTCAACAGCATGCGCCGCACATCCGGATGCGCGATGATCGGATCGGCTGGCTGATCAGGCGCCTGAGCCCCGCCCGGCGCCCGGCCCTGCATACGTTCGCCGGCATAACGCGCGGCGTTTTGGTAGGCAGCCGAGGCCAAACTCAGGCCCTGCACGCCCACGGCAAGGCGCGCGCTGTTCATCATCACAAACATGACCCGCAGGCCCTGATGCGGTTCACCCAGCAAGTACCCAGTGGCTCCGTCGTAGTTCATCACACAGGTTGGGTTGCCGTGGATGCCCATTTTTTCTTCCAGCGAACCACAGCGAACGCCGTTACGCGCCCCCAGCGAGCCGTCTGCCTTGACCAGAAACTTGGGCACGATAAACAGGCTGATGCCCTTCACTCCCGCCGGAGCATCCGGCAAGCGGGCCAATACCAAATGGACGATGTTCTCGGCCAGATCATGCTCGCCAGCGGAGATAAATATCTTGCTGCCGCTGATGCTGTAACTGCCATCGGCCTGCGGTTGCGCACGGCTGCGCAGCAAGCCCAAGTCAGTGCCGCAATGGGGTTCGGTGAGGTTCATGGTGCCGGTCCAGCGCCCTGCAATCATCGGCGGCAGGAACAATGCCTTCTGCTCTTCAGTGCCGCCGTTGACTATGGCATTGGCGGCGCCATGGCTGAGCCCGGCGAACATCGAGAACGCCATGTTGGCACTGCTGGTGATTTCGCGTACGACAATCCCCAGCACGTGGGGCAGGCCTTGGCCGCCGTATTCCGGCAGTGCAGTCAAACCGCTCCAGCCACCTTCGGTGTAAGTCCGGAACGCCTCACGGAAGCCGGGGGCGGTGCGCACTTTATCATCCTCAAGCTCGCAGCCGTGCTGATCCCCCACTGCATTGAGTGGCGCCAGGACTTCGCTGGCTAGCCTGGCGCTCTCTTGCAGAATCGCCGCGACCACATCAGGGCTGGCATCAGAGAAACCCGGCAGATTCCGGTATTGCTCCAGGTCGAGCAACTCGTCGAGTACAAACTGCATATCCCGCAAAGGGGCTTGATAGGTAGACATGCTTTATTCCTTGGACGTGCTCAATGACAACTGCTTGGCTTCGGCAATCAGGATTCGCGGGTCAACAACGAGAGGCCAAGCCAGGCGCGACGCATCAGCCAAGGACTCGGCCGGTAGCGCGGATCGCGATAAAAGGCGTGCAGCTGGTTGAGCACATACAGGATATTCTCCGCGCCCAGCGCATCGCCCCAGCTCAGTGGCCCCTGTGGATAACCCAAGCCGAGGCGGATGGCCCGATCGATATCCTCTGGGCTGGCCACCCCCTGTTGAGCCATGTCACAGGCAATATTGACCACCTGTGCCAGCACCCGCTGCGAGACGAACCCGGCGCTGTCACGGATCACACTCACCGCCACCCCATCGCCCGCGAACAGGCAATGGGCCGCATCGCGCCAGCGCGCTTCGGTGACAACCGTGGTCATCAGCACGCGGCGACGCTCCAACGGCAGCAGTGTGTCCAGCGCCATCGTGCGCAGCGGGTCGAGCCCTTCCCTGATGGAGCTGCTGGTCGCGTCGTCACCCAATGGCAGCACCAGGCATAGTGCGTCATCGCTAGGTTGCGCGCCCATCTCAACGCGCGCGCCAAGCGTGTCCAGCAGTTGCAAGACGCGTTCACGCGCCTGCGGCCTAACCTGACTCACCCAGACCGGCGGTAAGTCGACCTGCGGCGCGGGAAGCTCCACTGGTACTTGCGCCACACCCTCGACATAACGGTAGAACCCCTGCCCGGTTTTGCGCCCTAACAACCCGGCGTCCAGACGCTGACGGGTAATTACCGTCGGCCGGTAACGGGGTTCCTGGTAGTACTGGGCATAGATTGATTCGGTGACCGGGTGCGAGACATCCAGCCCGGTCAGGTCGAATAGCTCGCACGGCCCCATGCGAAAACCCGCCTGTTCGCGCAGAATGCGGTCTATCCCGACCTCATCGACGACCGACTCGGTAAGCACGCGCATCGCTTCAGTGCCAAAACCGCGGCTGCCGTGGTTGACGATAAAGCCCGGCGTGTCCTGCGCCCGCACCGCGACATGACCAAAGCGCTCGCCTAATGCAAGCAAGGTAGCGCCGACCCAAGGCTCGCTCTGTAAACCGTCAATGACTTCAACGATCTTCATCAGCGGAACCGGGTTGAAAAAATGGAAACCGCCGACGCGACCTGGCAGACGGCACTGGGCGGCAATCGCCGTGACCGATAGCGACGATGTATTGCTGGCCAATATGCAGTCATCCGCCACCAGGGTCTCCAACTCGGCAAACAGGGCACGCTTGGCTTCAAGGTTTTCGACGATGGCTTCGACTACCAACTGACAATCACGCAGCTCGTCCAGATTTTTCACTGGCTTGAGCAGAGCAGTTGCAGCCTGCGCAGCCTCTTCACTTATACGGCCCTTGGCGAGCAGCTTGCTGAAGGTGGTGATTATGCCTTCGCGCGCGTTATCCGCCGCCCCTTCGCGCTGGTCAAACAACATCACCTGAATCCCCGCCTGGGCTGCGATCTGGGCGATGCCCGCACCCATGACACCAGCACCCACCACCGCCATGCGGCTTATTTCACGCGCTGCCATGCTTTATTTCCCCTGATAAACCGGTTTGCGCTTTTCCAGAAAGGCGTGCATGCCCTCCTTCTGGTCAGCGGAGTCGAAGAGCAGTTGAAAGGCTTTGCGCTCCAGCATCAACGCCGCCTCCAGCGACGCATCCTGACCCGCCAACAGCACTTCTTTGATCTGCATCACCGCCAGCGGCGGCATGCTGGCAATCAACTCGGCCAACTCCAGGGCCCGAGCCTGCACCTGATCATCGGCCACCACTTCGCTGACCAGCCCCATGCGCAGCGCTTCGTCGGCTTTCACCGACAACCCCGTCAGCAGCAGTCGCATGGCTTGAAACTTACCGACGGCACGGGTCAACCGCTGAGTGCCGCCGGCGCCGGGCATGACTCCGACACGGACTTCAGGCTGGGCAAAACTGGCGCTTTGACCGGCCACTATGAGATCGGCATGCATGGCCAACTCGCAACCACCGCCCAAGGCATAGCCATTGACTGCGGCGATCACTGGCTTCGGACACTGGGCGATCGCCGACCACAGACGATGGGTCTGGCGCAGGTGCATTTCCATGGCACCGCGTTCAGCCATGTCGCGAATATCGGCGCCAGCGGCAAATACCTGCTCGCCGCCCGTCAAGACAATACAACGCACCTCAGGATCATTGCCCAAGGCCGTGAAGTGCGCAGCCAGTTGCTCACGCACCGCCTGGTTCAATGCGTTGCGCGCATCGGGGCGATTGAGGCGGATCAGGGCGACAGCCGTAGATGGCCGTTCAACTAGCGTCTCGCTCATGCTCAACTCCTGTAATAACTGTTCCGCTGTGCGGAATCTTATTTTGAAATTACAATCAGCCTACGTCTGTGCCTGCATGATTGGAAATACTTTACCGACACCCTCGCTCGGAAAATACCAAGGTATAAGCGAACCAACAGTAGATCGGCCTTAACCCAGTAAAGCCGTGGCTTTAAGCGTAATTCCGCCATGCGGAATTGTATTTTGAATTATTGACTCACTGAATTTGCCTGTGCCAGCATCGACCAGGCGTTCGGACAGCATTGCCCGAGGCATAAGGAATACCCATGGATAAGCGCGGCTCGATCGACAACGAACTCGATAACCAGACTCTGGATCAGGATCGGCAATTTGTTACGGCGCTGGCCCGAGGCCTGGAACTGTTGCGCTGTTTTCGTCCCGGTGAACAGTTGCTGGGCAATCAGGAGCTGGCTAAGCGCAGCGGTTTGCCCAAAGCCACGGTGTCCCGCCTGACCCACACCCTGACCCGTTTGGGTTATCTGCAATACGTCAACAGCCTCGGCAAGTACGCCCTCGATACAGGCGTATTGGCGCTTGGCTACGCCCATCTCAGCGGTTTGGATATCCGTCGTCAGGCACGCCCGCTGATGCAGGAGATGGCCGAGCAGTCGCAAAGCTCGCTGTCTATGGGCGCCCGTGACCGGCTGAGCATGGTCTACACCGAAAATTGCCAAGGACCTGGCCCGCTGACCCTGCGCCTGGATGTTGGCTCTCGCATTCCGCTGGCCAGCACCGCCATGGGCCGCGCCTACTTGGCCGCCCTGCCAGACCACGAGCGCGACTTGTTGCTCGACCAATTGCGCTTGCGCGCGGGCGAGCAATGGCCGGTTATCCGCGAGCAACTGGAAAAAGCCTTTCGCCAATATCAGGACCAAGGTTTTTGCTTGTCCTGCAGCGAATGGCAGAAAGACATTAACGCCGTTGGCGTGCCCCTGCATAAGCCAGACGGCTCCGGTGTAATTGCCTTCAGCGCGGGAGGGCCGGCCTTTGTGCTGCGCCAGCACATGCTTGAAGACGACCTGGGGCCGCGTCTTGTTCATCTGGTGCGCAGCGTCGAAATCAACCTCGGTCGCCAATTCCAATAAATAGAGGTCCCCATGATCAACGATCAGGAAACGCTTAATCTGCTGCTCGATAACCTGTCGCGCTTTGTCCGTGAACGCCTGGTGCCGCGCGAGGCGGAAGTCGCAGAGAAAGACTGCATTCCCCAAGACATCGTCGAGGAAATGAAAGCGCTGGGCCTGTTCGGTTTGTGCATTCCCGAAGACTTCGGCGGTCTGGGTTTAAGCATGGAGGAGGAAGTACTGGTCGCGTTCGAACTGGGCCGCACATCCCCCGCGTTCCGTTCGTTGTTTGGCACCAATAATGGCATCGGCTCACAGGGGCTGATCATCGACGGCAGTGAAGACCAGAAACAACGCTACCTGCCGCGCATGGCTGCAGGTGAGTTGATTGGCTCCTTTGCCCTGACCGAACCGGGTTCCGGTTCCGATGCTGCATCGCTGAGCACCCGCGCCGTTCGCGAAGGTGACGTCTACGTGCTCAATGGCAGCAAACGCTTTATCACCAATGCGCCTCAGGCCGGGATTTTCACCGTGATGGCGCGCACCAATCCGGACATCAAGGGCGCGGGGGGCATTTCTGCGTTTATTGTCGAGGCGGGCACGCCGGGGCTGTCACTGGGCAAGATCGACCAGAAGATGGGCCAGAAAGGTGCGCACACCTGCGATGTGATATTCGACAACTGCCGGGTGCCGGTCGCCAACCTGATTGGCGGCGTCGAGGGTGTCGGCTTTAAGACGGCCATGAAGGTGCTCGACAAAGGCCGCCTGCATATTGCCGCCGTTTGCGTGGGTGCCGCCGAACGCATGCTCGGCGATGCCCTGACCTACGCCATGGAGCGCAAGCAGTTTGGCCAGCCACTGGCTGAGTTTCAGCTGATTCAGGCCATGCTCGCCGACAGCCAAGCTGATATTTACGCGGCGCGCTGCATGATTATCGACGCCGCCCGCAAACGCGACCAACTGCAGGATGTGTCGATGGAAGCCTCCTGCTGCAAGATGTTCGCCTCGGAAATGTGTGGCCGCGTGGCCGACCGCGCCGTGCAAATCTTCGGCGGCGCCGGGTATATCAGCGAGTACGGGATTGAGCGGTTTTACCGCGACGTACGCCTGTTCCGCATCTACGAAGGCACCACGCAGATTCAGCAGCTGGTCATCGCCCGCAATCTGATTCGCCGGGCGGGGCAATGAGATGCAGACGCCTCTCGCCGATCTGCCTGAGCGCCTGCATCAACTCCTCGATCGCCACTGCACCCAGCAGCCCAACTGGCCCGCGTTGTATGAGGGTGAGATCAGCCTCAGTTACAGCCAATTGCGTCAAGCCAGCATTGAGTTGGCCGAGCAGTTAAGCCAAGACGGCGTGCGTGCGGGTGATCGCGTCATGCTGGTGGCCGAAAATTGCCGCCTGCTGGTCGCCGCGCTCCTCGCCGTGAGTCGCCTGGACGCTTGGGCAGTGGTGATCAACGCACGCCTGTCGCCGGCCGAGATCGAAAACATTCGCCAGCATTGCGGCGCCCGGCGCCTGTTGTTCAGCAGTGCCATATCCGTTGATGCCGCACAACATGCCGCCCAGGCCAGGGCTGAACCGCGCGAACACCCATTGCTCGGTGGTTATCATTTGGGCCCGCTCAACCCGGACTGTCAGCCTGAGCCTGTGCACGCGGACAATGCGCAACAAGTGGCGGCGATGATCTACACCACCGGCACCACCGGTAATCCCAAGGGCGTGATGCTGACCCATCGCAACCTGCTGTTTGTGGCCAGCATGGGTTGCCACATGCGCAAGTTGACCCGTGCCGACCGGATTTACGCCGTGCTGCCCATATCCCATGTGTTCGGCTTGGCGTCAGTGTGTTTGGCCACGCTGTACAGCGGCTCATCCCTGCAATTGGCGGCACGCTTCGATGCACGAGAAGTGATACGCGTCTTGCGTGAGGATCACATCAGTATTCTGCTTGGCGTGCCCGCGATGTTTGCCCGAATGCTCGAAGTCGCGACCCAGCAAAACATTGAGTTGCTGGCCCCGGCGCTGCGCTTTATGTACGCCGGCGGCGCGCCCCTTGATCTGACCTTGAAGTGCGCGGTAGAGCGACGCCTGAACAGCGCGCTGCATAACGGCTACGGCCTGACCGAAAGCTCGCCGACCATCAGCCAGACGCGGATTGATGAACAACGCGATGACACCTCGGTCGGCAGGCCGATTCCCGGCATTGAAATCCGCCTGCTCGACAAACAGGGCAGCACCGTCGCCCAGGGTGAGATTGGTGAGCTGTTAGTCCGTGGCCCCAACGTGATGAAGGGGTATTACCGCGCCCCGGAACAAACCGCGCAGGTGCTCAGCGCTGACGGCTGGCTGAATACCGGTGACCTGGCAAGGGAAGACAGCGACGGCGCGTTATTTATTGTCGGGCGCAGTAAGGAGCTGATCATCCGCTCGGGCTTTAATGTCTACCCGCCAGAAGTCGAAGCAGTACTTAACAGTTTTCCGGGGGTCGTACTGTCTGCGGTAGTCGGCCTGAGTGTTGCGGGCAACGAAGAAGTCATCGCTTTTATACAGCCCAGTGATCCAGACGGTTTTGATAAACATGCACTGCAAGCCTTTGTCGGCAAGCACCTCTCCCCTTACAAACGGCCCAGCCAAACCCATGTTCTTTCCGGCTTGCCGGCCGCCGCCAGCGGCAAAATCCTCAAACACAAGCTTAAAGCGATGGCTGCGGAGTTAGCCGAGCAAGCGCGACTGACTTCGCACACCTGAGCAACCCTCCGCCTGAAAAGCCTGCGCATGGTCAAATGACCCCATGCGCAGCGCACCCGCCATCACCTTGCTGGATAAGCCGGTATCAACCTAGCCTAGAACAACCCAAGGTAATGGCATGGTCGTTTGTTTGCGGCTAACATCTGAAAGTAAGGTGTTTACCTTAAAAATTATAGAATAAATAATGTTCACCAAAACCGCTGTTTTGGCGTTTGAACCCATGCCCCACCTTGAGACGATTAAGGTGCATGCAGGTGCAAATTCACTTCAGGAGCATGCCCCCTTGTCAAAGCTGGCCTATTACAACAATAAGATCGCCGTGGTTACTGGCGCTGGTTCAGGTATCGGCCGCGCCATCGCTCATGCACTCAGCGCCAATGGTTGCAAGGTGTACTGCACCGACATCGACCTGGCAGCCGCGACCAGAGTTGCGGGTGAGTTGAACAATGCCCACGCCCGGCATCTCGATGTAGCGGATGCTGCGGCCGTCAGTGCATTTGCCGATGAAGTTTTTGCCCGCGAAGGCCGCGTCGACCTGTTGTTCAACAACGCCGGTGTTGGCCATGCCGGCGCGGTGGTTGATACCGAACTGGCCGACTGGAAGTGGGTCATGGAAATCAATGTGATGGGCGTTGTGCATGGCATCCACTACTTCCTGCCCCGCATGCTCAAGCAAAAGGGTCCTGCCCACATTATCAACACCGCATCCGGCGCAGGCATTATTCCCATGCCGCGAACGGCACCCTATTGCGCGTCCAAGCATGCCGTGGTCGGCTTGTCGCAGTCTCTGGCGGGCGAGCTCCATGGAACCAACGTCGGCATAACCATTCTCTGCCCCGGCACCATCAACACCGCGATTATCAAGAACACCAAAATGAGCGGCAGCACGGCCCAAGCCAGCCAAGCTCAAGCTGTCGCGCACTATGCCAAGAAAGGCACATCACCTGACCAGGTTGCGGCCGATGTACTGGAGGCAGTGGTCAAAGATAAATTGTTCTGCGTAACGCCGCGCAAGGAAGTCGGGCTGGGCTGGCTGCTGATGCGCCTGTCACCAGGGCTGATGCAACGGATCATGCGCGCCCGGATGAACCAGGTGGAAGGTGTCAAAGCCAGATAAATCGCGCTGGGGCCAACACCCCAACGCTTAACTCTGCGTCGCGAATAAGCTGGCACCGTTGCCCGTCAGATACGGCCGATACAACGCGAGCATTTGCTGATAACCCAACTCCAGATGCTTGCGGGTGATGCGGGTAATGCCGTGGCGCGAATGCAGATACTCGATCCAGTAAGTCGAGATTATCCAACTGTTTTCCAGCAGCATTTTCAGCTCGTCTTCACTGGCCCGCAGATGCCCCTGCTCGACCAGCTCCAGCAGACGCGCTAGCGCCCGCTCCTGAACCCGATTGGACATTTCCTGCAAGCGCTTACGAAGCAGTGGCTCCAGAGTGAACAACGCCATACTGTCGCGGTAAAAAAAGCGCCAATCCCACATCAACTGGAACCACAGGTGCATATCCTGCTGGCCATCGAGCAACTGCATTTGCTCCTCGGTGAACTGCTCGAAAAGGACGTTGATCAGGTCGGCTTTCTTCTTGAAGTAGTAATACAGATTGCCTTCGTTGATTCCCACCGCATCGGCGATACCCGCTGTGGTGACTACGGACACACCCTTGGCATTGAATAATTTGCGGCTGGTCGCGAGGATTTTTTCGCGCGTGTTCCGTGGTTTCATCTTTTTGCCTTGTAACGATTGAATTGCCTGAGATTATGACCCTATATTTTATTAAGGTATAAACCTTAATAAAGCAGGTATTCAAAGAGCATCATAGCGGTGTTCAGGCGGTAAATACAGCTACAGCGCAGATGCGCCATGGGTTCTCGCCAGGCGGCTGGATCGCTGCCCGGCAATAAGGCAAAACCGTTGCCAAGCTGTATCTGACCATTAAGGTTTTCACCTTATTAAAAGTCAGCGCAACCGACAGATGACATGGCTGGAAGAAGAATCGCGGGCGCAAATTCATTGTGATCGCGACACTATGAGGACAACTAAAGATGTCAGTCGAACACTTTGATGTGCTGGTACTGGGTGCGGGTCTATCAGGCATTGGCGCGGCTTATCACTTACAAAAAAACTGCCCCAAAAAAAGCTACGCGCTACTTGAGGCACGCGAAGACCTCGGTGGCACTTGGGACCTGTTCCGCTACCCGGGCATCCGCTCAGACTCGGACATGTTCACGCTCGGTTATTCGTTCCGCCCCTGGGCGTCGGAGAAGTCGATTGCTGACGGCGCCGAGATCCTGCAATACCTGCGAGATACCGCCAGTGAATTCGGGATCGACCGCCATATTCGCTACGGCCATCGGGTTATCCGCGCCGCCTGGTCCTCCGAAGATGCACGCTGGACCTTGGATATTGAAGTCGGCGCTGAGCGCCAGCCGGTGCGCTACAGCTGCAACTTTTTCTATTTGTGCAGCGGCTATTACAGCTACGAAGCCGGTTACCTGCC
The DNA here is from genome assembly GCF_963971045.1 of Pseudomonas sp. EL_65y_Pfl2_R95. Classification (NCBI taxonomy): domain Bacteria; kingdom Pseudomonadati; phylum Pseudomonadota; class Gammaproteobacteria; order Pseudomonadales; family Pseudomonadaceae; genus Pseudomonas; species Pseudomonas sp. EL_65y_Pfl2_R95. The sequence continues at coordinate 29,754 of NZ_CAXAOV010000008.1, read as the reverse complement.
GGACTTCCCGGGGGTAGAAAAATTCCAGGGCACGCTGGTACACCCACAGCAATGGCCTCAGGATCTGGACTACAGCAACAAACGCATCGTGGTAATCGGCAGCGGTGCCACTGCGGTGACCTTGGTGCCGACACTCGCGCGCAAAGCCGCCCACGTCATCATGCTGCAGCGCTCGCCGAGCTATGTCATGTCGCTGCCGGACAACGACAAAATCGCCCTGGGGTTGGGTAAATACCTGCCACAAAAGTGGGTGCACAAAATTGTTCGCGGCAAGAATGTGCTGATCAGCATGATCATGTACCGCCTCTGCCGGCACCGTCCGGCATTTGCCAAACGCATGCTGCGAAAAGGCATCGCCGGTCGCCTGCCTGAAGGCTACCCGGTCGATACCCACTTCAAGCCCAGCTACAACCCGTGGGATCAACGTCTTTGCTTAGTACCTAACGGTGACCTGTTCAAGGCGCTGCGCAAAGAAACAGCATCGGTGGTCACCGATCGCATTGCCAACTTCAGCGCCGACGGCATTCGTCTCGAATCCGGGCAAACACTTGAAGCCGATATCGTGGTCACCGCGACCGGACTGACACTGGTGCCGTGCGGCGGCGTCCAGTTTGAAGTTGATGGCCAGCCGATAAATCCGGGGCAAACCTTCTCCTTCAAGGGGCTGATGATGTCTGGCCTGCCCAATGTAGCCCTATGCGTCGGCTATACCCATGCGTCCTGGACCCTGCGTGCAGACCTCTCATCGCTGTACGTCTGCCGCTTGATCAACAGCATGGAGCAAAAAGGCTACAGCCAATGCATGCCGGTGATCGATGACGTGGAGATGGATCAACGTCCGCTGCTCGACATGAGTTCCGGCTACATTCTGCGCGCCGTCGACCAGTTTCCAAAGCAGGGCAAGAGCGCTCCTTGGCAGCAGAACCAAAACTATCTGCATGACTTGCTCGATATGAAGTTTGGCTCGATCAGCAACCGGGGCTTGAAGTTCTCCAGCCCCGACAAAGCGCTTAAACGCAGCGCGTAGTGGCTAGCCAGCAGCCCTTGCCAGTGGCAGGGCGACTTCATGCACAACCGGAGATAGCGCCATGACCTTTATCCAACGCGAACAACAAGCCGGCTCGGACGACGCTGCCATCGGGCAATTGCGCCACCTATTTGCCCTGCAGAAAAAAGCTTTTCTTGAACAACCAATTCCTGATCTAACGCAACGCCTGGAACTGCTCGGCGCGCTGGCAAATATGATGCTGGTCAACCGGGTAAAAATCCAAGAGGCGCTCGCCGCCGACTTCTCCTCGCACCCCCGCCAGTTCGCCGATCTTGTGGAATGCCTGGGCGTGGCAGGACGCGCGCAGCATGTCGCAGAGCACCTGGAAGGCTGGATGCAAGCCCAACAACGCAGCGCCGATAGCGGTCTGTATGGCACTGGCCGCGCATGCGTACTGGCGCAGCCAAAAGGCGTTGTCGGCAATATGGCGCCCTGGAACTTTCCGTTCGATATTGGCATCGGCCCGGCGATCGAGATGCTGGCTGCAGGCAACCGGGTAATTATCAAACCCTCCGACCTGACACCGGCATGCAGCGAGCTGACTCTGGAGATGATCCGCAATACCTTCGACCCAGCCCAAGTCGCTGCGGTAGCCGGGGGGCTGGAGCTGGCGAAGGTATTCCCGACCTTGAACTGGGACCACTTGATGTACACCGGCAGCACCGAAGTCGGGCGCAGTGTCGCGGTGGCTGCGGCGCAGAACCTGGTGCCTGTGACGTTGGAACTGGGCGGCAAATGCCCAGCGCTCATCGCCGAAGACGGCCTGAACCCGCGCACCATTGAACAGATTGTCGGCTGCAAGACCATCAAGAATGGGCAGATGTGCGTGACGGTCGATTACGCCTTGGTCAGCCAGCAACAGCGCGATCAGTTTGTCACTATGGTCAGCGAGCATATGCACGCAAATCTGCCGGACTACAGCCAGCGCCAAGACACCACGGGCATCATCAATCAGCGCCACCTGCAGCGCCTGCAAAGCTATCTGGATGATGCGACAGCCAAGGGCGCGACGTTGGTGCAACTGGGCGGCGAGATGGAGCAAGGCAGCAGGCGCATGCCTCTGACGCTGGTGCTCGACGCCAGCGACGACATGCTGCTGATGCAAAACGAAATCTTTGGCCCCATCCTGCCGATCAAAACCTACGCCAACATCAGCGAAGCGATTGATTACATCAATGCGGGCGAGCGTCCGTTGGGTATTTATGTGTTTACCGAAACTGCGGACATCGCCGAGCAGGTGCTGGCGCGCACCGTTTCAGGCGGCGCCTGCGTAAACTCGGCAGCACTGCAAGCGGCCATGCCGTGCCTGCCTTTCGGCGGTATCGGCAAAAGCGGTAGCGGCCGTCACCACGGCTATGAAGGATTCCTCGAGTTCTCCAACCTGCGCTCGATCTTCTAGCGTGGCGAGAATGACCTGGTCGCCGCCATGTTCGCCCCTTACGGCGAATTGGCTGACGCGGTGATTGCGGGTGCTTTAAATCACGGTTGATAAACCGGGCCCTTGCGCAAATGCAGTGATAAAACAGTGCATCTACCAAGGGCTCTTCGAGCATATTGCAACCAAATGGCGATAACCTGCGCGGGGCTCAGACCTTGAACTGCTGGGTCAGCTGGTTTAATCCGGTGGCTAGCGTGGTCAGTTCAGCGGTCGCCAATGCCGTCTGGCTGGCACCTTCCGAGGTTTCGCTGGAAAAGTCGCGGATGCTGACCAGGTTACGGTCGACCTCACGGGAGACTTGGGCTTGTTCTTCTGCCGCCGTGGCAATCATAAAGTTGCGCTCGTTGATCTGAGTCAAAGACTCGGTAATATCGACCAAGGCTTTGCCTGCGCTATGGGCCATCTCGAGGGTTTTCTGCGCCTGTCCACTGGTTAGTGTCATTGCTGAAACCGCGTTGCTGGTACCGGTCTGAATCGAGCCCACCATTTGCTCGATTTCCTGAGTCGATTGCTGGGTGCGATGGGCAAGCGCCCTTACTTCATCCGCCACCACCGCAAAGCCGCGCCCCGCCTCCCCTGCTCTTGCCGCTTCAATCGCCGCATTCAGCGCCAGCAGGTTGGTTTGCTCGGCAATTGCACGGATAACATCCAGCACCTTGCTGATGTCGGTCGCCATCATGGCGAGCGCCTGCACCTCGGTGGAGGTCTCCTCAACATTGCTGACCATCAGGTTAATAGCAGTCACCGTTTCATCTACCTTTGCCCGGCCCGCTACAGCCGCATCGCTCGATTGCGATGTCATCTGTGAGGTCGAGGTTGCATTACTGGCGACCTCCTCAACTGCCGCGCTCATTTCATTCACCGCGGTCGCGGCCATTTCGATCTCATGGCCTTGGCGTTGAATCGTCTCTGCAGCGCTTTCGGTGACGCTGTGCATTTCTTCAGAGGTGGCTGCCAATTGAGTGGATGAGTCGCCAATCATTGATAAGGCATTGCGCAGGTTGGACTGCATCGTGGCCAGCGCCGCGACCAATCGCGCCGCTTCATCTGAGCCATCGACGCTGATGGCCTGACTTAGATCGTTATCCGCAATAGACTCAGCAATCGACAGTGAGTAGCCAATGGGCACGGTCAGGCTGCGGGTGAACAAAAAGGCAAGTATCACCGAGGCAACAAAGCCAATGCCAATCGAAATCCAGACCACCAGCTGGGTTTGAAAATAAACGACATCCGCTTCATCACCCGCCTGCTTGGCTTTTTCCTGATTGATCTCGGTAAGTTTATTCAGTGACGCCTGGACGAGTCTCGCTGAGTCGCGCATCTCACCGCTTGACAGGCTAACCGCACGCTCCAGCTGCCCGGCTGCGATGGTGGCTAGGTATTCATCTTGAATAACCACATAGGCATCGCGTGCTTTGACAAATGCCTCATAAGCCTCGCGCCCCTGTGGGGTGACGATAAAGCTCTGCAGGGATTTAATATCACGTTCTATGCGTGACCTTGCTTGGCGGATGTCATCGAGCGCTTTGGTTTTGCGCTCATCAGGTTCGAGCGGGTTTCTGACCCGGGCATTGTTGCCTCTGATCCCGACAAACTCCCGGTTAAGATCGCTGACCAGTTTGATGCTGTCCAGCACGTTCGTTTCGACATAGGTTTCTGCGTCATTGAGCTTGTCTGCCTGGCGCAAAGACAGCATTCCAATCACAACGATAATCAAACAAAAAAACCCAAAGCTAACAGCAGCGCGCGGCGCCAAATTCAGTTTTCGTAAAATCATCAGAGTATCCTCCTTGGTTGATAACTCGCTATCGCAACCAAGGCGCATAACTTTACGCCGCCAAAAGCCAACTTTCCTCAGACCAAACTAAAGTTGGTGTTCGTGAGCACCCTAGGCTGAGGCTTTCTGATTTACGGGTTAAATGCGGCCGCTTTGCCCCTCCCACCTGCCCAAAAAACCAACACGCTGAAAAGAATCAAACCTGCCAACCGTTGGGTGCGCATTGCCCGATGCTTATAGTGACCATTGAATAAGCACGCCCTCTTTTGTGTTCTTGAACACGCAAGAGGGCAACGAATGCAAACCGAGGAAAATTTCAGATCACTGATCAGCTCGGAAAGAAGGGAAAGAAGATCAGCAGAAGTGGGATCGACACAGCACCTGCCACCAAGATTAATGGCAACCCACATTTTACGTAGTCAAAGAACTTATACCCGCCAGCTGAGAGCACCATTAGGTTCGCAGGCATGCCAATGGGTGTGGCGTAGGCACATGAGCCACCAATCACAATACACATGAGCACGGCCCTGGGGTCTGCCCCGAGGTTGGCCGCAATAGACATGCCAATTGGCACCAAGAGTGCCGTCGTAGCGGTGTTTGACATGAAGTTGGTAAGTGCACAGGAAATGAAAAATACAGTGACCAACAACACAACAGGCGATGCGTTCTCACCCAACATACCGATGATGTAGCTTGCTGTTTCGGCCCCAGCCCCGGTTTTTTCCAGCGCACCGGCTAACGCCAGCGTCCCGCCAAATATGAATATGGTTTGGGTGTCGATAGATTGGTAGGCCTGCTTCTCCGTTAATACGCCGACTAGGACTAAAATCGCCGCACCAATACAAGCGGTGATATGAAGAGGGATACCGATTGCCCCTTCAAAAACCATCCCCAGAATGGTGGCTATCATCACCACCAGCGAAGTGGCTTGTTTCCACTTTGGAACCGTCGAGAAATCGGGTGTTTTTTGCTCCGCCGTTTTGTTGCCACTGCCGTCTGCCTCAGGCAAGAGACGGTAGCCGAAAAATGCAAAATAGATGATTCCACACACCAGCAACGGAAGGCCAATTTTGGCGTACTCAAAAAACGAGAACTCCAACCCAACCTTTTGCAGCGCACTTTGTGCAATTAGATTGCCCGGGGCACCGATAAGTGAAAGGTTGCCGCCCATGGCGGCAGCAAAGACCAGAGGCATCAACAAGCGCGAGCGCGAGAAGCCGGATTTGGCGGCGATACCGATAACAACCGGAATCAATACCGCTGCGGTACCCGTATTAGACAATACCCCGGAGAGCAGCCCGACAATCACCATGACCGCTACAATCAGCTGACGCTCGGTCTTGGCAAACCGGGTGACCAAACCGCCAATATTGTTGGCCATGCCCGTCTGAAACAAAGCGCCGCCAACGATAAACATGGCAACAAACAGGATGACGTTTGTGTTGATGAAGCCGTTGAATGCGCTTTTAGCATCAAGTACACCCGTCAACACAAGACCCAAGCAAACAATGATCGAGGTGAGCGCAAGAGGGATGCGCTCCCAGACGAACATAACGGTGGCGAATAGCAAAAAAAGCAACGTAATTTCTATGTGGCTCATGCAATTCACTCCCTGAGTAGGGAGGCTCCATATATTATTTTTGTTTAGGAATGTCTGTTCGCCACTCAGGGCGGCGAACAGGCGCAGCAATAGAGCGCCGGCTAAAGTATTTCGATGCGTATCTCTTCGCCGGACTCACGGCTTTGCAAAGTCAGTGCAGCGATGGACTGCAATCGGGTTTCACAACGCGAAGAAAAGTACCGACCGGTATGCCGGTACTTTCAGCGTCATGCAGGCGTTAGCGGTTAATGACTTCAAGAACAGCATCAGTCACTTGGCGGGTGGTTGCGGTGCCGCCCAGATCCGGCGTGTGCAGCCCGCTTGCAGTAACATCTTCAATCGCACGCATGAGGTGCTCGCTGGCAGCTTTCTCACCCAGATGCTCAAGCATCATGGCTGCGGTCCAGAAAGTGGCAATTGGGTTAGCCACACCTTTACCCGTGATATCAAATGCCGAGCCATGAATGGGTTCGAACATTGACGGAAAGGTTCGGTCGGGATTGAGGTTAGCGGTAGGTGCAATACCCAGGCTACCGGAGAGCGCTGCGGCCAAATCCGAAAGAATGTCGGCGTGAAGATTGGTGGCAACCACCACATCCAGACGCTCGGGCTTGAGCACCATGGTGGTGGTGACGGCATCAACCAACTCGCGTGTGGTGCGTACATCTGGGAAATCTTTGGCGACCTCGGCAAAGATTTCGTCCCAAAGCACCATACCGTGGCGCTGAGCGTTGGACTTGGTAACTAACGTCAGGTGTTTGGCCGGGCGACTGCGTGCCAGTTCAAAAGCAAAGCGATGGATACGCTCTACACCCACCCGGGTGAAGGTCGACACTTCAGTTGCGACTTCAATCGGCAGGCCTTGGTGAACGCGACCACCACTCCCTGAGTATTCACCCTCGGAGTTTTCACGGACGATCACCCAATCAATGGCCTCACCATTAGTCAGTGGGCTTTTTACGCCTGGCAGAACACGGGCGGGACGTACGTTTGCGTATTGGTCAAAGCCTTGGCAAATCGGCAGGCGCAAGCCCCAAAGCGAAATATGATCCGGTACTTTCAGGCTGCCTACGGCGCCGAAGAAGATAGCGTCAGACTGCTTGATCTCGGCCAAGCCACCGTCAGGAATATAGTGGCCATGCTTCAAGTAGTACTCAGAATCCCAAGGATAATGAGTGACATCGAATTTAAAACCACCCAGACGATCGGAAAGTCCTTGCAACACCTCTAAACCCGCAGCAATAACCTCGGTTCCGATACCATCACCTGGAATAGCAGCAATTTTGTAAGTCGTCATAAAGCGCTCCGTTTTTGTTTTGTAGCGGGTAGCCCGCTCGGTAGTGATGGCCCGAGTATATGTGGTGAAATAAACGAAGAGATTGAGTTAAAATAACTACTTTAGTGAATTCAGGTTAATAATGAGTCGTCCTCAGGATCTAACGTTTTTTCACGTTCTTGCCTTGCAAGGAACCCTCGCAGCGGCCGCTCGCGAACTGGGAATCACGCCGTCTGCCGTGAGTAAGCGCTTGGCTGCGCTTGAGCAGCGTTTGGGCGTGCGGTTAGTCAATCGCACGACGCGCTCACTGAGCCTGACGCCCGAAGGGGAAATCTATTTCCGTCATGCAAGCCGCATTATTGGCGATATTGATGCGGTCGAAGAATTGATAACCAGCAGCCGTCGCCAGCCCAAAGGCCTGCTGCGAGTCAATGCATCCATGGGATTTGGCCGGCGCTATATCGGCCCCGCATTGGCGGCGTTTATTGACCTCCACCCAGATGTCGAAGCGCAGTTGATCTTGTCAGACCGGCCAATGGATTTAGCCGCTAATGGCCTGGATATTGTTATCCGGTTCGGTACCCTGCCAGATGCAGGATTCCATGCGAGAAGAATCGCCAGCAATCGCAGAATGCTGTGCGCTTCGCCGCTCTATCTGGAGCGATTCGGCACGCCCGAACGGCTTCAGGATTTGGCCAGTCATAACTGTATTTTTCTACGACAAAACGACGGTACGCATGGTGTCTGGGATTTTGTGGAAGGCTCCCGTACACGTGGCGTGAAAGTACGCAGCAATCTTAGCTGTAACGATGGAGAGGTGGTGTTGAACTGGGCACTTGAAGGGCGGGGCATATTGCTTCGGGCCGAATGGGACATAGCACGCTACGTGCGCAGTGGTCGGCTCCGCCTGGTATTGGACGATCTGCAGCCTGCTCCAGCCGATGTATACGCCATTTATTCAGAGCAACATCAGTTATCGGCGAAGATTCGCCACTTCATTGATTTTCTGGTCGAGCGCTTTAAGCAAATTGATCACTTAGAACCCGCTGTTGGAGCTGACGCCGTCTAGCGCCTTGGTTGAATAAAAATATGCAAGGTGCTGAAAGCACTAAGCATTGTTCATACTCACAATATCAAAACGAAATTATTGTACTTTTGAACAAGCGCACTGAGCGCTAATCTGTGACTATATTCAGACCAGAACGCCGCACTGGAAGTCAGTCCTATGTTTGAACTTAACCATGAACTTGCCCAAGACATTGTTGATCGTGCGATGGCCATACTGCCGTGCAACGTCAATGTCATGGACAGCCAAGGCCTGATTCTAGGCAGCGGTGAAAAGGATCGAATTGATACCCGCCATGAAGGTGCGCAGTTAGTTCTGAGCAACAGACGCATTGTTGAGATTGATGAGCAGGCCGCGCAGAGCCTCAAAGGTGTGCAGCAGGGTATTAACTTGCCGCTGATGCATGATGACCAGTTGATCGGTGTATTGGGCCTTTCGGGCAACCCCCTTGAGTTGCGCACCTTTGCCCAGCTGGTGCGGATGACGGCTGAGATGCTGGTAGATCAGAGCCACATGCAGACCGAGCGCCAGTGGCGTCGTCAACGCTGTGATGATCTGATCGCCTCATTGCTTGCAGAAAATGGCGGCAGCAAACGCCAGATTGAAGAGGCTCATCAACTGGGGCTGAAACCTAACCTCTCGCGCACCCCCTATATCATCGAGGCTGAAAGCGAAGCCAAGGCGGACTATTTACAGACTCGCTACTCGGACAGCTGGTGTACGCCGTTGTCGCCGGGCACATTGCTCTGGTGCTGCCCTTCGAATGTAAAGATCGAGCTGACGGCCTTTATTGATCGCCTAAACGCTCAAGGTTGGGCCATTACCCGAATGGTTGCAGGGGCCCCGGCGCAGGACCTTCGACGCCTGCGCGAGGGCTGCCAACACGCCATCAACTTGCTCGATTACGGCCAAACGGTAAAGCCGGATGTAACGATTCTGGCACTTGGTCAGTACCGTATGCAGGCTGTGCTGTGGGCGCGGCGTGACGACGATGTAGTGGCCGCGCTGATGACGCCACTGCGCGGTATTCAAGCCAAGGACAGCAATGGCCAGTTGCTGCAAACGCTGCGCAGTTGGTGCGCCCATAATGGGCAACCGCAAGCCTGTGCAGACGCCTTGGGCATCCACCGCAATAGCCTGCGGTATCGGCTGGAACGCATCGCTGAGTTGAGCGGTAAAGATGTGAATCGCTTAAGCGAGTTGGTCGAACTTTACCTTGGCATAGAGTTGTTGCCCGTCGATTAACTGTCCATTTGCACAATGAAACGATGATTGCTTTGTTCGTATTACTAAAGCGACGCCCGCAAAGGCGTGTCAGCATGGCGACACGCCTAAGTTGGAGTTACCCATGAAAATAATAATCGCACCCGATTCATTCAAAGACAGCCTGAGCGCTGCCGAAGTCGCCAATGCCATCGCGCTTGGTCTGCAAGAAATCTACCCTGACGCCGAGCTGATCAAATGCCCCATGGCCGACGGTGGCGAAGGTACGGTTGACGCCATTCTCGCGGCTGTTGCGGGTGAGCAGCGGATTAGTCAGGTAACCGGACCCTTGGGCGATACCGTTGCGGCGCGCTGGGGCTGGCTGCCGGAAATGCACACGGCGATTATCGAAATGGCCGAAGCCAGTGGCTTGCAATTGCTGGCTGTCGAGCAGCGAGATGCCTGCGTCACCACAACCAGAGGCACTGGTGAACTGATCAGCCAGGCGCTGGATCTGGGCGCGAAACACATCATCCTTACCGTGGGCGGCAGCGCGACCAATGATGCCGGCGCGGGCATGTTGGAAGCATTAGGCGCGCGCTTGCTGGATGCGCAAGGTGCCGCGCTGCCGCCCGGTGGAGCCGCCTTGGCAACGCTGCAGAAACTCGACTTACAAGGCTTGGACTCGCGCTTGCCGGAAGTAAGCTTCGAGTTGGCGGCCGATGTCGATAACCCGCTCTGCGGTCCGAATGGCGCGTCCTACATTTTCGGCGGCCAGAAAGGCGCGAGTGATGAGCAGATTCGCAGCCTTGATCATGCGCTGGGGCATTTTGCAGATTGCATCGAGAAGCAACTGGGCGAGGATCATCGCGATTTTCCTGGCAGTGGCGCAGCAGGTGGAATTGGTTTTGCCGCACGTGCATTGCTCAAAGCCAAATTCAGGCCGGGCATTGAAGTAGTGGCGGAGCTGACCCAGCTTGCGCAGCATGTTGCCGGAGCCGACCTGGTCATCACCGGCGAAGGCCGCTTTGATGCCCAGACCCTGCATGGCAAAACGCCGCTGGGTGTAGCGCGCATCGCCCGACAACAGCAGGTGCCGGTAATAGTCTTGGCGGGCACCCTTGGTGCAGGATATGCCGATATCTACGCCCAAGGCATTGATGCGGCTTTTTCGATCACATCTGGTCCCATGTCGCTGGCGGACGCTTGCAGTCAGGCGCCACAACTGTTGCGCGAGCGGGCACGGGATATTGCTCGGGTACTCAAGTTGTAAGGCAACTTCTAGTCACCCGGCTGTGCGCAAGCGGCGACGCCTTGATCGCCAAGCTCGCGCACGCCCTGGCTCGGCCGTTTGCGGTAGTGAGTGCTGAGCTGCTGCGCCAGCTCGATAAAGTTGATGATCGGCGGGGACTGATTGAAGCTGCGGCACAGCAGCGTGATTGGTGCGACAAGTCGGGGCTTGGCATCGCGGATGCGGCAGTAGACCACGCTGCCCTCATGGAAACCCCGCATTGAAGCCGGCACCACCGAGATGCCAGCGCCCGCCGCGACCAGACTGACGTTGGTCAGCATCCGCTCCACCTCAAAGGCGATGATCGGTTCAAATCCGGCGTTACGACAAGCCTGCACAAGATTGGCGTACATACCGGGTGCCCCCGGACGGCGAACCAGAATAAAGCGCTCGTTCACCAACTCGGCCAGGGAAACACTAAACTCACTCGAAGGTGACTTGCCTTTGAGTAACCCATGGCCATCCGGAAGCGCCAGCAACAATTCTTCATTGAGCAAAGGGTGATACTGCGCCAGTTTGGGGTGCGCGATCGGCGCGCGAAGAATGCCTATGTCGGTGTGCTCGGCCATCACATTGTCCGTCAGCTCGCTGGCGTTACCTTCGTGCAGGATGATATCCACACCCGGATAACGCTCACGATAGCTGCGGATTATCTGCGGAATCAGCGGATGTGAAGCCGCCGAACTGGTGAAGCCGACACTCAGCGTACCTTCAATACCCTGTGCCGTTCGCGCCGCCTTGAGTGAGCCAAGTTCAACCTTGCGTAGAATTTCTTTGGCCTCACCCAGGAAGACCTTCCCACCAGCCGTTAGAACGACACCCTTGGGGTGGCGGACAAAGAGATCAAAACCAAGCTCCTGTTCCAACGCACGAACTTGCTGACTCAACGGCGGCTGCTGCATGTTCAGCCGCGCGGCAGCGCGGGTGAAGTGTTGCTCTTCTGCGACCATGACGAAGTAACGAAGATGACGCAATTCCATGACCAGTTCACCATGTGTCGAGTGAGTTGCTGCGCCACACGATACCGAATCCATCAGTGATGGGATAGGATACGAAGCCCCGAGTGGCGTTGGGGTTTCAAACTAATAATAATTAAGAATTACTGATGTTCAGAGTTGCTCGATCAGGTCTTGCTCAACTGGTGCTGGCTGTAACGCTTGGTAGCCTTTTGGGTGTCTGGAAGCCGAGTCTGGCGATCGAAATGAAGCTGTTCAGCGACCTGTTTATTGCTGCGGTACGCCTCATTACGCCGCTGGTTATGTTCGTCCTTATTGCCTCGAGCGTTGCCGGGTTGCGCGGTTACAGCACCAGCCTGAGGCTAAGCCTGACAACACTCGGTTACTGGCAGTTAATGTCACTGCTTTCGCTTGTGTGTGGCTTGTACGTCGCCCTGTTGTTGCAGCCTGGGGTTGATATGCCCACTGCGGACCCAAGCATGCAGCATGCGACGGTGCTGGTTAAAAGCATTTCAGTTACACAGATTCCTGCCTTGCTGGGTGCTGCATTCGAACACAGCATAATCTTCAAGGTATTGCTCGCGGCCTTGGTTGCGGGGTTGGTGCTCGGCCTCGCAGGCGACAAGGCAACTCGACTCAGGCAGGCACTGAATGCCTCTGTTGGCCTGGTGTTTCGGGTCATGCAGTTCATCATTCGTTTTGCCCCTCTGGCTGCGTTCGGCGCCATCGCATTCACCATCAGCGTATACGGCGCCGGCGCCTCTATCCCGCTGGCGAAGTTCGTCGCAACCGCCTACGCCGCGAGCCTGCTGTATATCCTGATCGTGATGACGCTGGCACTCAGGTTAAGCGGTATTAGCCTATGGCGACTGATTGGCTATATCAAAGAAGAGCTCTTTTTGGTCGCATCGACGGGTTCTTCTGTGGCGGCGCTGCCCCGATTGATCGACAAACTCGAAGCTGCAGGATGCAACAGCAAGCTCGTGCGCTTAACCCTGACCACCGGCTACAGCTTCAACCTCAATGGCTCCAATATCTACCTGATGGTCGCCGTGATCTTTCTCGCCCAATCAGCTCATGTCGACCTGAACGGACAGCTCCTGCTTACCGTGCTGCTTGTCAGCTTGTTGACCTCGCTAAGCTCCACCAGCGTCGCCGGCTCGGCATTTATCACCCTGACCGCCACCCTCAGCATGCTGCAGATCGTCCCCTTGGAAAGCATCGGGATTCTCATCGGAGTAGAACGCATGATGAAGTGCCGCTCGCTGACCAACGTGCTGGGCAACTGCGTCGCCTGCTTGACGATGGCCAGTTGGCACAAGGAGTTGGATCAACAGAAACTGGCAAAGGCGTTGGGTTAGCTGCTGTCAGCGGTATTGGCGCACGCCATTCCATAGCCAGCCTCAACCAGACCTATAAAGCAAAACGACCGGCACGTGGCCGGTCGTTTTGCATGGTCAGCCGCTTAGTTGGACGCTTTCACCAACTTAGCAAAGGCCTTGTCCAGAGCCGCGTCAGCATCCAGCAAGTGCTGGCGGTGATCGGTCATCCAGTCGCGATCCGCCTTGAGGGTCTTCTGCGATTCAGCCAGCATGCGTTTCACTTCGGCTGGCTGAGGTCCGCCAGTGCCCTTGCGGGACTCAACCATGGCCCGTGGCGACAAGGTCGCGCGGAAAGCCGCTTCATCCAAGGGCAATTTCTGCAAATCCCATTTGTACTTTTGGGCCGCTTTGGTAAAGAGCTTTTGTGCATCGGCGTAAGGGAAGTCTTTCGGGTAATAACCCTCCTGGCGCGCTTCCTCGACAATCAATGAGGCAAAGCTGTGGCCAATACGAAACGGCACTTTGTACTCGCGTTCAAGGGTGTCGGCCAACTCCATTGACGTGGTCCAGTCGGCATCCAACTCTTCCATCGCCCGCTCCGGATTGATCACCAGAGCAGCCAGCACGCTGTCAAAACGCTTGTACATCTGCACGGCAGAAGTAAACAGCCCAAGCGAGTCAAATGCTGCTTTGTAGTCCGTCATGCCGGTGGTCACGTTATGCGCACGAACAGTGGTGGCGTTGGCCAGGCCGACCACATCAGATGCCGACTCGCGGGTGCGCATCAGCAGCCCTGGGTTACGCTTCTGTGGCATGGCGCTGCTGGTGTAGGTTGAACCTTCCTCAAGCAGCAGCCAAGGGCGCGTTTGGTGATACTGGGTGTGGATATCACCAATCATGGCGCCCACCCTAATCGCCGAAGATGAAGCAATCCCTGCGGCTTCCAACGGAATGTCATAGGTCGACACCTGGCCCGCATCGAGCGAGTTTTCGCGCAAGCCATCAAAGCCCAGCAGATCGGCCAGACGCTCACGGTTCAGCGGCCAACCCGAATTGGCCAATACGGCAGTGCCCATCGGGCTCAGGTTCAAACGTGCATAAAGTTCATGGATGCGCTGAGCATCACGCTCAAACGAGGCTTCAAATGCCAACAAGTAATGCGCATAGCTGATTGGCATCGCTTGCACACCGTTGGTATACGCCGGGACCAGGGTGTCGACATTCTTCTCGGCGATTTTCAGAATGCGCGCGCGCACCTTGTTCAAGGCATCGCTGTAGTCCAAAACCTGAGCACGCAGTACGGCCAGGCGATAGGTGGCGTACATATCCTGTCGGCTACGGCCAGAGTGAATCAACGAAGCCTCAGGGCCGATTTTATCGACCATGATTTTTTCGACCTGCAATACATCACTCGGACGTTTGCCGCCAGGCTGCTTGGCCTGATCAATCACATGCTGAACCCCACCGGCAATCAAATGACCAAGCTTGGGCGTGACAATGCCTTCTTCAGTAAGCATCACAATCGAGGCTTTGTTAATGCGGTTCATCCAGCTGAACTGCTCCTCGTAGGCGCCACCTTTGGCACTGTGCTTATCCACCGTTGCACCGATCTTCTCGGCCTGCGCCGCGCATTCAGCGGTGGTTGTACAAGGCAGATCCGCAGTATTGGCAGCCTGAGCGCCGAACGAGATAAAAAGCGAATAGGCAACAGCGAGGTGGATCAGGTTCTTTCTGAATTTCATGGTGCATTCCTTCCGAACAAAGCGGTTAAATCAGGGCCAGCTGACTGGCAGCCAATAGCGGCGCGGCTCAAAGCAGTGCGAGGGTGTAACTGAAGATCAAACGGTTCTGATCAATATCGTTGCCGCCATTGCTGCGGTAGGTGCCGTTGCGCCATTTGATGCCGAAATCCTTGAGCGGGCCGCTCTGCACCACATAACCGATGTCGGTATTGCGCTCCCACTCCTTGCCCTCGCGACCGGGTGAACGAACGAAGTTGTCACCACTGGTATAACGGGTCATAAAAGTCAGGCCGGGAATGCCAACTGCCGCAAAGTTGTAGTCGTAACGCGCCTGCCAGGAACGCTCTTCCGGGCTGGCGAAGTCGGCAGAGATCATCACGTAGTTAACCAGATATGAATTGGTGCCTTCGATGTGCGGAAAGCCGGTTTCGCCATTCATTTCCTGGTAGTTGACGCCAAAAGAGTGGCCGCCAAGGTTGTAAATCAACTTGGCACCGAAGGCCTTGTTGTCGACATTGGTTTTGCCGTCATTGCTGGAGTAGGCATAGCGAATGTCAGTCTCAAATGACTGCGTGTCACCCAGAGGATATTTGTATTTGATATTGGCAATGTGCTGCCGGTAGTTTTTATCAAGGTGCGCGTAGTTGTAGCCCGTGGTCAGGTTTTTATCCCACTTGTAATTGGCACCGGCAAAGTTGAATTCATCACTGTCCTGGCCACCCTTGATGCCTTTACCTGCAACGGCAATGTCATCGTTGGCACTGGAGTTACGCAAGCTGTTCTGGGTCAGACGGCCGAGGTCCACCGTCAGGTTGTCGACCTCTTTAGACTGCAACTGCGCGCCTTGAAATGTCTGCGGTAGCAACCGCGAATCATTGGGCAGTACAGTGGGGATTTTCGGGATCAGGGTGCCGACGTGCAGCACACTCTTGGAGATACGTGCCTTGGCCGCCGCACCTAACTGGCTGTATTCATCCGGTGCTTTATCATCACCTACTGGCAGCAAACCAGTGTTTTGCCGGTCGGGTCCAGAGTCCAGCTTGACCCCGAGCAAACCAATGGCATCCACGCCAAAGCCTACCGGCCCCTCGGTGAATCCCGACTTGTAATCCAAGATGAAACCTTGAGCCCACTCATCCCGCAGAGATTGGCTTGCACCTTCCTGATGGTAATCACTATTGAGGTAGAAGTTTCGCAGCTCGACTGTAGCCTTGCTGTCTTCGAAGAAAGCCGCATTGGCAGTAAGCGGAACAGCAAGGGCCGTACTGGCGGCAAGCGCGGCTTGAAAACGCGATTGGCATCTCGACATGGTGTTGCCTCGTTTTTGATTGTTTTTATTTGAGCTGTCAGGCAAGTGGCAGCAAACAAGATGCTAGAGACAATCAATCGAGATTAAAAATATATGTAAAGTATCTATTCAATACTTATTAAGTATTCATATAAAACTGCGCTCAAACAAAGGTCCGCCCTTGAATGGGCTGAGTAATGGTAAAAAATTTCACGCGGGTGATCCGCTTGCGAGCCGAGGTTTCGGGTACTGCCTCGGACTAGCTTCGGTATAGCTTGAGGCTGGCTACCCGCTCCCGATAAGCATCCAAACGCTCCTTGAGTTGGCCTTTGTGCTGCGCTGCGACACAGTGCAACAGCACATTCAAGGCACTGGTCAAGCCCCCAGTCGACTCCAGAATCAACCCGGTTTTAGTCTTCATGGTGATGATGCTGGGCGTGTCGATGTGCCGGGCGATGCCGTATTCGTCGGTAAAAACCACCAAGTCTGTACCCTGCCTCAGGCAGTTGTTGGCGAAGGAAATTCCAGCATCAGCATAGGGCGCGATGTCGATTAGAATCACACAGCAGCGCTGGTCATGGCTGTCGATCCAGTGGCCAAGCACGCCACTGTACAAATCCAGAAATTCGACACCGGAACGCACCAGCGCGAGGCGGTTGGCGAAATCCTCCGCCAAACCGCGGATGGTCTGAAATCCGCAGACAAACACCCGCTCGGCTTGACTGACTTTGGCCACGGTATCGCGCCAATATTGACTGGCTAACTGGTCGGCAAATTCGTTGAGTGCAGCCACTTCTTGATGCAGGTGAGAGACCAAATCTTCCGGCTGCTGAACCCGCTCGATCAGCGTGGTGTTGAGCAACGACTGCACCCGCACTTCGTCGCGGAGCTCTTCCTTGAGACTTTTCAGGCCTTTGTAACCCAGTCGGCGCAAAAAACGGCTGACCGTATTCGGGCTGACGCCGCTTTTGCTCGCAAGCGTAGCGCCAGTTTCAAAGGCAAGCTTTTCCTGGTTGGCTTGGATATAGGCCCACAGCGTTCGCTCGGCTGGGGTTAGCTTGCCTTCAAGGCCTTCCATCTTACTGTCGAGCATGCTGGTGTCCCTGGTTATGATAAAAAGTTCTGGAATCAATATGTCAGACTATTGATCTTTGGAATAAATATATTCTACTCTCAAGGCGTAACGCAAAGAGACACCGGTCAACAGCTTCATGGGTAAGTCTGCGCAGCTCAACAAGACGCAACACCCTGCTACCAACCCGTCTCGCTTTTCCTGCCGCAACAACAATTACAGGGTCAAGCTCAATCAGCGCGACCCAAAACGGAGAACAGGAACATGCTCGCACTGCGTAAAACCACCCTCTGCGCCGCGCTCGGCGCACTTCTCGTCGTCAATGCTGCGCAGGCAGCTGAAGAGCTCCACTTGTATAACTGGGGCGACTATATCAACCCTGAAGTACTAAATCGCTTCACTGCTGAAACCGGAATCAAAGTGTCACTCGACACCTATGGCAGCAACGAAGAAATGCTTGCCAAGCTGCAAGCCGGTGCCAGTGGTTACGACATAGTCTTCCCTTCAGTGCACATGCACGACAGCATGGCTGCCCTGGGACTGCTGGAAAAGACCGACATCAACCAGAGCCCGGCTTTTGCCAATATCGACCCGCAATTCCTGCGTGCTAAATCCGATCCAAAGGGCGAGTACTGCATGCCCTACGCATGGGGCACAGTCGGTATCTTCTACAACAAAACCAAAGTGTCCAAACCGATCGAGACCTGGGATGACTTCTTCGCCGAAGCCAAGGCAGGCAAAAAGGTCATCATGCTCGACGACATGCGCGAAACCCTTGGCGTTGGCCTGATCGAGAACGGTAAATCGGTCAATAGCATCAACCGTGACGACCTGAAACTGGCGGCTGACTGGTTGCTGGAGCGCAAACCGTTAATCTCCGCCTTCACTTATGACAGCGTGCCCATGGTTCAGTCGGGTGATGCGGTGGCCGCGCAGTATTTCGTCGGTGCTGAAATGTACGTCAAACAAGAGCCGGACAAGCTCGCCTACGTGATTCCAAAAGGGGGTGCGACCCTATATCAAGAAGATATGTGCGTGCTCAAGAATGCGCCGAACAAGGCTAACGCCAAACGCTTCATGGAATTCTTCCTGAAGCCTGAAATCGCCGCACTCAACACTGCTCAGCAAACCAATGGCACGCCAAACAAAGCGGCGCTCAAGCTGCTCCCGGCCGAGTTGCGCGAGGACCCGCAGATCAACCCGCCAGCGGATGTAATGGCCAAGCTGCAAATTTTTCAAGATATCGGCAAAGGCCTGAAATTGTACGACCGCACCTGGACCAAAGTACGCACTGCCAACTAAGTCCAGGGCTGTCCACTGCCTGATCGCCCGCTGTGAATCCCGGCCATGAGGCCGGGACGGAGTTATCCATGAGCGTTTACACCCGTATTGCGCCGGTCGTCGAGATCCGTGGCGCCGTGAAGCACTACCGTGCCCCTGAAGGTCATTTGGTTCGCGCACTCGATGGCGTTGACCTGAGTGTCGGCGCCAACGAGTTCGTGACCCTACTCGGCCCTTCGGGATGCGGCAAAACCACCTTGCTGCGCACCATCAGTGGGTTTGAGCAACTGGACGGCGGTGAACTGCTGATCCAAAACGAACCCATGAACAATGTGCCAGCTCATCAGCGACCGGTGCACACCGTGTTCCAAAGCTACGCGCTGTTCCCGCACATGAGCGTGGGCGACAACGTCGGTTACGCACTCGAAGTACAGGGCGTTGGCAAGTCCGAGCGGCGCCGGCGAACTGCTGAGGCACTTGAGCTGGTCGGTCTTGGAGGCTTGGAACGGCGCAAACCAGGGCAACTTTCTGGTGGTCAGCAACAACGCGTGGCGCTGGCCCGGGCATTGGTAGATCGCCCGGCGCTGCTGCTGCTCGATGAGCCTTTGTCGGCCCTTGATCGCCAGCTACGGCAAAGCATGCAGCGCGAATTAAAGAAGCTGCAGCATGAGCTGGGCATCGCCTTTGTCTTCGTCACCCACGACCAAGAAGAAGCGCTGACCATGTCGGACCGCATTGTCGTGCTCAATGGCGGCCACATTCAGCAGATAGGCACACCTACAGAGATTTACGATCGTCCGGCAAACGCCTTCGTTGCAGGTTTTATTGGTGAGAGCAACCTGTTTGACGTCAGCGTCAGCGCGATCTGTGCAGATATGGCTGAGCTACGCAACGAACAAGGTGACCTTTTGCGAGTACCCGCCAGGCAACTGCAGGTGGGGCAAAAGCTACAGGCGATGTTACGTCCCGAGCAGTTTCAGCTCGACAGCCACGGCGCAGATAGCGCTCAACTGGAAGGCCGAGTGGAACAAACCCTGTTTATCGGCAAAGACTTTGAAGTGAGCCTGCGCACCGCGCATGGCACTCAGGTCAAGGCTGTTATTCGCGATACAGGCCGCCATGACCTGCACCGCCTGCAACCGGGCAGTAGCCTGCAATTAAGTTATGCACTGACCGCCGTACATCTGATTGACGAGGCCAGGCCATGAGCAGCTTAGCCGGTCGTCGACGCCTGCAATTGATTGGTCTGCTGAGCCCTGCGACATTCGTGATTGGCCTGTTCTTCCTCACTCCGCTGGCGATTATGGCAACCTACAGCCTGCTTGAACCCGGCCTCTACGGCGGCGTCGAGTGGAGTTTTTACCCAGATAACTTCGGTCGTGTCCTCGGTTGGGCCGATGGCACTCTTGAAGAGTTCGACCCGGTTTATCTGGAGATCATTCTGCGCTCGTTCAAGCTCGCGGCAATCACTGTCGTGCTGACGCTGTTGGTGTGCTATCCCGCTGCATTCTGGGTCGCCCGCCAGCCTGAGAAGATGCGCAACTTCTGCATGTTCCTGATCACCCTGCCGTTTTTCACCAGCTTGATTGTGCGCCTCTATGCCTGGGTGCTGATTTTACGCCCGAGCGGCTTTATTAATACCACGCTACTGGCGCTGGGCATCAATACCCCGATCAACCTGATCTACACCGAAACTGCCGTGTTGATCGGCATGACCTACATTTTTATCCCGTTTATGTTTATGCCGGTTTACGCCAGTGTCGAGAAGCTAGACCGTCGTTTACTTGAAGCCTCAGCCGACCTGGGGGCCAGCCGTTGGCAGAGCTTCTGGAGAATCATTTTTCCGATGACGCTGCCGGGTATCGCGGCAGGTTCGATCATCGTATTTATCCCCAGCCTCGGTAACTTTATCGTTCCGTCATTACTCGGCGGCGCACAGGTGTTGATGATCGGCAGTTTGGTTGAACAACAGTTTCTGGCCGCACGCAACTGGCCCTTTGGCGCGGCACTGGCGATGCTGTTGATGGTCGCGGTGTTGGTGTGCCTGATCCTCAACGTGGTTGCGCAAAACCGGAACAAGGCAGGTGCACAATGAATGCCCTTCTCGCGCGCTTAGGTCGTGGCCTGCTGGGTGGCTATAGCCTGGCTTTCTTTGTGTTTCTGTACCTGCCGATCGGCTTGATCGTGGTCTACTCGTTTAACTCCAACCCAATCAATATGATGATCTGGAGCGGGGCCTCGCTCGACTGGTACCGCTCGCTGTTTGGGCTGTCCAACGAACTCGGCTCAAGCAAGATGTACGTTGAGTCCACCGACCAGTTGCTGGCGGCATTGCGCACCAGCCTGGCCATCGCAATGAGCACGACTGCGATTTCAACGATTGCTGGCACCTTTATGGCTCTTGCCTTGGCGCGATATCGCTTTCGTCTGCAAGGGTTCTACCGCGTGCTGATGTTTATGCCAATGCTGATGCCCGACATTGTGCTCGGCATTGCACTGCTTATTTTCTTCGTCGGGATCGGCATGCCGTTGGGCAAAACCTCAATTATCATCGGCCACTGCACCTTTCTTATCAGCTATGTGTTTCTGGTAGTGAGCGCACGCCTGGCCGGCATGGACAACCGCCTCGAAGAGGCCTCCGCAGACCTCGGCGCATCGCCATTGCACACGTTTCGCCGCATCACCCTGCCGTTGATTCTGCCAGGTGTCATTGGCGGCGCTTTGCTGGCGTTCATCATTTCGATGGACGATCTGGTAATTACCTACTTTATCTCCGGCGTCGACTCCACAACCCTGCCTGTGTACATCTACGGCATGATCCGCCGGGGTATCAAACCCGAGATTAACGCCATCGCCACCCTGCTACTTGTTGCCTCATTCATTATCGCTGCAGGCGGTTTATACCTGCGCAGTCGTCAACCCGCGACAACCAAGGAAGACGCTCATGGCTAAGCTCCGCGCCCGCGAACTCGGTTTACCGATGCCCGGCAAAACCGGCCTGAACAATGCAATCACCGATGTACCTGGGGTGAAGGTTGGCTACCAAACCATTAATGCTGTGGTGGCCAGCGGCAAGCAGGTGAAAACCGGCGTCACGGCCATTTTACCTCGCGGCTTCGAGTCCGATCCGCAGCCTGTCTGGGCGGGCTTTCATGCGCTCAACGGCAATGGCGAAATGACCGGCACCCACTGGATCGAGCATGGCGGCTACTTTGTTGGGCCCATGTGCATCACCAACTCGCACAGCGTCGGCATCGTCCACCATGCCGCAACGCGCTGGACCATCAATCATTTTGCCGATGCCTGGCAAGCCGAGCATTTGTGGGCCATGCCGGTCGTAGCCGAAACCTATGACGGTGTGATCAACGACATCAATGGCCAGCATGTGGGCGAAAGTGATGCCCTCGCCGCGATCAACGCTGCCGCAAGCGGGGCGATCGCTGAAGGCAATGTCGGCGGTGGCAACGGCATGATCTGCTATGGATTCAAGGGCGGTACAGGCACCGCCTCGCGTTGTCTTGAGATAGACGGCCAGACCTATACCTTCGGCGTTTTGGTGCAAGCCAATCACGGCCAGCGCAAATGGTTCAAAGTGCTCGGTACGCCCGTCGGCGAACGCTGGGATGATGCCGTACCAGAAGGGCTGGAACGCGAGCGTGGCTCAATCATCGTGGTGATTGCCACCGATGCACCTTTGCTGCCCCATCAGTTAAAGCGCCTGGCGCAGCGCGCCGGTCTTGGTATCGCACTTGGCGGCACACCTGGCGGCAATAACTCGGGGGATATTTTTCTCGCCTTCAGTGTGGCGAATCCACGGCCATTGCCGCAGCTTTCGCCGACCAAACTGAATTTCGATTACCTCAATGATGAGTGCTTCGATGCAATCTACCTGGCGGCGGTGCAAGCCACCGAAGAAGCCATTCTCAATGCCATGCTCGCCGCTGAAGATGCGCCCATGCAAAAACCTCAAGGTCTATGTCAGGCGATCGATGGCCAACGCCTGATGGCAATGATGCAAGCAGCAAAAACCTGAATCCAAGCGGCCGTCCTTGACCCAGGTGCGCCGCTCAAACCCGGTAGGCATCAAGCATGCTCGTCATGTCATCGGCGAGCTGATTGATCTGTGCGTCGGGTACATCGCGTTCGGCAAACACGCGCAAACCAATAATCTGTGCCTGCAGCAGCCGTGCCAGCCTTGGGCAATCGACATCAGGGCGCAACTCGTTCGCCGCCTTGGCTTGCTCCAGTGCAGTGCAAATCCTCTGTTCGACCAACGCCAGAACAGCGTCGACCTTGGCCAGGAGTTCGGCATCTTCCGGATTGATTTCAAGCAAGGTCTTAACCAGCATGCAGGCCTGTGCTGGCGCCTCAGAGCTGCCATCGCAGGAGCGCACAACGGAGCGCAAATAGCCCGCTAACCCATCAAGAACAGTCGGCGAGCAATCGAGCATCATATGAAAGTTGTCACCGGTGCGCGCGACATAGGCATCCAGTGCCTCGATAAACAGACCGCTCTTACTGCCGAAGGTCGCGTAGAGGCTGCCTGGACGCATATCCAGGGCCTGTTCAATGTGCTTCATCGATGATGCGTAATAGCCGCGCGACCAGAACAGCTCAACAGCACGATCCAGGGCGACTTGACGATCAAAACGGGCAGCACGGGGCATGATGGTCCTTGGAATTCGAGAAAACTGATTTTGAGCAATCGTTCAATTATAGCTTGAACGAGGGCAAGCTCTCAATTACCGTGGACCTATATTTGAACGATCCTTCAAGAAGGATTCAGCAGGAGGACTCCCAATGCCTGAGAAACCCATCATCGTCTTTGATGTGAACGAAACACTGCTGGATATCACCACCCTGGAGCCACTGTTCGAGCGCATATTCAATGACAAAGCCGTGCTGCGTGAATGGTTTGCCCAGCTAGTTCTGTACTCACAAACCATGACCCTCAGCGGCCTCTACCAACCTTTCAGCGAGTTGGGTGCTGGCGCGTTACAGATGCTTGGACTGATTTATGGCAAAACCATCAGCGACGCCGACACTGGTGAACTGAAACATCGCCTGAGCACCATGCCAGCCCATGCCGATGTGGCGCCGGCTCTGATGCGGTTGCGCGAAGCCGGCTTTCGCCTGGTAACGCTGACCAACTCAGCCAGCAGTCCTTCACCTACAGCCCTGGAACTGGCCGGCCTGAGCGAGTTCTTTGAACAGTCGTTCAGCGTTGAAGCAGTAAAAAAATTCAAACCCGCCCCGGAAACCTACCAACTGGTGGCCGATCAGATGCAGGTAGAGCCCAGCGCGTTGATCATGGTCGCGTGTCATCTTTGGGACACCATTGGTGCACAAGCTGCGGGCTGCAAAGGTGCCCTGCTCAAGCGTCCGCACAATGCGATGCTGCCAGCGGACGGCGTGCCCGAGCCCGACTTTAGCGCGGGTCAATTAAGCGAACTGGCCGAGCAAATTATTACTCAGGCAGGCTGATTGAATCGAGCGCCTGCTCTCAACTTACTGCGCAAAAGAGGAACCCGTAATGGAAGATAACTCTGCTTACACCCCACCTGCTGTTTGGACTTGGGATAAAGAAAGTGGCGGCAAGTTCGCGAGCATCAACCGACCTATTTCCGGACCGACTCACGACAAGGTTCTACCCGTCGGCAAGCACCCCTTTCAACTCTACTCACTGGCCACACCCAATGGTGTGAAAGTTACAGTGATGTTTGAAGAACTCTTGGCCCTGGGTCACTCAGGTGCTGAATACGACGCCTGGCTGATCGACATTTCAGAAGGTGACCAGTTCTCCAGCGGCTTTGTCGAGGTCAACCCTAACTCGAAAATTCCGGCATTGATGGATCACAGCGACGCCACCTCAATCCGCCTGTTCGAGTCGGGTTCTATTCTGCTGCACCTGGCGGAAAAATTTGGTGCCTTGCTGCCAGCCGAGTCGAAAAGCCGTACAGAAGCGCTCAATTGGTTATTTTGGCAGATGGGCAGCGCGCCTTATCTGGGCGGCGGATTTGGCCACTTCTATGCCTATGCGCCAAGCAAACTTGAGTACCCCATCGACCGCTTTGCCATGGAAGTTAAACGCGAGCTCGATGTACTTGACCGGCAACTTGCCAATAACCGCTATATCGCTGGCGAGCAATACAGCATTGCCGATATTGCCATTTGGCCGTGGTACGGCGTGCTGGCGTTGGGCGGGCTATACGAAGCGGCTGAGTTCTTGGACGTCAAGAGCTATACCAATCTGCAACGCTGGGCCAAAGAGATTGCCAGCCGCCCGGCGGTAAAACGCGGCCGTATGGTTAATCGCACGTGGGGTGAGCCAGCGGAGCAACTGCGCGAGCGTCACGACGCCAGCGACTTCGATAACATCGCTTGACCACAGGCGGCTCAGGCAGGCAGAAATACTTGCCTGAGCAAGCGCTTTTAATGCGCTCTGTGCATAATGCGCAGCATGAGTCTAACCCCTTCACATCCAACTGTTCCCCGCCGCCTGCGTTGGCGCAGCCTAGTTCTGCTCGGGCTTATGCTCGCGCCGTTACTGTGGCCGCTGCAAATTGTCATCGAGCGTTATTACCGCCAACAGCTGTCTGATCAACGCCAGCAGATTCTCGACCTCTACGTTGCCAACCTTCTGGGCACCCTCAGCCGCTATGAAGTATTGCCGCCGATTCTCGGCCAGCTACCCACTTTGCGCCAACTCTTGGCCCAGAGCGACTCGGCGATCAAGCGTGACAGTGCCAACCGTTTGCTCAACGATTTGAAGGAACAAACCGGCGCCGATGTTATTTACCTGATGGCGCCCAACGGTCAAACCCTGGCCGCTTCCAACTGGCAACAAGATGACTCCTTTGTCGACCGTAACTTCTCGTATCGACCCTACTTCCGTGAAGCCTTGCAGGGCCGTCCGGGACGCTTCTTTGGCTTAGGCACCACCTCCGGTAAGCGCGGTTACTTCTTCGCGGCTGCCGTGCGTGATGCAACCGGAGTCATTGGCGTATTGGTAGTGAAGGTCGATCTTGACCACACCGAAACACTCTGGGGCGATCGCCCGGAGCGCTTGCTGGTGACGGACAATTATGGCGTGGTGATTCTGACTTCGCATCCGGGCTGGCGGTTTCACTCAACGCGGACGCTGGATAATGCCGAGCGCGCAGCAATTGCCGACACCCAGCCCTACCAGATCCAGTCTCCGCCACCGCTGAACCTCCAGCCAGACGCCTGGATGCAGCAATCGCGCGTCCTCGACAATATCGGTTGGACTGTCAGCATTCTTGCCCCCCGCGCCCTCCTCGACCGCCCGGTACGGAGCGCGGTTGCGGTCGGTGGCGCCGCACTGCTGATGCTGATATTACTGCTCGGCCTGCTGATCCAACGGCGTCGCCACTACCTGGAGCGTATTGCACTCGACGCCCACGCGCGCCAGCAGTTAGAGCAACGCGTACTCGAGCGCACCCAAGACCTTGAGCAACTGAACAGCCGCCTGCGCCTCGAAGTACTTGAGCGTGAACACGCCCAGCAAGAATTGGTACGGGCCCAAGATGAACTGGTTCAGGCCAGTAAGTTATCGGCCCTTGGCACCATGTCGGCGAGTATCAGCCATGAACTCAACCAGCCGCTCGCGGCTATCCGCAGCTACGCAGAAAATGCCGGGGTATTGCTTGATCACCAGCGCAACGATGACGCCCGGCACAATCTCAAGCTGATCAGCCAGCTGACTGAGCGTATGGCCTCGATCATCGCGCACTTACGCGCCTTCGCTCGACGCGACCGGCATGCGCCGGAAACAGTAGCCCTGCAACCGGCAATCGATGACGCACTTGCCTTGCTCGCCAAACGACGCAGAGCCATGGATGTAGAACTGATTCGCGACCTGCCCGACGCAACACTGTGGGTGCAGGCTGGCGAAACCCGCCTGCGTCAACTGCTCGGTAACTTGCTGGCTAACGCCTTGGATGCCTTGAGTGAGCGCCCACAACCGCGGCGCATCTGGATCAGCGCCGAAATAACCGAAACGACCCTGGACCTACACTTGCGTGATAATGGCCCCGGTTTTAGCGAAGAGTCTCTGCAGCGGGCACTGGAGCCATTTTTCACCACCAAGACCAGCGCCCAGGGCCTAGGTCTGGGTTTAGCCATTTGCGAAACCCTAATCCGCGCCCTGGGTGGTGAGTTACGCTTGGCCAATCATAAAGATGGCGGCGCCGTGCTGACCCTGCACCTGCTGCGCAGTGGTAGCACGATGAACAGACCGCATCAGCCCGATAACGAAAGCTGAAGACTTTTTAAGATTTTTTGTCTGCCTGTTATTACAAGTCGATAATGACCAACCCTGAGGTTTTGCTCCATGACCACCCTCGACGCCCGTACTCAGGTTTTGCTGATTGATGACGATCCTCATCTGCGCCAAGCCCTAAGCCAGACTCTTGATCTCGCGGGCTTGCAGGTCACCAGCCTGGCTAATGCGCAAGACATCGCCACGCACATAGCCCGCGATTGGCCGGGCGTTGTGGTCAGTGACATCCGCATGCCCGGCATCGACGGCTTGCAACTGCTCAAGCAGTTGCAAGAGCAAGACTCAGAGCTGCCTATTTTGTTGATCACAGGCCATGGTGATGTGCCGCTCGCGGTTCAAGCCATGCGCGCGGGCGCTTATGACTTTCTGGAAAAACCCTTCGCCAGTGAGGACCTGCTCGACAGTGTGCGCCGGGCGTTGGCTCTGCGCCGCTTGGTGCTGGATAACCGCAGTCTACGGCTGGCACTGACCGACCAGCACCAGTTGACTGCACGCCTAGTCGGTCAATCACCGGCCATGCAACGCCTGCGTGAACAGATCGGTGCGCTCGCCAGCATCAGCACTGATGTATTGATTTTGGGTGAAACCGGCGCCGGCAAAGAGGTGGTCGCACGCGCCCTGCATGACCTGTCGAATCGTCGCGATGGGCCATTTGTGGCGATCAACGCCGGGGCACTCGCCGAATCGGTGGTCGAAAGCGAGCTGTTTGGCCACGAGCCCGGCGCCTTCACTGGCGCGCAAAAACGCCGCATCGGCAAGTTTGAGTTTGCCAATGGCGGCACCCTGTTTCTCGATGAAATCGAAAGCATGAGCCTGGATGTGCAGGTCAAACTTCTGCGACTGCTGCAAGAGCGCGTGGTCGAACGCCTGGGGGGCAATCAGCTAATCCCGCTGGACATCCGCATCATCGCGGCCACTAAGGAAGACCTGCGTCAGGCTGCCGACCACGGCCGCTTCCGCGCCGACCTTTACTACCGCCTTAACGTAGCGCCGTTGAGCATTCCGCCATTGCGCGAACGTGCCGACGATACCTTGTTACTGTTCCAGCATTTTGCCGATAACGCCAGCGCACGCCATTCACTGCCCAATCGGATACTGCAGCCAGCACAGTCTGCACAGTTACTCCGTCACACCTGGCCGGGTAACGTGCGCGAACTGCAGAACGCTGCCGAGCGCTTTGCCCTCGGCCTCGGCCTTGGACTTGAACAGGTGCTCGATGAGCCGCCAGCACTGGGCGTGCAAGGTGATTCGCTGAGTGAACAGGTGGAGCGCTTTGAACGCTCAATCATCGCCGCCGAACTCAACCGTTCCCACAGTTCAATGCGCAGCCTCGCCGAAGCCTTGGGTGTGCCACGCAAAACCCTGCATGACAAATTGCGCAAGCACGGGCTGAGTTTCGCGGACACTGGCGAAAGCTCGCCAGATAACCCTGAGTAACTGGCGGAAAACCGCCAGAACCCGTAAATAACCATTTGCTTCTATGCATGAAATGCACAGCAATAAATTCACCCTTATACTGCAGCATTCCGTGCAAGCCCTTAAAAACGGGCAGTTCGTGACAAAAACTGAAAATTGGATGGCTGTTTTTCGCACAAACAACACTCTGGCATGAGCGTTGCTCTATTCTTTGCAGGCGATACAACAAATACAAGCCAGGTAATCTCTGCCATGCGCCCGTCATTTTCTGACAAGCAGCCTAGACTTGTTGTTGTTCGCCCGTTTTTTGCGCTAGAGCGCTCAACGCTATAAACACAACAAGAGGAAGTATTCGCATGTTCAAAATGACTGCCAAGGCGCTCGCATGTGCCCTGTCGCTGAGCATCGCCGGTATGGCCCAAGCGGCCGACCCGATCGTGATCAAATTCTCCCACGTCGTAGCCGACAACACGCCCAAAGGCCAAGGCGCCAACCTGTTCAAGAAACTGGTTGAAGAACGTCTGCCAGGCAAAGTAAAGGTAGAGGTTTACCCGAACTCATCACTCTTCGGTGACGGCAAAGAAATGGAAGCTCTGCTGCTCGGTGACGTGCAGTTGATCGCTCCATCGCTGGCCAAGTTCGAGCAATACACCAAAAAACTGCAGATTTTCGATCTGCCATTCCTGTTCAACGATATTCACGCAGTCGACAAGTTCCAGCAAAGCCCGCAAGGCCAGGAACTGCTGACTTCGATGGAATCGAAAAACATCACCGGCCTGGGCTACTGGCACAACGGCATGAAGCAGCTGTCGGCTAACAAGCCACTGCACGAACCAAAAGACGCTCGCGGCTTGAAGTTCCGTGTACAGGCATCTGCTGTGCTCGAAGAGCAATTCAAAGCCGTACGTGCCAACCCACGTAAAATGAGCTTTGCCGAGGTTTACCAAGGCCTGCAAACTGGCGTTGTAAACGGTGCGGAAAACCCGTACTCGAACATCTACAGCCAGAAGTTCAACGAAGTTCAAAAGTACATCACCGAATCCAACCACGGTGTACTGGACTACATGCTGATCACCAACACCAAGTTCTGGAACGGCCTGCCGGACGACGTCCGCACCGAGCTGGATAAAATCCTGGTTGAAGTAACAGCGGAAGTGAACAAGCAAGCTGAAGTCCTCAACGAGGGTGACAAGCAGCGTATCATCGACGCTAAAACCAGCGAAATCATCACTCTGACTCCAGAGCAACGTGCTGAGTGGCGCGATGCTATGAAGCCTGTCTGGAAGAAGTTTGAAGGCGACATCGGCGCTGACCTGATCAAAGCCGCTGAAGCATCCAACTAATAAGGTGACTTAGCCGCCCTGCGGCTCGGAACCCGGTAGCGCACTGCTCAACGGGCATGCGCTACCGGGGTTTTACGCAAGACCGCGGTCACCACGGTCTTCGCCCCTCACCTTTGGAGATCTTATTGATGAACGCCTTGCGGCGCGTTTGGGACCACTTTGAAGAAGGCTTTATCGCCTTTCTATTAGGGGCGATGACGCTAGTTACCTTTACCTACGTAATCCTCAACAACCTCTACACCTTCTTCTACAGCTGGGCAGACCACTGGGAAGGCGGGAGCGAGACGTTGTTCTGGATCGGTGATCACATTCTCGACATGGCCCAGTCCATGA
>NZ_CAXAOV010000007.1:0-256242 GCF_963971045.1 Pseudomonas sp. EL_65y_Pfl2_R95 | reverse complement strand
TCATGGACTGGGCCATGTCGAGAATGTGATCACCGATCCAGAACAACGTCTCGCTCCCGCCTTCCCAGTGGTCTGCCCAGCTGTAGAAGAAGGTGTAGAGGTTGTTGAGGATTACGTAGGTAAAGGTGACCAGGGTCATAGCACCTAGCAGGAAAGCGATAAAAGCTTCCTCGAAGTGATCCCAGGCGCGCCGCAGAACGGTCATTGGCTGTCTCCTGCACGATTTATTATTGGGCCTAATCCATTAAGCATGCGCGACTCTACCCCAGCAGTCTGCAGCCCGACATTCACTATTGATGCATGCCGGTTTCGCTACAGCCTAAGGCCGCTTCAATTATGGGATTGCCTGACTCAGGCGGGGGTAATAAAGCAGGCTTTTGGCTGAGGGAGTCGACCTGTTCACACGCTGATTGTGGGGACGTGAAAACCGGTCGATTTTCGGGGTTAGCCAAAAGCCTGAAACTGGAACTGCGACCACACTCAAGGTGGCCGCAGGGGCTATTAATCGGCTTTGTTAGCCGCTTTAGCTGCGTCGATAACGTCAGCGCCGATCTGATCTTCAAACTTCTTCCAAGCAGGGCTGACTGCATCGCGCCACGCATTGCGCTGTTCTGGCGTAAGGGTAATCAACTCAACCTTGCCCGAATCGAGAATCGCCTGCTTGGCTTGCTCGTTAACTTCGGCCGCTTGCTTGTTCACCTCTGTGGTTACTTCAGCCACGATTTCTTCAAGCTGACTGCGGATATCCGCGGGCAGGCCGCTCCAGAACTTGGTGTTAGTGATCAACACGTAGTTGCCGATGGCATGATCAGACTCAATCATGTACTTCTGCACTTCGTAGAACTTCTGGCTGTAGATGTTCGACCATGGATTGTCCTGGGCGTTAACCACGCCAGTCTGCAAGCCTTGATAAATCTCGGCGAACGACATTTTGCGCGGCACTGCACGCAAGGAGCTGTATTGCGCGGCTTGCAAATCGGATGGCTGTACGCGGAATTTCAAACCGCGGGCATCGGACGGCTTGATCAAAGGTTTGTTGGCGGTCAACTGGCGCATACCGTTGAGCCAGAATGCCAAACCGGTGATGCCTTTGTCTTCCATCGACTTGAGCA
This sequence comes from Pseudomonas sp. EL_65y_Pfl2_R95, assembly GCF_963971045.1. Classification (NCBI taxonomy): domain Bacteria; kingdom Pseudomonadati; phylum Pseudomonadota; class Gammaproteobacteria; order Pseudomonadales; family Pseudomonadaceae; genus Pseudomonas; species Pseudomonas sp. EL_65y_Pfl2_R95. The sequence continues at coordinate 255,130 of NZ_CAXAOV010000007.1, read as the reverse complement.
TCGCCTTGCCCTTGTCGGAGTTCTGGAAACGCTGGGCAGCGGCCATGTTGTCGAACAGGAACATCATGTCGAACAGCTGCAGTTGTTTGGTGTATTGCTCGAGTTTTGATGGCGCTGGGGCAAGCATCTGCACCTCGTTCAACATCAACGCTTCCATCTCCTTGCCATCGCCGTACAGCGATGAGTTGGAGTAAACCTGTACTTCAACCTTGCCGGCAAGGCGCTCATCCACCAGCTTTTTGAACAACAGCGCGCCTTTGCCTTTCGGGGTGTTATCAGCAGTAATGTGCGAAAACTTGATCAGGATCGGGTCGGCAGCTTGAGCAGTCAACGCTCCAGCCAACGCGAAACCAGTGACCATGCCCAACAGGACACGACGAACAGACGGATACTTCATGGGTGAGCTCCTATTATTTTTGTCTTGGGGAATCTCTGAAAAACTACAGCGCTAGCTTTTTCGAAGATTCCTTTGGAGCGGCTGAAAACGACTTGATTGGTTTTCAGCGACTCTCTGAGCGTTGAAACGTCTACAGGCTAGCGCTTCATCGACCGGTGAACTCTATCGCGCAGGTTTCACAACTGAAATTCACATTTGAGTAATGAGGCCTTCGGCATTCACGAAGGCAAACCCACGCCTGCCGCGCGAGCTTCACTGCCTATCAGGTGCTCAAGCATCTGCTTGGCCGTCACCGACAGCGCCTCAATACTGCGCACGGCAATCTTTATTTCACGGCGTGCCCAGTCATCAGTCAGCTGAACCACCTGTACATTCAATGCAGGTAGATAGGTGCGCACGGCTATTTCGGGGAGCACACCTATGCCCATGCCGGTGTGAATCATCCGGCAGATGGCCTCGAAACTGCGCACCTGAATACGCAGGCGCAGAGAACCACCGAGATGATGCACCGAGTGCTGCAGCAGGCTGTGCAGAGATGCGTCTTGCTGTAGACCGATAAAGTCATACCCCACTGTTTCACGCAGGGCAACGCTGCTGCGATCGGCCAAAGGATGCTCACGCGGCGTCACCAATACCAACTGGTCATGGCGATAGGTAAACAGTTGCAAGTCTTCGGCGGGCACATGCCCGGCAAAGATGCCAATGTCAGTCAGGCCTTCACGCACAGCGCGGATGGTTTCGCTGCTAACCCGTTCTTCCAGGTCGATCTTTACCTCGGGATGCAGCTGGGTGAAGGTACTTAAGTCTTCGGGTAGAAACTCAATAACGGCAGAGGTATTGGCATGAATGCGCACATGGCCTTTGACCCCTTCGCTGAACTCGCTAAGGTCCGCATTCATCTGCTCAAGGTTATCCATCACCGTGCGCGCATGGTGCAGCAAAGCATGCCCGGCCGGCGTTAACTCGACCCCCTTGGGCTGGCGATAGAGCAGGTTAATGCCCAACTGGCTTTCAAGATCACTCACCCGTTTGCTGACTGCGGCCAAGGCAAGATGCTCACGTTCAGCGGCTTTGGTCAGGCTGCGCTCATCAGCAATTGCGATAAACACTTTAAGGGTGGTGAAGTCGATGCGGCGCATGATCAATGCTCCCGGCCAGATAGTTAGAGTGATGTGCGCTCAGTCACAGCGTCTTGAGAACAAGGCTCTCACAGATTAACTTCGCAGAATACGAAGTCAGGCTTGATAATTGATCAATTGTTCTCGAATCTGGCTTGAGTAATTCTGCAAGCATAGAGAACAAAGCACCCCGCTAGAGGCACAACAATGACAGATCTAAACGTGACCAACATGGCGCTGCAAGGATTGAAAGTGGTTGAGATGGGCCAGCTGATTGCCGGTCCATTCGCCAGTAAGATGCTCGGCGAGTTTGGCGCACAAGTGGTCAAGATCGAGCCACCCAAGGTCGGTGACCCCCTTCGCAAATGGCGCAAAATCAAAGACGGCACCTCACTGTGGTGGCATGTGCAGTCGCGCAATAAGCAGTCATTGACCCTCAACCTCAAGGAAGCCGAAGGTCAGGATATTGTGCGCAAGCTGATTGCCGAGGCCGATATCCTGGTTGAGAACTTTCGCCCCGGAACCTTGGAAGGCTGGGGTTTGGGCTGGGACGAGCTGTCCAAAATCAACCCTCGCCTGATCATGTTGCGTATTTCAGGCTACGGCCAGACCGGCCCCTACCGTGACCTCCCCGGCTTTGGGGTTATTGGCGAGGCAATGGGCGGTTTGCGTCACCTTTCGGGTTATCCGGGTCAAGCACCTGTACGCGTCGGCATCAGCATTGGTGATTCGCTGTCATCGCTTTACGGCGTAATTGGTGTGTTGCTGGCCCTGCAAGAGCGTCAGCGCAGTGGCTTGGGCCAATTCATTGATGTGGCGTTATATGAATCGGTCTTTGCCATGATGGAAAGCTTGATTCCCGAATACGATGCCTTTAACTACATTCGCGAACCGGCTGGCAGCGCCCTCCCCGGCATCACGCCATCAAATTCATACCCCTGCAACGATGGCAGCTTCGTCCTGATTGCAGGTAATGGTGACAGCATCTACAAGCGCCTGATGACCTTGGTTGGCCGCGAAGACCTGGCCAATGACCCACGTTTGGCACAGAACGACGGCCGCAGTGAGCATGCCGAGATGATTGACCAAGCCATCGCTGATTGGACAGGCCAACGCGGCCGTGACGATGTTCTGGCCGCGCTCAATGAAGTCCACGTTCCCGCAGGCTTCCCCTACACCGCAGCCGATATCGTCAAAGACCCGCATTACCTTGCGCGGCAGATGATCGAAACCGTACAAACCGCTGCTGGCCCATTAAAAGTACCCGGCGTGCTGCCGAAACTGAGCCGCACACCTGGCCGCATCGGTACCGGCGGCCCTGCACTGGGTGAACATACCGATGATGTATTGGCTGGTTTGGGCCTGACTGAAGTGCAACGCCAAGGCTTGCGCGATCGCGGCATAGTTTAGGAGATGACCATGAGCAAACGTCTATATATTCAGGAAGTCGCCACACGTGATGGCTTTCAGATCGAGCCAAATTTTGTCGCCACGCAAGACAAGATCGCCCTGATCAACCGCCTTTCGCATACCGGCCTAGCCAAGATCGAAGCCACCTCCTTCACCTCGCCCAAGGCCATCCCCAACCTGCGCGATGCCGAGGAGGTGATGCGCAGCATCGAACGTGTCCCCGGCGTTGAATACACCGTATTGGTGCCGAACGTTAAGGGTTGCGAACGCGCGTTGTCGTGCCAGGTTGATGAGGTGAATCTGGTGATGTCTGCCAGCGATACCCACGGTTTGGCCAATCTGCGCATGACACCGGATCAGTCACTGAAGCAGTTCAAGGAAATCATCGAAGTCACCCGGGGCAGCAAGGTGTTTATCAATGCCTCGCTGTCGACCACCTTTGGCTGCCCCTTCGAGGGTGACGTTGCCGAGTCGCGTGTGTATGAGCTGATCCAAGGGCTGACTGACATAGGCGTGCAAGGCATCACCCTGTGCGACACCACCGGCATGGCCGACCCCGCGCAAGTTGAACGCATCAGCCGTGAAGCTCTACAGCGCTGGCCTGAAAGCGTGTTCACTCTGCACTTTCACAACACCCGGGGCATGGGTTTGGCCAATGCTATTGCCGCATTGAATGCCGGGGTTGATCGGTTTGATGCGTCACTTGGCGGCTTGGGCGGTTGCCCATACGCACCGGGTGCTAGCGGTAATATTTGCACCGAAGATTTGGTGCATATGTTCCAGCGTATGGGCCTGGAAACTGGTGTCGATCTCGACGCACTGCTGCTGAGCGCTGCGAGCTTGCCTGAATTGCTTGGCCATGACGTACCCGGTGCCATTCTCAAGGCTGGCAAAGCCGATCGCCGTTATCCAAAACCCAAGTGGATGGATGCAGAGAGTTAACCCGCTGGAGAAAGTTGCGCCGGCAAGGAAAGCGCACGGCGATAGTGGCCGAATGCCCCTCTAAATCCCTATATGTGGGATGCATATTTATATATTGAGATATATCTCCATTCAGGCTTATAGTCAGCGAACTCACTGTCAATTACAAAACAGGTGAAGCGATGCTGGCGCAATTAATCGCGCTCGATTGGGGGACAACCTCCTTACGTGCTTACAAACTCGCGGCGGATGGCCAAGTGCTCGAACAGCGATCGCTGTCTTCGGGAATTATGCAACTGCCTGGAACGCCGCGAATCATTGCCGGTCAGTTATGCGCTGACGGCTTTGAACTGGCCTTCGATGAAGCCTGCGGTGACTGGCTCGATGCCCAGCCCGATCTGCCGGTGATTGCCTGCGGCATGGTCGGCAGCGCCCAAGGCTGGAGCGACGCGGCCTACCGCGAGACTCCGGCCAACGTTGCCAACTTGGGCACTTCCCTGAAGATCGTTCGCAGCCTGCGCGGTGTCGATGTGCATATCGTGCCGGGCGTTATCCAGCGTTCGCACTTGCCGAATGTGATGCGCGGTGAAGAAACCCAGGTCCTCGGCGCACTGCAAAACCTGCCTGATGGAGCCAGCACCGATGTGCTCATCGGCCTGCCGGGCAGCCATTCAAAATGGGTTGAAGTGGCCGAAGGCTGCATTGTCCATTTCGATACATTCATGACCGGCGAAATATTCGCCGTGCTCAGTGAACACAGCATTCTCGGACGCACGCAGCAACGGGGCGGGTCTTTTGATGGCGATGCGTTTGACCGCGGCGTGCAAGTAGCGCTGTCGGCCGATGGCGAAATCGGCCCGTTGTCGACCCTGTTCAGTGCCCGCACCCTCGGGCTGACAGGCGAATTGAGTGCCAGCGCGCAAACTGATTATCTCTCCGGCTTGTTGATCGGCCATGAGCTTACGGCACTGGCCTCGGTTCAGCGCCGCCGGCGCAACAGCGTTCACCTGCCGGGAATTGTCCTCATCGGCAATGGTCAACTTTGCGCCCGTTACAGCCGGGCGTTGAATACCTGTGGATTTTCCCGCGTGACGCTGGCCGAGCAAGCCACCGAACGTGGGTTGTGGCAATTGGCGGTCGCCGCCGGACTGATCCCAGCCCTACCACCCCGTTAAACCTGATTGGAGGTCTTACATGCTTAAGCAAGCACTGGCGCAAAACGGTCTCATCGCGATCCTGCGCGGCCTGCGTCCGCAAGAAGCGGCCGCCATGGGCGAAGTTCTTTATGCCGCCGGATTTCGCGTCATCGAGGTGCCGCTCAATTCCCCGCAACCTTATGAAAGCATCCGCATCCTGCGCGACTGCTTGCCCAGCGACTGCCTGATCGGTGCGGGCACGGTGCTGACGACCGAGCAGGTAGAACAGGTGAAGGCAGCGGGCGGACAGCTGATTGTCATGCCCCACAGCGATCCCGCGGTCATGCGTGCGGCCAAATCCGCGCAGTTGTACCTGGCACCCGGCGTCGCAACGCCGACCGAGGCATTTGCCGCACTGGCTGAAGGCGCAGACGTATTGAAAATGTTCCCCGCCGAGCAAATGGGTCCCGCCGTGGTCAAGGCCTGGCTTGCGGTATTGCCTGCTGGCACCGTACTGGCGCCAGTTGGCGGCATCACGCCGGACAACATGCAGGTGTTTATCGACGCGGGCGTGAAAGGGTTCGGCCTGGGTTCAGGGTTGTTTAAACCCGGCATGAGCCCACAAGACGTTGCGGCCAATGCCAAGGCCTACGTCGCTGCCTGGAAAGCCCTGGATTAAGACTGTCTGGCGCCACGGGCGCTGCCTAAATAAAAGCTGCATCTACAAAAAGAGACTACGAGATGAAAATCACCAAGCTGACCACCTACATCGTTCCACCGCGCTGGTGCTTCCTCAAGATCGAAACCGATGAGGGCGTGACCGGTTGGGGCGAACCTGTGGTCGAAGGCCGTGCGCACACCGTTGCTGCAGCGGTCGAAGAACTGTCCGACTACCTGATTGGCAAAGACCCACGCAATATCGAAGACATCTGGACCGTGCTCTACCGCGGCGGCTTCTACCGGGGTGGGGCGATCCACATGAGCGCCCTGGCCGGTATAGATCAAGCATTGTGGGACATCAAGGGCAAGGCCTTGGGCGTGTCGGTCAGCGACCTGCTCGGTGGCCAGGTGCGGGACAAGATTCGGGTTTATTCTTGGATCGGTGGCGACCGGCCAGCGGACACCGCGCGCGCCGCCAAAGAGGCGGTCGATCGTGGCTTCACTGCGGTGAAAATGAACGGTACCGAAGAGCTGCAATTTCTCGATTCGTTCGACAAAGTCGACCTGGCCTTGGCCAACGTCGCAGCCGTGCGTGATGCGGTTGGCCCAAATATCGGCATTGGTGTGGACTTTCATGGCCGGGTGCACAAGCCCATGGCCAAGGTGCTGATGAAGGAACTTGATCCGTACAAGCTGATGTTTATCGAAGAGCCTGTGCTCAGCGAGAACTATGAGGCACTCAAGGAACTGGCACCGCTGACCAATACCCCGATCGCCCTTGGCGAGCGGCTGTTCTCGCGCTGGGATTTCAAGCGCGTACTCAGCGAAGGTTACGTCGACATCATCCAGCCCGACGCCTCTCACGCCGGCGGCATCACCGAAACCCGCAAGATCGCCAACATGGCCGAAGCCTACGACGTGGCACTGGCGCTGCATTGCCCGCTGGGCCCGATTGCGCTGGCGGCTTGCCTGCAGCTGGACGCCGCCTGCTACAACGCGTTCATCCAGGAGCAAAGCCTGGGTATTCATTACAACGAGAGCAACGACCTGCTCGATTACGTCAAAGATCCACAGGTGTTCGACTACGACAAAGGCTTTGTAAAAATCCCCAACGGCCCAGGCCTGGGAATCGAGATAAACGAGGAGTACGTGATCGAACGCGCGGCGGTCGGTCACCGCTGGCGTAATCCGATCTGGCGTCATGCCGACGGCAGTTTTGCCGAATGGTGAGTGCTGCCTGACCGATACAGTTCTCCTGTGGGAACGCTGCCCCCGCCGCTCCCACAGGATTTCAAAGCGAGTATCGATACACCCTCAATAAACATAAAAAGAGGCACTCCCATGCAACCGCAAACCCTCACCGGGCAGTCGTCGTTGGTGACACCTAGCCGCAAGCGTTTTTTCATCATGGTGCTGCTGTTCATTACGGTGGTAATCAACTATCTGGACCGCAGCAACCTGTCGATTGCCGCCCCGGCACTCACCAGCGAACTGGGAATCGACCCGATCCATGTCGGGCTGATCTTCTCTGCGTTCGGCTGGACCTACGCCGCCATGCAGATTCCCGGTGGCTGGCTGGTGGATCGCGTCCCACCAAGGATTCTCTACAGCGTAGCGCTGCTGCTGTGGTCGATCGCCACGGTAATGCTCGGCTTCGCGGCCAGCTTTATCGCCCTGTTCGTATTGCGCATGGCCGTCGGTGCCCTGGAAGCTCCCGCGTACCCCATCAACAGCCGCGTAGTAACAACCTGGTTTCCTGAACGCGAGCGCGCCACGGCGATCGGTTTCTACACCTCTGGCCAGTTTGTCGGATTGGCATTCCTCACGCCGGTACTGGCCTGGCTCCAGCATCAATACGGCTGGCACATGGTGTTTGTCAGCACCGGCGCGGTGGGCATTCTCTGGGCCCTGGTCTGGTACGCGGTGTATCGCGAACCCCGGGATTTTAAAGGCGCCAACGAGGCTGAAATCGAGCTGATTCGTGAAGGTGGCGGGCTGGTGGATATCCAGGCCGAATCTGCCAAGGCCAAGGCAAAGTTCAGCTGGACCGACCTCGGCATCGTCCTGAGCAAGCGCAAGCTCTGGGGCATCTACCTTGGCCAGTTTTGCCTTAATTCGACGCTGTGGTTTTTCCTGACATGGTTCCCGACCTACCTGGTGAAGTATCGTGGCATGGACTTCATCAAGTCCGGGCTGTTGGCGTCGCTGCCGTTTCTGGCAGCCTTTATCGGCGTACTGTGTTCGGGGTTCTTTTCCGACTGGTTGATCCGCCGCGGCTACACCGTGGGTTTTGCCCGCAAGCTGCCTATTATTGGCGGCCTGCTGATCTCCACCTCAATCATCGGGGCCAATTTCGTCGATTCGACACCGCTGGTGATTGCCTTCCTCGCGCTGGCATTCTTTGGCAACGGACTGGCGTCGATCACCTGGTCGCTGGTCTCGACCCTGGCACCTGCAAACTTGTTGGGCCTAACCGGTGGCGTATTCAATCTTATCGGCAACCTGTCGGCGATCGCGACACCGATCGTCATCGGCTTCCTCGCCAGCGGTGATTCGTTTGCGCCTGCGATCACTTATATCTCAGTGCTGGCATTGCTTGGAGCGCTCTCCTACATCTTGCTGGTGGGCAAGGTTGAGCGTATCAAGTTGTAGTTGCAATCGTCGGGCGACCATAATGCCCGCCGTTCATTCGCTTAACGGTTAAGGCTGGATATGCAGGAAGACCCCGCAAAAATCGCCAAGGACGCCGCGCCGACCGGCACCCAGACCCTGCTCCGAGGTCTGGGTTTGGTTCAAGCTGTGGCCGGTGGCGCCCGCGATCTCAAGGAGATCGCCCGACTGATCGGCACTACGCGCAGCACCACCCACCGTTTAGCCAGTTGCCTGGTGGACGAGCGTTACCTGCGGGTGGTGCCGCAAATCGGCTACCTGTTGGGGCCGAAACTGATTGAATTGGGTTTTCAGGCCCGTGAAGACCTGCCTTTGGTTACCCTGGCTGGACCCTATCTCGATGAGTTGTCGGCATTGACCGGAGACACCATTCATCTGGCGATTCGCGAAGGCGACGAGGTGCTTTACCTGCACAAAAATCCAGGGCGAAATGGCCCGGAAATGCGTTCTCGGGTCGGCCATCGCATGCCGTTGGCGCGCACCGGGATCGGCAAGGCGTTGCTGCTCGATGACACCCAAGAAGAATGGCGGCGGCTTTATCAGGCCAGCTTGCCAGCGGGGGGCAAAAATCTGCTTTGGCCGCAGCATCCTGAGCAGTCCTGGGAGCAGTTTGAGCAACGCATGGTCGAGTACGTGGCCGGCGCATACGCCTTTGATCTGGAGGACAACGAACCGTCGATCCGCTGTGTCGCGGCGCCGATCCGTGATGCCAGCAAGCACATCGTTGCCGGCATCAGCATCGCCAGTACCGTGCCCTATATGCCGCTGGAAAAAATGGCCGAGCTGATTCCTCTGATAAAAGGGGTCGCAGCGCGGTTGTCGGCGGAACTCGGCGCCAAGCTCTAGACCTCCAGCCTTGCCGGTTTCGCCAGGCAAAAAAAGGCTGACAGTTTTACTGTCAGCCGTTTTTTGACTCGAGAGAACGATTACGGCGTGTTTGAAGCCTCGGCTGCCTTGATCAAGTCAGCGCCAATCTGTGGTTCGAATTTCTTCCACACCGGCTTCATTGCCTCACGCCACTTGGCACGTTCTTCTGGGGTTAGGGTAATGATTTCAGTGGTGCCTGAATCAATGATTTTTTGCTTGGCTTTTTGATTGAGGTCTTCGGCTTCTTTGTTCACTGCGACAGTCACTTCAGCCATGATTTCATCCAGCTGGGTGCGGATATCCGCCGGTAAGCTGTTCCAGAACTTGGTGTTGGTGATCACCATGTAGTCGATCAGGCCATGATTCGACTCAGTCATGTACTTCTGTACTTCGTTGACTTTCTGGCTGGTGTAATTGGACCAGGTGTTCTCAGTGCCATTGACCACGCCAGTCTGCAAGCCTTGATAGACCTCGGCAAAACTCATCTTACGGGGATTGGCCCGAATCGCCTTGAATTGCTCTTCAAGCACGGCAGATGCCTGTACACGGAACTTCAGACCACGGGCGTCGTTCGGCACACGCAGGGGCTTGTTCGCCGATAATTGCTTGGTGCCGTTATGCCAATAGGCCAGGCCGGTGATGTTTTTATCTTCCATCGATTTCAACAGCGCCTTGCCTTGCGGGCTGCTCTGAAAGCGATCGGCGGCCGCCAAGTCGTCAAACAAAAATGGCAAGTCGAAGATCTGGATCGGTTTTGAATACTGCTCAAACTTTGCCAGCGACGGCGCCAACATTTGGACGTCACCGAGGAGCAACGCCTCCATCTCCTTACCATCACCGTAAAGTGAAGAGTTCGGGTAGACCTCGACCTTAACTTTGCCCGGCAGACGTTGTTCGACAAGTTTTTGAAACATCAATGCACCCTGGCCTTTGGGGGTGTTGTCTGCGACCACATGGGCGAACTTGATGATAATCGGATCGGCCGCGTGTGCCAGGCTGGCGAAGCCAACTGACATCGATACTGCAGCGGCGCATAGCAGTGTTTTAAATGGGAGCTTATACATGGAATACCTCTTGTTATTGTTGGAAGTACTGCACCTCAGCGCTGATGCTCAGAGGCGATGTGAAACCGTTTATGGTTAATCGGTAGCGGTTATTCCCGCGCGCTCAAGTAGGCGCCTGGCATGGCCTAGCACCGGCGCGTCAACCATCTGGCCATCGACTACGAACACACCCGCGCCCTGCTCTGCCGCGCTCATCACGCGTTGCGCCCAAGCCAGTTCATCGGCGGCTGGCATCAGGCTCTGATGCACCACTGCAACTTGCTTGGGATGAATACAGAGCATGCCGCCAAAGCCCATATCACTGGCATCGCGTGCAAACTGGGCGAGTCCTGAGGGGTCATCGATTGCCGGAAAAACACTGTCGAGCGGTGGTGCGAGATGGGCCAGGCGCGACTGCAGGACAATCGCAAAGCGGGCTTGATCAAGCATCCGCGCAGCACCTGCAGTACCCGCGGCCAAACCGAGGTCGAGGCCGAGATCCAAGCCACCGAATGACAACCGTTCGACGCCTTCAGCCTGTGCAATTTCGACCAGGGCCTGCAAACCTTTGGCACTTTCTACAATCGGCCAGATTGGCTTTTTGCAGGCCGCTACATGGCGCACCTGCGCGGCGCTTTCTATCTTTGGCAACAGCACCCCGATAACACCCGCGTGACGCGCACACAGGGCAATATCCGCTTGGTGCCCTTTGTGCGCAGCAGCATTGATCCGGACATGCAGACGGGCATCGGGATTTGCCTGTAAAAAGGCATCTAGGTCCGAACGCGCCTGCTCTTTGAGATTTTCCTCGACGGCATCTTCCAGGTCGACGATCACCACATCACTGCCCACGGCAAGTGCTTTGGGAATACGTTCCGGGCGTGATGCAGGCACAAACAGTGCCGAACGAATGGTCGATGAATTCATGATCTGATAGCTCTTTATGGGTTGCACAGACGCCGCCTAAACGACGCCTTGCTCGTGCAATTGCTGAATATCATTGACGCTCAAACCCAGCTCATTGAGCAGCATGTCGGTATGCTGGCCCAATGCTGGAACGCCATCCATACGAGGACTGAAAGCACTATTGCGACCCGGTGGCAGCAATGCCGGAAGCATCCCGGATGGGCTTTGCACTTCCGTCCAGCGCGCCCGGGCCTTGAGCTGCGGATGCTGCCAAACCCCGGCCATGTCATTGACATGGGCATTGGCGATTTGCGCCCCATCCAGTCGTTCGATCACTTGTTCGGCAGTTAAGGTCGCAAAACTCTCAACGATAATCGCGCGTAATTCTGCGCGGTTGGCCGAGCGCCTGGAGTTGGCTGAAAAGCGTGGATCATCAGCCAACTCAGGCTGTATCAGGACTTTGTCGCAAAAGGCACGCCACTCGCGCTCGTTCTGCAAACCGAGCATTACCGTGCCGCCATCGCCTGCTGGAAAAGGCCCGTATGGATAAATAGTGGAGTGCGCTGCGCCTGCACGCGGTGGCGGCGTTGCCCCTTGATAGGCGTAGTACATTGGGTACCCCATCCACTCGACGAGGCTTTCCAGCATCGATACATCGACCCGGCTACCCACCCCCGTTTTGTCGCGCAGCATCAGGGCTGACAGCACGCCGGTATAGGCATACATACCCGCTGCGATATCGGCAATCGAGCAGCCGGCCTTAGCCATTTGCTCCTCCCCTTCGCCGCCTGTAACGGACAAAAAGCCGCCTTCGCTTTGGATAAGCAAATCGTAGGCTTTCTTTTGCTCATATGGGCCGCCTTCGCCATAGCCTGAAATGTCGCAGACGATCAGCTTGGGAAAGCGCTCATGGAGGGTTTCGAAAGACAAGCCCATTCGCGCAGCCGCACCGGGTGCAAGGTTCTGCACCAGTACATCAGCCCTGGTCAACAAATCTTCCAGCACAGCTGTAGCCGGCTCTTGCTTGAGGTCCAGTGTCAGGCTTTCCTTGGAGCGATTGGTCCAAACGAAATGCGAAGCAAGGCCCGATACCCGCTCGTCGTAGCCGCGGGCAAAGTCGCCCGTAAGGGGACGCTCAATCTTGATTACCCGAGCACCCAGATCCGCCAGTTGGCGGGTGCAAAATGGCGCAGCGATAGCGTGCTCCAAGCTGACAACAGTGATGCCATCCAACGGACGCGGTGCAGTGGTAGAGGTATTCATTGTTTAATCCCTTGATAGACGGCGCATGATCACGACAAATCTTGGACGGACGCGCATTGGCGCAGCGACCAGACGTGTGCGATCAACTCATCCGCCTGGGTTGCGCTTTTCTGTCCTGCGAATGCGAGCAGCCGACGAAACTTGTCTTCCAGCTCGGGTCGCGACAAGGTGTTGCCCGGATCGCCTTTGGGTTCATCAATCGCACTGTGCAACTGGCGCCCATCAATGGTCAGGACCTCGACCCGGCCTAGCCAACGTTGCGGATAGGCTGCATCAACCTCGGTATCAAGCTGCATGCTGACCTTGTCGCGAAAGCTGGCTACACGCGGATCTTGCAAAGCGAACGCTTCGAACTCCGGGAGCCCGGCTTTACCGTGCACAGCAATCAACCCCAGCACCGTGCCCATGGAAAACTTGGCTTGATGCACACTGCTCGGCACCACAACCCGGCCCAGTACATCAATGGCGCCTTGATGGACCTTGGTAATGACGTGTTCGATGTGCTCAAGGCTAAGCTGCTCTTTATTCAACAGCGCTTGTAAAGCATCGGCCGCAGGATGGGTGTGACGACAGGATGCATGGAACTTGAATGAGGTTTCACACAACGCCCAACGGCTGCCAAGACGATCCGATAACCTACTTGGGTCGGCATCGCTGGACATGCCAGCGGCCATGCCTTGATCACCTTCAAGAATGTTGCGCGCCCCGCTCAGCCCATCAGCCGTCAGATAGGCCGCCAACAGACCGTCTGCCGCTGCTTTAGCGGTGTGCAGCTGTTTGGAGTCGGCGGCGTCGCGCAAGAACTCCCACAAACCTGCAGCCTGTGTACCTGCGGTTCCTAAAAGGTTGATGAACTGGTCACCATTAAACTTGAGCAGTTTGCCCACCGCGACAGCCGCAGCCAGCGTGCCGACCGTGGCAGTAGTATGGAAAATTCTATAGTGTGAGCGGCCCATAAATTCGCCAATGCGAATGCCTGCCTCATACCCGGCAACCGCCGCAAGCAAGAACTCCTGGCCGCTGCAATCAAGGTCTTGAGCAGCCGCAAGCGCCGCTGAAAACACCACTGTTGCCGGGTGCAACACTGAGCTGTTATGCAAGTCATCCTGTTCAACAAGGTGCGATGAGGCGCCATTCACCAGCGCCGCGAAATAAGGACTGGTGGTTTTGCCACTGACCAGAATTTTCGCCGTGCCTGTGTGTGGGCCCATGCGGTGTGCATAACGCTCGAATAACGGGATCGGGTGGCGGTCCTGGCTTGCGAGTGCAGACCCGAGCCAGTCAAGGTACAAATCCTCGGTTCTGGCGAGCACATGTTCGGGCAGCTGCTCATAACGCAGATCAGCCAAGAAAACTGCAAGCTGTTCGGTATGGGTCATGATTGATGTCCTCAGAATGAGCGTGGCAGGTCGAGCAAATGCTCGGCCACGTACGACAAGATCAGGTTGGTCGAGATCGGCGCGACCTGATACAGGCGGGTCTCACGGAACTTGCGCTCAATGTCGTATTCGCAGGCAAAGCCGAAGCCGCCGAAGGTCTGCATGCAAGCATTGGCAGCCTCCCATGAAGCCTTGGCCGCCAGGTACTTGGCCATATTGGCACTCGCACCGGCATTCTCACCGGCGTCGTATTCGTCACAGGCACGCCAGCGCATCAGATCAGCGGCTTCCACCTCAATATGGGCCTCGGCAATCGGAAACTGCACGCCTTGGTTCTGGCCAATCGGTCGGCCAAAGACTTGACGATCACGGGCGTATTGGCTGGCCTTTTCAATAAACCAGCGACCGTCGCCAATGCATTCGGCAGCAATCAGCGTGCGCTCGGCGTTGAGGCCGTCGAGGATGTACCTGAAACCCTTGCCTTCTTCACCAATCAAGCTGTCGGCTGGCAATTCAAGATTGTCGAAGAACAGCTCATTGGTTTCGTGGTTAACCATGTTGGCGATGGGTTGCACGGTCATGCCGCTGCCGATGGCTTCGCGCAGATCGACCAGAAAAATCGACATCCCTTCAGATTTTTTCTTTACCTCCGCCAGCGGCGTGGTGCGCGCCAGCAGGATCATCAAGTCAGAATGTTGCACCCGTGAGATCCACACCTTCTGACCGTTGATTAGGTATTTATCACCCTGCTTGACCGCTGTGGTTTTGATTTTTGTGGTGTCGGTGCCCGTTGTTGGCTCGGTCACGCCCATCGATTGCAGACGCAGTTCACCACTGGCCAGCTTGGGCAAGTAGTAGCGTTTCTGCTCTTCGCTGCCGTGGCGTAGCAAGGTGAACATGTTGTACATCTGCCCGTGAACAGTGCCAGAGTTGCCGCCACAGCGATTTACTTCCTCCAGAATGATCGACGCTTCAGCCAGCCCCAGGCCTGATCCGCCGTACTCTTCAGGGATCATCGCCGACAGCCAGCCGGCGTCAGTCAGGGCTTTGACAAAGGCTTCGGGAAAGCCTTTGTCTTCATCAATTTTGCGCCAGTAGGCGGCATCAAACTCTGCGCAAAGCGCACGCACGCCTTCGCGGATAGCATTAAATTCTGGATTATTGTTCGGGTTCATAATTCGCTTCTCGCTCGCGTGTTTCAAAAAAATGCCAGACAGTTGGCCGTATCAGTCAAATTTCACTTCGCTGCGCTGTGCCATACCGGCTGCGTTTCCCGCCCATAGTTGGGCCGTTGCGCTGGATTCAATTTTGCCGCCCACCGTAAAGGGCTGCGGCGCAACCAAAGGCCGCAAACCACGGTAGGAAAACTGGCGTAGACGCGCCTGGGGATTGGCTCTGCAAAATGCACGTAGGCTCAGGGTAGCGATCAGCGGGCCATGTACCACAAGCCCTGAGTAGCCCTCGGTATCGGTCACATAGGGCCAGTCATAATGAATGCGGTGGCCATTGAAGGTGACTGCCGAGTAACGGAACAAAAGTGTCGGGGTCGGCGTTATCGATTCCTCCCAATCACCCGTCTCCAGCGCTTGACCGCTGTCGGTTTTCGGCGGACTTGGCTCGCGGTAAACGATATTTTGGTCTTCACGGATGGCCAACTCACCATCTTGAAAGTACTGGTGCTGCACCGTCACAAACAATAGCGCGCCGGTGCTGCCGTGCTTTTCTTCGATATGGGTAATGGTCGACACCCGAGTGGCATCACCGCCTACGCGCAAGGCTTGTATAAATTCGATTTTGCCGCCAGCCCACATGCGGTTGCGGTTGTCCGCTGGCGGTAGAAAGCCGCCGCGCGCTGGATGCCCATCGTCACCCAGCCCACTTTCAGCCACTGGATTCTGAAAAAAAGCCCAATGCCATAATGGCGGCAACGCTTCGCCATGGGCGGGGGTTTCTTCGCCCAGCGTTGCGGCAATGCGCATCACCAGATTGCGACTCAGTTGATCGTGGACTTCTTCGGAACGGCCAATCCAGGCAGATAAAGCGACGTCAGTCATGGAGTATTTCCAGCAGTGCTCTTGAGTGGCACCTAGAATGCGACTGAGCTGGCGTTCTGTGAATTTGCATTTACATAACTCGGCGTTCGGTTATGCTGAACGCAACACACGCCAAATTGCGAACGTCGAGACGGCCATGCACTTTGATTTACCCGACCTGCGCCTGTTTATCCATATTGCTGAATCACCCAGTTTGACCCAGGGTGCGCGCCGCGCTTTCCTTTCCCCCGCTGCCGCTAGCGCCCGAATCAAGGCGCTGGAAGCCCAGCTCGAGTCACGCCTGCTCTACCGTGACAGCCGCGGCGTTGAGTTGACGCCTGCGGGCGAACGACTGCTACACCACGCCAGATTGATCATGCGTCAGGTTGATTACCTTAAAAGTGAATTCACCGACTACGGCACCGACTCAGCTGGGCACATCCGTATATTTGCCAATACCACGGCGGTCACTGAATTTCTGCCAGAAATTCTTGCCGGGTTTCTGGCTGAGCGCCCCGGCGTCAGTGTTGACCTGCAAGAGCGCCTGAGCCGTGACATCGTCCGTGGTGTGCTCGACGGCAGCACCGACCTGGGAATTATCGCCGGGCCGGTAGAGGTCAGTGGCCTGCAAGTGCTGCATTTCAGTACCGACCGTTTGTTGCTGGCCGTGCCGAAAAATCACCCGCTAAGCGATAAGCCTCAGGTCACCCTGCGCGATACCCTTGAGTATCAACACATTGGTTTGCATGAAGGCAGCACCCTGTTGAGCTTTTTGCGCGAGCACGTCGAGAAACTCGGAAAAAAACTATCGCTGCGCATTCAGGTGTCGAGCTTTGAAGCGATCTGCCGCATGGTTGAGGCTGGTGTAGGGATCGGCATCATTCCCGAGTCAGCGGCGCAGCGACATAGCCGTACCATGCAGCTCACCACCATCGAACTCGATGAGCCCTGGAGTGTGCGTGAACGGAGTATTCTGGTGCGGGATCTGGAGGCATTGCCAGGCAGCGTTAAAGCCTTGATCGCAACACTGATGCCTGAACCGAATAGCGAGCCACACTAGAATAGGTCTGAAGCTGAAGGGAATCGACCTATGCTTGAGTTACTTACCTATGCCTTTGCCGAGCTGCTGTTTCGCGGCATTTGCTACCCCATCGGCTGGCCGCTGGTAAAACTGATTTCGCTCGGCAAGTACCCTGCCAGAGGCGGCTGGCTTGCCGAGAGCGTCGACTCGCAGTGGACTTGCGCAGCGGGTCTTGCTGTATTGATGGTGGCCGTGATGATCAGCCTCAGGCAACTATTCGACTGATGACACGGCCATGTGGCCTAAGAACAATGCGCCTTTAAAAACAGCAGACAAAAAAGCCCTGAATATATCAGGGCTTTTCCAGTAACGGCTCGATACAGCTCACCTTAAACGTTGATCACCACACGACCACGGCTTGGGCATTGGCCCATGTACAGGTGCGCCTGAGCCACTTTGTCAAAGGTGAAGGTTTTGTCAATCAAGGGCTTGAGCAAACCATCGCCGGTCAGTTGATTGATACCCTGCACTGCTCTGGCGACCGCTTCTTTATCCTGCGGGATACCCAACTCCTGTTTGCCGGTAAAGTTACCGATGCAATGGACAAAGAACTGAATATTCTTCTGGAAAGCCGCGCAGGCTGGGAATGGCGTGTCATTACCCCCTTGAAGCCCGTACAAGACCAGACGACCACGGGGAGCCAGCGCATCACCCAGCAAGCACATTTGCGGGCCACCCAAGGTGTCCATGACGATATCAACGCCGCGGTCATCGGTGAGTTTCTTCACACGGCTGACCAAATCCTGCTCTTCCGTCAGAATCACATAGTCTGCGCCGAGTTCGCGAAGAAACTCGGTGTCGTCAGCGCTCTCTGTGGCCGCAATAACGTGGGCACCCAAGGCTTTAGCCATCTGTACCACATAAGGCCCCCAGCAGCGGCTGGCCGCGGTGACCAGTACTGTTTCGCCGGCTTTGATCTTCGCCAACTCGACCATGCCAAACCAACCCACCATGGACGGTAAAAAGTGTACGCACGCTTGTTCAGGCGTTAAAACGTCTGAGTAGCGCGACACTGAGGTGCGCGGCAGGATGACCTCTTCAGCATAAGCCGGGTAATCGTTAGGGCTGTGTGCAGGAAAGCTGGCGACCTTATCGCCAACAGCCAAGTCATCAACACCCTCGCCCACCGCTAACACTACGCCAGCGACTTCATAACCAAGTCCAGCCGGGAGTTGAGCCTGTGTGGTTGCCAAATTCTGGCGCCAGAGCACGTCTTGCCAGCTGACACCGATAGATTCTACGCCTATCAACACTTCGCCAGCGGCAGGCGCAGGGCGCGAGCGCTCTTCGATTTTGAGGACATCGGCCTCGCCAAACTGATGAAAACGGATAATGCGGGACATCATAAACCTCTTCGGTTGACCCTTTAGCCTTAGACTTTATCGGGCCTTTGTAAGCAATACCACACGCTCGTACTAATATTCACCATGTCTGTCGATGATGATTGGTGGTTACAATATTAACAGTGTGCACTAGGATCAGCTAACCGACACTAGCGTGTTGCTAAGGCAGCATCATCCGCATTAGCCTGATGCGCGCAGAAAGCTGCGCCTATATACCAGATATGGACGACAGATGAACCGCAATGATCTTCGCCGCGTAGACCTTAACCTTCTGATCGTCTTTGAAACGCTGATGCACGAGCGCAGCGTAACGCGGGCCGCTGAGAAGCTGTTTCTCGGCCAGCCCGCTATCAGTGCAGCCCTGTCACGCTTGCGCGGCCTGTTCGATGACCCATTGTTTGTGCGCACCGGCCGTAGCATGGAGCCCACTGCGCGCGCCCAGGAAATCTTTGGTTTATTGTCGCCAGCACTCGACTCCATCTCCACTGCGGTCAGTCGCGCAGCCGATTTTGACCCGGCCACCAGCAGTGCTGTGTTCCGTATTGGCTTGTCGGATGATGTTGAGTTTGGCCTGCTGCCACCGCTGATTAAACGTCTACGTGCCGAAGCGCCGGGTGTGGTGCTGGTGATACGTCGCACCAACTATTTGCTGATGCCGGGGCTGTTGTCGTCGGGAGAAATCTCCGTCGGGGTGGCTTACACCGAAGAACTGCCAGCCAATGCCAAACGCAAAGTGGTGCGCCGCAGTAAAGCCATGCTCCTGCGTGCAGACACAGTACCCGGCGCGTTGTCACTCGATGATTACTGCGCCAGGCCCCATGCACTGGTGTCATTTGCCGGTGACCTCAGTGGTTTCGTCGACAGTGAGCTGGAGAAACTCGGCCGCAAACGTAGAGTTGTACTGGCCGTGCCGCAATTCAACGCCTTGGGGCCGCTACTCAGCGGCACCGACATTGTTGCCAGCGTGCCCGATTACGCGGCGGCCGTGCTGACCGCTGCGGGCGGTCTGCGCACCGAGCCCTTGCCGCTGGACACCCAAACCTTTGAATTACACATGGCTTGGCGCGGCGCCCAAGACAACGACCCCGCCGAACGCTGGCTGCGCTCGCGGATTCAAATGTTTGTCGGCGATCCGGATAGCCTCTGACATAAGGCGGTTAAAATGCGCCGAAAATTATCGTTCTCGACAGGATTAGCTGATTATTATCCAGCTTAATTCGCCATTACCCTTTCCACGCGCCATTGCTCAAGCACCGATTTATAGCCATCTTCTAAACAGCCAAGATACGGCTCAGATTTCACCTCGCAAACCACTCATTTGCACCCCATTCGTGCAGCCATGCAGGGCCGCGCACTACTATTGCCCGATTACAATAGTAAGTCCCACATAATCATTTTCAGTAATACTTAACTTCGTAGCGTTCGATTCGTTAGCGGCGTCGTTGCGACGCACACTCCGCCCACTCATTACACCCACGGGCGGAAAAAACATGGAACAGCCAAACACCAAGATCTGGCACCTTCCACTTGCAGTACTTGCGGCAGTGGTTCTCAGCGCTTGCGGCAAGACTGAGGAAACGTCACAACAGCAACACGCAGCGAAGGTCAGTGTCGCTGAAGTAATTGAACAACCGATCAACGAATGGGACGAATTCACCGGGCGTCTGGAAGCGCCGGAGTCAGTTGAAATCCGGCCGCGGGTCTCCGGGTTTATCGACAAGGTGGCCTTCAATGAGGGCAGCTTGGTCAAGAAAGGGGATCTGCTGTTCCAAATCGATCCCCGCCCGTTCAATGCAGAAGTAAAGCGCCTCGAAGCACAACTCAACCAAGCTCGTTCAGCCTACTCACGTACCCGCAGTGAAGCCCGGCGTGGCGAGCGTTTACGTAAAAGCAATGCCATATCCGCAGAACTGGCAGACGCCCGCGCAAGCAGCGCTGAGGAGGCTAAGGCAAATGTTGCTGGGATTCAGGCTGAACTGGACAATGCGCGGCTTAATCTCAGCTTTACCCGTGTCACCTCGCCAATCGATGGGCGCGTAAGCCGTGCAGAAATCACCGCTGGCAATCTGGTTACGGCCAGTCAGTCATTACTGACATCCGTGGTTTCAACCGATAAGGTCTATGCCTACTTTGATGCCGATGAACAGGCATTTCTGAAGTATGTAGGCCTGGCTAAAAAGTCCGGGGCCAATACTCGCGATGCCAGTCCGGTCTATATGGGTTTATCCAATGAAACGGGCAACCCGCACTTGGGCAAACTCGACTTTCTGGACAACCAGGTCAACCCCAAAACCGGCACCATCCGTGGGCGCGCCGTGTTTGACAACAGTAATGGTGAATACACGCCAGGCCTCTACGCTCGACTCAAACTGGTCGGCAGCGACACCTATTCAGCCAAGCTGATTCAGGATGCAGCCGTAGGTACGGACCTGGGCAAGAAGTTTGTGCTGGTGCTCGCCGATGACAATACCGTGAGCTACCGCGCCATCGAACTGGGTCCAAAAGTCGAAGGCTTGCGCATTGTCCGCAGTGGTCTGGACAAGGGCGACAAAATCGTCGTCAACGGCTTGCAGCATGCAATGCCCGGTTCAACCGTTGACCCACAAAATGTCGCCATGGCCGATGAGCAAACGCTTGCCAACCTGGCGCGCATCCGCAATGCCGTTGATTCAACGGTGGACAGCACAATTGGCATTGCCGAAAGCCCTGTCCAGCCAAACGCTTCACCTCGCGGGTAAAGGTTTATGAATTTCTCTCAGTTCTTTATCAAACGACCAATCTTCGCGGCGGTACTTTCGCTGCTGATCTTGATTGCCGGTGCTATCTCGCTCTTTCAATTACCCATCAGTGAATACCCTGAAGTGGTGCCACCCACTGTTGTGGTCCGCACCAGCTTCCCGGGTGCCAACCCCAAAGTGATTGGGGAAACAGTTGCCTCGCCTCTGGAGCAGGCCATTACTGGCGTTGAAGGCATGTTGTATATGTCTTCCCAGGCCACCTCGGATGGCGCACTGACCTTAACCGTTACCTTCGCCCTGGGCTCTGATCTGGACAACGCCCAGGTGCAGGTGCAAAACCGCGTTACCCGGACAATGCCGACCTTGCCCACCGAGGTTCAGCGCTTGGGTGTGACCGTCGATAAGGCATCGCCGGACTTGACCATGGTGGTCCACTTACTCTCGCCCGATAACCGTTACGACATGCTCTACCTGTCGAACTACGCCACGCTCAATGTCAAAGACGAGCTAGCCCGACTCGACGGTGTGGGCGATGTGCAGCTTTTTGGCCTGGGCGAATACTCGCTACGGGTTTGGCTTGACCCGAATAAGGTCGCTTCGCGCAACCTGACGGCCACCGATGTGGTCAATGCCATCCGCGAACAGAACCGTCAGGTTGCCGCCGGTTCACTGGGCGCGCCACCTAGCGCAGGCGATAACAGCTTTCAGTTGTCGATCAACACCCAAGGCCGTTTAGTCACTGAAGAAGAGTTCGAAAACATCATTATTCGCGCGGGCGACAATGGTGAAATCACCCGTCTCAGAGACATTGCTCGCATCGAGTTAGGCTCTAACAACTATGCGCTGCGCTCACTGCTCAATAATAAGCCTGCGGTTGCGATTCCAGTGTTCCAACGCCCCGGTTCGAACGCTATCGCGATTTCGGATTCGGTCCGTGCCCGCATGGCCGAACTGAAAAAGAGCTTCCCGGAAGGTATTGATTACGAGATCGTTTACGACCCGACCATCTTCGTCCGTGGCTCTATCGAGGCCGTTGTTCATACCCTGCTCGAAGCGCTCGTGCTGGTGGTATTGGTGGTGATTCTGTTCTTGCAAACATGGCGCGCCTCGATCATTCCGCTGGCAGCTGTGCCGGTGTCCTTGATTGGTACATTTGCGGTCATGCACCTGTTTGGCTTCTCCCTCAACGCGTTATCGCTGTTCGGTCTTGTCTTGGCGATCGGTATTGTGGTCGATGATGCGATCGTGGTGGTGGAGAACGTCGAGCGCAATATTGGCCTGGGTAAAACCCCTGTCGAGGCCACCAAACAGGCCATGAAAGAAGTCACCGGACCGATCATTGCCACAGCGTTGGTGCTCTGTGCGGTGTTTGTGCCGACCGCCTTTATCTCCGGTCTTACCGGCGAGTTTTATCAACAGTTTGCCTTGACCATTGCGATCTCGACGGTGATCTCGGCATTCAACTCCCTGACCCTGTCGCCGGCACTCGCTGCGGTGTTGCTGAAAAGTCACGACGCACCCAAAGATGGTTTTTCTCGTGTCCTCGACCGGATGTTCGGTGGCTGGCTGTTCAAGCCCTTCAACCGGATGTTCGACCGCGCCAGTCATGGGTACGTCGGTACCGTCGCGCGCGTTCTGCGTGGCAGCAGCATTGCCATGCTGGTCTATGGTGGGTTAGTTGCATTGACCTACTTTGGCTTCGCCAGCACACCGACCGGTTTCGTACCACCGCAGGACAAGCAGTATCTGGTTGCCTTTGCGCAATTACCGGATGCGGCAAGCATCGATCGCACGGAAGATGTGATCAAACGCATGTCTGAGATAGCCGGCGAATACCCAGGGGTTGCCAACACCGTTGCCTTCCCGGGCCTTTCCATCAACGGCTTCACCAACAGCCCGAACAGCGGCATTGTATTTACCACGCTGAAGTCATTTGATCAGCGTACCGACCCCAGCCAGTCAGCTGATGCCATTGCAGCGGCGCTGAATGCCAAATTTGCCGATATTCAAGAGGCGTACATCGCGATTTTTCCCCCGCCGCCTGTTCAAGGCCTGGGCACCATTGGTGGCTTCCGTGTACAAATTGAGGACCGTGGCAATCAAGGGTACGACGAGCTGTATAAACAAGTGCAGAACGTCATCACCAAAAGCCGTGATGTGCCTGAGCTTGCCGGCTTGTTCACCAGCTATCAGGTAAACGTACCGCAAGTCGATGCCGATATTGACCGTGACAAAGCCAAGATCCACGGCGTTGCCATCAGCGATATCTTCGACACCATGCAGGTGTACCTCGGTTCACTGTATGCCAACGACTTCAACCGCTTTGGCCGCACCTACCAGGTTAATGTGCAGGCCGATCAAAAGTACCGGGTTGATGCCGACCAGATTGGCCAGCTAAAAGTGCGCAATAACCGCGGTGAAATGGTGCCCCTTTCGACCTTCATCAAGGTCAAGGACAGCTCCGGCCCTGATCGGGTCATGCATTACAACGGCTTTATCACCGCGGAAATCAACGGTGGTGCGGCGCCTGGCTACAGCTCAGGCCAAGCTCAGGCAGCAATGGAGCGCCTGCTTGATGAGCAGCTGCCCAATGGCATGAGTTATGAGTGGACAGAGCTAACCTTCCAGCAAATCCTGGCCGGTAATACCGCGATGTTCGTGTTCCCGCTCTGCGTGTTGCTGGCGTTTCTGGTGTTGGCGGCTCAGTACGAAAGCTGGAGTATGCCGATGGCGGTGATCCTGATCGTACCGATGACGCTCTTATCAGCCATTGCCGGGGTTATTCTGACCGGTGGCGATAACAACATCTTCACGCAGATTGGCCTGATCGTACTGGTCGGACTGGCCTGTAAAAACGCAATTCTGATTGTCGAGTTCGCCAAGGAACAGCAGGAAGCTGGCATGGACCCGTTGAGTGCAGTTCTCGAAGCCTGCCGCCTGCGGTTGCGACCCATTCTGATGACCAGCTTTGCCTTCATCATGGGTGTAGTGCCATTGGTGTTCAGCTCGGGTGCAGGCGCCGAAATGCGCCATGCCATGGGTGTTGCGGTGTTCAGCGGCATGCTTGGTGTCACCTTCTTCGGCCTGCTGTTAACGCCGGTGTTTTATGTGCTGATTCGCAAGTTTGTTGAAAAGCGCCAAGCAAAGCGGGCGCAACGGTTGCAGGAGGCGAGTGTATGAAGTTGAAATTATTCGCACCTGCCCTGCTCGCCCTGGCAGTATCAGCCTGCGCTGTCGGCCCGGACTTTAAACAGCCTGAAAATAGCCCGGCACAACTGACCCAGTTAAACGCTGGCAAGTATGACAAGGAGCACTTTGAAGCCCTGTGGTGGCAACAGTTTGACGACCCAACCCTGAACCAGTTGGTCGACCAGTCCCTACAGGAAAACCGTCAGCTGCGCGTAGCCTTCTCTCGCTTACGTGCAGCCCGGGCTATCCGTGACGACGTTGCCAATGATCGACTGCCGACCATTACCAGCCATGCCAGTAGCGAAATCGGCAAGGCGCAGCAGCCAGATATCACCGACGACCGGGTTAAAACCGAGCGCTATGATCTGGGCCTGGATATGGTCTGGGAGCTTGACCTGTTTGGCCGAATCCAGCGGCAATTGGAAGCCAGCGATGCTCAAATAGAAGTCGCTGAGGCTGATTACTATCAGCTGCAAGTCAGTTTGATTGCTGAGCTGGTTGATGCCTATGGCAGCTTGCGCGGCGCCCAGTTGCGTGAGCAGATCGCCCGTGAAAACCTGCATAACCAGGAAGAGTCACGGGGTATCACTGAGCAACTGCGTGATGCCGGTGTCGGCAGTGAGTTGGATGTATTGCGCGCCGACGCACGGCTGGCCGCCGTTGAAGCCAGCGTTCCACAATTGCAGGCAGAGCAAGTACGGGCGCGCAATCGCATTGCGACCTTGCTTGGTCAGCGCGCGGATCAAATGAGCATAGATCTGTCGCCCAAGCCGATCCCGGCGATTGCAAAAGCATTGCCCATTGGCGACCCCGCGGAATTGCTGCGCCGACGTCCGGATATTCGCGCTGCCGAGCAAAACCTGGCAGCGGCCACAGCGAATATTGGCGTGGTCACTGCTGACTTGTTTCCCCGCGTCAGCCTCAGTGGTTTTCTCGGATTCACTGCTGGACGTGGTTCGCAGATTGGTTCGTCGGCAGCCCGTGCTTGGGCCGTTTCGCCAAGCATAAGCTGGGCAGCATTCGACTTGGGCAGCGTTAAAGCACGGATTCGCGGTGCCGACGCCGATGCCGAAGGCGCCCTGGCGCAGTACGAGCAGCAAGTGTTGTTAGCATTGGAAGAGTCAGAAAACGCCTTTAGTGACTACGCCAAACGCCAACAACGACTGCTTGCGCTGATTCGCCAATCAGAAGCCAGCCGTGCGGCAGCCGAACAAGCAGCCGTGCGCTATCGCGAGGGCACGGTCGATTTTTTAGTCTTGCTCGATGCTGAGCGTGAACGACTTGCCGCAGAAGACACCCAAGCCCTGGCTGAGGTGCAGTTGTACAGCGGGATCGTCGCGATCTACAAAACCCTGGGCGGCGGCTGGCAACCCAATAGCTGAGTTGTACGTGCTGCTCTAACCCAAGCCCCGCCCGGTCTCCGTTGCGGGGCTTTTTGGTTAGCGCTCTGATCACTATTACCCGCCGCAAAACCCGCGAGCGTGACTCAACCTCAAGCCTTGCGCTGCCTGTCCCACGGTGGCCAAGCTTGGCGTATGAAGCATTATTTACCTGCATGCGTAACAAATCAGGCATCACCCTACTCTAGAGCTAATCCGCCGAGGCGCGGACAGGCGAGTGGCTGTGTGAAATTGATCGCGGCGCTGGTGAGACAAAAATGCGCAACGGGAGTTGTGTTAAGGCAACGAGGTTATGGTGCTTATCACCCTTACATTGGCATTTCTGATCGGTTGGGTCTCGCAGCGCATGGGGTTGTGTCTAGTGGCAGCCATCACCATGGCGCTGTATAAACGGCCCACTCTGTTCATAGCGCTGGTGTCATGCGGCCTGTTTGGACTGTTGCTGACGCCGCTTTACCACGCTCTTGGCGTGTCACAACCGTTTTATCAGCCAATGGCTCCTTTCCATCACATCATTCTGGGTGGATTACTCTTTGGCATCAGCTCAGTGATCAATGACGGCTGCAGCGTCGGCACACTGACCAAGCTGGCACGCGGTGATATCAGCAAAGCCTTTACCATTATTGGCTGGGTTGTCGGGATTGTGCTCTGGCATCACTTGAACATGGATGTAACTGAAAAGCTGCGGCTTGCGCCATCGCCCTCAAGCTTCAACTACCTTATGGCGATTGGCTTGGTTATTGGCTGCCTGCTCTTGCTTATTCGTTTTCAACGGGAAAAGCACTTTGTTGGCTACAGTATTTTGCTCGGTCTGCTGACCAGTGCGCTGTATACCTTCGAGCCGCTCTGGACTCCTAGCCTACTGTTTTACGACTTGGCTAAGGCCGTATGGATCCCTGGTGAGTGGCACATTAGCGCTGCCCGGCTTGGGGTATTCGGCTTGCTGCTGCTAGGCATGTTCAGCTTCACCATTGCCCGCAACACATTCGACTATCGAGCAGTCAACTGGCGCGACTCAGGCCGCTACCTGTTTGCCGGAACCCTGATGGGCGGTGGCGCGTCCATGATGCTCGGCGGCAACGACTCACAAATCCTGCTGGTATTCCCGACCCTGCACCTGACAACCACACTGCCGCTGCTGGCGATTTGCAGTGGGATAGTGCTGAGCATCCTGATCAAGAAATTTGTGAGCCGGCGACTCAGGGCTAAAGTCTAAGGTGCAGAACCTCAGACGATGCCGCCGTTAACCCTTATGGTCTGGCCGTTGACCCAAGCACCCTCCTCGCTGACCAGAAAGGCCACAGCACTGGCGATATCTTCAGGGGCGCCCAATCGTTCAAGTGGAGGTTGCAGGGTCAGTTTTTCGATCAACTCTTCGGACTTGCCGTTAAAGAATAAGTCAGTTGCTGTTGGCCCAGGGGCAATCGCGTTAACACTGATACGCCGACCACGAAGCTCCTTGGAAAAAATCTGCGTAAACACTTCAACTGCCGCTTTGGATGCGGCATAAACCGAATAACCTGGCAACGCCATGCCAATCACGCTGGTTGAAAAATTGACAATGCGACCGCCGTCGCGCAGGCGTATGGCCGCGAGGCGCAAGGTGTTGAAGGTGCCTTGGGTATTGATCGAGAAAATCCGCTGATACAGCTCATCATCAGTATCTTTGAGCGGCACCAAGCCCGGCTGGATAACCCCCGCATTGTTGACCAATATGTCGATACCTCCGAACGCCACTTCGGTTTGATCGAACAACGCTTCGACTGCAACCGGATCCGCGATATCGGCCAGCACGGCATAGGCTTTGCCGCCTGAAGCCATTATTTCGCGCACAACATTTTCAGCATCCGCAGGGTTTGACGCGTAATTAACCACCACGCTTATGCCTTCTTTGGCCAAGCGTTTGGCAATGGCAGCACCAATGCCTCGGGAGGCACCTGTGACTATGGCAACTTTAGACATAAAAACACTCTCTTATGGGGCTTGCATCAGCACAGGCTGAGATAACGGCAAAATGACACTATGCAAAAACTGTGACTTACCTTTGTATAGCTCTGAATTAAGCACCCTGAGCGACC
Organism: Pseudomonas sp. EL_65y_Pfl2_R95; assembly: GCF_963971045.1. Lineage (NCBI taxonomy): Bacteria > Pseudomonadati > Pseudomonadota > Gammaproteobacteria > Pseudomonadales > Pseudomonadaceae > Pseudomonas > Pseudomonas sp. EL_65y_Pfl2_R95. The sequence goes on along the minus strand of NZ_CAXAOV010000007.1, from coordinate 227,498 downwards.
AGTCATCTGGAGTTGGGCAATCTAATGACCAGTTTTAACAGGAAACACAGTGGGGGTTCGCTGTCCCAACCGGCGATATTCCGCTGATAAGGTCGCCATAGATGGCGATATATCGCCACTCACTGCGAACTGGTTCACCTAGGTTTTTAGGAAAACATTACCCTCGGCACAATCCGCGTAATTGGCACAGGCATTGCGATAGGTACAGACGCACAAAGCGCCAACACTGATAAAAAAAACAAAAGGATTCCTGCATGTTTAAGCAACTGTTTGCCGTGGCGGCCTGTGCCATGGCGATCACCTCGACACCGGCCATGAGCGCCCAGCAAAATGGCCCGATAGTGATAAAGTTTTCCCACGTGGTGACCGATGACACACCCAAGGGACAAGGTGCACTGCTGTTTAAAAAGCTGGTCGAAGAACGCCTGGAAGGAAAAGTTGCGGTTGAGGTGTATGCCAACTCTTCACTCTATGGCGATGCCGATGAACTGCAAGCCTTGAAAGATGGCAAGGTGCAGATGCTGGCACCCTCACTGGCTAAATTCGGCGACTACACCAAGCAATTGCAAATCTTTGACTTGCCTTTCCTGTTCGATGACCTGGAAGCGGTAAATCGCTTTCAAAAACGCGCCAAAGGCCGTCAACTGCTGCGCAGCATGGAAGCCAAAGGCATTGTGGGCCTGGCCTATTGGCATAACGGCATGAAGCAGTTGTCGGCGAACAAGGCCCTGTACACGCCCGCTGATGCTGCTGGACTGAAGTTTCGCATCCAACCTTCCGATGTACTCAGCGCACAATTCAATCAACTCGCCGCAACCCCAGAGGTGCTGCCATTTTCCGAGGTGTTCAAAGCCCTCCAAGCCGGTACGGTACAAGGCGCGGAAAATCCGTGGTCGAATATCTACAGCAAAAAACTCAATACCGTTCAGCCGTATATAACTGAAACCAACCACGGGGTGCTCGACTATATGCTGGTGAGCAATCCGACATTCTGGTACAGCATTCCACACGCTACACGCGTGGTGCTTGAAGGGATTATTGATGAGGTTACCTATGCGGTGAATCGCCAGGCGGAAGATGCGAACCAAGCAGACCGAAGCCGTATTCAAGCCTCAGGCAGTAGCCAGATCATCGCCCTCGATGACCAGCAACGCCAAGCCTGGCGCGAAGCGATGAAACCGGTTTGGGCCCAGTTTGAACAACAGATTGGGGCAGATGTGATGAAAGCGGCGCAGATCGTAAACCGCAAATCGCGGAATTAGTACCACCTGTGCCTAGCCCGCGACAAAACCCGCGCGGGTTAGGCGATCTGCTTAGTCATCAAGCTTATCGGACTGATCGGCCGGCGGCACCAGCTGTGCGGTTGTCCAGCCACCACCCAGCGCAGCAATCAGTTGCACACTCGCGGTTAACCGGCTGCCGAGCAGGGTAAGCGCCGTGCGCTCATTGCTCAATGCAGTGGCCTGCACGGTGACCACGCTGTTGAAGTCAACGGTACCAGCCTTGTACTGGTTCTGGATCAAGCGCAGCGACTCACGCGCCGAATCCACCGCTTGCTGCTGGACGAGCGCCTCTTGCTCCATGACCCTCAACTGCACCAGATAATCTTCAACCTCGCGAAAGCTGTCGAGCACGGACTGACGATACTGCGCTACCGTCTGGTCGTAGACCGCTTCGGTACGCTCAACCTCGGCACTGCGCGCGCCGCCATCGAACAGGGTCATGGCCAGGTTTGGGCCGATCGACCAAAATCGGTTTGGCAGGTCAATCCAGTCATGAAAACTACTGCCACGATAACCGCCCGATGCCGAAATCGATAAGTCTGGATACCAGGCTGCTTCGGCTACCCCTATATCGGCGTTAGCCGCAATAACCCGGCGTTCAGCTGCAGCCACATCTGGCCTGCGCTCAAGGAGTTGAGAAGGTAACGCCACCGGGATTTGCGGTAAATTAGGCAGCACCTCACGCGAAGCAATGCTCAACTCAGCAGGCGATACGCCCACCAGCACGGCAATCGCATGTTCAAGCTGTGCACGCTGCCAATTGAGGTCAATCGCTTGCGCTTCGGTGCTTTTAAGCTGGGTGTAAGCCTGACTGACATCAGACTTGGGCACAATGCCGGCTTTGTATTGGTTTTCTGTCAGCTTGAGCGAGCGCGCATAGGCGGCGGTGGTGGCATCCAGAAGGCGCTTTTGATCATCCAGCACGCGCAACTGCAGGTAGTTCTGCACCATCTCCGACTGATAGCTCAGCTTGGCAGCGGCCAGATCGCCCGCACTGGCTTCAAACCCGGCTTTGCTTGATTCCAGTGAACGGCGCAATTTGCCCCAAATGTCCAATTCCCATGCCGCATTGAGTGTGGCGTCGTAGTTTTTAGTGATACTTGATGTGCTGCTACTGCCAGAATTAATCACATCCGAAGTCGAGACCACATTGCTGCCGCCACCCTGGCCGGTCCGGCTCACGCCCGTGCTGCCTGAAAGCGTTGGGTAAAAGCCCGCACGGGCGCCACGTACGAGGGCCCGCGCTTGACGATACTGGGCTTCAGCTGCAGCCAGATTCTGGTTGGAGACGTTTAACCGCGCGACCAAGGCATTCAGTTCTGCGTCTCCGTACAGTTCCCACCATGCGCCACGCTCAAGTGCATCGCTGGGCGCTGCGGATTTCCAGCCGGCCACCTGCTTGAATTGTGCGGGGGTATTGAGTTCAGGACGCTCATAGTCTGGACCAATCGCGCACGCACTCAAGGTCAGGCTGATTGCCAGAAGACTTAAGAGGCGCGTATTGCGAGCGTTAGCATGGGTGACGGTAATCATAAAGGTGTGTCCAAGGCTGCATCGGTACGCACGCCGCGCCAGCGGTTGACCCGGTGGCGCAGGCGGTCGAAATAAAGGTAAATAACTGGGGTGGTGTACAGGGTCAGCAGTTGGCTGAGGATAAGCCCACCAACAATGGTAATCCCCAGTGGCTTGCGCATTTCCGAGCCTTCAGCGCTGCTCAACACCAAGGGCAATGCTCCAAGAATCGCTGCAAGGGTGGTCATCATAATCGGTCGAAAACGCAGCAGGCAGGCGTGGCGGATCGATTCGAATGGACTCATGTTTTGCTGACGCTCAAACTGCAGCGCCAAGTCGATCATCAGGATCGCATTTTTCTTGACCACCCCGATCAGCAAGAACAACCCCAATAATGAAATCAGGCTGAACTCGGTATTTAATAATTCCAGCGCGAGTAATGCGCCAACCCCGGCTGAAGGCAAGGTTGAAAGAATGGTCAAGGGGTGCACGTAACTCTCGTAAAGCACGCCCAGGACGATATAGACCACGCCCAAAGCCAGCAAGATCATCAGCGGTTGGTTGTCCTGGGTTTGCTGAAATGCCGCCCCCGTGCCGCTCATCATGCCCTGCACTTCAGTGGGCAAATTAACCTTGGCTACCGCCTTGTCGATGGCTGCTGTTGCCTGATCAAGACTGACACCTTCAGCCAGGGAGAAGCCGATATTCTCTGAGGCAAACTGACCTTGGTGGTTAACCCGGTCTTCCTCTAGGCTGCGCTCCCAATGGGCAAATGTGGACAGCGGTACCCGGTTACCGTCAGCCGTAATAAGCTTGATCTGATCCAAGGATTCAGGGTGCTCGGCATATTTCTTATCCACTTCCATAACCACGCTGTATTGGTTGAGCGTGTCATAGATGGTTGATACCTGCCGCTGACTGTAAGCGTTATTCAGCACACTGGTGACCATTGCCATGTCTACCCCAAAACGCTTGGCCATGTCGCGGTCAACCACCAGGCTGATCTGCTGCGCGCCTTCGTTCTCTTTGGCGTCAATATCAGTCAACTCAGGCAACGCGCGCAGGGCCTCACGGACTTTCGGTAGCCACTGGCGCAGTTGGTCAAGATCACCCGACAACAACATGTATTCATTTTCCGAACTGCGCCCTTGCCGGCCACCGATTTGCAGGTCTTGGTCAGGCATCAAAAACAACCGCCCGCCCGCCACTTTGGGCACATCTCTACGCAGGCGATTGATCACTTCTTGCGAGGAAATCTTGCGCTCGGAGACTTCCTTCAGACGCACGATAATAAAGGCGTTATTGATACCACCGGCACCCCCGACGAAACCGGCCACGCTATCCACCGCTGGATCTTTGAGAATGGCCCGGCGGTAGGTTTCCATCTTCGGTTGCATGACTTGGAACGACAACCCGTCGTCGCCGCGGACAAAGCCGATTAGCTGGCCCGTGTCCTGTTGCGGCAAAAAGGTTTTCGGCACAATGATAAACAGCACGACGTTCAAGGCGATGGTTGCGAACAAGCTCATCAACATCAGTAACGAGTGGCGCAACGCCCAATCCAGACTGCGCCGATAGCCATTTAAAACCACCGCGCCGAAACGCTCCAAATACTGTTGCAGACGCCCAGGTGGCTGCTGGTGATCTTCGGCTTTTAGCCAGCGCGCGCAGAGCATCGGCGTAAGCGTGAGCGAAACCAACAAGGAAATAATGATCGAAACGGCCAAGGTGATCGAGAACTCGCGGAACAAGCTCTCGACCAAGCCGCCCATAAACAGAATGGAGACAAAAACCGCCACCAGTGACAGATTCATCGCCAGCAAAGTAAAGCCGACCTCTTTTGCCCCTTTGAACGAGGCGGCCATGGGCGTTTCGCCGTTTTCGATATGCCGGGAAATGTTCTCAAGCACCACAATGGCATCGTCAACGACCAACCCCGTTGCCAGAATCAATGCCATCAGCGACAGGTTGTTCAGCGAAAACCCGAGTAAATACATGGCGGCAAAGGTGCCCACCAATGACACCGGTACGGCCAAAGCAGGAATCATCGATGCGCGCCAACGGCCAAGAAAACCGTAGACCACTAAAATGACCAAAGCGACCGCGATCAGCAAGGTGCGTTCGGCTTCGTGCAAAGTGGCCCGAATCACCGGTGATCGATCCATCGCGATTTGCAGGTCAACACTGGCGGGAATCACCGCTCGCAGCGCCGGTAATTGCTCGCGGATACTGGCAATGGTTTCGATGATATTGGCGCCAGTTTGGCGGTTGATAACCAGCAACACCGAACTTTGGTCGTTATAAAAACCGCTGTTGTAGCGATCCTCAACCCCATCAGTCACCTTGGCGACATCACTTAGGCGCACCACCGAGCCATCTTGGTAACGGATGATCATGGGCTTGTAGTCAGCGGCTTTTTCAAGCTGGTCACTGGCCTGAATCTGCCAATGATTGCTGGCATCTTCGACCGCCCCCTTAGGCCGCTTGGCGTTGGCATCACTGATCGCCTGGCGCACGTCGTCCAAGGCAATCCCGTAATGATCAAGCATGCGCGGCTGCAGCGATACACGCACAGCCGGCAACGAACTACCACCAATCTGCACTTCGCCCACACCGGTTACTTGCGACAACTTTTGTGCAATCACCGATGAGGCTACATCATACAACTGGCCTTTACTGAGCACATCGGATGACAGCGCCAGCACCATGATCGGCGCTTGCGATGGATTGATCTTGCGGTAAGTTGGCATGCTGCGCATGCCACTCGGCAGCAGGTCTCGGGAAGCATTGATTGCCGCCTGAACTTCACGGGCAGCGGCATTGATATCACGGTCCAGTTCAAACTGGATCATGATCCGCGTGCTGCCCTGGCTGCTGCGGCTGTTCATCTGGCTGATGCCGGCAATGGTCCCCAGCGAACGCTCCAGCGGCGTTGCCACGCTGGATGCCATGATCTGCGGGCTGGCACCCGGCAATGAAGCATCCACCGTGATCACCGGAAAATCCATATCTGGCAGCGGCGCAACTGCGAGCAAGCCGTAACTGACAGCGCCGACCAATATAATGGCCAGACTCAATAACAGCGTCGCCACAGGACGACGAATAAATGGCGCGGAAAGGTTCATGGTTTAACCACAATCCCAGAAGCGCTGCGCCCGGTCACATGACGCGCCAAGCGGTCGAAGTAGAGGTAAATCACTGGCGTGGTAAACAGCGTCAGCACCTGGCTGACCAGCAACCCACCGACCATCACTAGGCCCAAGGGTTGACGCAACTCAGCACCCGAGCCAGACGCCAGCATCAGTGGCACGGCACCAAACAGTGCAGCCAGGGTCGTCATCAGAATGGGTCGGAAACGCAATAACGCAGCCTGATAGATAGCCGCTTGCGGTTCCATGCCCTGGTTGCGTTCGGCGTCGAGGGCGAAGTCGATCATCATGATCGCGTTCTTCTTAACGATACCAATCAACAAGATGATGCCGATGATTGCGATCAGGCCCAGGTCGTTGCCGGTCAGCAGCAAGGCCAGCAGTGCGCCGACCCCAGCCGACGGCAATGTCGAAAGGATGGTGATCGGGTGAATATAGCTCTCGTAAAGCACGCCGAGCACAATGTACATGGTCACCACGGCTGCCAGAATCAGCAGCAATGTACTCGACAGCGATGCGCGAAACGCTTGGGCCGCGCCCTGAAACTCGGTCTGAATACCCGCCGGCAAACCGATGTCCTGCTGCGCCTGCTCGATCACCTTGACCGCATCACCCAGCGCTATACCGGGCGCCAGATTGAACGACAAGGTCGCGGCTGGAAATTGCCCAATGTGGTTAATCAGCAAGCTTGCTGCGCGCTGCTCGATATGGGCCAAGTCTGACAGCGGCACCTGCGCTCCATCCGCAGTTGCAACGTGAATTTGACGCAAGGCGGCCGGGCCAATACTGCCCGCATTCTCACTTTCCAGAACAACGCGGTACTGGTTGGCCTGGGTATAAATGGTCGAGATCTGGCGCTGGCCAAAAGCGTCATACAGTGCGTCGTCGATGTCCGATACCTTGACCCCCAGACGCCCGGCTATGTCGCGGTCTATATCCAGATAAACCTGCAAGCCGCGGTTTTGCAGGTCACTGGTGACGTCGCTCAGTTCGGGTTGTTGTTGCAGCTTGCTCACCAGCTTTGGCACCCACTCTTCCAGTAACGCCAGATCGGGGGATTCCATGCTGAACTGAAACTGGGTGCGACTGACACGGTCTTCAATCGACAAATCTTGCACCGGCTGCAAATACAGCTGAATACCACTGAGCTTGGCCAGTTCAGGGCGTAGGCGGTCAATCACTTCGCTGGCGGTCAGATCCCGCTCGCTGTGGGGCTTGAGGTTGATCAGCATGCGCCCGCTGTTCAGCGTGGGGTTATCGCCATCAACCCCAATATAGGACGACAGGCTGCTCACGGCCGGGTCTTTCAACACCACTTCGGCAAGCCGCTGCTGACGTTCACTCATGGCCGTAAAGGAAATCGACTGCGGCGCTTCCGAGATGCCTTGAATTACGCCGGTGTCCTGCACCGGGAAAAAGCCCTTGGGCACCGCCATGTACAACACCACGGTGAGCGCCATGGTCGCTATTGCCACAAACAAGGTCAGGGGCTGACGCTTGAGTACCCATTGCAACCAGATGCCATAATGGTGAATCAGACGATCAATCCACTCGCCGCTGGCTTTATAAAACCCCGACTGCTCTTCGGGCTCAGGCTCGCGCTTAAGCAAGCGCGCGCACATCATCGGCGTCAAAGTCAGGGAAATCACCAGCGAGATCAGGATCGCCACGGCCAGGGTGATGGCAAATTCGCGAAACAAGCGCCCCACCACATCCGCCATAAATAACAGCGGGATCAACACCGCGATCAGCGAGATGGTCAACGACACCAAGGTAAAGCCAATTTGCCTGGCCCCCTTGAGTGCGGCATTGAACGGGGTTTCGCCCTCTTCAATATGGCGGGCGATATTCTCCAGCATGACGATTGCATCATCGACCACAAAGCCGGTGGCGATGGTAAGCGCCATCAAGGTCAGGTTGTTGATGGTAAACCCGGCGAGGTACATGATGCCGAAGCTGCCGATCAGCGACAGCGGCACCACAATCGAGGGAATAATGGTCGCCGATAACCGGCGCAAAAACAGAAATGTCACCAAGACCACGAGAGCGATGGCCATCAGCATCTCGTGTTGTACATCACTCACTGCAGCGCGAATGGTTTGGGTGCGATCGGTCAGCACCGTAACATCCACGCTGGCAGGCAAACCTTCGGTCAAATTAGGCAGCAGGGTTTGAATGCGATCGACCACATCAATCACGTTAGCGCCCGGCTGGCGCTGCACATTGACCAGAATGGTTTTGTTCAGGTTGGCCCAGGCCGCCAGCCGCTGGTTCTCGGCGCCATCGACTATGGTTGCGACATCTTTAAGGCGCAAGGTCGCGCCGTCGCTGTAGTTGATAATCAACTGACGGTATTGATCCACTGATATCAGTTGATCGTTGGCATCCAACTGCGAGACCCGGGTCGGGCCGTCAAAGTTACCTTTGGGCTGGTTGACGTTGCTGGCGGTTATCAGCGTGCGAATGTCCGCCAAGTTCAAACCATAAGACGCCAATGCATCAGGGTTCACCCGGATGCGCACAGCCGGACGTTGGCCACCGGCCAAAGAGACCAAGCCAACACCGCTGGTTTGCGCCAGTTTCTGCGCCAGGCGGGTATCCACCAAATCGTTAATTTCAGGCAGGCGCAAGGTTTTCGAACTGATTGCCAAGGTCATTACCGGCGTATCTGCTGGGTTTACCTTGCTGTACACCGGCGGAGCTGGCAGATCACCGGGCAACAGGTTCGTTGCTCCGTTAATGGCGGCTTGCACCTCTTGCTCGGCGACATCCAACTCAATTTCAAGGTTAAACCGCAAGGTGATAACCGAGGCGCCGCCGGAACTGGTCGATGACATCTGTTTCAAGCCCGCCATTTGCCCGAACTGACGCTCAAGCGGCGCAGTAACGGCGCTGGTCATCACATCAGGGCTGGCACCCGGGTAAAGCGTCATGACCCGGATAGTCGGGTAATCCACCTCAGGCAATGCCGATACCGGCAGCAAGCGGTAAGCGATGATCCCGCTAAGAAAGATCGCCACCATAATCAGCGTGGTTGCCACCGGACGCAGGATAAACAGGCGAGAAACATTCATGCTTTAGGCTTCGACTGACCATTGGCCTCTGCGGCGACAGGAACAGGTGCCGCCTCAGGCTCAGGTGTAAAACCTGTCCCCAATACCTCGACTTTATTGCCGTCACGCAAGCGGTCTGTTCCTTCAAGCACAACGCGGTCGCCGACCTTGACGCCCTTCTCGATCAAGGTTGTTTCGCCGTTACTTGGGCCAACTTCGACCTGGCGAATCCGGATCTTGTCTTCATTGTCGACGATATAGACGAAGGGCCCTTTGGAACCGAACTGCAGTGCAGCGGCGGGTATCACATCAACCCCTTTACGGGTTTCGACGCGCAGGCGAACATTGACAAATTGATTGGGATAGAGCATTTCGTCAGCATTGTCGAAACGTGCCTTGAGCTTGACGGTGCCCGTGGCAGTATCGATCAGGTTATCCAGCGTCTCTAACTGGCCAACAGCCAAACGGTTTTTCTCGCTACGGTCCCAGGCCTCAACGGCAAGTGTTTCGCCGGCGCGATAATGCTTCAATACCGCAGGCAGTTCAGCCTCTGGCAAGGTGAACATCACGGCAATAGGTGTGGTTTCGGTGATCACCACCAGCGGCAGCTCATCCCCTGAGGTTACCAAGTTACCAATATCAACCTGACGCAACCCCAAACGGCCACTGATCGGCGCGCGCACTTGGGTGAATTCAAGGTTGAGCTTGGCTTCAGCCACAGAGGCTTGATTGGATTTAACCGTGCCCTGATATTGATTAACCAAAGCCGATTGGGTGTCCAAGGTCTGCTTGGCAATCGAATCTTCGGCGTAAAGGCCTTTGTAGCGCGCCAAATCGATTTCAGCGTTTTTTAACTGCGCCTGATTTTCCAGCACCGCGCCTTGCGCTTGCTGCAATGCCACCTGATAGGGGCGTGGGTCTATCACGGCCAACAAATCCCCTGCCTTTACCTGCTGCCCATCGGTAAACAGCAGTTTCATCAACTCACCATCGACCCGCCCCCGTACATTCACCGTGTTGTAGGCAGTTACGGTGCCAAGGGCTTTTAATTCTATTGGGAAGTCGGCGGCAGTGACTTCAGCCACCCGCACCGGAACTGGCCCCATATCGCCGAACCGTTGGTTGCTTACTTTCTTCGGTGCTGCGGGCCAAAAACCCCATACCAATGCAGCCAGTACAGCCAATAAAACCAAGCCAATCAGCCATTGGCGCGAGGCTTTTGCGGGGATTAAGGTGTTGTTTGAATCAGGCATATCTCAGATCACTTCCTTGGGGAAGCTGAACGATAAGCACTCTTAAGGCCTAAGCAAAGGCTCTTTACCCGCTATTTACTTATGGTCTGTTGCAGTTTGTGCCAATGTGCTTCAAATCAGCCTGATTTGAAGCCTCAAGAATGCTTATTGAACGGCGACATTATTGCTTGATCCGCTGCGGGTCAGACTTGAGCAAGTACCCAGGCAAGTAGCCAAAAAGGCGCACATAGCAGCGCAAATGCCATCGCCAGCCTGGGTCTGTACAGATAAGTTAGCGGCTTGAACATCTGTACGGCCTGACTTGAAGCACAGGAACCGCCACCGCTTATTTATTCAGCGTCTGTAGCCATTGATCGTCGGCGAACAATTCAACCAGCCAGTCGACAAACACTCGCACCCGTCGTGATAACTGCCGGTGCTGCGGATATAGCGCAGTAAGCGGCATGGTTGGCGGGCGGTGCAGGCTTAGAATCTCGATCAGACTGCCATTTTCGAGCTGTTCTTGAAGGTGGTAGTGCGGCGCCTGAATAATCCCTAGGCCGGCTTCACAGGCAGCCACGTAGCCTTCTGCATTGGTCACGGTAATTATGCCCGGCTGTGCGACCTCAATCATCTTGCCGTCTACCTGAAACTCGAAAGGAAACACCCGACCATTCAGCGCTGAAGCAAAATTCACCGCACGGTGAGCAGGCAACTCGTCAAGGCTCATCGGCATGCCAAAGCGTTTAACGTATTCAGCGCTTGCGCAGGTGATCTGCGGCAATTGCGTGAGGGGCCTGGCGACCAAGCTTAAATCATGAATGTGCCCTGCCCTAACCACGCAATCTACGCCTTCGCGGACCAAATCAACCGGCCTGTCACTTGAGCCAACAATTAACTCAATCTTGGGGTATCGAGCACAGAACTGAGCCAGAGCTGGAATAATAACTCGGTGCCCAAGGGAGGCTGGCAGGTCAACATGCAGTCGCCCTTGTGGATTGTTGCGCGTTTGCGAGAAGAACGACTCAGCGTCTTCAATGTCAGCCAGTAAATGCACACAGCGCTGGTAATACGCCTGCCCATCCAGCGTCGCGCGCACCTGACGGGTGGTGCGCTGAAGCAATTGCACGCCCAGATGACTCTCCAGCTGTTTGATCAACTGCGTCACGGATGCGCGCTGCAATCCAAGACTATCGGCGGCCTTGCCAAATGCACCCAGTTCTACAATCCGGCCGAAGACCTGCATTGCCAATATCCGATCCATGCCTGCCGTCTCATTATTTATAAAATCGAAATAGTGCATAGTAGTTTAGCCGGTTTATCTACCAACCGATAACAGCCAAACTGGTCTCACATTTTTTAGCCAGAGGTTTAACCGATGAAAACTCGCCAACTCGGTCATAACGGCCCACAGGTTTCAGCGATCGGTTTAGGTTGCATGGGCATGAGCGATTTCTATGTCACCAATCAGGACGACCAAGAATCAGTCGCCACCCTGCACCGCGCATTGGAACTAGGGTTGAACCTGTTCGATACGGCAGATGCCTATGGCCCCCACAGCAACGAGGTGTTGCTCGGTCAGGCATTGGCAGGCAAACGCCAACAGGCCTTTATTGCCACTAAGTTCGGCTTGCTGCGTGACCCAAGCAACCCACATGTTCGGGGTGTCAGCGGCCATCCAGATTATGTGCGCGCATCGGTTGAAGGCAGCCTCAAGCGTTTACAGACTGACTATATCGACCTGTATTACCAGCACAGAATTGACCCGAATGTGCCGATTGAGGATACCGTCGGCGCAATGGCTGAACTCGTGAGGGAAGGTAAAGTTCGCTATTTGGGCCTGAGTGAAGTGGCCCCACAAACTTTGCAGCGGGCCAACAAGGTTCACCCGATCAGTGCCGTTCAAAGTGAATACTCATTGTGGACGCGCGACCCTGAGCAGAATCAGGTACTCGCCACCTGCCGCGAACTTGGCATCGCGTTTGTGCCTTACAGTCCGCTGGGTCGGGGGTTTCTGACTGGCGCACTGAAAAGCCCTGATGATTTCGCCGAAGATGATTACCGGCGTTTTAGCCCGCGCTTTCAGGGTGACAATTTCGCTAAGAACCTGCAGCTGGTTGCTCAGGTCGAGCAGCTAGCCCGTGATAAAGGGGTCAAGGCTTCGCAACTGGCCTTGGCGTGGGTGTTGGCGCAGGGTGACGATATAGTGCCGATCCCTGGAACCAAACGCCGCCGTTATCTGGAAGAAAATATTGCGGCCTTGGAGGTCAACCTCAGCCCGGCAGAGCTTGCAGATCTGAACGCTATATTCCCCGCGCAAGCGGCTGCCGGTGATCGCTATAGCGCCGAGTCAATGGCCATGTTGACCCTGTAAGCGAGCGCTCGACAAAAAGCCCGCAATCCAATGGAATGCGGGCTTTTATAGGCGTGCTGTTTAGCTACCTGGCGGCCTTACTTGAGCACAGCAATTGCTGCGTCGTAGTTGGGTTCGGTACCAATTTCAGCAACCAGTTCGCTGTGCAGAACCTTGTCGTTTTCATCTAGAACCACGACAGCACGGGCGGCAACACCGGCCAATGGGCCAGAAGTCAGCGCAACGCCATAGTCTTTAAGGAATTCTGCACCGCGCATGGTCGACAGGTTGACGACGTTTTCCAGGCCTTCTGCGCCGCAGAAACGCGCCTGAGCAAACGGCAGGTCCGCCGAGATACAGGCCACTACTGTATTGGCCAGGCCGCTGGCCTCGGTGTTGAATTTGCGTACCGACATGGCGCAGGTCGGCGTATCAACGCTTGGAAAAATGTTCAGCACTTTACGCTTGCCTGCCAGGCTGCTCAGGCTTACGTCAGCCAAACCGGCACCGACCAACGTGAAGGCTGGAGCCTGTTGGCCCACCTCTGGTAATTTACCTGCTACATCTACCGGGTTACCGCGCAAGTTTACTTGAGTCATTGCAATGATCCTCTCGGTTTTGGATGGTCGAATGGTTGTCCACCAGTAAAACATGCCAGACACAAAATAGCCCCGATTTACGGGGCTATTTCACTCAACTGCTGGCCCCATAAATATTATGGGATTAGCAGTTGAAATTCCGTCAAGCCTGTTTGTTGAAGTGCTCTTTAGTCAGCTTCACCACAACCGGGCTAAGCAGCAACAGGGCCACCAGGTTAGGCAGTGCCATCAAGCCGTTGAGGGTGTCCGCGACCAGCCAAGCAAAATCCAGTTGGGCGATTGCGCCGAACGGGACAGCCAACACCCAGATCAAACGAAATGGCAGGATGGTTTTGGTCCCCATCAAGTATTCCCAGCAACGCTCGCCGTAGTAGCTCCAGCCCAAGATCGTGGTGAATGCAAAGATCACCAACGCGATGGTCAGGATTGCGCCGCCGAAGCCTGGCATAGCAGACTCAAATGCGGCTGCCGACAATGCTGCGCCACTGGCGCCGCTGCTCCAAACGCCCGAGCAGATGATTGCCAGACCCGTCAGGGTGCAAATAACCAGCGTATCAATGAAGGTCCCGAGCATGCCGATCATGCCTGAACGAATCGGGCTGTCAGTGGTGCCAGCGGCCTGAGCAATACCTGCAGTACCAAGGCCTGCTTCGTTGGAGAAAATACCACGCGCCACACCGAAGCGAATCGCCGCCATTACCGCAGCGCCTGCAAAACCACCGGTCGCAGCAATTGGGGTGAAGGCGTGAGTAATGATCAAGTCGAATGCAGCCGGAATGGCCGAAGCATTAACCACCAACACCACGATTGCCGCGATGATGTAGGCCACGCACATAAATGGCACTAAAGAAGCGGCAACCTTACCAATACGGCGGATGCCACCCAAAATCACCAAGCCGACCAGCACCATGCTGACGATGCCGGTGACCAGCGGCGGTACATTGAAGGTCTCTTGCATGGCACTGGCCATACTGTTGACCTGAACCATGTTGCCGATACCAAAACCAGCAAAGCCACCAAAGATGGCAAACGCAGCGCCCATCCACGCCCACTTTTTGCCGAGGCCGTTCTTGATTGCATACATTGGCCCACCGACGTGCTCGCCACGCGGATCTTTTTCACGGTAGTGAACAGCCAATACAACTTCGCAGTACTTGGTCGCCATACCCACCAGCGCCGTACACCACATCCAGAACAGCGCACCTGGGCCGCCAAGGAAAATCGCCGTTGCAACACCGGCAATGTTACCGGTACCGACTGTGGCGGCAAGGGTGGTCATTAATGCTTGAAACGGGGTGATCTCACCGCTTTCGTTGTCACCTTTGGCGCGGCCTTGCCACATCAGGCGGAAGCCTGTGGCGATGTGCGTCAGCGGCATAAACTTCAACCGCAGCATCAGGAAAAGACCTGTGCCGAGGATCAACACCAACATCGGCGGCCCCCAGACGAGGCCGTTAACCTGGTTGACCAGATTGTTGATGAACTCCATCGCTAGCTCCTTTTTCTTGTTGTTCAGCGCCAGCTGTTACCGGGGCCGATAGTCAGGACATGCCGCCGATAAGCGCCACTGTCTATGCTGACAACACGTCAGCGCTACGGGTCACGTAAAGCCGACAAACGTTGCAGCAACCTAGTTGTGTCAAAGTGCTACAGCACTTTGATGGCTTTGGATGCTACCACGCCTCTTTTCAGAATGGAGCGTTGATTTTGAAGAGTTTTTTACAAGTATGACGATCAGAAATCACGTTTGAAGAAAATATCCAGCGAACTGGCTAAACCGCTGGCGGCTTCAAGGTACAAGCGCTTGGTCAATTCATAGCGTAAAGCCACGGTATTGACCGGTTCAAACACCCCGACGCCGTAACGTAAACTGAGGCGTTCAGACAGCTTGCCACTGGCAACCACGCTGGTGCTGTCACCGCTGCCTTCGCTGTCGAGCTGGAAATCCTTGATACCCAGGGTTTGCGCAACGTTGCCAGCAAATGGGGTTCCGCCCTTGAGGCTCAGGGCAACCACGGCCTGACCGATCAAGTTGCTGTCACCGCTGTCGCCGATTGGCCGGCCCAATATCAGATAGCTCAAGGCTTGGTTCTGGCTCATGGCGGGTTCGGAGAACACCTCACTTTTTGGCTCGGCCGCGTTGCCAGTCAAGCGCAGTCCAGCCACAACATCGCCTACCGTGCGTATGGCTTCAACGTCTAGATACGGCTGATCAATTGGGCCAGCGAATAGCAAGCGCGCCCTGCGGATCGTGAGTTTCTGGCCATAGGCGGCGAATTTGCCATTATTGAGGTTGAGCACGCCTCGGGTATCAAGGTCATTGCCTATATGCACGTTGCCGGCAATTTCTGCCTTAAGCCCAAAGCCGCTGAACTTGAGCAGGTCGTCGCCGACAATCACATCGACATCCATCGCAATTGCCACTGGCTTGTCGTCAGGCGCCTGACTGCCGACGATTCGCGCATCGCTGGACACCTGTACCGTGGATGGTGGTAGCTCACGCACCTCAATGCTGCCGCGAGGCACCAGCACCTTGCCGCGCACGGACATTTGTTCATTGGCGACGACGATCGTTATATCCGGCTCGACTTCCAGTGCGGCGTAAGGCTCCACATTGACTGACATCTGCTTGGCGCTGATATTCAATTGGCCGGCAAGGCCGTCGCCCCAAGCCAGATTGCCCTTTAGTTGGCCTGTGCCCTTCTCGCCGCTGCGCCAGTCGCCAGTCAACTGCAGATTCTGCCCATTGATTAACGCCAGCACTTGCAAACGTTCAAAGTTGGTCGGTAACTGTCCGCCCGAAATCTCGGTGTCTGCCAGTTGCACCCGACCATTCACCAGTGGCGCTAGCAATGTGCCTGACAAGGTGCCGTTACCGCTGAGGCGTCCGGTTAGGGTATCCACCATGCGCACAAAAGGCCGGGCGATGGAAATATCGACACCCTGCAAATTGTAGGTGCCGGAGATCGGTCGCTTGCCGGGTCGCGGGTCAAGCTTGGCCTGAACGTTGATCTGGCCGAGTTTCGGCCCACTTAACTGCAAAGTGCTGACGATCTGCGTCGGCTTAAGGTCGCTGACCAAGCGCAGGTTGTCATAATTGAAATCATTCCACTCACCAGCGTTGCGCACCCGCCATGAACCGCGCCCAGCATCGACGGTGATCTGCCCGCTCGGGCCGGCGCTGGGGATATCGAGCTTGATCGCCGCATCCAGTTTGCCTTGCCAGGCGAAGTCTTTCGGGAACCATTTGGCCAAACTCTCGAGCGGAAAGCCCTTAAGTTGATAACGAATTCGCGGATCAGGCAGCAAACGCTGGTCTTCACCACATAACGATGCGCTGCCTGAACGCCAGCAATGTTTGCCCAAGGTGATCTGTCCGCTCGCCAGCCGCTCCAGGGTTGCAGGCTGTTGCAAGCGCCAGTCTTGCCCGCCACTTTTAATTTGGCCTTGGTCGAGCGTACCGCGCCACGTACCTTTATCGTTAAGCACACCCTGCAGGGCCGTTGATGTTTCAAGCAACGGACCTTTGAGGTCAAGCTTCAGGCTTTGCCGTTGCCGATTACCTTGCGCCGCAGCATCCAGGCGTCCGAGTTGAGTATCGCCAAGGGCAATTCCCTCGGCCATTAACTTGATATCGGCCTGTTGAGCACTGTTCAGGTCCGCATTCAGATCAAGGCTGTTGATCCGCTGGTCGATATAGGCGATTTGCTGACCCTTGAGCGTCAGCTTGCCCTGCGGCGCATTGAGACTGCCGGTTAAGTCGACTCGACCCGTCACCCGCCCCTGCAGCTCTGGCCAAAGCTGGCCAAGGCGTGGCAAGTTCAAGCGTAATTGCCCTGCCAATGTTTTATCCAGTGTGCCGTCACCACTGATGCTGTTTTCGCCAAGTTTGATATTCAGGGCACTTAGGGTCCATGACTGCCCAGCACCGGCAGCATCCACTTTAAGTTGTGCGGTCTGCCCCCGCAGCTTGCCGTTGATATCCAGCGCAGCATTAAGGCTGAGTATTTCATTCTTCAACTGGCCTTTGCTGGCGAGCGGGCCTGCCAAGGTGCCCGGCATTTCCGCCACCCAATAGGCTGGATCGAGGTCGGTGAGTTGCAGCTGCGTGTCCCAACTAATGCCATCGGCAAAGCCAACCTGAACCCGACCCTGTGCCTTACCCTGCCCGGCCACGACCTGTAAGTCGGGGAGGTGTACCTGGGTCAGGTCGCCACTTACGGGCGTTTTAACAGTAAAGGCTCCGGCGGGCCCTGACAGGCTGGCATCGATATTCCCAAGGTAATTGCCGTTAGCAAAGCTGATGTCGCCCTTCAGGGTTTTGACACTCACCGGCGGCGGGCTTTCCAACGGATAGAGCATTAACCAAGGGAAGTCGTGCCAGTCGTAACTGGCATCAACGCTAAAGCCGTCAGTCCAGCTCATCTTGGCATTGAGGTCGAGCTTGCGCTGCTCATCTGCACTGAGTTGCAGCTGCGAAATATCCGCCCCCTCTCCTGTTACCAACCCCTTTAACAGCAGGGTGATGTCGCCCCCCTCACCTGGCAACTGCGCGTTGCCATTGAGGGTATACCCCTGTTTTAGGTCGCCCTCGGCGGTGAGTAAAACCTGATTCAAGCGCAGGGTTTCGGGCAATGCCTCGCTGCCTTTGAAACCGTCGGCAGTGAGCTGCACTTTCGCCGGTAGATTTTCAGCCAGGGCCTGCAATTCGCCCGTTAAATGGCCCGGCAAATAGCCACTGCTTTGTGCGTCAATATTCAGGGTATTTTGCAGATCGCCGTTGATAGTTAGCGCCAGTTTCCATGGGCCACCGTCCGGTGACGGCAGGTTAATATCGCCGGCAACCGTAAGTGGCCAGTCGCCGGTTGGCTTGAGCAAGCCGGTTAGGGCAACGTTTAGATCCTCACGCTGAACAGCCAACTTATCGATCTTCAAGCCTTCTGCAGTCCAATGCGCTGCCAGCTGCAGACCCTGCAGCTGCTCTACTCCATTGAGCTGCAGGCTGCCAATCTCGATTTCACCCAACTCAACGGCAAGTGGCAGATTCAACTCAGGCAAGGTAATAGGCCCGCTACTTGGCTCGTCGGTGCTGGCGGGCAATTGTAGGGTGATGGCTTGCGCTTTGAGCTGATCAATGCACAAGGTCATGCGCAACAGACAACCCGGCGACCATTCAAACTGTGGGTTTTTAATGTCAACAATCGTCGAGTCTTGCTGCCAGCGCAGAGCATCAGCCTGCCAACGCCCCGCTAACCGGCCGCTGTAGTTCTCCACTTGCAGTCCGGGCACACGACCAAGCAGCCAGCGACTTCCCGATTGCGTCCCAAGCAGGCCGGCAAGTGCGATAAGCAGGACCAGGATTAACGCCAATACAGCCAGCAGGCTGCGCTTTAGCAGACGGTTCAAAGCTCCGGCCCCATAGAGAAGTGAATATGGATGCCGTCGTCGTCATCCTTGCCCGGGTTAATTGGCTTGGCGAGATCCAGACGCAATGGGCCCAAAGGCGAAATCCAGCGCACACCGAAACCAAATGATTTTTTAAGCGAAGGAAACTCCAGGTCGTTGAATGAGTTACCTTGATCGAAGAAGGTCGCCACGCGCCATTTATCAGCGACGCTGTATTGATATTCAACCGAGCCCGCTACCAGATAGCGGCCACCAATCTTGTCGCCATCTGAGTTCTCAGGCGACAGACTGTCGTAATCGTAGCCGCGCACGCTTTGGTCACCGCCAGCAAAAAAACGCAGCGACGGCGGTACATTACTGAACCCATTCGACTCAGTGCCACCCACCTGTGCGCGCGCAAGGAACCGGTGTTTCTTGGCTACGGTATAGAGGCCTTTGGCCAAGGCATTGGAGTGCACCACGTCGGAGTCGGACCCCAGGCCCTCTTTGCCTGCGGCCAGGTCGACCTGCAAACGATAGCCCTGGCTTGGATCGATCTGACTGTCACTCTGCAAATAGGCATAGCTGATACCCGGTAGCAGCAAAGTGCTCAAGCCAGAGTCGTTACCCAGTTCGTACTCCTCCCGTTGCCACTTCAGTGAAATCACCCGTTGCCAGCCGTTGTCCAACTGGCTGTGCCATTCCGGGCCCACTGTGATCAGCTTGCTCAGGGTGTCGGTATCGGGCAGGTCTTCGTACTGATAACCACCCACAAACCGGAGCTTGTCGGTTAGCGGTGGGTCCAGGGGGATGTCATAAAACAAGCTGACGTTTTGCCGAGGCGCTGACAGTTCCATCTCCGTGCCATAGCTATGGCCTTGTGGATTGGCATAATGGCGCGTCCAGTTGGCTCGCCCACGCGGCCCTACGTCAGTTGAAAACCCCAGCCCGACACCCATGCTCCGCGGTTTGCGTGGGGCAAGCTGGACCATAACCGGGATCGTTTCGCCCACGGCATTGGACGGGTTGGCATCGACCTGCACATTGTCAAAGTAGTCGCTGGAACGCAGCGCTTGATAAAGCTCGGCAATTTTGTCTGCGTTATAGGGTGTATCCGCTTCGAATGGCACCATCCGTTGCAGCAGTTCATTGTCGAGGTCGTAATCGCCCGAAAAAGCGACGTCGCCAAAGGTGTATCGCGGACCACTCTCATAAATCAGCGACACATCGGCAATACCCGCACGCGGGTCTATATCGAGTTGCTGGCTGGTGAACTTGCCCGCGAAAAATCCATAACGTGAGCCTTGGTTGAGAATAAAGCGCTTAGCCGCCTCATACGTGCCATGGTTGAGCACATCACCGGACTTGAGGCGTGCGGTCTTGGGTATTTTAAATTGGCTGAGTTGGGCTGCTGGCCCCTCGACACGCACTACGACATTGCGCAGATGGACAGGCTCACCCGGATTGATAGAAACCTTGAGTTGCGGCGGCGTTGACTCGACCACCTCCGTGTTGATCTGCGCTTGATAATAGCCAAGGGCCTGAGCGGCTTTCTCGGCCTGGCCTTGGGCCACCAGGCTAAAACGTTGCAGTGCATCGGCGTCGCGCTCACCCAGCGAACCGATATAACCTTCCACGTTGGCCTTGAGTTCTTTGTTAGCCGGTTTAACGGAAACGCTTAAGCGCGATTCAGCCAATGTATCGGCGCAGAACAATATGAGCGCCACTCCGGCGCAAAGCTTTTTCACCACTGTCATAAGGTCGATGCTAGCACGACGCACGCTTTGACCTAGAGCACTTAATACAGCTAAAGATTGCAAGATGGGGCACGTCAGTACCACTTGCTAAATCGTTTCGGCTTGCATTCAGCGCTTTTGGTCCGGCTGGCGTTACTAGGCGCTTACCTGCTCGACCTGCTGGGGATTGGGATGCAAAAACACATGCTCAATCACCGGCCCGACCGCTATCTCGCCAACTTCCTCATAGCCTTGACGCTTGTAGAAATTCAGGTAATGGGAATTGCCTGTATCGACCACAATACCTTGTGAATTTGGGTCCTCGGCGCACCAGTTGTGCAGCGCTTCAAGCAACTGCTCGCCACGGTGCTGGCCTTGGTATTCAGGATGAATACCAATCAGTGGTAATACATGGTAGGCGCCAATTGGCAGGCAAGACATCAGCGCGGCATGGTATTCAAGGTAGCGCTTGGTGCAGCGAAACCCTGTGGTCAACAACATGCGCATCCGCCACGCCCAGCTTTCAGTGATATCAAGCCTGCGCTGCGGGGGTGCAATCAGGGCAATACCGATTAGCCGATCATCAATCAATAAGCCGATTGCCGGCTGGTCCTCACTGAAATGTTGCTGCACAAGCTCGCGCACAGTAGCCCGCACACGCTGATCAAAACCGGGGCGTTCGGCCTCAAACAAATACGCAAATGTGGGGTCATGCCGGTAGGCGTGATAGAGCAACGAGCGCGCCTCGTGAGAGTAACCGGCGTCGAGCATTCTGACTTCAGCAGGGCTATTTGGCATCAGTGAAGACCTTTTGTATTTTCGGTAAAGGGCCTATACCCACACTAGCACCGCTGAACCTTGGCTGCTAGATCGCTGGCCGTCACACGCCTCAATCGGCTAGCATCTGTGGCCTCATACGTAATAAATTCAGGATCTGCCGCCATGAAGATTGTTTCCTTCAATATCAACGGCCTGCGTGCACGCCCGCATCAATTGGCGGCTTTAATCGAGAAGTACCAGCCGGATGTCATTGGCCTGCAAGAGACCAAAGTGTCCGACGAGCAATTCCCGGAAGCAGACATTCGCGCCCTGGGTTATCACGTGCATTATCACGGGCAAAAAGGCCACTACGGTGTAGCCCTGCTGTCGCGTGAAGCGCCGCTGGAGTTGCACAAGGGCTTTGCCGGTGACGACGAAGATGCCCAGCGGCGCTTCATCTATGGCACCTTTGCCGATAAAAACGGCAACCCGGTAACGGTGATGAATGGCTATTTCCCCCAAGGTGAAAGCCGTGACCACCCGACAAAATTTCCAGCAAAACAGCGATTTTATGCTGACCTGCAACACTTGCTGACGACCCAGTTTCAGCCCAGCCAGTCGCTGGTGGTGATGGGCGATATCAACATCTCGCCTGAAGACTGTGACATTGGCATTGGCGAGGTGAACCGCAAGCGCTGGCTGAAAACCGGTAAATGCAGTTTTCTGCCAGAGGAACGGGAGTGGCTCGCCACCCTCAAAAGCTGGGGACTGGTTGACAGTTTTCGCCTGCAAAACCCACAGGTGGATGATCAATTCAGTTGGTTTGATTACCGCAGCCGCGGGTTTGAAGACGAGCCCAAGCGCGGCCTGCGTATTGATGTGATTTTGGTTAGCGCGCCACTAAAAGAAAGAATCAAGGCAACCGGCATTGATTACGCACTGCGCGGCATGGAGAAACCCTCTGACCATGCACCTATCTGGTTAGAGCTTGAATAAAGCTTCAGGTCGCGCGTCAAAACGTTAATTTGACGCGCGACATCGCGAGCATCTTCACACTATTTACTGTGGCACAACGACATCGTCACATCGATGTCACAATAGTGTCTTATCGTCGCGGCACTTCTCACCCATACAAGGTGTTTGCCGCATGTCGTGCGTCTTGCTCGATAATGATCGTGATACTTGGAGCCGTGCCTCCACACTTATCCTTCTCGGTTTTATGTGTTACGCCCTGCCCTGGTCTGTATTCGCGGCGCAGCAACCAGCCGTAAGCCCGCCTTCATCAAGTGCCCCACTGCTGCGCATGCAAGGCTCGAATACCATTGGTGCCAAGCTAGGGCCTGCATTGGTTAAAGGCATGCTTGAAGCGCAAGGTTATCGCGCAATCAATATTCAGCCCAGCGGCGTCGAAAACGAGCAAAGAGTTACCGCCACATCGGCCAAAGGCCAGAACGTCAGAATTGATATCGCGGCCCATGGTTCAAGCACCGGCTTTGTTGGTTTGCAAGAAGGCAGCGCAGACATCGCAGCCGCCTCAAGACCGATAAAGGATGCAGAAGTCGCAAGCCTTGCGGGCTTAGGCGACATGAAAAGTCGCGACGCAGAACAAGTCATCGCGATTGACGGGCTGGCAATTATTTTGCACCCGAGCAACCCAATCACCTCACTGCGTACCGACCAACTGGCGCAGGTGTTTTCCGGCGAAATCAGCAACTGGTCCCAGGTTGGAGGCAAGGCCGGTGAGATTCACCTGTACGCCCGCGATGACAACTCAGGCACCTACGACACCTTCAAAGAGCTGGTGCTCAGTGCCAACGGCAAGGCTTTGTCGGTAACTGCGAAGCGTTTTGAATCCAACGATAAGCTCTCGGACACAGTCAGCAGTGACCCGCAAGGCATCGGATTTACCGGTCTGCCCTCAATCCGCCAGGCCAAAGCACTGGCCATCGCCAGCGGCGAATCCCAGCCCATGCTGCCGACGCAAGCCACTATTGCCACAGAGGACTACCCGTTATCGCGGCGATTATTTCTCTATAACTCTCCCGCTCAGGGCAATAAGCCTTGGGTGAAGACACTGGTTAACTTCGCTCACAGCCCTCGCGGCCAAGCCATCGTTGCGCAAAACGGCTTTATTTCGCAGACAGTCAGCGCCATCAAGGTTTCAGCAACGCCCGATATGCCGCCGGCCTATCAACACCTGGCCAATAATGCCCAACGGTTGTCTGTCAATTTCCGCTTCGCTGAAGGCAGTGCCAATCTCGATAATAAGGCGTTGCGCGACCTAAGCCGAGTATTTGACTTCTTGAGTTCACAAAATAAGCTGCATCAAAACGTAGTGTTGGTGGGGTTCGGCGATCCAAAATCTGATCCCGCGCGAGCCGAGTTGCTATCTAAACTTCGGGCCATGGCGGTACGCCGTGAACTCGCAAAACAGGGTGTGATGTTCAAAGACATTATTGGCCTTGGCGATGTGCTGCCAGTCGCCGCCAATACGGGTGAGGAAGGACGGATCAAGAATCGTCGGGTTGAGGTCTGGGTCTACTAATTGACACCTTTCGCAGGGCTCATGACAAAGGCCGCTTGATAATCAAGCGGCCTTTGGTTGGAGCTGTCTAAAATACAAAGATAGCCAGCAGAATGATTATCGGGATTGGCACACCAAGGAAAAACAATAGTATCGAGCGCATATCAGTCTCCTAAAACTCAATGAGTGTGGTGATCAAACGTCGCGTTGACGACCACCGAAGGTGGCGGCAAAACTAGCAATGAAGGCCCCTATCAACAGCGAGATAAACAGCCAGATCGCCGCATAGGCAGAGGCTTTGCGCGCATCATCTGCAGCTTGGCGGGCTGTAGTTTCTGCTTTATCAAGCGCGGTTTTTACCTGGGTGAAGGTATCGGCTACACGCTTTTCAGCCTCTTGCTGAGTAAGACCTGTGCGCTGAGCGACCAACTGGCCGACATACTGGGTGTCCTCTGCGGGCATGGTTCCAGTGCGAACGGCGTTCATGAAGATGCGCGTGATTTCAGCCATTGGTACAGCGCTTTGACTTTGAGTCAGTGCGCCTTGCTCACCCGCATAGGTATTGGTGTTAGGACGAAACAGTGAGTCAAGGGCGTACCCCATGGAGCCCTCTTCGCCTTTTCCATCGTTCGTGCCTGCACTCGCGGCGGCTGCGCCTGCAGTGGCCACTACCGCTGAACTGGCGACACCTTGTGCAACTGAAGCACCTGCTTTAACGCCACCCGTGACGATTGCACCCACCACGGAACTGAGCAGCACAGCGGTTACCAAGGTCGCGACAGACCAGGCTAGAAAGCCGTGTGCGGTATCGCGGAAATAAACTTCATCCGTGTGTACGTCGATCCACTTGGCTCTAAGCCGACCCGCCAGATAACCGCCCATTCCGGCAGCGAGTAATTGAGTGATGGTGATCCACACAATGGTCGACACACCAAAAGTGCCAGCACTGACACCCTCGTTTGACCAAGGCGATACCGATGAAAAGCCCAGGCCAGTGCCTAGGATCAACAGTATGAGGGAGAGTGCCGCCGCCGCTGCGGCACCCGCAAATATAGCGCCCCAGGAAACCGCGCTGGCGGAAAGCTGCGGAGCGGCCACGTCGGGTCCGACAGTGTCGTATAGCGGGTTCTGCTCAATTGTTGTTTTCATAATGTTCTCTCTTTGACAGCGTGCGAGATTGCAGTAAACCGAAAGCTAACCTTGACCCTATATGGCAGCATTAACGCGCACGGAAATACGCGCTAATTCGCATCTAGGTATGAGAGCGCGCAAGGCTTAGGCATAAACTGGTGGGTGTGCTGAAACGCTTCAGATCAATCATGTAGACGGTTGCCGTCGACACGCTCATATCTCTCAAGTTATCCATGGCAGTTCCTCCAATGAAGTTCTGTGCATTCGTTAATCAGACGAATTACATTTACTTACATTCTCCTGAAGAGCAAAGCCTGTGCCATATCAAGACATTGAATAATATGTCTACTAATCAATAGGTTATGCATGTCTCGCTCAACTGCATTTAATGCAATATGCATGATCACATCGCCCTGCCGTGCAGTTTGCATGATGAACATACGCTGGATATTCAAGAGCTGCAGACCCTGGCCTGCCCCCTAATACCCTGCAACAACCTTATTTACGTATATGTATGATTGATGTAGATTTATACGCATACGTATAGCTTCTGGCTTAGCAAGCTTGCCGAGGAACCGGTTATGAACAGTCAAGCAAAGGTCACCCAGTCACTCACCGACACGCCAAAGGCGGGTCAGGTGGCCCTTACTTTTTTCTTTGGGTTAATGAGTAAGTGGGGGTGCTCTGCTTCAGAGCAAAAAGTGCTGCTAGGCTCAGTGGCCAATACCACCTACCACAAGTACAAAAGCCTGCCTGAAATCCGCTTAAGCCATGATCTTCTGGAGCGTATTTCGTATTTGATGGGCATACACAAGGCACTACGCATTATCTTCAGCAACAATGCCGAATCGGCGTATCAATGGGTCAACAAGCCTAACAGTGCCGCACCATTCAACGGGCAGAGTGCTTTGCAATTCATGTTGTCTGGGCGCATGACCGAACTGTCGGACGTTCGCCGGTACCTAGATGGTGTTCGGGGGTGAGTGAAGCCCCGGGCATCGCCCTACCAGAATGGGACAGAGCCTACCGGCTCGTGAGTAGCGCGTTTCCACCCGTATCGGTTTTTGAAGACATTCTTGACCCTGGCCAGCTGGAAGCAGCATTCGCCATTGAAAGCATGACCAATGACCGATTGCTCGATGAAGCAGGCGTGCTCTCGCGGGTGGCGCAAGAGGATCGTGTGAGCGGCCCAGGTTCAACGCCTTTAATGGCTGCATTCACTCACATAGGCACAAGCAGCCGGTTCACGGATGGCGCTTATGGTGTCTACTACTGCGCCAGCTCGATAGAAGCGGCGATTGCTGAAACGAAATTTCACCGTGAGCGGTTCCTGGCCGCTACCCAAGAGCCCTGCCTGGAACTGACGATGCGCTGTTACGTCAATTCATTGGTCGAACCGCTGCATGACATTCGGGCAGGCTTTGAGTCGCTGCATGATCAAGATACGAGCTGTTATGCGCTCTGCAACAGCTTCGCACGTGAGCTGCGTGAAACCCGCTCTTATGGTCTGGCGTACAACAGCGTGCGAATGCCTGGTGAAGAATGTGCGGCCATTTTCCGGCCTACGGCAGTAACAATCCCGGTGCAGGGCCCACACTACCGCTATTGCTGGGACGGGCAGCGCATAGAGCATGTCTTGCTGATACAAAGCATTTAAAAGCCTGCTTTATGCAGCTTTTTGCTGTTAGGACAGGCCACAGGTTGATCACAATGGTGGGTCCGCTTCGGCCTTCAAGACTTTTCTGCAACCACTCGCCGGCCCAAAGCAATTTTCAAGTTTTGTCAGTATGTATTCGATTTGTGCATTGAACGGATAGAGCAGCGTCTTTCCATCACGCTGGGCAGTTTGCAGGTACTTCCAGCGTTGCAGTACTTGTGGGTAAATCTTCGGATGATCGCTTGCCAGTGAGTCAATCTGCGAACTAATGAAACGGGTTAACGAATCAATGGTCTCTCGATCACTCGCTGTTGCAAGCGGCGTGTCTTGGCGGATATCGAGCACAGCAAGCGTGCGCAAATTGTCCGAAATGCCTGGTGGAGAACCGGAATGGTCGGCCGGTAAAAACGTATCCAACAGTTCTAATATCTCGAATGCCTGATTAAGCGCTGTACCTAGGTTGTGTGTTTTTTTCGAATACACTGCTCGGACATCGCCTGCATGCTCTTGATAGGTATAGAGAATAGCTTCTAAGGTGACAGCGCTCTTCGCTGTTTTGATCTGTTCGCTCAGTTGATTTTCTGCTTTGCTCATCTGAGCCCAAAATCGCTCATCACCGTTGTCGCTGTAGAGCAATAAGTAGCGTTCTACATCGAGTACGCTTGAGCGAATGTTAGCGCTTGTGTCGGCATGAGCGAATGACAGTGGCAGAATCAAGGAGAGACTTAAAGCTGTAGCGGCAACACGAAGATTGCGCATGCAGTGCGCCCCGGTGCGGAAATCGGCCTATTCTGCCGAGCTGCACGAGGGGCGTGGATCGGACGTTTCCGCCCAAGGTGTAGGACCAACCTGAAAGGAATAAGGCGCAAAGATGTGAATGGCACCTCCTCAACCGCCTTCAGATATTCATTCTCCCTGCCTTCTAATCGTACAACCTGACGCGCAATGGGTAGCCTTTGACTCATCGCTTAAGTGTCTGAAGCTCAATTCTTTGTCTAGTCCTGAAATAGGTGTAAACCTATTTCAGGACTAGACACACTAATCGCCTCCTAGCCGACATCTATCTGTTGCGACCGGCGACTTTCGGCCAAAAGCAGCCATTCGATGAGCCTACAAAACGCTGGGCGATTCAGTGATCGTGCACGGCCAATCAGTCGACCGCTAAGCGATAAAACATGGGTCCAACGCCGAAACCAACGACAGTAATTTACCCGGGCAGCGCACATAAGCACTTAATTGCGTGCTGTAACTTTTCCCGCTTATACACCAGTTGCAAAAATGCTCGCAATTGTTGGACAGCAACTTGTATTGACGCTCACCGACTCGTGAGCGTGCGCGATTAGCAACTTCGTGGTTGGAAAATTCATACGGTTCTTGAAACACCCACACCGGCTTGCCGTTTGCAAAGTGTTCAAGGTCAGTCACTTCGACGGGCCCCGACTTGAGAGAAGAGCTTAAGCCGGAGTAATGAGCAACTTCACCACCGCCAAGGTATATCCCATGATGCATGTAGAAACTACGCGGTGTTATCAAGTGTGCGCCTACCAATACGCTGCCTGGCTCCAGACCGACGCTCACAAATCCCAGTGAATCACTTGCCAATCGGCTCGGTATGCCATGTCCAGGTAGTACCCGGACTTCTGGCTTCAAGCAATTGATGTAACTCACGAGACTGGTAGTCAGAAGCGATATGCAGACAAGCATTGTCGAGCGTAGCGCTAAAATACTCTCTATCGCCTGGGCACTGAATTTGTTCACGATGACACCCTCCGCAACCCTTGGCCTTTAATCTATCGCCTGGGTTGAGAGGGTTCCTTTGTACAAGCGCTTAAATCGAATACTTAATGAATATGACTTCCCTATACCTAGGTATCAAACCCGAACCTGCTGACAGAGTTAGCGAGATTTAACCGGGTGCGGCATGAGTTAGAAGTCAATCAAGCCCCCGGAATGCAGGTGCAAAAACTGAAAAGTCTGAAATCTAAAACGCCAACAGCTTTTGCTTTTAGCGCCCACTCCTT
The DNA here is from genome assembly GCF_963971045.1 of Pseudomonas sp. EL_65y_Pfl2_R95. Classification (NCBI taxonomy): domain Bacteria; kingdom Pseudomonadati; phylum Pseudomonadota; class Gammaproteobacteria; order Pseudomonadales; family Pseudomonadaceae; genus Pseudomonas; species Pseudomonas sp. EL_65y_Pfl2_R95. The sequence goes on along the minus strand of NZ_CAXAOV010000007.1, from coordinate 199,104 downwards.
GCGCATTAATAAACCAGCATTTGGATCAATAACTGCTATTGATGCAATTGCCTGGTCTGAGTGTTTGCCAGCGCTGACCATCTGTCCCAAGGCATTAACGCCCCTCCGTCAATTAAACAGGGTACGAGGATAGATAAAATGACAAAGCTAAACTCTGTAGCAAAAAACCACATTATGCGCAGCACTGCAGCCTTGGTGCTGGCTGCAATTGCAAGCCTGACAGGTTGTGCGCAAAACACCGATGCTCGGCTCAGTTGGGAGCGGCGTAATACCTTGCAGGACCTGAATCGCTTTGCCTACCTGGATTGCGTCAACAAACAGGTGAGTTCAGATACCAGTGTTATTCAGTTTGACCAGTCTTCAGGGGAGTTACTCATCGGTAGCAGCGATCCGCAGCAGGCGAGTGGAATCGTAAAAGTCAGCGAGCGTGAAGACAGCATGCTGTTCAGTGTTTACCAGGCAGATGCCTGGCAAACCAAAGGTGAACTGGTCAACGCAGCCTATGCCTGTTCACATGGTTAACATGCATTAACGCAACCAGTAAAAGCGCCTACTCGCCGGTGGGCGCTTCTCATTGTATGCCCCAAGCGTCTAGATTTGGCCTAGGCCACCATCCGCACACAGATCAATGCCGGTGACGAAGCTGCTTTCATCGCTGGCCAGAAATAACGCCGCAGCAGCCAGTTCCTCAGGCCGCCCCAAACGGCCCAGAGGAATCTTTTCCCCGACGCCCTTCTCGAAAGCCTCCAGGTGTTCTTCGGCGATGCCCATTTTTCCGATAATGGGCGTCTTGACCGGTCCTGGGCTCAGGCAATTCACCCGGATACCCCGGTGTTTGAGGTCATACGCCCAACTGCGCGCAAACGAACGCACTGCGGCCTTGGTCGCGGCATAGACGCAATGGCCTTCAAGCGCCTTGAAGTGCGCAATAGAAGACACCAGCACAATCGAGCCACCGTCACGCAGCAGAGACAAGGCTTTTTGTGTGGTCTGAAAAACGCCTCGGACGTTGATTTCGAACTGGCTGTCGTATTGCTCGTCGGTGACGGCCTCAAAGGGTGCGGGATGGATAACCCCGGCGTTTGCCACCAGTACATCAATGCGGCCATGCAGCTTTCCCACTTGCTCATAGAGACGCGCAACATCATCTTTGCGACTGACATCGCCGCAAAAGGCCGTGGCCTGTGTACCGATCACCGCCAGCGCGTCATCCAGTGCTTCCTGTCGGCGCCCGGTGATCACCACCCTCGCCCCTTCCTGCACAAACCGTAGGGCAATTGCCAAACCAATACCGCTGCCGCCGCCGGTGATCACTGCTACCTTGTCGTTCAACCTGCTCATCGCTAACTCCGTCCTATGCCTTGTTTTTGCTGATCAAGCGCATCATTGGCTTGTTCAGCGGTGTGCGTGGTGGCATCCGAATCGGTATAACGTTCAAGCCGGTCAAATAAACGTTGGCGCCGTTCGGTAAGTTGCGCCAGCAGACTGTCCAGAGCACCGAGCTTTTCCATGTGCTGTTGCAGGCACTGACGAAAATGCTCGGTGCCCGGCTCGCTATCCGCTAGATAAGCGAGCAATCCATGTATTTGCCGCGTACTAAAACCGCAGTCGAGCAGCTCCCGAACCCACAACACCCGCTGCACAACCCCTTGGCCATACTCACGGTAGCCGTTGTCTTGCAGGGTCGATTCGATCAGCTCTTGCGCCTCATAATGACGCAAGGCCCGATGACTCACGCCGGTCCGGATTGCCAGTTGTCCAATTCGCATAATGTCCTCCACCAAGGAACTCTAAAACCCTGACACTAGTGTCAGGGTCAAGCGCTAAGTTCAGAGCAGGTCATCGCCCCCAACTATCCGATTCGGCCTTCGGGCACCTAAAGCGCAGGCGCGTTTGACGCAATGGGCAAGGTGAATTGAACAACGGCCCCACGCGGCAGGTTGGCACTCGCCCACAGGCGTCCACCATGGGCATCGATAATCGAGCGACAGATCGACAACCCCATTCCCAGCCCGGTGCTCTTAGTGGTGTAGAACGGTGCAAAAGCATGCTCGGCATTTTTTTCAGCAAAGCCGGGGCCTGAGTCTCGCACGGTAACCAGCAGGCAACCCGAGTCATCCCGTCCGCTAATCACCTGTAGCACGCGTACACCGTCGATAACCGCACTCATCGCCTCAAGCGCATTGATAATCAGGTTGAGCAGTACTTGTTGTAATTCAACCCGATCGCCCGTGATCAGGGGTAATCCGTCGGTGAGTTGCGCCTGAACTAAAGCCCCACTTTTGCTGGCTTGGCCCCGGGTAAAATCGATCATCTCGGAGACCGCGATATTGATGTCAACCAAGGTTTTTTGCGGCGGGGCTTTCTTAATCAAACCGCGTATACGACTGAGCACCTCTGCTGCTCGGTTGGCATCATTGACGATGCGTCCAAGCACCTGTTCAACCTCACCCAGTTCAGGGGGATTGAAGTGCAGCCAGCGCAACGCTGTTTCTGCATTGGTCACTGTTGCGGCAATTGGCTGATTAACCTCATGAGCAATCGAGGCCGCGAGCTGACCCATGGTCGCAACACGGTTAGCGTGTGCCAATTCAGCCTGAACTTCGCGATAGCGGCGCTCGCCCTCGCGGGCTTTTTGCTCTGCCAGCTTGCGCTCAGTCAGGTCGAGTACGAAGGCCACACCTTCGTTGCGGCTGGCTTCAAACGAAGCCAACCCCAAGATGACCGACAACACACTCCCGTCCTTTTTGATGTATTGCTTCTCGAAAGGTTGGACGTGCCCGGTTTGTATGGCGAGCGCCAGAGCGAGCTCACTCTCTACCTGTGACTCCGGGGTGGTTAAATCTCTCCAGCCGACACGGCCCGAAACTAACTCTTCGCGCTCATAGCCCACCATGCGCAGAAATGCGTCATTAGCTTCAATGATTTCACCATTGGTATTCCACACAATAATACCGATGATATTGGCGTCGACCAGCCGCCGAATCTTCGCTTCACGCTGTTCGACATCACGATACAGCCGGGCATTATCCAGCGAGATGGCAGCTTGCGAGGCTAGCAGCGTGAGTACAGCAATGCGCGCGGGGCTAAACACATTGGCTGCCAGATTATTTTCCAGATAGAGCGCACCAATCAGCTTGGCTTGATTCATCAACGGCAAGCAAAGAATTGAACGTGCACGGTACTCGCGGATATAGGCATCACCGGCGAACTGCAACTCGGTGACAGCATCGTCGAGACACAGGTGTTGGCGAGTACGCAGTACCTGATTGAGGATCGAGCCAGAAAGAAGCGCAGCACTGACCGGTGCATCACGCAGCAGCATTTGAGTTGTCTCATCGCTGGCCGTCGCTTCCGCCGCAATCCGCAGATCATCATCGCTCGACAGAATCAGCAAGCCGCGCTCGGCTCCTGCTTGCTCGATGGCCGTGCGCATGACTCTATCGATCAGTTTTTCCAGAACAAGCTCACTCGAAGCCGCCTGCGCAACCTTGAGTACGGTGGCTAAATCGAGGTGTTCAACCGGCGCAGCAATAGTGGTGGTTGGACCAAGTCTTGGCGTCTCTGTTCGCAGATAAGGGTATTTCTCGTCGAGCTGACGCACTTTACCGTCTGCACCCCAGCGCAGATAAGCGTAACGGGCGTCCTGCATATACACACGGGCGACTTTCTGTAGCCCACGCCCAGCGTAGAAACGAGCCGCAAGCTCATTGGCCAGGGCCTCGATGTGGACGAAAGCATTTTGCTGAGCGAACCCAATGGTTTGCTCATACAGCAGTTCAGCATCAACTATCCGCCCCTCGCAGCGGGCCAACTCGGCGGCGACCAGGCTCACCTGAGCAGCGAAGTTCTCGGGGCATTGCTGCGCCCATGTCTGCAACTGCAAATGGTACTCGGCCATGCTACGCAAAAATTGCAAACGCTCACTACGGGACGCATCGTCATACACTGCAGCCATCGCCAGCGCTGCATAGAAAAAGTATTCGGCCTCCTCATAAAACGAGGAGGCAACCCAGAGCAGCGGCTGCGCTTTTGCAGCTGCAGATAGAGCAGCCACATTGTCTTCGGCCAGATAGTGCGACTGTAGTTTGCGTATCCAGTACCAACACGTCGCCAGCGCTAGGTCCGGGCTGGCACACAGATGTTCTTCGGTATTACGCTCATTGAACTGGTCACTGTCGAAACAGCCAAAGCTCGGGGTCAGGCCGCGAAGCATGCGTACCAGCGCAAGCTGGGTGCTGATAAAGTCAGTGACCAGCCCAAACTTTACTTTCTTGGCATAAGCGAGGCCACGCTCGGCTTCGCTTTGTACGTCGAACAAGCGTTCGCCCGAGAAAATCAGGTCGGAATTAAGCGCGTTGCCTGCGTAGGCGCCATAAGCCAAATCACCAACTCGATTGGCAGCAACAAATGCCTGTCGTAGCAAGTCGCGACACTCACGAACCGGCTTCATCCAGCGCGCAATAAAAATCGAAAAGCACAGGTAGGTGCTCGCTTCAAAGCGTTTCAGACCACGTCGTTCGACCAGATCGCAACCCAGCTGGCCGAAGCGTAACCCGGCCTTATAATCACCAAATCGCCGCCCCGCGACCCTGCCGACATTGGCGTAGAGGACGCATGAGGCATCGCAGTTACCCCTTTCAAGGCTGAGGCTAACCGCCTTGCAGATGGTCAGGCTGGCCAAGTTAGCATCACTCTGCAAGGCGGGCGCAAACAGTTTGCTTAAGGCATCGAGGGTTACCAAGGAAGCGGCGTCCTCCATCAAAGGCAGGTCGATTAGATCCTCGATAGCGCGATCCCCCAAGCGCAGCCATATATGGTCGTACTCGCGGCGCACCTCTTTATCGTTTGGGTGCGCAGACCAGTCAATATCAACGTAACGCAGGTAATCAAGACAGACAGCAACGGCCCTGTCACTGCGATCAAGAAGCAGGTAGACATCCATTTGTAAGCAGGTAACCTGGCCCCGCTCAACCGTGGTTGCAGCGTGGTTCATAAGCGTCTGCAAATAGGTATCTGCCGCCACCAGTTGCCCGGTAAGAAACTCACATTCGGCCCGGTTCAACTCAAGCCCGTAACTCAACTCATGCTGGTGTGCCCAGCAGTCAGCGCCCAGTAAATCGATGCCGGCACACAAATATGTAAGCGCTGAAGCATAGGCCGTCGATGCCTTGGCACGCAGACCTGCGAGCAGATTTAAACTCGCCAGTTGTTCGCGCTCTTGTTGCCCGCTGATAAGTGTGGCGCCGCGATTGAGCTGGCCAACGATCTCAAAGATTGCCTCTTCCTGCTGACCTGGCAACGTTTGCGCCGCAAGCAACCTGCCGATTCGCAAGTGAGCCTCGGCGCGCGATTCCACGGGGGTCAGCGAGTAAGCAGCCTCGTGAATTCTGTCATGGACAAATCCATAGCCTTCCCCTGATCGCTCAACCAACTCTTGCCGCACGGCCTGCCATAACACCCGGTGGACCTGTACCTGCGAGATGCCGAGAACAGTCGCCAGCGTTGCAATTTCAGCCACATTACCGAGACAGGCCAGTTGTTGCAGGGCCTGCTGCGTTTCCATGGGTAAACGCGTCAGCTTATTAACCATCAGGTCGACAACATTGTCGGTGTAGCCCATGGCGTGGATGCGTCTGGGATCCCATATCCAGTTGCTCTGACGATGATCAAAACAGAGTAAATTGCCTTCAACCAGCGCCTGTAAAAACTGGATCACAAAGAATGGGTTGCCGGCCGTTTTCTCAAACACCAGCTGGGCCAAGGTAGTGATCTGACCAGACGGGCAATGCAAGGACTCAGAGATTAACTGCTCAATGTGCGTAGCCGTCAGCGGCAACAGCATAACCTGCTCAATACTGACACCTGCATGACCAATGGCCTGAAGCTTGGCGGTCAGTGGATGGGTGGCATCAACTTCGTTGTCTCGGTAGGCACCGATCAGCATCAGTTGGCGCAGATCCGATTGCACCAGCAGGCTTTCAAGCAGGTCGAGTGTCGCTATGTCCAGCCACTGAAGATCATCAAGAAATAAGGCAAGTGGATGTTCGGGTTGGGCAAACACCCCAATGAAACGCTGAAAGACCAGCATAAACCGGCGCTGCGCCTGTTGTGGCTCAAGCTCCGGAACAGCCTGCGGCTCACCAATAATCAGCTTAAGCTCTGGAATCAAATCCGTCATAAGACGCGCATTGGGCTCAAGCGCCCCAAGCAACTTGTCACGCCAACTGGCCAAGTCTGCTTCGCTCTTACCCAGCAGTGCGTGCACCAGACTCTGAAAGGCCTGCACCAGGGTTGAATAGGGAATATCACGTTTGTACTGATCGAACTTACCGGAAGCAAAGAGCCCACGAGGTGGCACCAGCACCTTATGCAACTCATTGACCACCGAAGACTTGCCGATTCCGGAGTAACCAGAAACCAGAACCAGTTCTGGAACTCCCTGGCTGACAACCCGGTTAAAGGCATTAACCAAACTTTCCACCACCAGTTCACGCCCGTACAGCTTCTCGGGAATCAGCAATCGGCCAGAACTTCCTTGCGTATCCAGAGCGAAATCATTAATGCGTTGATGCGCCAGCCAATCGGCTTGGCAATGGCGCAGGTCCTGCTCGATACCGCCTGCCGTCTGATAGCGATCCTCGGCAGTCTTCGCCAGCAATTTCATGACGATCTGGGAAAGTACTGCGGGCACAGTTTCCACTCGAACGCTTGGCGGCACCGGTCTTTTAGCTATATGGCAATGCACCCACTCCATTGCATCTGTGGCGGTGAACGGCAGTGAGCCAGTGAGCATCTGATAGAGCACAACACCGAACGAATACAGGTCGCTGCGTGAGTCGATTGAGCGATTCATCCGTCCGGTTTGCTCGGGCGCCATGTAGGCAAGCGTACCGGCGATGGTCTCCAGTGGCTTAGGCGCCTGCCTTTCACGGGGCAGCCGAGAAGTAAGGCCAAACCCTGTGAGGCGAGCATGGCCGTCGTTGCAATTCACCAGAATATGAGCGGGTTTGAGGTCTTTATGCACCAGGGCGCACTGGTGCAACCGACCCAGCGCGACGGCAACGTCAATGGCAACACTCAGGAAGTCGCTGGTTTCCATTGGCGCAACCAGCAGTCGAGACAGCGGCTCTCCACCAGGATCATCCAAATGCAGAAAGCTCTTTCCGGCCTCGCGAACCAACTCAATAGGTCGTACAGCCCACGCACTGTCGAGTTCATCTTTAAGGTTGAATTCGTGCAGCAGACGATCAAGGCAGCCGGGGGTGGGTTGCTCGGCGACAGGCCGGGTAATCAGAACGCTGTGCTGAGACGTGCGCCACTCCCGATAGAGAACTCGCTCACCGTCGTTGCACAATTGCTGCTGTCTGTTAACCATCGGCATCGGGCCATGTGAAGATGTTTATTTGCCGCAAGCGGATCACCAGTTGCTCATCATTCGCCTGCATCATCCTGAATACAAAAGGTTGCAAAACAACTGAGAACAGCGCACTTGCGTGCTGGCCAACCGCAAGAAAATGCCGAATTTGGCGCAAACTCCGATTCAGCTCGAGGCTTCGTCAATGGTCCGGCAAGACAAACGCCTCGGCGCCATGTCATGGGGATGCCTTGGACTGCGGCTTGATGCCTAAAGACTCAGCCTTTCTCACCAGATCGGCAACGGATCGCGCTTCCAGCTTTCTCATCACTTGCCCGCGATGAACCTTCACCGTGACCTCGCTGAGGTTGAGTTCATAGGCAATCTGTTTATTCATCAGCCCCGCGACAACGTAGCTCATAACCTCTCTCTCGCGCGATGTCAGCGAAGCATAGGCTGCCTGTAATGAGGCTGTCGACTGCTCGGCGACTAGCCGCTCACCATCTTTGGCCAGCGCAGCAGAAACGGCATCGAGCATGTCCTGATCTCGGAACGGTTTAGCCAAGAAATCGACGGCGCCTGCCTTCATCGCCTTGACCGTCATCGCGATATCACCATGCCCGGTCATAAACACTATTGGCATCTGCACGCCATTTTTCTCGATCTGTTCCTGAAAAGTAAGGCCACTTTCACCGCGTAGCCTTACATCGAGAACCAGACAACTTGGGACGTTGTTCTTGGCATAGGCCAAAAAAGCCTCCGACGTCTCGAAGGTTTCAACATGCAGGCCGACTGAGCGCAACAGCCCATCGAGGGCCATGCGTATCGAGGCGTCGTCGTCGACCACGTAAACCACCGGTCCTTTTTGCTCAGCAGAACCTTGGGGCGACTTTGAATGTGACCACGAACTCATCTTGCCTCCTGTCTCTCGGCCAGCAATACACAGGGCGCGAATGCCCGCAAACTTACCCTATGATCTAGCGCGCAACACTGAGGTTGTCTTAAGCCTCGGCAGCGCATTTTTCCTGCGGTAAACCTCAAGAATAGAACCTTAGCTGAAGATGATCGCAGGACTGCGCGCACAAGTAACTATGCCTGCTACCAAGGTATGACTTAAGCACACCTTGGTATAGTTTCGCTGATGCTTGCCAAAACCTATGCTGCAGCCTCAATTCGGAAACTTATCCCGCGCGTGATGACGTCCTACGCAGCAAATCACAGTGCAATGCCGTTGAAGTAGGTCATGCAGACAAAACGAGAACATTTTTTGCGCTGGGGCTCGATCATCCTGGCAGGCGCCATATTTATCATTGATACGGCGACATCGCTGAACATCGCTGTTGCAGTTCTCTATGTCACGGTGATTCTGATGTCGGTAGCAGCGTTCAGCTACCGGGGGGTGTTGAGCATCACCTTGGCATGCATGTTTCTCACCGTAGCGTCCTTCTGGGTAAGCCACCCACTTTCACCCAACAGCCAAGCCTTCACCCGCTGTATGGTCAGTTTAGTGGCTATTAGCGTGACGGCATTGTTTGCACTCAAAAACAAAGCAGCCAACGATGAGCTACACGTTCAGCTCAGCCAGCTTTCGCATACGCATGACGCAATCATGATCCGCACGCTTGAAGGCGCCGTAACTCACTGGAATCGTGGCGCAGAAAGCCTTTATGGTTGGAGCCGCGAGGAAGCCTTGGGCAAGAACCTGATAGAACTGGTGAGACTGCAGCCGCCGCGAACCGTGGAGGAAATAATCGCCATTATTATGCGAACCGGCAGTTGGGAGGGTGAGCCCGATACCTATAGGCGCAATGGGGAACGAATTACCGTGGCCAGTCGCTGCACCTTGCTACGCGATAAACGAGGCAAGCCCGTTGGCATACTGGCCACGCACAACGATGTCAGCGAGCGCAACAAGGCAGTGAAAGCCTTGAGTCGCAGCGAAGCATTTCTTGCAGGTGCGCAACGTATTAGCCGCACCAGCAGTATCGGCATCAAAATCCCGAGCGGTGAAATCTACGGTTCAGAAGAAGCCCGGCGTATCCTTGAGTTTGCGCAGGGAAAGCGCCCCTCTTTACGGACGCTGCTGGATAAAACTCACGCCGAAGACAGATCCATCATTGAGCAAGCTATTGGCGATGTGCGCAGGGGCGAACCTAAAATCGACCTTGAGTACCGCCTGCAAATGGCTGATGGGCGCATTAAATACGTCCACATGCTGACTCACCTCATGCACGACTGTGGCGGCAACCCTGAATACGTCGGAGCGTTGATGGACGTGACGACCAGCAAGCTTGCCGAAGAGGCACTGCATCGCTCTCAGATTGAGTTGGCGCACATCACCCGGATCACCACCCTCGGTGAGTTAGTTGCTTCCATCGCTCACGAAGTCAACCAGCCGCTCGCCGCCATGACTGCCAATGGTGAAGCGAGCCTACGCTGGCTGGGGCACGAACAACCTGACCTTGAAGAAGCGAGTATTTGCATCAAGCGCATGCTGACTGAAGCCCGTCGCGCCAGTGAAGTAATCCTAAGGATTCGTGCGCTGGCGAAGAAAGACGATCCGCAATGCAGCAACCTAGACTTGCGTGAAGTGGCAGAAGAATCGCTGGCGCTAATGCGTCCCCAAGCCAAACACAATCAGGTACGCCTATCTGCGGTGCTGCCGTCCACCTGTTTCATGGTTCAGGGGGACCGGGTTCAGTTGCAGCAAGTAATCATCAACTTAGTCATGAACGGGATACAGGCGATGGTCGCTGTACCAGAGAAAAAACGCCGCCTGGGTGTACAGTTACGACGCTCAGCGCAGGGTGATCCCATGCTGGCGGTTGTCGATAGCGGCCCGGGTATTGATACCTTAATGCTACCGAAAATTTTTGATCCTTTCTTCACCACAAAAGCACAGGGTATGGGGATGGGGCTGGCCATCTGCCGAGCCATAATCGAAAAACACGGGGGAAGTATCTGGGTCGAGGAGTTCGCCACGCAAGGCTCAACCTTTTGTTTCTCCTTGCCCAGTCTGGACCAAAACACTGAACGCTAGCGACTGCCCACTCAGGCCACGGCCAAGGCGACAGAGGACGCTTGCTGCTGACCGAAGTAACGATGGAAGCACGCACGCAACCAGGTTTCACGCGGGTCATTATGGGTTGCGCCGCGCCAAGCCATGGACAGGTCCGGCGTTGGTAATTTCATCGGAGCATATTCGGCAGTTATTCCGTCTAGGCGGACCATAGCCTCGGCAACATAATCCGGCACAATAGCCAGCATGTCGCTATCTGCCAGCAGCGCGGGCAATGCGCTGAACTGCGGCACAGCCAATACCACCTTACGCTGACGCCCGACCAGGCTCAGCGCGTGATCGACATCATCGGTCACGCTGCCCATTGATGACACCACCACATGGGGCCGCTTACAGAAGTCATCCAGTGTCAGGGGCTTGGCGCTGGAGCCCGCGCGGAGCACCATCGGCTGCATTGGCCGCAATCTTTTACAATGAGCGCTGGCGGGCAAGTCTTGAACAAAACTGGTGCCCACCGATATTTCGCCGGAGGTTAGCAGTTGCGGCAATTGCCGGTGATCGACCCGGCGCACGACCAGAGTGATATTGGGCGCTTCAAAGCGCAGGTGCTTCATCAATCCAGGCAGTAGCGCGTATTCGACATCATCTGAAAGCCCGATATGGAACTCCTCGCAACTGGTCAGCGGATCAAATGCTTGCGCACAACTCAATGCAACGGCAATGCCGTCCAGGGCCGGGGCCAAACGCGCATGAATCTCTTCGGCCCGGGCCGTTGGCTCCATCACCCGACCAGTACGGATAAACAGCGGATCATTGAACATCAAGCGCAGCCGCCCTAAAGAGCTGCTAATAGTGCCTTGGCACAGGAAAAGCTTCTCGCCTACACGGGTAACGTTGCGCTCATGCATCAGCGTTTCGAAGACAACCAGCAAATTGATGTCGGCACGTCGCAGATCATTTCTGTTCATTATGTTCGCCGCCTGGGCGCTGATCGCCCGGGTAAGTGGATTTAACAACCAGATCGCAACAGACCCATGTTCAGGTCAGCGATGCAACCCAAGCCTACCCAGACAAAGCCGGGGCGTCTGTTGTACTTGGGTTCAACTGGAGTATCCATTTAGAGCGCGAGCCTGTACTTGGGTATGGCTGGCAAAGGCAAAAGCAGCGATGTACTGTTTAAAAAACCGGGGCAGCCCTGCAAGGTCAGAGAGTTGGCGTTACCCGTACAAGCGGCAATCGATGGTGGTTTGCGCTGACAACCCTAGACCTTGATCTGTGCGCGATATACCTAGGTATATTTCTCCGCCTTATGAGACGGCGTATCTTGCAGTATCAATAGGCGCCGTCACGAGCGACCCACATAATGCAAAACATTCAACTTCATAAAACAGCTGTCATTGCGGTTGTCGACGATGACGAGCCCATCCGCATAGCGCTACAAAGCTTGTTGCGCTCCAGCGGCTATCAGGTGAAAAGTTACTGCAGTGCATTGGCCTTTATAAACTCCAATGGCCCTGCACAAACCCAGTGTCTAATTTCCGACATTCAGATGCCTGGCATGAGTGGTGTCGAAATGCTTGAGTATCTCAACGCCCAAGGCTTCACCATTCCGGTGATTTTCATTACCGGGTATCCAGGTGCTGCCTGTATCGCAGCCGACACCCCTCAATTTGTGGCCTGCTTGCCAAAGCCTTTTGCTGCCGACAAACTGCTGAGCCATATCGAAACCACCCTCCAAACAAAACGCTGAGCTGCCCTGCTAAGCGCCCGATAGATACCTTTGTATAGTTATCTGCCACTCACGCATAACGCTACTACCCCGATGTAGAAGTGTGCTCAGAAGACCCGATCAATAACATCAACTCACAGCAGACGATTCGCCGTAGCGAGCATTAACTCCTGTATTTCGGCGCCCACAAGTCGGCCTGCCACCCTTGAAGAAAACTTCAGGGTTATTGACCACTTCTTCTGAGGAACAAATCATGAACATGAAACAGCAAATTTTGGTCATAGGTGCGGGATTTGGTGGTGTATGGAGTGCTTTGAGCGCAGCTCGACTGCTGGACATACACGACCGTAACGACGTGGAAATCACCCTGCTAGCGCCTCAGGCAGAGCTGCGAATTCGTCCCCGCTTCTACGAAACTGATGTTCACAAGATGTTCGCCCCGCTAGATGCGCTGTTCGACTCAGTCGGCGTGCGCTTCATCAAAGGCACCGCCGAACAGATCGATGAACAGAGCAAAACTGTGGCTTATCGCGACGAGAATGGCCGCCAAGGTGCGCTGAGCTTCGACCGCTTAGTGCTGGCTGCTGGCAGCCAGTTATCTCGCCCGCCGGTGCCGGGTCTTGAGGCGCATGCCTTCGATGTGGATGAAATAGAATCGGCCGCACGTTTAGAGGCACACCTAAAGTCCCTAAAAGATCAGCCCGACAGTATTGCCCGCAACACAGTGGTAATAGCCGGGGGTGGTTTTACAGGAATCGAAACCGCAACAGAAATGCCAGCACGCTTGCGCGCTATTCTCGGCGCCGATGCGGCGATTCGCGTAATCATCGTCGACCGTGGACCGCGGATTGCTGCGGTCATGGGCGATGAAATCAGCCCGTCGATAATAGAGGCATCCGATCACCTCGGCATCGAATGGGTACTTAATGCCACTGTTGCAGCCGTAGACGCCAACGGGGTAACCCTTGCTGATGGGCGTCACATCGAAAGCAATACCGCGATATGGACCGTTGGTTTCCGTGCCAACAAGCTGACCGAACAGATGACTAGCGTGCGCGATGGCCAAGGTCGCCTGCATGTCGATGAAAACCTTAAGGTGATGGGCCAGAACCATATCTACGCCGCAGGTGACGTCGCCTATGCCGCCACCGACGACATAGGCAACTTCACCGTCATGTCTTGCCAGCACGCCATCTCGCTGGGCCGTCATGCAGGCAATAACGTTGCAGCGGACTTGCTCGGCGTGGCCCCCACCCGTTATCAGCAACCCAAGTACGTGACCTGTCTTGATCTGGGCGCTTGGGGTGCGGTGTACACCGAGGGCTGGGACCGTCAGCTCAAGTTGGTCAAGGACGAAGCCAAGGTGCTGAAGAGCCAAATCAACAGCATCTGGATCTACCCGCCCGCAGCCGATCGCACTACTGCATTGGCGGCCGCAGACCCGATGATTCCTGTTGCCTGAAGACACCCTCAACTGGGCGTCCGCCGCAGCGTAACGGTCGCCCACCGAGCAACACTGCAACCTTTCGAGGGGCATTGGCTATGTTCGCTTTCGTTAAGTCACCTCGGCGTGCCCTCAAGTTGTCCACACACATACTGGTATGCGGCATGGCGATGCTGCTGACCGGGGTTTTGCTGGCTTACGGATTGAGTGCCTACCTATCAATAACCGTTCTGGTGATGGCTCACCTCATGACTCTCTTGGGCCCGGCATTGCTCAAGCTCGGCTACGTGTTGCGCCTGCAAGCACATTACCGCTTAACGCTACGTTTGCGGCGCCGTAGCACCTTGGCGAGGAGTAACCCATGAGCCATTACAAGGGGTTCGAACCCAACAATCCAGAGCGTCGAGATTTTCTCTTGCTCGGTCTAAGTGCTGCTGCTTTAGCTGCCTTTTCCTCGGCACCTTTCGCGGCAATGGCCACCACCCACGCTTCAAACCTCAACCAAGGAGTCATGACCATGAACACAGTGACCACCCAAGATGGCGTTGAAATTTTCTACAAAGACTGGGGACCAAAACACGCTCAGCCAATCATGTTTCACCATGGCTGGCCGCTAAGCAGTGACGATTGGGATAACCAAGCGTTGTTCTTTGTAAACCTCGGCTATCGGGTTATTGCCCACGACCGACGCGGCCATGGCCGCTCCACTCAGGTCAGTGATGGTCATGACATGGATCATTACGCAGCCGACGTTGCCGCCGTCGTGCAGCATCTGGACCTGCGCAACGCAGTGCACATCGGCCACTCCACCGGTGGCGGAGAAGCCGCCCGCTATGTTGCCAGATATGGTCAGGTGCAAAAACGCGTGGCCAAGCTGATTCTGATTGGCGCAGTGCCGCCGCTGATGCTGAAAACTGCCGCCAACCCAGCGGGTCTAGGCATTGAAGTGTTCGACGGATTTCGTCAACAACTCGCAGCTAACCGTTCGCAGTTCTATCTGGAGGTTGCCAGCGGTCCTTTCTACGGATTCAACCGGTCAGGTGCTGAAGTTTCGCAGGGCATGATTCAGAACTGGTGGCGACAAGGCATGAACGGTTCAGCCAAAGCGCACTATGACGGGATCAAAGCGTTCTCCGAGACAGATTTCACCGACGACCTACGGATGATCAGCGTGCCTACCCTGGTGATGCACGGTGACGACGACCAGATAGTGCCTATTGCTGACTCAGCTTTGCTGTCGAGCAAGCTGCTGAAAAACGCCACCCTAAAAGTCTTTGAAAAATACCCCCACGGCATGTGCACCTCGCACGCTGAAGCAATCAACCTTGAGCTACTGAAATTTATTCGTGGCTGATGTGGCCTATCTGCCACTGGCGAGCCACGTCGCGACTTTCATCCCAATGGCTTTACCCAAGTAACGGAGAACGACCATGACCCTGCATCAAAACCAAACCCGCGCAGTCAATAAAACACAGGCTCTGCAACAATCAAACTCAAGCATCCACTCAGGCCAAGCAGGCTTCGAAGAACTGGTTCCTTCGCGTTATGCCCTACGGGTTGGCGATATTGATGTGCTGGTGGTCAGCGATGGTGTGCTACCGCTGCCAACCACGACGATGTCCACCAATGCCGACCCAGCCACCCGCGCCGCCTGGTTCAAGGACATGTTTCTCGGCCCGGACGCATTCGACTGGGCACTGAATGTACTGGTGGTGCGCAGCGGCGAGCAAACCATATTGGTTGATGCTGGGCTCGGCGGCCAATTCCCCGGGTTTCCACGAGCGGGCCGGTTTCCTAAGCGTTTAGAAGCGGCAGGAATCGATCTGGGATCAGTGACTGACATCATCATTACCCACATGCACATGGACCATGTTGGCGGCTTGCTCGTCGATGAGGTGAAAAATCGGCTGAGTCCAGACGTGCGCATCCACGTTGCAGCTTTCGAAGTCGCATTCTGGGAGTCGCCAGATTTTACCCACACCGACATGCCTGAGCCGGTACCGAGCGTCCTGCGGGCCACCGCCAATCAGTTCATCAATGATTACCGCAGTAACGTGCGCACATTTGAAGATGAGTATGTAGTGGCGCCGGGGGTGGTCGTCAAACTCACCGGCGGCCACACTCCTGGACATAGCGTGGTTTATGTATCTTCGGGCGGCGAAAGATTAACTTTTGCAGGCGACGCCCTGTTCCCGGTCGCCTTCGAACACCCTGACTGGCACAACGGTTTTGAGCATGACCCTGAGGAGTCTGTTCGCGTTCGCGTTCGCCTTATGCAAGAGGCAGCGGCTAGCGGCGAGCTACTCGTTGCAACACACTTGCCCTTCCCCTCTGTTGGCCGCGTGGCAGTCGATGGCGATGCGTTCCGCTGGGTAGCAGCGTTCTGGGACTACTGATCGCCGCCTTGATTTGACCTCCGTCCAGACCAACCCAGCCCTCTCTCCAGAGGTCATGGGTGGACGGAGGTTTTAGGCTAAGGAGTGACACCGTCCGCGCTGAAGCTGATTGTAGTGGTCAACAAGTCGCCGAGCCAGGTGAGTTGGAGTGGGGACACTTCGGGAGAATAAAAGCACATGGAAGTTTCCATCGCGTGATCATGCTCCATGCCGGTATTTTGTCATCAGCCCTTGATAGGATCCCATTGATCGGGCCGGTTAATCGCCACCACTACGATGCTTACCTAAAAGAGTTTCTCCGAGTTCCTAATGCGACCAATACTTGGCTTGGCTTGGGTACCCGACTGCTGGCAATTAAGAGCCCGCACTATTTCATTTGTGTTTGCGGACCCAATCGAGGGCAGCTTGCGGACATTTTCGGTACGTCACGTACAACAATAACGTTGGTGAACTACTGGGGTCGCATCATCGCTCCTATGCAGCTGATGCCATGGTGGCAGGCGGATATGCCCAGTGAAACAAGCGAACAACAGATTTAGATGGGAAGAGCTTCAATGCTCGACGCACTCTGTTACGTCCAGCCAAATTCAACACAAAGCTGATTGCTGGAGACTTTGAGCCCAAGGACGCTATGAGCAAGCACACAGAGAACTCAACGTACCGCGAGAAGCTAATAGAACACTTGTTCGTCGGCGAACTGCTGATTACGAAAAGGGGACGGATTTATTTATAGGACAGGCAGTCCGCTTCTGGCCCAGAGTGTGTAAAAACGTAGGCAGCAATCTTGATATGATTTGACCAGACTTCGTCTCAGCAGGAGATGCGTGTGCGGCGATTCATTCAAGGTGAAAATCGGACTCAAGTTACCTTGCTCCCAGAGAGTTTGGATGACTATGTGACGGACACTAACCCAGTGCGGGTAGTCGATGTGTTCGTCGCTGAGCTGGACTTAGGCAAGCTGGGTTTTGAAGGTGTCGTACCAGCGGAAACAGGTCGGCCCGCTTACCATCCTGCTGACCTGCTAAAGATTTATATCTACGGTTACCTCAACCGCATCCAATCCAGCCGGCGCCTTGAGCGAGAAGCACAACGTAACGTCGAGCTAATGTGGCTGACTGGGCGCTTGATGCCGGACTTCAAAACCATCGCTAATTTTCGCAAAGATAATGGCAAAGCAATCCGCGCTGTTTGTCGTCAATTTGTTGTGCTGTGCCAACAGGTGGGGTTGTTCTCGGAAGCACTCATCGCCATCGACGGAAGCAAATTCAAGGCGGTCAACAATCGGGATCGTAACTTTACTAGCGCCAAGCTCCAGCGGCGTATGGAAGAAATTGAGTCGAGTATCAACAGATACCTGAGTGCGCTCGATACTGCGGATCGTCAAGAGCCTATCGTTTCGCAACCGAAGACCGAGCGACTACACGGCAAGATTGCTGCACTGAAAGTAAAGATGCAGGAACTGATAGAAATCGAGACCCAGCTCAATGAAACGCCGGATAAACAGATATCGTTGACCGACCCTGATGCTCGCTCGATGAAAACACGCGGTACGGGTATCGTGGGCTACAACGTCCAGACTGCGGTTGAAACGAAGCACCATTTGATCGTCGCACACGAAGTGACAAATGATGGTTCTGACCGAAGCCAGCTAAGCCCAATGGCCAAGCTGGCGCGAGAAGCTATGGGCGTAAAAGAGCTTTCTGCGGTAGCGGACAGGGGCTATTTCAAAAGCGAAGAAATCCATGCGTGCCACGAAGCTGGAATTACTGTGTTCGTACCAAAGGTTGTCACCTCCGGTTCCACAGCTGCGGGTCGCTTTGGTCGGGAAGACTTCATCTACGACAGTTCTAATAACGAGTATCAATGCCCTGCCGGGGATCGTTTGATCTGGCGATTTTCCAGCATTGAGAAAGGCCTGAAGATGGATTGCTACTGGAGTTCTAATTGCCAGAGCTGCTCTCTCAAAAAGCAATGCACACCCAGCGTACAGCGACGAGTGAAGCGCTGGGAGCACGAATCAATACTGGATACGATGCAAAGTCGCTTGGATCAATATTCCGAGATGATGCGTATCCGTAGACAGACAGTTGAGCATCCTTTTGGAACGCTCAAAAACCTGGATGGGCGCCACTCATTTCCTGACCAAAACCTTGCCTAGGGTCAGCACTGAAATGAGCTTGCATGTGCTCGCCTACAACATGAAACGAGTCATTAAGATATTGGGTAGCGCAGCGTTGATGGAGGCAATAACCGCCTAAGGCTTGATGCCTTTTTAGTGCGTCAGAGGCCTATACAGCAGGCTTCTTGTACCGAATCAGCTAGGAAGTGCCTGAGTCGCCGCACTCGACCTGGGAGGCCACTGAGCTGCTCTTTGCCGCATTCCCCCCTCGTCCTGCCAGCCAATAATCCTCCTCGCTGTTTTTACACACTCTGGGCCGTTCGCTGCCTGTCGTCAACTGGTCATTGGCAATGCAAATGAATGGTCAAGTCCATGCAATTACGCAGTTCTGTCGCCGAAATAAAAAGGCCCGCAAGGGCCTTCTTAGTCTCTCACCAACCCATTAACGACTGGCGTTCATTGCTTCGCGGGAGATGTATTTGCCGATTTCGAACTTGCCGATGGCAGCGCGGTGGACTTCATCAGGGCCGTCGGCCAGGCGCAACGTACGTTGCATCGCATACCAATACGCCAATGGGAAGTCGTTGGAGACGCCGCCACCGCCGTGCATTTGAATCGCCCGGTCGATCACTTTCAATGCCACATTGGGCGCAACCACTTTGATCTGGGCGATTTCACTGCGCGCCACTTTGTTGCCCACGGTGTCCATCATATAAGCGGCGTTAAGGGTTAGAAAACGCGCCATATTGATTTCCATACGCGAGTCAGCAATCAGGTCAATGTTGCCGCCCAGACGCGCCAGTGGCTTGCCGAAAGCAGAACGCTCAATCGAGCGTTCACACATCAGTTTCAGCGCGCGCTCGGCCATGCCGATAGAGCGCATGCAGTGGTGGATCCGACCTGGGCCAAGGCGACCCTGTGCTATCTCAAAGCCACGCCCTTCACCCAGCAATACGTTTTCATAGGGAACGCGAACGTTCTCAAACACCATCTCAGCGTGGCCGTGCGGTGCGTCGTCATAACCGAACACCGGCAATGGACGAATAACCTTGACCCCCGGAACGTTCATCGGTACCAGAATCATTGAGTGCTGCTGATGACGTGGACCATCGGGATTGGTCAAGCCCATGAATATCAGAATTTTGCAGCGCGGATCACAGGCGCCCGATGTCCACCACTTGCGGCCATTGATCACCCATTCATCGCCATCACGCACAGCCGTTGCTTGCATGTTGGTGGCATCGGAAGAAGCCACTTGTGGCTCGGTCATGGCAAAGGCAGAACGAATCTCGCCGCTGAGCAAGGGCTCAAGCCATTGCTTCTTCTGCGCATCGTTGGCGTAGCGCACCAGTACTTCCATATTGCCAGTGTCCGGCGCAGCGCAGTTAAACGGCTCCGGACCAATCAAAGAGCTGCCCATGATTTCAGCCAATGGCGCATATTCGGCATTGGTCAGCCCCGCCCCCAATTCAGAATCCGGCAGAAACAGGTTCCATAATCCTTCGGCCTTAGCTTTGGCTTTGAGCTCTTCCATGATGGCTGTCGGCTGCCAGCGGTCACCTTCACTGACTTGCTGTTCAAACACAGCTTCAGCTGGATAGACATTAGCTTCCATAAACGCTGTGACGCGCTCACGCAGTTCCTGAACTTTTGGCGAATAGGCGAAATCCATGGGCGCTACCTTTTGACGATTGGCGATAAATTAATTGACTGAAAATTATGCTAGATCACAGATGAAAATTTACCTAAGCTATTTTCACCGTGTATAAACATTCATCACCGATATATGATTGGCTGATGCTGGCACACCTCGGAGCAACTACGGAATGAATCTCAACAAGGTCGATCTGAACCTCTTTGTCGTCTTCGATGCCATCTATACCGAGGCTAACCTGACGCGCGCGGGCCAAATTGTCGGCATCACCCAGCCGGCGGTTTCCAACGCACTGGCCCGCTTGCGCGAAACCTTCAATGACCCGTTATTTGTACGCACCGCCCAAGGTATGGTGCCGACGCCGATGTCGCAAAATATCATCGGCCCGGTACGCAATGCCTTGCAGCAACTGCGTATATCAGTTCAAGAAAGCCGCACGTTCAACCCCGCTGAAGCCAATAAAACCTACCGCATCAGCATGACTGACTTGAGTGAAGCCATGGTTTTTCCGGCGCTTTTCCAGCGCCTGCGCCGCCTTGCACCAAAGGTCTGCATTGAAAGCATGTTGGCGCGACGCCGCGACACGACCAAAGAGCTCGCTGCCGGGCGTCTGGACTTTGCCATTGATGCGCCGCTCAACACCGATCCGCAGGTGCGTCATGTCAAGCTGCTGGAAGACCGTTACGTCTGTGCGCTGCGTAAAAACCATCCACTGTCTAAAGACAAAATCAGCCTTGATGAATACCTGTCACTCAGCCACATCCATATTTCCAGCCGCCGCAGTGGCTTGGGCTATATCGATCTGGCGCTCGGTAAAATGGGGATTCAACGCAAAATCGCGCTGCGCTCGCAGCATTACTTGATGGCCAATACGGTCTTACACAACACCGATATGGCGATGACGGTTCCAGAGCGTTTCGCACGCAGTAACGACTTGCACTACATGCAGCTTCCCGTGAAAGAAATGCCGACACTAGAGACCCATCTGTATTGGCACGAAAGCACAGACCAAGACCCTGCAAATCGCTGGATGCGTGAGCAGATAATTGAGATTTGCCAGCAAGTGACCCTGCGTGAAAAGCAGGCTGAAAAAGCCGAATAACGACGGCAGACGCGGGCTCTTTGCACACGGGAAGCGCGACGTTACAGTGGGCAAGCTTCCCGTTGCCCACACCAGACGCACTGGCGTTTATTTACGCACTGTCACGCATAACAATTTCA
The DNA here is from genome assembly GCF_963971045.1 of Pseudomonas sp. EL_65y_Pfl2_R95. Classification (NCBI taxonomy): domain Bacteria; kingdom Pseudomonadati; phylum Pseudomonadota; class Gammaproteobacteria; order Pseudomonadales; family Pseudomonadaceae; genus Pseudomonas; species Pseudomonas sp. EL_65y_Pfl2_R95. The sequence continues at coordinate 178,165 of NZ_CAXAOV010000007.1, read as the reverse complement.
TACCCTACATCTATCCGTGACTGCTTGGGCTGTTCGCCCCGCATCAGGCTCAACAGCATGTCAGCTGCCAACTCGCCAACCTTGCCGCGGGTAGTACGTACAGTGGTCAGCGCCGGATGCACCCATGCAGCGGCGGGAAGATCATTGAAACCGGCGATAGCCAACCGTTGCGGCACCGCAAGCGCCAGTTGTCGGGCGCGGAATAATGCCCCGAATGCCAAGTCGTCATTGTTGAAGAACACCGCATCGGTCTGCGGATGTTGCTCAAGCAGACGATCCAGCAAATTTGCCCCCAAACCAATCGATGAAACCTCTGGCGTAAGCATTTCCAACGCCGGGTTGTAGCGCCCTACCTCGCGCATCGCGTGGCGGTAACCTTCGGCACGTTGCAGCGTGCGCGGATCAAGCTGCGCAGCGGCAAATGCAATGTGCTGATACCCCCGTTCAATTAGTGCGCGAGTCATGGCTGCACCCGCATCAAACTGGGAAAAACCGACGCAGTAATCGTCTGCAGATTCGCTCAGCTCCATCATCGTCACGATCGGGCCACGGTAATTGGCCAGCACGTCGCGGGCGATGTCGCTGCGCTCAAAACCGGTCAACAACAGACCGGCAGGCTGGTGGGCAAGGAACGAACGCAAAAGCCGTTGATCTTCATCTTCGCTGTAGTGGCTGACTCCTATCATCATCTCGAAACCCGCCGGCATCAGTACCCGCTGAATGGCTTCGGCCGTGTCGACAAAAACCGAGTTGGACAATGAAGGCAGGATCGCTGCAACCAGATTTGAACGTGAACTGGCCAGCGCCCGTGCAGCGGAATGCGGCACATAGCCCAGTTTTTTCACGGCCTGCATGACTTGCTCACGCAAGGCATCAGATACCCGCTCCGGTTGTGACAATGCCCGCGAGGCCGACATCAATGAACAACCAGCAGCCTTGGCTACATCATTCAAGGTGACGCGCTCCGCAGTGCGGCGACGACGTTGACTCATAGGAAAGGACTCAAATTCAGACAGCTGGCAATACTAGCAAGACACCCCCGCCAAGCGCTGCACGCCAGATGATTCAGCATGCAACGGTTGGCAGTGAATGCTTATTGGGCTGCTTTTTTAACTTCGGTCTGAACTTGATCAAACAACTGCTGGCCAACGGTATCGGTCACTTGCTGAATTGCCGGTTTGGCTTTTTCACGCATACGCTCGACTTCAGCCGGACTGATTTCGTTGATTTGCATGCCGTTTTCTTTCAACTGAGCCAAGGCCTTAGCGGCTTCCGCGCGGGTGTCCTGACGCTCAGAGTCACGGGCTTTAACAGCCGCTTGCATGATAATGTCTTGCTCGGTCTTGGACAGGCCATCCCACCAGCGCTTGGATGCAAGTACGATCCATGGGCTGTATACGTGGTTGGTGATAGTCAGGTACTTCTGCACTTCAAAGAACTTCGAAGACAAAATGGTGTTGAATGGGTTTTCTTGACCGTCTACAGCTTTGGTTTCCAGAGCAGTAAACAGCTCAGAGAAAGGCAGCGGCACAGCGTTAGCGCCCATTAACTTAAAGGTTTCAAGAAAAACCGGGTTCGGCATTACGCGCAGCTTGATGCCGTCGAAGTCTTCCATTTTCTCGATAGGACGCACGTTGTTGGTCATGTTGCGGAAGCCATTCTCCCAGTAGACCAAGCCCACCAAGCCCTTCTCTTCCAGCTTGTCCATGATTTCTCGGCCAACGGGGCCATCAAGGACTTTATCAGCTTGCTCGGCACTGCTGAACAGAAACGGCGTATCCCAAACAGCCATTTCCTTGGTAATACCCACCAAGGTTGCAGTCGAACCCACCATCATTTCCTGTGCGCCGCCAATCAACGCATTCTGCATTTGGTCATCCGGGCCGAGGCTGGCGGCACCGAAAGTACGCACTTTCAGCTTACCATCGGAGGCCTTGGCGACTTCCTCAGAAAGCAGCTTGGCAGCACGACCTTGGTTGCTTTCTTCGTTCAGGCCGTAGCCAAAACGAATCATGCGGGGACGAATATCGTCTGCATGGGCAGCAAAGGTTGCCAGCGGGCTGAACAGAACGGCGGCGGTTAGGCCTGCAATCAGTGTACGTCTCATGGTTTCACCTTTTTTGTTGTTGATTGAGTCGAGCCAAAATCATTCAGAGCGGGAGGCTGAGTACCTGCAACCAGGTGCCCAGCCAACATCAGCGCAACCAAGCCAAAGGCACTGTGACGATCGCCGGAAAGGCGATCAGCAGCAGTACAATTGCCAGATAAATCAAGAAGAACGGCATAACTCCGCGCACCAGTATTTCCATGCGCAATTTACCAATGCCGCCCACCACGTTGAGTACGGTGCCCACCGGCGGCGTTATCAGGCCGATGGAGCCAATCAGCACGAACATCACCCCGAAATACACCGGATTGACACCGGCCTTAGCGGCAATAGGCGCCAACACCGGGGCAAGAATCAAAATAGTCGGCGTGAGGTCAAGCACCATGCCCACTGCAATCATCAGCACCATGATGGCTGCCACCAGTAAACGCGGATGATCAGCCAATGGACCCAGCATTGAAGCAATCTCGGCAGGTAGTTGCGCCAAGGTCACCATGTAAGCAGACACCGTTGCAGCGGCGCACAAGAACATCACCGAGGCCGTCGTGCGGCTAGCACGGGTCATAGCCTCGATCAGGGTTTTCCAATCCAGCTCACGGTAAAGCAGCGTCGACACCGCCAACGCATAGGTTGCAGCAACCACCGCGGCTTCAGTTGGGGTGAAGATACCGAAACGCAGGCCACCGACGATAATCACCGGCAGCATCAAGGCCGAGGCACCATCGATCAATGCGGCGCGGCGCACCGCTTTACTCGCTTTAGGCGGTGAAGGCTCAGTAAAGCCGCGAGCGATCAGGGTCCAGGCAAAAATTAAACCGGCGCCCATGATCAAGCCAGGCACCAAGCCGGCCATAAACAGTTGGCTGATTGAAGTGTTGGTTACCACGCCGTAGATCACGAATGGCATTGAAGGCGGAATGATTGGCGCGATAATGCCGCCGGCCGCCACCAGACCCGCCGATGAATGCAGCGGGTAACCGCGCTGGCGCATCATTGGCAGCAGCAGCGTTGCCAGTGCCGCCGTGTCGGCCAGGGCTGAGCCTGACATACTGGCCAGAAGCACAGCGGCAGCGATTGCCACAAACCCCAGACCGCCACGTTTGTGACCGACATAGGCTTGCGCCATGGTGATAATCCGCCGCGAAATACCGCCCGAATTCATCAACTCGCCAGCGAGGATAAAAAAAGGCACCGCCAGCAGCGGAAAGCTATCAGCGCCAGCTAGCAGATTTTGCGCCAGCAGTTGCACGTCCCAGAAGTCTAGGTACCACATCAGCACGGCGCCCGTGAGTATCAGCGCAAATGCGATTGGCATGCCAAAGGCCATGAAGCCAAGCAGTGAAGAAAGGAATACAGCAACCGTCATGTGCGTGTCCTCGGTGGGCGTTGCCCGTTATTCTTATGGCTGTAGTAAGGCGCGAAGACCCGCTTAATCAATGGTGACATTGGCTGTTGCATTGGCCAGTTGCTGGTCTCTGCGCCAGACATTGACCAACTGCAAAATCGCCAGCAGCACCAGCACAGCCATGCTCGCCAGCACTGGCAACATGGCTACGGCAAGGGGATAACCCACCACTGGACTGCTGTTGCTCCAGCCGTATTGCATCTGCTCCCACGCGCCTTTTACCGTCAGCGCGCTGGCTCCAGCAACCAGCAGCCAGCTTAGTGAGTCGACCACTTTGCGCATCATCTGTGGGAAGCGATCGCGAATCAGGGTGAAACTCATGAGCTCACCACGACGCATACTTGACGCGACACCGACGAAGACCAGCCAAACGAAGGCCAGTCGTGACAGCTCTTCGGCCCCCCCCCACCCCGTGCCAAAGGCATAACGCAGCACCACGTTGCTGAATACCGCGATGACCATAAACGCCATCAGCGCAGCCATCATCATATCGGTGATTTTGTCGAACATAAGCGCGACGTTGCCGGTATAAATCGGCGCACCCGTGAGACGAGCGCCCTCTTCATCTGAGTGATCATCAGCGGCTTTGTTAGCGCTATCAAACTCAGCGCTGCTATCCACAGCATCAGCCAGCAAAGCCTGAGTTTGTGCAGCGGATTGCGCCCAACTGACGATTTCGACGACTACCCGTTCGCGACTCTGACTGGCATCCACAACCAAAACCCGCGCTTCATTAGCGGGAGATTCAAGGGTGGCAAATTGGCTGTCGACCAATGAGGTCGGCATAAAATGTCCGGGCCTGGATCCCACACGCACCAGCGCGGTGGCGTGATCAATATCCAGGTGAGCAAAGTGCAGGTCTTTGATGGCCGCTCGCAGTTGTTCGCGGTAAGTGTTCTTCAGCGCCGAGCACGCCAGAACGAAACCCTGCCCGGTTACTTGCACAGCGAGCATTTCGGCAATGAGCGCATCCAGCCACACGCGGCGGTTGTCATCACTAAGTGGGATACCGGCACGCATGCTCTGCACATTTTCTTCGGGGTGAAATAGATCAGCTTCTATATGTTGCAAGCCAAGTGCTTCAGCCACAGCGCGACTGATATCGCTTTTGCCTGAACCGCTAACACCCATAACCACGAGCGCACGCATAGCAAGTTCGGTGCCTTGGGCAGTAAGGCTGGTTTTCATGTTTGTCTCCGAAGCGCTATCGCTGTAGCGCCATTTTGTTTTCAACGATGTTAGCGCTACCAAATCCATCAGGCAAGTATAAATATTCAGACGGCAAAAATGGCTTATTCGCGGACAGTGGGTTCGATAAAGCAGCGGGTTAACCTGTGATCATTCAGCCGTAACCTAACAATCAAGATTAATTAAATACCTCAAACCATTGATATATATTAGATAAAATTAGTTAATGTATTTTCTAGCGTGCACACAACGGGCTGACTCGCGCTGCGCTGCGTCGCACGCAGAAGCCCGTTATGCAGCGGACTGTTTCAATGGTCGCTGTGCAAGCCCAACTCGAGAACAGTCACTTCGCGCATGCGAAACTTTTGGATTTTTCCGGTCACCGTCATCGGGAATTCGTCTACAAACTTGTAGTAGCGCGGCACTTTATAGTGGGCAATATTGGCTTTGCAGAACGCCCGAAGCTCGCTTTCGTCGCAGCCTGAATCCGGGTGCAGTTTGATCCAGACCGCAATTTCCTCACCGTATTTGCTGTCCGGCACACCAATCACTTGCACATCGGCCACAGCAGCATGGGTAAACAGAAACTCTTCTATCTCGCGCGGATAGATGTTCTCGCCGCCCCGAATGATCATGTCTTTACTGCGCCCTACAATGCGCACATAGCCCTTCTCATCCATCACCGCCAAATCACCAGTGTGCATCCAGCGCCCGGCGTCAATTGAATCGGCAGTGGCTTGCGGATTATTCCAATAACCGAGCATTACGCTGTATCCGCGCGTACACAGCTCGCCGGTTTGCCCCCGCGGGACGATTTTGCCCTGCTCGTCGATAATTTTGCTTTCAAGCTGCGGCTGAGTGCGGCCAACACTGGTAACCCGAACTTCGAGGTCATCGTCCGCGGCGGTTTGCAGCGACACCGGGCTGGTCTCTGTCATGCCGTATGCAATCTGCACTTCAGACATATGCATCTGGCTGATTACACGGCGCATCACCTCAATCGGACAGGTCGCGCCTGCCATAATCCCGGTGCGCAGCGAACTGAGGTCAAATTCCTTGAGCCGGGGATGGTCCAACTCAGCAATAAACATGGTCGGCACCCCGTACAGCACAGTGGCCTGCTCTTGAGCGACTGCTTGCAAAGCCGCCTCAGGCTCAAAACCGGCTGACGGGTAAATCATCGCTGCACCATGGGTCACGCAACCCAGATTACCCATTACCATGCCAAAGCAATGATAAAGCGGCACCGGAATCACCATCCGGTCGTGCTCGTTCAGGCCCAGACTTTCTCCAACCATATAGCCATTGTTGAGGATGTTGTAATGGCTCAACGTCGCACCTTTGGGCGCGCCAGTGGTGCCCGAGGTGTATTGAATATTTATGGCTTGATCAAACTGCAACCCGGCCTGGCGCGCAGCAAGCTGCTCGGCGGTCACCGCTTGAGCATGCTCGGCCAACGCACGCCATGCTAAAAAGCCAGCAGGCGGCTGATCAGCCAAGCTGATAACGCCGCGTAGGTCCTGCAAGCGCTCGCTCGCCAACTGGCCTGTCGCGCTGGATGCCAACTCTGGTAACAAATCCGTCAGAATCGCTTGATAGTCCGAGGTTTTAAATGCTTCAGCGCAGATCAGCCAACTACAGCCTGATTGCTTGAGCGCATACTCAACCTCGCTACCGCGGTAGGCTGGATTGATATTGACCAACACGGCCCCGATCTTGGCGCTGGCAAACTGGCTGATGCACCACTGCGCACAGTTCGGTGCCCAGACGCCAATTCGGTCACCGGTTTTCAGCCCCAGTGCCATTAACGCTTGCGCCGTGCGATTCACCTCCTCCGCCAACTGCGCCCAGCTGTAACGCAAGCGTTGATGCACCACGACCAAGGCATCGCGCTCAGGGAAACGCGCCACGGTGGTATCAAATGCTTCGCCAATGGTCATGGCCAGCAGGGTTTTGTCTTGCGGTCCTTGGGAATAGCTGGGCGTGGTCATTGATTACCTTTTTATAATTGTTTATGACGCGTCGGGAGGCCAAGGTGAAGCGTGCCCTACATGGCGTTGCACAATCTCGACTCTAGTCGCGGTTAATGGCGGTCGAAAGAACCTCGGCCGCCCGGAACGCTTGCCCACTCAAAAGCTGCGCGCGATAACCATCCGCTGCACATCGCTGGTGCCTTCGTAGATCTGGCAAACCCGCACATCACGGTAAATTCGCTCAACCGGGAAGTCTTTCAAATAGCCATAACCACCATGGGTTTGAATCGCTGCTGAGCAGACCCGCTCCGCCATTTCCGAGGCGAACAGTTTGGCCATCGAGGCTTCAGTCAGGCAAGGCAACCCTGCTTGGCGCAGCGATGCCGCATGCATAACCATTTGCCGGGCCACGGCTATCTCGGTGGCCATGTCCGCCAGGCGAAAAGCTACGGCTTGATGCTCGATAATCGGTTTGCCGAAGGTCTCTCGCTCATGGGCGTAGTCACGCGCCGCCTCGAATGCGGCACGGGCCATGCCGACTGCTTGAGAGGCAATACCAATGCGCCCGCCTTCGAGGTTACTCAGGGCAATCTTGTAGCCTTCGCCCTCCTCACCCAAACGCAGATTGGCGGGGATACGCAGGTCATCGAACTGCAACTGGCAGGTATCAGAGGCATGTTGGCCGAGCTTCTCTTCCACCCGGCTGACGCTGAAGCCCGGTGTATCGGTCGGCACGATAAATGCCGAGATACCGCGCTTGCCCAGACTTGCATCCGTCACTGCAAACACAATGACCATGCCAGCCTGTTTGCCTGAGGTGATGAACTGCTTGCTGCCATTGAGCACGTAATGGTCGCCATCGCGCTGCGCCTTGGTGCGCAGAAAGCTTGCGTCTGAACCTGCTTGCGGCTCAGTCAAGGCAAATGCGCCAATCATTGAACCTTCGGCCAAGGGTTGCAGGTAGCTGCGCTTTTGCGCCTCGGTGCCGTATTTCAATATCGGCATGCAGCCAACGGAATTGTGTACGCTCATGATGGTAGAGCATGCGCCATCGCCGGCCGCAATTTCTTCCAGGGCCATGGCGTAGGCCACATGGCCGGTATCGGCCCCGCCCCACTGCTCAGGCACCAACATACCGAGAAAGCCCAGCTCAGCCATTTCCCGAAGCGCCTCTGCCGGAAAGCGGTGTTCACGATCCCAGTCTGCGGCAAAAGGTTTCAGCCGTTCTTGAGCGAACTGACGCGCTACATCACGGATCTGCAGTTCTTCATCTGTAGGAATCATTATTCGGCTCCCTGGCCAACCGGCTCTAGCTCAATGGCAACCGCCGTCGCCTCGCCACCGCCAATGCAAACTGACGCCACTCCGCGAGTCAGGCCACGCTGCTGCAATGCATAAAGCAGGGTGACGATGACCCGCGCGCCAGAGGCGCCAATCGGATGGCCCAATGCGCACGCACCGCCATGTACATTGACCTTGTCATGGGTGATGTTGAGGTCACGCATGGCAGCCATTGGCACCACGGCAAAGGCTTCATTGATCTCGAACAAGTCAACCTGATCAAGCTGCCAACCTGTACGCGTCATTAACGTCTTGATAGCGCCCACTGGCGCTGTGGCAAACAAAGCCGGCGCTTGCGCATATGAGCTGTGTCCTACAAGGGTTGCCAAAGCCTTTAATCCGCGTTTTTCAGCTTGGGAGCGACGCATCAGGATCAAGGCAGCCGCTCCATCGGATATAGAGCTTGCATTGGCGGCGGTGACGGTGCCGCCTTCACGAAATGCAGGCTTTAATCCGGGGATTTTTTCCAGCTTGGCCTTGGGCGGCTGTTCGTCACTTTTCACACTAATGGTTTCGCCCTTCACTTTAAGCTCAACTGCAGTGATTTCAGCCTCAAAGTGGCCTTGGGTCATTGCGTCCTGAGCGCGCTTCAGTGAGGTAATCGCATACTGATCCTGTTGCTCACGGGTAAAGCCATAAGCCTGTGCGCAATCCTCGGCAAAGGTGCCCATCAAACGGCCTTTGTCGTAAGCATCTTCAAGGCCATCAAGGAACATATGATCGAGCACCCGGCCATGCCCCATGCGGTAGCCAGACCGGGCTTTATCCAGCAGATAAGGCGCATTGGACATACTTTCCATGCCGCCCGCCACGACCACCTCGGCGCTACCCGCCAGTAACAAGTCATGGGCCAGCATCACCGACTTCATCCCCGACCCGCACATTTTGTTCAGCGTCGAGCAGACAGTGCCTTGATCCAGCCCTGCGCCGAGCGCCGCTTGACGCGCCGGCGCCTGACCTTGCCCGGCCTGCAGCACGCAGCCCATGATCACTTCATCAATGCCATCATTTGCCAGCCCAGCACGCTTGGCTGCCGCGCGAATTGCTGCGGCACCCAGATCAGCACAACTGATACCGCTCAAATCCCCCATAAATCCACCCATTGGCGTGCGTGCAGCACTGACAATAACTACGGGATCGGCTTTAGTATTCATCTTCACAACCTCCTGATGTGTATGCGTTGGTGGCTACCTGGCTGCCATACGCAAAGCACCATCCAAACGAATGACCTCGCCGTTAAGCATGCTGTTTTCGATGATATGCAGCACCAGAGCGGCATACTCATCGGGCTTACCCAACCGCGGTGGAAACGGCACGGTTGCGGCCAAGCCATCACGCACCTCTTGCGGCATACCGGCCATCATCGGCGTCTCGAAAATTCCGGGGGCGATGCACATGACCCGAATACCTGAGCGCGCCAGTTCCCGGGCCAAGGGTAAAGTCAGGCCGACCACCGCGCTTTTTGAGGCCGCGTAGGCCGCTTGGCCGATCTGGCCGTCAAAGGCGGCAGCAGACGCCGTGTTTATCAAAACGCCACGCTCACCATCGGCTTGGGGTTCACTTCTGGCGATTGCTTCGGCTGCCAGGCGCAACATATTGAAGGTACCAATCAGGTTGACATCGACCACCTTGCGGAAACTCTCCAGCCCATGCACGCAATGACGCCCCAATAGCTTTTCAGCTGGCGCAACACCGGCACAATTGACCAAACCGTGCAGCGCTCCAAAGTGCTCCAGGGTTTGCGCAATGGCCCGACTGGCATCGGCGTCTTGAGTGATATCAACCGCAACGAAAAAGGCGTTCTCGCCCAGTTCAGCGGCACGTGCCTGGCCCGCTTCGACATTGATGTCCGCCAGTACCACCTTGGCGCCGGCTTTGATCAACTTGCGCGCAGTGGCCAACCCCAGCCCGGAGCTGGCACCCGTGATTAAAATGACCCGTTGTTCAAGCTGCATATAGGTAGTCCTCTGTAGTCGCTTCGCACTCAGCTCGCAGAGCCGGAGCTCGCCTGCTTGGCGATTTCCTGATTGCGTAATAAAAACCGCTGGATCTTGCCGCTGGGGGTCTTTGGCAGCGCGTCGACAAATTCGATTTCACGGGGGTAGGCATGGGCCGACAGGCGTTTGCGCACATGCTGCTGCAGCTCTTCAGCCAATGCTTGATTGGCGGCAAACTGAGGCTGCAGTACCACAAAGGCTTTGACCAGCTCAGTTCGCTCCGGGTCTGGCTTACCAATTACGGCCGCCTCAACGACAGCGTCATGCTCAATCAAGGCGCTTTCCACGTCGAAGGGGCCGATGCGATAGCCTGAAGTGGTGATCACATCATCGGCACGACCGACAAAGCTGATGCTGCCGTCATCATTGAGTTCAACGGTGTCGCCGCTCAGGTAGTAGCGACCACTGAACGCCTTGGTCGGCATGCCTTTGTAGCCGGGAAACCAGAACAGCGGGGACTGACTCATATCCAGCGCCAGATTTCCGGGCTGGCCGACCGCAAGCTCATTACAGGCGCCATCGACCACCACCACGCGATGTCCGGGCACCGCATAGCCCGCCGCGCCAATACGCACCGGATGCTGGTAGGCGTGGTGATTACACAAGACCATGCCCAGCTCTGTTTGGCCGTAGTGGTCATGAATGGTGGCGCCAAGCCCATCGGAAAACCAACGGATCACCTCTGGGGTCAACGGCTCACCGGCACTGCTGACGGCACGTAACTGACTTTTTAGCAGGGGCTCGACCTGCTTTTTAGCCGCGAGCAATAACCGGTATGCCGTCGGCGAGCCAGCCAGATTGGTGATGGCGTATTTGCGAATCACCCGGCAGGTGCTTTCAACGCTGAACGCACCTTCATAAAACGTCGTCGGATGGCCCATCGCCAATGGGCCGGTCACCGCGTAATACAAGCCGTAGGCCCAGCCGGGGTCGGCGACATTCCAAAACGCATCTTCAGGGCGCAAGTCCACCGCGTCACGCATGTAGCTGACAAACGCCAAAATCGCTTTCAACGGTACGGGCACCGGTTTCGCCGCGCCTGTGGTGCCCGAGGTAAACATCATCAGAAACGGGTCTTCACCACTGCGCATCACCGGCTCGAAGTGATCATCGCTGCGCTCGAGCTCCGCCCAGAAGCTGAAGTCGCCCCGCGCAATGCCCTGCCCCTTGGGGCCAGAGACGGTGACGCGTATAGCCTCGCTGGCCACCTCATCAAGCTTGGCCCGATTAGTGGCGTCGGTCACTATGACTTTAGCGCCCGAGGTATTGACCCGATGCTCAATGGCTTTGGGGCCAAAGGCCGTAAACAAGGGCTGGTAAACCGCGCCAGCGCGCCACGTCCCGAGAATAGTGATCAGCAGTTCGACATTGCGCCCCAGCATGCCAGACACGCAATCACCGGGCATCACGCCCTGGCTGCGCAGGAAGTTGGCAAAACGGGCAGACTGCTGTTTTAGCTGAGCAAAGGTGTAGGTCGCGCTGGAGCCATCTGCACCTTCCCAAAACAAGGCAACCCGCCCCGGCTGCGCATGGCGATCACAACACTCAACACAGGCATTGAGCGCCTCGTTAGAACCTGCCAGCGTAGCCCGCATGGCCTGGTCAAAGTCAAACTCTCGGGCAGCAGTAAAGTAGTCACGCATCAGTCAACTCCAAGCTTTTTTTGTTTGAGGAGTGGCTCTGATAGTCGCGCTCAGATGCAATCTGGGCAATGTCTTATGGGGTCAACCTGATTGAGCAGTTTTGACAGTCGCGCACCTGTGGCTTATTCAGGGGCGGTACATCATGGCGTGGTATTGCCCCGGGGTTGAGCCGGTCCATTTCTTAAAGGCCTTGTAAAAGGCACTGGCGTCAGCGAAGCCCAATTCAAAGGCAAGCTCATTGAAATTAATTTCACCCTGATCCAAACGACTGATCGCCATGTCGCGGCGCACGTGATCCTTAAGGCTTTGGTAGGATTGGCCTTGCTGGGATAATTTGCGCCGCAGCGTGGAGGGCGCCATATAGAAATGCGCGGAAATGGCCTCGATGTCCGGCCAGCGCTCAGGCTTGATCCCGCGCAGGTAGGTTTTGATGCGGGCGGCATGACTTTGCGAGTCACGGTACTTGACCAAAATCCCTTGTGGCGCAGCTCTGAGGAATTCTTTCAACTCGTCGGCACTGCGCCTTATCGGCAGTTCGAGCCATTGCGCATTGAACAGCAACCTTGAGTGTGGGCGATTGAAGCGCAAATTGTCACTGAACATCACCCGATAATCTTCAATGTAGTCAGGTTGAGGCCTCAACACATCAATCGCAATAATCGGAATGCGCCGCCCCACCAGCCAACAGGCCAGGCCATGAACCATCATCCACAGGGTGAAATCAGCAAAAGCACGGGCGCGCGTGCTGACGGAGCCCGCCCCCTGCTCGATGACAATCTCCGCCATGCCGCCTGTGCGCACCAAGCGTGGCGAAAGGTCTTCGAACACCAGACCAAGAAAGCGCAATGCACCCCGCAAGGCGTGTTCCAGGCTTGGCTCCTTGCTGGCGGTACGCGCCATAAAGGCAAAGCTACCGACCTTCATCCGCCGTGCATTGAGGCCAAAAAATTCATCATCCATATGCTGCGCTAGCCCTAACCACAGCTGGGCATACTGTTCGCAGGTGACCCGCGCATAAGGCTTTGCCAGCAACGCAGGAGCGATACCTGATTGCTCAAGTAACTGACTCGCATCTGCACCTCCACGCTGCAACTCGTAGATGGCTTCAGTGACCAGCCGTATCGATATGGTGCCCTTGTCCGTCTGCATAATTCCCTGCCAGCAAGGCGAAACCCACTATTCGCCGCGCATTCTGATCGAGCTGAGTATTTCGCACCCTACGGCAAAAGTCGTAAGGCTTATTTGCGACAAAAAGTGGCTGCGCTGATTATCGTAACCGCTTGACAGCTTGACCAGCCAGCTTTACGTTTACGTAAAGGTTAATGCGAGTTGCCCGTTATGCCCACTACCTATTCCATTTCAGAACTTGCTCGCGAGCTGGATATCACCACCCGCGCAATTCGCTTTTACGAAGAGCAGTCAATGCTCAGTCCTGAGCGCCGGGGTCAAGAACGCATCTACAGCGCTAAAGACAAGGTCACCCTCAAACTCATTTTGCGTGGCAAGCGTATCGGTTTTTCGCTGGCCGAATGCAAAGAGCTTATCGAGTTGTATGACCCGGTTCAGGGTAATCGCAAGCAACTTGCAAGCTTTATGCAGAAGATCGCCGAGCGTCGCAACCAACTCGAACAACAATTGTTGGACATCCAGCAGATGCAACTGGAACTCGATACTGCTGAAGAACGCTGCCTCAGCGCTATGGCAGATATTGATAAAAAACAAACAGTTAACTTTTAAATCTAAAGACAATAATTACAGGTGAAACCATGAGCTATCCGTCACTGAACTTCGCGCTTGGCGAAACCATCGACATGCTGCGCGATCAAGTCCAAGCCTTTGTTGCCGCTGAACTGACACCACGCGCCGCCGCCATCGACAGCGAAAACCTGTTCCCGGCCGACATGTGGAAGAAGTTCGGTGACATGGGCTTGCTCGGCGTAACCGTAAGCGAAGAATACGGTGGCGCGGGTCTTGGTTACCTGGCGCATGTTATCGCCATCGAAGAAATCAGCCGCGGCTCTGCCTCGGTCGGCCTGTCATACGGTGCGCATTCCAACCTGTGTGTAAATCAGATCAACCGTAATGGCACCCCTGCGCAAAAAGCCAAGTACCTGCCGAAATTAATTTCTGGCGAACAGGTTGGCGCACTGGCCATGAGCGAGCCCAATGCCGGTTCGGATGTGGTTTCAATGAAGTTGCGCGCCGAGAAGCGCGGTGATCACTACGTGCTCAATGGCAGCAAAACCTGGATAACCAACGGCCCAGACGCCAACACTTATGTGATCTACGCGAAAACCGATATTGAAAAAGGCGCCCACGGCATCACCGCCTTTATTGTTGAGCGCGACTGGAAAGGCTTCAGCCGTGGCAGCAAGTTCGACAAGCTCGGCATGCGCGGCTCAAACACCTGCGAACTGTTTTTCGATGACGTTGAAGTGCCTGCCGAAAACATCCTCGGCGTCGAAAACGGCGGCGTCAAAGTGTTGATGAGCGGCCTCGACTACGAGCGCGTGGTCTTGGCTGGCGGCCCGATTGGCATCATGCAGGCCTGCATGGATGTAGTGGTGCCCTACATCCATGACCGCAAGCAGTTTGGCAAAAGCATCGGTGAATTCCAGTTGATTCAAGGCAAAGTCGCCGACATGTACACCCAACTCAATGCGAGCCGTGCCTATCTGTATGCCGTCGCCCAGGCCTGTGATCGTGGCGAAACCACCCGCAAAGATGCCGCTGGCGTGATTCTCTACAGCGCCGAGCGGGCAACGCAAATGGCCTTGGATGCGATCCAGATTCTCGGCGGCAATGGCTATATCAACGAATTCCCGGCAGGCCGCCTGTTGCGTGACGCCAAGCTGTATGAAATCGGCGCAGGTACCAGCGAAATCCGGCGCATGCTGATCGGTCGTGAACTGTTTAACGAAACCAAATAAGCCAGCACATCGATCAATTTTTACGGAGTCAAGCTGATGGCTGTTTTACCCACTCAGATCAATACTCGTTCGCCAGAATTTGCTGCCAATCGCAGCGCCATGGCTGAACAAGTCGATGCCCTGCACGCGCTGTTGGCTCAGATCCATCAAGGTGGAGGCGCCAAGGCCCAAGAGCGGCACACCTCACGGGGCAAACTGTTGCCTCGCGAGCGGATCAATCAACTGCTCGACATCGGCTCACCCTTTCTGGAAATCAGTCAGTTGGCGGCCCATGAGGTATACGGTGAAAGCGTACCCGCCGCCGGCGTAGTGGCGGGCATTGGCCGGGTAGAAGGCATCGAGTGCATGATTGTCGCCAACGACGCCACGGTAAAAGGCGGCAGTTATTACCCGCTGACGGTAAAAAAGCACCTGCGCGCGCAGACCATCGCCCAGCAAAACCGGCTGCCCTGCATTTACTTGGTTGATTCGGGCGGGGCCAACCTGCCCCGGCAGGATGAGGTCTTTCCAGATCGTGAGCATTTTGGGCGAATCTTCTTCAACCAGGCCAATATGAGCGCCATGGGGATTCCCCAGATAGCCGTGGTAATGGGCTCCTGTACTGCAGGCGGAGCCTATGTGCCGGCGATGGCTGATGAAGCAATCATGGTGCGCAATCAGGCGACAATCTTTCTCGCTGGGCCGCCTTTGGTCAAGGCGGCAACCGGTGAAGTGGTCAGCGCCGAGGATTTGGGTGGCGCCGACGTGCACTGCAAAACCTCGGGCGTTGCCGACCACTATGCCGAGGATGATGCTCACGCCCTTGCCCTTTGCCGGCGCAGCATCGCGAACCTCAACTGGCGCAAACTCGGGCAGATCAACAGCCGCAAACCAATCCAGCCGCTTTACAGCGCCGACGAGTTGTATGGCGTAATCCCGGTCGATGCCAAGCATCCCTTTGATGTCCGCGAGGTCATTTCACGCTTGGTCGATGGTTCGGTCTTCGATGAGTACAAAGCCCTGTTTGGCACTACGCTGGTCTGTGGTTTTGCGCATATCAACGGCTATCCGCTGGCGATACTCGCCAATAACGGGATCTTGTTCGCAGAATCCGCGCAAAAAGGTGCCAACTTTATCGAACTTGCCTGCCAGCGCGGAATTCCATTGGTGTTCCTGCAAAACATCACCGGTTTTATGGTTGGGCAAAAATATGAAGCGGGCGGTATCGCCAAGCACGGTGCCAAACTGGTCAACGCAGTGGCCTGCGCCAAGGTGCCGAAATTCACGGTTATCATCGGCGGCAGCTTCGGCGCCGGTAACTACGGCATGTGCGGTCGCGCTTATGATCCGCGCTTTCTATGGATGTGGCCCAACGCACGTATCGGCGTGATGGGTGCCGAGCAAGCAGCTGGCGTACTGGTCCAGGTCAAGCGCGAGCAAGCCCAGCGGGCCGGTGAACAATTCAGTGCCGAGCAAGAACAGCAACTGAAGCAGCCGATCCTCGATCAGTACGAAGCCCAAGGGCATCCGTATTACTCCAGCGCGCGACTCTGGGATGACGGCGTTATCGATCCGGCGCAAACCCGTGAAGTGCTGAGCTTGGCATTGTCAGCCAGCCTCAATGCCGCCATTGAGCCGAGCACATTTGGCATCTTTCGCATGTAAATCGGCCGCTGCCGCAAGCGCCCTGCTCCTTCTATTTCAAGAGTTGATCGTATGACTGACTTCAGCACCATCGAACTGATTAAAGCCACCAATGGCAGCGCCACGCTCTGGCTTAACCGTCCAGAAAAGAACAACGCCTTTAATGCTGAGATGAT
The DNA here is from genome assembly GCF_963971045.1 of Pseudomonas sp. EL_65y_Pfl2_R95. Lineage (NCBI taxonomy): Bacteria > Pseudomonadati > Pseudomonadota > Gammaproteobacteria > Pseudomonadales > Pseudomonadaceae > Pseudomonas > Pseudomonas sp. EL_65y_Pfl2_R95. Next base: position 161,782 of record NZ_CAXAOV010000007.1, on the reverse strand, counting down.
TCGCGAACTGATTCTGGCCCTGGATGCGGTTCAGGCCGACAAGTCCCTGCGTTTTCTGATTGTGCGTGGCCGTGGCAAGCACTTCAGTGCGGGTGCCGATTTGGCCTGGATGCAAGCCAGCGCCCAACTCGATTACACCGCCAACCTTAATGATGCCCGTGAGTTGGCTGAACTGATGCATAACCTGTATCAGTTGAAGATCCCGACGCTGGCGGTGGTGCAAGGCGCTGCATTTGGCGGTGCAGTTGGCTTGATCAGTTGCTGTGACATGGCCATCGGTGCTGAAGATGCTCTGCTTAGCCTCAGCGAAGTGCGCATAGGCCTGGCTCCAGCTGTAATCAGCCCGTTCGTGGTGCAAGCCATTGGTGAACGCGCCGCACGCCGTTTTGCCCTGACTGCCGAGCGTTTCAGCGGGCTTAAGGCGCAACAGCTAGGCCTGTTTGCTGAATGCTACAGCGCTGATCAACTGGATGCTCAAGCCGATGCCTGGAGTGCCAACCTGCTGCTCAACAGCCCACAGGCCATGCGTGCCAGTAAAGACTTACTCAAAGAAGTCGGCAGCGGCGCTCTCACTCCCGCTCTGCGCCGTTACAGCGAAAACGCAATTGCCCGCATTCGGGTCAGCGCCGAAGGTCAAGAAGGCCTGAATGCCTTTCTCGAAAAACGCGCACCCGCCTGGCAGGAGCCACAAGCATGAACCACATCGACACTATTTTGATCGCCAACCGTGGCGAAATTGCCTGCCGAGTGATGCAAACCGCCAAACTGCTGGGCCTTCGCACGGTCGCGGTTCACAGCGCCATTGATCGCACTGCTCGTCATGTGCGCGAAGCCGACGTGGCGGTCGATTTAGGGGGTGCAAAACCTGCCGACAGCTACCTGCGCATTGACGCCATAATCGATGCCGCCATTACCAGCGGCGCCCAAGCCATTCATCCGGGCTACGGTTTTCTCTCGGAAAATGCAGAATTTGCACGGGCCATTGAAAATGCTGGGCTTATTTTCCTGGGCCCACCCGCCTCGGCTATTGATGCCATGGGCAGTAAATCTGCAGCCAAAGCCCTGATGGAGCAAGCGGGCGTGCCGTTGGTGCCGGGTTATCACGGCGCTGCGCAAGATGTCGATACCTTCTTGAACACGGCTGAAGTGATTGGCTATCCCGTGCTGCTTAAAGCTACGGCTGGCGGCGGTGGCAAGGGCATGAAGGTGGTTGAGCACGCCTCGGAAATGGCCGAGGCATTAGCCTCCGCCCAGCGTGAGGCGCAGTCATCCTTTGGTGACTCGCGCATGCTGATCGAGAAATATGTGCTCAAGCCACGCCACGTCGAGATTCAGGTATTCGCCGACCAGCACGGCAACTGCCTGTACCTCAATGAGCGCGACTGCTCTATTCAACGACGCCATCAGAAGGTGGTGGAAGAAGCGCCCGCTCCGGGCCTGTCACCTGCGCAACGCCAAGACATGGGTAAAGCGGCGGTAAAAGCCGCACAAGCCATTGGCTATGTGGGCGCTGGTACGGTTGAGTTCCTGCTTGATGCGCGCGGGGAGTTCTTCTTTATGGAGATGAACACCCGCCTGCAGGTTGAGCACCCTGTCACCGAAGCCATTACCGGGCTCGATCTCGTGGCCTGGCAGATCCGCGTGGCGCGGGGTGAACCGCTGCCCATTAGCCAAGAGCAAGTGGCGCTCAACGGTCACGCAATTGAAGTACGGCTTTACGCTGAAGACCCAGCAAACGATTTTCTACCCTCTACCGGCAACCTCAGCATCTACCGGCAAGCCGAAGCGGGTGAAGGTCGGCGTATAGATTCAGGTGTTGCCGAAGGCGATGAAGTCTCACCGTTCTACGACCCGATGCTTGGCAAGCTGATTGCCTGGGGCGCCAACCGTGAAGAAGCACGTTTGCGTTTACTGGCAATGCTAAAGCAGACCCATATCGCCGGGGTGCGCACCAATATCGCCTTTTTGCAGCGTGTACTTGGCCACCCGGCATTTGCCGCGGCTGAGTTGGATACCGGTTTTATTCCGCGCTATCAAGACGTTCTCTTGCCAGCCTCCAGCGCGTTGCCCGATGAGTTCTGGCAACTCGCGGCCGAAGCCGTTGTGCAGAACCAAGCTCAACTCACAACGGCTGAAGACCCGCACTCACCATGGGCTCAGCGCACCGGCTGGCGCGCAGGATTTGCCAGTGAAGTCGACCTGCACCTGGCGTCTGGCGATCATCAGCAACACGTAAAACTGCGCAGCAGCGCCCCGCCACTGCTGACCTTGTGCGGTGAGCAAATACAGGTTGAGCGCAATGGGATACGCACCGTCCATGCGGTGTTCCAACGGGGTAACAGCCTGTTTATCGAATGGGACGGCGAGTTGCATCAAGTTGACAGGGTCGACCCTATTGCAGCCGCGCAACGTAATCATCAGCACCATGGCGGCCTTACCGCGCCTATGAACGGCAGCATTGTGCGTGTACTGGTTGAACCCGGCGCCACGATAGAGGCTGGAACTGCACTGGTGGTGCTCGAGGCCATGAAGATGGAACACAGCATCCGCGCATCACAGGCCGGTACTGTAAGCGCCTTATTTTGCGCTGAGGGTGAAATGGTCAGCGAAGGCACTGTGCTGGTAGAGATTGCCCCCAATGAAGATAACAGCGCTGAAATAGGCGCTTGATGGAACCTCTAAAAAAGATTAACTATTAATCTTAATCTGCTGATTTTAAATGAAGTTTTTATTTTTTATAAAGTAATGACGGAGCACTGCAATGGCCCTGCCCCAACATGTACGACTGGTCGAAGTCGGCCCTCGCGACGGCTTACAGAACGAGAAGCAACCCATCAGCGTTGCCGACAAAGTTCGGCTGGTGGACGATCTGACTGATGCAGGTCTTGGCTATATTGAAGTCGGCAGTTTTGTCTCAGCCAAGTGGGTGCCGCAAATGGCCGGCAGTGAGGAAGTCTTCGCGCAGATTCAGCAACGGGCTGGCGTTACCTATGCGGCCCTGACCCCGAATTTGCGCGGTCTGGAAGGTGCGCTCGCCGCTGGCGTTAAAGAAGTCGCCGTTTTTGCAGCCGCTTCTGAGTCATTTTCGCAGAAGAACATCAACTGTTCGATCAAAGACAGCCTTGAACGCTTCGAGCCGGTGATGCATACCGCAGCACAGCATGGCATTCGCGTGCGCGGTTACGTTTCCTGTGTGCTGGGATGCCCCTACGAAGGTGAAATCGCCCCTGAGCAAGTGGCCTGGGTCAGCAAGGCGTTGTTTGAAATGGGCTGCTACGAGATTTCATTGGGTGACACCATCGGCAAAGGCACTGCCGGCGCTACCCGACACCTTCTGGAAACCGTTGCCAGAGAAGTCCCCCGCGACCAACTGGCCGGGCACTTTCACGACACATACGGACAGGGTTTAAGCAATATCTACGCAAGCCTGCTGGAAGGCATCAGCGTATTTGACAGCTCGGTGGCAGGTTTAGGCGGTTGCCCTTACGCCAAGGGCGCCACCGGCAATATCGCCACTGAAGATGTGCTGTATCTGCTTAACGGGCTTGGCATCGAAACCGGAATCGAGCTGACTAAACTGGTAGCAGCAGGCCAGCGCATCTGCACCCTACTCGGCAAAACCAATGGTTCGCGTGTGGCTAAAGCCTTACTGGCCGCCGAAAGCTAGCCGCCTCTTGGTGGTCAGCGTTGCGCGGCCCACCAAAGGCTGCGGCCTTCTGAGAAGCAGCTGCAGCCATAATACTTAGCTGAACTCAGCTGAACTTGGACTCGGAACGGCGCACCAACTTGATCGAATGCTTGAGTGTTGGCTTACGGGTGACGCTGATGGCCTTGCGCGAAACGGTATCAATGGTGATATTCCAGAAACCGCTGCTTGGCACCGTGATACGCACCGGAAACTTATCAAACGCGCCGCCATGATAGGTATGACGGCCACCGTTTTTGAAACTGCGGAAATTCGCGTCGTTCATCAGGCGGATATTGCAGGTTTGTGAGCACTCGATAACGACGAGGTCGTCTTCATTGAGATGTTCACGCTGATGTATGAATTTCATCGACCGCTCCACGCAGCTATTAGCAAACCAATGGCTATTATATGCTGGGAATGTCCGATTGCGCGCATAAGGAAAAATAAACTCTGGCAACCTAATTGCGTCACAGGTCGCGCCAAAACAGCTTGGCAATCGCTAAACTATCCAGCCACTTCGCGCACAAGGGCCTGGTTTTGTCGCTCAATACTGTCTACCTGCTGCTGTTACTGGTCTGCATCGGTGCCTTGGTGGTGTTCTACTGCGTGCTTCGGCGTATCGCGCAACGCACTGAGGCACTGCGCAAAAAAGAGCAAGAGCAAGCTGAAATCCTGCGGCAACTGCAAGCCGTTGCCAACAACAGTCAATTGACCGATGGGCAGCTGGACGCGAAGGCGCACGAACTTGCGCAACGGGTAAAACGGCTCAAGTAGCCAGGCGGCTCTACCCTGTTAACGGCTTGAATCGCAGCGCCGCAAGTGGGTTAATTGCAACTCCTCATGCCAACAGACCGCCCAATGCTGATTCGCCAACTTACACCCGCTGACGCCCCCACCTACCGAGCATTGATGCTTGCGGCCTACAGCGCGCATCCTGATGTATTTACCTCAAGCCACCATGAGCGCGAGCAAAAATCCTTGGTCTGGTGGCAAACCCGGCTGAGCGATGCAGCACTGCCACGCACGGTGGTACTCGGCGCATATGATGACCAGGGAGCACTTTGCGCGGTGGTCGGCGTCGCCTTCAAAAGCCAAGCTAAAACCCGGCATAAATCCACACTTTTTGGCCTATATGTGGCGGATGCTTATCGCAATCAAGGGCTCGCCCGCCAATTAGTGGAGCAGGCGCAACGTCTGGCCAGCCAGCGCGGCGGCATAAGGCTGATGCAGCTGACCGTCAGTGAAACCAATCCAGCGGCGATTGCACTGTATCGACGCTGCGGCTTTGAGCAGTTTGGTCTTGAGCCAATGGCCATAGCCCTCGACGATCACTACATCAGCAAACTGCATATGAGCTGCCTGATTGGCTGATTGCCTCAGCCGCTGCTGCCGACAAACTATTAACCCAGGGCTGTGTCGAGAAACATCATCATCGCGAAACCACCCATCAATCCCAGCGTCGCACTGGTTTGATGACCATTACGGTGAGTTTCAGGGATGATTTCATGGGAGACAACAAACAACATCGCCCCTGCGGCCAAGCTCAGACTTAGCGGATAGGCCAATGCATAACCGCTTGAGATCCCCACACCGATCAATGCGCCAACGGGCTCCATCAGACCTGTGGCAATAGCAATTAGGGCTGCGCTAAGCGTCGACAGGCCAGTGGTACGCAAAGCCAAGGCGACCGCCAACCCCTCGGGTATATCCTGAATCGAAATCGCACTGGCCAATGGAATGCCTACGCTAAAGTCACCGCCAGCAAAACCCACGCCCATGGCCATGCCTTCCGGCAAATTGTGCAAGGTAATGGCAAACACGAACAACCAGACCCGATTAATACGCTCGGAGTTTGGCCCGCAAGGCCCGGTACTCTCGTGTTCGTGCGGGGTAAAGTAGTCGAGCCCCAGCATCAGCAATGTACCCAGGCCCAACCCCAGGACCACAGTCGCTGCCGAGTAGACGCTACTGCCAGTGATATTTTTTGCCGCATCGAGCCCCGGCAAGATCAATGAGAACGAGCTTGCAGCCAGCATCATCCCGGCTGCGAAACCCAGCATACTGTCTTGGGTGCGACTGCTGATTTTCTTAAGCGCCAGCGCCAGTATCGCGCCAAAACCTGTGGCCAGAAATCCTGCGCCGCCGGCATAGAATGCGTACCGCAAGCGCTCAGCATGCTCGCCACCTGCCGCATTAACAACCGTAGCAATCACCAGATAGAGAATCGCCAACAACGCGCCAATAAACCCTGCTGTGACCCATGGATTTGCCTGAGCCTGGGCAACCCAGGCAGCGCGAAAATTTGCGTAGTCGGCTTGCGTCGAATGCATAGCGATCAATACCCCAAAATTGAAGCGCTACTATCTATCGGCCGGACTCAGGACACAAGGGATACGCCTCTATGCTGGCGATAGCCTAATCATATTAAGCTGAGCACGGGCAACCCTTGAGGGCTCCGTTTCGAGCACAAGCCCGCCCTCTAGGCGGCTGCCAGCCAACCGCGAAAACTCTGCGGCATTTGCACCCCGTACCCCTGAACAAAGTCGACCCCGACATCACTTAGCAGCTGCCAAATCTCTGGGTTTTCTACGTATTCAGCCACTGTCAGGCGCCCCAATGCATGGGCAACATCATTAATCGAGCGAACCATGGCGAGGTCGTTAGCCGAATGAAGTATTTCCCGGACGAAGCTGCCATCAATTTTCACGATATCGACAGGCAAATGCTTGAGGTAGTGGAAGGATGAAAAACCCACGCCGAAGTCATCCAGCGCAAACTTGCAACCAAGCGCCTGCAACCGGTGTATCAATGCTGCAACCTGGGCCAGATTGGCTACCGCTGTGGTTTCAGTAATCTCAAAACATATGCGCTTGGGGTCAATTTCATAGCGCTGGAACAAGCCTTCGATGAATCCGAGCAAGCCTTCATCATTCAAGCTGTTTCCCGACAAATTAATCGAGACAGAGGCGCAGCGTTGCCAGACGTTAGGGGCCTTTTCGAGCTGACTGAATGCAGTGGTCAGGACCCAGCGGTCAACCCTTGACATGCGGGTATAACGCTCGGCGGCCGCGATAAAGTCGCAAAGGGGTAAATCGTTATCCATCACCAGCAACAACTCATAATGTGGGAGTTCAAACGAATGGCTATCGGCTCTGGCAATTTGCTGTACGCGCAAAGAGATTTCTTCGCGCTGGATGATGTCGTCCACCCGAGCGGCAATCGTCAATAACCCCACACGGGGGTCATCGGCAGAGGCGCTATAACGATTAACCCGGTTGCGGCCCGATTCTTTCGCCAGATTGGACGCGGTGTATAACCTGCTAAATACCTTGGCCGCATCATTGCCTCCCGCCCTTTCAACCACACCTATGCTCAAGGTGACACTATGGCTTTGTCCCTGCCACTCAAAGCTGTGTGCCTCGACGCAGGCGCGGAGGTTCTCGGCCAACTCACCGGCACCCGCCTCATCGCATTGCGGAATCATTGCCGCGAATTCAACCCCGCCAAGACGGGCCACAACGCAATACTCAGGCAGCGTCTGTTGTAATAGCTGTGCGACATGCTTGAGGCAGGCATCTCCTGCCAGAACGCCCACATGGCTATTAAGCAGGCTGAATTGGTCTATCTGCACAATCATATAAGCCACGCTACGAGTGCCCATCAGGCTTTGCTCGACCGCGTCTTCAAAGCTACGGCGATTGAGCAAACCGGTGAGATCGTCATGGCTTCGTGCATGGGCGACCTCGCGGTACAGGTGCCCGACAATGCTTTGCAGCGTTCGCTGGATAATCCCCTGGTCGCCGCTAGCCGCTTGCGCAACATGAAGCAGTCCTTCCGCTACCAACTCACTCAGCTCATCGATACTTACATGAGCGAGCTCAGCACCTTTACCGTCGACCAATGCATACAGGCCTGTGTCCACACTGCGTGAAATCAGCTGCAGCGCCTGGCCGTGCGCGTCAACCAGCAGCTGCTCTTCAGCTTGTGAACAGGCGACCAATGCCTGCTTTTCCAAGCCTGCAAGCAGTTGCTGGGCCAGACCCGATTTGAGCGACAATCCTCGATGGATCGTATTCAGGCAGTCACTGACCAACTGCTGGCCAAATCGATCGCAAAATTTCACGGCCTCTTCAAAGGCGTGGGCATCCTGGTTTGAGAATGCTTGCAGAGCGCTGTCTTTGAGTTCTGCCACCAACGCACTGAATGCTTGGGCGAGCGCCCTGGAAAGCGGGATCTGGACAACCGAATCCAAGGCGCAGGTTTGTGCCAGTGATGGGGTACTCGATGTCAAGCGCATGCCTCCTGCATGACGTTGCTTCCCTGCCGGACTGACGAACAACGGGTGTTGAACAGTGTCTGAAGCCCGCCACTCACTGCATGCCAATGGCTGCAGCTCTATATAGTGTCACTATGCCTCTCGTCATTACACTAAACTTCACTACTCTCCCTTTATTCTCAAGATTGAGGCATTCAAATGAGTCATTACACAGCTAAAGTTATGTGGCAGCGCGGGACACAAAGCTTTCTAAACAATCGCTATAGCCGTGCCCATAACTGGCTGTTTGATGGCGGCACCCAAGTGCCTGCGTCCTCATCCCCGCAGGTAGTACCGCTGCCCTACTCTGACCCTGCCGCGGTCGATCCAGAAGAGGCCTTTGTCGCCTCACTCTCAAGCTGTCATATGCTCTGGTTTTTAGGCATTGCAGCCAAGCAGGGTTTTGCAGTCGATGAGTATGAAGACAACGCTGTCGGCGTGATGACTAACAATGCTCAAGGCCGAATGGCCATGACTCAGGTTACTCTTTACCCACGCGTAACCTTTAGCGTGGGCCATTGCCCGACCAATGAGCAACTCAAGGCGCTGCACCACAGCGCCCATGATCAATGCTTTATTGCCAATTCAGTACTGACCACAATAGATTGCCAACCTGTCATCGATTGACCCGTTATAAAGACCTGAGCTTCGGGTAGCCCCGCTTTTCAAGCGACGGGCAACCATCGCCACTGTGCCTGAAGCAGCTAGACTCAATGGACAACGCAACTCATGCGCAAGGAGCCAATATGGGTGACGATCAAGATGACAAGCCATTAACCACTTGGGAAATGCTGCACAGCATTTTGGCCGCTGCATTCGGCGTGCAAAGTGGCAAAAACCGGAGCCGTGACTTCAGCCGAGGAAAGCCTCGACAGTTCATAGTGTTGGGGCTCATTTGCACGGCGCTTTTTGTATTGCTGCTCGCAGGTATCGTGCAGCTGGCGCTGTACCTTGCGGGTGTCTAACGGCAAAAGGATCAATCGCACAGGATGCGCATACTGCCGATAAGCCGCTAAAACACAGGTAAAAAGAGGTCGCCCATAAAAAAGCAAACCGTACATATGTACGGTTTGCAGCCCCGCCCTCGCGTTTTAACTTGCGTTACTGATGGCTGACCCAATACACAGCGGTCGCCACAGCAATGAGAATCAAGGCAAAGATAGCCTTGGCGTCGATAGCACTGTCGGCCGGATCTGGCTCGGTTTGATCATTCATGGACAACCCCCGCGGTTATTATGATTATGCTTGATTCAGCTTTGAGTTAAGACCAGCAAACCGACTTGCTCAAGCGCTGTGGTTATGCAATTTGCATCGCTTAGTGCTTAAAGTTCTTTCCATATACTGAAACATCACTTTTGCGCATAACCCTGAACTGGTATCTTCCAACGCCTCCGTAGGGAGTGCGCGGCCGTGCGCGCAGTTTTGCTGTAAATAGCTATTTATGCTTTTCGCTAAATGCGCTGGATCGATTGACTGTCGCCATAATTGTCGGCGGCAAATCATAAATAGAAGCTATGCAGCCTGATAACAGGACCCGTCATGTACGTTTACGACCAGTACGATCAAACCATCATCGAGGACCGCGTTAAGCAGTTCCGTGATCAAACAAGCCGTTACCTGGCTGGCGAACTGAGCGAGGCTGAGTTCCGCCCGCTGCGCCTGCAAAACGGCCTGTATATCCAGCGTTATGCGCCTATGCTGCGCATCGCCGTGCCCTATGGCCTGCTCTCTTCCAAGCAGGTCCGCAAGCTGGCTGACATTGCCCGTGATTACGATAAAGGCTATGCCCATATCAGTACCCGGCAAAACGTACAGTTCAACTGGTGCGAGCTGGAAGATATCCCAGAAATCCTGGCTGAGCTGTCGACCGTGCAAATGCACGCGATTCAGACCAGCGGCAACTGCATTCGCAACACCACCACAGACCAATTCGCCGGTGTAGCTAAAGACGAGCTGATTGACCCACGCCCATGGTGCGAAATCATCCGTCAGTGGTCGACATTCCACCCGGAATTTGCCCACTTGCCGCGCAAATTCAAAATTGCGGTTAACGGCGCTGTCAGCGACCGTGCAGCCATTGAAGTGCACGACATTGGCCTTGAAGCCGTTAACAATGAAGCGGGCGAACTGGGCTTTCGGGTCTCGGTCGGTGGCGGCTTGGGTCGCACACCTATCGTCGGCAGCTTTATTAACGAGTTCCTGCCCTGGCAGCACCTGATCAGCTATCTGGACGCCATTCTGCGGGTTTACAACCGTTATGGCCGCCGTGATAACAAGTACAAAGCGCGGATCAAGATTCTAGTCAAGGCGCTGACCCCGGAAGTCTTTGCTGAGCGCGTTAACGCTGAGTGGGCTCATCTTAAGGATGGCCCCACCACCCTGACCGACGCTGAAGTTCAACGCGTAGCTGCACACTTTATCGACCCAGCCTACAAAGCCCTGTCCGACCAAGACGCCGAACTGGCCGCTCTTGATGCCGAGCACCCAGGCTTTGCCCGCTGGCGTCAGCGCAACACCTTTGCTCACAAGAAGCCCGGTTATGTTGCCGTCACCCTGTCACTCAAGCCGACGGCTGTGGCGCCAGGTGATTTGACTGACAAGCAGCTCGATGCCGTTGCCGACCTTGCTGATCGCTACAGTTTCAGTGAAGTGCGCAACAGTCATAACCAGAACATTATTCTCGCCGACATCGAACAAGCCCAGCTTTTCACCCTGTGGGGCGAATTGCGCGAACACGGTTTTGCCACACCCAACGTTGGTCTGCTGACCGATATCATCTGCTGCCCGGGTGGCGACTTCTGCTCGCTGGCCAACGCCAAGTCGATTCCGATTGCCGAAGCGATTCAGCGTAGCTTTGATGATCTTGACTACCTGTTTGACATTGGCGAGATAGAGCTCAACATCTCAGGCTGCATGAACGCCTGCGGTCACCACCACGTTGGCCACATCGGCATCCTGGGTGTCGACAAGAAAGGTGAAGAGTTCTATCAGATCTCACTGGGCGGCAGCTCAGGTCGCGATGCGAGCTTGGCGAAGATTCTCGGTCCAGCCTTTGCTCAAGACGACGTGGCAACTGTGATCGAGAAAATCATCAATGTTTACGTTGAAAAACGTGACGATGAAGAAAGCTTCCTCGACACCTTCCGCCGTGTGGGTGTGGAACCGTTTAAGGAGCGCGTTTATGCAGCGAATAATTAAGAACGGCCAGATTATCGACGAAACCTGGCACCTGCTGCCAAAAGACGCGACCCTTGAAGGACTGTCCAACTGTGACGACTTGATCGTGCCGCTGGAATTATGGACTGAACACGCCCATGCCCTCAAAGCGCGTGATGGCGGCTTGGGTGTTTGGCTTGAAGCCGGTGAAGAAATCGAAGAGATTGCCGATCAACTTGATAACTTTCAGGTGATCGCCCTTAACTTCCCAGCCTTTACCGACGGCCGTCATTCATCGACGGCTTATATGCTGCGTACCCGTTACGGCTACAAAGGCGAAATTCGCGCTATCGGCGACATATTGCGTGATCAATTATTCGCCCTGCTGCGTTGTGGATTTGATGCCTTCGCCCTGCGTGAAGACAAAGACCCAGAAGATGCGTTAAAAGCCTTTGCTGAATACTCAGAGGTTTATCAAGCGTCGAGTGACCAGCCATTACCGCTGTTCCGCCGCCGCGCATAATTGCGCGCCTGACGCTACAACGGAAAAGCCCGGTGCAGCAATGCACCGGGCTTTTTTTCGGCTGAATTTAGGGCTTAGTTTCGACCTTCAAAGCGTCACTGAGGAAGCTTGGGGCGATATAGCGCTCATAGTGGGCCTCGGAGAGTATGAAAAACTCACGATCAATGGCATCACGCAGCTCAGGCAACGACCAGTTGCGAAACTCTGGCAGCAGCACCATGCCGTAGGCTTCGAGCTGGTTGATCACCCGCGCGCCTCGGGCGATCAATTGATACGCCCAGCAGTAAGGTGATTGATTGGGCACAAAGCGGATTTGCCGCTGAACCAATTGCTCACGCAAGCGCGATGCATCAAATACTTCAACCTTGCCTTCCATCACCTGTACCAACAACACCTCAAGGCGCTGCCATACCGCCTGCTTCGCCTGCTCGTCGTAGCCATTCCACGCAATCACCTCATGGTGAAAACGCTTGCAGCCGCGGCATACAAGGTCACCATAGACCGTAGAACACAGGCCAACACAGGGCGTTTTAATCGGCTGACTGGACATAGCAAGAACAAGATTCACATGACTAACAGGCGGGCATATTAGCCCTTTGTCTAAGCCAGTTCATCCGCTACACCGATGTTTTGCTGAAAAAGGTGTTTAAGGCAAACCATGGCAAAACAGCCATTTTCAGTACCTGCAAACCACTTCATGACCCATGTAGAGGCTTTTTCAGCCCTGTTTGCCTATTTTTTGTGCAAACACGCGTAATCATGCCTTTGACTTAACTTTAGCCGCGCTTTCCAGTAGAATCGTCGGGCCTTTTATAGGCGCCAAAGTCCGTTGGAAGCTGTTTTCAAAGCGTCACGAGCACAGTTAATCCTGCAGGTACGATGTTGGCACTACTACTTGGTTACCCCAATTAGTAGTGCCAGCCCTCATCGCTCTCGTCCTGCCGGCGTAAAACTTTGAAAGCAGCTTCTGGAAGAAATCCCTGAAATCTCGGCTGACTGGCCCATAAAGCCTTTGCAGCGCTTGGTTCGGTGCTTTCTGGATATGCGTCCCGGACAGAAATTTGGGACCACTGATGAGGGTAATAACTGTGCTTGAAGCCTATCGCAAACACGTAGCAGAGCGTGCCGCTCAGGGTATCGTGCCCCAGCCGCTGAACGCCGAACAAACTGCAGGTCTGGTTGAACTGCTGAAAAACCCGCCTGCTGGCGAAGAAGAATTCCTCGTCGACCTACTCACCAATCGCGTACCACCCGGTGTGGACGAAGCTGCCTATGTTAAGGCTGGCTTCCTCTCTGCTGTCGCCAAGGGTGAAGCCACTTCCCCATTGATCGACAAAAAGCGCGCGGTTGAACTGCTGGGCACCATGCAAGGCGGTTATAACATCGCCACTATGGTTGAACTGCTTGAAGACGCCACCCTGGGTACCGTTGCTGCTGAGCAACTGAAGCACACCCTGCTGATGTTCGATGCCTTCCACGACGTTGCAGAAAAAGCCAAAGCGGGCAATGCCAACGCCAAAGCTGTATTGCAGTCCTGGGCTGACGGTGAATGGTTCACCAAGCGTGCGCCGATCGCAGAAAAATACAGCCTGAGCGTATTCAAGGTCACTGGCGAAACCAACACCGACGACCTGTCACCTGCTCCAGATGCTTGGTCGCGCCCAGATATCCCGCTGCACGCTTTGGCCATGTTGAAAATGGCTCGCGACGGCATTGTGCCTGAGCAACAAGGTGTGACTGGCCCGCTGAAGCAGATCGAAGAGATTCGCGCTGCTGGCTTCCCAGTTGCCTATGTTGGTGACGTGGTAGGTACCGGTTCTTCGCGTAAATCAGCCACCAACTCGGTACTCTGGTTCTTCGGCGACGACATCCCCTACGTGCCGAACAAGCGCGCTGGCGGTTTCTGCTTCGGTAACAAAATTGCCCCAATCTTCTACAACACCATGGAAGATGCCGGCGCTCTGCCTATCGAATTCGACGTCACCGACATTGCCATGGGCGACGTCATCGACGTTTACCCATACGCCGGTAAAGTGTGCAAGCACGGCACTGACGAAGTCATCACCACCTTCGGCCTGAAGACCCCTGTTCTGCTCGACGAAGTGCGTGCTGGCGGTCGTATTCCGTTGATCGTAGGCCGCGGCCTGACAGACAAAGCCCGCGCTGAACTGGGCCTTGGCCCAGCTGACCTGTTCAAAAAACCTGAGCAGCCAGCCGATAGCGACAAAGGCTTCACCCTGGCGCAGAAGATGGTCGGTAAAGCCTGCGGCGTAGAAGGTGTGCGTCCTGGCACTTACTGCGAACCGAAGATGACCACCGTAGGTTCTCAAGACACCACAGGTCCTATGACCCGTGATGAACTGAAAGACCTGGCGTGCCTGGGCTTCTCTGCTGACCTGGTATTGCAATCGTTCTGCCACACTGCGGCCTATCCAAAGCCGATTGATGTGACCACTCACCACACCCTGCCTGACTTCATCCGCACCCGCGGTGGCGTTTCGCTGCGTCCTGGTGACGGCATCATCCACAGCTGGCTGAACCGCATGCTGCTGCCAGACACCGTCGGTACTGGTGGTGACTCGCACACCCGCTTCCCGATGGGTATCTCGTTCCCAGCCGGTTCGGGCCTGGTTGCGTTCGCTGCCGCCACTGGCGTTATGCCGCTGGACATGCCGGAATCCATCTTGGTTCGCTTCAAGGGCAAAATGCAGCCTGGCATCACCTTGCGTGACCTGGTTCATGCCATCCCTTACTACGCCATCCAGAAAGGCCTGCTGACGGTTGAGAAGAAAGGCAAGATCAACGCTTTCTCCGGCCGCATCCTTGAGATCGAAGGTCTTGATGAGCTGACCGTTGAACAAGCGTTCGAACTGTCTGACGCCTCTGCCGAGCGCTCTGCTGCTGGTTGCACGATCAAGATGCCGGAAAAGGCAATTGCCGAATACCTGCAGTCGAACATCACCCTGCTGCGCTGGATGATCAGTGAAGGCTATGGCGATGCGCGCACCATGGAACGTCGTGCTCAAGCAATGGAAGCCTGGTTAGCCAACCAGGAACTGATGAGTGCCGATGCTGACGCGGAATACGCTGAAATCATCGAAATCGACCTGTCAGAACTGAAAGAACCGGTGCTGTGCGCACCCAACGACCCAGACGATGCACGTCTGCTGTCGAGCGTTCAGGGCGAGAAGATCGACGAAGTGTTTATCGGCTCGTGCATGACCAACATTGGTCACTTCCGCGCTGCCGGCAAGCTGCTCGAACAAGTCAAAGGTTCGCTGCCAACTCGTCTGTGGCTTTCGCCGCCGACCAAGATGGACGCTCACCAACTGACTGAAGAGGGCTACTACGGCATCTTCGGCAAGGCTGGCGCGCGCATGGAAATGCCGGGCTGCTCGCTGTGCATGGGTAACCAGGCGCGCGTGGAAGCGAACTCGACCGTGGTTTCGACCTCGACGCGTAACTTCCCCAACCGTTTGGGCGATGGCGCTAACGTGTACCTGGCCTCTGCCGAACTGGCTGCGGTCGCTGCAATCACCGGCAAACTGCCGACGGTTGAAGAGTACATGGGCTATGCGAAAAACATCGACAGCATGGCTGCCGACGTTTATCGCTACCTGAGCTTCGACCAGATTGCCGAGTTCCGTGAAGCCGCAGCGAACGCCAATATCCCGGTCGTTCAAGCTTAAGCGTCACTAGCAATAAAAGAAGCCTCGCCCTCTGCGGGGCTTCTTTTTGCGCGCAATTTAGCCGCGAACACCAGATCACTGGCACATGGATTGCTAAAGACTTAACAAGTAAAAGCACAACAAGCAGCCCAGCGAAGGAGCTTGCTTATCGACAATGGCGTCGTTTCGGTACTGCCCCTGCGCAGCCACTGGATCGGCGTTTTTTTTGTAGTAAAGGGAATGTTCAATGGCTGATCAAACAACTGGCCGCAGCGATGTACTGGATTGGGTTAACGGCTCTGACGCACCGGAAAAGAGCACGCTTAATCTAGGTATTATGGCCCTGACGGACGCAGCGTCATTGATTGTGGCGGCCACTCAGGGCTTTGCCCAGCCTTATGGCCTGACCCTCAACCTGCAACGTCAGTCATCGTGGGCAACCCTGCGCGACAAATTACTCAACCGCGAACTGGATGCCGCGCACTCGCTGTACGGCCAGGTTTACGGCACCCATCTTGGCATCGGCGGCACTGCGACTGAGATGGCAATCCTCATGGGGCTTAATCACAACGGTCAGGCGATCAACCTATCCGAACAGCTTAAACGCAGCGGCGTGACCAATGGTGAAGCACTGAAAACCCAGGCGCATCAAAGCAGTGCAAAACTCACCTTCGCCCAAACCTTTCCCACTGGCACCCATGCCATGTGGCTGTCTTACTGGCTCGCAAGCCAGGGCATCCACCCCATTAACGACGTCAATACGGTAGTGGTGCCACCGGCGCAGATGGTTGCGCACCTCAATGCGCAGCGCATCGACGGTTTCTGTGCTGGCGGCCCATGGGGTGCCTTGGCGGTCGATCAGGGCCAAGGCTTTACGGTTGCGACAACTCAAATGATTTGGCCGGACCATCCAGAAAAAGTACTGGGTGTGACCCGGGAGTTCGTAGAACTCTACCCTAATACCGCACGCGCACTGACCATGGCAGTGCTCGAAGCCAGCCGCTTTATTGACGAAAATCCGGAAAACAAGCGCAGCACAGCCAAACTGATTAGCAGCCCTGACTACGTTGATGCACCGCTGTCATCTGTTGAGCCGCGCTTTCTTGGCCATTATCAAGACGGGCTTGGCAATGCTTGGACCGATCCCCATCCGCTGCGTTTTCATGCCGATGGCTTGGTAAACATGCCCTACTTATCCGATGGCATGTGGTTTATGACCCAATTCCGCCGCTGGGGCCTGCTACGCGAAGACCCTGATTATTTGGCGGTGGCGCAGCGTATCCAGCAACTCGATATTTACCGTCAGGCGGCTGATGCGCTGAATATTGCCGTGCCCTCCGCCATGCGCAGCAGCACCCTGCTCGATGGAAAATGCTGGGATGGCAGCAACCCAGCAGACTATGCACGAAGTTTTGCGCTTCACGCATTGAGCGATAGCTCTATGACCGCTCAATAACCAGCAGGAGGCTGAAACATGCTGCGCATACTGCTTATTAACGACACACCGAAAAAAGTCGGCCGTCTCAAGGCTGCGCTAACCGAAGCCGGCTTCGAGGTTATTGATGAATCCGGCTTGACTATCGACCTGCCCGCCCGCGTCGAGGCCGTACGCCCTGACGTGATTCTGATTGACAGTGAGTCGCCCGGCCGTGATGTCATGGAGCAGGTTGTATTGGTCAGTCGTGACCAGCCGCGCCCAATCGTTATGTTCACTGACGAGCACAACCCGAGCGTAATGCGCCAGGCGATTCAATCGGGGGTTAGCGCCTACATAGTCGAAGGCATCCACGCCCAGCGCCTGCAGCCTATCCTCGATGTGGCAATGGCGCGCTTTGAAAGCGATCAAGCGCTGCGGGCACAGCTACAGGCTCGCGATGCGCAGTTGGCTGAACGCAAGCGCATTGAACTGGCAAAAGGATTGCTGATGAAAATGAAGAGCTGCGATGAGGAAGCCGCCTACACTTTGATGCGTCGCCAAGCCATGAGCCGTCAGCAGAAGTTGGCGCAGGTCGCCGAGCAGATTATTGCCATGCACGATCTGCTGGGTAACTAGCGCCGCACACCCGGTCTCAAGATAAGGGCAACTGTACCGGTCATACCTTCACTGTTGTGCTCACAGGACGACTCACCCGCAAACTGTAGCCCTGTCTCCACGGCCGGTTGTATCTGCGTTAGCCAGCACAGGCTGATTAAGATACAGCCTTGTGCATACTGCCGGCCTGGAGCCCACCATGACCACCCACACCGAAGAACGTCAACTGCTTAGCGAGGCTGACCAGCGTGGTTTGAACTATTTCGACAGTTTGCCGACTCGCCCAGTGTTCCCAAACAGCGCAGCGCTCACAACGCTCAACAGTCTCGACCAACCCTTTGCCGAACAAGGCGAAGCGGCAAGTGAAGTGTTACGGCGTTTGGATGAGATTGCCTCGCCAGCCACTGTCAGCTCCAACAGTTCGCGCTATTTCGGCTTTGTGATCGGCGCAACGCTTCCTGCCGCCGCCGCAGCCGAGCGCTTGGTCCTGGCGTGGGATCAATGTGCGTCTTCCTATGACAACTCGCCGGCAGCGGATGTCATTGAGCGCATTGCCGGCCACTGGGTACTCGATGCCCTCGGGCTGCCGGCAAGCAGCGCTGTGGGTTTTGGCACCAGCGCTACCGCCTGCACACTGGCTTGCATCGCCGCTGCGCGGCGCTCGTTATTGCAGCGCAAAGGCTGGGACTTTGACGGCGATGGGCTGATGGGCGCACCAGAGGTACGCGTTGTGGTGTCGGCCAGCGTGCATATCACAGTCAAAAAGGCCCTGCGTGTGCTTGGCTTCGGCACCAACCGACTCATTATCGCAGCGGTCGATGAGCATGGCAGGATTGACCCGCAACACCTGCCACCACTTGATGACCTGTGCATCCTGTGCCTGCAAGCCGGAGAAGTTAATACCGGAGAGTTTGACCCCTTTGCGACCCTGATCCCAAGCGCCAAAGCAGCGGGCGCTTGGGTACATGTTGATGGCGCTTTTGGCCTCTGGGCGCGTGCGTCATCTTCAGCCCAGCTTGCGCAAGGTGTCGAGCAGGCGGATAGCTGGACCACCGATGGTCACAAATGGCTAAACACGCCGTACGATGGCGCCATGGCCATCTGCCGTGATGCGGATGCCTTGGCTCAAGCCATGAATAGCGATGCCGCCTATGCCACGGCATCAAAGGATGCACAGAAGAACCTCAATCTGGAGTTCTCACGCCGGGCTCGCGGCGTTCCGATTTGGGCGGCGCTTGCCTCACTTGGCCGTGAAGGTTTACGCAATATGATTGACCAACACATCCGCCAAGCCCGCCATTTGGCCAAGCGCTTGCGTGCGGCTGGGTATCAAGTGCTTAACCGTGTGGTGCTCAATCAGGTCCTCGTGCGGGCCGATAACGATCAACAAACCATTGCCATCCGGCTTGCCGCCCAAGCGTCCGGTCAGGTCTGGTTCGGACCCACCGTCTGGCAAGAACGGCCTGCCTTTCGCCTGAGCATTTCATCCTGGCGCACCACTGATGCCGATATCGACCTGCTTGCCGAGTTGTTGATTGCACTCAAGCAAGACATCAGCCCTTGAATCTTTAATCGCAGCGCAAGCCACTCGACAAGCCTGGTGTGTCGGGTTTATCTTTGCCGCTGGCCACCGCAGTGGCCAGCGTCGCTCGGACGGTTCCGGGCGCTTACGTATTCCGAGGTTTTTATGGCTGATCCAGCTAAGCGCCGCTTTGCGCGCATTGATCGTCTCCCCCCTTATGTTTTCAACATTACTGCTGAACTGAAGATGGCGGCTCGCCGTCGCGGCGAAGACATCATTGACTTCAGCATGGGTAACCCGGACGGCCCAACCCCGCCGCATATCGTTGAGAAACTATGTACCGTTGCTCAACGCGAAGACACCCATGGCTATTCGACCTCACGTGGCATTCCGCGCCTGCGCCGCGCGATTTCACGTTGGTATGCCGACCGCTACCAAGTCGATATCGACCCAGAAGATGAGGCCATCGTCACCATTGGCTCGAAAGAGGGTCTCGCTCACCTGATGCTGGCGACCCTGGATCATGGGGATACGGTGCTGGTGCCGAACCCCAGCTACCCCATTCATATTTATGGTGCTGTGCTGGCGGGTGCCCAAGTGCGTTCGGTACCGCTGGTGCCCGGTGTCGACTTTTTCGCCGAGTTGGAGCGGGCAATTCGCGAGTCCATCCCCAAGCCGAAAATGATGATTCTGGGCTTCCCCTCTAACCCGACTGCACAATGTGTGGAGCTGGACTTCTTTGAGCGCGTGGTAGCCCTGGCCAAACAATACGATGTATTGGTGGTGCATGACCTGGCCTACGCCGATATCGTCTATGACGGCTGGAAGGCGCCATCGATCATGCAGGTGCCGGGTGCCAAAGACGTTGCCGTAGAGTTTTTCACCCTGTCGAAGAGTTACAACATGGCGGGCTGGCGGATTGGCTTTATGGTTGGCAACAAAGAGTTGGTCAATGCTCTGGCGCGAATCAAGAGTTATCACGATTACGGCACATTTACCCCATTACAGGTGGCCGCCATTGCCGCCCTTGAGGGAGATCAACAGTGTGTCCGCGACATCGCCGAGCAATACCGCCAACGCCGTAACCTGATGGTTAAAGGGCTGCACGAACTGGGCTGGATGGTTGAGAACCCCAAAGCCTCGATGTACGTCTGGGCCAAAATCCCGCAGGCCTACGCCGCATTGGGCTCGTTGGAGTTCGCTAAAAAGCTGCTGTCTGAAGCCAAGGTCTGCGTATCACCCGGCATCGGTTTTGGCGACTACGGGGATGACCACGTGCGCTTTGCCTTGATTGAGAACCAGGACCGTATTCGTCAGGCCTTGCGCGGTATAAAACACATGTTCAGATCAGACGGGCTACTGCCGGGCGCGGCAGCGAAACCTTAGCGCCTGCTGCTCGTCACGACTGCTCAATAGTGGAGCCAACTGAGCAGTCGTGGCGTTTCAACTCGAATAGTCGAGCACGGTCCAGACACTACTCAACGCCTCTCCGATCACACAACTCGACTGCATCAGTTCCTTGTTGTAACTCAACGCCATCAGGCTGGTTGCGCCTTCGGCAACACCCTCATGTTGCGCCATCCATTGCACCCGCCCGCAATTAGGTGTGTCGATCACATAGCTATTGGCTACGGCTACACCCTGCTTTGGCATACCGATTACATCAACAACCAACCCATGCTCTTCCACACGCTGGCCGTCTGTAATGACAACGGCCCAGGCGTCGTTGTTATCGATTACCAAGTAAGTGCCATTGGCCTTGGGTTGCTCAAGGGAAGGTTGCGCACAGCCAGTGAGCATGACCAATACCAAAACTGTCATCAGCATCTGTTGCATTGCTAGATACCCCTTTATGGAGCCAATGGACTGGGGCGTTGTTGCCGTCAGGCCATTGCAAATGAGTGAAATTTGCAGCGCGATGGCCTGACTATCGCCGAATACTGTTTATTTGTACAGTGTTTTCATATTAAACTTATTCACGCCATCTGACGAAGTTGCGTCGGATACCGCACAGGCTTGATTAGGAGCGCAACGATGCTGGACGTAATGCAATTAAAACAATCAGTTAACCGAATGCCTCTGGAAAAGGTGCGCGCCACCGTTGACGAACTTCACCTTGAAGGCATCGTTACCGAAGGCAAAACGCCCTTTAACAGACTCCACTTCAACACCTGCTTTGCTGAGATCGAGGCGCTTTTCCAGCGCGCCGGATATCACCGTCCATTGGATGTCGTCGGGTATCAAGGCTTGGTCTATGCAATGTTCGACCCCACGCGCTGGGAGGCGGTTGAGGTTCTTCGTTGGCTTAAAGACTTCGTCGAGGAGCCGCGCAAACGCCCTGCCAGCTAACGCCCTTGGCGCAAGCAGTCAGCGTACGCACACGCACAAAACGCGCCTGGCGACCTGCGCCGTTATTGAGCACATTGGCGGGTTTGCCAAATAACCGCGCACCAGCGTGGCACAGCTAGTCTGTTGCGCCACGCTGCATTTTGGTCAAAACAATAATTAATGTTTCACATTAGATAATATCTTTATCTCTATGTTTTAAATCACTAAAACTCTTATTTAACCGTGTTTATTAAGTACCCAGCCTCAGTATGGCAAGGGCCTTGCAAGAACCTCATTACATCCGTCTTCGGGTCGCCAACGGCGGTGATCGGGACGAAATAGACAAAGACGTCAAAGCTGCCTGCATTGTGATTGCAGGTAGGTTTCGACGTCTTTTTTCGTTTCTGATAGCAGAGGAATTTCAATGCGCTATTCCACTCCACCTTGCTTATTACTCAAAAAGACCCTGGCCGCAGCACTCCTCCTGATCGGTGCAGTTTCTGCCAGCGCGGCTGAACCTGAGAAAGCAGAACTCAAACTCGGCTTTATCAAGCTAACCGACATGGCGCCGTTGGCCATTGCCTATGAAAAAGGCTACTTCGAAGACGAAGGCCTGTACGTCACGCTTGAGGCACAAGCCAATTGGAAGGTGCTGCTCGACCGGGTAATCACTGGTGAACTCGACGGCGCACAGATGCTCGCCGGCCAACCACTGGGCGCAACAATCGGCTTTGGGACCAAGGCGCAGATCGTCACCGCTTTCTCCATGGACCTAAACGGCAACGCAATTACCCTGTCGAATGCCGTATGGGATGAGATGAAACAAAACGTGCCCATGGCGGACGGCAAACCCGTCCACCCGATCAAGGCGGACGCACTCAAACCGGTGATTGAGCGTTACAAGGCTGAGGGCAAGCCATTCAATATGGGCATGGTGTTCCCCGTGTCCACGCACAATTACGAGCTGCGCTATTGGCTCGCCGCTGGCGGCATCAACCCTGGTTACTACGCGCCTGCCAAAGGCGACATCTCGGGGACCCTGAGCGCTGACGCCCTGCTCTCGGTCACGCCGCCACCGCAAATGCCTTCAACCATGGAGGCCGGCACCATCAACGGCTACTGCGTGGGTGAGCCATGGAACCAGCAAGCAGTGTTTAAAGGCATTGGTGTACCGGTGATCACTGACTATGAAATATGGAAAAACAATCCGGAGAAAGTCCTCGGCGTGTCCAAGCAATGGGCGGATGCCAACCCAGAGACCCACAAACACTTGGTCAAAGCCCTGATCCGCGCCGCCATGTGGCTTGACGAAAACAACAACGCCAATCGCCAAGAAGCCGTGGAGATACTGTCGCGACCTGAGTACGTAGGCGCCGACGCCAAGGTGATCGCCAATTCAATGACCGGCTCTTTCGAGTATGAGAAAGGCGACAAGCGTAGCGTACCGGACTTCAATGTGTTCTTTCGCTACAACGCGACCTACCCCTTCTATTCAGACGCTATCTGGTACCTCACGCAAATGCGTCGCTGGGGCCAGATCGCCGAGTCCAAACCCGATAGCTGGTATTTCGACATCGCCAAGCAAGTTTATCAGCCGGCTGTATATCGCCAGGCCGCCGTCGAGTTGATTAGCGAAGGCATGGCGAAAGCCAGCGATTTTCCTGCTGCGAATGAAAGTGGCTTTCGCGCCCCAAGCAACGAGTTCATTGACGGTTTGACCTATGACGGCAGCAAGCCCAATGCCTATATCGAGCAGATGAAAATCGGCTTGAAGCATGACTCAGTGCTGTAAACCGATGCCCGTTTAAGCGAGCGCCGCAAACGCGCGCAACAAGGCTGATGCCTGTAAACCGAGGATTCTATGATGAGTAACCCTGCCATCTCCGGGCAAATTGTCCAGACCGTGAAGACTGCACGCAGCGCAGCCTTTAAACGCTGGTTGCCCAATCTGTTGATGCCGATTATTGGTCTGGCAGCCTTCCTGCTGTTCTGGCAAATGGTCGCCGGTAGTATCCACACCAGTTTGGGCACTTTTCCGGGTCCCGCTCAAGTGACCACACAGTTCGGCAACCTGATAGCTGAACATCAGCGCGAGGCCAGGCGTGAAGCAGCCTTCTATCAGCGTCAGGAAGTACGCAATGATGCCCTGCTCAGCAAAAATCCGAGTGCCGAAGTCAAGATTCGCCCTTACACCGGAAAACCCACCTTCTTCAGGCAAATCCTTACCAGCCTGTATACGGTTATGACCGGCTTTGTCATTGCTTCAGTGATCGCCATCCCGCTGGGGATTGTCTGCGGCCTGAGCAAGTCGCTGTACAACGCAATCAACCCCTTGATCCAGATATTCAAACCCATCTCACCCCTGGCTTGGCTGCCGCTGGTGACCATGGTGGTCAGCGCGGTTTACACCAGCAGCGACCCAGTGCTCGCCAAGTCATTTATTACCTCTGCGGTGACGGTCGCGCTTTGCTGCCTGTGGCCAACGGTAATCAACACCATTGTCGGCGTCGCAAATCTGGATAAAGACCTGCAAAACGTCAGCCGTGTGCTCAGCTTGTCCCCACTCAGCCATATTCGGCGAATCGTTCTACCCGCCGCTATTCCCATGATTTTCACCGGCTTGCGCTTGTCATTGGCCACCGGCTGGATGGTGTTGATCGCCGCAGAGATGCTCGCGCAAAACCCTGGTTTGGGAAAATTTATCTGGGATGAGTTCCAAAATGGCAGCTCCAACTCCTTGGGCCGAATCATGGTTGCAGTAATCGTAATTGGCCTGATCGGCTTCGCCTTGGATCGACTAATGCTGGCTCTGCAAAAATATGTGAGCTGGGACAAAACCGCCGACCTGCGTTAATCATTAAGGATCTCCGATGAAAACTGCACACCTCGAACTCTCTGGCGTTGGCATTAGCTTCCCGACTGAAAAAGGCCTGTTTTGCGCACTCAAAGACGTTGATCTGAAAGTTGCCAAGGGCGAATTTGTATCCCTGATTGGTCACTCGGGCTGCGGCAAGTCAACCGTGTTGAACATTGTCGCTGGTCTGTATCAGGCCACAACGGGTGGGGTGATTCTCGACAACCGGGAGGTCAACGCTCCCGGTCCAGAACGCGCCGTGGTGTTTCAAAACCACAGCCTGTTGCCCTGGCTAAGTTGCTATCAAAACATTGAGCTGGCTGTACGCCAAGTGTTCAAGGGCACTAAAAGCAAAAGCGAAATGCGCAGCTGGATCGAGCATAACCTGGAGTTGGTGCATATGAGCCATGCCCGCGATAAACGCCCCAGCGAGATATCCGGCGGCATGAAACAACGCATCGGCATTGCCCGCGCGCTGGCAATGCAACCTAAGGTGCTGTTGATGGATGAGCCCTTTGGCGCACTCGACGCCCTCACCCGCGCCCACCTGCAGGACTCCTTGATGGAGATTCATGCCGAGCTGGGCAACACCGTGATCATGATCACCCATGACGTTGATGAAGCGGTGTTGCTGTCTGACCGCATTGTGATGATGAGTAATGGCCCTTGCGCTACGGTCGGCGAGATCCTTGAGGTTGAATTGCCCCGCCCCCGCGAGCGCATGGCCTTGGCCCATGATTCGCGCTATCACGAGTATCGCGCCGCTGTGCTCGAGTTTCTCTATCAGAAACAACATCGCCCGGCGGCTTAAAAACACACGTTTTGTATTAGGGACTAATGTTAAAGAGATGGCCATAAGCCCTCTAAGACTGCAGTTAGGGCCCGTTGGTCAGATGCGTTGAACCTAGCACAGCCAGGATCGCCGAACAGTGGCAAAGCAATTGTTCACTGAACGGCGACCCTTTAAGGATCTAATGTGTTTGATCTGACCACCTGGAATTTATCTGTACCAACGCCCCCTACACCGACCGAAATTAGCGCTGCGCGCATTCAAAGCGGTTACTCCAGCCAATACTTCCGCCATGACGCTAAAAAGACTGTTGTATTTTGGGTGCCGGTGACCGGCTCACGCACCGAAGATGCCAGTTACCCACGCAGCGAGTTGCGTGAAACCTATGCCGACGGCACCCTCCACAACTGGTACTACAAAGATGCCGACAATTATTTAAACGCCGTGCTCTCGGTCAATGTGGTACCAAGCAAGAACAAGGTTGTTGTCGGTCAAATCCACAGCAAGGATCAGCCCGGCAGTCAAAACGACCCCTTGGTAAAGCTGCAATATCATTATAAAAACGGGACTGGACGACTCGAGCTACTCTACCGCTCGCAACCGGGCAGCTCGACAGTAAAGAACATTCTGTTGGCAGAGAACGTTGATCTCAATGAGCGCTTCAGCTACCAATTACGAATTACCTCCACTGGCCGTTTGGGCATTACGGTGAAAACCAGTGGCGACAATGGCTCGTTCTATAAACAGCTGAGCAGCAGTTGGAGTCGACAGTTGCTGTATTACAAAGCCGGTGCCTATATACAGGATAACCAAGGCTATTCAATTGAAGGTGGACGGGTGACCTTCTACTCACTTAATACCTTGCACCGCAACTAGCGTTGCCCCTCATGGGCAGTCGAGATGACACTGCCCATGGCCTCGTCATAGCCGTACAATCGGCCTTCCATCGCCCCTGCTGCAGACGAGAAATCATATGGCCCGCTTGACCCTCAGTTTTCCTGAAGATCAGTTCTGCTTCAGTACCCACCTCACCGTGCGGGTGACCGATATCAATGCGGCCAATCACCTCGGCAACGACTCAATGATCTCAATGATTTCTGAAGCCCGTGCGCGCTTCTTATTTGACTTTGGCATTGAGGAAGCCAGCGATGAAGGTGTTGGAATCATCGTCACCGACTTGGCGACCACCTACCGCGCAGAGGCCCATGCCCGCGATCAATTGCTATTTGAAGTCGGGATCATGGACTTCAATAAGTACGGCGGCGACATTACCTTCCGCATTACTCGTCCCGCCGATCAAAGCTTAATCGCCATGGCCAAATCAGGCTTTGTCTTCTTTAACTATAAAACCGGTCAGGTGGCGCCAATGCCGCCTGCCTTCAGCAATAAATTTCCCCGGGTTAATTGGATATAACGGCACATTCAATGCATGAACACCATGCAACGTAAAAAGGCGTTGCAGAAAGTGACACTTGGCTCTACCCCTCTGCTGCGCCTTTATGCCTTCGATGCTTCAGGTGCTCCAACATAAAAGCAGGGGGAACTGTAATGCCAATCACACCGCACCACACCCGCCTCGCCGGCTTCATGAGCAACATTCTCGCCATTGCCCTTCTCACACTGCCCATACCAACCCATGCCGAAGCCGCAATCACTAAGTCGGTTCCCGGGTCACAGACTCACACCATGACCATGCCTGCGCAGCAGACACCTGCGCGACACCTCTAAGCAGCATCAGGCTGCAATCAACAACTGCTCAGCGGCCCGCTCAGCGGCGTGAATCCCCTCCCCCTGTAAAAGCGCATCTACCGACGCACTGCAACCGAGCGAGGCGCTTCAAAGCGGTGCATATAGCGCCGATTGAAAATAGCTTAGTCGAGTAAAACCAGCTGAATGCCTCAGGTATGGAACTTGGCACACTGCCTGCATTAGCGTTCTTACAATTTAAATAAAGCGCGCTCTTCAACGAAGAAGACTGCACTTCCCGATTGAACGGGACTTGGACAAAGGCGTCCTCGCTAGGCAACTAGCGGGACGCCTTTTTTGTTTTCCGTGATTTTATCCAGGAGTAAGCCGGGATGAAAAAACTCAAGTTAGTGATGATCGGCAATGGCATGGCGGGCGTTCGCACCCTGGAAGAGCTGATCAAACTTAGTCCCGACCTGTATGACATTACGGTATTCGGCGCAGAGCCCCACCCCAACTACAACCGCATCCTGCTGTCACCCGTGCTTGCCGGCGAGCAGGGCTTTGAAGAAATCGTACTCAACGACCTTAACTGGTACACCGACAACAAGATCAAACTGCTGCTCGGACGTAAAGTCACCCAGATCAACCGCAAGCGGCGCCTGATAACAGCCGATGATGGCACCGAGGCAGAATACGATCGGTTACTCATCGCCACCGGCTCCAATCCATTTATCTTGCCGATTCCTGGCAATAAGCTGAAAGGTGTCATTGGTTATCGGGATATTGCCGACACCCAGGTGATGATGAACACCGCCAAAACCCACAGCCACGCCGTGGTAATCGGTGGCGGCCTGCTGGGACTGGAGGCGGCGAATGGTTTAAAGCTGCGGGGAATGGATGTCACTGTTGTGCACAATGGCGACACCCTGCTGGAACGCCAACTCGATAGCACTGCGGGCAAACTGCTGCAAAAATCCCTCGAAGCGCGCGGCCTGAAATTTATGCTGTCCAAACAGACCGCCGAATTATTGGATAACGGTGACGGTCGTGTTTGCGCTGTTAAATTCGCTGGCGGCGATGTGATTGCCGCCGATTTAGTGGTTATGGCAGCCGGTATCCGCCCCAATACCCAACTGGCAGAAGCGAGCGGAATCGCCTGTGACCGTGGGATTCTGGTGAATGACACGCTGCAAACCTTTGACCCAAGAATCTACGCAATTGGTGAGTGCGCCAACCATCGAGGAACTGCGTATGGCCTGGTTGCGCCCTTATTCGAACAAGCCAAAGTCTGCGCCAATCACCTTGCCCAACTGGGTTACTCGCGCTACCAAGGTTCAGTGACTTCAACCAAGTTAAAAGTTACCGGTATCGACCTGTTTTCAGCCGGTGAGTTTCTCGGCGCTGAAGGCACTGAAACCATCACCTTGTCAGACCCCATTGGCGGCATCTACAAAAAACTGGTGATCCGCGATGACGTGCTAGTGGGTGCCTGCCTGTATGGCGATACAACGGATGGCGGTTGGTACTTTCGACAAATCCGAGAGCAGCACAATGTCAGCCAGACCCGTGACCACCTTATGTTTGGCGAAGCGGTCACTGGCCATCAGGATAGCGCGCATATCCCTTTGTTGAAGATCGAGGCAGACCCGGTATTGCTGGCCCCTAACAATCCTGAGCGCCCGTTCAATAAGGTGCTGGCATCGGGATTACAGCGATGAATAGCACAAAACCAACAGTTATCACGGCCTCAACCTGCTGCTATTGCGGAGTCGGCTGCGGGGTCCTGATCGAACACGACAATGACCAAATCATTGCGGTATCCGGCGATCCTGCCCACCCGGCAAACTACGGCAAACTGTGCAGCAAAGGGGCATCCTTGCACCTCACTGGCGATTTGGATGCTCGCGGCTTATACCCGGAGTTACGCCTTGATAAATCGCAGCCCCGCAGCCGCACCCATTGGAACAGCGCGCTCGATCATGCCGCCGACGTATTTGCTCAAACCCTTCGCGAGCATGGTCCGCAAAGCGTGGCGTTTTATATTTCGGGTCAGTTGCTTACTGAAGATTATTACGCGTTCAATAAACTCGCGCGCGCCTTGGTCGGCACCAACAATATCGATAGCAACTCGCGGCTGTGCATGTCATCGGCTGTGGTCGGATACAAGCGCAGCCTTGGCGCTGACGCCCCACCTTGCAGCTATGAAGATATAGAACTGAGCGACTGTATCTTGATTGCCGGCAGCAACATGGCCTATGCCCACCCGGTGCTGTTTCGCCGCCTTGAAGAGGCCAAAGCAAAACGGCCAGAGATGAAGGTCATTGTGGTTGATCCGCGGCGCACCGATACCTGTGATGTTGCGGACTTGCATCTAGCCATTTTACCCGGTACTGACGTCGCGTTGTTCCACGGTATTTTGCATATCCTGATGGCGGAAGGCTGGATCGACCACACCTTTATTGCCCAGCACACGGATGGGTTTGAAACACTGAGACAACGGGTAGGCGATTTCAATCCTGCAGCAGTGACGGACATTTGCGGAATTTCCCAAGAGCAGTTGCGCACGTGCGCAAAATGGATCGGCCAAACGCCACGTTTACTTTCACTGTGGTGCATGGGCCTTAATCAGTCGACCGCTGGGACTGCAAAAAACAGCGCCTTGATTAACCTTCATTTAGCCACGGGACAGATCGGCAAAGCAGGTGCAGGCCCCTTCTCCCTTACCGGCCAGCCCAATGCAATGGGTGGCCGTGAAACCGGCAGTTTGGCCAACTTACTGCCCGGTCACCGCGAGACAGCCAATGCTGAACATCGCGATCAGGTGGCGCAGTATTGGGGCGTGGATGGACTGCCCGAAACGCCTGGACTTAGTGCCGTTGAGCTGTTCGACCAGGTGCACAGCGGCCAGATCAAAGCGCTGTGGATCGCCTGTACCAACCCTGCACAATCGCTACCCAATCAGACTCGGATTCATCAAGCGTTGGCGAACTGCCCTTTTGTTGTGGTGCAAGAAGCATTCTTCACCACCGAAACCTGCGCTTATGCCGACCTGCTTTTACCGGCAGCCAGCTGGGGCGAGAAAGAGGGCTGTGTAACCAATTCAGAACGCAGAGTCAGCCACGTGCGCCGTGCAATAGCCCCGCCAGCAGACGCAAAAGCAGACTGGCAAATAACCTGCGACTTTGCCCGCAAACTGGAAGCAAGAATCCGTCCCGGACTCCCCAGCTTGTTCGACTTCGACAAGCCAGAACAGCTATTCGATGAATACAAAGCACTGACCACAGGACGGGATCTTGACCTCAGTGGCCTGAGTTACGCGCTAATCGACCAGTTAGGGCCGCAGCAGTGGCCATTCCGCCACGGAGCGCAGCAGGGTACTGCACGCTTGTACGAAGATGGCATATTTGCCACCGCAAACGGTCGGGCACAGTTTCACGCAGAGGCCTACTGCGCACCTGTTGAAAAGCCCGACGCACACTATCCACTGATTCTCAATACAGGCCGCTTACGTGATCACTGGCATGGCATGAGCCGCACCGGTACCGCTGCGCGGCTGTTTGGCCACGTAGAAGAAGCCATATTGAGCATTCACTCAGACGAGATGCGCCGCAGACAACTGAGTGACGGTGAGCTAATAAAACTGAGCAGCCGTCGCGGTGAATTGATCGTTCCAGTGCAAACTGATGATGACATCCGGCCAGGGCAAGCGTATCTGCCGATGCATTGGGGCAACCGATTCCTTAAAGGCTTGGGCACCAACGTGTTGACCCAGCCTGAATACGACCCGCTGTCGAAGCAGCCCGAGCTTAAACATGCCGCGATCTCTGTTGATAAGGTCGATTTACCCTGGAAATTTTTCGCCTTGGTTGAAGGCGACATCCAGCAACGCTTTACCCAACTGCGCCCCCTGTTTGAGCCGTTTGCCTACGCCAGCTTGACCCTCACCGGAACCGAGCCCCCTGCCCTGCAAATCCGTGCAGCGCATACCGTTGCACCGACGAACGAAATACTAAGCAGCATCGATAAGCGACTCAGTATCGACTCGGGAATGGTTATGGCCTACGACGACCCGAATCGTGCGATTGGCAAGCGTGTACGCCTCGATAATGGCCGAATAATTGCGATTCGCCTTGCCGGTGAAACCTCGGCTCAAGACTGGCTGAAAAGCCTGTGGCGCGATGCAAAAACAGACGATCTACTGCGTCGCTGGTTGCTTGCGCCGCTGTCGGCAGCCCCTCGCCCAAGCAATAACCTAGGCATTAAAACCCTGTGTAACTGCATGAATGTCAGTCAACAAGCGATCTGTGACGCGATTAAACAAGGTATGGAGCTGGGCCAGCTCAAGCAAAACTTAGGCTGCGGCACCAGTTGCGGCTCTTGTGTTCCGGAAATTAAGCGCTTGCTGCAAGCCCATGCCGTTGCGGCCGTGAGCTAACTGATCAACCCTACTCCGAGGTTCATATGAGCAATAAAGTCTGGCTGGTCGGTGCGGGTCCGGGTGACCCAGAGCTTCTGACACTTAAAGCGGTGCGAGCCCTGAGCGAAGCGGATGTGGTGATGATTGATGATCTGGTTAACCCGGCAGTCCTTAAGCACTGCCCACAGGCTCGAGTGATTAAGGTTGGCAAACGTGGCGGCTGTCGCTCAACGCCGCAAGATTTCATCCAGCGTTTGATGCTGCGCTACGCACGGCAGGGAAAATGTGTGGTCCGGCTTAAAGGTGGAGATCCTTGCATCTTTGGCCGTGGTACCGAGGAGTATGACTGGTTAAATGCACATGGCGTAGAGGCTGAAATAGTCAATGGAATCACCGCTGGATTGGCCGGAGCGACCAACTGTGCAATCCCGTTGACCCTGCGCGGTATCGCCCGTGGAGTAAGCCTGATAACCGCTCACACTGAAGATGGCAGTGACTTGAATTGGCAAGCACTGGCTGACTCAGGCACAACATTGCTGGTGTATATGGGGGTCGCTAAACTGGCAGATATCCGCCAGCAATTGCTCAATGCAGGTATGCGCGTAGATATGCCAATTGCAATGATTGAGAACGCCTCACTACCAGAGCAGCGTGAATGCCGCAGCACGCTTAGACGGCTACTCGATGATGCTCATGATTTCAGACTGAAGAGCCCGGCGATAATGGTCATTGGCGAAGTTGTCAGCCAGAGCACAGTGCAGCTCAAGCAATTGAGCGCTTGAATGATCCACTAATTTCAGGCAAAGAAAAACCCGGCCGAGGCCGGGTTTTTCATTCAGCTTTACACCAATTACTTGGCTTCAGCTTCTACCGATGCTTCAACGCGACGGTTGATTGCACGGCCTTCAGCAGTTGCGTTATCAGCAACTGGCTGCGACTCGCCGTAGCCAGCAGCGTTTACACGCTCGCTGCCAACACCGTACTGATTAACCAGTACTTCACGAACTGCGTCAGCACGCTTCTCAGACAGAGTCTGGTTGTAAGCGTCAGTACCAACGGAGTCAGTGTGACCTTCTACAGTAGTAGTGGTCTGTGGGTATTGGTTCATGAAGTCAGCCAGGTTTTTGATATCGCCGTAGCTTTCTTCTTTAACCTTGGTCTTGTCGAAATCGAACTTAACGTCCAGTTCAACGCGAACAATTTCAGCAGGCTCTTCAACAACTGGAGCCGGCTCTGGCTCAACTACAGCTGCAGCCACAACTGGCTTCGAACCACCGAAGTTCAGACCAACACCCAGACCAGCCTGCCACTCAGTGTCGCCCTGGTCGATGTTGTACAGAGCGTCTACGCCAGCACGGGCATAAAGCATCTCGGTGAAGTAGTATTTCGCACCAGCGCCAGCAGTAGCGTAGGTGGAGTGGTCGCGGCCGCTAGAGGCTACGTTGCTGATGCTCTGGTGAGCGAAGCCACCAGATACATATGGGCGCAGACCTGGGCCTGGCTCACCAAAGTGGTACAAAGCTTTAAGGTCAGTCATGTTGCCCTTAATGTCTTTGTTACCCAGCGCTTTGTCACCGTTCAGGCTATGGTATTCGCCATAAGCCAGAGCCAGTTCGACGTCCTTGGTCAGGAAGTAACCAATGGAGCCGCCATATTGGCTGCCTTCATCGTGAGCAAAGTTGCGGCTCGAGTCGGTGAAGTACTCGTTAACAAAGCCTTCCACCTCGACTGCGCCTTGACCTTGAGCCATCACGCCCATGGAAGAAGCAGCGACAAAGGAGCCAATGACTGCGCCTAAGGTGTTTTTAAGTTTCATCCGTAAATCCCCATCTTGGTGATTGATTGCACTACGCACAGGTAGACACGCAGAACTTTGACAAGTTTATCAGAACTTGCCTTTATGCCAAAGAATATTTGCATCCGAACTAACTTTCGGTGTCGCCCGCAAATTTCTCACGCAATTTGTCAAGGGCCCTTTTGTAACGCATTTTTGTAGCACTAAGCCCCATATGCATAATATCCGCTATTTCTTGAAACTCTAGCTCTGCGACAAAGCGTAGCACTAAAATTTCGCGGTCAATCGGATTGGCATGTACCAGCCATCGGTCCAATCCACCGCGCTCTTCTACTGTTGGCGTCTTTTCTTCAGACGCCTCCTCCAGCGGATCAAGACTTAGCGCGTCCAGCAAACGCCGTTTACGTCGTTCTTTACGATACTGGGTAATACACTCGTTATAAGTAATGCTGTAGAGCCATGTCTTAAACTTAGACTTGCCCTCAAAGTTCTTTAAACCGTAAAGCACTTTAAGCATCACTTCTTGACAGACATCATCCGCATCCCGTTCGTTCCCTAAATAACGCGCACAGACGTTAAATAATGTGCGCTGATACCGGCGCATGAGCTCTTCATAAGCGCGCGTGATGTGGAACAACTCACTATGCGCACGCACTACCAGCTCCTCATCGGAGAGTGCGAGGGGGTCATAACGCATAGGCAACGATTGGGCTTTATTCAAATCGAGTCGGGCCGACAGTCAGGTCAAGAGCCGCCATCAGCTGCGAACAGCGTATTGGAGGGCGGCATAGATTAGCAGAATTTAGGTTTAGCGACTGCTCACCCGCTGTTCAAGCAAGATACGATTGGCCACTGAGACGAGGTCTCCGGCATCAGTCAAGACAATCGTTTTCACCGTGCCGATTTCCTCAATCTGCCCTTCTACATCACCCACCTGCACCTGTTGCCCGACTTGGTACAACTCACGCACATATATTCCAGCGAGGATCTGCCCTGCGATCTCGCGACTGCCCAATCCCAGCGCTAACGCCGCAGCCAAACCGATAGTGATCAATACAATGGCAATGACGTAGTTAAGCAGCTCGGTTTTCACCTCAAGCTGACCTATGGCCACAGAAATACTGATGATAATGACCAGGCCTTGGGCAATACGCGCAACGCCATGAGCATATTCAAGGCCCACACCCTCTGCCGCACCGCGCACAATACCGCTAACCAGATGGGCCAGCAGTACGCCAATTACCAGCACCAAGGCTGCACCAAATACTTTCGGCAGGTACAAGGCCAGCACATCAAGGGTGGCTGATACCCGCTCCAAACCCAAGGACTCGGCCGCTGAGACCATAAAGATCAGCAAAATAAACCAGTAGACGATCCGCCCGATCAGCGTCGAAACCGGCACTTGGAAGCCGGCACGGCTGAGCAGTTTGGTCAAGCCAGTGCCCGCCATCAAACGATCCAGGCCGACTTTACCGAGCAGTTTAGATATCAGGGTATCGAGCAACTTGGCCAATACAAAGCCAATCAGCACTAAAATGAGTGCGACAAACAGGTTTGGAATAAAACCAGCGACTTTAGTCCACAGCGCGGTCATCGCCGCGACGAGGCTCTGAGTCCAGGGATCGAGTTCCATTTAGTCAGCCTTATGAGTAGTTCGTGCAGTTGGTTTACGGCGTGAAACCGGAGATACGTGTGCCGACCCCTTATTCAGGGCAATCATCAACGCCTCAACCCAATGCCCCATGAGCGAGAACATATCCCCCGCGCCCACTTGCCGATTAGCCGTTTTCAAAACGCGCGTCAGCGCCGCGTCATCATCGTGATCGGGTGATGACTGCGAATTCAGCATATCGCGCAATGATTGTTCAAATGGATCGTGCATTCACGCACCTCTATTGATGTGCTGGTTTTGACGCAGAGCGCGATACGCAAGTCACATCAGACCCAACGTAAACGGCGGAACACCCACCACTGGAACACCCCCAGCGCCACCATTAGTGAGCAGGCGACGGCGAAACCGTAGGGGGCATCAGCGCCAGGCATCCCGCCTACGTTGATCCCCAGTAAACCGGTAAGGAAACTCATCGGCAAAAACACCGCAGTGATAATGCCGAAACGGTACATGGTGCGGTTCATTTTGACATCGAGCCGGCGATCTTCAGCCTCCAACACCAAGCCAATTCGCTCACGGGTCAGGTCCAGCTCTTCGATGTAGCGGGTCAAGCGGTTGTTGAGCTCGTTCCAATAGTCAGCATCGTCATCCACAAACCAAGGCTGTTGATTGCGTGTAAGTTGTGCATAAACCTCACGCTGCGGAGCCAAAAAGCGGCGCAAGCCAGCAGCACGCCGACGCATCTGCAGCAAGGTGTCGTGATCCGGCTCAAAGTTGGGGTCGTTGTCGATCTGATCTTCCTGATCGTCAATGCCTTGGGCAAAGTCACTGACCAGCGATTCAATCTTGTCGGTCATATGGTCGGCAAGCGCCAGAACAAGCTCTGAGGAGGTTTTAGGTCCCTTGCCAGAGCGAAGATCGACCAGCAAATCCTCAACGGCACGCAAGTGGCGCATGCGCAAGCTGATAGCACGCTTGGCCGAAACATAAATACGCAGCGAAACCATGTCCTCTGGCTCTGCCCCCGGGTTCAGATTAACCCCACGCAGGAACAGCAAGATCTTGTTTTCGGGTAATTGCAGGAAGCGCGGTCGGGTGTTTTCCTCCAGCAATAAGCCGCAGATAAAGTCATTGAGCCCACTTTCACTGCGCAACCATTTCTGCGCCTGAGGATGAGTCCGATCCCAGTGCAGCCATAGGTTTTCATGCTCAGCCAGGACCAAGTCAGCCAACTGGTCGTAGCTGATAGGCCGTCCACCGCCGGTGCCGTCCAGCACATAGGCATGGACTAAACCCCACTGCTGATTGTCTAGCTCAGACATTCACAACTCCAAAACCAAAATCCATTTATCACCTGTCGCCATCAGCGACAGGCTTAGCACCTGAGTTTACTCCGGCATTTTCAGGGCAGTGGGTGAAACAATGATTCCGTTGTTGTCGGCATAAACAAATTCACCCGGGCGGAAGGTCACTCCGCCAAAAGTCACTGCCACATTGAGATCGCCGATGCCACGCTTGTCAGTCTTCATTGGGTGGCTGGCCAGCGCCTGAACCCCTACTGCGGTTTGCGCCAGTACATCAACATCGCGCACGCATCCATAAATGATCAAGCCTTCCCAGCCATTTTTAGCGGCTTTTTCAGCCAGCATGTCACCGAGCAAGGCACGACGCATTGAAGCGCCACCATCAACAACCATGACCTTGCCTTTGCCGGGCAGATCGACCTGCTCTTTGACCACCGAGTTATCTTCGAAACACTTAACCGTGACGATCTCACCGCCAAAGGAATCGTGGCCGCCAAAATTACTGAACATCGGCTCTACGACCTGAACCTCGGGGTATGCGTCACACAAATCTGGAGTGATGTAATGCATGAGAAAGCTCCTCTACCCATCAAAAAACTGTGATAAACAGCCCCTGAATACGTCCAGCAGGCCATTCACTCAATATTCAGCCGCGTTTCAGATTGACGACTCAATGCCCAGCCTAGCGCAGTCAGCCGCGCGTGCATACACAAGAACAACCCTCTAGCGCGCTTGTTACAGCTTAAAAAGTCGAGCCTCTAGGGAGAGGTTACTGATGGGACTGTGTAGCACTCAGTTGCAGACGCCGAATCAATTACAGTGCTATGCCCACGGTGCAACCATTGCTCGATCAGTGGCCAGACCTCAACTTGCGCTGCCTTGCTAACCAGCATCTCGACGTGGCCAAAATCGCTGCTAAAGCCTTTCTGCTTGCTCAAGCAGAGAAAGGATTTAATGCGTGAGCCAAATTGATCAAACAATTTCTGACACGCCCAAGCAGGATCTTGCTCATCACCTTGTGCACTGAGCGCAAACACAGGAAGTTTGACCTGCGCCAAACCAGCCCACCAATCGTCCTTCCCATCGCCGAAACGGCCAAACAAGCCGTGCCAGCGTAACGCTTCCAGGACAACACCCATTGGTTCATCTTCAGGGCCACGCTTTAGTCGTGTGCCAGACAGCACATTAAAACGTTTTAACAACGCCCTTGCCCCCCATACTAATGGCGGAATCTTCAGGGGCCAGTAGTTACGACTGATCTGACTGCCAAACAGTGCGACTGAGGCGACCAGAGACTCATCAAGATAATGCCCGCCCAGCGCTGCAGCCAGTGTCGTTCCGCCCAGGGAATGTCCCAGCCAGTGAACAGGCTGCGGATTTTGCTCAAAAACAAACTGGGTAATCGCCGGCAAATCGTAGCGCGCGTAATCGCTGACCCGGTTTAACCTATAACCTTGGTTGCGCGGTGAAAGCCCATGACCGCGCATTTCAACGATCCACACATCAAAGCCAGCCCGCGCCAAATAGGGCCCAAGACCAATGCCCTTGGGCGAATACCAAAAGCGGCGATTGGAAAAACTGCCATGCAACAGAATCACCGGCTCACCGCGATGCTCCTCATGGCCTGCTCGTCCGAGCCGGGTCACGACCAACTCAACACTGGAATCGGGGCTGTTACCGGGCTTGAGGCGATACAGGTCCTCAGTCAAGTCACCGCGATATTCGGCACTGATCAAGGCAACGGGGAATAACTTGCTGCTGCTTTGCATTTTATCTCTGACACAAAAAAGGGTGGGACCTTGTCCCACCCTGATTTTTGAAGGGTTAGCGATGAATCAGCCTTGCTGGCCTTCAGCGAGGAAGAACCAGGTCTCAAGCACCGAATCCGGATTCAATGAAACACTTTCAATCCCTTGCTCCATCAACCAACGTGCCAAGTCCGGGTGATCCGACGGCCCCTGGCCACAGATACCAATGTACTTGCCAGCCTTGTTGCAGGCTTGAATCGCGTTCGACAGCAGCTTTTTAACCGCGGGGTTACGCTCATCAAACAGGTGGGCGACGATACCCGAGTCGCGATCAAGGCCCAGTGTCAGCTGAGTCAGGTCATTTGAACCGATTGAGAAACCATCGAAGAACTCGAGGAACTCCTCAGCCAGTATCGCGTTGGAAGGCAGCTCGCACATCATAATGACTTTCAAGCCATCTTCGCCACGCTTCAGGCCATTCTGTGCCAGCAAATCGACCACCTGACTCGCTTCGCCCAAGGTGCGCACGAATGGCACCATGATTTCGACGTTGGTCAGCCCCATCTCATTACGGACTTTCTTAAGCGCGCGACACTCAAGCTCGAAGCAATCACGGAAATTTTCGCTGATGTAACGCGAGGCGCCGCGAAAGCCCAGCATTGGGTTTTCTTCTTCTGGCTCGTAAAGCTTGCCGCCGATCAGGTTGGCGTATTCGTTCGACTTGAAGTCAGACAAGCGCACGATGACTTTCTTAGGCCAGAAAGCCGCCGCCAGGGTGCTGATGCCTTCAACCAGTTTCTCGACATAAAAGCCAACAGGATCGTCGTAACCGGCAATACGCTTTTCAACGCTGTCTTTGATATCAGCTGGCAGGCCGTCGAAGTTGAGCAGCGCCTTGGGGTGAACACCGATCATGCGGTTGATGATGAACTCAAGGCGCGCCAAACCAATACCGGCGTTAGGTAGCTGAGCAAAATCAAATGCACGGTCCGGGTTACCCACGTTCATCATGATTTTGAACGGCAAATCCGGCATCGCGTCGACCGAGTTTTTACGTACGTCGAAGCCCAGTTCGCCTTCAAAGATGAAGCCGGTATCGCCTTCAGCGCAAGAAACCGTTACGCCTTGGCCATCTTGCAACAATTCGGTGGCATTGCCACAACCCACAACCGCTGGAATACCCAACTCACGGGCGATAATCGCGGCGTGACAAGTGCGACCACCACGGTTGGTCACAATAGCACTTGCACGCTTCATGACCGGCTCCCAATCCGGGTCGGTCATGTCAGATACCAGCACGTCGCCAGGCTGAACTTTGTCCATTTCACTGACGTCTTTGATGATACGAACTCGCCCGGCACCGATTTTCTGACCGATTGCCCGGCCTTCAACCAATACTGTGCCCGTTTCTTTGAGCAAGTAACGCTCCATCACGTTGCCGCTGGAGCGGCTTTTAACGGTCTCTGGACGTGCCTGAACGATATACAACTGGCCATCATCACCGTCTTTAGCCCACTCAATGTCCATCGGACGCTGGTAGTGCTTCTCGATGATCATCGCCTGCTTGGCCAACTCAGTCACTTCGGCGTCAGTCAGACAGAAACGTGCACGCTCTGCGCGATCAACATCGACAACCTTGACCGACTTACCCGCTTTGGCTTCGTCGCCATAAATCATTTTTATGGCTTTGCTGCCCAAGTTGCGGCGCAGGATTGCCGGACGGCCTGCATCAAGCGTGTTCTTGTGAACGTAGAACTCATCCGGGTTCACTGCGCCCTGCACCACGGTCTCACCGAGACCATAAGCGCCGGTGATAAATACAACGTCTCGGAAACCCGATTCGGTATCCAGAGTGAACATAACACCGGCAGTACCGGTTTCAGAGCGAACCATACGCTGCACACCGGCAGACAAGGCGACCAACTTGTGGTCAAAGCCCTGATGCACACGGTAGGCAATGGCGCGGTCGTTGAACAGCGAGGCAAATACTTCCTTGGCCGCGCGGATCACGTTCTCGACACCACGGATGTTCAAGAAGGTTTCTTGCTGACCAGCAAAGGAGGCATCTGGCAGGTCTTCGGCGGTGGCAGACGAACGCACGGCAACCGCCATGTTGTCATTGCCATTGGCCATTGCTGTGAAAGCGGTGCGAATTTCGCTGTTGAGTTGCTCTGGGAACTCAGCTTCCATGATCCACTGGCGAATTTGCGCACCGGTCTTGGTCAGCTCGGCAATATTATCGACATCAAGGGCGTCAAGCGCCTCATGAATCTGCGCATTCAAGCCGCTGAGCTCCAGGAAGTCGCGATAGGCTTGGGCGGTTGTGGCAAAACCACCGGGAACCGAAACGCCAGCGCCGGCAAGGTTGCTGATCATCTCGCCAAGGGAGGCGTTCTTGCCCCCTACGTGCTCAACATCGTGTACGCCGAGCTTATCGAGGGAAACTACGTACTCTACCAAGGTGATCTCTCCAGTTCTGGTGTTGGAAAAGCTCAAGGGGCTGGGGAAGTTCACGGGGTTATCCGCGTGACTGTGGCCTGGCCCTGGAAAATAAGTAACAATGCGAACCACTGAAGGCCCGCAATTCGGGGCCTATAATAGCCAAAAAATGTTCTCAGCTTAAGGCCCCCAGCGCAAATGAAACGGACAGCATTTTTTATCTCTGACGGCACCGGCATTACGGCCGAAACCCTGGGTCAAAGTTTGTTGGCGCAGTTTGAAACTATCACCTTCACCAAACTAACGCGACCGTACATTGATAACGCAGAAAAAGCGCGCGCAATGGTACTACAAATCAATCTTGCTGCGGAAAAAGACGGTGTTCGGCCAATTATCTTCGACACCATTGTCAACGGCGATATCCGCGACATTCTTGCTGAATCTGAAGGTTTCATGATCGACATCTTCTCGTCGTTCCTGGCGCCACTGGAGCAGGAACTGAGCTCACACTCGTCCTATTCCGTCGGTAAATCGCACTCCATTGGCCATAATTCGAACTATATGGAGCGTATTGAGGCGGTTAACTTCGCCCTCGACAATGATGACGGTGCTCGCACACATTATTATGACAAGGCCGATTTGATTCTGGTCGGCGTGTCACGCTGCGGTAAAACCCCGACTTGCCTGTACATGGCCATGCAATATGGCATCCGCGCAGCCAACTATCCGTTGACTGAAGACGACATGGAAAGCCTGCAACTGCCCAATGCTTTGAAAAAATACAAAGACAAGTTATTTGGCCTGACTATTGATCCTGACCGCCTCACCGCCATTCGCAACGAACGCAAACCCAATAGCCGGTACGCCAGCTTCGCTCAATGTGAATTCGAAGTACGCGAGGTCGAGAACCTGTTCCGTCGTGACAACATCAATTACATCAATTCCACACATTTTTCGGTTGAAGAGATTTCGGCAAAAATCCTGGTTGAAAAAGGCGTGGAGCGGCGCCTCAAGTAAGCCCCTGAAACGTCAATCTAAGCATTGCGAAGTGATCGGTTCGCAACGCTGAGAGCATTTGTTTCGTGCGGGCCTCAGACTTTAACCTGGCACGCGGACCCAGCCTTCCATCAAGACCCGTGCACTGCGGCTCATAATCGCCTTGGCGACAGTCCACTGGCCATCAACTTGCCTGGCCTCGGCACCCACGGCCAAGGTCCCGGATGGATGACCAAAGCGCACACTAACGCGCTCACCACCACCGGCAGCAAGATTGACCAAGGTGCCGGGGATTGCCGCGGCGGTACCAATGGCGACTGCAGCCGTGCCCATCATGGCGTGGTGCAACTTACCCATGGACATGGCCCTGACCAATAAGTCGATATCTCCCGCCGCAACCATTTTACCGCTCGAACTGGTGTAATCAGCCGATGCCGCCACAATGGCCACTTTCGGCGTATGTTGGCGTTTTGCAGCTTCTTCAAGGTGCTTGATCAGCCCCATGCGCAGTGCCCCGTGGGCGCGAATGGTTTCGAACATGGCCAATATCTTGCCGTCGCTGTTGATTGCGTCTTGCAACTCAGTGCCGGTAAAACCAATGTCCTGCGCATTGATGAAAATTGTTGGAATACCAGCATTGATCATGGTCGCCTGTAGCACGCCCACACCCGGCACCTCCAAATCATCAACCAGATTACCGGTTGGGAACATCGAACCGCCCGCGCCCTCTTCCTCCGCCGCCGGGTCAACGAACTCCAGCTTCACTTCCGCGGCGGGAAATGTCACACCGTCGAGCTCGAAATTACCGGTTTCCTGAACTTCGCCATTGGTCATCGGAACATGGGCAATAATGCTTTTACCTATGTTGGCCTGCCAGATTCGCACCACGGCGATGCCGTTCTGCGGCACCCGCTGCGGGTCAAGCATGCCGCTGCGAATGGCGAAGGGACCGACTGCGGCCGACAAGTTGCCGCAGTTACCGCTCCAGTCAACAAAAGGCTTATCGATTGACACCTGCCCGAACAGATAGTCGACATCGTGATCAGGCTGTTCACTTTTAGCCACGATCACCGTCTTGCTGGTACTTGAAGTCGCGCCTCCCATGCCGTCGATTTGCTTGCCATAGGGATCTGGACTGCCGATTACCCTGAGCAATAACTCATCGCGCACGGCGCCGGGGGCTTGCGCCTCAACGGGAAGATCATTGAGAGCAAAGAACACGCCTTTGCTGGTTCCACCGCGATAGTAGGTCGCGGCAATTTTTACTTGCGGAGCCTGAGCCATTTGCATAATTCCCGAATAACCTCGGCGGCACGATCTGAACCCTTCAGGCGTGCAACCGAAGGTATTTTAAATGTTACAGCGCGCCACTCGACTCAAGAAAGTCTTGAGCAAAACGCTGCAATACACCGCCTGCCTCATAAATCGAAACTTCTTCAGCGGTATCCAGACGGCAAATCACTGGCACTTCAAGGCGCTCGCCATCTTTACGGTTGATCACCAAGGTTAAGGTCGCACGTGGCGTTCGCTCACCTCTCACGTCATAGGTTTCGGTGCCGTCTATACCAAGCGTGTGGCGGGTAACGCCGGGCTTGAACTCCAGTGGCAATACACCCATGCCGACCAGATTGGTGCGGTGAATCCGCTCAAAACCTTCGGCGACAATGGCCTCAACACCGGCCAGACGCACGCCTTTGGCAGCCCAGTCACGGGACGAGCCCTGACCATAATCGGCGCCGGCGATGATGATCAGTGGCTGCTTGCGCTGCATGTAGGTTTCAATTGCTTCCCACATCCGTGTAACGGTGCCTTCTGGTTCAATGCGCGCCAGTGAGCCCTGCTTGACCACGCCATTCTCAATAGCCATTTCATTGATCAGTTTGGGATTGGCGAAAGTTGCACGCTGCGCGGTCAGGTGGTCACCGCGGTGCGTGGCGTAGGAGTTGAAATCCTCGTCAGGCAAGCCCATTTTTGCCAGATATTCACCCGCCGCGCTGTCGAGCATAATGGCGTTGGATGGCGAAAGGTGGTCGGTGGTGATGTTGTCTGGCAGCACTGCCAAAGGGCGCATTCCGCTCAGCGTTCGCTCCCCTGCCAATGCCCCTTCCCAATAAGGCGGACGACGAATATAGGTGCTCTGCGGACGCCAGTCATACAGCGGGCTGACTTTAGGTCCGG
Organism: Pseudomonas sp. EL_65y_Pfl2_R95; assembly: GCF_963971045.1. Lineage (NCBI taxonomy): Bacteria > Pseudomonadati > Pseudomonadota > Gammaproteobacteria > Pseudomonadales > Pseudomonadaceae > Pseudomonas > Pseudomonas sp. EL_65y_Pfl2_R95. The sequence goes on along the minus strand of NZ_CAXAOV010000007.1, from coordinate 118,728 downwards.
TATCTTCTTCGATCGCAAACATCGGGATGTAAACCTGATTAAACTGCTCAGGCTTGACGCTGGCCTTGACCACGGCGTCAATCTCTTCATCCGACGGCCAGATATCTTTCAAGGTGACCGGTTGCCCATCATTATCGATACCAAGCACATCTTTTTCGATATCAAAACGAATGGTGCCGGCAATCGCGTAGGCCACTACCAAGGGCGGCGACGCCAGAAAGGCTTGCTTGGCATAGGGATGAATTCGCCCGTCGAAGTTACGGTTGCCAGACAACACAGCCGTGGCGTAGAGGTCGCGGTCAATCACTTCTTTTTGAATCGCCGGATCGAGCGCACCGCTCATACCATTACAGGTGGTACAGGCAAAACCAACAATGCCAAAGCCTAGCTTCTCCAGCTCAGGCAACAGTTTGCCTTCTTCAAGATACAGCTGAACGGCTTTCGAGCCGGGTGCCAACGAGGTTTTCACCCAAGGCTTGCGGGTCAGGCCGCGCGCGTTTGCATTTCGCGCGATCAAGCCGGCGGCAATCACGTTGCGTGGGTTACTGGTATTGGTGCAACTGGTGATCGCCGCGATAATCACGGCGCCATCTGGCATCAAGCCTTCTTCGTTCTCGACGACGCCACTGATGCCTTGCGCCGCCAACTCTGAAGTCGGCACCCGACGATGCGGGTTGGACGGACCTGCGATATTACGCACCACAGTTGATAAGTCGAATGTCAGCACGCGTTCGTATTCGGCGTTGGTCAGTGTGTCAGCCCACAAACCTGTAGTCTTGGCATAATTTTCCACCAACTTGACTTGCTCGCTGTCGCGGCCGGTCAGGGTCAGATAATCGATGGTTTGCCCATCGATATAGAACATCGCCGCTGTCGCGCCAAACTCAGGCGTCATATTGGAAATGGTTGCACGGTCGCCTAGCGTCAGAGCATTGGCTCCCTCACCGTAAAACTCAAGGTAGGAAGAAACCACCTTCTCCTTGCGTAAGAATTCAGTAATCGCCAACACGATATCTGTAGCCGTAATGCCAGGCTGACGCTTGCCTGTCAGCTCAACCCCGATGATGTCTGGGAGACGCATATACGAAGCACGGCCAAGCATTACGCTTTCAGCCTCAAGACCGCCGACACCAATGGCAATCACGCCCAGCGCATCAACGTGCGGGGTGTGGCTGTCGGTGCCAACCAAGGTATCGGGGAATGCAACACCGTCACGGGCGTGAACCACCGGGGACATCCGCTCCAGATTGATCTGGTGCATGATGCCGTTGCCCGGCGGAATCACATCAACGTTTTTAAAGGCTTTCTTGGTCCAGTTAATAAAGTGAAAACGGTCTTCGTTGCGACGGTCTTCAATCGCCCGGTTCTTCTCGAAGGCATCCGTTTCGAACCCCCCATGCTCAACCGCTAACGAGTGATCGACAATTAACTGTGTCGGCACTACAGGGTTAACTTTTGACGGATCACCGCCCTTCTCGGCGATGGCGTCACGCAAACCGGCAAGGTCTACCAAGGCGGTTTGACCCAGAATGTCATGGCAAACAACTCGCGCCGGAAACCACGGAAAATCCAAGTCGCGCTTACGCTCAATGATCTGCGTCAGCGCTGCAGTCAGCATCCAAGGCTCGCAACGGCGAACCAGATTCTCTGCCAGAACCCGCGAGGTGTATGGCAGTTTGTCATAAGCGCCGGGCTGAATTTCATCAACCGCAGCGCGGGTATCGAAATAATCCAGCTGAGTGCCGGGCAATGGTTTGCGATAATCGGTATTCATCAGTCAGAACTCATCAGGTCTGTTATCGGAACGCCTCGCACGGCTAGGTTGCGAGGCGTTTCGCGCGCGATTAGCGCTGGTCGAGTGGCGGTACTGGGCGTTGTTCTACGCCGGTGTACTCGGCACTTGGGCGAATAATCCGGTTATTGGCCCGCTGTTCGAACACATGCGCGGCCCAGCCGGTCAGGCGCGAGCAGACGAAAATGGGCGTAAACAATTTGGTTGGGATGCCCATGAAGTGATAAGCCGATGCATGATAGAAGTCCGCATTGGGAAACAGCTTCTTTTGCTCCCACATGGTTTTATCTATCGCCTCGGAGACCGGATAAAGCACGGTGTCACCCACTTCGTCCGCGAGCTTTTTCGACCATTCTTTGATCACGTCATTGCGTGGGTCGCAGTCTTTGTAGATCGCATGACCGAAGCCCATGATCTTGTCTTTACGCTCAAGCATCGCCAGCGTTCCGGCTGCCGCTTCCTCGGCGGAGGAGAATTTTTCAATCATCTCCATCGCCGCTTCGTTAGCACCACCGTGCAACGGCCCGCGCAAGGTGCCAATCGCCGCCGTGACACAGGAGAACAAATCACTCAAGGTCGAGGCGCACACCCGCGCCGTAAAGGTAGAGGCATTGAACTCGTGCTCCGCATACAGAATCAGTGAAACATTCATGACCTGAACATGCAGCTCGCTCGGCTTTTTACCGTGCAGCAAACGCAAGAAGTGTCCTCCGAGTGAGTCTTCATCGGTCATGCATTCAATACGCACACCGTCGTGACTGAAGCGATACCAGTAGCACATGATGGCCGGAAAAATGGCCAGCAAACGATCGGCCTTGTCCTGCTGCTGATCGAAGCTTAACTCTTGCTCGAGGGTGCCGAGCACCGAAGCGCCCGTACGCATTACGTCCATCGGATGGGTATTGGCCGGAATGCGCTCCAAAACTTCTTTCAACGCTTGCGGCAGGTCGCGCTGAGTTTTGAGTTTGGTTTTATAAGCAGCCAGTTCCGCGGCGTTCGGCAGTTCGCCGTAAAGCAGTAAATAGGCAACTTCTTCAAAGCCTACATTCGCCGCAAGATCACGCACGTCATAACCACGATAGGTCAGGCCTGCACCTTCTTGGCCAACTGTCGACAGGGCTGTTTGACCGGCAACCTGGCCGCGCAGGCCCGCACCACTCAATACTTTAGCTTCAGCCATTGCTCTCTCCTCTTGAATTTTTTATGGATACTGCAACATCGCTCATGCGCTGGACGCGAGCGGCTCAATCTCAGGCTTTCTTGCCCGCAAACAAGGCATCAAGACTCTGCTCAAAAGCGTGATAATTGATGCGATCGTAAAGCTCCATGCGCGTTTGCATGGTGTCGATCACATTCTTCTGCGTGCCATCACGGCGTACCGCGTTGTAAACATTCTCGGCGGCTTTGTTCATCGCCCGGAACGCTGAGAGCGGGTACAGCACCAGAGAAACATCCGCAGATTTCAATTCGTCGGTGGTAAACAGCGGGGTCGAGCCAAACTCGGTGATATTGGCCAGAATCGGCGCCTTCACCTTGTCGGCAAATAGCTTGTACATCTCAAGCTCAGTGATGGCCTCAGGGAAGACCATGTCGGCACCTGCCTCGACACAAGCGGCGGCGCGATCAAGGGCCGACTCAAGGCCTTCAACTGCCAGTGCATCAGTACGCGCCATGATCACAAAACTGTCATCCGTACGCGCATCAACCGCCGCCTTGATGCGGTCGACCATCTCTTGCTGGGAAACGATTTCTTTATTGGGGCGATGCCCGCAGCGCTTGGCACCGACCTGGTCTTCAATATGGATCGCTGCCGCGCCGAATTTGATCATCGACTTGACCGTACGGGCGACATTGAACGCCGAGGCGCCAAAGCCAGTGTCAACGTCAACCAAGAGGGGCAGATCGCAGACGTCGGTAATGCGTCGAACATCGGTTAACACATCGTCCAGGCCTGTGATACCCAGGTCAGGCAAGCCCAGCGAACCCGCAGCAACACCACCACCTGACAAATAGATGGCTTTGAAACCTGCACGCTTAGCGAGTAAAGCGTGGTTGGCGTTAATCGCACCAATAACTTGCAACGGATGTTCTTCAGCAACGGCGTCGCGGAACCGCTGACCAGGAGTTTTCAAGCTCATGACTGACCTCGTGAAGTAGATGACTGTGTAGGTTCGGGCTGTTTTTGCTCGCCCAGATAATGGCGCTCAATATTGCGTTTCGAAGCGGCAATATGGCGGCGCATGAGCAACTCAGCGAGCTCACCATCGCGGTCCGAGATAGCATCAAGAATTCGGTGGTGTTCGGCAAAAGCTTGATGCGGCCGGTTTGGCGTGGAGGAAAACTGAATCCGATACATACGCACCAGTTGATACAGTTCACCGCAAAGCAGCTGGCTCAGGGTGCGATTGCCGCTGCCCTGAATAATCCGGTAGTGGAAGTCAAAGTCGCCTTCCTGTTGGTAATAGCCACGGCCCGCCTGAAACGCCTCGTCGCGTTCATGGGTTTCAAGCACCCGACGCAGTTCGTCTATTTCCTGCTGGGTCATACGCTGCGCGGCGAGCTTGCAGGCCATGCCTTCGAGCGACTCACGAATTTCGTAAAGCTCAATCAATTCTTCGTGATTAAGGGACACCACGCGGGCGCCGACATGAGGTATGCGGACCAGCAAGCGCTGCCCCTCCAACCTGTGGATTGCCTCACGTAGCGGCCCACGGCTAATGCCATAGGTTCGTGCGAGCTCCGGCTCGGAGATCTTGCTGCCCGGGGCGATTTCGCCTTTAACGATAGCCGCTTGAATCCGCCGAAAAACGTGCTCGGAGCGCGTTTCGCTTTCATCTTCCGCGCTGACAGTACTCACGGTGGCATTCAGCATATTGTCGACACCTGACGAAATAATTGCTGGAAAAATACCCCCAAGCAACGCTTCAGTCAATTAATCTGCATGCATTGTCGACAATCCATCGCCGCGATATTTTTCCTTGGGGTTTGGGTTAGTATCGAAGAAAGCCGGTTAGAGCCTGTTACTGCACAAAACGGGCATGTTAGAATACTTTTCAAGCAGATCCGCTAAAATGCACTAACTGCTACTCTCCACCCTAGGCGCAAGGACAACGAAGCCTTATCGCCTTTACCCCCGAGCCACCGAATAGGACTTATGAGACTGAAGCCCTCTGCACTGATTCTTTGCCTGCTTCTCTCTCCCAGCTTAAGTGTTGCTGCGGACAAGACCGTTTATGGCTTGAATGAATACGTCAAGCTAGCGGGCATCGACGTTGAAGTCGCGGCTAAACTAGATACAGGTGCAAAAACAGCATCACTGAGTGCACGGGACATTGAGCGTTTCAAGCGCGATGGTGAGACATGGGTACGCTTTTATCTGGCGATAGATGACGCCCATAACAACCCAATTGAACGCCCCTTGGCACGTGTCAGCAAGATCAAAAGGCGCTCCGGCGACTTTGATCCTGAAGAGCAAAAAACCTACACCGCTCGGCCTGTAATCGAACTCAAACTGTGCATGGGCAAGGCCCAACGTACAATTGAAGTGAACTTGACCGACCGAAGTGCTTTCCAATACCCGCTGCTGATTGGATCTGAGGCCATAAAACGCTTCAATGCACTGATTGATCCAAGCCTTAAATACGCATCAGGGAAACCTGCATGTACCACTGACGCAACCCTTGGCGAGTAATGTCCATGCGCTCTCTTACCCTGCATCTGAAAATCCTGATCACTATTTTGGTGAGCTTGGGTATTCTGATAACGGCATACCAAATTTTTATCCTTGGTATCCCACTGACATCAGATGAAACTGATGACCTCTGGAACATCGATGCCAAGATTGAATTCCAAGCCAGTTCAAAAGAGCCGGTCAAACTGCAAATGTTTGTTCCGCCATTGAACCAAGACTACGTCAGTCTCAATGAAAGCTTTATCTCTAATAACTACGGCGTAAGCGTTAACCGCGCCGACGGTAACCGCAAGGTCACTTGGTCTGCGCGGCGTGCCAGCGGCAAGCAAACCATCTACTACCGTTTGGTACTGACTAAGCGTTATAGCGGTGAGCAAGCCAAAGCTAAAGGCCCTATTTTCCGTGACAGCCTGCCCGTCGAAGGCCCGGAAAAAATTGCTGCGGACGCCCTCCTCGCGCCGATTCGTCAGCATTCGGCTGACGTTGAAACCTTTATCAGTGAAACCATCAAGCGCGTGAACAACGCCAATGATGACAACGCCAAACTACTACTCAGTGGCGATGCGTCAACATCCAATAAAGCCAAAGCGGTTGAACTGCTTTTGTCGATTGCCCATGTGCCAATGGAGCGTGTTCACACAGTGCGTCTGGCAGCTGAAATTCAGCAGGTGCCGGAACTGTGGTTGCGCAGCTTCAACGGTGACAAGTGGCTGTACTTCAACCCCGAAACCGGCGAGCAAGGCTTGCCTGCAGACCGTCTGGTTTGGTGGGTGGGTGACGATGATCTGATCAAGCTTGATGGTGGCAAACAGGCGCAGGTTTCTTTCGCATTGAATAACAGCGAAATGAATGCAATTCGCCTAGCCAAGCTGACTGACGAAAGCACTGACGCTGACTTCCTGTCCTACTCTCTCTACGGTTTGCCGTTGCAGACGCAGAACAACTTCCAGATCATGATCATGATCCCTATCGGCGTATTGCTGATTCTGATCCTGCGAAACCTGGGCGGCCTGCAGACACTCGGCACCTTTACCCCTGTGCTGATTGCCTTGGCCTTCCGCGAAACACAGCTGGGTTTCGGTATTGTGCTGTTCACCCTGATCACCACGCTCGGCCTGTCACTGCGCTCGTATCTTGAACACCTCAAGCTACAGATGCTGCCAAGACTGTCGGTTGTGCTGACTTTCGTCGTGATCCTGATTGCAGTAATTAGCCTGTTCAGTCATAAACTGGGTCTTGAGCACGGTTTGTCGGTTGCCCTGTTCCCAATGGTAATTTTGACCATGACCATTGAGCGTCTGTCGATTACCTGGGAAGAACGTGGTGCCTCGCACGCATTTAAAGTTGGCGTCGGCACGCTCTTCGCCGCCTCGATGGCATATCTGCTGATGTCCGTTCCCGAGTTGGTTTACTTCATGTTTACCTTCCCGGCCGTACTGCTCATTTTGGTAGGTTTCATGCTCGCTATGGGTCGTTACCGCGGCTATCGCCTGACTGAGCTTTTCCGTTTCAAAGCCTTCCTTAAGGATTAAGCCATGCTAGGTCTATGGAAAACCTGGAAGGCCCTCGAAGCCAAAGGCATCATGGGCATCAACCGACGCAATGCGGATTACGTGCTGAAATACAACAAACGGCACCTGTATCCGCTTGTGGACGATAAAATTCTGACCAAAGAGCGCGCGATCGCTGCGGGCATAAATGTGCCTGAGATGTATGGCGTGATCTCTACGGAAAAGGAAATTGACAACCTCAATGACATCATCGGCAACCGCACCGACTTCGTCGTAAAGCCTGCACAGGGTGCTGGTGGCGACGGTATTTTGGTAGTTGCCGACCGCTTTGAGGATCGCTACCGCACGGTGTCCGGCAAGATCATTACTCACGAAGACATTGAGTTTCAGATCTCAAGTATTCTCACAGGCCTCTACTCCCTTGGCGGTCACCGCGACCGCGCACTGATTGAGTACCGGGTCATTCCGGATCAAATCTTTAAAAGCATCAGTTACGAGGGTGTGCCGGATATTCGCATCATCGTTCTTAAAGGCTATCCGGTGATGGCGATGTTACGCCTGCCAACCCGCCAGTCTGGCGGCAAGGCAAACCTTCACCAGGGCGCCATTGGTGTGGGTGTAGACCTTGCAACGGGCCTCACCCTGAATGGCACATGGCTGAACAACAAAATCACCAAGCACCCCGACACAACAAACGCAGTAGATGGCGTTCAACTACCGGACTGGGACGGTTTTATGACCCTCGCCGCTAATTGTTATGAGCTCTGCGGCTTGGGCTACATTGGTGTCGACATGGTACTTGACCAAGAAAAAGGCCCGTTAATTCTCGAGCTCAATGCACGCCCTGGACTGAATATTCAAATCGCCAACGACACTGGCCTGACCCTGCGCGCCCATGCTGTTGAAGCGCGCATTGCCGAGCTTGCGAAAGACGATATCCAGGAAACGCCGCAAGAACGGGTACGCTTCGCGCAAAGCTTGTTTGCGCATAAGTTTGTCCGCGAAGTCTGACCCAAGTCAGACCAGAAAAGGCCGCTATTAGCGGCCTTTTCTTTATCTAATCGGACTAATGAATCACCGCCAGCTCAAAAGAGCCAACTTCAGCATGGGCATGAACCTGCATGCCATCCTCATCAACAACAGCCTTTTGTAATGGTCGCTTAAAAGGCTTGTTATCCAAGGTGGTTAAACGCCTATCTTCATCAGTGGTCAGCACCAATACATAACGCTCGCGGGCTGCAGGCGCAATTTGTACCACCCCCTCGATAAACGCATAGTGAGACCAGGTTTCAGCATGCAGCTGATAGACCGCGTCACTGACCAAGCGAGTGGGCCGTTTCTGCGCATCAAGAAACAACAAAGAGGGGTAGACCACCTGCTTGTTAGCGAAGCTGCGTACCCGTAAGCCGTAACGAGTTCGCGTTTTGGGTAACTTTACCGCAGCGTAGTAACTACGACCCATAGGAAAATCTAAACGCGGGGAAAACCGATTGAGCACCTCAAAGCGTGGTTCCTCAGCGAATAGCTCGGTAAAATCAGCGTCCGGTAGTTGGCTGCAGCAACGATCAGCCAACTCAGCATAAAGTCCTTCAGCTTGACCACTCCCGGCGAGCAGTGCAGTCATAGCAGCTGTACGTTGACCGTCAAGATGCGGTAACCGTACAGGCTTCTTGGCAAATTTAATCTGCCGGCCTTCAGTAAATTCAATTGCACCTGATTCAGAGCCGGAACCCGAACTGACGCGCGGATTAAGACGAGAGTTTTGCATGCGCCCCTGCTCGTCAACCCAAGTGAAATATTGGCCATCATCGCCTTCGCGTCGATATTTACGCCCTTCAAGTTCATCTGCATCGATATAGGCTGATGACAACTGACCCGTGGACAATAAAACCTCTGAGCCGCTGGACAGCAACGAGCGGTCGGCATAAAAGCTGTTTTGCAAGATTCCATTAGCATCGACCCAGGTAAAGTAACGCCGTTTACTTTCACTGGGCGCTTGAGGCAGTCCAAGACTTTCAACAGAGCTGGGCCGTGCCTTTTCACGCATCAGCCGTTGCTGCTGATCAAATGCGTTATGCAAAGGCGTATTGTGCAACCTTCCCTGTACATCAATCCACGTCAGGTAACGGCTATCAGCGAACCCTACTGCAGCCCACGAAATAGCAAGAATTGTCAGCAGCACATTAAATATAGGCATAGCCAAACACCTCTCAAAATGAGGTTCGGTACGTTAAGGCAAATACGTAGGCTTTCACGGTCGTTTTCACGTCAAGGTCTGCATAGGGGTTGTAGACAAGGCCATCGATACTCGAGCAGTTAATATTGCAACTCGAACCTGCAGGAATACTTTGCTTGCTGACCAAGTAGTTAAAGCCAAGGTCAATAACCGTATCTTTATCCCACTGATAACCAGCGCCAAGGCCGTATAGGGTCGCATCACCGATCGGCGCGAGGACATCCGCTTTATTCCCCGGGATAGCTGAAGGCCGCGGCTCATAGCCCACGCGCAAGGTCAGGCGGTCGTTGTAGTGATACTGCAGACCTAAAGCCCAACTCCAAACCGACTTGTACCCGCGATCGAGAATCAGGCTGGTTGAGGTCGCATTGTCAGGCGACAGCAGACTGGCTATGCGCAGAATATCCAGCTCGCGATCAAACTTTATTTCAAACTCATTCCAGGCGGCATAATCGGTCCACTTCACATCAAAATTAATTTGCCATTTGGGGGTTGGATTGAGCTTGATACCCGCCGCGAAGTGAGCCGGATAGGTCAACTTGAGCGATGCCTTGCCCTGCTCGTTATCAAAAACACCATCCGGGGTGATGCTACTGAATATTGCACCCACCAGCGAGCTGTCCAAGCCCTGCCAAAAGCCCTGCCAGTCATCACTGTAAGAAATGTTGTAATCACCCTTGAGCTTGGTCTTCGCTTCGCTTTGGTAAACGGCACCCAGCGCAAACCAATCAACCGGCTCCCAGAGAAAACCGATGTTCCAGGTGGGTGAAAGTGATTGCTGCAAGTCGAGATCGATGTTTGCGATATCCGTGAACGGACCTAGATCTCCGCCACAAATATTCAGCAATACCTCAAAAGGATTGCCATCAATGGTACAGAGCGCATCTTGAGCCGCCCCCGTAAAACCTGTTAATACGCCGGGCGCACGAAAGTCTTCATTTAGTGCCAGTGCCTGGTGTGAAAAACCAACAGAAAGGCCCACCGAAAGTTGATCATTTACTTGGTAGGCAACTGAGGGTGACAGGTAAGTAATTCTTTGAATAGCAACTTGTTTGCCTTGATAACGTGCAGGGTCATTGTTACCGCGTGAGTAACCCAGCACCTGAGGCGCATACACATTATTGGCAAATGTAAACTTTGAACCTGGAGGCGTTATTGAAATACCTGCCAGCGGCGCAAAAAGCAGCGGAACATCGGTTGCCCCCCCCAGCCCAGGAAAATACATAGTCGACGTGGTGGTACGGCTGGATGAATTAGCCACTGGATCATCCGATAGGCCAAAGAAACTGTCGCCGTAATTCTCAGGGGCCTTAAAGTCTGAGCGAATATCCAGTACGCCTGTCACAAACTTTATCGCCACTTGGCGCCCTTTTAACTTGGTCAATGCTGCGGGATTGTAGTGGACTGCATCTATACCTGAGGAATCGGCGGTTATCGCATTGCCCAGCGCCATGGCTTTAGGATTACCAATCGTTAGGTTTTGCGAGAGTTGTGCCTGCGCTGCACTCACCCATAATGTACCAGCGAAGGAAAACAGATATTTAAAAAACTTCATAAGCGCCCCCTTATTCTGGTTTAAGGCCAGTGATATCGAGTGGCATTGACAGCCCCAACAAGACGTCGGGAGAGTCTTCTGTTAAACCAAAGCCAGCATTAACATTGACAATGTAGTCGGGCGACGTCCTCAAACCCAATGAGAAATTCATGACCGCACTGGTTTGTTCACGACCTTTCAAGTTAACGTCTTCAAACTTGAACTTCGGTGCAAGGTTATAGGCCATTTGGTAAGAGGCGGCCAAAGAAACGTCATAGGACAAGGCATAAGCGAAGCCCATATTGAAAGAAAAAGCAGACCCCGGATCAACCTTTTTTAACAGGCGCCCGCCGCGAACTTGATTAATATCCTTTATAGGAAAGTTGTAGGTATAACCTAGCGAACCAAAGAGAACGACAGGATCAATAACATACGACAGGTTAGCGCCAGCGCTAAGACTGTAACTGCCATTCCCTGTCGACAGGTCATCATCGACTTGTATGTCGTAGGGGCTATCGCCGGTTGGCAACCCTAAAGAGGCATATAGAGTGGTAACAGGCGCTCCACGCTGCGCATTCCATGGCTGCCAGCGTAAGCTCGCAGAAATATCGCCCAAGCTGTAGGCATTCAAATCACGCTCTGTATCATACTTCGCCACAAATGGTAGACGAATACTAAATGTAAGGTTGTCCCATACCCCATAGTCGAAAGTGAACGAAGTGGTGAAGGTATGTTGTGCTTCAGACTGACCGATTACACTAAATGAATTATCACCTGTTCTTACCGTTTCGATGACGGTGTCCCTGACCAAACTATAATCAACACCATAGGTAAGGGTTCGCTCGCCTTTCTTAAGCAGCGTGTAGCTTTTTTCAGCGGCTTGGAAAACTTCAGCCAGCGCGGTTGCGCTGTCTGCGTCACCATCCTGCTTCCCTAAAGCATCCCTAGCGCTATCAACAGGCTCATCTTCTGCACGTACGCTAACACCCGGAAACAGGCATAGCGCGCATATAACGATGGCGCATGCAAGTCTCATACAAAATACTCCGTTATTATTGTTTGAACAGCACGACACAACAACCAACAGTCATTTGCGGCGAATATGTTGGATCGCCCCATTGGAACCCAGGTCGGTTGCTTGATTTTCAGTAAACTTATTAATTTCCGGAAATGTCCGGAACGCTAACAGTGAAATAGTACGATCATCAATCACTCGCATATCGTGGTCATCTAAAGCAAGCGCATTATTTATGACATCCTCGCTAGGATAGATAACGAACAACACATTCTTATCCCAAACAGCCTCAAAGCGAACGCGGGTAAAACTTATATTGCCAATTGCAGGGTCCGCCACAAACACATGCTCGTCAAACACATCACGCACGACCACAAAATGTTTAAAACCTGCGTACTCTATTGGCACAATAACGGGATGTTCCAATCCTTCCAAATCTGCAAAAGTTGCTCGAAACCCACCACTTTTATAGCCCAGCGCAGATACGAATCGTTTCATATCCAGTAGCGAAAAACCCCGCCGTGCGACAATTTTATCTGCCTCGCCGAATTTAAGTAGCCCCTCCATAACCTGGCGTTCTTCTAAGTTATTCCCCAAGAAGTAATCAAGCAATGTTGTAAGTGCGGCTGAACCGCAGCTGTAATCATAGGCTTGGCGAATAACCCGCTTAAATTGCAATTGATTAAGGGGTTCTAATTCAATGGACTCTCTAAGCGGATGGCTGTTAAGCACCGCCGACGAAAGATTAATGCGTCCCTTCGGTTGCGGTTTGATCTCCACCGTTTCGGTAACACCGAAGATACCGATTAGACTACCGAGTAATATTTCAATCATCGGAGTTTGTCCTGTCTTAGGATAAAGACCCTGCCAGTGGCACCGGCAGGGAGTCATAGCTAAGAAAGGCTATTGGCCTAGTGGCCCCAGACTTTTACAGTAGTGCCGGCCAAGTTGATGTCGCTCACGGCAAGCGAACCAATGCTCGCGGCTGTTGTGCTACCCACCTTGATAGCACCCACTGACAACTGGCCGGTTACAGCTGGTAGACCGATTTGCAGTTGCTCTGTGTCGGTACCACCAATACTGGTTGTGACTACGTCAACCAGAATGGGGGCGTCGTCTGAGATGTTGAAACCATCAAAGGCGATGGTTTCGAGGCGCAGTGAGCCGCCTGCAGGATCATTGTCGGTGTATACAACGCTGCCGATACTGCCGTTGAACTCACCCGAAATACTGATACCGTCTTGACCGGTCACTGTTGCCAGCGCGGAATCATCCATGGCTTTCAACTCAGCCTGCGCCATGAGCGGCGCGACGAGGACAGTTGCTGCTAATGCAAACTTGTTAATAATTTTCATTGTTGTGATCTCCACAGTTCTCGGTTTTAGTATCCCGAAGGATGCTGCCATGGACTCCTGTCGCTAGCAGCGGGAACGACAACCTGTGTCGCTATTCGAAGTGATATTGCTTCCCTAGTCATACCGCCTCGAACACTTAATGCTGTTGCATCAAGTCCTGCCTTAAACCTACTGTGGCAATCCGCTGCTGCCTCCCTAACCAATGAATGGAGGATCAAATCCAGAAATTATTAACGGCTACCTATGCCTCGCTCAACAGCCCTAGGCTCTTGCCTTTAAGCACCGCTTGGGTTCGGCTTTTTACGCCCATTTTTGAAAACAGATTATGCAGGTGCCACTTAATCGTCGCTTCAGACAGGTGTACGGCTTGGGCGATATCGCGGTTAGATAGGCCCGCCCCGACGAAGCGTAAAATCTCCCGCTCTCTGTTGCTTACATCCTGATTGTCATCAAGCTGTTGATAATCAATGGAAAATGCCTCGCATTGGGCGCGAAGCATTTCACCCAATAATTGCCACTTTTGTTGCGCCGGCTTATCGACACAAAACCAGGCCTCCATGACCGGCAGTAGCCAGAGTGCATCGTCGATAAATAAGCGCTGATAACCACGACTTACACCACTTTCAACTACTTTTTTTAGCAATTCAAAAGAGCGTTCAGTGTTACCTTTTCTCCAGTAAGCCACTGAAAGTAACAGCGATAGTCTTAGGTTTTGATCCGTCATCGGCAGGCTGTTGTCAGCCCCTAAACAGGTCTCAAGCGCCGTCAGCGCTTTATCCGCCCGCCGTTCTGAAAGAGACAGACGTGCCTCGGCCATAACCAAACTAATGTTGGCGTTTGCGTGACGCTGGGCGGGCAACACTGCGAGATGCTGCTTCAGTTGCAGGCAGATGCGCTCAGCCTCATTGGGCCTGCGCAACCACAGTAAGAACTGCACTTTACAGCTCATTGCCTGCGCATACACACGCTCATAACCCGGGGCATGCAAGCTTAGAATCCACTCGTCAAGCTCATACAATGCCTGCTCTGTGTGCCCTTCATAAAAACGCTTACGAACGATGACTAACTGACCACGGTTCAACAGCTCGACAGGTGTGACTACATCACGCCATGCCGCCGCTTGCGCGACGCCATTCAAAGCATCTTGGTCAACACCCTGCTCATAGAGGATGTCGGCACAGGCCAACCACAGAGGCCCACCCACGCGGCTTTGCTCACCCAGGAAACAGCTGGCTAATTCACGCGCACGCTCAGCAATCTCGGCCCCCTTGTGCAACTCGCCAAGTTGCTTGCACACGCACACCTCTATCATGCTCGTGACGACGCTCAGGTAATCGCTCTGGGTTTCACTGAGCTTCGAGCGCGCTGCAAAAATGGCCTTTGACGCTTCTGCATAGGCGCCTTGCAATGAATAGCAAGCGGCCTGCAAACAGGATAAGCAGGCTGAAAACAACGGCTGCGAACCCGACACCAATTTTATCCAGTGAGCGGTCACTTTCAGGCAGCTGTCGAGTTTGTCTTGGTAAAGCAGTACCAGGGCCTTGATGATTTGTGTAGCAGCAAACAACTCAACGAAACCTGGTTTCATCTCCTCGGTGCTTCCGTCCTGCAGTTGCGCGCTGATTTCCTCAATCAGTGACTCTGACTCGGCGTACTTTTGCTCGAAGGCTAATTGCCAGGCGAAGAAAATCTGAAATACGCAGTATTCTTGAATGACCTCAATCGGGACATCCTGTAGGCAACCGAGCACTTGATAGACTTTTTCATCCGCTATCAATTTCCAGCCATAGGCCTCCAACAGATGCGCGGCAAAGCCATAATCGCGGGAGCGGATCGCATATTTGATCGCTTTTTCAGGCAGGTCCCGTGACTCACACCAATGCGCGGCTGCATGCAGCAGGTGCGTGGGGTCTTCTGTTTTTACCAAGCGACGCTGCAGATATTCTGCGAACAATGGATGGTAGCGATACCAACCACCCCGACGTTCAGCCTCGACAATAAACAATTGCTCATTGCACAAGTAAGCCAAGGTTTGTTGGCCATCGTCTCGGCCGGTCAATGCATTACAGAGCTCAGCATTGAACTCATCCAGCAGTGAGGTGTAATTCAGAAAGCGCTGCAATTGAGCGGGCAGATCAACCAGCGCATCCTCGCTGAAATAGTCAGCTAGATTACGTTCTGTTCCGGGCATATTCACCGTTGGAGTGAATCGCCGGCTCAGCATTGGACTTATGAGCGACGCAAGATGAAGAGCCGTGACCCAGCCTTCGGTTTGCGCGTAGACCTTGGCAATATCGAGATCGCTGGCCTGAATCGATTTTATATCACGGTAGTATTGATGCACTTCATCGTGGTTAAAGCGTAAGTCGTCCACGTCAAACCAGCATACTGTTGCGTCATTGGAAAACATGCCTGCTTTAAAACGCGTGCTGATGACGAAGTGAAGGTGACCGGGCAGTTGCTCCAGCGCTTGCTCGATCTGCTCGGCAAAACTGCTGTCACGAATACAATGGAAATCGTCCAACATCACATAGAGTTCAGCTTCAACATACTGCAGCTGACTAAAAAACAATGCCAGCAGTTGCTGATCGGACAACGCCTTATCACTTGCCAGTCCCCGCCTGACAGGCTCAGCGAAACCTGGAATCTGAACTGCTATCGTTTCACTCAAGTAACTCAGCAGGCGCCTGAGGTCGGCGTCCAAGGCATCACAAGACAGCCAGGCCACCTTTACACCTTCGGCCAGTAGGCGCTGATAGTATTCGCTTAAGACTGCGCTTTTCCCATAGCCTGCGGGTGCGCTTAACACCATCAAACGTTTATCACGCAAACGGAACATCTTGTCGATCAGAACCGTGCGCGGCATCAGTCGGTCAGTGCCAAGATGTTCCGGCACGAGCTTGCTCGACAGCAGGCGAATTTGGGTAGACTTCAACTCGGTTTCAATACTCATGATCCTAACATCCCTAACTCACGGGCACGCCTGATCGCTTGAGTGCGATTGCGTACTTTGAGCTTCTCGTAAATGTTATGCAGGTGCCATTTCACGGTACCCAGGGCGAGTGTCAATTGCTGACCGATCTCTTCATTCGACATGCCTTGCGCCGCATGCCTGATCACCTCCTGCTCGCGATCAGTCAATGCTTCCTCAACCGTCTCAAGCAGGCGCTGGGCCGACTCTCCGGGCCAGAGTGCCAGCAGGCCGCGAATAAAATCCTGCAGTGCAGGCTGTCGTTCAGCTGTTTCAAGCTGATCAAGCATGCCGCGAATGGCCTCGCCTTCTTCCAGAAACAGGCTGCGAACATCTTCGCGTTCGGCCGCGATCAAGCATTGAACAAGCAAGCTCTGCGAGCGCTCTTGATAGCCCAACTGCTGATAACTAAGCGCCGCTAGAAGATCCAAGCGAATGCGCTCGAGCCCTTCCCAGTCATCCAGCAGCATACCGCGCAGCTGGGTGATCTCATGCAACGCTTCACTGTAGTGTCCACGTGCCTGCTGCAACCGTGTGCGCGTCAGGCCCTGAACCCAGAGCACGGGGTTTAAACGCATGTGTACATAGTTGCTCGCCAGATCGGTCCAGTTGAGGCTCTTCAAGCGCTGTTCTGCCCGCTTTATGCGGTCATCACCGGTTTCTTGCAAAATTCGCGAAATTTCATAACCGACTGCTTGCGCGTAGTAGCGCCACGCCTTGTTGCGTGCCGCCAGGTTCTGCATATACACCAGCGTCGAAGTGGCTTCTTTGGCGTTGCCTTGCATGTACTGCAGGTGCGCTAAGCACAGCGTCCCTTGGGCATAAATATCAACCGGGCTAATAGCATCAACAATTGACAGCATGCGCTTTAGGGTCTCAGCCACCCCCTCGTACCGCCCCTGTTGATAGGCAATCAGACCTTGGGTGATTTTTGGCAATACGATGGCTTTGGATTTTTCGTTAAACCATGAGGTTGCTCGCTCGCGCAGCGTTTGGAAAAGCAGCTCTGCCTGTTTGATCTTGCCCTGTTCAAGCAACAGCAACACCTCAACATTGATGAGCTGCATGTGCAGGTAATTACCCGCCAAAAAATGGTTTCTTTGATTTGCCAGAGTCAGCAGCTTACGCGCCGCTTCGTGCCACCCCATCATCACGTTCGCCAAAGCCCCTATGGCCAACATCGCCACCTCGAGAAAGGCCGTTCGCGCACCCAGTTGAAACTCAACCCGACGCGCTAGCTTGACGCACGTGCGCAGGTCATCTTTTTGCAGGGCCATCAATGACTTGATTGCCAAGGCCGCTAACATGCTGTCGGTCAGGGGCGCGTTGGTGTCACCCTCCCGCCAACGCAGAAGTAGATCATCCAGTGCCCGATTTGCCTCATCCAGCCCAAGATCAACCACGCTTGCCCATAGGTCACTCAAGACCAAGACGGGGTATTTCACCGCGATTTCATCGGGAACATGCCGGCGCCACTTATGCACCAACTTCAACTGTCCACGATTAATCAAACTCAAGCCGCAGCCATCAATTAGCGCGGCTAACAGTTCAAGGTCTTGTGCGTGATAAGCATGCTCAATCGCGAAGTTTTGCATGTGGTTATTGGTAAACCACAAGCTGGCATTGAAATGGGTCTGTTTAAATCGCTCGACATCCTGCTTGTACAAAAGCGCACGGAGAAATTCAGCGAAGAAACGGTGAAATCGAAACCACAGACGATCGCGGTCAAGGGGTATCAAGAACAGCTGCAGGCTTTCAAGGTCCTCAAGCAATGCCTGACCATCACCACATCCGGTCAATGCCTCCGCCAAATTGCCATTAAAGCGCTGAACCACACTTAAACTAAGCAGTGCGCTCTGGCGATCAGGGGGTATCAAATCGAACGCAGCCTCTGCCAGGTAACTACCGATCGAGGCTTGATCCGTTTGAAATTCAAGCAATTGCTCAATCCGTTGTGGATTAAGTTTGAGCCACTCACTCAACAGTTTTAGACCCGTAATCCAGCCTTCGGTGTAGCTATGGATTTTCTTCAAAGGGAGGCGATCGAGATTGTGCCCACAGCACTGCAAGTAAAGCCGCGTTTCGTCCTCACTGAGGCGCAGTTCGCGTTCACCGATCTCAATCAGATAGCCTTTTGTGCGCCATGTTGCCACGTTGAGTCTTGGCTTAACCCGGGAACCAATGGCCAGGCAAAATCCAGGAGGGGCATAGCTGACGAGACGATTGATAGCACTCAGCAAGTCGGGATGTGTAACCAGCTGGAAATTGTCCAGCACCAACAACAATGACCTGTTCAGCTGTAGGATATTTCCTAAAACAAATTCCATCGCCTGAACGGGGTCAAAACAGCCGGTGTTTCGGGCTGGCGTTTCGCCCATATCGCCTAGCCCAGCTTGAATATCATTCAGGCTATGGGCCAGTTTTTGAAAGAAAACCAGAGGCGTGTTCGAGCCTTCGGTCAGGGTCAAGCACGCGACACAATGACCCTCTTCAGCCCGCTTTTTTGCAAGAATTTCCAGCTGCACAGTCTTGCCGAAACCTGCAGGTGCGGCAAGCACCAACAAGCGCGCAATGGGCGGCGTAGAGAGGGCTGATTGAATGGTTGGTCTTGCGAGGTAACGCTCTGATACCTGTGTCGAAGCTGCCTCTGGTGGCAGATTGTAGTCCGCAGGCTGATCCAGCACTTCATTCATGTCATCCATGACCTGATCCCTGTGATTCATACATTGTTACAAACGTTCACTTCCCTTGAACTCCTTCAATACTAATCAGCAATGTGCCTGTGCGCAAACCACGCAAAGGCTATAGGCCCAGCCGCGCTAGCACTCTACAATGCGCATCCACACCTGCTTGAACGCCACGTATGCCAACTTTTCAGGTTTATGCCCTACCCTACCAAGCCAATCCGGGCTCAAATTTCAGTCGCCTGAGAAATGCCCCCGGTGCAGTTTTGCTCGATGCAGGACGGCCTGTGGCGGAACATGGACGCTATGACCTTATTAGCGCTTGGCCATTGGCTGAACTGTCGCCGCAGCCAATGGAGTCAGCCAAAGACTTTCTGCAAAGACTGCGCACTGCCAACAGCACCTTGAGCAGCGAAGACCTGCCCGAAAATGTTGCTCTACCCTTCGTCGGCGGGTTAATCGGTTACTTTGGCTATGACTTCGGCCGGCGCCTCGAAACGATTACCGGCCATGCCATCGACGACCTTGAATTACCTGATGCGCGCGTAGGTTTGTATGCATGGGCCCTTATCAGCGATCACCAGTTGTTGACGACCCAGCTAGTGTTTCACCCGCAGGTGAGCCTCGCTGACCGAGGCAGGCTGATTGAGCTATTCGAAGCGAAGGAGTCCGCCAGCTGGACACGCTTCCAGCTCGACGGCAGCTTTCAAGCTGATATGAGCCGCGACAGGTACCAGCACGCGATAGAAAAGATCCAAGCCTATATTCAGGCGGGCGATTGTTATCAAGTAAACTTCGCCCAACGCTTTCAGGCCCGCTACAAGGGCGATCCCTGGCTTGCCTATCAAGCGCTTAGAGCGGCCTGCCCGACACCCTTTTCTGGCTTCCAGGCTTTAGCTGAGGGTGCTGCAATTATCAGCTTGTCGCCCGAGCGGTTTATGCGGGTTCACAATGGCCAGGTCGAGACTCGACCTATCAAAGGTACTCGCCCCCGGGATATCGACCCGAACAAAGATGCAGCGCAAGCAGCCGAGTTACTGAGCAGCGCAAAAGACCGTGCTGAAAACCTGATGATCGTTGACTTGCTGCGCAACGACCTGGGTCGCTGCTGCAAGGTTGGCTCGGTTAAAGTTCCCGAACTATTCGCCCTCGAAAGCTATCCCAATGTTCATCATCTGGTCAGTGCTGTCACAGGCCAGTTGGCAGAGGGTAAAGACCCCCTAGACCTGCTGGCCTGCAGTTTCCCCGGCGGTTCTATCACAGGCGCACCGAAAATTCGCGCCATGCAAATTATCGATGAACTGGAAGACACCCGCAGAAACCTGTATTGCGGGTCGTTGTTTTATCTGGATATACGCGGCGAGATGGACAGCTCAATTACCATCCGCAGCCTGCTCGCCAAAGACGGCACCATCACCTGCTGGGGGGGTGGCGGGATCGTTGCTGATTCACAGTGGCAAGCTGAATACCAAGAGTCGCTGACCAAGGTTGATGTGCTGTTGCGCACCCTTGAGCAGCTCAGTCAGTAATCTGCACCAGGCAGACGCAAAAGACCCGCATAAAGCGGATCGTTTGCTTGACTGACGCCGGCTTACAAACTCAATTGACGATTTGAGGCCTTGAGAAACTCACGCTTCAACTCGTCAAAGGTATGCACTGCCGGGAACTGCGGAAACTCGCGGATCACATTGTCAGGGGCATGAAACAAGATGCCGGCATGCGCCTCGCTGAGCATGGTGGTGTCATTGTACGAGTCACCCGCCGCAATAATGCGATAGTAGAGACTTTTAAGTGCGATAACCGACTGGCGCTTAGGGTCCTTTTGGCGAAGCTGGTAGCTAACCACGCGGTCATTTTCATCGGTCACAAGCTTGTGGCAAAGCAGCGTTGGAAAGCCCAGTTGGCGCATCAGCGGTTGGGAAAATTCGTAGAAGGTGTCGGACAAAATCACCACCTGAAAGCGCTCGCGCAGCCAGTCGACAAATTCAACGGCGCCATCAAGCGGCTTCAGCGTCGCGATTACTTCCTGAATATCGGCCAGCTTCAGTCCGTGCTCATCCAGAATACGCAGACGTTGCTGCATTAATACGTCGTAGTCAGGGATATCGCGGGTGGTCGCTTTAAGCGACTCGATACCGGTTTTTTCCGCAAAAGCGATCCATATTTCTGGTACCAGTACGCCTTCCAAGTCGAGACAAGCGATTTCCACGGGACACTCCTAGCTGTATTTTTATTGAAGACGGCACTCTAACGGCTGGGTAAACGCTACGCAACGAGCCTCTATATGCACAAAAGCATCAGTTGCAATGGCAGTTGGTTATTTAGCGGCATATCCCCGATTTGATAACATCATGCCCACAAAGCGCTGAGCGCCATGATAATTAGGAATAACCCCTGATGAGTCACCCATTTGATGTAGCTGAAACAGCGGCAATCTACGCCACAAAATCGCCGCAAGAGATCCTTAAACTGGCCTTTGAGCATTTTGGCGACGAGTTGTGGATTTCGTTCAGTGGCGCCGAAGATGTTGTGCTGGTGGATATGGCCTGGAAGATCAATAAAGCGGTTAAAGTCTTTAGCCTCGACACGGGTCGCCTACACCCTGAGACCTACCGCTTTATTGACCAAGTACGTGAACACTACGGCATCAGCATCGACATTCTTTCGCCTGACCCGGCCGCACTGGAGCCGATGGTCAAAGAGAAAGGCCTGTTCAGCTTCTACAGAGATGGCCATTCAGAATGCTGTGGGATTCGTAAAACGGCGCCCCTGCGACGCAAGCTCTCAACGGTTAAAGCTTGGGCCACCGGGCAACGCCGCGATCAAAGCCCAAGTACCCGTAGCGAAGTTGCAGTGCTTGAGGTAGATAGCGCCTTTTCCCTGCCTGACCGCCCGCTCTACAAATTCAACCCGCTGGCGCAAATGTCCAGCGAAGAGGTGTGGAACTATATTCGCGCCCTTGAGCTGCCTTACAACGCCCTGCACGAACGCGGCTTTATCAGCATCGGCTGTGAACCTTGCACCCGCCCTGTTCTTCCCAACCAGCACGAGCGCGAAGGTCGCTGGTGGTGGGAAGAAGCCACGCAAAAAGAGTGTGGCTTGCATGCAGGGAACATCATCAGTAAGGCCTGATAGATAACCCAGAAACAAAAAAACCGGCATTTTTTGCCGGTTTTTTTTAATGAGCCGAATCAATACGTCGGCAATTCAACACCCTCAAACAACTCCTCAAGCTCAGACTTGTTATGGCACTGAACAGCTTTGGCCAAGACTTCCCGGGTCAAGTGCGGGGCAAATTTCTCGATAAAATCGCACATAAACCCCCGAAGGAATGTACCTCGACGGAAACCGATCTTAGTCACGCTTGGCTCAAACAGTTCACTGGCATCGAGCACCACCAGATCAGGGTCAAGCACGGCATCAACCGCCATTTCAGCGACGATACCCACACCCAAGCCAAGCCGCACATAGGTTTTAATCACGTCGGCATCGGCCGCAGTGAACACCACTTTAGGCGTCAGGCCGCGATGGCTGAAGGCTTCATCAAGCTTGGAGCGGCCTGTAAATCCAAATACATAGGTGACGATTGAATGCTCAGCAAGCGCTTCCAACGTAAGCTTAGGCAGTTTGGTCAGCGGATGGCCCTGAGGCACAATCACACAGCGATTCCAGCGGTAGCACGGCATCATCACCAAGTCGTTGAAGAGTTCAAGGCCTTCTGTGGCGATGGCAAAATCAACTGTCCCATCCGCAGCCATTTCGGCAATCTGCAATGGCGTACCTTGATGCATATGCAAAGACACGTCCGGGTATTGCTTGATAAACCCACTGATCACCTTGGGCAATGCATAACGTGCCTGAGTATGGGTGGTGGCAATGGACAACGTGCCCTTCTTTTCATTGGAAAACTCTTGTGCGATCTGCTTGATACTCTCGACCTTGCGCAGAATTTCACCGGCAGTGGTGATGATTCGCTCACCCGCTGGGGTGACCCGTGTCAGGTGTTTACCGCTACGGGCGAAGACTTCAACGCCCAACTCATCCTCCAGTAGACGAATCTGCTTACTGATGCCCGGTTGTGAGGTGTAAAGACTCTGTGCAGTAGCAGACACGTTGAGATCGTGGTGCGCAACTTCCCAGATGTAGCGCAATTGCTGGAGCTTCATAACAATCCCTCAAAGCAGATAAGCGCCGTGCTAATTTTCGGCTGCTTTATATAACCATAAGAACGGTTCAATCGTTCAATTTAGACGATTTTTTAAAAAGTGCAGGTTTAATCGTTACCTCGCCACTGAATCAACCGTTTCAGCCGTTACCCGTGGTGCTCAAAAAATAATTCCTGCATCACCACGGCTGCGGTGCTGCAGCATCGGCACTAAATACACCGGCACTTCGGCTAGCTGAATTATTCGTGCAGCGGTTCGCCCCATTGGGATCTCCAGATCTGTACCGTGGCTGTGACTGCCTATGACTAGCAAATCCACTGCTAGTTTCTGCGCTTGAGCCAATATCACCTGCGGCGGATCGCCCTGGACAACGCGCACAGCACGAATTAGCGCGAGCTCATTGGGGGAATCGGCGACTTCATCCTTGAAACCCTGCAACACGCGCGCTTCAATATCGGCCATCACTGTCTCCAGGCCTTTATGGCGAAGCGTCTTTAAATGCTCCTCATCGAGATAGGTTTTAAGCACTGATTCTGCGAATAAACCCATAGGCTCCACAGCATGAATCACATACAAGCTGGCGTTGAATGCTCGGGTCATCGCTAACGCATGCTGCAGCACATACGGTGCATAGAGCCCAAGGTCGGTGGCATAAAGAATGGTTCGGATCATGCTGGCTCCTTGTACCCGCATGACGGGTCATATATGAGCTTAGCAGTGCCGCTAGCATGTCAATTTAAAAGCGCGCTTAAATAAGATCAGCGGAAAGCCCCGCCGACAGAGGCAGCCGCTCGCTGAGCTCAGCCCTCGCTGTTGAAAGGCAAAACCATCATGGCAGTAACTCGTTGCTGACTCCGTGTGGTACATGGCCGGTCGCGACCACTTCACGGGCTTTTTCACAGTGGCTGGCTTGATCGTCAAAAAATACATCGGCGCCAAAGGTGTCGAGAATTGACGACTTATCCAAGCCCCCCAGAAAAAACGACTCATCCAGACGGATGTTCCACTCGCGCAAGGTGCGGATTACACGTTCATGAGCGGGCGCAGAGCGGGCGGTAACCAAGGCGGTGCGTATTGGGCAGGACTCTTCGGGAAACTCTTGCTGCAGCTTATGCAGGGCAGCCAGAAAGGGTTTGAATGGCCCGCCGCCGAGCAACTGCCGAGCCGATTCCTTCTCATGACTCTGAAACGCCTCCAGGCCAGCGGATTGATACACCCGCTCCGACTCATCCGAGAACAGTACGGCATCTCCGTCAAAGGCAATCCGCAGTTCGGTACTCGACTCGCGCCGGCTGCCGCCTGAAAGGATTGTCGCCGCGCCGAAACCGGAGCGCAGGGCGCTGCGAACGTCGTCGGCGTGGGTCGATAAAAACAAATGGCAGCCAAATGCGGATAGGTACGGATCCGGACTGCGGCCACCGACAAAGGCAGCCCGGGAGATACCCAGTCCATAGTGCTGAATGGAGTTGAACGCGCGCAGCCCCGTATCGGCGCTGTTGCGCGACACCAGGATCACCTCGACCCGCGGTTGGCCCAGGGTAAGATTCAGGGCGAGCAGTTTTTCGACCAAGGCAAAGGCATCACCGGGCATGAGGATCTCATCCTCATGATCAATCTGATACTGGCGATAAGCCGCAACGCCTTCGCCGACATAGATTTTGTGACTCTCACGCAGATCGAACAAGGCACTGGACGAAATCGCCAGAACCAATTTGTCGCCCAGAACCTTGCTCATGTTGACCTCAGCCTTGACTATTGCGTTGATCCAAAAATTGCAGCGCCTGATACACCGCCTCAATCCGCGGCATTGAGCATCCAGCGGCGCTTGCGGCAGCAAGTGGTGCAGCGTAAATAGCGTGCAGCTCAAGCGGCCGTTGGTGGGCGTAATCGTGGTACATGCTCGGCAAATAATCGGGCATACGCTCGGTTGCCTTAAGCATTTTAGCGGCAAAGTCAGGCGCTATCGGGTAGCCACAAGCCGCTGCGCCTGCAACCACTTCACCCATGATGGCAGCGATCAGGGCCCGGCTGTTCGTGTCGCCCATCAGACCGGTAGTGCCCGAATTGAGCAGTACCGACAAACCGTTATACGGCACATTCCATACCAGCTTTTGCCAACGAGCCTGCCCCAACTCAGCACAAGCCATGGAGTCAATGCCTGCCGCATTGAACAGCGCGGCTCCTGCAGCGGTAATTGCAACGCGCTCATCTGCTGCGGCTGGGCCTGAGTGATAGCCAATATTGACCGTGCCCAATGCCTGATGCTCTATGACACCTGCCTGCGCGCGATGCACACAAATCAAACACAAGCCCCCGAGCAAATGTAGGTTATCGGGCAGTAAAGGCCGGAGCTCATCTTCAACCGCCAGACCATTTTGCAGCAGCAGTACCTTGGCCCCGTCAGCGGCCGCTTGAGTAATCGCAGGGACTAACGAAGGATTGCTGGTGGTTTTTGCCCCCACCAGCAACCAGTCACAGCGCGGCATATCAGCGGCGTTGCTATACGCCTGAACAGGGTGAAGGGCCACCGCCCCATGTACAGCGCTATTGAGCTGAAGCCCGTTCGCAGCGACTGCCGGGTACTCGCTGCGCAATAGAAAATGCACATCAAAGCCTGCTCTTGCGAGCATCAGACCGTAAAACCCGCCAATGGCGCCGGTACCAATAATGCCAATACGTGGACGTTGTGTTGCAGACATCAAGGAAGCTCCTCAGAAGGACGCGAAAAAGCTGCATCCAAAGCAAGACATAGATCGTGAGCGTTTAAACCAGAATTCAATTGATCATAAAAACTGCCGTCTTTAACTGCAAACAATGCGGGCAAGTGAAACACCTCATAACGCTGGACCACACCGGGGTTATTCGCCGCATCGATCCAGGCGAGCTGCTCAACCGGTAACCCCATTTCAGGTAACGCATGACGTGCCCAACGACAACTGGCGCACCCGGCGCTGGTAAAAATCACGAGTGTTCTGCCAGACAAATCCAGCAGGCTGCGATCAACATCGAGATCTGTCAGTTCATACTCAATCACAGCCTCGCCGTTTGCAGATGCGTCAACTTGCCCCATTTCAGCCCCGTCCAGCCACCGCCAATCGACTTAGAGTATCTGACTATTGCCATGTTTTACCAAGGCCTTGCCAGCAAGCCTCGCGCACAGCCGAAGAGCGCACGGCGGCGTTGCTAACCGCTGATTTCCCCCGACAAGCCCGCAAATTGCAGATTAATTGGCCTGCGCGACGATTAATCCACCGCACAATCGCTTTCAACCATTGTCGAGCTCGCCTGTTACGCGATAAGGTTCTATTTCCCCGCTGTGCTCATTATTGCTGTGCTCCGCCACACGGGGAACGCTGGCGGCCGGCACCCGTGACCTGACGAATCTGACTGATGAATAGCACGATGGCTGATTTACCGATTGATGACCTTAACGTTGCTTCCAACGAAACCCTCATCACCCCCGAGCAACTCAAGCGTGAAATTCCGCTGACCGACGCTGCCTTACGCACTGTCGCCAATGGCCGTGAAGTCGTACGCAACATTCTTGATGGTAAAGACCATCGTTTGTTTGTCGTCGTTGGCCCTTGCTCGATCCATGACATTAAAGCGGCCCATGAGTATGCCGAGCGCCTGAAAGTGCTGGCAGCTGAAGTCTCTGACACCCTGTATTTAGTGATGCGCGTTTATTTTGAAAAGCCGCGTACCACTGTTGGCTGGAAAGGTCTGATTAACGACCCGTACCTGGATGACTCCTTTAAAATTCAGGATGGCTTGCATATTGGCCGTACCTTGTTGCGTGATCTGGCCGAGATGGGCTTGCCAACCGCGACCGAGGCGCTGGACCCAATTTCACCGCAGTATCTGCAGGATCTGATCAGCTGGTCAGCCATTGGCGCGCGCACCACAGAATCGCAAACACACCGGGAAATGGCTTCCGGCCTGTCTTCAGCGGTGGGCTTTAAAAATGGTACCGATGGCGGTCTGACCGTTGCGATCAACGCCTTGCAGTCAGTTTCAAGCCCCCACCGCTTCCTCGGCATCAACCAGGAAGGTGGCGTTTCCATTGTCACCACCAAAGGTAATGCATACGGCCACGTCGTGCTGCGCGGTGGTAACGGCAAGCCCAACTATGACTCGGTCAGCGTTGCCGTGTGTGAGCAAGCGCTTAGCAAAGCTGGAATCACGCCAAACATCATGGTCGATTGCAGCCACGCCAACTCCAACAAAGACCCTGCCCTGCAGCCGCTGGTGATGGAAAACGTTGCCAATCAAATTCTCGAAGGCAACCAGTCGATCGTCGGCCTGATGGTTGAAAGCCACTTGGGTTGGGGCAGCCAGTCGATCCCTAAAGACCTGTCACAGCTTCAATATGGCGTATCGGTTACCGATGCCTGTATCGACTGGGAAAGCACTGAGAACACCCTGCGCAGCATGCATGCCAAGTTAAAGGATGTACTGCCTAAGCGTCAGCGCGGTTAACTATTTCGCTCAGGCAAAACGCAAAAAAGCCGGGGCAACCCGGCTTTTTTGTGCGTGCTGTTTTAAGCGCGCCTGTCAGTTGCTACTCAAACGCTGCTGGCGTTCCATGTAGCGCTCAACGTATGAGCACGATGGAATCACCGTATAGCCCATTTGATCGGCATACTGCAGTGCATGCTCGGTAAGCTGCGCTGCTATGCCGCGCCCCCGCAGGTTGTTGGGCACAAAGGTGCGGTAGATATCCAATGTCTGCTTGCCCAAGTCCATGTAGGCCAAGTAAGCACGATCACCATCCACTGTGATTTCGAATTGGTGACCTGCCAGGTCATGATGAATGGACAACGCCTCGCTCATTACTACTCCTCAGTGGGGCTTCTACTCAACCCGAACCTTATCAATCTTTCCAAGACGCAGCGACATTTGCGCTGTGCCATTGCCTCCTTGGACGCTCAGGAAAGCTTTTTCGTTCTCGACTCGGGTCAATACACCTTGATAATACATGCCATCATACGTGATGAAACGCATACGTCTGCCAACATAATCAGGCAAAGCGTCGATATTGACAAATCCTGAAGATACTAGATTAGCGTCCGACGATACCACAATGGCCTTGGCGGCTTTGTCGGCAGCAGCTATTTTCAACGCGACCGGGTCAACCCAGGCAAAACCTATATCTTTAACCAACTCCTGGTTCACTATCAGTGTGGGACGCATCATGCTCAGGGCGTCTTGCGCCTCGAAAAATTGCAGGCCATCCCAGACCATGCCTTCTGTCGGCTCAAGCTCGATGCGCAGTGTTTGCGGATCGGCCAGATACCGGGCATAGGCATCAAGCACCGACTGGTTGAGCGCGACCCGCTGATGGCGCAATGACTTATCGATTTTAGCCAGCGCAACCTTGCGATAGGCCTCGGCGGTCAAGCCCATCTTCGCCGCGCAGTAGCTTTGCAATTTACGTTGATATTGATTGTCGCTGAGTTCAAAGCTTAGGCGTTTGATCCGCGGTGGATTGCTGCGCAAATCAGCCGGGTTGTCGGACATGTTCACCAATCCCAGACTGACCTTGGTAGCGCCCATGTCGCGCGTGTCTGAATCTAAGTTAAAGGTCAGCCTTTGCGCAGAGGGCTCAAACAGATACGAAAACTCACCATCGGTTTCAAGGGTTCTATAACCCATATCAAGCAGTTCATTAGAACCAATGTGTTTGACATCACCACAGGCTACTGCACTCAACGCGCTGTATATATCGGCCTGCTTGGGCGGTTGATAAAATGCCTGGGCCAGTGGACCAAACACGTCAACCGATAGCCCCTCGATGTTTACCGCCATTTGCTCTGGAAGCTTGCGCTCGGCCAGGCGCTCCTTAAAACGCAGCAACTCAGAAAGACCATTAAATTTCAGTTCGGCGTGAGCAATCTGCACCTTATCGCCAACGGCCGGTATGCGGATGCTGACATTATCGAGCCCGACCCGGCCGTCGAACGATGAGGTGATCCCGCCATAGCTGATATCAACCACCGGGGCCAATCGATCCTTGGCATCGTTCATGATCGAACGTACTGACAGATACAGCGATAGCTTGATTATTACCGCGACCAGCAATATTGACAGCACGCCCCACTTGATCAGTTTTCCCATAACCATTCCAGCCCTTGGCCATCAATTCAATATCACCGCATATTATCAGGCAAACGGCTTCTATCAGGGACTTAGAGCACAGTTATGACGGCTATGCAGGCCAACACAGCGATCACCGGAACCACGACAGTGACAACAAAAATATCCTTGTAGGCCTGCTTGTGGTTAAGCCCCATTATCATCAGCATGGCGATGACCGCGCCGCAATGCGGCAGCGAATCCAATCCCCCTGCTGCGATATTGGCAATTCGGTGAAGCACCTCAGGTTCAACCCCCATGGCCAGATACTTTGGCGCCAGGGTTTGCATGAAAATCTGCAAGCCGCCAGACGATGAACCGACAATAGCCGAGACTACGCTGACCGAGGCAAACACCGATAGCAGTGGCGGTAAATCGAGGGATAAGACCCACTGCGAGAACTGCACAAAACCTGCCGTATGAGTGACCACGCCGCCAAACCCAATCACTGCTGCAGTGTTCAACAACGGCATGATTGCGTCATCTGCGCCCTGCCCCAATACGCCTAGGGTGTTACGGCGCAAACCGGGAAACAGCAAAATAGCCATCAACGTAGCGATGACCAAGGCCAGACTGGGCCAGAGAATCGGTTGTTGCAGACTAAATTGAACAATGCTCCCAAGCGTTCCGTTTGAGCGTGTACCAAAACCTGCAACCAGCAATAGCCGAGGAAGTATGATCACCCCGAGTACCACCACCATCGGCACCAGCGCCAAAGCCCAATGAGGCCCAGCGCCCGGAGCACCAGCGATTTGCTCCATGCGTATATCCTGCGCATTGGATTCAAAACCTTCACCTTTTATGATCGCCAGGCGCCACTCTCGCTGTACATAGGCCATACCCAGTACGACCATAATCACCGAGGCAAAAACTCCAATCCAGGCACCGGCAAATAGATCGGTTCCCAAGGCATTGGCAGCGATGACGTTGTGAATCGATGGGGTACCCGGCAGCGCCGTCATGGTGAACGTGCCGGCCCCCAAGGCTGTGGCCGCACAAAAGAGTCGTTTTGGCAGGTTCGCTTCCCGCATCAGGCTGACGCCCAATGGGTACATGGTAAAAATCACCACAAACACCACGACCCCGCCATAAGTCAGTAGCGCACAAACCAACATTGCCACCCACAAGGTGCGCTTAACCCCAAGACTACGGGTAATTGCTTGGGCGATGCTGTTAGCCGCCTGACTCGCGGCCATGGCCTTGCCGAAAATGGCGCCACACAAAAACAAGACAAAAAATTTGCCGGCAAAGGTAAACGCACCTAGGGGCCCAAAGGGAAAATACTCAAGCAACGCCTGGGGCACTACTAAGCCATTGGTGATGGCAACTAGTAACGAACTTAAAAGGGTCGCAATAAATATATTCACACCACGTAAGGCCATGAACATCAACCCACCCAATGCAACCAACAAGCCTAGATTACCCAGCATATGCCCTGCCTTTTTTTATTTTAGATGACAGCCCAGTGAACCAAAGTAGCACGACGGTGGTCGGTTAAAGAGTGCCCGTCGACTGCCTTGCAGTTTAATCACGTCGGGTGCTGTTGAGGTCCCACCAGCAGTGGAGTGTATGTTTTTCGTACAATCCGTGTAAGTGCTGAATGCAGGACCGAAATAAACTGAAAAAAACAGGCTAGACTTGCACTCGCTCAGTTTACTTACTACAAGTTATGAGTAGTATGTACGCCGGCTAATCCCCCGTAACAGGGGAATTGGTATTATGGAAAACTCCACATTTAGGGGAACACAATGAACAACGTCCTGAAATTGTCTGCTCTGGCTCTGGCCGCAGTACTGGCTACTGGTTGCAGCAGCATGTCCAAAGAAACCGAAGCACGTCTGACTGCTACCGAAGACGCTGCTGCACGTTCGCAAGCCCGTGCTGATGAAGCCTACCGTAAGGCTGACGAAGCTATGGCTGCTGCTCAGAAAGCTCAGCAAACTGCTGACGAAGCTAATGAGCGCGCTCTGCGTATGCTGGATAAAGCCAGCCGCAAGTAATAGCCTTCAGGCTAAGGAAAGCCGGCCCATTATGGGCCGGCTTTTTTATGGCCGGTTGTTTTATAAGTGTAAACAAAAACCTATAAAAAACCCGCCGGTTTTCACACGACGGGTTGGATGTTAGCGCTACGAATCAGAACGGGTTACTGATCTGATCGTTGGTGCTGAGGGCGGCCCCCTGCTGCTCTTCAGCAATTTCAATTGGCAAGCCGTCCTGCGACGCAACAACTTCACGTACGACCTCCCAGTCCAAGCGGAAGTTGGCAAACTCATCTTGCTTGAGCAGGGTATTGATTACCGCGGTGTGTTTATCAATTACCGACACCTTACCTTCATCATCCAATGGCTCGTGTGCTTCCAAGTAAACTCGACCATTGCTACGACCAAACTTATAGGGTTGGTTGATAATCCGTACCGAGGTCCCCACTGAGGTCATGGCCGCCAGTTCCAGTACATTCTGGTTAAACATCCGGAAGCAGCCGTGGCTGACACGCATGCCGATGCCGAACTTCTTGTTTGAGCCGTGAATCAAGTAACCCGGTACTGAAAGCGCCATTTTATAGGGGCCAAGTGGATTATCCGGGCCTGGGGGCACAACCGATGGCAGCGGGTCACCATCGGCGGCGTGTTCGGCACGAATGGATTGAGGAGGATACCAAGCCGGATTGGGTGTCTTGGCCGTGATCCGGGCGTGAGCCACAGGTGAGCCCCAGCCTTCACGGCCAATCCCCAATGGGTAGGTGTAAACCACATCCTTGCCCTTGGGGAAATAATAGAGGCGGTATTCGGCGAGGTTGATCACGATGCCTTCGCGTGGGCCTGGCGGCAAAATAAACCGAGTCGGCAGAATAATCTCTGCACCCTCGCCCGGTAACCAAGCATCAATGCCCGGGTTGGCCGCAACCATTTCTGAATAGCCCAAGTCATTCGCGGTCGCCAGATCAGCGAATGTATCTTCATACTTGGCCTTGACCACCTGTACCTGGCCAACAATGTCATCGCCCGGCGCCGGTAGTGGAAACTCAAGGGCACTGGCAGATCCCGTCACCAACAATGCGGCAACAGAAAGACAGCGGGAAACCGCAGGTAGGCGCGACAACATCCAGAATTCCTTGGAGAAAATGGCTGATAAGGGTGTATTGCTCATGTAGCGTGGCTCAATTGTACACCCCAGCGCAGAGCACAGGGAGTGCCGTACAGCGAGCGCGGCTATCTGGCTGTGACAACAAAAGAACCCAGGGGTTGCCTACTTAAATGATATGCAACGTAACCCGCTCACCTCGGCGCTGAGCCTCCAGGGTTTGCCTGCACAGCGGGCACAAGCGTTTGTCGCGCAACATCGCTTTTTCAAGAGGTTGCCAACGGGGTTGCGATGGCAAGAATCCACCGCATAAGGTCCGGTCGCCAGAGTTGCCCAGTTCGAGTTGACGTTCAACCAAATGCACACGCACTTCACGACAGGCAAACAAATCCAGCTGCTCGTCTGGTTCGATCAGTTTATAGGCATGCAAAGACCAAGCAATACGCGGCATTTAGGGCTCCAGAAGGGGGCGCCACATTATCCGAAACACAGGATTCAGAAAAGCCTCAATCCGATCATAGAGGCTTATTCAACAGCGGTTGCAGTTCTGGCCAAACGTTTTCCAGCAGTTTGGGCTGGGCCGCGATTGCTGGATGCAAGCCGTCTGCCTGCATCAACTGCGGTACACCACCCACACCTTCAAGGAAAAACGGTACAAAGGGCACTTGTTTCTGCTCAGCCAGATCACTAAACACTTGGGCGAACGCGGTGGTATAGCGCTGGCCGTAATTTGGCGGCAAGCGCATGCCTAACAACAGCACCTTGGCTCCCTGCTCCCGCGACTGGTCAATCATCCCGGCAAGATTTTGTTGCAATTGACTGGGGGCTTGCCCCCGCAGGCCATCATTGCCGCCCAGCTCAAGAATGACCCATTCGGGTTTGTGTGCCTTAAGCAACGCCGGCAACCGGGCCGCGCCACCTGAGCTCGTGTCACCACTAATGGAGGCATTGACCACTTCAGCGTCATAACCCTGCTCGCGGATGCGTTTTTGCAACAAATTCACCCAGCCTTGGCGGGTATCCAGGCCAAAAGCAGCACTGATACTATCCCCGACTACCAATATCGTTCCTGCTGTTGCACTGCTGACCCACATTGTCAGTATCAGGACAACACCGATAAACCCTGCACGCATTGGATTCTCCATGAGCTCACGTATTCTCACCGCGCGAAACCTTAGCAAAGTAGTGCCTAGCGCAGAAGGCGAGTTAAGCATATTGCACGCCCTCAGCCTCGACCTCAATGCAGGTGATAGCCTGGCAATAGTCGGCAGCTCAGGTTCGGGCAAGTCGACCTTGCTGGGTTTACTCGCAGGGCTCGACCTGCCGAGCAGTGGCGAGGTCGAATTGGCCGGCAATAATCTTGGCCAAATGGATGAAGATCAACGCGCCCGCGTCCGTGCAGAGCACGCCGGGTTTGTGTTTCAGTCCTTTCAGTTACTCGACAGCCTCAATGCGTTGGAGAATGTCATGCTACCCCTCGAGCTTGAAGGACATCGTGACGCACGTGAACGTGCGCGAGCCCTGCTTGAGCGAGTTGGCTTAGGCCATCGCCTCAGCCACTACCCGCGCCAATTGTCCGGCGGGGAACAACAACGGGTAGCCATTGCCCGGGCATTTGCCGCAGAACCCGATGTGCTATTTGCCGACGAGCCCACCGGTAATCTCGACAGCCATACCAGCCAGCGCATCAGCGACCTGCTGTTCGAGTTGAATCAGGAGCGTGGGGCCACGTTAGTCTTGGTCACCCACGACGAACGCCTGGCTCATCGCTGTCAGCGCTTGATTCGGCTCGAAGGCGGCCACCTGATTGATGCAGTAGAACCGTGATGACCAGTCTTCCCTTTGCTCGCCTCATTTCTTTGGCCTGGCGCCAACTGCTGCGCGAATCACGTTCAGGTGAACTGCGCATCCTGTTCTTCGCATTAATTGTCGCCGTCGCGGCGAGTACCGCGATCGGCTACTTTAGCGCCCGGCTCAATGATGGCATGCAGAGGCGTGCCAGTGAGTTTCTCGCGGCCGACATGGTGCTTTCCGGCAGCTCACCGGCAACAGCTCGACAAATCAGCCAAGGTCAGAGCGTTGGGCTGGATCACGCACAAACGGTGGAGTTCTCGAGCGTCATCGCCACCGACACAGGCATTCAACTGGCCAGCGTCAAGGCAGTAGACGACGCCTACCCGTTGCGTGGACAACTCAAGCGCGCGGACCAGCTTTACGGACCTGAGCAACCGAGCAAGGGTCCAACGCCGGGAAACGCATGGGCGGAGGCACGGTTGTTTGCCGCACTGAACCTTAAAGTTGGCGACAGTATTGATGTCGGTAACAAACGTCTGACCCTCAGTCATGTGCTGACCTATGAGCCCGACCGGGCCGGCAATTTTTACAGCCTTACCCCACGGGTGCTGATCAATCTCAACGACTTGGCCGCCACCGGCGTGGTTCAACCGGGTAGCCGGGTCAGCTACCGTGAGCTATGGCGCGGAACACCGGAGCAACTCGCCACCTACAAACAAAACATAGCGCCGCAGTTAGAAGCCAACCAGAAAATTGAAGGCAGCCGCGATAGCAACCGACAGATTGGCGGCGCCCTGGGCCGTGCCGAGCGTTACTTAAACCTCGCCAGCTTGGCCGCTGTGTTACTCGCAGGTGTTGCCGTAGCGCTTTCGGCTACGCGCTTTGCTGCCCGACGCTTTGATGCCAGTGCACTAATGCGCTGCCTGGGCCTGTCACGCGGCCAGGCGTTAAGCCTGTTCAGCCTGCAATTAGCCATGCTCGGAATTAGTGCCAGCGTCCTTGGCGCCCTTCTCGGCTGGTTAAGCCAATATGGCCTGTTTTATTTACTCAGAGAATTGTTACCCCCCGATCTGCCAACCGCCAGTTTCGGGCCCGCACTGGCCGGTTTAGCCACGGGGTTGGTTGCCTTGGCTGGGTTTGCCTTGCCACCGCTCGCAGCACTGGGACGCGTGCCGCCATTGCGGGTGCTGCGCCGCGACCTGCTGCCCGTCCCGGCGAGTTCATGGTTGGGGTATGGCGCCGCCCTGCTTGCACTGGGTTTAATCATGTGGCGGTTGAGCCTCGATCTGCAGCTCACCCTTGCCCTGCTCGGCGGTGGCTTGATTACCACACTGGTGCTCGGTGGCTTGCTGCTGATCGGCTTAAAAAGCTTGCGCCGGGTACTTGCCAAAGCATCCCTCCCGTGGCGCCTGGGCTTGGGTCAGCTGTTGCGTTACCCATTAGCGGCAGCGGGACAATCTCTGGCATTCGGCTTGATCATCTTGGCCATGGCCCTTATCGCACTGTTGCGCGGAGAACTGCTCGACACCTGGCAAGATCAATTACCGGACGATGCACCCAATCACTTCGCCCTGAATGTATTGCCCGATGACAAAGCCGCATTCGAGGCACGCCTTGCCGAGCTATCGCCCGCTCCCGCACAGTTATATCCCGTCATCCCCGGTCGTTTGATCAAAATCAATGGTCAACCGGTCAAGCAGATCGTCAGCAAAGACAGCCGCGGCGACCGTGCGGTTAATCGCGACTTAAGCCTGACGTGGACAGCCAAACTGCCCGCCGACAATGAATTAGTCGCAGGCAACTGGTGGCACGCTGGCGAGCCGCAAGATCTGCCCGGCGTATCTGTCGAATCCGAGCTGGCTGAAAGCCTGCAACTGAAGCTGGGGGACCAGCTCAATTTTGTTGTGGGCGGGCTGACTCGCGACGTACGGGTGACAAGTCTGCGTAAAGTCGACTGGAATAGCTTCCAGCCAAACTTCTATATGATCTTTGAGCCAGGCACATTGCAGGATTTGCCCGTCACTTACCTGACCAGCTTTTACCTGCCGCCCCAACAAGACCGTCAACTGGTTGAATTGTCCCGCCAGTTCCCTGCCGTCACCCTGCTGCAGGTTGATGCGCTGCTGGCCCAACTACGCGGTATTGTTGCTCAGGTCACAGTGGCCATCGAGTTTGTCCTGCTGTTTGTTTTAGCAGCAGGCCTGGCGGTGCTCTTTGCAGGCTTACAAGCCACCCTGGATGAACGTATCCGCCAAGGCGCATTGCTTCGAGCCCTGGGCGCTGAGCGCAAGCTGCTGGTTAAAGCGCGACGCACCGAATTTGGCCTGCTCGGCGCAGCAAGTGGGGTGCTGGCAGCCCTCGGCTGTGAGCTGATTAGCTTTCTCCTGTACCGCTACGCATTTGACCTGACCTGGCATCCGCATCCTTGGCTCCTGATACTGCCCGTGATCGGCGCGGCATTGGTTGCGAGCGCTGGTGTTCTTGGCACCCGCAGAGCATTAAACGCCAGCCCGCTGACAGTGCTGCGTGAGGGTTGATAAACTGCTCGACTATTGATGCATTTTGCAGTCACTCATCCACAGGTGTTTATGAGCCGCTATCGCCCACCACGCTCAGCTGGTACGCCACTGATCACCCCTGAAGGCGAGGCCCGAATGCGTGCCGAATTGCACGAGCTTTGGCACGTCCGCCGCCCGCAAGTGACTCAGTCAGTCAGCGAAGCTGCCGCCCAGGGTGATCGTTCTGAAAACGCCGAATACACCTATGGCAAAAAGATGCTGCGCGAGATCGACAGCCGCGTGCGCTTTCTGACCAAGCGTCTAGAAAACCTTAAGGTCATCAGCGCCCAGCCAAGCGACCCGAACAAAGTCTACTTTGGCGCCTGGGTCACGGTTGAAGATGACGACGGCAACGCATCGCGCTACCGCATTGTCGGCCCAGACGAACTGGACCTTAAGCAGAATATGATCAGCATAGACTCACCACTGGCCCGCGCCCTGATCGGCAAAGCCCTCGAAGCCGAGGTTACCGTTCAGGCCCCCACCGGGGACAAGACCTGGTATGTAGTCGCCATCGATTACCCCTAGCGCGCTGTTACACACGTCGGGTTATCAACCCTTGGCGGGCCACCCGAACCAGCTGACGCACACGCTCTTCAAGGTTTACGGCGGTAATTGACGGCAGTACCGCCAAATCAAAACTGTCGCGGGCAAAACGGGCCAAGCTGTCATGGGGCCCCACAAACTGGACCGAAAAAGCACGGGCCGTACCATTGCGGCGCGGCCAGCCATCCAGATAGCGCAGTAAGCTGGGCTGATGCAGGCCACCGAGTAGAATTTTGGGGTTGCGTTTGATTAACCCTGTCGTAATAGGGGCTAAGCGAATATTGGGTTGGGGGCAAGTCATGCTCGCGTCTCCGCCTCAGAAATCCCGCTGGGCAGCGGTGAGAGGCGACACCGAACCAGCGCTTTAGCGGTATTTCGAAGCCTGCATCAGGTCTTCTCGGAGAATTGCACAGGGCAAGTCCCGCGGCGCCCCGCAAGTAGCTGTTTAAATCGGCGCATCAACATCCTAGAGAAACAGACTTATTGCTGTCAAGACGAACGATACAAAAAGCTGATGATTCATGACTTTCCCGTAGAGCAAAACTATCGAGCAGCAAAAAGCCCGCATTTGCGGGCTTCTCACAGCAGTGCCTTCAGCGAGAAATAGCTTGATCAATTGACAGCTTGCCTGCCCCTTCAATCAATATCGCCACGCTCACGGCCAGCAGCGCCAGTGCATACTCAAAGCCGTTGGCACTGATAAAGAAACCATTGCCAATGTGTACGCTGAATATGGCAACCAACATAGTCACGCTGAGCGCCAGTGCGGCCGGGCGGACCAACAAACCGATCACCAATGCCAAGCCGCCGAAGAACTCAGCGCTGCCAGCCAACAACGCCAGCAAGTAGCCGGGCGTCATTCCTAAACTTTCCATCCACTGGCCCATGCCTTCAAGACCCGGACCACCAAACAAGCCAAACAATTTTTGTGAACCGTGGGCCGCAAATGTCAGGCCGACAATTATCCGCAGGATGGTCAAGCCATAGCCTGCGTGGGTAGTGGTCAAGGATTTAATCAGTGCGCTCATGGTGTTAGTCCTAGTCATGCGTTAAGTAAGTGATGCGCATAATAAACTATTAATTAGATGTTAATAGCCGATAAAAGCCATTAAACCAATCTAATAAACCGATTAGTTTCGTGTGCTGACTTTACGCCCCTGCGGTTCGAGCAGATAGCGTTCACGGTCATAAGCCAAGTAGTACTTATTGACACTATTAACATAGCTGACAACCCCCATTCCCACCTGCTCCATGGCGATGCGTTCAACCTGAAAGAACCATTGATTGGGATTGAGCCCACGGCGCTTGGCTTCAGCCCGCATGCTTTGCACACGCCCAGGCCCCATGTTGTAACCGGCCAAAACAAAAGCCATGCGCTCACGCTCGTTAAGTTTTGGACTGTTGAAATAAGATTTGCGAATCATTGCCAAGTACTTTGCACTGGCCAGCACATTGTTATCCAAGGCGGTGATATTGCCGACACCAACTGCGCGTGCGGCACTGGGAGTAATCTGCATCAATCCGGTTGCACCGCCACCGCCGCGAGCTCTGGGGTTCAGGGTTGACTCTTTAAAAGCCAATGCGGCCAGCGCCAACCAGTCGAAATCAAGTTGTTTGGCATAACGCTGCAGCACCGGACGGACCTGCTCCAGGCGTTTACGCTCAACGCGACCCAAGGGGTAATGGACCTTGTACAGACGTCGATAAATTCGCTGAAATGCAACATCCTGATCTTCAGGCTGGCGGTAGGTCTTGAAAAACCGATCGATAGCCGCGCCAAGCATGGGCGCATCACGTCGCACGTACCAACGCATCACGCCATTATTGGACAACACCAAGTGCCGCTCAATCCGCAGCTTGGGCATGACCTTGCTCCAGCGCTCTGCAATTGGCAATTCAACCGCTGTCACGCTGAAAATACCGGCCTGAACCATTTCAAGCACATCTTCGACCGCAAGCGTTGGATCAACCCACTCGATTACAATTGGCGATTTTTTACGCTGGATCAGGCGCTTGTTAACCTCTGCAATCGCTTCACCGGCCACACTGCCAGCCGGCAATGCCACACTGCGACCCGATAACTGCTCAAGGTATTTGTAACGGCGATCACCCTGACGCCCGACCACAACCAGTTTGACCTTAGTGCGTATCGCGCCGCTGGCGGTAACGGCTGAGGCCGTGCGTACGGTCAGTAACTCGCCCGGTGCAACCAGATCACCCTCGCCTCGCTGCAACGCCCCCAGTAGTTGGTCTTTGGCCATGGGAACGATCTTTAACTTGATCGCCCGACCATCATGAGCATTGCGATTGAGGTACTGTTCAAATGCACGCAGACGATGGTACTCAACGCCGATACTTTGCCCTTTGACTTCACCCGAACTGTTGCGGCTCTGATTAACCAGTACCCGCAACTCTGCCCCGCGACGAATGCTGGCAAGGTCCCTCGATACTGATGGCTTTGCCACTTCCAATGGCCCAGCCACACGCGCTACCGCCACAATGGGCAGCAGTAGCATGCACAGCACAAGCAACAGTCGTGACATCAATACTCCGGACCACGGCGCATCCAATTGATGGCCATTGGTCAGCTAAAAACAAATCAATAGCCCTATAGCCCGCGTAAACGGCCGCGGAGGCTCTCACAGTCGTTGATGTTTCGCCAGTCAAACTTAGCACTCAACATCACCAACTAGTCGCAACTTACTGTTATATATAGATTTGTTTTTAAAAATAAAAGCTCTGATATGCTTAGCGATCACACTTACTGGGTAGCACCATGCAACTCACTGACATCGGCGTCAATCTCACCCACCCCAGCTTGGCTGAACAATGCGCAGCCGTTCTCGATCGCGCATACGCTGCTGGGGTCATGCAACTGCTGCTAACCGGCACCAGCCTGGAGGGAAGCGAACAGGCCTTGCAGATCTGTGAGACCCAGGATGAAAGTCAGCAACGACTGTTCAGTACCGCAGGTATTCATCCACATGATGCCAGCAGTTGGAGCGCTGACAGCGCCGCGCAATTAAAGGCAATACTCAGTCACGAGCGAGTCCGCGCAGTGGGTGAATGTGGTCTGGATTTCAATCGTGATTTCTCACCACGTTCACAGCAGGAAAAGGTCCTCGAAGAGCACCTGGCCTTGGCTGTCGACTTGCAGTTACCCGTATTTTTACATGAGCGTGATGCCGACCAACGCCTGCTGGAAATACTTCGGGACTACCGCGATAAGCTTCCGGCGGCAGTGGTTCATTGTTTTACCGGTGAAAAGCGCGCCCTGTTCAACTACCTGGATATGGATCTGCACATCGGTATCACAGGCTGGATCTGCGATGAACGCCGCGGGACTCATTTGCAACCCTTGGTGCGCGAGATACCGCAGGGCCGACTCATGCTCGAAAGTGACGCACCCTTCTTGCTACCGCGCACACTAAGACCCAAACCGAAGAATGGCCGCAATGAGCCTGCCTACTTGATTGAAACCTTAAAAACCGTCGCAGAGCATCGCGCGGAGCCTATTGAACAGGTTGCTGCTCACACCACCGCCACTGCCCAGGCTTTTTTCAGGTTGCCAAGGATCACTGCCACCGACGCCCGTCACTAGTTTTAACCACAGGGGTTGGTGCTATGCGCCTGACAACGCCAAGCCAAACACGACCTTGGTCCGTATTTGGCTTGCAACTAACCGCGTTTGGCACTTGCGCTTCAATCGCCCTCGCCGCCAGCCTAAGTTGTTGCTCCTTACGCAGCGGCAAACACTATTCGCAGGGTTACGACTTTTAGCCAGCCGCCCGCAGTCTCAGCAAATTAGCCACGCATGCGTGCCATTAGCGCTATATTCCTCAGGTGCCTTCGCGTCATGAGGAGTTTGATGTGCGCACCGCGTGGCTGATCACCTGCAGCTTTATGCTCTTTTGCCTGACAGTGCCCGACAGTGCAGTGGCGTCTGCCGCCTACCCACCCAACCGTCCTGCACTGTCGGTTGAGCTAGGCGATGGTCACTCAGTGAGTTTGACCCTGAGTGAACTTGAAACAATGCCCAAGCGAATGCTCACCACCTTAGAGCCTAATGAACAGGAGGCTGTAGAGTGGACGGGCGTCGACTTGAATTATCTGTTGACCCAGCTGAATATCTCCCCGGAAAGCTACACGTCATTACGCCTCGAGGCATTAAACAGCTATTCAGTGATTATTCCCCGTCAGGACATCCAGCAATTCAGGCCGATAATTGCTTATCTTCGCAATGGCAAATCCATGCCGGTGTCCGAATATGGACCGCTTTACTTGATCTATCCTTTCAACGAATTCCCAGAGCTTAACGTGCAGCTCTACTACAACCGCTCGATATGGCAATTGAGCAAGATAAGTCTCAAGACTGAGTAGTAATGGATGCCGACCCGTAAAATCGCACGCTTCCAAGCCAACCAAAATCGCCTGATGGCTGTTTTGCTAGCGTTGGTGCTGGTGATGGCCGTTATCGTGAGCAGTTCACTGTGGATGGTTATCAAGCAGGCTGAAACCTTGGCGGCCCCCACGCT
Organism: Pseudomonas sp. EL_65y_Pfl2_R95; assembly: GCF_963971045.1. Taxonomy (NCBI): domain Bacteria; kingdom Pseudomonadati; phylum Pseudomonadota; class Gammaproteobacteria; order Pseudomonadales; family Pseudomonadaceae; genus Pseudomonas; species Pseudomonas sp. EL_65y_Pfl2_R95. The sequence goes on along the minus strand of NZ_CAXAOV010000007.1, from coordinate 77,124 downwards.
GCACAGTGAGTTGTGGCGGTCCTATCAAGTTAACGCACAAATTCGCCGCACGCTTGCGCGCGCAGAAGCCTACTCCGAAGGCAATATCAGCAGTGATGACTTCACCGTTCAGCTGCAAGTCTTACGCAGTGTTACCCGGCATTTTGATGCTCAGCATGTATTTCGTTTTTTACCCGAACCACGACCCGAAGCTGTAGACGCACTCAGAGAAGTTTCACGACTCAGCCAAGACTGGGATGATCGCGCGGCCTGGGGCGACAATATCAGCGCCGCGGTTATTGCCAGCGAGGCCTTACGACAACTACCCCCACTGCTGGAGCCTATGACAGAGGTCATGGTTTCAGCGAATATTTCATTGTCCAATGAACTCGATGATGACCGCCAACAGTTGCACGCACGCTTTCTCTATTTGGGTTGGTCGCTGCTCGGCTTGCTAATGGGCGGTGCCCTGTTAGTCGCCCGATTAATCACGAGCTACCTTGCAGTTCGGCGACTCTCTTTGCGCTTGGGCGATCTCAACCAGAATCTGGAGGCCCGAGTTAAAGAACGAACTCAGGAGCTGTCCGAAGAGCAGGCATTACTCAGTTATATACTTGAAGCCAGCCCAAGCGATGTTGCCCTGCTCAATACACGTGACACTCAAGTGCATTTTGTTAATCACCGCTTGCTTAGGCGCAGCGGCATAGACGATCAGCAACATTTCTCGATCAATGCCTTGTTTGCCCAGCCCGAAGAAGGTGAGCGCTTTCAGGAGGCACTGGAAGCGCGGAGACGAATCGACGACTGGGAAGCACTTCTAGCGGCCAAGGAGCCCTACTGGGGTGTCGTTTCGGGCCGTGTGCTGGAGCACAAAGGTCACAGCGCCTATCTGATCTGGTGTTACGACATCAGTGTACGCAAGCAAATGGAGCAAGAACTGTTAACTCTTGCGAATACAGATAGCCTGACCGGCATTAACAACCGCCATGCATTCATGCAGTTGGCAGACGATTTACTCAAGCTGAATCACCGCTACAAGCACCCCTGTGCAGCGTTGATGATCGACATTGATCACTTCAAAAAAATTAATGACGTACATGGCCATCAAATTGGTGACATGGCGCTACGCGCTGTAGCTGACAACTTGGTGAAAGGCTTACGTGAAGTCGATGTGCTGGGCCGTTTAGGCGGCGAAGAATTCGCCATACTGCTGCCTGAAACAGCACTCAATCAAGCCTTGCAGGTAGCAGAGCGCTTGCGCGAGAACGTCCAGACCATGCAGGTTCAATTGCCCAACCAAACCACGCTCAACACAACCGTCAGCATCGGTTTGGCCATAAGCGATATGCAGGAGAGTCTCGACCACTTGCTGGCTCGCGCGGATGAGGCCTTATACCGCGCGAAGGCTAATGGCCGTAACCAGGTGGAAACGGCCGAGGAATCAGTTTTCAGGCAAAAACTGTAGTGGTTTGCCGACTTATGGCCAAGAGGTCGCCTTGAGCATCCCATAACGCAGCGGCTACATGCCCGTAGCCATCACGTGCGTATTCAATATCCGCCCGATACAGGTACCAATCGGCAGAGCTCATCTGTTTCAGCGGCTGTACAAACTCAATGGTCCAAGTCAGCGTGCTGCCAGGTGCTGGCGTTTTCAGATGCGGCAATACGGCGGGTGGCCAGGCGTCAACCAAGGCCAACAAGTAAGCTTCAGTAATGTTCTGTGGCGCTTCCTCGCCACGGAGCTGTACCCAGCCGCCCATTTGCCGCTCGGGTTTACCCGAATAAGGCATGGCACCGATAGCCCAACGCATGGCTAAAAAACGGGTGAACTCTGGGGTGACCTTCGGAATATAAGGTAGCTCCTGGCACGCTTCAGCCGGTTGCACCTGCGGGGCGGGTTCGGCATCGACACTGATGACTGAATCACGCGAGGCGCCAAAGCTGCCCTGAACCAAGGTCACCACCTGACCATTTTGCACAGCACGCCCCAGCACCTGGCTGACCGCCTTACCTTCGCGCAGCACCTCGGCCTCAAAACTAATGGGTACTTCGGGTGCAGCAGGCCCCACAAACGTCACCGCCAGCGAACGCACCGGACGTCCCGCTATGACTTGTGCTTTCATGGCCTCATAAACCAATGCCGCAACCAAACCGCCGAAGCTCGCTCGGCCCTGCCCCCAAACGTCAGGGATCACCACATTAGCGGGATTACTGCGAACGGCTTTAAGTAATGCGGAGAAGGTCATAAGCATCTCGATTAAGTCAGAATGACGTTGATCTTAGGCAAAACAGGCTATGCATGAAAGTAGCCGCATCAGCCGCCAGCGCTGCTACTTGCGGCCAGAAGCCCCGAATTTAGATGGATTCAGCGAGCAATTGGCTAGATAGGCTGGCCAGATAATCCGCCAATTTGACTGCTTAGCCTTATCAGGATGGGTTATTAATCAGCTTCAACCTCAAACCCGCCAATGCTTCAGCTGACTTCGCTTCGGCCCGTTGCAGCTCAGTTTGCCATTGGGTTACGCATTGCGTCAGGTCGGCTTCAGTCTCGCTGAGCACTAGCCATTGGACTAAGTCATGCCAATTACCCAGGGCCGACTGCACTTGCTTCAGCGCCTTCTGTGTCGTGGCATTGAGCACGGCAACATCCGGGTAGGCCTGAGCGTTATAACGCACACGTTTAACCAGCAAGCGCAGGTCATGCCAGTCGTGTAACGGGTCAGCCAATGCATCAACCAATTTGCGCTGGGCTTTAAGCAGGCGTGGTTCAAGCTTGCGCTGTGCGTTGCGTAGCGAGCCATCCCGCTGCGCAGCTCTCCAGCCTTCGGGCCACTGATCAAGCACCTGCAAGAGCGCAGCCAGTTGGTCGCTGTGCACTATCTGCTGGTAGCCCTGCTGTACTGCTTGTTGGCGCCGGGCACGAAACTCAGGGGGTTGCTGCTTCGCTTCCAATTCGAGGACCAGGACTTCGAGATCGCGCACCGGGCCAGACAACTTGCCCACTTGCGCGGCATGCGCTTGCAGTTGATCGCAGGCAGGCAAGCCACGCAGGGGTTTAAGCAGGCTGCGCATACGGCGCAAATTGATCCGCAAATCATGCAGGGCTTCAGTATCAGTCTGCGCCTGCATTCGTGCTGTGCATGCAAATAGACTGATGTGGCTTTGCAGTAGTTGAGCACTGATGCGATTGGCAAATGCCGACATTCTAAATCTCCTCACAAGTCCTTTAAGCGTAACGGGCTCATGTTGCAAAACAAGCAACCAATAGTCACAAAAGATTAAGTTGAAACAGACTGCAGGGCTATGCCCGGGTTAACCGCCACGGCAAGGCTTTACGCAGATTGCGCAGGTGTTTGCGAAGCACCTGTTCCGACGCTGCCTGGCCTGCATATCGCTGTGCCTCGAAAGCCACCGCGAATTGTTCGATTTGACTGGCTTGTTTTGGCAGTGCTTGCGCCGCACGCCGGGCAAAGTCGCGTGGGCCTTCTGCAGGTCGCCGAACCAAGGCGTGCCGGGCCAGTAAGCGCTCAAAGCGCAAAAAGATTCGTTGCTGCGCATCTCGTTGCTGCTGCCAAGGCTTGAATAGCACGAGTGCGATCAACCCAAGCACCAATGCGCCACCACCCACCAAGCTCAGGGCCAGCCAACGGCCATCAACCTTGCCAAACCAGCGCTGGAACAGCTGCAGTTGTTGCGTGCCCTGATACCCAAGCACCCATCGCTGCCAATCATAGTTGAGCTGATCCCAAGCGAGCCTCATTTGATTGAGCCATGCCAGGTTACGGTAGCGCAGCGGTGAAAACGGCGATTTTTCGAGGAAGCTATTTTCACCTGCTAGCGCTTCCTCCAAACCCTGTTCAATACGTTCAGGGGCAACTTCAAACGTCGGGTCAGCACGGGTCCAGCCTTTGCCGGCTTGCCAGTATTCAACCCAGGCATGTGCATCAAACTGGCGGACCTGCACGTAGTTGCCAGACGGATTGAATTCACCGCCCTGATACCCTGCAACTACCCGTGCGGGAATGCCGGCAGCCCGCAGAACAAAGGTCATAGCACCCGCATAGTGAGCGCAAAAACCGCTGCGGGTTTCAAACAAAAAGTCATCAATGCTATTAACTCCAACCGCCTGCGGGCGCAGCGTGTAATGGTAGGGCTGGCGATTGAATCTGTGCAGGACCGCTTGCACCAGTTGCTCGGTTTGCGGGTATTCGCGCTTGAGTTGCTGCGCCCAGGCTCGACTGCGCGGATCGCCATCATCCGGCAACTGCAATAACCGCTGCAGCGCGCGTGGCGAGATCGCAGGCTCGCGTACGGCCCGAGGCCACGACGTCAGGTTGTAAAGCAACGAGCGATCCACAGGTCTACTGCGCTGCAAACGAAAGTCGCTCATCATGCGCGTGTCTTCGAGAGTGGTTTCGGCCACGTCCAAGCCAAATAACCATGGCCGCGCACTGGGCTGCATGACGATGCTGTAATTGATGGGTTCGCCTTGCTTTTGCCATACCGGTTGCAGTGGCAACTGGGCAAAGCCCGATTGCGACCAGCGTCGACCGTCAAACCGATCAAGTGTCAGCGCGCGCCAATACAGTTGATTACGGGCCGGCACCGCGCCATCGAAACTGGCGCGAAACGCCAGCTCGCTGGACTGACTCAGCTCAGCAATATCCGCCGGCGCCATGGTATCCGAAAGCCCAGTGACCCCTTTCGAATTGGCTCCAGGCAGTGACCACAACGGCCCCATACGCGGGAAGAATATAAACAGCAGCAACATCAAGGGCAACGCTTGCAGCAACATCGCCGCGGCCAGTTTGGCGGTTGACCCTGGGCGTGTCGCCAGCGCACTTTGTTGCAGGCCAATCATCGCCGCCAGCAGCGCACAAACAGGTAACAAACTAAACGCGGCGGTGAGCATGCTGTCATCAAACAAATAGGCGGTAACCACGCTAAAGAAGCCGAGGAAGATGAGCACCAGCGCATCTCGGCGTGTGCGCACTTCAAGCAGCTTCAAGACAAACGCGGCGATCAACAACACCACACCGGCATCCAGCCCAACCACACTGCCCCGCGATAAAAATACACCCGCGCCCGCACCGAGAATCAACCCAGCTTTAAGCCAGCCATTGGGAAACCGCGCACGCATGCGGTATATCTGCACCCGCCAAGCGGCGCAGCCAAGCCATAAGCCCACCACCCACAAAGGCAAGTGGCCAAGGTGCGGAATAATCACCAACAATTGCGCGATCAGCAGCCATGTAAGGCTTACCCGCGGTATTGTCTGCTGGTTATTCATGCACAGGGCTCGGCGCAGGCGCGGACAAACCGTGTAGCGCTAGTGCGCGCAAACATTGCTGACGATGTTGCTCACCACTGTTAACGGCAATATGACGACCAGGTAAATCCAATGAAAACGGATGCTGGCGCTCGCTCAGCTGTAACACCCAATAGCACAGCAGTGACAAGCGGGCCTCAGTATCGCTGCCCAGGGTGTTGAAATCGAGGCAAACATCGCGGCCGCTCACTGCACTAAAGTCTTTGACCAAGAGGCCCTGCCCCCTTGAGTAAGCCTTCCAGTGCAGGCGCCGCTTGGAGTCAGTCGGCTGATAGGCTCTTAGCCCTTGAAAGTCATCTGCGCCAGTGCCTTGGGCATGCATACCCTGATCGTCCGGGTCATCACTATGACCCGAGACCAAGGGTAAATCGCCCTCAATCGGGCGCGGGTAAACCAGCAGCTCGAGATCAAGATCAACCCAGCTCCACGCCACCAGAATTCCCAACGGGAAGCGGCTCTCAACCCGCAGTCTGCCCGGTCGCAACCAACCTCGACTGCTTGCCGGCAAGGCAAGCTCAGCATCGGTACCAGCCAGAGGTGCAACGTCCAACTGGAGCAGTTCTTCTGGCGGCCAGCCCAGCGCAATCGCTTCATGTGCTCGCCTGTCACTCTCAAGCCGGACAGTAAAACGCCCATGCTCACCGACAAACACCGGCTCGGCTGAGCCTGATTTAAGGGTTAAGCCGCTTAAATTGAGGTAGGTGTGCAAAATGGCGACGATAAACACCGAGCCAAGCAAAAAGGTCAGGCCGTACGCCAGGCTGTTTTGATAGTTGATCGCAGCCAACAGCATCAGCATCAGCGCCAAAATAAACATCGCCCCAACTCGCGACGGGATGATAAATATTTGCCGCTGACTCAGGCGTAGGTTTTTCCCCGGCGGGATGCGCCGAGACAACCAGTGGTTCCAGAGCGGCTTAAACCTGCGGATCAAATTGCTGCAATCTCGCGCAATAACCACTGCACCAACGTACCGCCGCTATGACCCGATGGATCTGCACGTTCGCGTAACCGGTGCCCCACCACCGAGGGCAAGACAGCCTGCACATCTTCGGGAATCACATAGTCTCGCCCTTCCAGCATTGCCCATGCCCGCGAGGCAGCCAAGAGCGCGAGGCTTGCACGGGGCGACAGCCCCCAGGCGAACTGTGGCTGGCTACGAGTGGCCTCGACTAAGCGCAGAACATAGTCAACTAGCGCATCACTGACCCGGATTTTAGGCACTTCGTTTTGCAGCAAGGCCAGTTGTGCATGGTCGAGTACAGGCGCCAACTTGGGCAACAGTGTGCGTCGAGCATCGCCCATCAACAACGCTTTCTCGGCGGCCTTTGCCGGATAGCCCAAGGATAGGCGCATCAGGAAACGGTCGAGTTGTGATTCTGGCAAGGCAAAGGTGCCGCCCTGGCTAACTGGGTTTTGCGTGGCGATCACAAAGAATGGATCAGGCAATGCGCGGGTTGCGCCTTCAATGGTGACTTGGCCCTCCTCCATGGCCTCAAGCAATGCGCTTTGGCTTTTGGGTGTGGCCCGATTGATTTCATCCGCCAGCACCAATTCAGCAAAGATCGGGCCCTGATGAAAGACGAATTGCCCGGTGTCCTTATCGAACACCGAAGTGCCGAGAATATCCCCCGGCAATAAATCAGAGGTGAATTGAATTCGTTGAAAGCTTAAGCCCAGCACCTTCGCCAAAGCCTGACTCAGGGTAGTTTTACCCATGCCCGGTAAATCTTCGATCAATAAGTGACCGCGCGCCAGCAAGCAGGCTAACGCGAGTCTGACCTGCTGCTCTTTACCCAGCAGTACTTGGTTGACCGCGCTTAAGCATGCATCTAATTGGGTGCGCATCATGAACTCCTACGACAAGTTACCTTGATGCTACTGGCAGCCACAGCTGCGGCAAAGGGCCACGTAATCTTTACTCACGAAACTGTGAGATTAGTCGACGATTTCAGCAACCTTAACCTGAGCCCAGCGATGGGTGTCGAGCTGCGGGCTGATCAGCTCGGCCGGATCATGTCAAAAGTATCGCGTGTACGGGTGTACGACATACCACCCAGGCGCCCGACAATATCCAGTTTGTGCGGATCAACCCGGCCTTTTTCATTGAGCACCGCATCATCAATGTGAGCCAGCAGAACCTCGGCGAAAATCAGGTTGCAATTGGGCTTGTGTTGCGGGAAAGGCTGGATTTGCGAGACCTTGCATTCAAAGGCGACGGCAGCACCGGCAACACGAGGCACCGAGACGCGCTCGCTGGCGACACTGGCGATACCGCACTGCTCAAACTCACTGACGCCATTGGCCAGGATCGCCGAGCTGGCGTTCATGGCCTCGGCATGCGTAAACGAAACCAATTGAATGACCAACTCACCGGTTTCCTGAGCATTGCGCAAAGTGTCTTTAAGACTGCCGTCAGGGTGATGATTAACATTGACCATCAAGGTAGGTGGCTCATCGCTAATCACCTGAAAGAAGCTAAAAGGTGCCAGATTACTCACCCCTGCTGCAGAACGGCTTGAGACCCAGGCAATAGGCCGCGGCGTAACCGTCGAGGCCAGCCAACGGTAGGCATCAAGTGCTGCAAGCTGACTAAAATCGATGAGCATCTGCAATTTCCTAGTGTGGGTGGGTTAACGGCCGGCGCGCGACTCGCCAATATAGAAACGCGCTTTTTGCGCTTTGCTGCTGCAACCTTCGTAAGCCTCGAACTGTTGCTGAGTTTTAGCCGCAGTCAGCAGCGACAGCGCTTTGGAGTAACTTACTGTGCCAGCGAAACCTTCTGCCTTGGCCAGATCAAGTTCTTTCCAAGCCGTGTCCAATTGGTTGCCACAGGCATCACGATTAACGGTTTTTCCCGAGCAACCGGCAAGCAACAAAACAACCAAAGGTAAGCAGATTAAAGCTTTCATAGTGCCTCTCAGTTATCAGATTAATTCGATGACCATCAGCATTGACGACCACCCGAAGGTTAGAGCTGCTAGATAGGACAACATTAAATCGAATTAGATCAGCGTCTTGCGCGCTGACGTAAATACTCCACCACTGCCGCTTGCTCACCGCTGAACTCAATACGGCCTACTTTGCTCTCGTGCTGGAACACATACATCGGGTCGTAATACTCGATTAACAAGGTCTCAATCCAGCCACGGTGCAGACTTACATCATTGCTATTCTGCTGTTCAATCAAAGCCTGATCCATGATCGCGGCCAGACGTTGATACCGTTCACCACCCAGGCGTTTTAGAATATTAGCCAAGCTTTGTTGCAGTCGCTCGGCGAACACTACAAAGCCCTCCTCCTCGCCCAGCAACGCAACAAACTCCGCACGCAGATCAATCACGTAGTCTTTGAGAATTCGCTCAACCCGCCCGGCCACACTGTCTTCGAGCCAAACCAGTGGTAAGTGCTGCATCGCATTGTGCAGCGGTAAAGGCAGCGAGCAACGGCCGATAATACGGCCTTCATCTTCAAGCACAAATTGATTGATGCCACGGTCGCGCTTTTTCAGGATGTCGATGGCCAAGGCATTTTCAAAGTCGATCTGCATCGGCTGGCCAGTGGCACGCTTACCGAAACTTGAACCCCGGTGATTGGCATGCCCTTCCAGATCCAGGCTATTGTCCAGTTGGGCGACCACTTCAGTCTTGCCAGTCCCCGTCATACCCCCCACCAGCACAAACTGGCTTTGCTCAAGGGCTTGCTCTGTGGTCTCAATCAAGAAACTGCGCATGGCTTTATAGCCACCGATAACCCGCGGGTAAGCAATGCCCAACTCGGTTTTCATCCACTGCTGCACAAGTTGTGAACGCAGGCCGCCGCGAAAGCAATACAGGTAACCCCCAGGATTTGCCTCGGCAAAAGCCGCCCATGCCGCCAGGCGATCAGCTTTAATCTGGCCGTTAACCAATTGATGGCCCAACTCAATAGCCGCTTGCTGACCGTGCTGCTTGTAGCAGGTGCCCACCTTTTGCCGTTCTATGTCATTCATCAATGGCAGGTTTACCGCCCCTGGAAATGCACCCTTGTCGAACTCAATCGGTGCGCGTGCATCCATCATGGGTGCGTCTTGCAAGAAAATCTGGCGGTAATCCTGGGTGTCGTGCCGCATTACACCACCTCAACCGCATAGCGCTGTCGCTCGAACATCTGGCCTATCGATTCAAGGTTTAAACCGCATTCACTGGCGACTTGAAGAAACTCAGCTTCGCCTTCAGGGGTGACCGCAACCAACAGGCCGCCACTGGTTTGCGGGTCGCACAAGAGCAACTTGCACAGTTCAGGCAATGGCGCAATCTTGTCGCCATAGCTGTCGAAGTTACGCAAGGTGCCACCAGGCACGCAGCCTTGCTCCAAGTAGTACTCAACACTGGGTAGGCGCGGCACTTTGGCAAACTCAACCTGTGCAGTCAGGCCGCTGCCATCAGCCATTTCGACCAAGTGCCCAAGCAGGCCGAAACCGGTTACATCGGTCATGGCCATCACACCAGCTAACTTGGCAAACCGACTACCCGGCTTATTCAGCGTACACATCCAATCACGCGCCAGGCCAATGTCCTCGTCGCGCAACCTGGCTTTCTTCTCGGCAGTAGTCAGGATGCCAATCCCCAAGGGTTTACTCAGGTAGAGTTTGCAACCTGCCGTTGCGGTGTCATTGCGTTTCATGTGGCGCTTTTCCACCAGACCAGTAACCGCCAGCCCGAATATAGGCTCAGGGGCATCAATCGAGTGGCCGCCAGCCAAGGCAATACCTGCCTCGTCACAGATAGAGCGACCACCACGTATCACTTCGCGAGCGACTTCGGGGGCCAGCACATTGACGGGCCAGCCTAAAATCGCAATCGCCATCAGCGGATCACCGCCCATTGCGTAGATATCACTGATGGCGTTGGTTGCGGCAATTCGCCCGAAGTCGTAGGGATCATCGACAATCGGCATAAAGAAATCGGTAGTCGAAACCACACCGCGCTCAGCATCAATCTCGTAGACTGCTGCATCATCGCGCGAGGTGTTGCCGACCCATAATTTTGGGTCGAGGTTCTGCGCACCGCTGCCTGCCAGAATGACTTCCAGCACCTTGGGTGAAATTTTGCAGCCACATCCGGCGCCGTGGCTGTATTGGGTCAAACGAATTGGCTCACTCATGATTTCTCACTGGTAGGTCGACAGGCGGGCACATTCTAGCAAATACAGCCTTGGCGCTAACGTCTCTCGCGAGTATGTTGATAAAACAATGCGTTATGAGGGTTTTACGGTGAAAAAACGAGTCGCACTAGTCTTGGGTTCAGGAGGCGCACGCGGTTATGCGCACATTGGGGTTATCGAAGAACTAGAAGCACGCGGCTACGATATTGCCTGTGTGGCGGGTTGTTCCATGGGCGCGGTCGTTGGCGGCATCTACGCCGCCGGCAAACTCAAAGAATACAGTGAATGGACCCAGAGCTTAGATTATCTGGATGTCCTGCGCCTGCTCGATGTCAGCTTTCGTCTTGGCGCCATTCGAGGAGAAAAGGTCTTCGGTCAAATTCGTGAAATAGTCGGCGAGGTCAACATCGAGGACCTGCGAATTCCATTCACGGCAGTGGCGACCGACCTGACCAATCAGCAGGAAATCTGGTTTCAAGAAGGCAATCTGCACCAGGCGATGCGCGCATCGGCCGCAATCCCAAGCCTGTTCACCCCAGTGATTCAAGGCTCACGCATGCTGGTCGATGGCGGCCTGCTCAACCCATTGCCTATCGTGCCGGTGGTGTCGAGCCATTGTGATTTGATTATCGCCGTCAACCTCAACGCCAACAACCAGCAGCACTATCAATTGCCTGTCATAGAGCGCCCCGCTGCGATCAAGGGCCGCTTTGATCACATGATGGCCTCGCTGGGTTCACGCCTGCCCACCCTGCGCCGCAAGAATGCTGAGGGTGAAGAGCAAATCCTGTTGCTTGAAGACCACGCTGCAATCGAGCACGAGTATATTCTGCAGCCTGAGCAGCAAGCCGATCAACGGCCTGACCAGCAGCCTCCAGCTGCGCCTGAACCTGATGCAGAAGCGGCGCCGAAATCAGCTTCCGGCTCACGCATCGCCAGCGTTGGCGGCCCAGCCTCTTTACTCGAACTGGTCAACCAGAGCTTTGAAGTGATGCAAGCGTCACTGGCGCAATACAAAATTGCCGGGTATCCGCCCGACATTTTGATTAACGTGCCCAAGCGGGTGTGCCGATTCTTCGAATTCTACAAAGCCCCCGAACTAATCATGCTCGGCCGGCAGATTGCCAAAGATACATTGGACAAATATGAGCGCGGCGACCATTAAGCCTCACTAATGGCCTTCCCAAATAAAACGACCGCTTTCAGGCGGTCGTTTTGCTTTAGACGATAGGCTTGTCTGTACTGCGTATCACCTGACCAGACTGTGTCTCAAACGTGGGTTGGCCGCGGGCGACCCAATCGGTGACCAGGTTGTAGGCGACCGCCAGCAAGGTTGGGCCTAAAAACAGGCCCATAAAACCAAAGGTCAGAATCCCGCCAAACACCCCAAGCAGAACCACAATCAGCGGTAAATTACCGCCACGACTGATCAAGTAAGGCTTAAGAATATTGTCCACACCGCTGATGATCAGCACGCCCCATATGCCAAGGAAGATTGACATGCCGACCTCGCCATTCCAGACCAGCCAAGCCACTGCCGGCACCCAAACCAAAGGTGGAAACATGATCAAGCTGGCACCAAAGGTAAGCAGTCCCAGAAGTAACGCTCCCGGCACACCGGCAATCAAAAAGCCAATGTAAGCCAGCACGGCCTGTGCTGCCGCAGTGCCAATCACGCCGTTGACCACACGCTGCACCGTGCCTGCAATCAGGTTCACGTAATGGTCGGCACGGTCTTCGATCAAGCGCTCAAGCAGGCTGCGGGCAAATGCAGCAAGGCGTTCACCATCGCGGTAAAAGAAGAACACCAGCACAAGACTCAACACCAGCTCAAGCACACTGCCGCCAATCTGCGCACTGCGCTCGAGCAGCCAATTACCGACTTGACCAAAATACGGCCGCAGCGATTCAAAGAAGGCCGCGCCTTGCTGATCAATAGTGAGCCACAGCGCTACTAAGCGGTCACCTATCAAGGGTACGTTGTCAAGCCAGTGGGGTGGTGCTGGCAAGCCAGACACTTGAAGGTTCTTGATCAAACCAGTGGCATCACGAATGTGATCCGCCAAGTTAAAGCCGAGTAGCACGGTCGGCCCCGCCACTATGAATATCCAGCATACCGTCAATATTGCAGCGGCCAGCGAAGCACGGCCTTTAAGCAGGCGCGTTAACAAGCGCATTACTGGCCAGCTGGCAAAGGCCAGCACAGACGCCCAGAAGAGTGCCGACCAAAACGGTGCAAGCACCCACAAGCTTGCACCCAGCAATGCCAGGAGCAATATTTGCACCAGCAGGCGATCGTTATTGAGCATTTCTACCTTCCTAAAAGGATAAAACCAACAAAGGCCCTGCGGGTTAACGCAGAGCCTTGTAAAACGGCGAAGGAGCTTGCCTCAGTCGATATCGCAACCACAAGCGGGGGATAAGGTTGCGGCAACTACATTGCGGGTTAACGCAATACATTCACCTGCAAACCTGCAACATTCGCGTCACCCAACTCGAGTCGTGCACTGCGCACGCGCTGTTCCACTAGCGCTTCGCGCCAGCTTTCAGCCTTGGCACCCGCCAAGCTAACACGCATTGTGCTGTCCGAATTCAGTGCCCGCGACAGTACTTCAATCCACTCAGGCGTTGGCTCTTGTTGGTTGGACAAGGTCAGCACCCCTGTGGTTCGTAATTGTTTTAACAGTGTGGCTGGGGTTGGCAAAAGTGCCGGCAGCGCCGTGTCACTGGCGAGAAGTTCAGCGTGCAAGTAAGCCCGGCGATTGCCGCGAGTAATGCTATAGAGCGCAAGAATGCTATTTTGCTGTGGCTCTGCCAGGCGAAATAAAGCAAAGGACTGCTGCTCATCTGGGCCATAAAGGATCGACTTGAAAAACACTGAGTTAGCCCACAGGCTGCTGCCTCCGCAGTCACGGCTCTGACACCAGTAAAGCATTTGTGCGTCGTTGGCCAGGAGTGCTTCACGCGTCGAGTTGAACACATCATTGGAACTGTGCGTATCTGGCAGGCGGTAGGTTATCGCCGTGAGTTGGCCCTTGAGCTGAATCTCATTTTCATAACGTAGACGGCCACTAATACGGCGGATAGAGCCTTGCGGATAAATCCGCTCCTGATCCGGCTCGTCGCTGTAGCTGATAATTTCACTGCCGGTGAAACGCGGCATTACGGATAAGTCCTGACTCCCAGCCACATCTGCAAACACTACAGAGCTAAGCATCAGACCCGCAATAATAGAAAAACCTCGTAGACCAATCATTATCGAGCCAACATTGTCTGGGCGGATTTGACGACTTTGGCATCGTCCTGTTCGCGGTGTGGAATGCTTAAACCTCGCTGCACGGCTGGACGCAAAGCAATGACGTCAAGCCAGCGCTGAAGGTTGTTGAGACCATCAATCGAGACGCCTGCCCACTCATGCAAACGTACCCAGGGAAAGGTGGCTATATCTGCGATGCTGTATTCCCCAGCCAGATACTCAACCTGAGCCAGTCGTGCGTCGAGCACTTCATACAAGCGCCGGGTTTCGTGTTGATAACGGTCAATTCCCACTTGAATTTTCTCAGGCAGATAGCGGTAAAACACATTGGCCTGCCCTTGCATCGGCCCAATACCACCCATTTGAAACATCAACCACTGCATCACCACTGAACGCCCTTTGACATCTTGAGGCATGAGTTGCCCGGTTTTCTCTGCCAGGTAAACCAGTACTGCACCTGACTCAAATACGGCAAAGTCATCATTATCCCGATCGACAATCGCGGGAATTCGGCCATTGGGGTTGACCTTGAGGAATGCTGGAGCTTTCTGTTGTTTCTTATCGAAACTTAACGCGTGCACCTGGTATGGCAGCTCAAGCTCTTCGAGAGCAATCGCAACTTTGTGTCCATTGGGTGTCGCCGCGGTGTAGAAATCGATCATGTGCTTCTCCATTGCAATGGCCCCACCATTCCCCAGTTCGGTTTACCAAGTCAAGAAGACTGCATAAAGCGATTGAAACAGTCTGCTACGAGCTGTGCGCCGGGCTCATCGTCCAAGTGCAAGTGATGACCGCCCGGCAAGGTCGTCACAGCGAAATCAAGCTCGCTGATGACCTTTTCGTACCCCGCTTTAGCCTTACCCAGCAAGATGCCCTGTTCGGCCACAACCAAGCTGACTGGACAGCTCACCCGCTTGGCAAATGCCATCGCCTGCCCGTGGGTAAGTAACAGCTTAGACGGCAATGTTAGGCGGTTGTCCGTGCTCCATGAATAGCCGCCAGGCACTTCAAACAAACCACGCGCGGCCAGGAACTGTGCAGCCTCAAGACTGACTGAGGTCATGCCATTCATGCGCATTTCAACGGCACGCTTGAATTCCGGGTGAACGGTTTTGCGCTTTTTTGCCAAAAGCATCTGCGCAATCAGCGCATTGCCAAAGCGCTCAGGTGCGCCTTCGGCTTCCAGTGTATGGGGAGTAACGCCATCAATCAGTGCCAGGCGTTCGACACGATCCGGCAATGCGCCGGCCAGCAGCAAGCCAACTATGGCTCCCATCGAATGGCCAATAACACTGAATTGCTCCCACTGCAGAAACTCAGCGGCCTGGACCACATCGTAGACATAGTCCCAAATCGCATAGCTGACACCCGCTGGGCGATGTTCGGATAAACCATGTCCAGCCAAATCCAATGCAACAATCCGCAGCCCTTCCAGCTTGGGCGCCAATCGGGCATAAGTTGCAGCGTTATCCAGCCAACCGTGCAAAGCAATAACCGGCTTACCTTCCGCAGGCCCATACACCTGAGCCGCGAGTTCGATATGCGGCAGACGTAAACGCAGCTCTTCAATCATGCAATGTCCTTATTTGAGTCGTCGCTGCCGGCACTGCTCCAGCGGCTAAAAAATGACTTTAACAGGTCCGCCGTTTGCAGCGGATGCTCCAGCGGAAACATGTGACCGCCCGGCATGGTCAGGTACTCGCCTTTAGGCACATGGCGCACGTGCCGGGTGTGATGGGGTAAAACAACGCGACTCTCCATGCCCCGAACCATGGCCAGGGGCACTTTCAGCTGCTGCGGACGACCGGCACTGGTGTGCGGAACATTGCGATAGATACTGATTTCTGTTGCAGGATCGAAGCGCAATCGCAACCCGGCGTCAACCGGTTGCAAACCATGCTCGATATAAGCGCTCAGGCAGTCTGGATCGAAGCGACGGAACAAGCTTTTCGCAGCGAAATAACGGTGCGCTTCGGCGGCATCAGCAAAGGCTTCACGACGGCCAATGGTACGGCCTGCGGGGGTGATGCGATCAATAAAACCAAAGCGCTTGGCCGCGCGAATGACCATTTGATCCGCCAGAGTCAGCAAAGGTGAATCGAGCATGGCTACGCCTAGGTACAACTCGGGCCGCAACTGCGCGGCATGATAATGCAGCACACCACCGAGCGAATGACCCACGCCCCAAACTGGCTGTTCACGCTGTTCAAGATGATGAATGAGCTCGCAGACCAGATTGCCCCAGTTTTCGTTAACCGGGAAATCTGGATTATGGCCATGTTGACCAAGGTGCTCGACTCGGTATTGTGGCGCCAAAGCGCCGAACAACTTCGCGTAGGTCGCTGCCGGAAAACCGTTGGCATGGGCGAAAAATACAGTTTGTTGATGCGGCATGGGTTAACTCAATCAATCGAAACTGAATGAATTGTCCGGCACCCCGGCGTTTATCACAATGACTGTAACTGCCAGTCTATTGCCAAACCCCAGTCGCCACCGCCACTCGACCAAGGATCGCCGCCGCGACCAGCAGAAAAACCCCACCACAGAGTATATCGATGGTTGGCACCATGCGTACCAAGCGCACCTGCATGCTGCGATGGGTCAAGCCAATGCTCAACAGGCTGAACCAGAGCAAGCCAACGCCAAATAAAATACTCGCGGCTGCCAGCTTGCCCGATACTGACATATGCGCAGGAATCAGGCTGCTTAACAACGCCAGGAAGAACACTAGCGCCTTGGGGTTAAGAATGTTGGTGGCAAAACCACGCAACCATGGGCCCATCACCGACGGTTCTAAAACGCGGGTGAATTGTCCTGTTTGCGCGGCGCCGGCAGACTTGAAGCGTGCGCGTAAAGCCCCCACCCCTAACCATGCCAAATACCCCGCGCCTGCGACCTGAATCAGGTTAAACAACACAGGTGAGCGGCTGAGTAGCAGTGATACGCCAGTTAATACCAATATGCCGTGTAGCAATATCCCGCAGGCAAGGCCCAAGGCGCTGAGCAAACCGTTACGTCGCCCCTGATGAATCGAGGTTCGCACCACCAGCGCAACATCGGGCCCAGGACTGATAAGTGCAATCACAAACACAGCCGTCAGCGACAGCAAGACAGAACTCTCCTGCATGGCAATCTCCACAAGATTAGATAAAAGGCTAGAAAGGGTTTAAATCAGCGGCTTGAACGCAGCTTTGCCGGGGGCAAACCGTAGGTTCGCCGGAACAGACGGGAAAAATGCGCTTGATCGTAAAAGCCCAGTTGCAGGGCAATTTCACTAAGTGACTCGCCACCCAATACCCGGGGTAAGGCGCGCTCGAGACGCAATTGAGTCAGCCATTGGTGGGGCGGCAAACCACACTGACGCCTGAACCTGCGCAGGGTTTGCCACGGGCTCAGCTCACAAAAAGCGGCCACTTCTTCGAGTGACGGTGGCTGATCAAGCCGCGATTCGAGCCACTCCCGCAAATGCGCCCAAGTGCGCAGGTCGAACCCTGGGTCAGTGTCGTTGATCCGCAAACTGGAGCCCACATCCAACAGCGTCGCTAACATAGTCAGCAGGTAGCTTTCCTGCGCCAGGATAGAGTCACCATTGACTAACGAAGCATGCAGGCTGCCCAGCTGCCGCTGCAGTTGCTCATTACGCACAGATGAACTGGTCAGACGCGGCGTGCCATGGCGCTCATCAGTCAAACTACGACTGGTCTGTTCAATACGCTGTGGGTCAAGGGCCAGCACCCGTATACGGTAGCCTTCTCCAGTCAGGCTTGCGCCATCATGAATTTGCTCGGGTGCCATCAACAATACATCGCCCACTGTTGCCTGTTGGCGCTCACCTTGGCACACATAGCGGTGTTGCCCGCGCAACAGTAAACCGATGTGATATTCGAGATGAAAGTGCCGGGGAAAGGCAAAGTTGTGGTACTCGGCGTTGATCAACCGTACGCCGGGTAAGCCACTGATGATGTGCTGGGTCTGTTCCATGGCCACTACTCTACCGCTTCGCAGCGGCCGAATCTTGGACAAAATTGCAGCGGGCATCACAGGATAGCTCAACTGAGAACCTGACCGCCCCGCTCGCCCAGCATCAAACTTTTCTCTACAGCCTGCGATTAACCGCAGGTTTTAGAACTTAGGCATGTCTCCACCATGGGCAACAACCGCCACGGTCAGGCGTGAGATACAACTGGTCTTGCCGTCTTCAGTGCTCAGACGGATGTCCCAGACATGGGTGGTGCGGCCGAGGTGCACGGCGCGCGCCACGGCAGTCACGCGCCCACTGCGCACACCCCGCAGATGGTTGGCATTGACCTCCAGCCCTACGCAGTAAAATTTGTCTGGGTCGATACACTGGTAACTCGCGGTTGAGCCCAGTGTTTCGGCGAGCACCACCGAAGCGCCACCATGCAACAGTCCATACGGCTGATGGGTGCGCGAATCAACAACCATGCTCGCGGTAATCGACTCGTCGTCAAATGACTCGAAGCGGATATCCAACTGTTCTCCGATGGTGTTTTTCAACGATGCGTTCAATGCATTGAGGTCGGGTGTTTGGCGCCACAGGCTCATACAGCTTCCTTTTTAATCAGGTTGCCTCACTCAGCGAGTGTGGCTCTCAGGGTTTTAATCGTGCCAAACCAATGGCTGGCGACTGTCGCTCCAGGCCGAAAAACGACTGGCGTACACATCCTCGACCACGTTGCGCTTGATTTTCAGGGTCGGGGTCAAAAAACCATTTTCGATTGACCATGCATCCTTTACCAACACTAGGCCTTGCAGACGCTCGTGGTGATCGAGCCGCGCATTGACCTCCTCCAACAGCTTTATCAAGCTGCTTTCAAGCTCGCCACGGTTGCTGTTAGATGCTTCCTGACGGCCAATTTCAGACAATACACAGAGCGCCAGCGGTTGGGTCATGCCATCGCCAACCACGCAAACTTGCTCGATACGCGAATGCACAGCCAAACGGTTTTCAATTGGCGAAGGGGCAACATACTTGCCTTTGCTGGTCTTGAAAATTTCTTTGATCCGCCCCGTAAGGCGCAAATTACCCTCGGCATCCTGCTCACCTTTATCACCGGTGCGCAAAAAGCCGTCGGCCGTAATGGTTTCAGCGGTTTTAGCCGGGTCTTTGAAATAGCCTTGCATGGTTGCGCCACTGCGCACCTGCAACTCGCCATCTTCGGCAATGCGTGCCTCGACTCCGGTGCTGTTCTGACCGATCCAACCTTTTTTGAACTTACCCGGACGACAGACGTGGGAATACCCGCAGTTCTCCGTCATGCCATACACCTCAAGCACATCCAGGCCCATACGCTGATACCACTTAAGCAGCGCTTCGGGCACAGGTGCCGCACCCGACAGGGCAAAACGAATAGCATCCAGGCCAAGCCCCGCCAGCACCTTCTTGCCGACAATCGAACCGAGAATCGGCACCTTCAGCAAGAAGTCGAGCTTCTCGGCTGGCATCTTGCTGTATACCCCCATCTGGAACTTGGTCCAGATACGTGGCACGGCAAAGAAAACCGTGGGCCGCGCCCGCTTCAGATCCTCCAGAAAGGTGTCGAGACTGTCGGCGAAGAATACCGTCGGGCCGCCATAGAAAGACGACATCTCAATAAACATACGCTCGGCAACATGGCACAGCGGCAAATACGACAGCAGCCGATCATTCTCAGTCACGCTAAATAAGGCGCGGGCATTGCTCGCCGCAAATCCGAAATTACTGAAGTTATGCATCACCCCTTTCGGCAAGCCGGTGGTGCCCGAGGTGTAAATGATGGTGGCCAACTGATTGGGTGCTGGGCTCGGGCTGTCCTGTATCGGCGAGCAACCTTGCAAGTCACTCCAGCTAAAATCAAAGCGCCCTTCAGGGTGCAGCGGCATTGCCACGGTAGGCACAGATTCTGGGATACCCGGCGCCATACCCGGCCAGTTATCCAGCTTGCCAATAAAGGCCAGCACCGACTCAGAATGCTCAAGCACATGGCCAATCGATTCAGCCGTCAGATTGGGATACAGCGGCACAGAAACATGACCCGCCATCCAGATGGCCAGATCACTGATTATCCAATGCGCACAGTTTTTTGAAATGATTGCGATATGACTGCCGGGCGGCAACTCTCGGGCGCGTAGCCAATGCGCTGCCCGGCGCGCTTGTTCGCCGGCCTCTGCCCAGCTTAACGACTCGATGCTGCCATCCGGCAGCGGCTGAACCAGGTAGCGCTTATCGGGGTGCAGCGCTTCGCGGTGGTAGAACGCGTCGAGCGGTAAACGAATCGCATCAGCCATGAAGTTTCTTCCCTTGTTATTGTTTTCGGGGCCAAACCAAGCAATTGCTTGGTTTGACTATTTCATGCCCAAAGGCATCCCGCAAGAGAAGAAATGTTTCGTTGTGTAGTGTTATTTCAGTTAGTGATGGGCATGCACCACAGCCAGTAAATCCATGGATCCGGCCGCCACCATCAGCCCCTCAAGCTCCGCCAGACTGGCCGGCATCATCGGCAGCGGCTGTTCTCTATGGCCATGCACCAGCAGCCCCGCCAAATCACCCACCAGCGGTTGGTGAGTGACCAACAAGACTTCATCATCTGCGAACTTATCCAGCTGGCGAATCACATTGCGTGACTGACTGTCAGGCGTTAACCAGGGTGCCGTGATGATCGGGGAGCGATAGCCAAGCACTTCAGCGACCAGCGCTGCGGTCTGCTGCGTACGCAAGTAAGGGCTGGCAATGATCTGATGAATTGGCCGCCCTTCAAGCTGCAAAGCGGCCTTGCGAACCTGATCCTGCCCACGCGAAGTCAATGCCCGCACAGCATCACTGGCAGCATTTGGCTGCGCCTCGCCGTGGCGTAGTAACCAAAGTCGCATCAGCCAAGGCTCATAGTTTAGGTTCTTCGTCACGCACCGGGTGTGGTGCCGGTGGTACCGAATGAGGGGCCTCGCCTTGAGGTGCTTGTGGCGTTGGCCAGTCGGAGAATGGCCAAGGCTTGGCGTCGGTATTGAACGTACCGAAGCGGCCGATTTGGGCCAGGTACTGGCTCAGGCTGTCACCGAATGAAAGCAAGGTTTTGTTCGGCGCATCGTAAACCAGGCGGTACACCAACTGCACGACGACCGCCACACCCAACAACAGCACAGCGGCTTGCCAGATGATACTGAACAGCACCATCCACAAGACTCGAAGCAGCAATGACTCGCGCTCGATGAGGGTATCTTTTTCAGCCATGTGTCTCTCCCTGAAGCGTATCAATGCAGGCGCAAAAAGCCTGCCTCAAAAGCCAGTGGTGGAAATAAAATCGACGTCAGTTTTGGGTTCGGCTTGCATCAACTTGTCAATCACTTGAGCCAAGGTTCGGCCGCCAAACAATATCGCGTATAAACCGTTAACCAGAGGCATGTACACCTCCATCTCATCCGCTTTCGCTTTGAGTACCTTAATCGTATTGACGCCTTCGGCGACTTCGCCCAAGCGTGCCACGGCATCCTCCAAACCGAGGCCTTCACCTAATGCAAAACCGACCTGATAGTTGCGGCTCTTCGGTGAAGAACAGGTAACGATCAAGTCGCCAACGCCAGCCAAGCCAAGAAAGGTCATGGGATTTGCGCCCAGCTGCACAGCAAAACGGGTCATCTCCGCCAAAGCACGGGTGATCAGCATGCTTTTGGTGTTTTCACCCATGTCCATTGCTGCCGCCATCCCGGCAATGATCGCGTATACGTTCTTCAAAGCACCACCCAGTTCAACCCCGAAGCGGTCGTTACTGGCATAAACGCGAAAGGTTTTACCGTGCAGCACCTCTTGTACCCGCTGACACAAAGCGTCGTCTTCACTGGCAACCACGGTCGCAGTTAAAGCGCCTGCTGCGATTTCTTTAGCCAGGTTTGGCCCTGAAATAACGCCAATGCGCGCTTTTGGGGCAATTTCTTCAACGATCTGACTCATCAGCTTGAAGCTCTTGGCTTCAATGCCCTTGGTCGTGCTGACCAGCATTTTACCGGCAAGTATCTGAGCCACCGGCTGCAGTACCTGACGCAAGGCGCTTGAAGGCAAGGCGACAAAAATCAACTCACAGCGCTCAAGCGTGGCGGGCAAATCACTGATCGGCTCAACACCAGGATGAATTTTTATGCCTTTGAGATAACGCGGGTTTTCCCGTGTCGCTACTATTGCTTCGACCTGAGTCTCGTCACGCATCCAATGCAAAACCCGCTGACCATTTTCAGCCAGAAGGTTGGCGATTGCGGTGCCGAAGCTGCCGCCACCCAGGACGGCGATAGGTTGTTGCTCTGTCATAAAAAATCCGTTGTGCGCCATTTATACTGGCATTCTGAACGCATTATACGGGCCCAAGGCTCATCGGCTAGCCCAAACAGGCTAGAGTCATACTGCAAGCGCTGGCCAAAAGCCCATAATTCAACCTGCAAAGGGCCACCCACCGGGCAATACCCGTGACATATAGCAGTATGCCGTGACAGTTTGTCGACCTTAACTAAAAAGCGGTGCATAAAACCGCTGGTAAATCTGCTAGTTTGAATTTGCAGACGACACGGCGCACAGATTGCAAGTGAACGATTGAGCACCACAGGCTTCCAACAAGTAAGGGTTTAACGGATACAGAATTGCACGGTTAGAAGTGACTAAAGTGCTAGAGGCGAATCCGCCACAAGCAACTAAAATGTGCTTTTAAGTTACAGCTTTACGCCACAGCTTTACGCTACAATTGACATGCAGAGTACAACTGTACACTGTAAGCTGTGACTTTCATGGCAACGCAACAGTCTATTTGTGTATGAAAGCTGACCGCGACCTGTCGCGCAACCAGCCTTGACGACTTGCCCAGCCATGTAGCATGGGATTATTGAGGAGCTCGCATGACCAAACAAAACGCCTTTACCTACGAAGACCTGTTGAGCTGCAGCCGCGGCGAACTGTTCGGCGAGGGTAATGCGCAACTGCCCGCCCCTAACATGCTAATGATGGACCGCATCGTTCATATCAGTGAAGTAGGCGGTAAGTACGGCAAGGGCGAGATTGTCGCAGAACTCGATATCAACCCGGACCTGTGGTTCTTCGCGTGTCACTTTGAAGGCGACCCGGTCATGCCTGGCTGCTTGGGCTTGGATGCCATGTGGCAATTGGTTGGCTTTTACTTGGGCTGGCAAGGAAATCCTGGCCGCGGCCGTGCACTGGGTTCTGGCGAAGTTAAGTTCTTCGGCCAAGTATTACCCACTGCAAAAAAGGTCACTTACAACATCCATATTAAGCGCACCATCACTCGCTCGCTGATTCTGGCTATCGCAGATGGCACGGTTAGCGTTGATGGCCGCGAGATTTACAGTGCCGAAGGCTTGCGCGTTGGCCTGTTCACCTCCACCGACAGTTTCTAAAGGATTTTTCCATGCGTCGCGTCGTAATTACCGGCCTCGGCATCGTTTCTTGCCTAGGCAATGACAAAGAAACAGTCTCCGCCAACCTGCGCGCGGGTCGTTCTGGCATTCGCTTCAATCCGCAGTACGCTGAAATGGGCTTGCGCAGCCATGTTTCCGGCTCGATTGATCTGAATCTTGAAGAACTGATCGACCGCAAACTCATCCGTTTTATGGGTGATGCGGCGGCCTACGCTTACTTGTCCATGGCGGAAGCGATCAAAGACTCTGGCCTGACTGAAGATCAGGTTTCCAACCCACGCACCGGTCTGATCGCCGGCTCTGGTGGCGCCTCTACCGTCAACCAGATGGAAGCCATCGACACCCTGCGCGAAAAAGGCGTCAAACGTATTGGGCCGTACCGTGTGACCCGTACCATGGGCAGTACCGTATCGGCTTGCCTGGCGACCCCATTCAAGATCAAGGGCGTTAACTTCTCGATCTCCTCTGCATGCGCCACCAGTGCTCACTGCATTGGTCAAGCCATGGAGCAGATCCAACTCGGCAAGCAAGACGTGGTTTTTGCCGGCGGTGGTGAAGAAGAGCACTACAGCCAGAGCTGCCTGTTTGATGCAATGGGCGCGCTGTCGACGCAATACAACGACTCGCCGGAAAAGGCCTCCCGTGCATACGACGCCAAACGTGACGGCTTCGTCATCGCAGGTGGTGGTGGCATGGTTGTGGTTGAAGAACTGGAACACGCCCTCGCCCGTGGCGCTAAAATCTACGCTGAAGTCATTGGTTATGGCGCAACGTCTGACGGCTACGACATGGTCGCACCCAGCGGTGAAGGTGCCATTCGCTGCATGAAGCTGGCGCTGTCGACGGTTGAAGACCCGATCGACTACCTCAACACCCACGGCACTTCGACACCTGTTGGCGACGTTGCTGAAATGCGTGGTGTGCGTGAAGTCTTTGCCGATAAAGCCCCGGCGATCAGCTCGACCAAAAGCCTCTCGGGTCACTCCTTGGGCGCCGCTGGCGTACAAGAAGCCATCTACTGCATGCTGATGATGGAGGGTAACTTCATCGCCGGCTCAGCGAATATTGATGAACTGGACCCTGAAGTTGCAGATATGCCAATTCTGCTGAAGACCCAAGAAAACGCTCAGGTCAACACTGTGATGAGCAACAGCTTCGGTTTCGGTGGCACCAATGCAACCCTGGTGATGAAACGCTGGACGGGCAAGTAAGCAGTAGCTTGCATAGCCTGCAAAAATAAAAAGGGAGCCCAAGGGCTCCCTTTTTACTGACTGCGATTTACTTAGCGTACGGTGAACGTCTGCTCGGCGAGCTTGCGGTCACCTTGGAAGACAAGAAACTGCCACTGACCCGGAACGATTTCATAGGGTTCGGTGAACTCAAAGGCCATGGTGTCCATCGGTGCGCCAGGCACCATCTTTTGCGTCACCACAAATTTGTCGTGACGCTTGCCGTCAGGGCTTTGCACACCAGGGGTCAGATACAGAAGCGTCAACGGTTCGCTCTCTGCTGCTTTGCCCGCCAACTTATAACGCATGCCAAATTTGGTACCCAGCTTGGCGGGTACGCTGTCAGTTATTTCAATTTCCTGATTGCTGCGTGTCAGCACGCGCTCGCCCGGCTTGAAGTCCTTGTATTGAGTGGCAAACACGCCGTACTCAACCGGCCCTTCAACGCGTACCTCTGCCTGGACCAAACTTGCCATCACTGTGAGTGCTACAACAGCACCAATGCGGGTGGAATACATGTCGCGCTCCTTCGTTTCGATGGCGCGAGCGTATGACACCAGCATGACAGGACAATGACAAAACAAGCCGAGCCCTACAGTTTTATCCGGCTTGAAAGACACAAGGTTCAAACCGGTCAATTACTCAGCACTGGCCTCCTGCTCCTTCAGCTCAGCTTGGACCTTGCGCGGTAACACGGAGAGGAAGTTGTCGCGGGCGACCTTTTGCGCAACATCTTCGGGCAAGGCATCCAGAAACGGCGCAAAGTCGCTCATGTAGCTTTCAAGGCTGTCAAAGCGACCGACCACATCGGACCCCAACATAAAACGCGCGGGATAGCTGCTGACCAACTTGACCCACTCAGGGTCCGGGTTTCCATCTTTATCCAGTAGATAAGGATGTAACACCGTCCAGGACAGATCGATATACAAATTGGGGTAGGTTTTCAGCATCCGTTCAAGGGTCGGCAAGAGAAACTTCAGCTTGGTCTGATGCCGGTGAATCTCCATGCTGGTCCCGGCATGCGCCCAGATAAAGCGCACGCTTGGATGATTGCGCAATGGGTCTTCGACTTCCTGCAGGTACAGCGGATTACGCTCACGCTTGGAAGTGATGTTGGAGTGCAGCATCACCGGTAGATCGTACTCGGCGGCCAAGTGATAAATCCGCGCCAGCGCCTCGTTATTGGCGCGCGGCGTGTCACCTTCAATTAATGCAGTGAGGTCATCATGGCGGGTAAAGATCTCGCCTATGCCTTGCCATAAACCGGGGTCTAGCTCGAGGGTTTTGCGCACTAACGCATCGGCATTTTTATCATTCGGGTTAAAGCCCGAGAGAAACGGATGAAAACGCCGGCGTTGTTCAGCGGGTAGCTTGTTATAGGCATGGGCGATCAAGGTGTCTGTGGCGCTGTACCAATAGGCATTGGCATCGTCACCGGCATAGTAACGAGGCCGCTTGGGTTCGTTTTCGTGCCATTTCTTCGCTACCGGGATACCTGAAAGCATCACATGATCAATATTCGCTTTGGCCATGTTGGCAACCAGTTCATCAAGGCCTGCGCTTTCCTGGAAGAAATCTACAAAATGCAGGTGCGCGTCGCTGTAGCGGTATTCTCGCGCCTCCACAGCGCTTGCAGTGGTCGCGGCGACTAGTAGAGCTAAACCCAGACGAAATAATGACAAACTCAAATACTCCCGATAACGTGATTTACATAGAGTCGATTTAGCCGTAATGAGTTCAGCCGACTGATTCACTACATTGTTACAAGAACACAGTCTGGCTGTGGTCTTTTTCAGCCCCGCTTGAGCAGATGTCGAGCATGACATCAGGAGAACCTGTTTGTGAGTGAACTGAAAATCATTAAGCCGCGCCAAGAAGATATTTCCGGCCAGCCCATCTTGCGTCCCCTGCCCTCGGCCAAATGCCGCAGCGTAGGTCCTTTCGTATTCTTCGACCACATGCTTGAGCACAACTACCCTGCCGGCAAGGGGATGAACATCAATCAGCACCCGCACATTGGCCTGTCGACACTCACGTACTTGTTTGAGGGTCAGTTGCAACATAAAGACAGCATAGGCTCTGATCAACTGGTGCTTGCTGGTGATGTCAGCTGGATGACCGCGGGCAAACAAATTGCCCATGTTGAAAGAACCCCGGCGGCCTTGCTCAAGTCAGGTTCAAACCTGCATGGCCTGCAAGTCTGGCTGGCGCTGCCTGAAATCAATCAGCTCGATGAACCGTCTTACCGTCATCATCCTGCGCAGGCATTGCCGCGCAGTGACAGCATGGGCGTGAAGATATGCATGATCGCCGGCACTGGCTTCTGCCTGGAGTCACCGGTTCCGGTCAAATCGCCAACCCTGTATGCCGAAATCAGACTGGTCGCAGGTGCCAGCCTGGCAATTCCCAGTGAACATCCCGAGCGAGCCATTTATCTGCTTGAAGGTGAAGCCCAGCTTGGCTGCCACGACCTGACCGCCCGCGCATTGACAGTACTGCCGGAAGCCGAAGAACTGACATTGCTGGCGTGCACAGAATGTCATTTGGTGATTATTGGCGGTGAGCCACTTGGCCCAAGACGCATCAACTGGAACTTCGTTTCCACTGACTCGCAGTTGATTGACCAGGCGAGGCAGGCGTGGATGGCGCAAGACTGGCCGCGTGTGCCAGGCGAAACCGAGCGCATAGAACTGCCCCACTGACGCCCCATTCGCGAGTAAATGCCGCTGATGGTTAGCGCTATCATAGAAACTACAGGTAGAATCGCCGCCCACTGCCGCGCGTGAATGTGGCGTTCTAATTGGAGTCGTTATGCATCACAAGCCGGTTAAGCACACCCGTGCCCTGATCGTCCTGACCTCGTTGTTCTTTATGTGGGGGCTTATTACCTCGCTCAACGATATCCTGGTGCCGCACCTGAAGGCTGTGTTCACGCTGACATACGTGCAAGCTTCGATGATTCAGTTCAGCTTCTTTACTGCTTACTTCATCATGTCATTTCCGGCGGGCCGTCTGGTTGAGCGCATCGGCTACAAGAGCGGGATTATTGCTGGCTTATTGATCGCCGGGATCGGCTGCACACTGTTCTACCCGGCGGCGTCTGCGCACTCTTACCCATTTTTCCTTGGTGCACTGTTTATTCTGGCATCCGGGATAACGCTGTTGCAGGTGGCGGCAAACCCTTATGTCAACGTGCTCGGCGACCCTGCTACAGCAGCCAGTCGGCTTAATCTGACCCAGGCGTTCAACGCCCTGGGCACCACTGTTGGCCCACTGGTTGGCTCGGTAACCATTCTGGCAATCGGCGTGGGCGCTGCCTCACAGATTGGCGACAGCAATTCAGCCGCTGACTCGGTGAAAGTGCCTTATCTGGTCTTGGCGGCGTTGCTCGGTGCCATTGCGGTTGTTATCGCCTTATTTCGCTTGCCAACCATTACTCACCAAGCCGCAGACGATGGCTCCGGCGGGAGCGCTTCGATATTTGCCCATCGTCATTTGGTATTGGGCGTGATCGGTATTTTCGCCTACGTTGGCGCTGAAGTGTCTATCGGCAGCTACTTGGTGAGCCTGATGGGGCAACCTGATATTGCCGGGCTTTCCAGCCATGTCGCCGGTAAATACCTGGCCATCTATTGGAGCGGTGCAATGATCGGACGCTTCATCGGCAGCGCGCTGATGCAACGCATCAAGCCGGGTCATATGCTGGCCTTCAATGCAGTGGTTAACACCTTGCTGATAGCCAGCGCCATTAGCATGGGCGGTCATATTGCGATGTGGGCCTTGATTATGATGGGCCTGTTCAATTCCATTATGTTCCCGACCATCTTCTCACTGGCACTTGAGGGGTTGGGCAAGCAAACCAGTAAAGGCTCCGGCCTGCTGTGCATGGCGATAGTCGGGGGCGCGATCGTACCCTTGATCCAGGGCTTCTTCGCCGACAACATTGGCTTGCTCACCTCATTCGCGGTGCCAATGGTCTGCTACCTGTATATCGTTTTCTACGGTGGCTGGGGCTCCAAGGTTCACCGAGCAGCAACGAAGCCGCTACAGGCCGCCTAAATCAATTAACGCCGAACAACAAAAAACGCAGCCATTCGGCTGCGTTTTTTTGTGCTCAGTTGGCGCGCTTAGCCAGCAAAGCGTTCGTCAAGCAGGTTGCGCATTGCGGTAAATGCACGGGCTGCAGTTTTTTCGTCGTACTGTGCTGTGCCGGGCATATTGGCGTGCGGATCGGTGAATGAATGCACAGCGCCGCCGTAGGTCACCAACTGCCAATCGACCTTGGCCGCGGTCATTTCCTTGGTAAATTCGGCCAGTTGCTCACGCGGCACCAGCGGATCAGCGGCGCCATCAAGGACCAATACTGAGCCTTTGATGTTTTTCGCATCAGCAGGGGTTGGTGTGTCCAGCGTGCCGTGAAATGACACTGCTGCGCGCAGCGGCGCACCGTCACGCGCCAGCTCAAGCGCGCAACAACCGCCGAAACAGAAACCAAAAGTCGCCTGTTTGGACTGATCCAGTGCAACCTTGTCACCCTGAGCCAACAAGGTTTTCAGCGACCCCTGCATGCGCTTGCGCAGCAAGCCCCGATCATCCTTGAGCGGCATCATTGCAGCGCCTGCTTCATCGGCGTTGGTCGGGCGCACGGTTTTGCCATAAAGGTCAGCCACAAATACCACGTAGTCATCGCCGGCAACTTTGCGCGCGATCTCAACTGCACCCTCTGTCACACCCATCCAATTCGGCGCCATCAACAATGCAGGACGTGCTGCCTTGATTGCGCTGTTGAACACCAGCTGGCCTTCGAACTGCACGCCATCGATCTCGTATGCGATAGGTTGAACCTTGATATTGCTCATGTCTGCACTCCCTCGTTGAGGACTGAAAGATACAAAAAAGCCCGCAATTTGCGGGCTTTTTCGTTGCACGTATTAAGCTGACATCTCAACCAGCAGCTTGTTCAGACGCTGCACATAAGCGGCAGGATCCTTCAGGCTGTCACCCGCCGCAAGCGCGGCCTGATCGAAGAGGATGTGCGTCAGATCGCCGAAACGGTCCTCATCCTGTTCTGCATCCAGGCGTTCAATCAGCGGATGCGCTGGGTTGAATTCAAAGATAGGCTTGGACTCTGGCACTTTCTGGCCGCTGGCTTCAAGAATCTGGCGCATTTGCATGCCCAGGTCCTGCTCACCAATCGCCAGAATCGCTGGAGAGTCCGTCAGGCGATGGGACACCCGCACCTCCGCGACCTGCTCGCCCAGAGCAGCCTTCAAACGCTCAGCCAAGCCTTCTTTGGCCTTGGCGACTTCTTCCTGAGCCTTCTTGTCTTCATCAGAATCAAGCTTGCCAAGGTCAAGATCGCCACGGGCAACGTCAACAAACGACTTACCGTCAAACTCGGTCAGGTAGCTCATCAGCCACTCATCGATACGATCGGTGAGCAACAGCACTTCAATGCCTTTCTTACGGAAGACTTCAAGGTGCGGGCTGTTCTTAACCTGCGCATAAGATTCGCCAGACAGATAGTAGATCTTGTCCTGACCTTCCTTCATGCGCGCAATGTAGTCAGCCAAACCAACTTCTTGCTCGCCTTCAGTGCCAGTGGTTGAGGCAAAACGCAACAAGCCTGCAACTTTATCTTTATTGGCGAAATCTTCAGCCGGGCCTTCTTTTAGCACTTGGCCAAAATTTTTCCAGAAGGTTTTGTACTGCTCAGCATCGTTCTTCGCCAGCTTCTCCAGCATGTCCAGAACGCGCTTGGTCAGCGCCGACTTCATTGAGTCGATAACCGGGTCTTTCTGCAGGATCTCACGGGAGATATTCAGTGACAGATCGTTGGAATCCACCACACCCTTAATGAAACGCAGGTACAACGGCAGGAACTCATCTGCCTGATCCATGATGAACACGCGCTGCACATAGAGCTTCAAGCCTCGTGGTGCTTCACGCTGGTACAGATCAAAAGGAGCGCGACCGGGTACATACAACAGCGAGGTGTACTCCAGCTTGCCTTCGACCTTGTTGTGGCTCCAACTTAGCGGGTTCTCGAAGTCGTGACCGACGTGTTTATAGAACTCTTGGTATTCCTCGTCCTTCACGTCGCTGCGTGGACGGGTCCACAACGCACTGGCGCGGTTGACGGTTTCCCACTCTTGCTCAGCTGGCTGCTCTTGGGCCTCATTCGCGGCCTCTTTTGGAAGCTCGATGGGCAAAGCAATGTGATCAGAATATTTCTTGATGATGTTGCGCAAGCGCCAGCCATCGGCAAATTCTTCTTCACCGTCTTTAAGGTGCAGAACGATACGTGTACCACGCTCGGCTTTGTCGACAGTGGCGACTTCGAAATCACCCTCGCCCTTCGATGACCAATGCACGCCTTCGCTTGCAGCAAGGCCGGCACGACGGGTAAATACTTCGACTTTGTCGGCCACGATAAATGCCGAGTAGAAGCCAACGCCGAACTGACCGATAAGATGCGAGTCTTTTTTCTGGTCGCCGGTCATGTTCTTAAGAAAATCTGAGGTGCCCGACTTGGCGATAGTACCGAGGTGCGCGATGGCTTCATCGCGGCTCATGCCGATACCGTTATCTTCAAGAGTGACGGTTTTAGCTTCCTTGTCGAAGCTCACCTGAATTTTCAGCTCTGCGCCACCTTCCAGCAACTCAGGCTTGGCCAGCGCTTCAAAGCGCAGCTTGTCGACAGCATCCGAGGCATTGGAGATCAATTCCCGGAGGAAGATTTCCTTGTTCGAATACAGCGAATGGATCATCAGGTGAAGCAGCTGCTTCACCTCTGTCTGGAAGCCCAGGGTTTCTTTTTGAGTTTCCACACTCATGGTCGTTTAACTCCACATTTGTTGGCTAAGCCTTTTATAGGCGGTAGTCATCAAATGGGGCCATACACTGACATTTCAAGTGCTTAGTACAATTCAAAGGCATTTTTTAGCTTATGGCTCAAGCAACTCAAGGGTTTTGACCTGTTCGGGATCAAGGGTAAAGCTTGCCTCCCCTGCGCCGTTTCTGACCTGACGCAACACAATCCTGCCGGTATTATCGATCTGCCGGAACCGCCCTTCTATCTGGCTGCCACGTAAGGTTACAGCGTGCATGGTCAACCCCTGATAGCGCTGCGGGTTACCCAACAAAGCCTGAAGCGAGAAACCTGCGCGGCGATCAACCTGCCGCGTGGCGACCTCTGCCACCGACGCTTTAGCCGGCTCGGCAGGTGCGGCTACCACTGGTGCCTGGGTGTGTTTTGCCAGCCTGGCGTAGCGATCACCTTTGACGCTCCAGCCGCCGCTGGGCGACTTCACCAGTTGCAAAGGGACCTGCTGCGGCAAGCCATTGATAAGTGCCTCGACACTGAAATCAAGTGTACTGGAGGAAACTGCAATAACTGGCAAGGGGCTTAACTGCACCTCACGCGTGGCAAAGCGACGCTGTAAGTAATCCTCGATCACAAACTCCAGGGTATCGCGCGAATCAATACGCCGATCAACCTTGCCATCAACGTACCTTAAGCCATTGCTGAACAGTTCAACCTTGCCACTTAAGGTTGTCTTGAACTGCGGCGGTAGGACCAAGTGGAAGTCACCGACTAATTTGTTCGGCGCCAAGGGCGTTAGCGCTAAGTGCAAGGTATAGCCATGGCGCACACGGCGGGCTTCAGGCAACTCCTGCTCAGGCAGCAACCAACTGATTTCAATTTCCGGCAAGGGGCCGGTATCGGTTGGCAACACATCGAGATTGACCGCGCCAGTGCTGCGCTCAGGCAAGCGAATAACCACTTCGCGACGGGCAAAGAAGTCTTGTCCTTCGCGCAAGGTAAGTACGCCATCCATCAATTCACCCTGTTGCGGGTTGAATGGCTGGCCGTTGAGCTCACCGTTCAATGCAAAGTTAAGCGCCGCAGGAGCTGAGATTTCTGGTTTCAGCCATTTCAGGCTAAGGATATCTGCCAAGCGTTGTCCATCATGACTGGCAAGCATAGTAAGACCCACAACCAAGGGGATCACACCCAGCGCACAGAGACCCACTGGCTGCCTCGCTGATTTCCAGTGACGGAACAGATAACCCAGCGTCAATGGCGGCAGCAAACTGGCCCAACCCCACAACAAACTGGTGCCAAAGGCACGCATCACTAACCAGACCAGCCCGGCCAAAATCAGCAGTAGGCCACCGAGGATCAACAGCGAATCCATGCAACTTCCTTAAACAGAATGCCTGAGAACCGAGGGTTACGGCTCGTCCACCTTAAAGTGCGCCCGAGCAGTCGCAATAGGCTCGGCCTGATTGGTTTGCCACGCAGTAATGGCGACATTGGCGACGCGACGCCCCTGACGCCAAACCTGGCAGCGAACAAAGGTGTCACGATAATGACCTGCGCGCAGGTAATCTATCGAGAAGTCGATGATTTTGGGTAAATGTGGAATCTCCATGAACATCAGCAAGTGCAACATCGCCGAATGCTCCATAAACCCGGCGATCACGCCACCATGAATCGCAGGTAATACCGGATTGCCGATGTTGTCTTTATTCGCAGGTAATCTAAACACCAGGTCGTCGCCCATCCGCAGGCACTCTATGCCGAGCAATTTGGCGTAAGGAAACAAGCCGATCAGGGTATCGTAGTCATTGCTCTGATGCGCCTCGCGCACACATTGATTGAGGTCGAGCGTATTCATATAGCCGTACCCTGAATGTCTTTCTTCAGGTTTGCAGCGCCCTGCGCCGCTTTACCCATGCGCATAAAGGTGCCAACGACATGGGCAATCGGCTCCTTGGGGTCATCCTGATAGGCGTAGCCGCGGGTAAAAATAATATTCGGCGTAACCCGATAGCACTCCGCATAACCATATACATCCTTATGCGGCTCAGCGGGATGCATATAGTCGATACGTAGATCGAGGGTCGGGCAAATCTCGAACTCCGGCAGCACACAGACAGTAGAGATGCCGCACGTGGTGTCCATCAGCGTAGTAATAGCGCCACCGTGGATCACTCCAGTCTCGGGATTGCCGACAATCTGCTCGCTATAAGGCAAGCAGAGGGTCAAACCTTCGGGTGCGGCTTCATACACGTACAAGCCCAACACTTGGCAATGGCGCAATGCGCTTAAAAAGCGCTGCGCCCTCTGCATGATATCCCCATCACTCATTTACTCAGCCTCAAGCCCAAATGCAAAAGCCAGCATGATAACGCCTGCACTGCATTAAGTACGTTGTATCGCAAGACGCTGGCGCGATGCTTTTCAACAAAAGCACCATTTACCAATCACTTATACACAGTCATATTTTTCAGGACTGAACTAATGTCTTATTTGCGTGTTCAAAGGGTCATGCTTAGGGGAAACCCGGCAACAACGATACTTACAAGGAGTACTTCACTGTGCAAAAGCCATTAACCTATGCCCTGATTCTTGCCTCGATGCTTGCTTTGTCTGCTTGCGAAAAAACCCCGGAAGATAAGATGGAGTCCGCCAAGGAGTCTGTTTCAGAAGCAGCCGAGTCGATGGGTGATGCCACCGAAGAGGCTGGCTCTGCCATCAAGCAAAAAACCAACGAAGCGATTGGCAATGAGCCAACAACTGGCGAGAAAGTCGAGAACGCCATGGATAATGCCTCGGATGCGGTAGAAGAAGCCGGTGACGAGACCAAAGACGCGATTGACGGCAATTAAGCCAGCGCGTTTATAAAAAAGCCCTTCGGGGCTTTTTTTATGTTCACGAATTAGTGGATGGCGTTTACCCATAGACAAGGCTGGACAATACGACGCATGCCCAGCCTTGTCCCCACCCGGTCATTTCGCGACCTTGATCAGTGCCCCGCCGCTTCTGGTCCGGCCTTGGCTGTAAACGGTGGCTTAGCCAGCCATACCAGTAATATCAAGCCCATAAAGATCCAGCCCAGCAGGGTGAAATAGTCTACGGTCGATATCATATAGGCTTGACTGGTGAGCGTGCGCTCAAGTTGAGCATAAGACTCCACGTTCGCCCCACCCAGCTGTTCAAGCGCCTGACGCGTTATCGGGTCATAAGTGCTGATGTGCTCACTCAAATATGCGTGGTGCACCTCCGAGCGCCGTATCCAGATCCACGTCGTCAGCGATGCAGCAAAACTACCGCCCAACGTCCGTAAAAACGTGGCAAGGCCAGAGCCATCAGCGATCTGGTCCGGTGGCAAATCAGACAACAAGATACTCAGCGTTGGCATAAAGAACAGCGCCACACCAAAGCCCATAAACATCTGGACCAAGGCGATATGCTGAAAATCAACCTGAGAGTTAAAGCCTGCCCGCATAAAGCAGCTCATACCAATCGCCAGGAACGCCAAGCCGGCAAGAAGCCGCAAGTCAAACTTGTGCGCATAGGTGCCTACGAACGGAGACATCAGCACCGGCAAAATACCGATGGGTGCTACCGCCAACCCAGCCCAGGTTGCGGTGTAGCCCATCTGGGTTTGTAGCCACTGCGGCAGAATCAGGTTAATGCCGAAAAACCCTGCATAACCGCCGACCAGAACGATGGTGCCGAAGGTAAAGTTGCGGTGAGCAAACAGGCGTAAATTGACGATCGGATGGCGGTCGGTTAGCTCCCAAATAACAAATACCGTCAGCGCTACCACCGATACAATCGCACCAATGATGATAAAGCTCGACTCAAACCAGTCCAGATCATTACCTTTGTCGAGAATGATCTGCAGCGCCGCGACACCAATAATCAGGGTCAGTAAACCAATGTAATCGATGGGTTGATGGCTAATCACAACAGGTCGCTTGCGCATTTGCTGAGTGACCACAAAGGCGGCGAACAAACCAATCGGCACGTTGATAAAGAAGATCCATGGCCAACTGTAACTGTCGGTGATCCAACCACCGAGAATTGGCCCGGCAATGGGCGCCACCACCGTCACCATCGCGAGCAATGCCAGTGCCAACCCCCGTTTTGCGGGGGGATACACCGCAATCAACAAGGTTTGCGCCATTGGATACAGAGGCCCGGCAACCAAACCCTGCAATACCCGAAAACCAATAAGCTCCGGCATCGAGCGGGAAATGCCACACAGAAATGAAGCAATCACAAACAGCAGCGTGGCCCAGATAAATAATTTCACCTCGCCGAAGCGGCGGCTTAACCAGCCAGTGAGCGGCAAGGCAATCGCGTTACTGACGGCAAATGAGGTAATGACCCAAGTGCCCTGCTCCGAACTGACCCCGAGGTTGCCAGCGATGGTCGGCAGCGCCACGTTAGCAATTGTGGTGTCGAGTACCTGCATAAAGGTCGCCAACGACAAACCAATGGTGCAAAGCAACAAGCTGGGCGGCGTGAAGGAAGCTTGAGAGCTCATCACCACTCCTTAATACGCAGATGGTTTGACAAAGGTTGGCCCAACCCGAAATAACGGCGCTGGGCCAAAAGAGTTAACGCGCTGCTGTAGCCTTGGCGTCTTTGGGGCTGTTGTCCTCAATCAACTTGCTGATCAAGGCTTCGGCATCAGCCAATTGCTGCTTGTACACATTGGTGGTGTATGACGCTTTAACCGGCGGCTGCTGGGCCAGTACAGGGCCACTTTGATCATGCAGATTGACATCAACTACCGTCGATAAACCTATGCGCAGTGGATGCTTAGTCAACTCATCAGGATTGATATGAATACGCACCGGCACGCGCTGAACGATCTTGATCCAGTTGCCTGTAGCATTTTGCGCAGGCAGCAATGCAAAGGCGCTACCCGTACCGGCGCCGAGGCTGTCTACAGTGCCGTGAAAAGTCACATCGTCACCGTATAGGTCGCTGCTGATCTCTACGGCTTGCCCAATACGCATCTTGTTTAACTGGGTTTCCTTGAAGTTGGCGTCAATCCACAATTGATTCAGGGGTACTACCGCCATCATCGGCGTGCCCGGCTGAACCCGCTGCCCTAGTTGCACCGTGCGCTTGGCCACGTAACCGGTCACGGGTGCGATCAAGGCACTGCGTGCATTGTTCAGATAGGCTTGACGCAAATCAGCAGCGGCCGCGAGCACATCCGGGTGTGTCGCAATCACGGTGTCATCGACCAGCGCGCGGGTGCTATTGAGCTGTTGTTGCGCGTTATTCAGCGCACTTTGTGCGGATATCAGCGCATCATTCGAATGTGACAGCTCCTCGCGGGAAATCGCCCCACCAGAAGCCAGGCTTTGCCGACGCTGAAAATCTTTCTTGGCTTGTTGCACTGCTACCTTCTGCGCTTGGACCTGCGCCTGCATCGCATCAACATTGCTGTACAAACCACGGACCTGACGCACAGTGCGGGCCAAGTTGGCTTCAGCACTTTGCAGCCCAACCAAGGTATCGCTTGGGTCGAAGTTGATCAGCACTTGGCCTTCGTGTACCAGGTCGCCATCGTCAGCACCAATGCTAACGACAGTGCCGGTGACCAGCGGAGTAATCTCCACAACGTTACCGTTTACATAGGCATCGTCAGTGCTTTCATTCCAACGCCCGTAAAGCTCGTACCATCCCCAAAACGCCAAGCCGCCGAGGACAACCGCAAGCAAGACGATAAGCAGCCATTTTTTGCGCTTGCGCTTGTTGCCCGCGTCAGTCACTTTTTGGTTTTCAGCAGATTCAGCATGAATGTCTGTGGCCATGACAAATTACCCTTAATTATTCAGTGAGCGGCGCGGTGGCGTGCGCATTTGACGAATCGGCGTCGAGGGCTGCAGTGTCTGGCTGATAACCACCACCGAGCGCCTCCATCAGCAGAATCGACAAATTGATTTGTTCGGCATTGAGCGTGGCCAGTTGGCGCTGTGCGCCCAACAATTGCTGCTCAATACTCAATACATCCAGATAATTACCAATGCCCGAGCCATAACGGTCAGCGACGGTGTCATAGGAGTTCTGCGCAATCTGTGCGGCCTGGGTTTGCGCGCTGATCTGCTGATCAATCGAGCGCAGCTGATTGATTGTGTCACTCACCTGCCCCAGCGCCTGTACCAGGCTCTTGTTGTACTGAGCGACCGCAAGGTCGTAGTCAGCATCGCGTGCATCCAGGTCAGCACGCAGACGGCCACCATCAAACAGCGGCAAGGAAACCGTTGGCGCTATGGAGAAAAAACGGCTGGCGTTGCCAAACATGGCGTCCCCCAGCAGCGATTGCACCCCACCTGAAGCACTCAGGTTAAGGTTGGGATAAAAGCGTGTTTTGCTTGCATCAATGTTTTTGCTGGCCGCTTCGACTCTCCAGCGTGCAGCAACGATATCGGGCCGTCGACCTAATAACTCAGCTGGCAGTTGGCTTGGCAACGCCACCGCACTGGCCTGCAAAATCGCTGGGCGGGCGATTTGCTGCCCGCGGTCAGGACCTTTGCCAAGCAAGA
The DNA here is from genome assembly GCF_963971045.1 of Pseudomonas sp. EL_65y_Pfl2_R95. Taxonomy (NCBI): domain Bacteria; kingdom Pseudomonadati; phylum Pseudomonadota; class Gammaproteobacteria; order Pseudomonadales; family Pseudomonadaceae; genus Pseudomonas; species Pseudomonas sp. EL_65y_Pfl2_R95. Next base: position 39,413 of record NZ_CAXAOV010000007.1, on the reverse strand, counting down.
CAGCCAAGGCAATCTTGGCGCTTTGCAACTCCTTTTCGGAGGCGAGCAGTTGCTCTTTGGAGCTGGCGGCAAGACTCTCGGATTGCTGGTACTGATACACACTGTCGATACCTGCATCCATACGCCGCTTGCTCAGGTCGACCATCTGCGAGGTGCGTTTAAGATCTTCAACTGCCAGATCATGTACCGCATGAGCTTGACCAAGGTTGTTGTAAGCCCGCGCCACATCGGCAGCAACTGTGAGTTGCGCGGCTTTTTGATCAACTTCGGCGGCGCGTGCCTGACCTAATGCGGCTTCCCACGCTGCACGCTGGCCGCCCCATAAATCGAAGTTGTAGTTGAAGTCGATAGCCGCGGTGCGCAAGGTGCTGTAACGCCCACCTTCACCCAATGGATCCTGATCCCGGGCCAAACGCGCACGTTCTACGCCGGCCTGGGCGTTAATTTCCGGCATCCGTGATGCGTCAACCGCATAGGCCGCTGCACTGGCCTGATGGGCGCGGGCCTCGGCGAGTTGCAGGTCCGGGCTGTCTTTCAGGGCCTCATCGATCAAGCCATTAAGCTGGGCATCACCGAGACTTTTCCACCAGTCACTTTTAGGCCAGGCAACAGCAGACACCTGTACATCCGTGAACGACTTTTGCGCTTGTAATTCATTGGCATCAATGCCCGTCGCAGACGTGGTAAGCCCCGAGTAACTGGCGCAGCCAGCGATGTTGAGTGCCAGCAGTGCAATGGCAAATTGCTGTTTGATTGCGCGACTCATTGCTGGTCACCTAAACGTTGCATAGTGATGCTGTCTCCTGCACTAAAAAGAACTTTCTTGAGGATTCTCTCGAGCGAGGCATGCTCTTCTGGCGTGAGTACGCCGAGCAACTCATCCATCGCATCAGCACCCATTTTCGGTAGCAGATCGGCCAGCGCCTGACCCTCCTCCGGCAGCGCCAGGCGCACTTGGCGACGGTCAGTCGCGCAACGGCTACGGACAATCAGTGCTTTCTGCTCCAACCGATCGAGCATGCGGGTCATTGCCCCGCTGTCTAAGGACAGTTGGCGACACAGCTCAGCTGGGGTATCGACGCCAAAATGGGCAATCATGATCAGCACTTTGAATTGCGCTGCCGTGACTGAATAGGGCTCCAAATGACGGTCCAGTATCTGGTCTTTCAACATTGCCGTACGACCGATCAACAGGCCCATCACAGAAAATGGAAATAATGGCTGGTTTGGGTTGCTCATTGCGCACCTAAAAAGCTGCCTAGGCAGAGAATGCGTGAGATATTACTGCCTAGGCAGCTATATTTCAAAACATTTTGTAGCATTTTTTCAGGTGCGACCAAGCCGCAAGCATTCGCCTGCAGCTGAAACATACGGTTTAGAAGGGTTTAGTGGGCTTTAGAAGCCCGACGGCACGCCACTGTGAAAACGAAACTCAGTGTCTGGGCTGGCAATAAGGTCTTGCTCAATCGCTCTGACCCGCACGATGGTCTTCTCCACATCGGCTGCTTCACCAAACTGATAGGCGAACTTCAGGTAATGCTGATAATGCCGTGCCTCCGACTTGAGCAGGCCGTAATAGAACTTCCCGAGTTCTTCATCCAGATGCGAGTAGATCTTGGCAAAGCGCTCACAACTGCGCGCCTCGATAAAAGCCCCCACCACCAAGGTATCCACCAGCTTTACCGGCTCATGGCTGCGTACGCCGGCGCGTAAGGCCGATGCATAACGCCCGGCCGACAGTGGCCTCAATTCTATTTTGCGTTTTTTCATAATGCGCAGAACTTGCTCATGATGCACCAGCTCTTCGCGCGCCAAACGCGACATATAGACGATCAAGTCGGCATGGGTGTTGTATTTGGCTATCAGACTTAACGCTGTTGAAGCGGCCTTGAACTCACAATTTTTGTGATCCAGCAGCATGACCTCTTGCTGATCGAGCGCCGCATCAATCCAACCCTGAGGCGTTTCACTGCCAAGAAACGCGTTGATTTCAGTTAACACAGGCACGCTCCAGAGCGTTAGACAGATACGACCAAGCCAGCACGCTGGCTGGCACTGAATGCGTGCAAAGACGCGATGAAAACTCACTATTGGCTAGCAGATGCATAAGCTCACAACAATCAAAGGCGAAACCGCGGCACATTATACGAATGCGCCAGCGAACAACCAGCCCGGTAGATTGACGTGAATCAACTACAGAGTACTCAGCTTGCATCTATAGTTGATAAAGATGTGCGAACTCTCTGGGAGATAGCCATGCAAGCAATCCGAAGCATCCTCGTTGTGGTCGACCCTGAACGGCCGGAAGGTCTGGCTCTCAAGCGCGCCAAATTGATAGCAGGCGTCACCGGCTCCCATCTACACTTGCTGGTCTGCAGCCACAAAGCTGACCACTCGGACTTACTCGGCAGCCTCAGCGATGCGTTGGTCGACGAGGGGTTCAGCGTAAGCAGCAACCAGGCATGGCGCGATAACCTGCACAACACCATAATTGCCGAGCAGCAAGCTGAAGGCTGTGGCTTGGTAATCAAGCAGCACCTGCCAGATAACCCACTCAAGCGCGCGCTGCTTACCCCGGATGACTGGAAACTACTCCGCTACTGCCCAAGTCCAGTGCTGATGGTCAAGACCGAGCGGCCCTGGACCAATGGCGTGGTATTGGCCGCAGTTGATGTTGGCAATGCTGATTACGAACATAAGGCCCTGCACGCAGGGATCATCAGCCATGGCTTCGACATCGCGGGCCTTGCCAATGCCAAGCTCCATGTTATCAGCTCCCACCCAACCCCAATGCTGTCAGCCCCTGACCCTACATTTCAGCTCAAGGAAACTATTGAAGCGCGCTACCGCGAAGCCTGTAAGGAGTTTCAGGCTGAATACGATATCAGCGAAGATCGTCTGCATATTGCGGAGGGTCCTGCCGACTCGCTGATCCCACTGACTGCCCACAACCTCGGTGCTGCAGTGACGGTGATTGGTACGGTTGCACGCACAGGCATTTCGGGTGCATTGATTGGCAACACGGCCGAGGTGGTTCTCGACGCACTGGAGAGTGATGTCTTGGTGCTTAAACCGGACGATATCATCGACCATCTTGAAGCGTTGGTAGTGCAAGCCTAAGGCACAGTTGCTCCATAAGTCAGGCTGCAGTGCGGCCCTGCGCCGCGTTGCAGTTAATTTCCCGTACCCAGCCTTGCTGTAGAGCGTGACTCAGAACCTGAGCCAGTTGCTCACCGCCGATAAAACCTTGCATGGCCTCTGTGGATTCCCAGCTAGCCGTGAGTAGCCAAGTAGCGCTGGACTCTGGATCGACTTCGACCGCAAAGCTTATGCAACCGGAAATGGCCGAAACCTGGGCAAAGGCTTCGTCCAAATAAGCCCCGAGCACCTCATAACAGCCATTGTTTGCCCGAATCAGGGCGCGCTGAAAAGTCGTCATATCGCTCTCCGTTACTGTAAATAACCGCTGGATGAGTCAGGCTGACTCTGAACGGCCTATGCCAATCCAATAGCTGTCGGCAAACCCGCGGTGCTTGTGGGCGCCAACTGCTATTTAGTGGTTTGGGTGATGGCACGTCAGCAGCGTATTAATTAAAGTGGTCTGCTTAAGGGTTGCATCAGCGTTGCGCTGCGCTCTTTACCCTGTAACCAAGAATACTCATCTGATGGCGATTTTCGGTAGTCAATTACTGGAGCGTTATTGCCTAAAACTGCACTATTAAAGCTTTCTTGACCCGCTCCATCTCAGGCACGACAGTTTAAACAGCAGCCACACCAGCCTCAGTTGCCTGTTCAAAGCCAATTTTTGCCTATTCCTGCATGAGTTGAATGTCAGTCGCCAATTGCCTGATCTACCGAGCTAAGCTCTGCTAACTGCTTGAGAGATATCCCTATGATCAGTCCAGAACAAACGCCCCAGATACTCGCCCAGCGCCAAGCTCAGCTCGCTGCGCTGATCGGCGGATTGGTGTCGACCGATGACGTTGTTGAAACAGCGATCAAGGGAGTATTCCTGGCCCGGGCCAGCCAGCCAACGACACCTATGCCGGTACTTTACAAGCCAAGCCTGTGCATCATCGCCCAAGGCCGTAAAGAAGTGCGCCTGGCCGATGAGGTCTATCAGTATGATCCGCTCAATTATCTGGTCGCCTCAGTCCCGCTGCCGGTCAGCGGTCATGTCACTCAAGCCACGCCGGAAGAACCCTACCTGTGCCTGCGCCTTGATATCGACCCTGCGTTGGTCAGCGGTTTGATTGCCGACGCTGGCCCAATCGGGGTACCGAACAGCGGGCCGCGGCGAGGCCTGTACCTCGATCGGGTTGACCTGCCGCTGCTTGATGCCGTGATTCGTTTGGTACAACTGCTGGAAACCCCACGGGACATCAATATTCTGGCACCCCTGATACTGCGCGAAATTTTCTACCGCTTGCTGCACAGTGAGCAAGGCCATCAGCTACACGCGATTGTGATTAACGACAGCCAAAGCCAGCGCATTGCCCGGGCCATTGAATGGCTCAATTGCAATTACGCTGAACCCCTGCGAATAGAAGACCTGGCCCGAGAAGTCAATCTCAGCCAATCGACTCTGCACCACCGCTTCAAGGCTGTGACGGCTCTCAGCCCGCTGCAATATCAGAAGCAACTGCGCCTGCAAGAAGCCAGACGCCTGATGCTATGCGAGGGCATCGAAGCTGCAGCGGCGAGTTACAAAGTGGGTTACGAGAGCCCTTCACAGTTCAGTCGCGAATACAGCCGGTTGTTTGGGGCGCCGCCTCTGCGTGATCTTGCCCGTTTACGCAGCGCCAGCTAAGCAATAATCGGGACGTTTTTTGCGCCCTTTCACGGTTGCGACGACTCAGTTTTATGCAGCGCCTTAATGGACACGCTTCGCGTTGTCGCAACCTAAGACGCGAATGGCCTTGAACAATTACAAGCCCATCTGCTTGCTGATGATTTCATTCATGATTTCACGTGAGCCGCCGCCAATCGAAAGAATTCGGTTGTCGCGGTACAGGCGCTCCACCAGGCTTTCACGCATATAACCCATGCCGCCGAGTATCTGCACGGCGTCGTAGGTGATCTTGTCTGCAATATCGGTGGCGAAGTTCTTGGCCATGGATATCTCCTTGATCACACTCCTGCCTGCCGCCATCTGCGCCGCTTGGCGGTAGGTAAACTCGCGGGACACTTCGAGCTGCGTGGCCATCTCGGCCAAGCGGTGTTTAAGCACCTGGAATTTACCGATTGGCTTACCAAAGGCTTGCCGTTCGCGGGCCCATTGCAACGACTCTTCGAGCGCCAACTGAGCAGTCATATTGGCCATGATCGCTAGAGATAGACGCTCACTCTGAAAGTTGGCCATGATGCAGGCGAAGCCCATGTTTTCTGAACCAATCAGGTTCTCGACCGGCACCTTGCACTCATCAAAAAACAGTTCGGCGGTGTCCGAAGCCCACCAGCCCATTTTTTTCAATTTACGGCCGACGCTGAATCCGGGTGCGCCCTTCTCAATTAGCAGCAAGCTGACCCCGCCAAAGCCGTCGCCGCCAGTGCGTACCGCAACCGTATAGTAATCAGCCCGAACACCGCTGGTGATAAAGGTCTTGCTTCCTGTCACGCGGTAAAAATCACCTTCGCGAACGGCGCGAGTCTGCAGATTGGCCACATCAGAACCACCGGAAGGTTCGGTGATTGCCAACGCCATGATTTTTTCCCCCGCCAGCACTTGCGGCACCACGCGATCGCGCACCGCCGGCTTGGCCCACTTAACCAGGGGCGGCAAGCCGATATCCAACGAGCCTAACCCGGCGACCAAGCCACCGGAGCCTGAACGCATCAGCTCCTCGCTCGCAGCGACCTTGGCAAATATATCCCCCTCATGACTGCCGCCATATTGTTCCGGATAGCCGATGCCAAGGACACCGGCAGCACCTGCCTTTTGATAGAGCTCACGGGGAAACTCACCGGCCTCCTCCCATTCATCGATATGGGGCAGGATTTCGCGCTCGACAAAACGGCGTACGGCGTCTCGAACCAGGCGATGGGAGTCGTCAAAGTAGTCGGGCATAGTGGACATTGAAGGCGCTCACTGTTTTTTCCGACCATACCAAGCGCTTGCTAGGTATACAAGGTGAGATATCCGCCATAACGCCGACTCAGTAGCGCCTGAGCTCATCGCCCGCCTCAGGCTGTTTTTCGCCGATGAATCAGCGCACAGCCTGGCAATTGCCGGAGCAAAAGCAACAATAAAACTGCGCTCAGCCCCGGGCTATTGTCAGGCAGCTGCAACCTTCACAGGCTGCCCTGATGCGAGCTAAACCAGATCAGAAGTTATAACTCACCGTCGCGCTGACATTGCGCTCTTCACCGAAGTAGCAATAGTCGAGGCTGCCGCAGGAGGCCACATACTTCTCGTTGGTCAGGTTATTCGCGTTCAAGCGTACATCCACGCCCTTGAGGCCCACTTTACCGAGGTCATAGCCAATGGAGGCATCAACCAGGGTGTACGACGGCACCTCAAGCGTGTTCTCGGCATCTGCCCAGCTGTCACCGACATAACGCACGCCCGTCCCGACCTTCAAACCATCCAGACGTCCGCCAAGGAAGCTGTAATCGAGCCACATTGATGCCATGTGCTCAGCGGCTTGAGTCGGCGAATTACCCTTGTTATCCAGCGTTGGATCGACGGTGCTGATAATCGATTTGGAGTATTCAATATCGGTGTAGGTGTAGCTGCTGAGCAAACGCACCGCATTGGTCAGTTGCAAACGTGCTTCAAGTTCAAGGCCCTGCGAGCGCACGGCGCCCACTGGGCGATAGAAGTCTTCATCCGCTTGTTTGGTGGCCAGATTGTCCTGATCAATATGGAACAGCGAAGCGGTGTACAGGTCATCGGTGCCATTAGGCTGAAACTTCAAACCCAACTCCCATTGCTTGCCTTCTGTCGGGGCCAGCGGATTGCCGTCCTGGTCAGCAAACGCATTGGGGTTGAATGACTCGGAATAGCTCATGTACGGCGCTATGCCGTTATCGAACAGGTAGAGTACACCCGCGCGTCCGGTGAACTTGCTCGGCTCATCTTTACTGGTGCCGCCGTAGATTTCGTCTTCAGACTCAACTTTTACCCAGTCCTGACGTACGCCCAGCGAGAAGCGCCAGTTATCCAGCGCAATCAAATCCTGCAGATACACACCGGTTTGCTCAAGGCGACGCGTAGCGCTACTCGCCCAAGCAGGGTTGATTGTCACAGTGCCTCCATAAACCGGGTTGAATGCATCAATATTGCTAGCGCTGCCGGCAGTGTAGTCCACCCGGGTTTTGCGGCGCTGATAGTCAAAACCGCCGACCACCGTGTGCTGCGCCGCACCGGTGTTAAATTCAGCCTGCAGCATAGTGTCGATGATCCACGCATGCAGTTTTTCGTCGGCGCCGGTATAGGCACGATAGAGCTCAGAGTCATTGGCCCAGCCAGCGGCATACACCTGTTCAGCACTAACATCCGAAGTTTGATAGCGGAAATTCTGCCGCGCCGACCACGTATCATTGAAGCGGTGCTCAAACTGGTAGCCAACCATCTGCTGCTCACGCTCGAAGCTGTCTTGATCCGGCTCGCCTTCAAAAAAATGCTCAGAGATATAGCGTCCGGCGTGACGATTGATCGTGCCATCTGCCGGCAAACCACCGTGGTAGCCGCTGTTCGGGTCTTTCTGCAGGTAAGCCTGCAGGGTCAGGTTTGTATCTTCGCTGAAATCGATAGACACGCTTGGCGCCAATGCATAACGCTCTTCATCGGCATAGTCGAACTGGGTGTCAGCGCTGTCGACCAACCCGGTCAGGCGATAGGCTATGCGCTGCTCGTTATCCAGTGGGCCGGTGAAGTCAAAGCCAATGCCCTTTTTGTTGTTGCTCCCCACTGTCGCCTGAATCTGCCCTGAAGATTGAAACTCAGGCTTCTTGGTGGTCATCGCGGCCAAACCACCTGGCAGACTACGGCCGTATAACACCGAGGATGGGCCTTTAAGAATATCGATACGCTCAAGGAAATACGGATCAATCTGCAAGCTGCTGTAGGTGCCGCTGTCGCCCATCATCTTCAACCCGTCAAGGAACAGGTTGTCCACCGAGCCGTCATTAAAACCGCGCATTGCCACGTAGTCATAACGGTGCGTTGCGCCGTATGGGTTGGTCATCACACCGGGGGTATAACGCATCGCTTCGGCGACCGTTTGCGAGCCTTGGTCATCCATTTGCTCACGGGTAACGACCGACACTGACTGCGAAGTTTCCAGCAGCGGCAAGCTGGTCTTGGTGGCGACGCTGCTATGGGTCGCGTTGTAACCGTCGATATTGCCCAGCGCGTTGCCCAAAGCAAAACCTTTCACCGTTGTGGCTGGCAACTGGGTGACGCCGTCTTTGCTCTGGTTCTGCAGGGTGTAGCCGCCCTGAACATCCTGATTGATCTGCAGGCCGCTGCCTTCAAGTAGACGGCTAAACCCCTCGCTAACCCCGTACTCACCGTTCAACCCTTTGGTGTGCTTGCCTTCGGTCAGACGCGCATCGACTGACAGCATCACCCCCGCCTCACCCGCAAAACGGCTCAAGGCAGAAGACAAGCTACCCGGCGCAATGGTGTATTGGCGGGCTTGCTGACTTGTGGCCTCGCCTCCGGCGGCAATCGAAAGCTGCGGCGCTAAAGCCAGCGGCAGCATCAGTGTGGCGTAGCGAACAGCCTGTCGCAGACGGGTTGGATGAAATTCAGTAAAGCGCATCGGAAGACCCTTTGGCAGATGGTTATATTGACTAGGCCAAACGAGTCAGGAAAAAGGGAACCTGAAAAGCAAATTAATTCTCATTCGCTAACATTGAGCGGTATTTTTCGACTCAAGTTGGCCGCGGCTCGACAGTCACCCACCACGGCCAGCGCCGGTTTACCCGGATCGGCAAGCTGGCTTCAAGGGCAGCGTAAATGCGCTCAGGATCGCGCAATGGAAAAGCGCCAACGATGCGCAGATTCGCTATCCGTGGATCCACCGCCAAATGCCCGGGCACATGCTGGGCCAGTTCATGTATGAAATCGCCCAGGGCGCGGTCATCCGCCAGCAGCATGCCGCGCTGCCAGGCATTGCGCGCCGGTGAAGCGCGAGTCAGCTGACCTATCCGCTGCGGATCAAACAGCGCCTGCTGACCCGCATCGACAACCTCGCTCGCACCACTTGCGCAAGTAACGCGCACCGCGCCCGCAAAAACGCTCAGCAAGGTGCCGTTCTGCTGCTTGCGCACACTGAAACGGGTGCCCAGTGCTTGCAGGCTGCCATCACTGGTTTCAACACATAACGGCCGAGGTGGATGCTGAGTATCAGGCGCGCTTTCGAGCAGAAGTTCGCCCTGCCACAGGCGCACCAAGCGTTGTTGACGGTCGTAGGCGATGTCTACAGAACTGTTGCTGTTGAGCCATAATTGACCGCCATCCGCCAAGTGGATCTGCCTGACCTGCCCCGTCGTGGTGGTCTGATCAGCCAGCCAAGCCTGTGCCGGCTTACGCGATACAGCCAAGCCCAAGACCGCGCCACCACCCAGCACCAGCAAACTGGCGAGGACTTGACGCCGAGTGCGGCTACCCGCTCGCAAAGCCGTGTGTGCTGCCCCGCGTTGAGCCACGGGCAGCGCCAAAAACTGACCGCTGATCTGCTCGACGCGCTGCCAGGCAGCCTGATGCAACGGACTGCTGACCAGCCAGCGCTGCCAGGCTTTGCGTTGGTTATCGCTGACCTGCTCGCTGGCCAAGAGCGCAAACCACTCGGCGGCTTGCTCCAGCACTTGAAAGTCGGGTTGCTCCGCCACCCTATTCTTGCGCCAGCATCAAGCAATGCAGCATCGCTTGGGCCATGTACTTTTTAACCATGCGCTCGGACACGCCTAGGCGCTGAGCGATTACGGCATAGGTCAAACCGTCGAGTTGTGACAGCAGAAACGCACGGCGCACATTGCTCGGCAAGCGCAAGAGCATGGCGTCAATAGCCAGTAGGGTTTCAACAATCATTTCGCGCGCTTCGGGCGAAGGCGCCAGCGCTTCCGGCTGCGCTGCCAAGGCATCGACATAGGCCCGCTCGACAGACTGACGTCGCCAGAAATTGACCATCAGGCCATGGGCGATTGTCGACAGATAGGCGCGCGGCTGGCGTAGCGTCGCCAAGTTGTCTGGGGTGTTGAGCAGCCGGACAAAGGTGTCTTGTGCCAGATCCGCGGCGTTATGGGCGCAGCCGAGACGCTGGTGCAGCCAGCGATTCAGCCAACCATTGTGGTCGCTGTAAAGACGTTGCACATACTGCTGGGAAGACAACTCCACCACCGACATTGCGGGCACTCACTGGCATCTTGAATCGGAAGACGCTAATGGTAATGCTTCTCAACAGCAAATATCCAGTGACTTGCCACACACAGTGGCTTAAACGTGGCAAGCAACAGCCGTGAAGCCGTGCATTTGCCGGGCGCGACGGAGTCAGACAGTGATCGGTCGGCGACCAGCCAAGGCGTGGGCCAAGGTGCCGCCATCGACCAACTCCAGCTCGCCACCCAGTGGCATGCCGTGGGCGATACGCGATGCAATCAGGCCTTTGTTGTCCAGTAGCTGGGCAATGTAGTGAGCAGTTGCCTCGCCCTCCACCGTCGGGTTGGTTGCTAGAATCACCTCGGTAAAGGTGCCTTGCTGTTCGATGCGGCTGAGCAACTGCGGGATGCCAATTGCTTCAGGTCCCAGCCCGTCAAGTGGCGACAAATGCCCCTTGAGAACAAAATAGCGGCCACGAAAACCCGTTTGCTCTACGGCGTAAACATCCATCGGCCCTTCAACTACACACAACAGGGTGTCGTCGCGCCGCGGGTCTTGGCAAATGTGGCAAATGTCTTCTTCGCTGAGCGTCCGGCACTGCTGACAATGACCCACACCTTCCATCGCCTGCGTCAGGCTCTGGGCTAAACGCAGAGCGCCACTGCGATCACGCTCAAGCATCTGCAGCGCCATGCGCTGAGCGGTCTTCTGCCCGACTCCCGGCAAAACTCTCAGCGAGTCGATTAACTGGCGAATCAATGGGCTAAAGCTCATGGCGATACTCGTGTGGGCGATAAGGCGAAGGTGTTATGGCTCATCCCCAGGGCAGGATGAAATACATCTGGCCAAGTATTATCGCCTGACCAGACGTAGAGGCAGTCATACCATCTGACTGCAAAAAGGCTTAGAACGGCATTTTGAAGCCTGGCGGCAATTGCATGCCATCGGTCATACCCGACATTTTGCTTTGGCTGTTCTGCTCAATTTTACGCACAGCATCATTGACTGCAGCAGCGATAAGGTCTTCAAGAATTTCCTTATCTTCCTGCATCAGACTGTCATCCAGGCTGATACGCTTGACATCATGGCGACCAGTCATCACTACGCTGACCAAACCGGCACCGGATTGACCTGTAACTTCTGCGTTGGCCAATTCTTCCTGCATTTTCTGCATTTTTTCTTGCATCTGCTGCGCCTGCTTCATCAAGCCGGCCATGCCGCCACCTTTCATCATGGTGTTGTCCTCGGTATTCAGGGGTTAACTGGGGTGTCGATGGGTTCAATGCTTTCAGCGCGGATTACCGCGGTGAACTGCTCAATCATTTGCTGCACATAAGGATCGCTGTTAATTGACTCTTCCGCTTCACGCTGGCGATTCGCCCGCTTGCGTGCGCCAGCCTGCGCAGGGGTTTCCTGCTCAGGGGTAATCAACTCGATGCGTAGCTCGATGTTACGACCTTGCTGAGCATTCAGGGCATCATTCAGCCGACGCTGTTGAGTGGCATTGAACAATGCGCTATGGCCCGGATCAAGGTGCAGCAACCAGCTGTCGCCCTCGACCGATATCAGTGTGCAGTTGGCGCCAATGCTCCCTGTCATGCCTGACAGACCAAGTTCGGGGAACAAGGCCAGCCAATCAGCGGCTAATCCTGTAGCAGGCTGCATGGCCGGCTGTGGCTCAGCTTCGGCAGGCACCGCAGGCTCGACCGCGTCGAAATCGTAATCAATGGCGTCAGCATCCATCTCTACGTAATCATAATCCAGTGGCGGTTCGTCATCATCCGCTTCATCGGCTTCTGGTTCCGCTACGGCAATGACCTGAGCGCCCTGCTCGATTGCTTCAATGATTTCAGCGGGCGGATTAACCAACTCAGCGGCAGCCTCTGCGCCAACGAGCGGCTCTGCAGCCTGTTCTTCCCACGGAAGATCAGACACCGCGACCGGGGCAGACTCAGGCGCTGCAACAGCCTCTCGCGCTGGAGCGGTTTGTTCGGCTGACGCAGGCGGCTCCGCGACTACAGCTGAAGCCGTAGGTTGCGCCTCAGGCTGCACTGGTTTTACCGGTTCAGGCACGGGCACAGCATCTCTAACCGGCTCGCTAGCCACCGCTGCCGCAACTGTTTCAGGCTCAGGCTCAGGCGACGTTGCCGGCTGCGTCTCAAGAGGTGCAGCAGGGGCATCAACCGCTGTTGAAATAGCGGCCGGAGCCGCATGTGCAGCACCAGCCACTGAATCGGGTTGGGGATTAGCAGTGGCTTGGCTAATCCCTACCGGCTTTAGCGCCACCCTCGGCGCATCGTCAGTATCGGCGGGCCTGAATGCCAGCATCCGCAACAGCACCATCTCAAAGCCGCTCCGGGGGTCTGGCGCCAGCGGTAGATCACGGCGACCGATCAAGCCCATCTGGTAGTAAAACTGAATGTCTTCAGCCGGCAGCGCTTGCGCCAGCGCCATGACCCGGTCGCGGTCGCCTTGGCCATTATCCACTGCATCTGGCAGCGCTTGAGCAATGGCGACGCGGTGCAACACATTCAATATCTCAGCCAGCACGCCGGCCCAGTCGGGGCCTTGCTCGGCAAGATGACGCACGGCATCAATTACGCCGCGGGCATCGCCTTCCAGCAAAGCATGCAGCACACCGTAGACCTGGCCGTGATCAAGTGTCCCGAGCATGGCACGCACATCAGCGGCCAACACCTTGCCTTCGCCGAATGAGATCGCTTGGTCGGTCAGGCTCATGGCATCACGCATTGAGCCATCAGCCGCACGACCGAGGAGCCACAGCGCATCCTCCTCAAACGGAATCTGCTCAACCCCGAGCACGTGGGTCAAATGCTCTACGACCCGCTCAGGCGGCATGTTTTTCAGGGAAAACTGCAAGCAGCGCGAAAGAATAGTGACCGGCAGCTTTTGTGGATCAGTGGTCGCCAGCAAAAATTTGACGTGCGGCGGTGGCTCTTCCAGCGTTTTCAGCAAGGCATTGAACGAGTGCGAAGACAGCATGTGCACTTCGTCGATCAGGTAAACCTTAAAGCGGCCACGGCTGGGCGAATACTGCACATTGTCAAGCAGCTCACGGGTGTCTTCAACCTTGGTCCGGCTCGCGGCATCGACCTCGATCAGATCAACAAAGCGCCCCTCATCAATCTCTTTGCAGATTGAGCAGGTGCCACAAGGCGTTGAGCTGATGCCGGTTTCGCAGTTCAGGCACTTGGCAATAATCCGCGCGATCGTGGTTTTACCCACACCACGTGTGCCGGTAAACAGATACGCATGGTGCAAACGCTGGCTGTCCAGAGCATTGATCAGCGCTTTGAGTACGTGAGTTTGCCCCACCATTTCGCTGAATGTGCGCGGACGCCATTTACGTGCAAGAACCTGATAACTCATCGAAACCCGTCGCGTGAGGAAGCAAAAGTGAGCTAATCCTAACGGAGCACCGGGCAAATTGCATCCGCTCTGCGGTGCTATAAATGTGCGCTCACTCACCAGCCCATAAAACCGCTGGCTAAATTTTAATCAAACAGATATGATTGACACTGTTCGTACCACGCTGTAAGTCAAATAGGCCCTACGTCAATAAGACGCCAAGGCTCCCTCGTTGGAATTCAGGTTCAGAGCGCACGCGTATCAACGGTGCCATAAAGCTCTCAACCAAGACCCACCCTGCTGACTGATCAGGCTGCCACGCTTAAGCGATGATGCTCGCCTGCCTCCGAAGTACAGACCCGATTGAACCACCGCGTGCCCTTTGGCGCGTGGAACTTAATCGCGCAACTTCGCTCCGATTACATTAAGACCGCCAGCCTAAACTGGGCCGGATGTTGGAGCTTTATCCGCGCAATGATGCGCATGTAGTTTTAGGAAACACCCAGAAAAATGAATACACATACTCAAATTCAGGATGCCATTCGCACCCTATCAAGCGCATTTGCGCCGTTTGATTGCCGCATTCTCGCAGCCCGCAAAGGCAGCTTCAGCTTTACCATTGTCAATCAGGCTGGCATTGCCAAGCACAGCCAGCGTCTGTATCCAGGCCAATACAATGGCGAGCGTTTACAGCAAGTAATTGAACGCGCCCGCGAGTCACTCGCCGCATAGCTCATAGGCACCGTACAAGGCGTTAGCACCGCTAATCAGATGGACAGACAAAAAGCGTCTAGCCCGACGCTTGAGCAGCGTTTTTAAGCATGCTTGCGGCAAAATTACTGGAATTCAACCGGCAAAGTGCGAACTTTGCCGGTAAACTCGCGTCCAACTGAATCACCACTTAGGATGGAATATAGTAATGGATAACACTATTCAGTCGAACGTCGAGAACCTGTTTGCCCCATTGCGCACGACTTTTAGCTCGCCCCGCCCTGACGGTAGCATTGTTCTTGCACTGCTTGATGAAACTGAAACCACCGTTTACAGCCGCGTGCTCAGTGCAGATCAACTCAACGATACCGAGAGTTTTGCGCAAAGTCTGGAAGAAATCCGCTTGGAACTGGCCGTGCGCTCCGGCTCGATCCCAGCGGAAATGCGCAAAGCCCTGAAAGAACAGGACAGCGTCCTCAGCTACCGCATTGCCTAGTGCCCGCTGATATAGAAAAGCCCCGCAATCGTTCATTGCGGGGCTTTTTTTATGACAAGAGTTTCGTGACTGGGCGCTCAGTAATGCTCGATGCCCCAGAGAAATATCGTGGTCTAGGCGTTTTTCTCCGCCCTTGCAAACGGCTTCAATACACCGAATTGAGTGGCAACAGCGCCTGAGAGTGGCGAGCGCTTGCGAGCCCTGATCACTTTGAAGCGCCCTGTTTGATCGCGGTAAGGCACGCCCATCGAGTCGACCCCCTTGAACTTCGTTACCAGACTGCCTGTAGAAGCAGTAAACCGGCTGCTTACGCCGACGGCGCCATCAGTAGCTCTGCCAGCTTCCCGGCTGCGCCCCCTGTAAATAGCGATACACACAAGCCCGATGACGCCTGCTGCCCAGAGTCCAATGCTTAGCACAATCATCTGTTTATCCCCTGCATTGCTGCAACGTAAGAAGCAACTATTAAGAAGAAGCTCACTGCTAACACTGCAGCGCCTGTCGTATATGTCAAAGGCTTGCTTTGATCACCTAGTATTAGCGCTGCCAAGCCCGTGACCATAAAGCCGCTTCCTAGGCCAATAAATAGACCCGCCAACCAGTTGATGGTTTTGTCGTTCATACACCCCTTTGCTACACAGCTATTCCTTTAGGCAACCCTGCAACCTCGCCCTCCCCCAAGTAGCGTCGAGGCTCTCAGAATAGCGTCATGCCGACACCTGACTTACGTACGGCCCGCATACGCGACGCGCAGACAAACAGCGTGAAGTGCGAGGATGCGAGAACAGAGAACAGAGAACAGAGAACAGAGAACAGAGAACAGAGAACAGAGAACAGAGAACACAATCTGGGGTATTTGCTGGGTGGGTGGGACAGTATCGATTGCAGCGGAGCACTGCAGCGCTGGGAGCGCGTATGACTGGCTAAAACCCCGAGAATTTAAGGGCTTAGAGATTGGAGGCGGTCCCACCAGCCACACCCCGGCACACAATGTTCCCGCTGTGGCTGCTTCCTTCCGGATCTGACCAGGTTCACGGGTAATCGTTGCGGGGGGACCGGCAGGACCACCATCACGCTGCTCGCCAGAAGCGAGCCGCGCCATTGTACCGGGATGAATTAAAGTTACAACCGGTTCAAGCACTTAGCGATGAAAATAGCCCCTGACCAAGGGCAAGCCGGATCAGCTGGCATTTAAAACCTAAGACCAAGATATACCGCCTCGCAATTGCACAGGCGCCACAGGCGCCACAGGCCCCATTGCTGATCAATTGATATACATCACGGTCTGGAGGGTGCAAACAGCAGATGCTAGCCCCGGCATGCTCAGCACAATGCATTTAAGTCACGTGCCTCCGGCCCCAAGGGTCAGCGAGCTATTGTGCATTAACCAGAAATGTTGGCGCTGACTAGCCGCCGTACGCCAAACCGGCACATCGCACCTTCGTTGCAACTATTAATCATGCAAATGCATATTCAACGGAATTTCTTGTCGAAGCGCGAGTCAGAAACAGGTCGCTCTCTTTAGGCAACAGCCTATATATACTACCTGCGACTCAAAACGCACTCACCTGCGTGGGCACGACAAGCGCCCTCAATTAACCAAGGAGCTACAACATGGCTATGACCAAAGACCAATTGATCAGTGATATCGCCGAAGCCATCGACACCCCTAAGACCACCGTACGCGCCGCGCTTGACCAGTTAAGCGAAATCGTTAGCGACGCCCTGGAAAATGGTGACGAAATCACTCTTCCTGGCATTGGCAAGCTGAAAGTGACTGCACGTCCAGCACGTACCGGGCGCAACCCTCAAACGGGTAAGGCCATCGAAATTGCTGCCAAGAAAGTCGTCAAATATGTGCCAGCCAAGGCACTGACAGACGCTATCAACTAGGCATCACAGAGAGTCGGCGAGGCCCCACCAAGCAGTTGGCCCGCGCGATGCACCGCTCAAGTCGATTCGCCTGAATACTTGAGCGGTTACTCTGCCTGACCCGCTACGCCGTAGCCGGCCAGCACCGCCACAAAAGCATCCTCATCCAGCACTTTCAAACCCAAGTCGTTAGCCTTTGCCAACTTCGAGCCCGCACCGGGCCCGGCAACCACACAGCTGGTTTTGGCTGAAACAGAACCGGCGACTTTGGCGCCCAACGCCTCAAGCTTATCTTTGGCGACATCACGACTCATCAACTCAAGACTACCGGTTAGCACCCAGGTTTGACCTGCTAGCGGCAAGCCTTCCAGCTGTTTTCTCTCGCTCTCCCAGTGCATGCCAAACTCACGCAACTGGGCCTCGATATCCAGGGCACGTCGTGCGTTTTCCGGATTATCAAAGAACTCGCGCAAGGACTTCGCCGCCTTTTCGTTGAGCCGTTCAACCTGGCGCACATCCAGCCAGTCCGCGTCGATAATGCCCCGCACAGAGCCAAATTTACTGGCGAGCCGCTCAGAACCTGTGGCGGCAATAAAGGCGATATTCAACTTGGCGATAAAACCGGCCAACGTGGTGCTGGCCGCAAACTCTGGATGCAGATCACCTTGCTCTTGTAGCTCGATACCCCGATCAAGCAGTTGGCTGATGACCGTCTTATTGTGCGCATCGGCAAAGAAGCTGTGGATCTCATGGGCAACTTCAAGCCCGACATCAGGCAAGTAGGTCAGCACCTCAGGCAATGCCTGCATGATGCGAGTCAGTGAGCCCAGAGCACGCGCTAGCAGCTTGGCAGTCTCCTCACCCACATCAGGAATACCCAACGCGTAGATAAAGCGCGCTAGCGTCGGCTTGCAGCTTTGCTTAATCGATTCAATCAGGTTATTACTCGAAAGCTCAGCAAAGCCCTCGAGCCCAACCACCTGCTCAAAGGTCAGGGTGTAAAGGTCTGCTGGGGAGTTGACCAGCCCCTCGTCGACCAGTTGCTCAACGCTCTTCTCACCCAAGCCTTCAATATCCATCGCTCGGCGCGAGACAAAGTGGATGATCGCCTGCTTCAGTTGAGCACCACAGGCCAGGCGACCGACGCAGCGGTAGATGGAGCCATCAACGAAGGACTCCTTACCTTTGCTGCGCTTGACCAGTTGCGTACGCTCGACTGCAGAACCGCACACCGGGCACTGTTCGGGCACTTTGACCCGGCGCTGCTCCAGCTCGTCGCTGCTCCAATCGGGTCGTCGTTCACTCACCACTTGCACCACTTGCGGAATCACATCGCCTGCGCGGCGGATGATCACGCTGTCGCCAATTACCAAGCCAAGCCTGGCGACTTCATCCATATTGTGCAGCGTCGCATTCGACACGGTTACCCCGGCTACCTTCACCGGTTTCAACCGGGCAACAGGTGTGACAGCACCGGTACGCCCCACCTGAAACTCCACTGCGAGCAGCTCGGTAAGTTCTTCCAACGCAGGAAACTTATGGGCGATTGCCCACCGCGGCTCACGCGCCCTGAAACCCAGCTCGCGCTGCTGGGCGAGGCTATTGACCTTGAACACGACGCCGTCAATTTCATAGGCCAAGTCGGCGCGACGCTCACCAATGTCGCGATAGTAGTCGAGACAGGCTTGCACGCCTTTGGCCAGCTTCAGCTCGCGACTGATGGGCATCCCCCAGCCTTTCAGCGCCTGCAAAATGCCAATATGGGTTTCCGGCAAATCGCCCTGTACCTGACCAATACCGTAGCAGCAAAACTCCAACGGGCGACTGGCAGTAATTTTCGAGTCCAGTTGGCGCAGGCTGCCAGCAGCGGCATTGCGCGGGTTGGCAAAAATCTTAGCGCCTTGCTCCAATTGCCTTGCGTTAAGCGCCTCAAATCCAGCTTTGGACATAAACACTTCGCCACGCACTTCAAGCACCTGCGGCCAGCCTTTACCTTGCAGCTTCAGCGGCACATTGCGGATGGTGCGCACGTTGATACTGATGTCTTCACCGGTACTGCCATCACCGCGGGTAGCGCCGCGCACCAGCATGCCGTTTTGATAAAGAAGACTCACTGCGAGGCCGTCGAGTTTGGGCTCACAGCTGTATTCGACGTCTTGTGCTGCACCGAATAGATCATCGGCGGGCAGATCTAACCCCTCACGAACCCTGCGATCAAAGTCCTCGAGGTCAGTGGCTTCGAAGGCGTTACCCAAGCTGAGCATGGGCACTTCATGTTTAACCTCGCCAAAGGCGGACAGCGCCAAGCTACCAACTCGCTGAGTGGGCGAGTCCGGGGTGACTAAATGGGGATTCTGCGCCTCAAGGGCTTTAAGCTCATGAAACAGGCGATCGTACTCAGCATCCGGGATGCTCGGTTCATCGAGCACGTGATAACGGTAATTGTGCTGATCCAGCTCGGCACGGAGCTGCAGGATACGTTGGGCGGCGTCTGTCATGGAGGTCTCTCTGAAACGCAGAAAGCAGCCAAACAGACCGAGGGAAAACTACTGCGCTCGGCAATACGGCGTTAAAAAAAGCGAAAAATGCTCATTTAGGACCACTAAACTCCGCTTTTTCGCCTTTTTTTGCCTTGTCTTGCTTTCGCTCGTGACGTTTTCACGCAGTCTGTAAGCTGCTTTCTGATAATCGTGGGCTTAACGCTTGGTGGTCAGCTGACGACGCTCAAACTCGACAATACGCTGACGATAATGCTCGATAGTCTGCGCGGTCATTACACTGCGCTGATCATCTTTGAGTTCACCGTTCAGTTCATGGGCGAGTTTGCGTGCAGCGGCCACCATTACATCAAATGCTTGCTTAGGATGACGCGGCCCCGGCAGGCCAAGGAAGAAGCTAACAGCGCGAGTGCTGAAGCCTTCAATATCATCCAGGTCGAAGGTGCCAGGCTTGAGGGCATTGGCCATCGAGAACAACACTTCACCATTACCGGCCATGCTTTCGTGCCGATGGAAGATATCCATCTCACCGAAGCGCAAACCGCTTTCAAGAATATTCTGTAGCAACGCAGGGCCTTTGAAGCCGTTGTCGTCGCGGGAAATCACGTTAATGACCAACACCTCATCAACGGGGCCTTGCTCGCTGGCAGTGGCCGTCGTCGACTTGGCTGACCTAGGCGCGTCGTCCACTGGGTTGAGCAGCGTGGGTACGGGCTCGTCTGTGTCCAGATTGAGGTCACCTTGCTGCGGCTCATTGTTACGCCGGCGGCTCGGCTCACGGGCGCTCATGGACGGTAGGTCATGCTCATCAAGAGAGGGCTCCTGATGCTGTTTATCAATTACACGTGCAGGGCTCAATAACTCAGGATCGCCGTCATCATCGGGCAAGTTAGACAGGTTTCGATCAAGTTTGAACTTTAACTTACCTTTACCGCCACGCATTCGGCGCCAGCCATCGAACAAGATGCCAGTAATCACAATAATGCCGATAACAATCAGCCACTCACGTAGACCGAATTCCATGAAATACCTTAACCCCTAATGACAATTAATATACACAGCGGACGCCTTCAGACGCGCCCGTTAACTCAAAAACGTGATGCCAACTCCCTGTTCTCACTGGCATTTTCCACGCGTAAAAAAAGTGGGTATTAAGTTAACACGACGAATGGTTACTTTACACTGCTGACGAGTCACTACAACAGTAGGCTAAAACGATGAAAAGGTGAAAAAAACACCTATTAATCAACTTAACTGCAACATTTCGCTTAAAACCCGACCCATCGACTAAGCATCCACCATCGCCAAAGCCTCTTCCACATCCACCGTTACCAATCTTGAGCAGCCCGGCTCATGCATCGTCACCCCCATCAACTGATCGGCCATTTCCATGGCAATCTTGTTGTGGGTGATGTAAATAAACTGCACTTTCTCGGACATTTCTTTAACCAGGCGTGCATAGCGTCCAACGTTGGCATCATCCAAGGGCGCATCCACTTCATCGAGCATACAAAAAGGTGCTGGATTGAGCTGAAAGATGGCAAAAACCAGCGCTAACGCAGTCAATGCCTTCTCTCCACCGGAGAGCAAATGGATGGTGCTGTTCTTCTTGCCAGGCGGCCTCGCCATGATTGTTACACCAGTATCGAGTAGATCTTCGCCTGTGAGTTCCAAATAAGCTGTGCCGCCACCAAAAACCTTTGGAAATAACGCCTGTAAACCGCCATTTATTTGATCGAAGGTTTCCTTGAAGCGATTGCGCGTTTCGCGGTCAATCTTGCGAATCACGTTTTCCAGGGTATCCAAGGCTTCGACCAAATCGGCATCCTGAGCATCTAGATAACGCTTACGCTCAGATTGTTGTTGATACTCATCAATCGCGGCGAGGTTGATCGGCCCGAGGCGCTGAATTCGCGCCGCCATGCGCTCCAACTCTTCTTCCCACGATTTTTCACTGGATTCGTTCGGCAACGTCGCCAGCACGCCGTGCAGATCGTAATTGTCTTCGACGAGTTGATCGTGCAAGGCCTTGCGCCGAACAGTCAGCGACTGCCATTCCATACGCTGCTGCTCTAGCTGGCCACGCAACAGCTGGGACTGCTGCTCGGCTTGAGTTCGGCGCTTCTCAGCATCGCGCAACTGCCGGTCAGCGTCTTCAAGGGTCAAGCGCGCCAGCTTTAACTCATCTTCGACGCCCATTCGCCTGTCGAGTAATTCTTCGAGCTTTATGCGCAACTCTTCGAGCGGCGCCGCCCCCTCTTCAAGATTGAGGTTGAGCTGCTCGCGCCGCTCATGCAGACGTTCAGACTGCTGCTGCAAGCGCTCAAGGGCCTGGCGCGTGGAGTCATGTTGGGCGCGCAATGAGCCCAGGCGCACGGCCAACTGATGAGCATGATCCTTGTGCTGACGGGCATCATGGCGGACTCTGTCAAGCTGTTCGCGCAACTGATCACGGCTGGCGAGCAAGGTTTCGCGCTGTTCGTTGTCCTGCTCCATAGCATCAAGCGCCTCCTGCAATTGCAGTCGCGACTCACCGAGCTGTTCTTGCTCCAACTGGCGCTGGCCCGATAACTCGGCCAATTCGGTATCGAGCCGCTGGCGACGCAGCAGCAGTTGCTCAGCCTTGGCTTGGCTCGCGGACAACTGCGCCTTGAGCTCACCCAAACGCCGCGACTGGTCGTGCAACTGGCGCCGCTGTTGCTCGCGGTGGTCTTCATATTCACGCTGCTGCTCGCGCAAGCTCAGCAGGCGCTCTTCGAGCACCCCTGAAGCCGCCTCACGCTCTTCACATTCGAGGCGAAGTTGTTCAAGCTCCTGCCCGCGCTCCAATACGCTGCCTTCTGCCTCACTGGCGCGACGCACACGCAAAAAATGTTTGCCGACCCAATAACCATCCCGACTAATCAGGCTTTCACCACTGCCCAGACTGCTGCGCAAGGCCAGCGCCTGATCAAGGCTTGCAACCGGACGAACACTGCCCAACCAGGGCGATAAATCAAGGGCTGACTCAACTTTATCCAGCAAACTACCGGCAACGCGCTGACCATTGACCCCAGGACTCAGCAGGTGCAGATTACCTTGTTCAAACCCGGAAAAGTCCAGCTGATCGAGGCTGACGGCGTCATCAAGCAGCACCGCCTGGAGATCGGCCCCGAGCACGGTTTCGACTGCCAGCTCCCAACCACTTTCAACCCGCAGTTCTTCAGCCAAGCGAGGGCGATTGAGCAGTTGCTGCTGACTCAGCCATTCGGCTGCGCCCTGCCCTGGCTCTAACGCCGCCTGCTGCAATGCCTCCAATGAAGCCAGTCGACCCTGCAGCCGTTGCAACTCACCTTGAGACTGCTGTTGCGCCTGCCCCGCTTGATCCAGCTCGCCGCGCAACTGTTGCAAACGCTCACCTTGCTCGGCCTCTGCGACTTGCAACTCATCAATGCTTAATTCGCTAACCGCAACCTGCTCGCCCAGATCCAGAATCGCCGCGTCTTCAGGGTCAGCGGCCAACTGCTGCAACTCATCAGTAAGACGTCGCTGACGCTCACCCAACCGCTCAAGGCTCTGCTCCAACTGTTGTATTCGCGACTGTTGCACTTCGGCTTGGCGACGTGGCTCGGCAGAGCTTTGGTTAAATCCATCCCATTGCTCCTGCCAGCCCTGCATCGCGGTTTCAGCCAGATCGAGCGTAGCAGCCGACTCTTCAGCCGCAGCGGCAGTCAACGCCTGCTCAGGTTCAAGCTGTGCCAACTCCTCGCCGAGGGTGGCAGCCAAGGTGCTGTCGTGGCCTAAATGGGATTCAGTTTCCAGACGTGAACGCTCGGCCTCGTTGAGGTCATCCTGCAATTGCCGCACACGCTGTTGGCCATGCTGGATACTTTGTTCGACTCGGGCAATATCGCCGCCTACTGAGTAAAAACGCCCTTGCACCAGATTGAACTGCTCAGACAATTCATGGTGACCATCACGGAAGCGCTCGATACTGGCATCGGCATTGCGCTGCTCAGCAACCAGCGCCTCAAAGCCCACTTCCTGATCACGGATAATGGATTCGCGCTGACCCACCTGCTCGTTCAGGGCTTGCCAGCGCAAGGCCGTTAGCTGGGCTTTAAGCTGACGCTCTTCGGCCTTGTATTCTTGATACTTCTCGGCCGCTTGAGCCTGACGGTGCAGGCGTTCAAGTTGACGTTCAAGCTCTTCGCGCAGGTCCGTCAGGCGCGCAAGGTTTTCATGGGTGCGACGGATCCGATTCTCAGTCTCACGGCGGCGCTCCTTGTACTTGGAAATACCGGCTGCTTCTTCAATGAAGTTGCGCAAGTCTTCGGGCTTGGCCTCGATCAACTTTGAGATCATGCCCTGCTCGATAATCGAGTAGCTGCGCGGCCCCAACCCTGTGCCCAGAAAGATATCGGTAATGTCGCGACGCCGGCACTTGGTGCCATTGAGGAAGTAGGTATTTTGGCTGTCGCGAGTCACCCGGCGACGAATCGAAATTTCCGCATAGCCCGCGTATTCACCCACTAAGGTCGAGTCGGAATTATCGAAAATCAGTTCAATAGAAGCCTGTGTCACAGGCTTGCGCGTATTGGAGCCGTTGAAAATGACATCGGTCATCGACTCGCCACGAAGGTTTTTCGCCGAACTCTCGCCCATTACCCAGCGAACGGCATCGATAATATTCGATTTGCCACAGCCATTCGGACCAACAACCGCCGCCATATTGCTCGGAAAGGATACGGTGGTAGGGTCAACGAATGATTTGAAACCTGCGAGTTTTATCGACTTCAGACGCATGCAAAGCGTTCCTTAGCGTTCAGCTAATGCTGCCAGCACCAGTTTAGAATTATGTGCGCAGTAGCCTTTAAGCACTTCGCGTGCCTGATTCTCATCGCGCTCTATGATCGCTTGCAACAGCAGTGTGAAGGTATTGATGAACTGCCCCATTTCACTACGGCGCCGCTCAAATGCCAGATAATAGGTGCGACTAATGGCTGGCAACAGGTTTTCTACCGTGTCTTGTAGGTAAGGGTTATTCGAAAATCCATAGGCCGCGCGCATGATGTCGAAGCTGTTATCGACAAAAGCATTAATGTCATCCTGCTCGAAGTTGCTGGCAAGGCGCTTCTGAATAGCCAAAAAAGGCGCTAACTCAGCTTGTGTACGCCAGCCCCGTGCAACCGTGCAGGCCAGCAGGCCGTAGAGCTCAACCACTAAAGCGTACAGACTTTTAACATTATGCGCCGTGAGTTCGGTCACCTGCGCGCCACGTCGTGGCTGGATAATAATCAGGTGGCGCCGTTCCAGTATGAGCAAGGCTTCACGCACTGAACCCCGACTGACATTCAGAAGCTGAGTAACTTTTTGCTCTTGAATGCGCTCGCCCGCCCGCAACTCGCCGCGAATAATACGTTCTGATAAATGCAGCGCAATCTGTTCGGCGAGGCTATCCGGGGCCTTGAAGGTCATGTTTTTCCTTAAAACCTAAGGGTGCTTTGCAACGATTTTTCGATGACGATCGTCATGCGGACTCAAGCGCGCTCAACGCCTTCACAAGGCGCTATAGAAACCACCAGAGAGGGTCACCAAGATCAATCCGCAAGTCGTGAAAGTGTAACACAGGCACTGTGCGCCCAGTCGCGACCCGCTGCGGCTCAAATCGGACTATACATGCACCAATTCAAAGCACTTAATCCTCTGTGCTTCGAGCCTCAGGTGTTCGCCGCCTGCTGCATCGAACCCTAATAACCGAACGGCATGAAAATTGATTGACTAAGTGGTCAAATATTAGTTGACCCAAAAGTCAGAAATCTCTAGATTTAGTACAAAGCGCGACGTCTGGAATACACCTGCCTCTCATCAGCCAGCGTGAATCCAGTGAACAGCCGCTCATAGACAACAATAAAATGCCTGGAGGTCTTCCTTGATCCAGTTTTTACTCAACCGGGAGCTGCGTACTGAGCAGCAACTCGACCCCAACGTCACCGTGCTTAATTACTTGCGTGAGCACCTTGGCAAACCCGGTACTAAAGAAGGTTGTGCCTCTGGTGACTGTGGCGCATGCACCGTTGTAGTCGGCGAACTGGAGATTCGTGATGGGCGCGAGCGGGTTCGCTATCGCACCCTTAATTCCTGCCTGACGTTTGTCTCCTCGCTGCATGGCAAACAATTGATCAGCGTTGAAGACCTCAAGCACCAAGGCCAACTGCACAGCGTGCAACAGGCCATGGTTGATTGCCACGGCTCGCAATGTGGGTTTTGCACCCCAGGCTTTGTCATGTCGTTATTTGCCCTGCAGAAAAACAGCAGCGGCTACAACAAGGCCGAAACCCTCGAAGCCCTGGCGGGCAATCTGTGCCGCTGCACCGGCTACCGCCCGATTATTGATGCTGCTGAACAAGCCTGCTGCCAGAAACAGCCGGACCAGTTCGACATGGCTGAAGCGCAAACCATTGCCCAACTGAAAACCATCGCCCCGATCGATACCGCTGAACTCAACAGTGGCGATAAACGCTGCCTGCTGCCGCTGACCGTAGCGGACCTGGCTGATATCTATGCCGCCAACCCGGAAGCCCGCTTGCTCGCCGGTGGCACTGACTTGGCTCTGGAAGTCACCCAGTTCCACCGTGAACTGCCAGTGATGATCTATGTCGGCCACATTGAGTCAATGAAGCGCGTTGAAGTCACCGACGACACTATCGAGATTGGCGCAGCTACAGCCCTGAGCGATTGCTACTCAGCGCTGGCCAAGGACTACCCGGACTTTGGTGAACTGCTGCACCGCTTTGCCTCGTTGCAAATTCGCAACCAGGGCACCTTGGGCGGCAACATTGGTAACGCCTCGCCGATTGGCGACGCCCCGCCGCTGCTTATTGCGCTGGGTGCGCAGATTGTCCTGCGCAAAGGCAACGAGTCGCGCACGCTGCCGATCGAAGACTATTTTATTGATTACAAGGTCACTGCACGCCAGGAAGCCGAGTTTATCGAGAAGATAATCGTGCCTCGTGCCCAAGCCAACCGAGCATTTCGCGCCTATAAAGTGTCTAAACGACTAGACGATGACATTTCAGCCGTTTGCGCCGCCTTCAATATCGAAGTGGCGGACGGTGTGGTGCAAAATGCGCGTATTGCCTTCGGAGGCATGGCCGCGATTCCCAAGCGTGCCGCAGCCTGTGAAGCCGCACTCAACGGCGCTGCTTGGTACCCAGGCGTTATCGAACAAGCCTGCACGGCTTTGGCTGAGGATTTCACGCCACTGAGCGACTTCCGCGCCAGCAAGGAATACCGACTGCTTATTGCACAGAACCTGTTGCGTAAGTTCTTCCTTGAAATGCAAGCTCCAGAAGTTGAGACGCGGGTGACTGCATATGTCTAATCACATCGTTGCAAAAACACAGGCCGAACTGGCTGAGCTATTCCGCGCCGACCTCACCACCGGGGTGGGCCGCAGCGTTAAACACGAAAGCGCTGACAAACACGTTTCCGGCGAAGCCACTTACGTCGATGACCGTTTGGAATTCCCCAACCAGCTGCATATTTATGCGCGTATGAGCGATCGTGCCCACGCACGCATCATCAAGATCGATACCGCGCCTTGCTATGAAATCCCCGGTGTAGCCATTGCTATCACCAGCAAAGATGTACCCGGTCAACTGGACATAGGCCCGGTCGTGGCGGGAGATCCATTGCTCGCCGACGGAAAAGTCGAGTTCGTCGGTCAAGTGGTGTTGGCTGTTGCCGCCAACAGCCTGGAAACCGCACGCAAAGCAGCAATGGCGGCGATTATCGAATACGAAGACCTTGAGCCGGTGCTGGATGTGGTGGAGGCGCTACGTAAAAAGCATTTCGTGCTCGACAGCCATCAGCACAAAATCGGTGACTCAGCGGGCGCATTGGCCACCGCCCCTAATCGCTTGCAAGGCAGCCTGCACATCGGCGGCCAGGAACACTTCTACCTGGAAACGCAGATCTCTTCAGTGATGCCCACTGAAGACGGCGGGATGATTGTCTACACCTCAACGCAGAACGCCACTGAAGTGCAAAAGCTGGTGGCTGAAGTGCTTGGGGTTGCGATGCATAAAATCGTTATCGATATGCGCCGCATGGGCGGTGGTTTCGGCGGTAAGGAAACCCAGGCCGCAGGCCCTGCCTGCTTGTGCGCCGTGGTTGCACACCTCACGGGCCGTCCAACCAAGATGCGTTTACCGCGTGTTGAAGACATGCAGATGACCGGCAAGCGCCACCCGTTCTATGTTGAATATGATGTCGGTTACGACGACAACGGCTTGCTTCACGGCATCCAGCTTGAACTCGCTGGCAACTGTGGGTATTCACCCGACTTGTCGGGCTCTATTGTCGACCGCGCGATGTTCCACTCCGACAACGCCTACTTCTTGGGTAATGCGACCATCAATGGTCACCGCTGCAAAACCAACACCGCATCGAACACCGCTTACCGGGGCTTTGGCGGCCCGCAAGGCATGGTCGCGATCGAGCAGGTGATGGATCACATTGCCCGCGCACTGGGTAAAGACCCGCTTGAAGTGCGCAAGGTTAATTACTACGGCAAAGAAGATCGCAACATCACCCATTACTACCAAACGGTCGAGCACAACATGCTGGCCGAGATGACCAGCGACCTTGAAGCCAGCAGTGATTACAGCAAACGTCGCGAAGAAATTCGTCAGTTCAATGCCAAGAGCCCTGTGCTGAAAAAAGGCCTGGCACTTACGCCCGTTAAGTTTGGCATCAGCTTCACCGCCACCTTCCTCAACCAGGCCGGCGCGCTGGTCCACATTTATACCGACGGCAGTATCCATCTCAATCATGGCGGCACCGAGATGGGCCAAGGCCTCAACACCAAAGTCGCGCAGATTGTGGCTGAGGTGTTCCAAGTCGATATTTCGCGTATCCAGATTACCGCGACCAATACCGACAAAGTGCCCAACACTTCACCTACTGCGGCTTCCAGCGGCACCGACCTAAACGGTAAAGCCGCGCAGAATGCTGCTGAAACCATCAAGCAACGCTTGATCGAGTTTCTGGTTCGCGAGCATAAAGTCAGCGCTGAAGACATCGAATTCCGCAGCGGCCAGGTGCGCGTGCGCGATCAGTTCATTGGCTTCGACCAGCTGATCCAACAGGCCTACTTCGCCCAGGTTTCACTGTCTAGCACGGGTTTTTATCGCACACCGAAGATTTTCTACGATCGCGACAAAGCCGCTGGCCGTCCGTTCTACTACTTCGCTTACGGCGCTGCATGCTCGGAAGTGATAGTCGATACCCTCACCGGCGAATACAAAATGCTGCGCAGCGACATCCTTCACGATGTAGGTGCATCACTCAACCCGGCAATCGACATTGGTCAGGTTGAAGGTGCATTCGTTCAGGGCTTGGGCTGGCTCACCATGGAAGAGTTGGTCTGGAATGGCAAAGGCAAGCTGATGACCAATGGTCCAGCGAGCTACAAGATTCCAGCCATTGCCGACATGCCGCTTGACCTACGGGTAAAACTGGTCGAGAACCGCAAGAACCCGGAAGACACGGTGTTCCACTCCAAAGCTGTCGGTGAGCCACCGTTTATGCTGGGTATTGCGGTGTGGTGCGCGATTAAAGATGCGGTCGCCAGCCTGGCCGACTATCGCATGCAGCCTGATATCGATGCGCCAGCTACCCCGGAGCGTGTGCTCTGGGGGGTTGAACAGATGAAAAAACACCTGCAACCGGCCGAGTCCCTTGTGCGTGAGGCTGTAGAGCCTGTCTAAACGGGCGCAATGAACGGCGCGATGCTGCGCCGTTCAGTTTTCTCAATGGTGAACAACAATGACAAATAACACCGACAATTTAACTGAAACAGCCAAGGCCCCTGCTCATCAGGTGCCACCGCTGTTTGTGCTGGAGTCATTGAGCACTGTTGTCGAGCAACCTAAAGTTGCTGACTGGTGCTTGTCGCGCCCAGCCAAACCTTTACACAGCTGGAGGCTGCGAAAATGAGCTGGATCAGCACCCTCGCCGAACTTCAAGAACAAGGCTTGCCTTGCGTGTTGGTCACCATCATCGATGAGCGTGGTTCAACACCGCGCAACTCGGGTTCGAAAATGGTGGTCACGGCTGAGCGAATCTACCAGACCATCGGTGGCGGCCATCTTGAATACAAAGCCATGGAAATGGCCCGCGAGATGCTCGAAAGCGGCACCCAATCCACCCGCTTGGAACGGTTCAATCTAGGCGCAAGCCTGGGCCAATGTTGCGGCGGAGCAACGGTGCTGTTATTTGAACCAATGGGCCGCCCACAGGCGCAAATAGTAGTCTTCGGGGCCGGTCATGTTGGCCGTGCTCTGGTGCCTTTGCTTGCCAGCTTGCCATGCAAGGTGCGGTGGGTCGATTCGCGAGAAGCCGAATTTCCAGAACAGATTCCAGTTGGCGCTGAAAAAATCGTCAATGATGAAGTGGTCGATGAAGTTGATAACATGCCCGCCGGCAGTTACTACATCGTCATGACCCACAACCATCAGCTCGACCTTGAGCTGACCGCCGCGATTCTGAAGCGCGATGATTTTGCCTATTACGGTCTCATCGGCTCTAAAACCAAGCGGGCCAAGTTCGAACACCGCTTGCGCGACCGTGGCTTTACGCCCGAAGTGGTTCAGCGCATGCGCTGTCCTATGGGATTGGGCGAGGTCAAAGGCAAATTACCCATCGAAATCGCGGTGTCGATTGCGGGCGAAATCATCGCCACTTACAACGCCCATTTTGGCGAGCAAAAACAGCGTAAATCAGCCGAGCCTATCGCCCAGTTATTGCCGGCTTCACGCCGTAACCAAGCTTGAAACACCCTTAATCCTAACGCTATCTGCCCGCAACGCCGGCGGATAGCGGCTGACAAACAGACTGCCGAGAATATTATGTCCAGCCCTGCAAAAGCTTACCGCGCCTCCATACTGCACAGCCTTGCCGACCCCGCAGTGGTGGGTATCGAGCAATCTTATGAGTATTTCGAGGACGGTATCCTAATCGTTGACGACGGACGCATCGTTAAGGTCGGCCATGCCGATGATTTGCTTGGCACGCTTAACGGGATCGAGGTCACAGAATACCGCGACGCCTTGATCACTCCCGGTTTTATCGACACTCATATTCACTACCCACAAACCGGCATGATCGCCTCCTACGGCGAGCAGTTGCTCGATTGGCTCAACACTTACACCTTCCCCACTGAAAAGCAGTTTGCAGACAAAGCCCACGCGGCGGACGTTGCCGGTATCTTCCTCAAGGAACTGCTACGCAACGGCACGACCACAGCCCTGGTGTTCGCCAGTGTGCACAAGCAATCGGTTGATGCCTTGTTTGAAGCCAGTGAAGCGCTGAACCTGCGCATGATCGCTGGCAAGGTGCTGATGGACCGCAACGCGCCAGACTACCTCACGGATACCGCAGAATCAGGCTACGCAGACAGCAAAGAGCTGATTGAGCGCTGGCACGGTAAAGGCCGCCTGCATTATGCAGTGACCCCACGTTTTGCCCCGACCAGCACGCCAGAGCAGCTTGAGCTTGCAGGCAAGCTTTACCACGAGTTTCCCGATCTCTATATGCACACGCACCTGTCGGAAAACCTCAAGGAAATCGAATGGGTCAAAGCCCTGTTCCCTGAGCGCAAGGGTTATCTGGACGTTTACGATCACTACAAATTGATCGGTGCACGTTCGGTCTTTGCCCATGGTGTGCACCTGTGCGACGAGGAGTGCAAACGTCTAAGCGAAACCGGCTCGGCAATTGCCTTCTGCCCCACGTCCAACCTGTTCCTCGGCAGCGGTTTGTTTGACCTGAAAAAGCTTGAGCAACACGGCGTTCGCGTTGGCTTGGGTACAGACGTCGGTGGTGGCACTAGCTTCTCGCAACTGCAATCGCTGAATGAGGCTTACAAGATCATGCAGTTGCAAGGCAAAAAACTGGACCCATTCAAATCGCTTTATCTGGCAACGCTGGGCAGCGCCAATGCACTGTATCTGGACGACAAGATCGGTAACTTTGAGAGCGGCAAAGACGCCGACTTCATCGTGCTCGACTACAAGGCAACGCCACTGATTGATTACCGCATGCAGCAAGCCAAATCTTTGGAAGAAAAGCTGTTCGCCTTGACCATTCTCGGTGATGACCGCGCCGTCAAAGAAACCTTCGCGGCGGGCCAGTCAGTTCATCGTCGCGATTAACCGGGCATTCCAACCGCTGCTCAGTCACTCCTGTGCAGCGGTTACTTCTTGCGGTCGCTGATTGCCACCTTGATCAGACGCACCACCTCATCAACATCCTCGGGGCTATTGAAACGCAACTCGATATGAGCCGACGAAGGACCTCGTTTCGGGTGCCTGACTGAGTCGGCAAAATGCTTCAAGCCCTGCTCTTTGATGCGCGATTTACCCAGCGCCAGATCAAGTTCATTTTCCCCATGAAAATGGGCGATTTCCTTGCTGCGATAGTTCAGCGTAGTGAAACCATCGGATCGCTCCTGCCAGACCACCACTTCCATGCCCGGCAGTGCAGCTATGGCCTCCAGCAGTTGAGCTTTTAACAGGTTCATTGGACCCTCGCCCTCCTTAGCAAGCTAGCCAAGACCCTGGCCAGCCTGCAGCCTATCGGTGAGCGTCAGACCGCGCCGAGGTAGTCCATTTTTCCGATTTTCACCCCATTGTGGCGTAAGATTGCGTAGCAGGTGCTGATGTGAAAGTAGAAATTAGGCAACGCAAAATGCAGCAAAAACATCTGCCCGCTGAAGCTCAACTCCCTCGACGGTAACTTGATGTTGATGGTTTTCTCTTCGCTGCCATCAATCTGCTCCGCCTTGAATGACTGAACAAAAGCGGAAGTCTTGGCAATGCGCTCTTTCAGTTCGGCAATACTGGCCTCGGTGTCGGCATAGCTGGGCACATCAACACCGGCCAATCGCGCTACGCAGCCTTTAGCGGCATCTGTGGCAATTTGAATTTGTCGAGACAGCGCATACATGTCCGGCGCAAGGCGGGCATTGACCAATATGACCGAATCGAAACCTGAAGCCTCTGCGTGGGTTATGGCCTTATCGAGAATCGCATCGAGATTGCTCAACATACGCACAAAAACCGGAACACTTGCTTGGTACATGGACAACGACATGGATATTGCTCCATAAATAAAAGCAGATTGGTCTACACATCGAGCACATTACACTGGCGGCATAGGTTGTGCGATGTCGATCGCATCCGCGCAAAGGATGATGAACGCATCGCCTTTAGCACTGGACCTAAAATATTCGTTAGCACGCTTTGTTTTCAGTTGTATGATGAGTCATTATTCAGCCGCCATTTTTCAATATTGGGCCGCCTAATGCCGACCGCGCCAACATCTGCAGATACCTCTACCCTGCAGATACTGACCATTGTATTTTTTACCTTTATCAGCTTTCTGTGCATTGGCCTGCCGCTTGCGGTACTACCCGGTTACGTGCTCTATGATCTCGGCTATAGTTCGATACTGGCCGGGGTAGTGATTGGTACCCAATACTTCTCGACCCTGCTCACCCGGCCCATGTCCGGCTCCATTGCCGACCGCTTGGGCGCCAAACAGGGCGTGCTTTATGGCCTTATAGGCTGTTCGGTAAGCGGTGCCGTGACCCTCCTCGCCACCTACCTGGTTGCCTATCCGCTGGCCAGCTTGATTTTGCTGTTGATCGGCCGGGTGATACTTGGCGTATCTCAAGGTTTGGTGGGCACGGGTTCAATCAGTTGGGGCATCGGCAGGGTCGGTCCGGACAACACCGCACGGGTGATTTCATGGAATGGCATTGCCTCCTACGGTGCAGTTGCGTTAGGCGCCCCCATGGGCGTGCTGATGGCATCCAGCATCGGTCTCTGGAGCATTGGCGGCACAACCCTGGTATTAGCTGGCGCGGCGTTCTTTCTGGCGCGCATTAAAACGCCTGCGCCGATTATTCACGGCACGCGCCTGGCTTTTCGCCGGGTGTTCATGAAGGTTGCGCCAAACGGTGTGGCGTTAGCACTGGGCTCAATCGGCTTCGGTACCCTTGCCACCTTTATCACTCTTTATTACGACAGCCGCGGCTGGGATAACGCTGCGTATTGCCTGAGTGCCTTTGGCGGCGCCTTTATTGTTGCCCGCTTGTTATTTTCCAGTACGATCAAAAAGCGTGGCGGTTATCGCGTTGCAACCGTGTGTTTAATCATTGAGACCATTGGCTTGCTGCTCGTCTGGCTGGCAGCAACGCCTTGGATCACCTTGTGTGGCGCGGCCCTCACCGGCTTTGGTTTATCCCTGGTTTACCCAGCACTTGGGGTTGAGATCATCTCGCGTATCCCGCCTGCCAGTCGCAGCTCGGCGTTGGGGGCTTACGCCGTGTTCTTTGATTTATCGCTGGGCATCGCCGGCCCGCTTATGGGCGCAATTGCCGGGCACTTTGGCTTCGGCGCGATCTTTATGGTTGCCGCAGTAATGGCCTTCTCAGGTATGCTGCTAACGTTGCTGCTGAAGCGTATTGAAAAACGTTCAACCGCTTAGCGCGTGGCCATCACAGGGGAAGATTGAATGACTCGCGAACAAGTCGCGGCCTTTTGCCTGCAATTGCCCGGTGCCCGTGAAGACTATAAATGGGGCGAAAATCAGGTGTTCTCCATCGCTGAAAACAAGATGTTTGCGATCCTCAATTTTCTCGGCGAAAACCTCGCATTCAAGGTCGATAAAGACCTGTTTCTCGGCTTTGTCGACCGCCCCGGAATCCGCCCTGCTCCCTACCTTGCACGCGCTGGCTGGATCAGCATGAGCTGCACAAAGCTACCTGTCAGCGACAGCGAATTGCGCGAACTCATCACTCGCTCGCATCAGTTAGTGGCAGGCAAACTTTCAAAACGTAAACAGCTGGGCCTGTTAATCGACTGACAGGCCCCATGAGCCGGGTGAATAGGCACGAATAAAATGGCCAAAGTACTGCCCCTCCAAGACGAACCAATCCAGCCAAAACAACTGATGGGCAAGGATGATCAACCAAAATACAAACTGGTATGAGCCTTTGCGGGTCTTGTGCCGAAAACATTGCTGAGCGATCAATGCACCTGGCCACCCGCCGAATAATTCAAACAGGTGCAAGGTCGTTTCCGGTATCCGCCAAGCGCCCGTCATCGCTTTGGCTTTATCGCTCCAGTACTGCATAAAGCTGGCGACGCTCATTACCGTGTAAACCAGCAGCACCCAGATAATTCCGGCCTTCAACAGCAACTGCACGCCGCCAACCAACGGCAGAATGCATAAGCCGGCGAAGATCAGGGCTTTAACAACCAAGTGTTGTATAGGGGCTGAGAGCTTACGCCGTGGTGGTTTGGCCGATGGTCTGCGCTTGGCAGAACTGGTGATTAACACAGGGGGCTTACGGCGGATTTTCGGCTGATCGATTGACAACTCACCCGCAAGACGCAGGTGCTCCGCGCGTAAGCGGCCTTGGCCATCTTTGCTGGCGATGTACATCACCTGATCTCCCGCAACAGGCCTGCGATCACCGCGCATGGCGGAAATATGAGCGAAGACCTCAGGTCCGCCCTGATCGGGGCGAATAAAACCGAAACCCTTGTCATCATTCCAGCTTTTGATCGAGCCGCGGACTTCCATGATTAGCCAGCCATCCTGAGTAAACCCAAAGCCTACAAGAATGCAGGCACTCTGTGCAGTGGCGCTTAGCCAAGAGTGCGCAGCGCATTCTGCGCCTCAACCGGCAGCTTCAGATACGCTTTGGGGGTCATGCCGAGATGCAGGCGAAAGCAGGTGTAAAAGGCTGACAGGGAGTTGAATCCTGCAGCGAAGACCAGGTCATCAACTTTAGCGGTCTGCTCAAACTGCTCGATGGCGAGCAGTAAGTGTTTCAGCCGCTGATGATTCACATAGCGGTAGAAACTCTGGCCTAACACCTGATTTAGCAGATAAGAAATCTGGTTGCGGCTGTAACCTGTGGCGAGCGCAACCTGCTGCAGGCTGAGTCCAGGATCAAGGTAGGGTTGCGTATTGGCGAAATACTCTTGCAGGTCCGAGGCCAGCATACCGAGTTGACGCGCCGACAAACCAAGCCGACTGGTGGCTGGACGACTATCCGCCTTAGCCTGATCGCTACGTTGCTCATGGATCAACGATGCATATTCATTGATCCGCCAGATCAATCCATCCCGAACGGTAATTGCCTCGCTTGAACGAAACGAAACCAACCCGGGCCCCCCACGTAACGTAATTCGGTATTGAATAAACGCGGTATCCCCGTCAAAGCGAATTCGATCGGTGTGTTCGAGTACTTCTTGAGGCTCAAGCGGCATCGAGCCGCGAACATAGTCTCGCAGTTGTTTGAAGTCAAAGGCCTTGTTCTGGAAAAAGTCGTTGTACTCGATTTGCGGGTGATACAACGCCATGACCGCATCAAGGTCGCAGTCCTTCCAAGCCTGATGATAATGCTGCACCACCGCTTTGGTGATGCAGGTTACCGAGTGGGTCACGTCTTTAGAACTCATCAAACGACTCACCACTGATGGTAAAGCGTCAGCGCCCGCCACTTAGCCTT
Organism: Pseudomonas sp. EL_65y_Pfl2_R95; assembly: GCF_963971045.1. Lineage (NCBI taxonomy): Bacteria > Pseudomonadati > Pseudomonadota > Gammaproteobacteria > Pseudomonadales > Pseudomonadaceae > Pseudomonas > Pseudomonas sp. EL_65y_Pfl2_R95. The sequence goes on along the minus strand of NZ_CAXAOV010000007.1, from coordinate 3,570 downwards.
GGGCGGTGCTCCAATCAATCAAATGCAGCTGCCAGGTTGCCAAAATCAACAAGCCAAACCCAATTCGATACCATGCAAATACTGCATAGCTGTGATTACCAATGAATTTGAGTAAGGCTCGGACTGCAATCATCGCGAATATAAACGAGGTGACGAAGCCGATGGCAAACACTGGCAGGTCAGCCGGTTGAAACAAATCTCGGTATTTATAGCCTGAGTACACCGCAGCTCCGACCATGGTTGGCATCGCCAGAAAGAATGAAAATTCGGTGGCTGCTTTGCGTGACAGACCAAATAGCAAGCCACCGATAATGGTTGCACCTGAGCGTGAAGTGCCGGGAATCATTGCCAAACACTGAGCAAACCCAATTTTCAGCGCGTCCTTCCACGTCATGTCATCAACGGTTTCAGCATGCACGGTATGCTTACGACGCTCAGCCCAGAGCATGATCACACCGCCGATTACCAGCGCCGCAGCGACGGTGATCGGGTTAAACAGGTATTCATGGATCAGGTCGGCAAAGCACACCCCAAGAATCACAGCCGGAAAAAATGCAATCAACAGGTTGCGGGTAAACAACTGGGCTTCCTGCTCCTTAGGCAACCCGACCACCACATCCAGAATTTTCTGGCGGTACTCCCAAACTACCGCGAGGATGGCACCAAGCTGGATGATGATATTAAACGCCATGGCTCGCTCACCGCCGAAACCAATCAGGTCTGCAACGATAATCTGGTGCCCCGTACTGGACACAGGCAAGAACTCGGTAATCCCTTCAACCACACCTAAAATCAAAGCCTGTACGGCCAACCACACGTCCATCCGATCTCCCAATGTGCACGGGTTTAGTAGCCGCACAAAACTAAATTATTGAACCATTTTTGCCGCTATTGCCTGGACATGACCAGTAAGGCCCCGTCAAGGCGAACAAATTATCCGTTAGCCCTCAGGTTTCTGCGTTTCGGGCCGAAATGCTAACAGAGAATTAGCATTTTACAGCTGCTTACTTGAGGTTTAATCAGGCTGTTAGATGTACATCAATGCTTGGCATAGGGAAATGCCCAAGACCACAGAGTCCAGCTCCCATAATAACAATCAGGAGTTTCCCTATGAGCAGCTTGCGTAGCCTACCCATCAGCCGCCGTCTGTGGCTGATCCTTATTGTCGCAATCGTCATGCTACTGACCCTGGGCGGCGTATTGCTCAAGCAAATCCACAGTGACTTGTATGCGGGCAAGGCAGAGAAAACCGAGCACGTTGTACAAAGTGCCACTGGCGTCCTGAGCTACTTCCATAACCTTGAAACCGCCGGCACGCTTAACCGCGAAGAGGCGCAACAGCAGGCGCTGGCAATAATTCGAGGTCTGCGCTACGACACCAGCGAATACTTCTGGGTTAATGATCTGACCCCAACCATGATCATGCACCCGACCAATCCAAAACTTGAAGGCCAGAATCTATCGACCTTCAAAGACCCTGACGGCAAGGCTTTGTTCAATGAAATGGTCACAATTGCCAAAGCCAAGGGCGCTGGACAGGTCGACTACCGGTGGCCTAAGCCGGGGGCAAGCGACCCAGTACCCAAGATTTCCTACGTGCAGCTTTTCCAGCCGTGGGGCTGGATTATCGGTTCAGGCGTCTATGTTGATGACCTGCAAAAAGAGTTTGCGACACAAGCTACCCGCGTGGTGATCATCAGCCTGACCTTGATGTTGCTGATGACCCTTGTGGTCGTACTTATTGCCCGCAGCATCTCAAAACCGCTTAATCAGGCAGTCAGTGCCATGGCCAATATTGCCAGTGGTGAAAGTGACCTGACGCGTAGCCTGGACACTCAGGGCAATGATGAACTGACCGCCTTGGCCAGCCACTTCAATGCGTTTACCGGTAAGCTACGTCAGGTTATCAGCCAGTCACTTGGCTCGGCCTCAGAGCTGACGCAGGCAGCACAATCCTTGGACGGCGTTGCCACAGATGCCCATAACCATAGCCAGCAACAATCACAACAAATGGAGTTGGTGGCGACGGCAATTAACCAGGTAACCTACGCTGTACAGGACGTAGCCAAGAATGCTGAACACGCCTCTTCTGAGGTGCTAGCGGCCGAACAGCAAGCCGCGCAAGGCCAGAGCAACATTCAATCAAGCCTTCAGCAGATCGAACAGCTGTCAGCCATGATCGACAATGCAGTCACCGTAATGAACACACTTGCCGAAGAAAGCACTCAGATTGGCAGCGTACTGGAAGTGATCCGCTCCATTGCCGAGCAAACCAACCTGCTGGCGCTTAACGCCGCAATTGAGGCGGCCCGCGCTGGCGAACAGGGTCGAGGCTTTGCCGTGGTTGCAGACGAAGTCCGGCTATTGGCTCAGCGTACACAGAAATCAACCGCTGAAATCCAGACCATGACCGAACGCCTGCAAACCAACTCACAAGCAGCCGTGAAAGTTATCAATGAAAGCAGTCAGGCATCGCAACTGACGATTGAGCAAGCGAGTCTGGCCGGTGGCAGCCTTGACCAGATCGCCCACGCCTTGAAAAACATAACGGGGCTCAACGCATCAATCGCCAGTGCAACGCTGCAACAGTCTCATGTGGTGGAAGACATCAACCAGAATGTCACACAGGCTGCGGGCCTTGCCCATGACAATGCATTGGCCGCGCAACAATCAAATAAAGCCAGTGAGCATGTCGGTCAATTAGCCAAACAGCTTGGCACTTTACTGGGGCAGTTCCGCGTATAACGGGCACCGCAGGGTCATGCAAGGCAATGCATGACCCTGTCATCGATCCAGCGACAGCCCCTGAACCACAGCAAACTGTTAAGATAACTGCAGTTACGCGGTATGCAGACATGCGCCGCAGAAGAAGTCCTGTAGAGAGTAGATCAGTGGAATTGTTTAAAGAGTTCATGTTTGAAGCGGCGCACCGCCTTCCTCACGTACCTGACGGCCATAAGTGCGGACGCCTGCATGGACACTCCTTCAAGGTTGCGGTTTACATCGAGGGCGACGTTGATCCCCATACCGGTTGGATTCGCGACTTCTCTGAGATTAAAGCTATTTTCAAGCCGCTCTATGAGCAACTCGACCACAACTACCTCAATGATATTGCGGGGCTTGAAAATCCAACCAGTGAAGTGCTGGCGAAGTGGATCTGGCAGGAATTGAAACCCTTACTGCCCGAACTCTCGCGCATTCGCATTCATGAGACCTGCACCAGTGGCTGCGAATATCGCGGCGACTAACTATCCGGTGGAGTGGCAACCGCTCCACCCATCCAGCGTTGCAACCGATAACACCCGGCCTTAGCACACTCTGCCTGACGCTCTGGTAGGTTGGTCGACGCTCTTTTCGGCCACCATCAGCCCCCACCACTATCTGCGAACGCTCAACACCTTGGCGGTCTAAACTTTTCTTTGGCACAAAGTAAAACCCCAGATCATTTTCATGATCTGGGGTTTTGGTATAGGCGCTTGACGATGACCTACTCTCACATGGGGAAACCCCACACTACCATCGGCGATGCATCGTTTCACTACTGAGTTCGGGATGGGATCAGGTGGTTCC
>NZ_CAXAOV010000006.1:0-392820 GCF_963971045.1 Pseudomonas sp. EL_65y_Pfl2_R95 | reverse complement strand
TTAAGTCTTTCGTCTCAACCGAGGCGCGCATTCTACAGCAGCCTCATTTACTGTCAAGCTATTTTTCGAAGTTCTTTTCCGAAGAAAACCGTTTCTACTCAACCACTTGCGCTATCCGATCAAACCAACTTCTCGTTAGCGGGAGGCGCATTCTACAGCGTTCAAACTCGCTGTCAACACCTCTTTTTCTACCGCCTTCGATCACCGTGGCGATCACTCCAAAAGGCTTTAAAACACCCTTCAGAGCCCGGCGCATTCTACACAACTTTCGTTGCTTTGCAACCCCTATTTTTAAGCTAACTTCTTGTTTTACAAGAGGTTTTCCGAGAGGTCTACGCCGGAAGAGGTGCGCATTATAGGCACCTCAGATTTGCCGTCAAGGGTTTATTGCGGATTTATTACCGGATTCGCTGTTTTCGTTCGAATACGCGGTAAAAGCTTGGCTACAGCCGGCACACGCAAGAGCATCAACGCAGCACCAATCAAGGCATATAGGCTCCATTCCTTCAGGTCAGCCCGGACTATCCAGAGCATATGCAACAAACCCAAGGCCAGAATCCCATATACAGCACGGTGCAGTTTCTTCCAGCGTCGCCCCAAACGCCGCTGACTGTAACGGTTGGAGGTTACTGCGAGCGCCAACAAACCGAGGAAACCAAGGGCCCCTACTATTATATAAGGGCGTTTACGCAACTCGACGCCAAGCTGTGCCCAATCGAGCCCCAAGACAAACACGCAATATGCGCTCAGGTGCAAGACGACAAAGGCAAAGCTCCAAAGGCCCAGTTGGCGGCGAGTAATGACCCAGCCCGACCACCCCGTAAGTTTCTGCAGCGGCGTCATGGCCAGCGTAATAAAGAGCAGGATGAGGGTTCCCAAGCCAAGCCGGTCGACCAGCGTCTTACCCGGATCCGGCCCGAGGGCAAAGGTCCATGCCTCATACAACCAGTACATAGGCACCGCAGCAATCACGACAAACACCAGCAAACGAAAAAGCGGATAACGCATTAGTAGTTAACCTTCAGATCCATACCGGCATATAGCGATGCGACTTCATCGCCATAGCCATTAAACATTAAGGTGTCGCGGACATTGGGACTGAACAAACCACTCGGCAGCCGCCGCTCACGGGCTTGGGTCCAACGTGGGTGATCGACGTTCGGGTTAACGTTGGCGTAGAAACCGTACTCGTCAGCAGCAATCGCCTGCCAGGTACTTTTCGGCTGCTCTTCAACCAGGCTGATACGCACAATCGACTTTATGCTTTTAAAGCCGTACTTCCACGGCACGACTAAACGCAGCGGTGCACCGTTCTGATTAGGCAGCACCCGGCCATACATGCCGACAGCAAGGATCGCCAGTGGATTCATTGCCTCATCGAGGCGCAGGCCCTCAACATAGGGCCAGTCGATCAAGCCAAAGCTCGACTGCTGCCCTGGCAGGTCTTTGCGATCAACCAGGGTTTCAAAACGAATGTATTTTGCCTTGCTGGTTGGCTGCACCTGCTTAAGCAGCGCCGAAAGCGGAAACCCCATCCATGGAATCACCATTGACCATGCCTCTACACAGCGCAGGCGGTAGATCCGCTCTTCCAACTCATAAGGCTTGATGAAGTCTTCCAATGCATAACGACCAGGCTTTGCCACTTCGCCATCAATAACCACGGTCCAAGGCTCGGTTTTCAGTGCAGTTGCATTGGCGGCAGGGTCGCTTTTGTCGGCACCCAGCTCATAGAAGTTGTTGTAGTGCGTGGCATCCTTGAATGGCGTGATCGCCTCGCCTTTAACGGTGACAGCTTGCCACTTGGTGGACTGCAGCTTTTGTTGGAACCACGCAGGGCCATCAATCGCTTCGACATCAGGGTAGCGCGAGGCCTCTTGCGCAAACGACATACCCGGCACGGCCGAAAGCGCCAAGCCAGCAAGAGAGCCACCTAAAAAGGTACGACGAGAAAGGTAAAGCGCTTCAGGGGTCACATCCGACTCTTTGCAAGCGGATGCAGAAGGAACCTTGATCAACATTGGGAACTCCGCGGCTACAGGTAAACATTGACCAGTAGACCACGAAGCCCCATTGAAATTACATCACGCGGCTTTTTTACGGCGACGTAACTGCAACAAATATTGAATCGGCCCCGAAAACGCATAGGCAAGGAAGATGATCAGCAGGATGCGTGGCGGATCACTAAAGATTACGGCAAAACCCAACACCACCGCGAGGATGGCAACAAAGGGTACCCGCCCCTTCAGATCAAGGTCTTTGAAACTGTGGTATTTGATATTGCTGACCATCAACATACCCGCAGCAGCAACCAGGATCGCAACCACGAAGGCCATCTTCGAGCCCTGAATACCGAAATCGCTAAACGCCCAAACAGTGCCCGCAACCACGCCAGCAGCAGCCGGGCTGGCCAAACCAATAAAGTAGCGCTTGTCAGTGCTGCCAATCTGGGTATTGAAGCGAGCCAACCGCAGTGCCGCGCCCGCCACATAGATAAAGGCAACCATCCAACCGACTTTACCTAAACTGCCCAGTGCCCACTCAAAGGCCAGCAAAGCAGGTGCAACGCCGAAGGCAACCATATCTGACAACGAGTCATATTCGGCGCCAAATGCACTTTGGGTATTGGTCATGCGTGCGACACGGCCATCGAGACCGTCCAGCACCATGGCCACGAAAACCGCCGCGGCCGCTACATAGTAGTTGCCGTTCATGGCATTGATGATCGCGTAGAACCCGGCAAACAAATTGGCGGTGGTGAACAAGTTAGGCAGCAAATAGACGCCGCGATGACGAACCTTGCGACCTTCGTCGTCATGGCCCTCTTCTTCGTGTTCATCGACCGGCAAAAGACTTTCTGCGTCGGGAGCCGTATTCGGCTCTTCTGGGCGTTCGCTCATGGGTTTACCTTACAACTGGGTTGAAAATTCAGCGCCTATGGTAACGCGCCGAGCACATTATATAAGCCTATTCATTACGCGCTTTATACCAGAAGGATACGTCATGCATAAAAAAACGCGGCCATAAGCCGCGTTTTTTCATAAGTCGCTAAGACTTAGTTTTTAGCTTTGTCGACGATCTTGTTCGCGGAGATCCACGGCATCATCGAGCGCAGCTGCTCGCCAACCACTTCGATACCGTGGGCAGCGTTGTTGCGACGATAAGCAGTCATCGAAGGATAGTTAGCAGCACCTTCCTGGATGAACATCTTGGCGTATTCACCATCTTGAATGCGCTTCAGAGCGTTACGCATAGCCTGACGGGATTCGGCGTTGATCACTTCTGGACCCGTCACGTACTCACCGTACTCAGCATTGTTCGAGATCGAGTAGTTCATGTTGGCGATACCGCCTTCGTACATGAGGTCAACGATCAGCTTCAGCTCGTGCAAGCACTCGAAGTAAGCCATTTCCGGCGCGTAGCCAGCTTCAACCAGCGTTTCGAAGCCCGCTTTAACCAGCTCAACGCAGCCGCCACACAAAACAGCTTGCTCACCGAACAGGTCGGTTTCAGTTTCGTCTTTGAACGTGGTTTCGATGATACCGGTACGGCCGCCGCCCACGCCCGAAGCGTAAGACAGTGCTACGTTTTTAGCGTTGCCCGAAGCATCTTGGTAGATGGCGATCAGATCAGGGATGCCAGCGCCTTTTACGAACTCGGAACGCACAGTGTGGCCCGGTGCTTTTGGCGCGATCATGATCACGTCGAGGTCGCTGCGCGGAACAACCTGGTTGTAATGAATCGCGAAACCGTGGGAGAAGGCCAACGTAGCGCCCTGCTTGATGTTCGGCTCGATTTCATTCTTGTACAACTGCGATTGGAATTCGTCTGGCGTCAGGATCATGACCAGATCAGCACCCGCAACAGCAGTGGCTACATCAGCAACTTTCAAGCCGTGGGCTTCAGCCTTGGCGACAGTTGAAGAACCTTTACGCAGGCCAACAGTGACATCTACACCGGAGTCTTTCAGGTTGCACGCTTGAGCGTGGCCTTGCGAACCGTAGCCGATAACAGCAACTTTCTTGCCTTGGATGATCGAGAGGTCACAGTCTTTGTCGTAATAAACTTTCATGTTCTTGGCTCTTTTAATCGAAGAATGAGTGGGTGCAAGCACCGCGACTGAGACACTTTAAGTGATCAAACCCATTGCGTAAAATGATATATTTGCAACACAACATGCCGATATATGAAATAACCATGGATAGCCACGCACTTATACTTTTCCTGTCTTTAGCAGACAACCTGCACTTCGGTAAAACCAGCCGCGAGCAGCACGTCAGCCCTTCCGCTCTGAGCCGCAGCATCAAGCAGCTTGAAGACGAACTCGGCGCAACGCTGTTTCTGCGCGACAATCGCTCGGTTCGCCTGACCCGTGAAGGGCAGCAGTTCCGCGAGTATGCCAAAGAGGTGATCAGTGGCTGGCAATCCATGCGTCAGACCTTCAAACAGGATCAACTGATCCTGCAAGGGGATCTCTCGCTGTATTGTTCGGTGACGGCCAGCTACAGCTTTCTCTATGACATTCTCAGCAGCTTCCGCCAGGATTTTCCACGCATTGAGATGAAGCTGCACACAGGCGACGCCGCAAAGGCAGTTGAGCGCGTGCAAGAAGGCCTTGAAGACTTGGCCATCGGCGCCCGCCCCGATAGCCTGCCCGCCGGGGTTGCATTTCAACCCATTGCCCGCTCAGCGCTCTGCTTTATCGGCCCCCAGTCGCCTCAGCTATTAACCGACGAACAGGTCAAGCACCCAAGTGCAGCGAGTTGGCGCGATGTGCCAATGATCCTCTCGGAAGAAAGCTTGGCGCGCACGCGCACTGATCGCTGGCTGAAAAGCCACAACATCAAACCGCGAATATATGCCCAGGTCAGCGGCAACGAAGCCATCGTCAGCATGGTAAGCCTGGGTTTTGGCATTGGCGTAGTACCGCAAATCGTGCTCGACAACAGCCCGTTGACCACGCGCATTCGCACTTATGATATCCAGCCACCACTCACCGCTTACGACATTGGCCTTTTTGCTCTGGAAAAACACCTGAAAGAGCCGCTGATTAATGCGTTTTGGAATCGCCAACGCAGATAAAAAGCTAAAAAAAACCCCGCAAAATCTGCGGGGTCTTTTTAATTCAGCGCAATCAGATGCTCAGTACCTTGTCGCCACGAGCAATGCCGGTAACGCCACTGCGCACAGTTTCCAGAATCGAGGCGGTGCCTACAGCCTGAATAAAGCTGTCGAGCTTGTCGCTCGTACCCGTTAACTGAATCGTGTACACGCTGGTAGTAACATCGACGATCTGGCCACGGAAGATATCCGTTGTGCGCTTGACCTCGGCGCGCTGAGCGCCTGTCGCCTTGACCTTAACCAGCATCAGTTCACGCTCGATGTGCGAGCTCTCTGACAGGTCAACCAGCTTGACCACCTCGACCAGCTTGTTGAGGTTTTTGGTGATCTGTTCGATGACGTCATCATGGCCAGCCGTCGTCAACGTCAGGCGCGACAGGGTCGGGTCTTCAGTGGGCGCTACGGTCAGGCTTTCGATGTTGTAATTACGCTGAGAGAACAGGCCCACCACGCGGGACAATGCACCTGGCTCGTTTTCCAGCAACAGGGAAATAATGTGTCGCATGATTAAGTCCGCTCCGTCTTGCTCAGCCACATGTCGCGCATTGCACCGTCTTTGATATGCATCGGGTAGACGTGCTCACTGGTATCAACCTGAATATCGAGGAACACCAGGCGATCTTTCATCGCGAAGGCTTTTTCCATCATCGGTTTCAGGTCTTTAAGGTCAGTGATGCGCATGCCAACGTGGCCATAGGCCTCGGCCAACTTAACGAAGTCCGGCAGGGACTCCATATAAGAGTGCGAGTGACGGCTGTTGTAGTTCATGTCCTGCCACTGGCGCACCATGCCCAACGCACCGTTGTTCAGATTGACGATTTTCACCGGCAAGCCGTACTGCAGGCAGGTCGACAGCTCCTGAATATTCATCTGGATGCTGCCTTCACCGGTTACGCAAGCAACGTCATCATCCGGGAAGCTCAGCTTGACGCCCATTGCCGCCGGGAAACCAAAGCCCATGGTGCCCAGACCGCCAGAGTTGATCCAACGGTTCGGCTTGTTGAAGCGGTAGTACTGCGCAGCAAACATCTGATGCTGGCCCACGTCGGAGGTGACATAGGCATTGCCATCCGTCACTTCGCTCAGTGTCTCGATCACTGTTTGCGGCTTGATGATGGTGCCGTCACCCTTGTCGTAAGGGAACATGCCGCGATCACCGCGCCATTCTCCAATCTGCTTCCACCAGCTGGCCAGCGCCTCTTTGTTTGGCTTCTCGCCAATTTCCTTGAGGATCGCGACCATCTCGGTCAGTACGCTCTCAACCGGACCGACAATCGGCACATCAGCCTTGATGGTCTTGGAGATCGAAGCCGGATCGATATCGATGTGGATAATCTTTGCATTCGGGCAGAACTTGGCTGGGCCATTGATTACACGGTCATCGAAGCGCGCGCCAACGGCGAAAATCACATCCGCGTGGTGCATTGCCAAGTTGGCGGTGTAGCTGCCGTGCATGCCGAGCATACCGAGGAATTGACGATCCGTACCCGGATAGCCGCCCAAGCCCATAAGCGTGTTGGTCACAGGGAGATTGAGCATCTGCGCCAGTTCGGTCAGTGGCTCAGCCGCATGACCCAAGATAACGCCACCACCGGAGTAGATGATCGGACGCTTGGCCGCGAGCAGGACTTCAGCCGCCTTGCGAATCTGACCTGAGTGGCCGCGCAAAGCTGGGCTATAAGAACGCAGTTTGACCTTCTTCGGGAAGACGTACTCGAACTTCTCGGCCGGATTGGTCATGTCTTTCGGAATGTCGACAACAACCGGGCCCGGGCGACCTGACTCAGCCAGGTAGAAGGCTTTTTTCAACACTTCAGGAATTTCTGAGGCGTGCTTGATCATAAAGCTATGCTTCACGATAGGACGCGAGATACCGATCATGTCGGTTTCCTGGAAAGCATCGGTGCCGACCATGCTGCTCGGTACCTGACCCGACAGAACCACCATCGGAATGGAGTCCATGTAGGCAGTGGCGATACCGGTAACTGCGTTGGTTGCACCGGGACCTGAGGTCACCAGCACCACGCCAGCTTTGCCTGTCGCGCGAGCGTAGCCATCGGCCATATGCGTTGCGGCTTGTTCATGGCGAACCAAAATGTGGTTCACCTCTGGTTCTTTGAACAGCGCATCATAGATATGCAGCAAGGCACCACCTGGGTACCCGTAAATATTTTTAACGCCTTCGTCACGCAAAAAGCGCACGACCATTTCAGCGCCGGATAAAAGCTCCACGTTGATCACCTCTAAACGCCAGAAACCGTCCATAAGGGAACGGTCTAAAATAGGTTTTACTGCTAAGCAGAGCATGAGCGACGGTGGTCGCCGACGTACGTCAGCTACTACTGAGCAAGTATTGGGAACGCCCCAAAGTGTTGCGGGGACTTCCCACCCAGCGCGAGGTAACGCGTTGCGGGTGTTGCAAGGTCGGCGCGGGTGTGCACCTCATCTCTACTGAGCTAAAGCCTGCTTGCGGCTGACTCCACTACAGCGAACGTGGGATTGTTGGGATTGCCGACCTTTAAGTCAAGTAATCTGTGCATGAATCGACAAACTTCTGCTGTGACATAGCGCAGGATGACGCTCTAAGGCTATTGGTTATAGTAATCTTAGGCATCGCAGTACTTACTAAGGAAACAGCATGCGCCGTATGATTCTCACCACCAGCCTGCTACTCGCTTTCAGCTCTGCAGCGATGGCAAGCCAGGTTTATAAGTGGGTTGACGCACAAGGGGTGACCCATTTTGGCGCGCAGCCGCCACAAGGCCAGCAGAGCACTGAAATCAATACCGCAGTGCCGACGCCATCAGGCGAGCCTGCGATAGACGACCCTGCGCCGACCTTCAACGACATCGCTGACCCAGAACAAGCTGAGATCGACAAGAAGGTCAAGCAGGAAGTGGCGGCCAAGGAAGCCGAACGTAAACAGTACTGCACGGATGTGCGAACCAGTCTCGCGCAAATAGAGAACAACCCGCGTGTTCGTGTGGAAATCGATGGGGAAGTCCGGCGGATCAGCGAGGAAGAGCGGCAGAAACGCATTGCTGAAACCAAGAAAGCCATTAGCGAAAACTGCCAGTAAAGCTGGCAGTTTTAAAGCTAAAACAACCTGCGGCGCGACTCAGTTTGCGCCAGTCAGTATTTCGTCAAACTCGCCGAGCAATTTGATTAGCTCGCGCGACTGAGCATTGCCCACCCCATACACCTGCTCCGCCATTGGCTGAATACCGGAGACGTTTGGCAGCGGCGCGCCCTGCTCAAGTATCACCTTCATACGCGGCAAGAAGATCCATTGCAGCCATTGATCAAATGGCATGCTGTCGACGCAAAAAGGTTCATGGCTGGCCATGGCCTCATCGCTGGGCGGCAAATCGGCCCACCACCCCTGCGTGCGCAGTTCGCGCTCGATCAACAGCAACTGCTCAGCTACTTCAAGTGTCCGTGCATCCATTACAAAGTGGCCTTCGCGCGCTCGCGGGCTTGGGCTGCGCCAGCAGCATCACCTTGCTTTTCACGAGCCTGCGCAACCAGATCCCACAAGCTTGCCTGCAGTTGTGGGCGGCCATTGGCATAGCTCAGGCCACGGCGAGCAAACTGTTCGGCTTGCGCCGCATCACCTTGAGCCAGACGGACTTCAGCCAGACGATAAAGCACCTGTGGCTCACGCGGCGCGATACGCTGGGCGCGCTCAAGACTTGAGGCCGCACCGTCCAAATCGCCACCGCCTTGTTGCTGTTGTGCCGTGGTCAACAGCGCCAGCACTGGGCCATCCAATTGTTCATCCGCAGATAAGCCACCTGCAGCACCAGAAGAACTGCCGCTATTGCTGGCAGGCGCTTGCGGCGCACTTGGCTGTGAATAAGGATTCGTCGGCGCCGAATCGGTGGTAATCGGCCCGGTGGTAATTGGGGAAGTAATCAAAGGTTGGCTACCAGAGCCACCAGGGGTGCCCGGGATCATCACCACAACCCCTGAATCTTGCGGCTGAGTTTGTGGCGCATTGGTAGGCGCAGCCCCACCGCCAACGCGATCCATACGATTGGCAGAGGCCGGGGCACCGGAATCCACGACGGGGATCGAGCCATTTGGCACGCTGGAGCAACCGGCCAATACTGCCGAAGCTGTTAATACTGGAATCAACCACTTAATCACGTTATGCCCTCTTCCCTTAATTCATCCAGCCACGAACCCAGTCCATGACCGAGTCAACCGGAGCTTGAATACCACATCCCGAGCCAGGTGCTGGCTCACTGCCGCGAATATACGGCATCTGCACGGCACCCGGGCAGCTAGAATCAGAACCTTGACCCGTCTTCGCATCAACCCATGCCTGAACCACGTTATCAGGTTGCGGCATATCCAACGGCAGCGGATCGGCTTTACCCATGAAACTGGTCCACACCTGCAGCGCGCCAGATGCACCGGTAAGCGGTGTTGGGCCGTTATCGTCACGGCCCAACCAGACAACCGCCAGCACATCCTGACTGAAACCAGCAAACCAGCTGTCACGCGAGTCATTACTGGTGCCGGTCTTGCCTGCCAAGTTCAGCGACCGTGGCAGCGTGCTGTAAACAGAGCGTCCAGTGCCTTCACGCATCACTCGCTGCATCGCGTTTTGCAGCAGGTAAATCGAACCGGCGTCAAAACGTTGTTGAATCTGGAACGGATAGCGTTTGAGTGGCTCGCCTTCTGCCGTCAGCACGCTACGAATACCACGTAATGGCGTATTAAAACCGCCATTGGCAATAGTCTGATACATCCCCGCCACTTCCATCGGGCTCAACGAACCTGCACCCAGCAGCATTGACGGATACGCAGGCCATTCACGCTCAACACCGAGACGCGCCAAGGTTTTGAGTACGTTCGGCACACCCAGTTCCAAGCCTAACTTGGAAGTCGACAGGTTGTAGGAGTGGGCCAAGCCCTGATACAGAAAAATCGTACCGTGGGACTTGCGATCATAGTTCTGCGGACGCCACACCTGGCCATCTTGGCCCTTCACCGAAAACGCTTCATCCTTGATAAAGCTGGTCAAGGTGTACTTGCTAGGCTGCTCCAGCGCAGTCAGGTATACCGCAGGCTTGACCAACGAGCCGATCGGACGCACCGCATCTATCGCCCGGTTGAAGCCGGCAAAGTTACGCTGACGCCCACCCAGCAAAGCCTGAACCTCACCCGTCTCTGGATTGGTGACAACCATGCCCGCTTCAACCTTATCGACACCTTTACGGCCCGACAGCCGCTTGAGTGTTTGACTGAGTGAGTCCTCGGCCTTGAGCTGCATGATCGGGTCAAAACTGGTGAAGATGCGCAGGCCTTCCTCAGTTAAATCTTCATCACGATAATCTTGGCGCAGTTGACGCTTAACCAGATCGAGGAAGGCCGGGAACGAGCCATTCGACATGCTGCCGCGGGTGGTCACACCCAACGGCCGCGCCTTGGCTGCAGCGGCTTGCTCAGGGGTAACCACGCCTTGGGTTGCGAGCAGATCAAGAATCATATCGCGGCGGGTTTTAGCACGTTCAGGATGACGTCGCGGGTTGTAATAGCTCGGCCCTTTGACCATGCCGACCAACAATGCGACTTGCTCCAGGTGCAACTCAGACAATGGCTGGCTAAAGAAGTACTGGCTGGCCAACCCAAAGCCATGCACGGAACGGCTGCCATCTTGCCCCAGGAATACTTCATTGAGGTAAGCCTCAAGGATGTCATTCTTGTCGTAATGCAGTTCCAGCAGCAAAGCCATCATCGCTTCCGTGGCTTTGCGTGTGAGGCTACGCTCGTTAGTCAGATAAAAGTTTTTCACCAACTGCTGGGTCAAGGTACTGCCGCCCTGACGCAATTGACCAGACGAGGCATTTACCCAGATAGCACGGGCAATGGATTTGGGCGACACACCATGGTGATTGAAGAACTCGCGGTCTTCCACTGCCACCAAGGTCTCCACTAAATAAGGTGGGACCTGATCCAGCTTGATCAGCACCCGGTCTTCACGCTGCGCAGGGTACAAACCGCCAATCAGCATCGGCTCCAGACGCGCCACCGCGAGCTTGCCGCCGTTAGCCTTCGCCAGGCCAGCCACATAGTCACCCGAGAACCGCACATTCACATGCTGCGCAGGCTCAGCACCTTCATAAAACTGAAAGCCCCGCGAATACAGCTCAATGCTGTTACCCGAAACTGAAACCCCACCCGGCCCGTCAACGGTTTTTTCACGGCGATAGCCCAATGCATCCAGTTCTTTAAGGAAGTCACTCTTCGCCAGTTTTTCACCGACGAACAGCTCCAGAGGTCTGGCATAGACCTTGGCGGGCACAGTCCAACGCTTGCCGGAGAATTTCTCTTGGACAACTGCATCGAGGTAAACCGCAAAGCCTGCAAACACCACTAAGCCAACTAAACCAAGCTTTACAGCCCAGCCAAGCCAAGGACGAGTGCCGCGCGAGCGACGTTTAGAACGGGAACGGGAAGATTTAGGTCGAGTCATGGCGCGGCATTATACGCATTTTACCGGGCGCAAGCAGGAGCCGCCCGCCAGTTTGCAGACTGACGTTCAGAGGCCATAATGAGCGCCACTATTTGTCGTTTAAATCCAAGGACCCTCCGTGAGCCAAGCCCTGATTGAAGCCCTGCAGAACCCGGCCTTGTACCCGCATCCGGTCGATAGCTTTCAAGTGATTGAAACCCATATTTCCTGGGTGCTGCTCACTGGTGAATATGCCTACAAGATCAAAAAACCGGTTAATTTTGGTTTTCTCGACTTCACCGACTTAAGCGCACGCGAGCATTTTTGCACTGAGGAGCTGCGTCTCAACCAGCGATTGGCCAAAGGCCTGTACTTAGAGGTTGTAACAATAAGCGGCAGCGCGGACGCACCCAACTTCTCTGCAGAGGGGCCGGTAATTGATTACGCGCTTAAAATGCGTCAGTTCCCGCAAGAGCAGATGCTCAGCGAGATACAAGCGCGCGGAGAGCTCAGCGAAGCCCACATAGACGCCTTGGCCGAGCAAATTGCCCACTTTCACCTGAGCGCCCCACAGGTTCCACAAGATCACCCGTTGGGAACACCAGAAGCAGTCATGGCTCCGGTCATGCAAAACTTCGAACAAGCGCGCGCGATGCTTTCGGACAAAGCCGATCTGCAGCAACTCGATGCACTCCAAGCATGGGCAGAAACCAGCTTTGACCGCCTGAAGCCACTGCTGGCAAAACGCAAGACAGAGGGCTTTATTCGTGAATGCCATGGGGATATTCACCTTGGCAACATCACAATGCTCGACGGCAAAGTCACCTTGTTTGACTGCATTGAATTCAACGAACCGTTTCGCATGACAGACGTGACTGCAGATGTTGGGTTTCTGGTCATGGACCTTGAAGACCGTGGCCTCAAATGCCTGGCGCGGCGCTTCGTCAGCAATTGGCTGGAGCACACCGGCGATTACGCATCGCTTGAATTGCTCAACTTCTACAAAGCCTACCGCGCGATGGTACGTGGCAAGGTCAGCCTGTTCCGCTTGGGACAAGAGCAAAGCGCGGTGCAGCGAAAGGTTATTTTACGCCAATACCGCAAATACGCCGCCTTGGCTGAAAGCTACAGCTCGATTCCTTCACGCTTCCTGGCCATCACCCATGGCGTCTCTGCGGTTGGCAAAAGCCAGGTCGCCATGCGCATGGTGGAAGCCCTTGGCGCCATTCGCTTGCGTTCTGATGTCGAGCGTAAACGCCTGTTTGGCGAACAAACAGACGCCAATAAAGGCAAGCAAAACCAAGGCATCTACGATCAAGACGCTAGCATTGCAACCTACCAACGCCTGCATGAGATTGCTGATGCCGCCCTGCATGCCGGCTTCCCTGTGGTGATTGACGCCACCTATCTCAAGCATGAGCAGCGTCAAGCCGCCATGCAGATCGCCGAAGAAACGGGCGTGCCGTTTTTGATCCTCAGCTGCAATGCACCGACTGAGATTATTGCTGGCTGGCTCAAGCAGCGTCAGCATGAAGGCCAAGATCCATCAGATGCAACGATGTCAGTGGTCGAGGCACAACTGGCCAATCGCGAAGCATTGACCACCACTGAACGGGTCAACGAGCAATGCATTGAAACCAATGACAGCGCCAGCCTTGACAGTTTGGTTGCGCGCATCCGCCAGCGCTTGCCAGGCTTGTAACAGCTGCAAATAGCACCGGGGCAGGCAATCTGCCCCGGTGTCATCAAATACCTTTCCCCACGTGTTTCGATGACCTGATCCCTGCCCTTTCCATCCTTGATTTATGAGCCTGCTGCGCTTGCCGGAACAGCAAGGATGTCAATTCGCCACACTTTTCTCAGGTGCCGCTACACTTTCGTTCAGGTAGATAACAGCGATTGCTAAAAACCGCAGATTAGCGGCGCCATGGAGGCTCGATGAACGATGAGCTGCAACACCTGAAAAACTTGGGGAAAACATCTGCGCAGTGGCTGCATGCGGCTGGGATCCATAGCGCCAACGACCTGCGCAGGCTCGGCGCAGTCAGCGCCTATCGAGCGGTCAAGGCGCGTGGCTTCAGAGCATCAAAAGTATTGCTCTATTCAATTGAGGGCGCGCTGCTTGATGTCTACTGGAACGAGCTGCCAGAGGCGCATAAAGCCGAATTAAATGGCCAATTGGACGCAGGAAGCTCGCGCAATAAGAGCTAGCTCACAACCTCCACCAAGAGTGATTTACCAAAACTGCAGCCCAGCATATTGTCGGAGGGATGTTCGTGCGTTTATGCCTGCCAAGCCAGTTCAAGGAATCACATTATGTATCTACTCGGGGAGCAACCCACTTACGCTGACCAGCTGATTAACCGGCTGCAGAGTATTCCCAGCCAGTTGCTGGAAGGTTTGGCCCCCTCGGGAGAGATCATTCATCTCGATCAGAACGATGATCTGAATAGCTGCCTGCCCGAAAACAACCTATTCCTCATAGAGAATGGCTTACTGCATGCCTTGGTCGACGAACGCCCGCTGTTCTACTTGCAAGAAGGCGACCTGCTCGGTTTGCGCCAAGGGCTTGACCTGCCCAGCTGTCGCTACAGCTGCGATGAGCCCCTGAGTTTGATCCCCTACTCGCGGGTAGACGCGTTCAATCACATCTACGCTGACCAGCGCCGCCAAGAACTGCTGATTCAATACCTGATTGGCCACACCGCGTTATTGTCCGATGCGCTGGTCCGCCTGAAGCAACCCGACATTCGCCCCTCAACCGGCTTCCAGCACTTTGCCGCAGGCGAAGAGCTGATCCACCAAGGTGACGAAGCCGAGCATGTGTTCGTGATCATCGACGGTCATGCAGAGGCTTTCGTTGACGGGCATAAAGTCGGTGATGTGCAGAAAGATGAAATCTTTGGTGCCATGGCCGTATTCACCCACGAACCTCGCAGCGCCACGGTTATCGCCTCTGAAGCATGCACCGTCATGCTCATCCCCAAAGACCAGTTTCTCAGCCTGATGCAAAGTAACCCACGCATCGCCCACAGCCTGATCGAGAACATGGCCCGGCGCATCGACCTGCTCAATAAAGAAGTCACCCAATTACGCTTGAGCAACGAAGCCAAGTAGCCGTACACGCTGATGACAGAGCCGGCCTGAAGCCGGCTTTGTTGCATCTGCCATCGATGAAAATCGCCGGCTCGAAAAAACTGAAAAATGCCTGTTGACATGATAATGAGAATTGTTATTATTAACTCAACTGATCGCGAGATCAGCCGATATTCTTCAGAGACCTTCAGTCGGCCTCTCCAGTTTATCTCCTCATCAGGCTAATCACGGTTATTGACCCGGCACTTTTGCCGGGTCTTTTTTTTGCCCATAAAAAGCTCTTTGAAATTAATTTCATCGGAGTGTTGACATGATAATGAGAATTGTTATTATTCAATCATCTGGTCGCGAGATCAGCTGATAACCTCAAGAGACCTTCGGTCGGCCTCTTCAGATTATCTCCTCATCAGGCTAATCACGGTTATTGACCCGGCATCTTTGCCGGGTCTTTTTTTGCCTGCGCAACACAGACCACTCACGTGGACTCCGCTTCATCTGCGCACCATTCACAGCCGTTCATCTGCGCCGTAGAGTGGCCGACGCTTTTTTCGGCCACCTTTGATGGCTACAAATATCTGCAGCTTTACCACCCATGGTGGACAAGCCTCACGTTGTCGCAACGTACAGCAGGATTAAGGCTTACGTAACTCAGCACAGTGGTCTTTGTCTTCCACTGCGGCGGTGTACCAGACGTAATCGGCTTGATCGGCGCTGACCGGCTTACCCACCTCACTGAAAATCAGCACAGCATTGATGGTGCTGTCGCCAAGATCACGCAGATGTACAGGCACGCCCAGATCGCGGCGCACATGAAAGGCACCCGCCAGTAATACCGCAGGTTTGTCTGCCTGCTGCAGACGTTCAGCCATCCGCCGATCACGTTGCTGTTGCACCACCAACATGGCGGGCAGCTGGCTGTCGGGAAGCAAGCCGCAATGCGACTCGCGGATTTGCTCAAGCAAAGGCTCACGTACTGCTTGGGCCGTGGATGCGCTGCCACTGAGTACTGGCTGCTTGCGGTAGATCTGCATCATCTCTGCGCGATCCAGATTCGCCGCCAGCAGGTTGGCTCGTTGCTCCAGCGCATAGCGCACGATTGGCCCATACATTGACCAGTCCCAGCCTTGTTGCCAATCAAGCTGCTTGGCTAAATCGGCAATTGGCTGACCTGCTTGCAGGGTTTTCTGCGCCTCATCGACCGCACTTTGCTGGCTACTGGTGAGCATCTCCAACACGATGCTGCCCTGCTCACGCTGACTGGCCATCGCGCGTAGCAACCACAATTCCAGCGCATGGTGATCGGGGTTGTCATGCTGCTCGCCGATTAATACTTGGCCAGCCGCAGACAACCGCTCCACCAATTCAGATGCAGTGAGCAACTCACCGCTGCGCAAATCTTTAATTTGTCCCAGGTTGGCGGCGTCTCGGCCTTGCGGGCTTTGCCATTCAGGCAGCGTCGGCAGCGCCGCCTGACAACCTGCGAGCAAACCGATACAGATCAATAAAGCGAATCGCATAACCCTTCCTTATCGCGCTATCACCAGCGGATGCCCCCGCTCTGGGTGTTGCTGAATTAACACTTCAAGGCCGAATACTTCACGCAGCGGCTCAGCGCGCAGAACCTCTGCCGGACTGCCAAGTAAGCAGGCTCGCCCTTGATCGAGCAGCAGCAGTTGATCGCAATAGCGCGCGGCCAGATTAAGGTCATGCAAAATTACCATCACCGCAGCCCCGCCTTCGGCAAACGTGCGCGTGGCCTGCAATGTGGTGTGTTGATGAAGTGGATCAAGCATCGATGTCGGCTCATCCAGTAGTAAGGTCTGCCCTTCACTGCCCGGCCACAATTGCGCAAGCACACGGGCTAAATGGACACGCTGACGTTCACCACCAGATAAAGCCAAATAGCTGCGTCCGGTCAAATGCGCGGCATCAGCAGCCGTTAAGGCCTGGGCGATGATCTCAGCATCGCGCGCAGCACCGCTGGCGTGCGGCAATCGCCCCATGGCTACGACCTCTTCGACCAGAAAGCCAAAATTAAGCGTCGAACTTTGCGGCAACACGGCTAACCGCCGCGCTCTTTCACTGCCGGGCCACTCCGCCAACCGTCGCTGATCCAGAAACACCTCGCCTTCAGTGGTCTCAAGCTCGCCGCTTAACGCCCCAAGCAACGTACTTTTACCCGCTCCATTGGGACCCAACACGCCCAGCACTTGGCCTGGTAGCAACGCCAGGCTAATTCCAGATAACACCGTGCATGGCCCGCGCTTGACCGCTACATTCTCGGCTCGCAACATCAGGCGCGCCCCCGCAATAATAAGTAGAGAAAGAACGGCGCACCGATTAACGCGGTGACAATGCCGATTGGCAATTCCGCGGGTGCGAGTATCAGCCGGGCAAACAAATCAGCGAAGAGCAACAAACTGGCACCCGCCAACGCCGATGCAGGCAGCAATAAGCGATGATCAGGGCCGGCCAGCAACCTGACCACATGGGGAACCACCAAGCCAATAAAGCCGATCATGCCCGCAGCCGCTACAGCCGCACCAACACCCAACGCGGTGCAGAACACCAGCTCACGCTTGACCCGCTCGACATCAATACCCAAATGCCGCGCCTCAGACTCACCCAGCAATAACGCATTTAGAGCACTGGCACGACGCGGTAACCACATGCCAACAGCCACAGTGACAATCAGCAAAGGCCAAAGCCGCGGATAACTGGCGCCATTAAGGCTGCCCAGATTCCAAAAAGTCAGGGTGCGCAATGTGGCGTCATCTGCCAGGTAGGTGAATAAACCAATTGCAGCGCCAGCCAGTGCGGTCAAGGCGATGCCAGCCAAGAGCATGGTGCCAACATGGGTAACACCATCGCGGCGACCCAGCCGGTAGACCAGTGCGGTTACCAGCAGTCCACCCGCAAAGGCACAGGCCGACAATAGATAAGGCGAGATAGCAGCAGGAATACCGCCGAACATTGTGCCACCGACAATTGCCATGGCAGCGCCCAACGCTGCACCGCTAGAGACGCCGACCAAACCCGGGTCTGCCAGCGGGTTACGAAACAGCCCTTGCATCGCCACCCCGCACAGCGCCAACACAGCACCCACCGCAGCCCCTAAAAGGCTGCGGGGCATGCGAATTTGCTCAATGATCAATTGCGCTTGCTCAGCCCCAACCACGGGCATACCCACGAGGTTTAGCAAGGCTTTCACGGTATCTGCAGGGGTCAGACTCACCGGCCCCAATGCCAAAGACAAGCTGAAGGCGCACACCAGCAGCACGCCCAGCGCAATCAGCAGTAAGCGTGGTTGGACAACTAATTTCATGGGGTCAACTTGGCGTCAGCAGTCAAAGGTTGGCGCTCAGGATAAAAGGCTGCGGACAAGGCCGCCAGTCCATCTGGTAAACGCGGGCCTAAACCACCGACCAACAAAGTCGGATCAAGGCTGATAAGGCGCCCGTCACGTGCAGCGCGAGTCGCGGCCAGAGCCGGGTTGTGCTTAAGCAACGCTTGTTTGGCTTGTTCGCCCTCAAGGCTGCGATCCGCAATAACAATCACCTGCGGATCAAGCCCGATAAGCGCCTCGCTAGACAAGGCTTTATACCCACGGTGAGTGGCCAGATTGATTCCGCCTGCTTGCTTGATAATCCAATCTGCCGAGGTCTCAATGCCACCGGCCATAGGACTGCCGCCAGTATGCCCGAGTAGCAACAACACCTTAGGTGCAGTTTGCTTTGCCTGCGCTTGGCTGACCCACTGCTGCTGACGTTCTAACCGCTGTTGATACGCGGCAAATACCTGCGTTGCACGTGGCGGGTCACCGAGCAATTCTCCAATGCGCTGCAGGCTACCTTGCAATGCCGATAACTGCGGGCTAACAGACAAACGCTCAATATTCACCCCGGCACCTTGCAGCTGGCTCAGCACCGGCGGCGGCCCCATTTCATCGCTACCGATCATGACATCCGGCTTCAGCGCGAGAATGCCTTCGACGGCAAGCTGACGTTGATAACCAATACTGGGCAACTCGCGCAAAGCAGCGGGATGCTGGCTGGTGGTGTCTACACCGACCAGCTTCGACTCGCCGCCCAGTTCAACCACCCACTCACTGATAGAACCACCTGCACTAACCCAACGTTGCGGCAGCGGTTCGGCCTGGGCGATACCCCAGAACATCAAACCTGCCGCCAGACTTACAACAACTCGACCAATCCACATACTCATATACTCCATGACACCAATGGAATCTCTGAAAAACTGCTGCGCTAAAGATTACTGCGTTGAAAAACTGCTCAAAGTGCTCATTTAGAACAACTAAACTGCGCCTTCTCGCACCTTTTCGCCTTGTACTCCCGGCGCTCGCGACCTTTTTCAGCGGATCCCTATCCGCTCAAGGCGCCAACGCGCGCTGCGTTAACACCCGTGCAATAGAACAATAGGCGCTATTGCGCGGCTACCGGCAGAGATTCCACTAACTCACGCCAGGTTCTGAGCTCTGGGATACCGGGCTTACGCGCACCAAACAGTTGGATCACCAACTCACCATCAGCGTCAAACGCCTCCAGGCTGGTGATAACCCCGTCACTGCTCGGTTTACGCACGCGCCAGAGCTCGGTGATGGCTGGAGTTTTAAGGTGCAAATTGAATTCTGGGTCAAGCACATTGAACCAAGTGTCCATCCAGCGCAGTTTGCGCACAGGACCAGTGTGGATCTGGATGCAATGGCGGTTGCCGACAAATACCATAATGGCGATGTCGCGCTCACCCGCCTGCTCCATGGCGCGGGTCAACTCAGTCGGATCCAAGGGTTCAGCCCACTCGCTGCCCGCTAGGCGTAACGCTTGGGTGCGCGCTGCACCGTGTTTTCGCAGCAAGGCAAAAAAGTGATGCGTGTCTTTTAACGCAGACCAACCTTCGCGCAGGGCTTGCTGATCAATCTCGCTGTCCGCCTTGAGCGTTTGGGGCGCAGGCAGCGCCTGCAGTTGCAACTCGGCAGATTGCTGCGAGGCACGGAAGCGCTCCAGCAACGGCTCCCATCCGGCCAAGTTGCTGGCATCGGTCAAGAACACTTTGTGAACGGCCATGCCTTGATGGTCAAACATCTGAATGCTGCGCTGAGTGCCTTTGTCGGTCGGCTCAGTGATCGCAAATACACTGTTCCAGCCGCCCAGAAACAAGCGCAGGTCGATATCGGGCGAAACCACCAAGCCCATTTGCCCGCCAGCGCTGACGGTGACGTCGCGGTAAAGGCCTTTGCGTTCATGCACGCAATGCTCGTTTCGCGTCAGCGCCATGACATAGCCCAATTCGCCAAACGCAGGCAGCAGTTCAGCCCAATCAGGGCGCAAACGCACGGTATCAACCCCCAAGCGACTGGCGACCAACTCAGCCTCGCTAACGCTCAGGTGCGCGGCTGCATCACGTGCGCGCAGTCGAGGCTGGGTGCCCCGAAGTTGTTGCCAGTTTCGATAAAGATCACTGGCTTGCACAGGGTTGAGATTACTCATAGCTGAACGGCTCCAAATTAACGTTTTTCACTGGCGTGGCACTGATATCCGCACCAGCAAAGGGCGATGGGTATTTTTATTTGTTAAGTGATAATCATTTGCAATAGCATATCAATATCATTACTGTTTGCGCAAATGCCAACAAGCACTCACAGAAGCTGCCCAACACACCCCTTCAGGAGTTTTCATGTTTGCCACTGCACCCTTTCCCTTGCGCTCATACCTGACGCTTATGTTGCTCAGCCCTTCTTTAAGCATGGCGGCTTCAGAACCTGCTCAATTGCCCGACACTGAAGTTACTGGCGCGCCAGTCCAGACACCGCTGCCGACTACAACTCGCACCGATGCTGAAGAATTGGATAAGCGTTTTATCCGCAGCTTTGATGACTTGGGGCGACGCTCTGAACCCGGCGTGAACTTTAATCGCAGCAATGAGAGCATCAATATTCGCGGGCTTGATCGTGATCGGGTACTGACCACCATCGACGGTATTCGCGTGCCTTGGATGACCGATGGCGCGCGAAGCCAAGGCCCAACTGGCGGGGCTCAGGGCGGTTTGGATGCAATTGACTTCAACAGCTTGTCGTCAGTTGATATTGTGCGGGGGGCGAACTCCAGCCAAGCCGGTTCCGGTGCGCTGGGCGGCGCGGTGCAGTTGTTTACGCTCAACCCGGATGACCTGCTGAGCGAAGGCAAAGACTTTGCCTCATTGGCCAAAACTGATTACGACAGTGCTGATAACAGTTGGGGACTGAATGCAGCGCTAGCGGGTCGCTACAACAACACCAAGTGGCTGCTGCAAGCCGGCAAGCGTCAAGGTGATGAGCTGGAAACTGCAGGCAATGACAATGTGCTGGGCACTCTGCGCACCGAAGCCAACCCGGCAGAGGTTGACCGTCATAACACCCTGTTCAAGTTACAACAGGAGTTCGATGGCGGGCAGCAGCTGGGGTTTACCGCTGAGTATTTCAAGCGCGAAAATGACATCGACACACGCACCGGCCAAGGCACCACGTACCTCGCCGGCGAAAACAGCACTCAAGAGGACACCAAGCGCCAGCGTTTATCGGTCGACTACGACTTCAAAGCGCTAGACAGCGATGGCTGGATTGATCGTGCACATGCCATTACCTACTGGCAGAAAATCCAGCGCGAAGATGATCAGGACGCCGTGCGCGGCCTAGACTCCCGCGCGGGTATTCCCGACTTTGTATTCCAGATGTTTGGCGTTCCAGAAAATCCTTATAAATACCCAAGTGGGGTTTTCCAACGTAATAACCGCATTGAGAAAACGCTGTATGGCTTCACTGGCGAGGTCGGTAAAAAGCAGCAGCTTGCGGGCTTAGATCACGATTTCAGCCTAGGCGGTGAGCTTTACTGGATCGAGACTGAACAAGCCTCGAAAGGTCAGGACAATTGCCCTGCCAACCTGGTCACGCCCTCGCCCGGATCACCGGTATACATGGGCCCAAGCGCTTGTGATTTTCTGCATACCAATCAGGCCGACAGCCCAGAAGCCAAGGGTCGCCAATGGGCGATTTATGCGTCGGATGAGATCAGCTTCGCTGACGGCGTATTTAAACTAACCCCTGGCCTGCGCTATGACGCTTACCAAGTTGAGCCAGATGCAGGCGGTGCTTACGCCAACAACGTCAATCCAAACAACAACGCCTCGCTCAATGACAGCGATGACAGCGATGACAGCAAGCTGTCCGCGAGCCTATTGGCCACTTGGCAGGTAGCTGAACAAGCGTTGCTCTACGCGCAGTGGGCGCAAGGCTTTAAAGCGCCAGACGCCACTCAGCTATATATGAACTACGGCGCTTCCGGCACGTATCTGCGGGTGGGCAACCCGGACCTTAAGCCGGAAGAAAGCAATGGTTATGAAGTTGGCGGCCAATTCGGCAGCAATCAGCTGGGAGGCTCGTTGAGTCTCTTCGATAACCACTACAAGAACTTTATTGATGAAGGCGTCACCCTCGACAGCCAGCAAATCGCTGACTTGGGGCTTGATGCCAGCGATTATCCATTCGGTGTCACCCGCACTGAAAACCGTGACAAGGTCCGTATCTACGGCGCCGAAGCGACCGCTCATTGGGGCTTTGCCCAAGACTGGAAACTTTGGGGTGCTGTTGCCTGGGCGCGCGGTGAAGACCGTAAAACCAATCAAGACCTAAACTCGGTTGCCCCCCTGACAACTACTGTCGGCTTGAGCTACGAACATGAGCGTTTCGGCAGCGACTTGATGCTGACCGCCGCCAGCGCCCGCGACCATGTTGAAACAGATGCCGACTTCAAAGCCCCCGGATATGGCGTCGTCGACATGACCGCTTATTGGCAGCCTGCGGCGTTAGACGGGGTCAAGCTGCAAGCCGGTGTGTTCAACCTGCTCGACAAGAAATACTGGAACGCGCTCAACGTACCCGACGGCGCACGGGTTCAACCTGATGACTACTACAGTGAAGTCGGGCGCAGTGTGCGGGTGTCCGCATCCTGGCAGTACTAAACAGACGACCAGAAATGGTGGCCGAAAAAAAACGTCAGCCACCCGGCGTAAAAAATCGCGCAAGGACGCGCACCCTATTCTGCTCACCACAAGATGCGCGATAATGCGCGCTAATTGTGGAGAGTCTCATGATGTATCTATGCGCCAGTGAGGCGCTTGCAGAAAGCCGGAGCCTCGGTTTTGAAGTCGCCGGGCAAAAGCTGTTGATCGTGCGTAAAGATGCGCAGGTGTTTGCCTATCGCAACAGCTGCCCACATCGCGGCGTATCGCTGGAATGGCTGCCCGACCAATTTCTCGACAGCAGCGCCAGCTTGATCCAATGCGCCACGCATGGCGCCTTGTTCCTGATTGACTCCGGCGAGTGCGTCGCCGGGCCGTGCGCGGGGCAATCACTGGATGCTCTGGGCTGTAAAGAGGACGAGCAAGGTATCTGGGTCAACCTCGCACAGCACGCCCTATAAGTTGTGCGATTTAGAGCTTCACGTCCAAGGGACGTGCGACACGAATTCCTGCCGGACTGATATCCACCCCGTACGCCAAGACTTCAACCCCGGCGTCCTTGGCCTCACCCAATGCAGAGGCGTAGGCCGGGTCTATTTCACTGGCGGGGCGCACAGCTGTGATCCCAGACAAGTTCACGCAATAAAGCTGCACGGCCCGCACGCCACCTCTCGCCAGCGCAGCCAACTCACGCAAATGCTTGGCGCCGCGCTCAGTACGGGCATCGGGAAAGGCGGCTACATCGGTCTCGGCAAACCCCAAGGTGACACTTTTAACTTCAACGAAGGCGAAACCTGAAGGGTATTCAAGGCGAAAATCAATCCGGCTGCGCTCCTGTCCGTAAGGCACCTCGCGCTTAAGCGCGGTAAAGCCCTCGAGTTCGGTAATAACCCCAGCATGGAGCGCCTCTTCAACCAACGCATTGGCGCGCGCTGTATTAATACACGCCAGACGTCCATGGGGCGTTTCGCCTATTTCCCAACTGCCCGGCAACTTGCGCTTCGGGTCATTGGAGCGACTAAACCAAACCCGCGCGCCTTCACTCATGCAGTTGAGCATTGAGCCAGTGTTGGCGCAGTGAATCGTCATTAGCTCGCCGCCCGTGGTTTCGATATCCGCCAAAAACCTTTTATAGCGACGCAGCAAGCGGCCTTCTTCCAGCGGTGGATCAAACTGCACGGGCACCCCAGCTTTTCAGACCCCGGGCGATGCGCTCGACCGCTTCCTGCAGGCGCGGCAAGCTTTGTGTATAGGCAAAACGTAAATGTTGCGCGGCCTGATGGCGGCCAAAATCCAGCCCGGGGGTGAACGCGATATGTTCGGTTTCGAGAAAATGTTCGCAGAAAGCAAAGGCGTCGCCACCGAATTCGGAGATGTCTGCATATAAATAGAAGGCGCCCTCCGGCTCCACCGCAATTTTAAAGCCCAACTCACGCAGCGCCGGCAGCAAGAAGTCTCGACGCTTACCGAACTGTTCGCGGCGCTGCTCGAGAATTTCGATAGTGGCGGGCTCAAAACAAGCCAGCGCCGCATGCTGGGCCATACTCGGCGCACTGATGTAGAGGTTTTGCGCCAGTTTCTCAAGCTCAGGCACCGCCGCCTCCGGCGCGACCATCCAGCCCAGGCGCCAGCCGGTCATGCCGAAATACTTGGAGAAGCTGTTAAGCACAAAGGCCTCATTGTCGACCTCAAGCACACTGGCGGCTTCAACGCCGTACGTCAGGCCGTGATAGATCTCATCAACCACCAAATGGCCGCCACGTTGTTTAACGGCTTGAGACAAGCCCGCCAACTCATCGCGCTGCAGGATAGTGCCTGTCGGGTTGGCCGGCGATGCAACCAAGGCGCCGACACTCGAGGCATCCCAATGCCGGGCAACCAGTTCAGGCGTTAGCTGATAACGCACATCGGGGCCAACCGGAACCAACTGCGCCGCCCCTTCGATCAAGCGCAGGAAATGCCGATTACACGGATAACCGGGGTCAGCCAGCAACCAATGCTTGCCCGGGTCCACCAACAAGCTGCTGGTCAACAGCAATGCGCCGGAACCGCCCGGCGTGATCAGTATCCGTTGCGGGTCAATATCGAGCTGATAGCGCTGTGCATAAAAAGTCGAAATCGCCTCACGCAGTTGCACAATGCCGCGTGCCGGCGTGTAGCGGGTGTGCCCGGCAGCCAACGCGGCCTGACCCGCCGCCACTATTGGTGCGGCGGTGGTGAAATCCGGCTCGCCGATTTCAAGGTGAATAACATCATGGCCGTCCGCTTGTAACTGGTTCGCGCGGGCCAGCAGCGCCATCACGTGGAAGGGTTCAATTGCGCGGCTGCGTGCACTGTAGGGATGGGCCATGGAACTGCCTTGGCAAGTAAACAAACGGTGGATTCTAACCAACCGGCAAGTAAAACGGCAGCGAAGTCGCCCGTAAACGTCTTAGACAAAATAAAAACAATTAAATCTACTGCTTATTACCTTCTTTCCTGAACAGCCGACGAAATCGCTGCAAGCCATCTACCACAGGGCTCTGCTGCAGATGCAAAGGCGGATTACCAATAAAAACAGACGCATATAAGCGCATCGAGCTGGAAAAACCGTCACGCTCTAGACAACCGGGAGTAGCGCGATGGGTATTGTTCTGGTAAGTTCGCCCGCTTGCAGCCGCAGGGCCGACCGAAAATCGGCTAATGGATATCATCCTGCGCAGTAGAATTGAGAAAGTGAGAGGCGGTCATCCATGCCCACCAAAGCAAAAGCAAAAAGCGGTCAACTGATTCGTGGCTTCGAACCCTACCAGGAAACAAAGGGTGAAGAGTACATGGGTGAGCCTATGCGTGCGCATTTCACCGGCATCCTCAACAAGTGGAAGCTGGAGTTGATGCAAGAAGTCGATCGCACAGTTCACCACATGCAGGACGAAGCAGCCAATTTCCCGGATCCAGCGGATCGTGCCAGCCAGGAAGAAGAGTTCAGCCTGGAACTGCGCGCCCGTGATCGTGAGCGCAAGCTGATCAAGAAAATTGACGAAACCCTGCAGCTAATCGAAGACGAAGATTACGGCTGGTGTGAGTCGTGCGGTGTGGAAATCGGCATCCGCCGTCTTGAAGCCCGCCCAACTGCAACGCTTTGCATTGACTGCAAGACGCTAGCGGAAATCAAAGAAAAGCAGGTCGGTTCCTGATCTGAAAAACGGGGCGCCAAGGCGCCCCGTTTTGTTTCTGCCCTGTGCTCTCTCCAGCACACTGGCATGCATTGGGTTGTCTAAACCTGGCTCGCTAGCATGAATAATTCTGTCTACATTGGGCGCTTTGCCCCCACTCCCAGCGGTTACCTGCACTTTGGCTCTCTCGTCGCGGCTCTGGCGTCCTATCTGGATGCGCGCGCTGTCGGTGGACGCTGGCTGGTCCGCATGGAAGACCTTGATCCACCTCGCGAAATGCTCGGCGCCCAAGCGGCGATCATGACCTCGCTGGAGAATTATGGCTTCGAATGGGATGGTGAGTGGATACGCCAAAGCGAGCGCCATGAGCACTATCAGCACGTTTTAGAGCAGCTGTTCAGCCAGGGACTTGCCTACGCCTGCACCTGTTCACGCAAGCAACTGGAACCTCACAACGGAATATACCCTGGTTTTTGTCGCAACCTCGGCAAACCACTCGATGACGCGGCAATCCGCTTGCGCGTGCCTGAACTTGAGTATCACTTTACCGATCGGGTGCAGGGCGAATTCCGTCAGCACTTGGGCCAGGAAGTCGGCGATATGGTAATTCGTCGTCGCGACGGTTTGTATGCCTACCAGTTAGCGGTGGTGCTCGATGATGCCTGGCAAGGCATCACCGATGTGGTGCGCGGAGCCGACCTGCTCGACTCGACACCCCGTCAGTTGTACCTGCAGGAGCTGCTCGGTTTCGCCCAACCACGCTATTTGCATGTGCCCCTGATCGTTCAGCCCGATGGCCACAAGCTGGGCAAGTCCTATCGCTCCCCACCATTAAAGGCTGATCAAGCAACTCCGATGCTACTGCGCGCCCTGCGCACCTTAGGCCAAGCGACACCGGATGATGCTGCCGATGCAAGCCCTCAAGCGCTGCTCAAATGGGCAATCCCGTACTGGGACAGCAGCTTAATACCGCGCCGTCTGACGCTGGCCGAAAGCGAGTTGCGCTAGACACAACTCTGTATCCTTATATCCTTAGCCACTTCACAGATCCCCAAACAGGTTGCCAGATGAAAGCCCAGCTCGAAGAATTGATCAGTAAAATTAGCTCGGGCTGCATGCTCCCTGAAGAAGTGGCAAAAATCGCCGATGAAGCAGCTCAGGCCTATGCCGACCCGCAAGGGTTCTTGGCCGCCAACCCAGACATCAACTATGACGACAGCTTTCCCATCCCACTGGGTGAATGGATGGTGATCGGCAGCTTGCCGGAAACCGTGCTGTTTCAAGCTGACAGCTATGACGTGCTGTTCCAGCAGATTGTCGACTCCTTTGGCCCGCAGGTCAGCTTTGTGCTCAAACCCAAACAGTTGGTCAAGGTTGAGCCACTCAAAGCCCTTAACCGCATCCAGGTACAGCTCAGCAGCCTGAGCCCGGAAACCAAGGGTTATGTGTTGGTCGATTTAAGCGAGCCGCTCGATGACGAACTGCAGGCGGTGTTGGTGTACAGCAGTGACGTGGAGCGAGTCATGGCCTTGGCGGTCGAGGCGGGTATTTATGCAGCTCCGGCCTATGAGACGCTAAAAGCCGCACAGGCCGAGTAATACACTGCGCCGCCCTGGGGTCGGCGCAGTCATCTAGCCAGCCGTTTACAACTTACCGTCCAACGCACGGAGAAATAGCTGGCTGTACTGCGCCGCGCTGAAGGCAATGGGATTGGTCCCGGCTGAGGCATCGGCATGGGCCATATTACCAACGCGCTCGATCTGTGCATCGTCTATGCCGATCTCGAGCAAACTGTGCGGGATCCCCACCTCTTCGCGCAGTGCCAACACCCAATCAAGTACCCCGTTGAAGCTTATATCCTTCAGGTTCAGATAACGTGCAAGCTTCTCCATCTGCTCGGCGATCCTGGCTTTATTAGCCTGCAATACATAGGGCATTAATACGGCGTTGAGCAAACCATGGTGGGCGTCATACAACGCGCCAAGTGGATGCGCCAAGGCATGCATCGCGCCTAGCCCACGCTGGAATGCCGTCGCGCCCATACTCGATGCGACCAGCATTTGCAGGCGCGCCTCAACATCTTCGCCATGGCTCACTGCCCGTGGTAAAAACTGCTGAATCATACGCATCCCTTCAAGCGCGATGCCCTCCGCCATGGGATGAAACAGCGGTGAGCAATAGGCCTCAAGGTTGTGCGACAACGCATCCATGCCGGTCGCCGCCGTGATTCGGGCGGGCAATCCGAGGGTTAGTTCCGGGTCAAGAATCACCACCGCCGGCAGCATCCGCGCGTGGAAGATAATGCGTTTGATGTGCGCATCTGTATCGGTAATCACCGAGGCACGACCCACTTCGCTGCCAGTGCCGGCTGTTGTGGGTACCGCCACCACAGGTGCCATGCCCGCTACAATGACCCGATTGCAGTTGTCGCCAATGTCTTCGAAATCCCACAAGGGCCGATCTTGCCCAACCATCAAGGCGATGGCTTTACCGGCATCCAGTGCCGAGCCACCACCAAAGGCAATCACCCCGTCGTGTCCACCGGCCTTGAATGCGGCGACGCCCGCCATCACGTTGTCGCCCGTCGGGTTGCCTTTTATCGCTGAAAACAAGCCGACCTTCAGACCCGCGTCATGGCATTGCGCACGGGCATCCTCGATCATTGGCAGCGCTGCAAGGCCAGGATCGGTAACGATTAACGGCGCCTGCATGCCCAGGTTGCTGCAGGCCTGTGCCAGTTCGGCGATACGCCCAACACCCACGCGCATTGCGGTTGGGTAATTCCAGTTCATCCGGTACTGATCAAGATTCATATCGACCTCACAATTCGGTTTTGAAGTGGAAGGATTTAGGCCGGGTCAATTGCTCAAAGCCGACGCTCGACAAGGTGCAGCCGCGCCCTGAGTTTTTCACCCCGGTCCACGCCAGCGCCGGGTCAAGATAATCGCAGCGGTTGAGAAATACAGTGCCCGCTTGCAGTTGATCCGCCAACACCATTGCCGCCTCGGCATCACGACTGAAAATGGCTGCGGTCAGGCCGAATTCACTGTCGTTCATCAACGCCAATGCTTCGTCATCGTCGCGGACTTTCTGCACCCCCACCACCGGACCAAATGACTCCTCTGTCATCACCCGCATACTGTGATCGACATCGGTAAGCAGTTGCGGTGCCATATAAGCCGTGCCACGTTGATCCATCTCGAAGTCTGTCGGGTCTATGTGCGCGGTGGCGCCCTGACGTGTGGCTTCTTCGATTTGTCCGCGAACGAAGTCCGCTGCCTGCGCTTTTACCAAAGGCCCCAATGTGGTTTCCGGATCATCCGAACGCCCAAGCTTGTAGCTGTTAACCAGCGCTACCGCCTGCTTTACAAACTCTTCGTACAGCGATTCGTGCACGTAAATGCGTTCAATACCGCAACAGGATTGACCGGAGTTGAAAAAGGCGCCGTCGATAGTGGTCTCGACAGCATGTTCCAAGTCCGCATCAGCACGCACATAAGCGGGGTCTTTGCCGCCAAGTTCCAAGCCAGTACTGATGAAGCGCCCGGCAGCAGCGCGCTCGACCATGGTCCCGCCCGGCACTGAACCGGTAAAGGCAACATGTTGCACGGCAGGCGCCTGAATCAGCTTTTCGGTGTCTTCGTGACTAAGGTGCAAATACTGGAATACCCCTTTTGGCAGCCCAGCTTCATGAAATGCTGCCACCATGCGCTCAGAACACAAAGGCGTCTGCGCAGAGTGCTTGAGCAATACTGTATTGCCGGCCAATAACGCCGGTACAACAGCATTGACCGAGGTGAGATAGGGGTAATTCCACGGCGCAATTACCAAGGCGACACCAAGCGGTTCACGACGGATAAATCGGGTAAAGCCCACTTTTTCAGGCAGTTGAATATCGGCTAAGGCCTGCTCAGCGATATCCGCCATATAGCTTGCGCGCTCGACAAAACCTTTGATTTCGCCAGCGGCGTAGCGAATCGGTCGGCCCATCATCCAGCACAACTCTTGCGCCAGCAGGCCCTCTTTCGCACTAAAGGCCTCGGTGGCTTTACGGACAATGGCAATACGCTCAGTCAAGGGCGTTTGCTTCCATGATTGCTGGGCTTTTTCTGCCTGCTCCAAAGCCGTTTCGATTTCATGGGCAGTTGCCAAAGCTCGCTCAACATAAACCGAGCCATCGACCGGTGAAATACATTTTAACCTTGCCATACAACACTCCAAACATTGACCGAGCCTAGCCGCCTTGTGGCAGGCGTAATCGTTATCGCAGCAGCGCTAAATAATTTCAAAGTAGCGCTCAAGCTCCCAGTCACTGACATGTCGGCGGTACTCACGCTCCTCCCACTCACGACTGGCAGCAAAGTGTTCGACAAAGGCATCACCAAACATCTCCCGGGCCGCCGTTGAGGCTTTTAAGCGCTGCGCCGCGTCCCATAAAGTGCGCGGCAGTGCCAAGTGCTCGGGGTGTTTTTGTTCGTAAGCATTACCCACAACGGGGTCGGTCGGTTGCCATTTTTGCATTACTCCATACAGCCCTGAAGCCAGCGCTACGGACAACGCCAGATAGGGGTTGGCATCTGCGGCGCCGAGGCGGTATTCCTGACGCTGGGATTTATCGCTACCGGGAATCACCCGCAGCGCAGCGGTTCGGTTCTCCACGCCCCAGGTCGCATCGGTCGGCGCCCAGAAACCCGGAATCATTCGTCGGTAGCTGTTCAGCGTAGGCGCGACCATGCATAAAAATTCAGGCATCAGGCGCTGTTGACCCGCGAGAAAATGGCGCTGAATTTCACTCATATTGTGGTCTTGGCTGGCATCATAAAATGCTGATTTGCCATCGCTTCGGTTGCGCAGCGACACATGAATATGGCCGCTTTGCCCCGGATACTTACCCGACCACTTGGCCATAAAGGTCGCCATCAAGCCATTGCGCTGAGCCAGCACCTTCATAAAGGTTTTGAACAATGCGCCTTTATCCGCAGCGTCCGCGGCATGGTCATAAGCAATCGCGGCTTCCAGCACGCCAGGGCCGGTCTCGGTGTGCAGGCCTTCGATAGGAAAATCCATGATCTCGGACATTTCGAGTATCTGTTGATACAACTCGGCATGCACCGAGTTACGGATCATCGAGTACCCAAACCAATCCGGGGTGAAGGGCTTGAGATTGCGATAGCCCTTCTCGCGCACTGATTCGGGCGTTTCATCGAACATGAAAAATTCATACTCAAGCGATGCGAACGGATCGAAGCCCATGTCTTGGCAACGCTCAATCACTTTACGCAAAGTGCCGCGCGGGCAGACCGCTTCCGCTTGTTGATCAAACTCCGCGAGAAACAACAGCATGCCGTTTTCAAAGGGAATATCACGGCAGGTGTGGGGCAAAATACGCACCGGCGCATCGGGATAACCCGTGTGCCAGCCGGTGTAGCTGGCGTTGTCATAGAGTTGATCTTTGACATCCCAGCCGAGCACCACATCGCAGAAGGCAAACCCATGTTCCAGCGATGAATAGAATTTGCTGCGGCTCATGTACTTACCGCGCATGACGCCGTCGTTATCAAACAAACCGACTTTGATATGACTCAGGTTTCGCTCCTCGATGATGCGTTTGGCATCCTCGATGGTTTTAACATCCCGCGGATTGAGCATGACGCCCCCTGTCTAATTGTTATGGCCAACATCCCGTGTCAGCTGGGTGAACGCATTTACCAGGTCCTGAATTGCAGCAGGCTGATTCGGCATTAATCAGCACCTCTACGCACAACGCCTGAGCCCACTGTGTTGCAGACTCAGGCGTTATTACTGCGTTTAACGATACGGCGAGCCGGCCTTGGCCATCAGCGCATTGTATTTTTTGAAGATCTCGACCACTTTGGCGCAGCGCGGGCTGGTCTTGGCAATCTCATCCCAGAAGACCTGGGCTTCGTCCTCAACCTTTTTCCACTGCTCCGGTGGAATGCTGGTGAGCTGCATCTTGCTGCCTTCAACCCGCAACTTTGCCTCTCCGCCCCAATACCAGTGCTGGCGGTAGTAGTTAGAGCTGTCCATGCACAGTTTGAACAAGGTCTGCAGATGCGCTGGAACCTCGGCCCACTTCTCCGAGTTAGCGAAGTAGGAACCGCACCAGGCGCCTGAAATATTATTGGTCAGAAAGTACTTGGTGACGTTAGCCCAACCGACGGTGTAATCCTCGGTAATCCCTGACCAGGCAATGCCATCGAGTTCGCCGGTTTGCACCGCCACCTCAACATCTTCCCAAGGCAAGGTCACCGGAATCACGCCGAAACGAGAGAGAAACTTGCCGGCAGTTGGAAAGGTAAAGATGCGCTTGCCTTTGAGATCATCAAGGCTCTTTATCGGCTCAACCGTTGCGAAATTACAGGGGTCCCACGCGCCCGCACCGAGCCAGGTAACACCTTCGACTTCGCCGTAGGCCTCTTCCCAGATTTCTTTGAGCCCGTACTGCTCAAACAACACAGGAACATCCAGACTGTAGCGTGTGGCAAACGGGAAGTAACCGCCAAACACGGCGACATCAACCGGCGCCGCAATGGAGTCGTCATCGCTCTGCACAGCGTCAATGGTGCCGCGTTGCATGGCGCGAAATAGCTCGCCAGTCGGCACCAACTGATCGGCAAAATACAGCTGGATTTCCATCTGCCCATTGGCGGCTTTGTTGAAAGCATCAATAGAAGGCTTGATCACATGTTCTGCCAGCGCAGGGCCGGCATAGGTTTGCAGCCGCCAAGTGATCTTTTTCGGTTCAGCGGCGTAAATATGTGCCGAACCGAGTGCCGTAGCCCCCACTGCACCAGTAGTCACCGCAGCGGTTTTTAGAAAATTACGTCTTGTGCTCATGCTGTGCTCTCCAAGTGTCGATTAAATCGCAGACCGACGCTCACTCCTTTAGTGGGCGTGCGTTATAAGGCTGGCGAAAACTCGCTAACCCCTTGTGCGCACAACATGAACAACGCGCACTAATTACCCAATGCAAGCCTCATCGCGCGTAATGCCATTGCGGCAACCACAAGGCTATTTGCGGAAACACCATCACCAACATCAGCGCCAGAATCATGATCAACACGAATGGCGTAACGGAGACATAAATGTCGCGCAAGGTGACTTCAGGCGGCGCCATGGCACGCATCAAAAACAGGTTGTAACCAAATGGCGGCGTCATATAGGCGATCTGGCAGGTGATGGTGTAAAGCACGCCATACCAGACCAGATCAAAACCCAGGGCCCCCACCAGAGGCACATATAGAGGCGCGACGATCACCAGCATTGCCGTGTCGTCAAGAAACATGCCCATCAAAATGAACGACACCTGCATCATGATCAGCACCTGCCACGGGCTCAGGTCCATGCGGTCGATAAAGAAGGCTTCAATCGCCTTGACCGCGCCCAAGCCATCAAACACTGCGCCGAAGCACAGGGCAGCCAGGATGATCCACATAAACATGCAACTGATGGCCAACGTCTTGCGTAGGGTTTCTTCCATCACCACGCGGTTTAACCGGCGCTTGAACAGCGCCGCCAAGGTCGCAGCCGCTGCGCCGACCGCAGAGCTTTCGACCAGGCTGGTGATGCCCATCAGGAACAAGCCGGTCATGCTGAAAAAGATAAACAGCGGCACGATACCGGCTTGCAATAGGCGCATTTTCTCGCCCCAAGTAATCTGTTTGCGCTCTTCTTCGCTCAGCGCCGGGCCAAGTTCAGGTTGCAAGCGGCAACGAATCGCGATGTACAGGACAAACATCCCAGCCATCAGCAGGCCGGGGAAAACACCGGCCAGCCAGAGTTGCCCAACAGGTTGGCGAGCGATCATTCCGTAAAGCACCAGCACCACACTGGGCGGAATCAAAATGCCCAGGGAGCTGCCCGCTTGG
Organism: Pseudomonas sp. EL_65y_Pfl2_R95; assembly: GCF_963971045.1. NCBI lineage: Bacteria > Pseudomonadati > Pseudomonadota > Gammaproteobacteria > Pseudomonadales > Pseudomonadaceae > Pseudomonas > Pseudomonas sp. EL_65y_Pfl2_R95. The sequence continues at coordinate 359,083 of NZ_CAXAOV010000006.1, read as the reverse complement.
ATAACCCCAGTGACCATGATCTTGTCGTAGCCCCGGCGCAGCAGCTCAGGCAGAGCAATGCTTGCACCAATCGCCATGCCAGCAACGCTCAAACCATTCATGGCCGAGATGGCCACCATCAAGGCAATAGTGCCGATGGCAAGGCCGCCATTTAAAGGCCCCATCCACACATGAAACATGCGGTACAGATCTTCAGCCAAGCCAGATTCAGAGAGCATATAGCCCATAAACACAAACAACGGCAACGTCAGTAACGGGTACCATTTCATCAGCTTCATGGCAGCGCTGAAAGCCACTTCCGAGCCGCCATCGCCCCATAACATCAGCGCGGCGACAACGGCGACAAACCCAATAGCGCCAAATACCCGTTTACCGGTGAGCAGGAGCAACATCATTGAAGAAAACATCAGCAAGGCGATGAGTTCATACCCCATTACAAGGTCTCCCCACGCGCCGCTGCGACATCTTTGAAAAAGGTGGCGAGCGCCTGCAACAGCATCAGAAAGATGCCAATGCACATGATTATCTTGATCGGTGCCATCGGCGGCGACCACGCCGAATAGCTGGTTTCCTTGTATTCAAGGGCGTACACCGTCGAGGAAATACCGCCGTACAACAAAAACACCAGGTAGAAAATCAGCAATATCACGGTGAAAGCATCCACCAGTGCCCGAGTGGTAGGCGACCAGCGAGTGTAAATAAGGTCCATGCGCACATGCGCATCAAGTTGCATCGAATAGGCGCCGCCTAGCAGAAAGTATGCAACCATCAAAAACTGCGCGCTCTCCAAGGTCCAGGCCGCGGGCTGAAAGAAGGTTTTACTGATGGATGAATACAACAAGACGCCCAGCATGGCGAAAATCAAGTACATCGCAAACCGGCCAACAAGCCGATTGATTTTCTCCACTCCCCGAACAAAGCCACAGATAAGCCTACGCATGGCGATCCCTGCTTTCTGATAGTTATCTGGTTAGCCTAGTCGAAGATCGGATAAAGCCAACACAAGCCACTCAATGTGCGAGCGGCCGGGTAATTTCTCGGTGCGAATCACGCGCCGAGCATAGCTAGATATCTCTAAAAACACAGAAATCTCTAGTGCAGCAGCTTTCAGAGATTCCCTAATCCTTCACACTGAATATAGCCGTCATTGGCCAAGAAATGCTGTCAGTGCGGCGCTGGTATTCAAGGGGTCTTCTTCTTGTGGGACATGGCCAAGGTCTTCAAAGATCAGCAGGCGGCTACCGTCTATATCACTGGCGAACCGCTCAGCATTCGCCGGCGTAATCAAGCGGTCCTGACCGCCCCAGATAATCAACGTCGGCACCTTTAGCTGCTTCAACTGTGCATAGTCAGTGTTTTTCACCTGTTTGAAGCGCTCAATAAGGGCTTGGCGATTACCTTCACGCAGGGTTAGCTGGTAATAGCGCTCGACCAGCTGATCCGTGACCTTTGTCGGGTCGCCGTAAACATTGCGCACACTGGATTCAATCATCTTGCGTGGCAGAATTTTGCTCATCAACGGCCCCAGAATTGGGTTCTGCGCCAGGCGAAAGCCCAAAGGAACAGAGCTGGATTGGCGCGGGTAGCCTGCCGCATCAATCAGTACCAGATGCCCGACGTGCTGCGGCTGTTTAACGGCGAATAGCCACGCCAGCTGGCCACCAAAGCTATTGCCCACCACGGTCACCTTCTGCAGTTTAAGCTGCGCGAATAGCTGCTCCAGAAAGCGCTGGTAATGGTCGAGACTGTAGTCACCGTCAATAAATGGGCCCGTCAGACCAAAGCCGGGCAAATCGATACTGATAATCCGGTGCCTGGCTTTGAGCTGCGCCGCCCAACCTTGCCAAGTGTGTAAGCTTGCAGAGGTGCCGTGCAGCAGGAACAGTGGCTCAGCATCGTCACGCGGGCCCTGGTCGCGGATATGCACCTGCAGGCCATCAATATTGACAAAGGTTGAAGGCGCTGGCGCCCAACGCGCCTTGAGCTCATCAACTGATCGGTCGGGCGCCCAACTGATCACAACAAAGCCCAACACAAACAGAACCACCATCAGCACGAGGCCACGCAGTATTTTTATCAAGCGACGCATTAGTTATCCTTGATCTGAGGGGATGGAAACACCCCAAACAGGTAGCCCCACGCCCTATCGGGGCAGGTGAAGGGGTCACAATCCTGCATCGTACAAACGCTGGGCATGCTCTACATAAAGTCGCACTGGGTCCGCGCCTTTACCGACGAGGCCGAAAGTCTGGTTGATGATATCGAAATGATCCAGCGGAAAATCGTCACCAATCACAGTGCCCAGATGCGAGCTATAGCGCCCAACCATGCCGTCACACTGGCCTTTTTCGCGGCGAAAGGTCTTGGCAAATAGTCGGCACGCCCGGTTCGGCCCATCGAAGCGGTTGCCGCCGCGATCAGTAATCCCCGGCTGCAAGGTGCCTGACCACGAGTAATAGCGAACCCCATTAACCTCTGCGGCACCCTCGCCGCCCCAAACCTCGGGCAAACCTTGTGGATACTTGCGATTGAATTGCGCAACCCCTGCACTCGTTAACGAACCATGTGCGGCGGCAATATCCACCGGCAAGGGCGGCCCTTCATAGCCCCGCTCAAGCCAGCCCATCACCCGCACAAGACTACGCAGCAGCAACCTCAAACATTTTTCAGAGACGCTGCCGGCAGCGGCTTTATGGGCCAGATAGTCACCCAGCTCAGAGCCATGATTAGGCCCGGCAATTGAGGTTACAGAGGCGACCCACTCTGGGTGTAACGCAGCAGCATAGCGAGCAGTCAAAGCCCCTTGACTGTGGCCCAGCAGATGCACTTTTTCAGCGCCTGTCTTGGCCATTATGTTCCTGACATGAACCAACAACTGCTCGCCTCGAACCTCGCTTGAGTTCAGCGGCGAGACCTGCACCGCAATCACCTTGGCCCCCAAGGCGCGTAACGCTTTGACGATCCCATACCAATAGGGATAGCCGAGCAAGCTCACATAACCCAACATCCCTGGCACCAAGACCAAGGGGTAGCGCACAGTCGCAGATTGGCTCATCACCTGATTTCCTTGTTGCAGCTGATTAAAAAATCACGGTGCAACGGGCATTTTAATCATGCCCACCCATACGACTTGACGCTGTGTTACAGCGTAGCTGACCTGGCCATAAACCTTAACTCAGAGTGATGCTCTGCATTGATCATCAGCACAGTCGATGAACACTATTAAAGCGCTCAAGTTCTTATTTCCAGCCCGATCTCTAGTATTGACTCCCGTAAGCATCACCACCCCAATCAAGGAGTCAGTCATGAAAAGCAAACTCGCTATCAGCTTGGTCCTAAGCCTATTCGCGGCAAACGCATTCGCACTGCCAAGCTTCAGCCCGCAACCGCTGTTAAGCGAACAGAAAGACAGTCAGCACGTCATTAAGGTTGTTGATCCATTGGCCGAGAACGGCTCGTCACGCACCCCAGGCGCACAATTTCGTGTTGCTGAAGGTGGTGCACAGCGCACCTTGGATGCACGGACTACAGGTTGATCCGTTATATGACCAATAGCACCCAAACCGGCAGCGTCAGTGCACTCAGGACGGTGGATAAAAACACCGTGGAACTGACGCTGCGAACATCGTCCTGAGTCTTAGCAAAGCCGAGAATATTTACTCCACTCGGGCAGCCAGCCATTATCACCAGCACGGCCCGTGCGCCATCATTCAAGTGCGGCAAGAGCCCGCTAAACCACCAAACCAGTGCCGGAAAGACCATCAGCTTGATGACAGTCAGCACCAGCACACTGCTGCTCGGGCGCAAACGAAAGCGCGATAGGCTCGCACCCAGCACAATCAAGGCGCAAGGCAATGCGGCTTGTCCAAGCCACGAAACCATCTTCCACAAAGGCTCTGGCGCAGACCAACCTGACGCATTGAGCAGAGCACCTGCCAATAAGCCGATAATAATGGGGTTCGCCAGGCTTTTAAGCAGCGCAACCACATTGACTCGCTCAGGGCTGCCAAATGCGGCATAGAAGCTCTGCATCGAAAATAGAATCAGACTGTGAACCACCAAAATCGCGAACAGATGAACTAGACCATCATGGCCCATCAAGGTTGTAACGATAGGGATGCCAACCAATACGTTGTTGGAAAATACTGCCGCCAGCCCAAGCGGCGTCGCCCGGCCCTGCTGACGCTGGACGACAAGGTTGACCAGACTGAATATCAGCGCCACGGGAAGAAAATAAGCGAGTAACAAGGTAAGCGACAAACCGTCAGCCAGCGGCGCTTTGGCGATGCCCGTAAATAACAGCATCGGCAAAAAAAGTTTGAACGTGATAGTCGCCAAACCCGCGGCGGCCTCAGCCGTCAACCATTGGCGCCAGCCCAACAAATAACCGAGTACGATCAAGCCAAAGATTGGCAAAATTGCGAGAACGGCAGGCATATCCTCAAGGCTCCAAAACTACTTGATAACTGCTCGACGCGCCCCGACGTGCCAGCTAGAGAGCCTGCAAGCATACCTGCAGAGCAGTTTTATTTCGACGCCTCAACAACTCCACAACACAACTTCTAAAGCGATCTACAGTCATAAGTCTGATGCATTTGCTAAAAAGTAATTGCTGATCTCAACGGGAGAGCACTATGAATAACAAAGTTCTAGGCGTTGCATGTGCACTGACGGTCTTCGCTGCACTGTCAGGTTGCGCGGGAGATAAGCCTGAAAACCCAGTTGACTACTTCACCTTCAATGACCAGCCACTGGTTCGGGATGTGGTTGAGGACATGACAAAAAAAGAAGTACTGCAGGTGGGCGGCAAGCCTTCAGCGGAGATGAACCGCAGTGTTGATCCAGGTACTTGTAATAATTATGTGCTCAACAATGAAGGTCATGAGCAGCCGTACTATGTCAGCTTTAACTCGGCCGACCGGGTCGATAGCAAAGGCTTTATGACCTGCGAGCAGATGGAAGAAAATGCCCGAGCCCGCTCACGTGTTCTCGGTTACTGATTGACTGAGTGCCAGGCGCTTGCGCAGGGCTTTATAAATGCTGCGCCGCCTAAGCGCAGCAGGCACAATCACGCTAAAATCGGCCCCCTGTTGCGAGCCATTTGTTAAAGTGAGCTGCAATCTTCCGGAAGTTTTGACTGATGCAACCTCGCGCCGAACAAAAACTGCAAACTCGCCACGCCCTCATGGATGCGGCCCGCAGCCTAATGGCAGGTGGTCGGGGCTTTTGCAGCCTTAGCCTGCGAGAAGTGGCGCGATCAGCAGGGATCGTACCCACAGGTTTCTACCGCCACTTTCAGGACATGGACTCACTGGGCCTTGCACTTGTGGCCGAAGTCGGCGAAACCTTTCGCGGCACCATCCGCAAGGTGCGCCACAACGAGTTTGAACTGGGCGGTCTGATCGACGCCTCCGTGCGTATCTTCCTCGATGCGGTAGATGCCAACCGCCCTCAATTTATCTTTCTTGCCCGCGAGCAATTTGGCGGTTCACTGCCTGTGCGCCAAGCCATTAGTGCATTGCGTGGACGAATCATGTCCGACCTCGCTGCAGACTTGGCACTAATGCCCAAGCATCAGCACCATGACCGCGAAGAGCTGGAGTTGCTCGCGGACATGATCGTAAAAACCGTGTTCGCCACACTGCCCGAACTGATAGACACCCCTGCAAATCCACTTCCTGCCCACTTGCAACCGGCAGCCAAGATGATTGAGCAACTGCGAGTGATCTTTATCGGCGCCAAATACTGGCATGTACCCGGCTCACAGCCACTGGCCAGGCACACAAGGCGCACCAAAGTGGCGCAGTAGCTCGCAAGCTGCACCAAATAAAACCTGACTAACGCATCAAAATCACCACGCCCGCGCTACAACCCGCACCAATTCTGCGCCACGCCGCATTGGCAAGCCCCTTGCTCTGTAACCCAGTATTGTCCTGCTGGAACCTTTCGCATGCTGGTGATTCATCAACGTATCAAGTCCCAAGAGAAATGCGACGCTGAACTGCTGCTCACCTTTGAAGCACGCAGTAAAAGCCGTCTGCGCTGCTTCACCACAACCGGCGAAGACGTCGGCCTGTTTCTTGAGCGTGGCCAGCCCCCGCTTCACCATGGCGAATGCCTGCAAGCTCAAGATGGCCGAGTTATCCGGGTCAGTGCCCGTGCTGAAGACCTGTTACACGTCACCTGTGACAGCCCATTTGAACTGATGCGGGCGGCCTATCATCTCGGTAATCGCCATGTCGCCTTGCAACTGGGCGATGGCTGGCTGCGGCTGCCCAATGACTACGTACTCAAAGCCATGCTCGAACAGCTTGGCGCCCACGTTGAGCTAATCGAAGCGCCTTATCAACCCGAGCATGGCGCCTATGGTGGCGGCCACCATCATTCTCACGCAGGCGATGCCGAATTCAGTTACGCGCCCCGTCTGCACCAGTTTGGTGTGCGCAAGTGAATAAAGCCTGGGCACTGTTGCGGCTGGCCAGCCCACAACTGCCCATTGGCGGTTACAGCTACTCTCAAGCGCTGGAAATGGCAGTGGAGCAAGGTTTGGTCAAGGATGCGGATGGCGCGCAGCGCTGGATCAGCGACCAACTGCTGTGCAACCTCGCGCGCTTCGAAGCACCACTGTTACTGGCCCACTGCCAAGCTGCAGCAAGGGATGACTGGAGTGCCCTGAAGTCACTGACGGCGCAACACCGCGCCAGCCGCGAAACCCGCGAATTGCGCCTCGAAAGCCGGCAGATGGGCTATTCACTGCAGCAACTGCTGCAGGGCCTTCCTGAACTTGATGCGCCAGCCCGCGAAGTGTTTGAGCAGGTGCAGGAACCCGGACTGGCACTGGGCTGGGCCCTGGCTGCGCGCGCTTGGCAAATTGACGCTCAGGATGCCTTGGCCGCATGGCTTTGGGGCTGGCTGGAGAATCAACTGGCGGTACTGATGAAAACCCTGCCGCTCGGCCAACAAGCCGCACAACGCCTGACATCAACCTTGCTGCCTGTGCTGCAGCAAGCCCAACAACATTGCAATCAAACTGAACCCGCTCACTGGGGCAGCGCCGCGTTTGGCCTGAGCCTGGCGAGCATGGCGCATGAGCGCCAGTACAGCCGACTATTTCGCTCTTAAAAGGAAACTCCTCTATGAATAGCCAACCTTTGCGCGTCGGCATTGGCGGTCCGGTCGGTTCCGGCAAAACCGCTCTGACTTTGGCGCTGTGCCTGGCCCTGCGTGAACGCTACAACATCGCCGTGGTGACCAACGATATTTACACCCAGGAAGATGCACAGTTTCTGGTGCGCAACGAAGCGCTTGCTCCCGAGCGAATCATCGGCGTTGAAACCGGCGGCTGCCCGCACACTGCGATCCGCGAAGATGCGTCGATCAACCTTGAAGCGGTTGATCAATTGAATAAGCGCTTTCCCGGGCTCGACATCATTCTGGTGGAGTCTGGCGGTGACAACCTTTCGGCGACGTTCAGCCCCGAACTGTCTGACCTGACAATCTATGTGATCGACGTGTCGGCGGGCGACAAACTACCGCGCAAAGGCGGCCCCGGGATTTGTAAATCAGACCTGCTGGTGATTAACAAAATCGACCTCGCTTCACTGGTTGGCGCCTCGCTCGAGGTCATGGACCGCGACACCAAGAAAATGCGCGGCGACAAGCCATTTGTTTTCAGCAACCAAAAAATTGGCCAAGGCCTTGAAGACATCATCGCGTTTATCGAACGCCACGGCATGCTCAATGCTGCCTGACTTGAACACCCACAAGGACGCTTAACATGAACCTGCGTAAATCCCTGTTTGCCGTTGCCCTGTTTCTAACCCCTGCACTGGCATTTGCTCACCCTGGCCATCATGAATCTGGGCTGTTGGCGGGCCTGTCCCACCCAGTGTTTGGCCTCGACCACCTGCTGGCGATGCTCGCTGTAGGCTTGTGGGCGGCACAACAACAAGGAGCGTCGCGCTGGACTTTGCCGGTAACTTTCGTCAGCAGCATGCTGCTTGGTGGCGTGCTTGGGTTTAGCGGAGTTGAAATCCCACTGATGGAAACCGCTATCGCCGGCTCAGTCCTCGCATTCGGCCTGCTGGTAGCCGTCGCTGCCCGTCTGCCGGCCGCTTTTGCGTTGGCACTAACCGCTGTGTTCGGCCTCAGCCATGGCGTGGCCCACGGCCTTGAATTGCCTGCATTGGCCAGCCCTGCCACCTATGCCATCGGCTTTGTTGCGGCGACCGCAGCCCTGCACGCCAGCGGTTATGCGATGGTGCGTTTCCTGCCACAAGCTGCTGCACCGCTGGTGCGTATAGCCGGTGCTGCTTCGGCGCTAACCGGTGCCTGGCTACTTGCAAGCTAACTAAATGCAGCCCGCGTCACTCCCTACAGCCTCTCGGCTGTAGGTTTTCTCCTCTCAATGCGCACAACTGTGCTCCAGGTCGTCACCGCCTTGGTCGCCGCTCTGTCATAGTCAGTATTCCCAATGTGATGCCCCTGACCAGACGGAATCAATATGTTGCGTGTCGCCCGCTTTCTAATTGCTCCCACCCTGCTAGTCGCCATTACGCTTACAGTGCTGTCGCTTACCAGCAAGCCGGCGCAAACACCCAAGGTACTCAATTCATTTGGCGGTAACCCACTGGTTATTGCTCACCGGGGCGGGCGCGGCCTATGGCCAGAAAACAGCCTGTTCGCCTTCCAGCGCGCCAGTGCACTGGGTGTGGATATGTTAGAAATGGATATACGCCTCTCCAGCGACGGGCAACTGGTGGTGATCCATGACGAGACGGTGGATCGAACAACCGACGACGAAGGGCCAGTGGCCAACTTCACTCTGGCACAGCTGCAACAAATGGATGCAGGCTACAACTGGTCGGCAGATGGCGGCCAGAGCTATCCCTACCGTGACCAAGGCATTGGGATTCCGTCATTTGAATCAGTGCTGCAGGCGGAACCCGAAATAGCCAAAGTTATTGAGTTGAAGACCGCTGATACGGCCTTGGTCGACAAACTGTGCGAGAGCCTGAACACTTACTCACAGCGCGAGCGGGTGATTATTGCCAGCTACTACGAATCAAGCCTGCAACGCCTGCGTGAACGCTGCCCCGGCGTCGCCACCTCTGCGAGCCCCAACTCAGTTCGGTTATTTCTAGCCATGAACTGGCTGGGAATAAGCCGCGCCCTCTCACCCTCCTACCAAGTCTTGCAGATTCCCCCACGCCATAGCGGCATGGAGCTTGCCAGCAGCGCTTTAATCAAGTCAGCTCAGGCGCGTGGCCTCAACGTACAACTGTGGACAATTAACGAGCAGCCGACCATGCGTAAACTTCTGGATCTGGGGGCAGAGGGCCTGATTACAGACTATCCAGACCGTGCACTGCAGTTACTGGGCCGCTCAACCCGCATTAGCGCCTTGAGCGATTAAATTCACGGCGAACCATTCCACATCTGATCAAAAAACGTACAGCAACCGCCACACCTAGTGCTACGTCGCTCACAGGGGTTAACCCGCAGGTTATCCACAGAAGCTTGCACAGAGATCTGGGATAACTGTGCAAGGTCAAATCTCAAGCACATGAAATAGTTGAATAATTTCTTGACTATCCACCCTGCTTTTCACTTTTCAATCGCTGTACAAAAAACAACCAATACGCGCTAAGCCCCGATTTAACTGGGCTGTAACAATACATACAATAGTTATCAACAAGGCTACCCACAATAGTCGGGGACAAGTGTAGAGCCGTGTCGAGCTGGGTAAAAACGCCGCTAACCTGCTGATTTCACTATTTAATCATTATTGATCAGAAAACATACAACCTGATCAACTCCTAGTCTCATCGGGCTTTGCTGAGTTAACCCGCAGGTTATCCACAGAAGACTGCACAGAGAAACTGGATAACTCGATAAGATTATTGTCTACCGGCGTATTTGGATGAGAATTCACTTGACTATCAAGGGCTATAAGCGGCCTTTTAGCCGCCAAAAGCAGCTGATCAAAAAACAACCAACTCATTAGAGGCCTAGTGAACTGTAGCCTTTATTGATAAGTACAACAGTTATCAACAAGGCTACCCACAATTGCCGTGGACAACTTTTCCGGATGTTTAAATGGGCTCAGCACCCGTAATAACAGCTCAAACCCGCCATTGATCAAAAAACGAACAACAGCTCACACACCTAGTGTTTAAAGGGCCCCAGCGCTTAGCCCGCAGCTTACTCACAGGACGCTCCACAGAGAACTTGAATAACTGTGCCGTGAACGGCTGTCCACATTTGAAATATCTAAAGTTTCGCGCGATTAAATCAGGCAATCTCGCCCCCAGCGCAGTTCGATCAGAAAACAACCAATCCTCTGTAAGCCGCATAATTGCTGGCGCTGAGCGATGCATACATTAGTTATCTACAGGCCTACCCACAATAGCCGTGGACAACTTAATCACAGGGCCAATGAAGTGGATAAGTCAGTTGCATTGCTATTCAGGCTGAGCACACCTGCATTGATCAAAAAACATACAATCACTCGTAACGCCCAGCACACAAGGGCTGTGGCCTGATACGCCCATGTTACCCACAGTTCATTCCACAATATCTGTGTGCAAACCGGGCTAAACCTATTAGGCCGATCAATTCAATCAACAAGCCTGCCTGGGCCTGCAGGGCTAATCTAGCTTCAACACACAGGAGCGCACTTATGAACACCCAACAGACTCAGCTCAGCCAACTGCTGCAAAGCCTGCTTGCTGCTTATGCAGGCGGTAACAGCGGCGTTAGCCCCACCTAACAGAGCACAAATGGTGTTGAACGCTTAATCCGGCTAACCTGAGCGCCTAATTGCTAGAGAGAAAAGCCATGCATTTGCGTTCTATCTGTGTGTTCTGCGGGGCAAGCACCGGGGCGAATCCCATCTACCGTGACGCGGCCGTAAATCTGGGCCAATACCTTGCTCGGCAAAATATTTGCCTCGTTTACGGGGGCGGCGCTGTGGGTTTAATGGGCGTTGTTGCGGATGCAGCACTGGCAGCCGGTGGTGAGGTCATCGGCATCATTCCCCAGAGCTTAAAACGCGCTGAAGTAGGCCACCAGGGCCTTACCCGGCTGGAAGTGGTTGATGGCATGCATGCCCGTAAAGCACGCATGGCAGAGCTCAGCGATGCCTTTATCGCTCTGCCCGGCGGGCTTGGTACCCTTGAGGAGTTATTCGAAGTCTGGACCTGGGCGCAGCTTGGTTACCACAACAAGCCACTGGGCCTACTCGACGTAAACGGCTTTTACAGCAAGCTTGGTGAGTTTCTAGATCAATTGGTGCAAGAGCAATTCGTCCGCGCCAATCAGCGCGCCATGCTGCAACTCAGTGAGACGCCAAGCCAACTGCTGGAACTGATGCAAAACTGGCAACCCCTGGAGGCGCCACGCTGGCAGCGCGAAAAAACCGATTAGGCCTCACTACGGCGCATATGCAACTGCGCCGTAAACGCTACAACCAAGGCCCTGTCGCACAACAGAGGCAAACGCTCAGCCCACCCCAAAATAGCCCTGCTCAATCAACCTGTCACAGGCTATCGGCAGTTAAACCTGCATACAGGCGAGTCATAAGGTTTAGCTGGCGAAACATCGAGTCCGCATTAATCGCAACAATAGTCGGCACGAAATCCTTAGCGGACAATGCCTTGCTCGCGAACTGCCACTTAGCATCCGTCTTGCGCAGCGCTTCGGCGATTTCAGGGTTAGGCGCGGTGCTGGTTTGAAGCTCCTGCATAATGGTGCCGAATTCCGCAACGGACGCGTTGAAATCCGCGTCCAGATTCGGCGCCGTAACACCCCATGCACGTGCCATATAGAACATCGCCGTGCGCTGGGTTAATACTCGGTTCCAACCACTGCGGTTGATCGAGTGAGAGGCTGCATCACCATTGTGTTTCTCAAACAGATCGGTTGTCTGCTGGCATTCCTTGACCAGTTTCTCGGCCGTGGCCAGCACAACCGGGGCTTGAGCTTTATCCGGCTGGGCGGTAATCAAAGGTTTGTATTCAAGCCAGAGCGCATCAACCTTCGCCAGCGACGCACGGATCTCGTCGTTCGAAGCATAGTCTTTCAGCTGCTGATGGTGGTTCTCAAACAACGCGATGCTCTCGTCACGCTGACGCGCAGCAGCATCGACCTTCACACCAGAGCCAATCATCATGTAATCCTTGGCAATAATCTGCCCTAGGCTGCGCTGCAGGCCAGCCATATTCATCGCCTCCAAAGGCGCCATTTGTGCCCAGCTGAAAAGGCTAAAAAATAAGCTGCAACCGAGCAACAACGAACGCATAAAACCTTTCATAAGGTAATTCCTAAATTCGCCTTCAGGCGAGAATCAACAGAACATCGAACACAACGCAAGCGAGGGCGTTATGCGGACAGGGGACGCTGTACTGTTCTTATGAAAATGGGCGTGCGTGAATGAAAGGAGATAAGCATTCCGACGCCTGCAGCGGGCGCGCATTCTAAACCATGACATTGCTAGCTGTTTGCTACTGTTCACAAAGTTTGGAATCACTGGTGATACACACCAGTGAATACCCAAGGAAATCGATCATCGCCCAAACAGCGACCGCAATTAAGGATAAAGCGTCTACAGGGCGAAGGTTGAAACTCGCCCGAACAAGCGCCGAAACTATACTCGGCAGCCGTAAAAGATAATCAATAGGACTGGGGCTCTCAGACAGGCTTGTGCAGCCTTCTCTCTATCTGTTGATTACCTCGAATAAACTCAAGCCTGCCCCCTCGTTGCCGTCAGGATAGAGCCTCCAAACCATTAATTTATGCCCGCGTACTTCAGTTACACCACATACAGCAAATAAGCGCCGATTAACGCCGCCGTTGAGCAGGCATTAACACCTCACCCAGCACGGACTGATCCGCAGGCTGACCTATTTTCGGCAAAAGCAAGGCAATGCCTGAACCAACACCTGGCGAGCCACCTGAATTGATCTTGATAACAGCGCCATTGAAGGTAATGCCACTGGGATCTACTTTCACAAAGCTGCCGCCGCCTTTCGCGGTGAGCTCCATGCCTGCGTCGATAACCACTTTGCTGCCCGCGTAGTAGTGAATTTCATTACCGGCTTCGACAAACTGCCCCACGCCGATTTTCGCGTGCTGGGTAGTGCCGACATTTAGGTGATCGCTGGCATCCACTGCGGTTTTGCGGTCTAGATGGGTGGTGCGATGTTCTTCGGCTTTAAATTCGCTGTAGCTGTTGGCTTCTACCGTGTCGTGGCGTTCATTACCAACCCGAATTTTTTGGTCATGCTCAACCCGTTGATCCCAGTCACGTTGAGCGTGAACGAAGATTTGCTCTTGACCAGCCTTGTCTTCAATGCGCAGTTCGTTATACCCGGCACCGCCAAGGCTACTGTTGGTCTTGAAGGTGCTGCGGGTTTTGTTTTCCGGCAATGCGTAAGGCACGGCGTTTTCTTTATGGTACAGGCAGCCGCTAACGTACGGCTGGTCCGGGTCGCCCTCAAAGAAGCCCACCAATACTTCCATGCCAATACGCGGGATGGTCACTGCACCATAACTGTTACCGCCCCAACTGTTGCTTACCCGCAACCAGCAACTGGTTTGCTCATCAGCTTGGCCAACACGATCCCAAAAGAACTGCACCTTGATGCGGCCGTATTCATCACAATGAATTTCTTCACCCTTGGGGCCGGTGACAATCGCCCGTTGCGCGTTTTGTACTTTGCCTTTGCGGTGTTTCAGCCCTGGTCGGTAAGAAATATCCCACGGCGTGGCTACGAAACTGTTGCGATAGCCTTGGGTAAAGCCATCCTCAGCTTTAACGTCGCTGCTGACCGACTCCTCAAGCACCTGCGGTTGACGACCTTGGTGTTTGACGCTGTGGATCAGCCACAGGTCGTTGTACTGCGCCCGTGGGTGATTATTCAAACTGAGAAAACTGCCACTGACTAAGCTGGCATCGCTACGCCCTTCGGCCACTTCATAACAACTGCGCAAACGCTCCAGCGCTCGTTTGGCCAAGTGTTTGCCGCGAGCACGCTCGGTAAAGCGACCGGGGTATTCATACACCTCAAGCTCAGGCAAGAACTCAGCTTGGTATTCACCTTCGAGTGTGAGCTTGGGTTTCTCAAAGTTGTAATCACGGAAGCTGGCCGAACTGCTGCGGGTTTCAAGGCTGACCAGCAATGACTTGATAACCGCGCCATCAGCCGCCATACCGCTGTCGGGCTGATACACCAAAGGCGCAAGTTTGGGGAACACAGTCTGATCATCGCCAAACACCAGCACATGACCGCTGGCACTGTGCTGAAAGTGAAAGCTAATGCCCTCTTCTTCGCACAGGCGCTGAATAAAGTGCAGGTCGGTTTCATTGTATTGCACACAGTAATCGCGCTCAGGGTAGACATAGGGCCCCAATTGAAAGCGATAAGCATCAGCCTGAATACCCTGTTTGTGGAGCACATCGCTGATGATTTGCTGCACATTCATGTGCTGAAAGATGCGCTGATCAGCGCTGTGCATCAGGTAAGCAAGCTGCGGCCGAAGGCTGACTCGATATCGGGTCAGGCGTTTTCCGGAGTCGCCCTGCTCAGCCGAATAAATAACCCCATGAACGCCTTTTTGCTCGGGGCCGAAGCATAGGTATGCAGGCTGATTGATGAGGGCGTCGAGGTCGAGATCGGGCTTTTCGCTAACCAGTTCAACATCAAACTCATAACACTCGTTGAGGGCCTCAGAGCCATCAAACTTGAGCACTTGAAGGTCTGAATTGAAGCCTGATACTGCCAGAGAAATCTGGGCTTGATTGGCATCCATCTTACTGCCCTCCGTCCATGGGTTATTTTGGTACACAAGAGTGCCGTATACGGCGTTCAGGAACAATGCTCGCATGTCGTTAGCATGCACTGGGTCAATAAATTAGCGCACAACCCGTTCACAAGAATGGGTTGGCCTTTAGCAACCCGGCTTGAACGCAATAAAGACTCACCTTTGTCTGGGCGGGCGTGCGCTCATGAACGCTTGCGGCGTCCCGAAATAATTAAACGGGCCGCGCTATCAGCGCCGACATACCCAGCCACTGCGGCAGTTCACGAAAGCATCAAACAGCCGCACCACCGTTTAAGATAATCAGGGTTAGTTAACCACTAGCCCTAGTCAACATACTCAACGTGCTGCGCCATTAAGTTAGGGCGATGCAGGGTGTCGATACCAAAGATACGGCCAGACATTTCCTTGAGTTTAAGGTCGAAGGTTTCATCTTCCATGTCGATCCAGTAACGCTTAGGCCGACTGGTTTGTATGTCATGTTCGGCGCTTACTGGGTCGAGGTACCTAGTGGCTTCGAAGCATGGCAGCTCCGGCAAAGGGCGACTGACATCCATGTAATTCTGCAAAAAATCCCAAAGCGCAAAAGCCAAATTTGGCGTGCGGTCAGCCGCAACCAGTGAGCCGAAGTTAATGGTGATATCACGATAGCGATGAGCCAAGTACAGCACATTCATCGGCAACCCTTGCCGGTCCGGCGAGGTACTCAGGTATGCATCGAACTCGTAAAACGGCGCGGTGATCTCACCAATAGTGCCGCTGCGCTTATATTCACCATTGTTGTCATAATCGAAGACAGTGACCAAGCCGGTACGCCGATTAACCTCCCAAATTGGGCCACGTGAGGGTTTGAACCATAGTTTGGGGAATTTATTGAGAACTAGCCAGCCGAGCCCCCAGCAGAATAAGGGAACGCCTACAAAAGCAGAAAGGATTGGTCCGAATTCAATTATTGAATCCCACCATGACTGCGGTGTTTGGCTAGCCGCGATCAAATATGTAAAAAAAGAAATGACTAATAGAAAGTAAAAAAGAAATCGCCCCCCCCCCCAAAGATACAACCAAAAGTGCGAACGCTTCGATAAAAGTGCATAGCGATAGCGCTCATTATCAAGAACATTATGCAGATCTACACCTTCAAACGGCTTTGGCTTATATGTACCCAGTTTTTTTTCTTCTTCACGCTCTCTGAATACCTCTTCCCAATAACGCATGTTCTCTGGCGAGTCATCTTTCAGAAACCGCTCTGGAGCAACATCTTGGGTTTGCCCCCAAGGTAAACGAGTCGCACCGAGCTTGCGCATCCAAGAGCGCTCAGTAGAAACAGGCTGGTCTGGAATAGTACTAGAACGATAGGCCGTGCTGGCGTAGTAGGTCTGATTTGTCATTCGGTAAAAAATATCCAAAGCTTATTCGCTGGCCCAGAAGGGCTGCTCATCATTGCTGAAATCTGGTTGTCTATTGGCTTCACTGGTCAACACCACAGTTTTAGGTGTGGGTGCCGGAAAGTACCAAGTTTTGCCATTGGGGTCAGTTAACCCGAACTGAGCTTTAACTGCCAGGCTGTGGGAGACTCGGTTAAAATAACCTGCTCCTGTACTGTGCTGGGCAGCAGGGGTATTGAAATAGAGTTCCAATGCATTAGGCCATGAGCGCTGCGCTAACGGCTCGACCCGTGGGCCAATCAAAGCGCTTGCTACAGTACCGCCATGGCTTGAGTTTGAGGTAGTGGTGCGCATGCGGCATTCCGCTTTAAGGTTGAGGCTACCTAATTTGCCAATCAAACCCGGTAAATTGCTGTCGATACGAGCCAGAGTATTGGCGGATCTAATTTGGTAGGGCAACTCGGCATTGACGTCCAGTTTGGCTGTAGCGTCGTAATCTGGATTTTGCGTGACTTGGATGCGGATACCGGCAAACAACCCCAATAACCGATAGAACGCTTGTTGAGGGACACGCAAATAAGCAGTAGCTGCACTCTCGCTGTCGCTAAAAGGGCCATTGGTCATCCAATCCTCAATAGGAGTACTGCTTAGCCAATATACCGCACCGGCACCCGCAACCAGCAAGACCAGAGCGGCCCAACCCAGCGGTGTCAGCCCCAGAACCGGTGAAGCGGAAAGCAAACCCGCTACAACACCTGTTGATGCCCCTCCGGCCATGAGCAAATATCCCCACATCGCATCATCGCCCCACTGAAAAGCATACCAAGCATCGTAGAGATTTATGCCAAGAAAAATAAGGCCGGCGAAAGTTTGACCTATTAAGCGGGAAGTGAATGATTTAACAAGCTGCTCACCCAATTTCGGTCCCAGCACCTTGACGGCACTACCACTTGATATTTGAAATAGTTCTTTGCGCGCCGAAGCCAAAATAGACTTATTACTCACAAATTTAACGGTCAGTGTTTCCATGGCGATTGCCAAATCTATTAGTGCTCCTGCAACCCCAACAACTGCACGAACGCCACTCTTTTCTGCGCGGGTTGCTTGAAAAGCATTTAATTCCGCCCGCACATTCCAAAGCTCCAACATCAAAACCCCAGTCGCGAAGGGCGTTGAGTTGAGTACCCGATATGACCTAGAGCCACCGCGTGCATCAACCTCATCCACCGCTTGTTGCAATGCCCCCGTAGCGCGGGTTGCACGCACTTGGGTCGTTTGAGCTTGCACTGCAGCTTGATTGGCCTGATTGATCTGCTGGTTCAGGGTGCTAATCATCCTGGCGGTTGCATCGGTTCGGGCAATCGCCACCAGCATGTGATCGCTGGTCTGAGTGAGTCCGGAACGCACAGCCTGTCGGCCATTAGTTGTGGCCAAAAGGTTACCCTCTGCATCCTGAAACTGGCCGTACATGCGTACAGCCCGAGCAGATGAAATCTCCGGCAGATCCTCCAACCCGAAAACATAATAGTCTCGGGTATTTACATTGCCGCGCCGTATAAACATCGCGCCGCCAAAGGTTTGTGGCAGGGTACTGCGCATTAGCTCGAGCCCCTGCGCATGCAAGCGCACACTTGCTTGTCGACCTCTACTGGCGAGCGCAGCGCGCTGTTGGGCATAGGCTTCATTGGCTTGGGCATGATTGCGTGCAGCGGCCTGAGCCCCCTGCTGCGCAGAGCGTGCCTCAACATGGGCGCTATCCACCGCGCCTTGAGCAGTATTAATCGCACCTTGAAGCCCCTCATAAATGCTCACCAAGGCACTCGCCCCAGCTTTGAGTTGCGCAGTCAGCGTGCTGTTCAGACTACCAGACGCCATCAAGCCAATTAGGGCATTTGTATCTAAGGTGTCTTCTGGTTTGGATGCAGGTACCCCTTGCCTTTCGAACTGGGCCAATTCTGTTGCCCGGTAATGCCCGTCACCTTGGTTTTCTTGCCTCTGCGCAGGGGCTTGATACGGCGCATACAGCGTATCCATATCGAGGTTAGGCCAAAGCATGGCGTGCAGCGGATGCTGAGAATTTTTTGCCAGCTCACTGAGGAACGCCTGAGCTTTGCTGGCTGTGGGGCTGTATGAGCTGATGCCCGTGAGCGCATCAGTCAGATCAGTATTTACCGCGAGTGGATCAATTTGCGCGGGGCTCGCAGCGAGCGCCGTAAGCATTTGGCTGGATGCAAAAAAAGCAGCCAGGTAGTCAAACTCATCGAGGCTCAAGTGATCGGCAAGGGCCTGTTGAAACTCGCTCTGACCCAGATAATCACTTAAGTTGTCTTGTATATACGACAGCTCACGCCAGAGCATCATTCGCTCTGGCGTCGCGGTATAACAGTTGATATCACGCTTGCCTTGCTCATTAATTTTTTCCAGCGCTTCATGCAGAGGATTGCGTTGCCCTTGCAAAGTCCTAGGTACAACCAGTTGCTGGAGTAATACGGCACTACCATGGTTAGCATGTTGCGCAGCGCGCTGAGCACATAGCGGGAGTGTTTGTTGAAGGTCCGTGATACGCGCTGCCAGATGACGCATGCGGTGCATAGGGTCATCCAGCAATACACCGCAGAGTTGACGGTTGCGTGCAGCACTCAAGACATCGGCTACCGCTGGTTGAGCCTCCCAAAGCGAAGGGCCTGGCTCGTCTTCAGTTGCGTCACTGCGCGCGGGTTGCGAACGCTTAACCAAATCTGTCAAGCAGGTACGCCACGCCTCAAGCTCAAGCAGGCGTGTTTCTTGTTGTGGCGCTTTCTGTTCGCAGCTATCGAGGTAGCTCTGAGCCGTCTGCTTGCTCTGTACCGGGAACTGGCCAGTAAGGTCGCAAATATAGCGCCCCGGATGGTTCAAGAGCCATTCATAACCGGGTTCGCGAATGCGCTGTGGAGCAGGCAAACTTATCGGAAACGCATGATCACCAAGGTTAAGCCTTACGATTCGCGCTTTACCAACTGCACTCTGATTGGCGTAGTCACGCACATCAAAAGCAGCAAAGGCATCGAGTATATCTTGCCCATTTGGCTGACCTTCGTACATCCGCTTGAAGTCGCGTTGAGACACCCGCAGGTCCGGGCTTTTGCAGCGCGCTTGGCGTGTGTCTTTATCCTGTTCCAGGCGTTTGAGGCGAGCCGCACTGAGCTGTACTTCCGAGAAGCCCAACTGAAGATCAGTGCATCGGCTGTTATTCCACTGCGAAGGAAGCCAGATATCAGCTAATGCTTGGCCGGTGGCTTTACGCGCACCTTTTCTGAACGCGCTCCCCTGCCGGTACCGCTCAACATTTACATCGTGATAAGTGGTTTTATCACCCTCTATCCGAACCTCAAGTTCACGCCAAAGGGCGTTGCGATAGAACACATAAATAAAGCCGCTACGTAGCGAAACCGGCGTACCCAGGTCATAAAAGCTTTTGCTGCCGGGCAATGCCGTCATTGGCACCACAGGGACTATTTGGTTCCACTGATGTTGATGTTCATCCTGGCGCGGCGTTGGTCGCATATCGTCCAGTAAAGGCAAACGAATGGGGCCGCCTTCGCTTGCTGCGATTTCTAGCCACAAGTGGCGGTTGGGTTGCCCCTCCCAGTCCCAGACATGCAACACACTGCTGAATGTCGCGCTTTGTTGATACTCAGGTTTGTCCTGCTGGGTTAGCCACTCTTGCTGTTCCTGGCCAGATTCATCGTAAATGACAAGGCGTTGGCTTTGCGGGTGATCCTTTCCCACTACCTGAACAATTAGCTTGGCAGGTTCGCAGGCAGCACCTGCACTCAGTGAAGATACAGTTGCGCTCATGCGTGGCTTTCCTTGTCGGTCGCATTGCCTTTCAAACTTGTTTCTAGGTGGCTCAGGCGAGTTTCATCACTGCCGGGTGGCAACATGTCAGGTGTTGCTATACCTCGGTAAGTCGTGCGGATATCGAGATACGTATTCAGCGAATCCGCTGAAAGAAATCCACTGTTCATGCCTTCTTGCAGATAGGCAAACGCTTGGTCGAAAGAAAGTCGAGACTGTTTTTGCCACCAGTGGAACAGAAATTTCTCAGTTTGTTGAGATTGCAATGCTGCGGTTTGGCCCTTGCCTAAGGCCAAGGGTGCAGGCTTGGCTTCAGCTTGCCATTGCTCGGCGCGTAGGTTTTCTT
The DNA here is from genome assembly GCF_963971045.1 of Pseudomonas sp. EL_65y_Pfl2_R95. NCBI lineage: Bacteria > Pseudomonadati > Pseudomonadota > Gammaproteobacteria > Pseudomonadales > Pseudomonadaceae > Pseudomonas > Pseudomonas sp. EL_65y_Pfl2_R95. The sequence continues at coordinate 338,695 of NZ_CAXAOV010000006.1, read as the reverse complement.
GGCTGAACCAGCATGCCTGACTTTCCGCACTTTCTCGCCACGTTGCTCCGAACCAAGAAAGCGAACAAATCGGTCCAAGCCATGTAACAAGCTCAGAGGAATCAAGGGACGGATAGAAATAACTCGCCGTTCGCGGATTGGTGTAGCGCAGTACACCTTTGCGCTCACCTTCAAAACTAACGAAAAGAATATGGCGCAAGTGCTGCAATACCACTTGCAAAGGCTGACTACTTTCGAGTTTTAAACCCATCCAATCATTTGGTTGCGCGAGAAAGTCAGCTGCAACAGAAGGGTTTTCGTGCGTACTAATCAGTAAAGGACTTTGCTCGGCATAAAGCTCGAGTTCGGTTTCGTCAAATAGGCGATATGGATTTGGGTTTTCCCCAAGACGGTAAAGTCTCTCTGGAAGGTCATCGGTGTATTCGAGCAATAACCAGCTCTGCGAGTTGCTCATCAATTCGCCCCAGCACTCATCGCCGCCCTGCACGGACAATCAGCCAGTGGACACTGCAATGGCGTGCCACCTACTGGTTTCTGACACAACTCGACGATGGGAACATCCTCACGCAAGCGTTGTTTAAGCAAGGCGCCAGGTACATCCGCATCCGCTGCTTTAACCTTGCCCGGCAACAACGGCGCTGCGCCACTGCCTTTGCCTGGTCTTCCGCCGCTGTTGGATTTGATGCTTGGGCCGACGAGGGTGACGCCGCTGGCGTCGAATTTGATAAAGCTGCCGGAGGCTTTGAAGGTCAGTTCGCTGCCGGCTTCGAGCACGACTTTCAGGCCGCTGGACAGGTGGATTTCGTTGCCGGCCTTGATGAACTGGCTGGTGCCGATTTTGATGTGCTGGTTTTGGCCCACGGTGATGTGGTCGCTGGCTTTGACATCGGTCTTGCGATCGGCGCGGGTGGTGCGGTGTTCTTCGGCTTTAAATTCGCTGTAGCTGTTGGCTACAACGGTGTCACTGCGCTCGTTGCCGATACGGATTTTCTGGTCGTGTTCGACGTTTTCGTCCCAGTCTTTTTGCGCATGGACGAAGATTTGCTCAGCGCCTTTTTGGTCTTCAATGCGCAGCTCGTTAAAGCCACCGCCACCGGGTGAGCTGAGGCTCTTGAACACACTGCGGGTTTTGTTGGCAGGCAGTTCATAAGGCACCGAGTTTTCTTTGTGGTGTAAACACCCGGTGACTAACGGTTGATCCGGATCACCCTCCAGAAATGTAACCACGACCTCCATGCCGACGCGAGGAATAGCGATGGCGCCGTAGCCCTTGCCTGCCCAGCTTGAGGCCACGCGTAACCAGCAACTGCTTTTGTCAGAAGCAAGGTCGGCGCGGTCCCAAAAGAACTCAACCTTCACCCGGCCATATTCATCACAATAAATTTCTTCTCCTGCGGGGCCAGTAACTATTGCGTTCTGGCTACCTAGAATGCGCGGCTTTGGATGGTCCAAACTGGGCCGATAGGGCGCGGTCCAAGGCGTGGCTTTGAAGTGGTTGCGATAGCCTTGGACAAAGCCATCTGCAGCCTTGGTGTCACTGGTGACAGACTCTTCAAGCACCTGTGGCTGTTTGCCTTCATGTTCAACTTCAGTCAGCAGCCAAAGGTCGTTCCACGGCGCACGTGGGTGATCGCTCAATGCCAAGAAATGGCCACTGACCAACAGGTGCTGATCGCCCTCACCTTCTGCCAATTGATAGTCGTGACGGTGGCGCTCTAACGCTCGCTGGCTAAGATGTTTACCGCGCTCACGGTCTACAAACCGGCCTGGATAATCGTAATCTTCAAGGTCGGGCTTGAACTCACTTTTCACCGCGGCTTCGAGCGTCATGCTGGGCTTTTCAAAGTCGTAATCGCGGCGGGTCACCCGACTGGTTCGAGTTTCCACGCGCACACCAAAACGCTTGATCACCGGCTCATCGGCAACCAGGCCGCTGTCTTGTTGGTAAGCGGTAGGTAGCAGCTTTGGGAAAGGCGTTTGGTCGTCGCCAAACACCAGCATGTGGCCTTCAGTGCTGTGCTGAAAGTGATAGTGAATCCCTTCCTCCTCGCACAGACGCTGAATAAAATGCAGGTCAGACTCGTCGTACTGCACGCAATACTCGCGCTCGGGGTAAATCGAGCCGAGTTGGAATTGGTAAGCATTGGATTGAATGCCGTGCTCTTCGAGCACCTGACTGATGATCTGAGCCACGCTCAGGTTCTGAAAAACACGCTGATTAAGCCGTTGCGACAGGTAATAAAGCCGGGGTCGCAAGGTGATTTGATAACGGGTTAAACGCTTGCCAGATTCGCCTTGGCCAACCCGGTAGATTTGACCGTGAACTCCGTTTCCAGCCTGAGACAGCGCGAGAAACGCGGGTTGATGCAAGAAACTTTCAAGGTCTAGATCTGGACGCTCGCTGATCAGTTCCAGCTTAAATTCATAGGGCTGGCTGATCGCCTCACGGCCAGTGAATTCAAGCACCTGAAAGTCGTGGCTTAAGCCGTCGATATTGAGGCTGAAATGGGTCTGGTTAGCAGGGGCGAACATCCGTTGTTCCTCTTTTCATAAATAAGTTCGGCCAGTAAATCTGGCCGAACCTTTAACGTAATCGTTTAATCAAAGAACCTCTGAAAAATTTCACGAGCGACGGGAGTACAAGGCAAAAAGGTGCGAAAAAGCGCAGTTTACGAGCTGTAAATGAGCATTTTGAGCAGATTTTTAACGCAGTAATACCTAGCGCAGTAGTTTTAAAGAGGTTCTTAAAGATTAAGCGATTGGCGTACGCCAGTCGTCAGAACCGGAAGTGCCAGACACTTCGTGGGTCCAAACGATTTTGCGGTAGGTGAAGTACACGTCTTCAAGGTGAGTGAAGTGGGACATGTTTGGGTCTTGGCAGTTCGGCATCCGCGACTGCACGTCAACCACGACAGCGTCTTCCAGCTCAATGGTGAAGTAGTGTTCTTGAGTACCGGTAGACGAGGTGCGGTACCACTCAAGACGACACTTGTTCAGACGCTCACCCGAGGTCAGGGCATTGAAAATCAGAGGCGAAGCTTTGTCGAAGACCTTGGTGATCATCAGGGGCTTGTGAACGCGCTGACCGGTTGGCTGGCCCGACTGTGGGTCACGAGGAATGATGACCTGATGGTTAAAACCTTGAACCAGAATCTGGTCTTCATGGCCTTCTTGGAAGATATTGCCGACCGAGTCTTCGGTGAAAGTGCCAGCAGTAATTAGACCTTGTTTGGTGCCCTCGAGGGACAGATACGCAGGTGTTGGCATGAAAGCTCTCCTTGCCTTGGTTCATGGATCGAGAAGTGACCCGGTAGCAAAGACCAATCAACAAGCATGCCTGAAATTAAAAAAATCTTTAAATACAGCTACTTACGCTTTTAAAACAACGATAAAACAACAAATAGTGCGTAAACCCCGCGAAAAGTGCGCAACTTCTTGCACACTACTGCGCAAGAAGTTGCGCACTCTCCTACAGACCTAGTGTCGCAAGTCTCAGAGAGGGGACAATCCTCATCTACTGATTTTTTATGCGCAAGAAATTGCGCAATCCAAGTACTAACCAGCGCTAGATAAGTTGAACCAAAACACCTGAAAAAGTGCTTGAAAATACTTATCAGTAATACAGCTTCACTAATAATGGCCTTAGCTAGGCATAGCCACGCTTGGCAGCCACCAAGCGATTCAGCAGCCTACTACACAGAGATTAGTGAGCAGCCAGTTCATCTATGCTGCTGCCTACTCAGGAGCCGTTTGAACAGGGACAGCCACCAAAGTACTTAGTTGAATCGTAACGCAAGACCATCACTTGTGACGCACCCCAGCTTTACACTAGTACCACTTCACAGAATTAAATATCCATGCAGTGCCAAGCAGCTTAATGACACAGCCCTACAACCGAGTGATATCGGGGCGACACCATTGAAAACTGATAGATACCTGAACTTTAGTACCAATAAAACAGCGCAATAGTATATTGTCTATCGTGACCAAGGCCGATAGGATGCGGGCCTCAGAGACGTTTGCGCAACTTGTTGCACATAAAATGTGCGCAAAAAATTGCGCACATTCTGTCTCACCTTGTATTGAACCCTGTGAACTAATTCTGCATTTTTTTGTTCACCACCAAATACCGAGTCAGGGAATGACCATTTCAAGTACGTTGTCAGCACGCTATTACACGCTAGCTAACAAGCCCATCTCAGCTGACAACTTCGCCGGCAGCGATATTCGTTATTCCACAGAATACGAACATCTTGAAACCGAACTCCGTAAAGCGAACTCCCTGCACGCAGTGGGGACAATTGATTGGCAGAAAGTACTTGAATCCAGTGAAGTAATTCTCAACGATCACTCCAAAGATATCCGAGTATCTGGTTGGTTAGTTTGGGCACTGTATCAGCGCGAATCCTTCACAGGTTTGCATGCAGGCATTGTGCTTTTGCATGCACTTTGCACTCAGCATTGGAACGAACTGTATCCGCTTAAAGCACGTACTCGCGCTGCTGCAATCAGTTGGTTGACCCCCCGCTTGGAGCAAGTGCTCGCTGAAGATGTCCCTGTCGGTGAGCGACTCAAGCTATTCGGTGATTTAGCGACAAAATTACGTGAACTTGAGGGCTGCCTGTCGGAACAGCTTGGAGCTGATGCGCCCTTGCTCCTGCCATTGTGCAGACGTCTCGAAGAGCAAATTAAGCGAGCCAGTCAAACTAAGCAGGATTCAACCAAAGGTGTTGCAGGCACCCTTGCACAGGTTAAGCAAACCGCAAGTAGCTTGCTCACCTCCGCTACATCAGTGGATGGCGAAAAGGACGCACACAAGCAGTTACGACATCTACAAGATCAGTCACGACCGCTGTGTGCTTACTGGCTCAAACAGAAGGCCAGTGACGTTCGCGCGTTAAGACTGTCTCGGACCCTGCTGTGGCTGCCGATCGACAGCCTGCCGGAGCGTAATGCCGAAAAGGTAACTGCATTGCGCGGCCTGCCTGTGGATAAGCTAAAAAACTATCAGGAGCGCTATCAGCAAGGACAATATGCCGACCTCTTGGTTGAGTTGGAAACCAGTATTGCCAGAGCCCCTTTCTGGCTCGATGGCCAGCACCTTGCTTGGCAATGCCTGCAAGGGCTCAATGCTGAAACAGCAGCACTCGAAATCGAAATCCAGTTAGCGCTGTTTATGCAGCGTATGAATGGCCTTGAACTACTGCAGTTTCATGACGCGACGCCATTTGCCGATGAGCAGACTCGCGCTTGGCTCAGCTCCCACGTCATGCCTCATGTGACTGCCCAGCAGCCACCAAGTGCTCCAGTGATCAGCAGCGGCGAAGGTCAAACATCCTGGGATGAAGCCCTGCAAGATGCCTTGCCATTGTTGCGCAAAGAGGGACTGAAGCCCGCTGTTCAGCGCATCAAGAAAGCGATGGAGTCCGCCCGTGGTGGTCGCGAATCGTTTTTCTGGCAACTGACACTCGCGCGCCTGTGCTTCACCGCCAAAAAGTACGACCTAGCCAAGACCCAACTCGACACCCTTGATCAGCTGATTCAAAGCTCAGGCATTGCTGCCTGGGAACCCGATCTTGCCCTTGAAGTCGTGCACATGCTGCATAGCTGCTGCGAGCTGTTGCCGCAGAACCATGCAGTGCGCGAATACAGGGACGAGATCTACCGCAGGTTGTGCCACCTCGATCTAGAAGTGGTGCTGGACTAGGCCCCCGGGCCATAACCGAACAGGAGAACTCCCATGGCCAAAGAAGGCTCAGTTGCACCTAAGGAACGGATTAACGTCACTTTCAAACCAGCAACAGGCGGTGCTCAGGAGGAAGTTGAGCTGCCGCTGAAGCTGATGGTTCTGGGTGATTTCACTCAGCGTCATGACGAACGCAAGATCGAAGATCGCAAGCCAGTCAGTATCGACAAAAACACCTTCGACGAAGTGCTCGAGAAACAAGAATTGAGCCTGACCTTTGCTGTGCCTAATCGCCTCCAAGAAGACAGCGCTGACGAAGAACTCGCGGTAAAGCTCAATATCAACTCGATGAAGGACTTCAACCCAGCCAACGTGGTTGAGCAGGTTCCAGAGCTGAAAAAACTTATGGAGTTGCGTGATGCACTGGTTGCCCTTAAAGGCCCACTGGGTAACGCCCCAGCGTTCCGCAAAGCTATCGAAAGTGTATTAGCCGACGATGTCTCCCGTGACCGCGTGCTCGGTGAACTCGGACTCGCTGCCCAAGGCAAGCTTGAATCCTGATTGCAATTAACAAGGAAGCTATTAGATGAGCACTCGCGCAGCAAAACAAACTAGCAGCCAAGTCACCGAAGGCGGTCTTCTCGACCAAATCATCGCTGAAACTCGGCTAACTCCAGACGACGAAGCCTATGGCATTGCCAAACGTGGTGTTTCGGCGTTCATTGAAGAGTTACTCAAGCCGCAGAACCAAAATGAGCCAGTTAAAAAGGCCATGGTCGACCGCATGATCGCGGAAATCGACGCCAAGCTCAGCAGCCAGATGGATGAAATTCTGCATAACCAGAACTTCCAGGCACTGGAATCCTCGTGGCGCGGCCTGAAGTTATTGGTTGATCGCACCGATTTCCGCGAAAACACCAAGCTGGAACTGATCAATGCGTCCAAGCAAGACCTGCTTGAAGACTTTGAAGACAGCCCAGAAATCGTCCAGTCTGGTTTGTACAAGCATGTTTACACCGCAGAATATGGTCAGTTTGGTGGCCAGCCAGTGGCGGCAATCATCGCCAACTACTTCTTTAATCCAAGCTCACCAGATATCAAGACCATGCAGTACGTGGCTAGCGTCGCCTCCATGTCGCACGCGCCCTTCATTGCCGCTGCAGGTCCTAAGTTTTTCGGCCTAGAAGCTTTCACTGGGTTGCCAGACCTGAAAGACCTCAAGGACCACTTTGAAGGCCCACAATTTGCCAAATGGCAAAGTTTCCGTGAGCAAGAAGACGCCCGTTACGTCGGCCTGACGGTACCGCGCTTCCTGCTGCGCAACCCCTATGACCCAGAAGAAAACCCGGTCAAGAGCTTCGTTTACAAAGAAAACGTTGCCAACAGTCACGAGCATTATCTCTGGGGTAACACCGCTTACACCTTTGCCAGCAAGCTCACCGACAGCTTCGCCAAATTCCGCTGGTGCCCGAACATTATCGGCCCACAAAGTGGCGGCGCAGTTGAAGACCTGCCGCTGCACCACTTCGAAAGCATGGGCGAAATCGAGACCAAGATTCCAACCGAAGTATTGGTTTCTGACCGTCGCGAGTACGAACTGGCTGAGGAGGGCTTTATTGCCCTTACCATGCGTAAAGGCAGCGACAACGCCGCTTTCTTCTCGGCTAACTCTGCACAGAAGCCCAAATTTTTCGGCAACAGTGCAGAAGGCAAAAATGCGGAACTCAACTACAAGCTGGGCACGCAGCTGCCCTACCTGTTTATCGTCAACCGTCTGGCGCATTACTTGAAAGTCTTGCAGCGCGAGCAAATCGGCTCGTGGAAAGAGCGGACTGATCTTGAACTGGAACTGAACAAGTGGATTCGTCAGTTTGTAGCCGACCAAGAAAACCCGAACGCAGAAATCCGTGGCCGGCGTCCGCTACGTGCCGCTCAGGTTGTGGTCAGCGATGTTGAAGGCGAGCCTGGCTGGTACCGCGTCAGCCTGAACGTGCGCCCGCACTTCAAGTACATGGGTGCAGATTTCACCCTATCGCTGGTTGGCAAGCTGGATAAGGAATAAGCACCCATGTCATACGGCAGCTTACTCGAACGCATAGGTGGCGAACTTGATAGACGCGTCAGTTGGACGCGTGAAGCAAGCGCCATGGCGTCGGTGGCTGCCCATCTGGCAAAAATGCTCAGCACCCGGGCCGGCAGCGTGCAAACGCTCGCCGACTACGGGTTGCCCGATCTCAATGATATGCGCTTGTCACTGCACGATTCATTGCAGCAAGCGCGTAGTGCTATCGAACGCTTTATAGAGGCGTACGAACCACGGTTGCGTGAGGTCAAGGTTGTGTCTATGCCTCGCGACCATGACCCGCTAAACCTAGCCTTCGCAATCGAAGGCCTGCTGGAAGTAGCCGGCATTAAACGTCGGGTCAGTTTCGCTGCCAGTTTGGACGGCAGCGGCCAAGTTACCGTTAACGCAGGAGAGCCCCGTGTCTGGTAAACCCGCAGCGAGAATCAGCGATATGACCGCCTGTTCAGGTCATAACAAGAACCCGATCATTGAGGGCTCTTCCGACGTTATTTTTGACGGGCTAGGTGCTGCCCGGCTAGGTGATAAAACGGCCTGCGGCAGTGCGATTAGCAGTGCAACTGTTTCGTCAGTACTGATCAACGGCAAACCTGCTGCCGTGCTTGGCTCAACAGCCAGCCATAACAACAACCCGATTGTTACAGGCTCTGGGACGGTGGTGATTGGTAACTCACCCACACCGGCAGAGTTCAGTCCCGTTGCCGTTTTAACCCTTGGAGCAGCGTCAGCATTAACCAATGTCCTAGTGCCCAAAGCTCAAGCCGGTGATGATGTTCTGGCATATCAACTAAAGCTGAACTCTGCCGGTAACATCGTGCTCACCCCGCTTGAAACACCTGATTTCAGCGAGCTCGCCAGCGGAACAACTGCAAATAGCGAAGTGATCGACTTCCTCATTACCAACCGCCAGGAGCCCGCAGATCGGTTAACGCTAGAGGTCCTTGATGGCAGCACACTGCTCTTCAGTGAAACAAACACTCAAGCGCTTCTGCCCAAGGGTGAACATGTTTGGCAGTGGGACGGTTACAGCACCGACGGTGTACTCGACACCCGCATCCTTAAAAGCCCAAATTTAAAGATTCGCCTCACCGCAACTAAAGGCGCGCAGCAGCAAATCGAAGAGCTTCCCTTTGCCAACTCTGCCAATGAGTCGGCGTGGGTTGATACTCGCATCGACCGCATGGCTAAAACGGTAGAGATAACCGTACGCCCCAGCTTCAGCGACGGCGGCGTCTTAGGTAAAGATTCAACCCTGACGGCCAAGAGCTTTTCACAGTTACAGAATCTCGCTAAAGCGGGTATAGAACTGTATTGGTCGCGCAATGACAGCAGGGCACAGGGAATAGGCGCCGCAATTCAGACTAATCAGGGCCCGTTCAAAGTCACAGTGACGGCGACAGTTAACGCTGAACCAAGCGCTAAAAATTTTCCGCTAATTAGTAGCGTAGATACTGATTTTGGCCGGTCCACCAGCTTTGCCATGTTCAAAAAAATCTATCACAACCAAGGTTTTTGGAGGGCTGCAAACTATCCGTCCAAATTCGCGGATCAGGACTTTGAACATACCGCCGCCCATGAGTTTGGTCATTTGATTCTTAACAATTATGGCGACGGTGGATTAATACCGGACTATTCATGGAGCCACAAACACACATCAACTGTTCTGACCCAATCGCCTGTTGAAAATAATCCAACGCCGACGGCGGGTGAAGTTGATGTCATGCATTATCACTCCAACTATCCTCAGGGTCCGTCCGGTTATGAGGATTTTTGGCAGCGCTCTGTAGCATCCGAGCAGGATGTAAAGGGGCTGATATGGCTTTCACGAGTACATTTCAATGATTAGATTAATTGCTCTATTTAGTGCCGCCCTTCTGTTCGGATGCACCGCGCAATCGAAGACAGTGTTTATTGCAAACTTCCGCAATGCATGTGCCTACCCGGTGGATATCACTGCACATGACTACTCCAATGGAAAAGCCGCGTTCGCGCAGCCAATACACTTAAAGCCGGGTGATCACAGCGAAGTGCTTTCATACATCTCACCTGACGATGACATAGAAACAAGCTTCCCTAGCACCTACCGTCTGGATATCGCTGCGCGAGGGAACATTCGCTCACTTAATAAACCCGAGCTTATTCAACAACTAAAGCAATCCGACTACCTCCCGAAAGGCAACGCTATTCATACATGGACGATCAGCGACAGCATGCTGTGCCCCTGAGCAAGGCCTAAAGGATAAAAAACATGCCATTCACATTCAACAAAGCTCCGTATTGGTCTCCTAGTTCCCAGAGGATTCATGAGGCGCGTGGTTTTGTACTGGTCTGAGCATTGTATGAACGATTTTGGCTGTACCCATTGCAACCTACTGGGGAGCGCACAGCGTTCGCTACTGAATTTGTTTTACCCACCGAGCTAGTCAAGGATTGATCTGTGTCTTTTAACCACTACTACCAGAGCGAACTCACCGCCCTGCGCCAACTGGGCAAGCGTTTTGCCGAGCGCAATCCGGCGTTGGCGCCGTTTCTTGGGCAGAGCGGCCGGGACCCGGATGTCGAGCGATTGCTGGAAGGCTTTGCCTTTTTGACAGGACGCTTGCGGCAAAAACTTGATGATGAGTTGCCAGAACTCACCCACTCGCTGATGCATTTGTTGTGGCCCAATTACATGCGCCCGCTGCCGGGCTTTAGCATGCTTCAATTTGAACCTTTGAAGCGTCCTGGTGCTGCTCAATTTGTGCCGCGTGATACGCCGGTGGAGGCCAAACCTATTGAGGGCGTGACCTGTAAATTCCGCACGGCCTATGACACTGAAGTTTTACCGCTGGCGATGAAAGCCTTGCAGTACTCTGTCAAAGGCATGGGCGCCGTGCTCAGCCTGAAAATGCAGATGAGCGCCGATGGCAATATTGCCGATCTGAAGCTAAATAAGTTGCGACTGCACCTTGCTGGCGAACGGTATATCAGCCAAATGCTGTATCTGGGATTACTTCATCACTTAGCAAATCTGCAAGTGGTGCTGCTTGACGAGAACGGGAATGCGATTTTACGCGATAGCAGCGAAGTAGCAGTCCCCAGCCTGACCCTCAGCGCCAATAATATTCAGCCAGTTGGGTTTGCCGAAGATCAAGCACTGATCCCCTATCCACTCAATACCTTTCGCGGCTATCGCTACTTACAAGAATATTTCGCCTTTCAAGAAAAGTTCATGTTTGTCGATGTGCTAGGCCTTGATGGATTGAATAACGTTCCGCCTGAAGTAATTGAACAAGCCCGGGGCATCGAGTTACGTTTCAATATCGAAAAAGCTGGCGAACAGCGCATTCGCCCAACGCTGGATAACGTGCGCCTGTATTGCACACCCGTGGTTAACCTGTTCGAACATGACGCCACACCAATTCGCCTCGATGGCAAGCAAGACCGTTATCTTTTATTGCCCGCAGAGTTGAGCGCTAAACATTGCGGCGTGTTCTCGGTGAACCGTGTGACGGGCTGGAAGCCTGGCGGTCAAGGGTATGAGGAATACGTTCCATTTGAGTCATTCGAGCACGACTCCAGTTTCGATGTCGGCACCGCACGTCCTCACTATAGCGTGCGTCAGGAAACATCCTTGCTCCGGGAGGGCACGGACACCTGGCTCAGTTTTGGTCTGCGCGACCTGGCCGAACACGAAACCTTGTCGATTGATCTGACCTGCACCAATCAAAGCCTGCCGAGCAAATTGGCATTGGGGGATATTTGTGTACCCAGTGAGAAAACGCCGGGGTTCTTGCACTTTCGCAACATCAGCGCCGTCACCCCAAGTTATGCGCCTCCCTTGAATCGCGACTTCCTCTGGAAGCTGATCTCCAATATGTCGCTCAATTATCTGTCACTGGCCAATGTTGAAGCGCTGAAAGTGATTCTCGAGACCTATGACTTACCCCGTTATTACGACCAACACGCTGAAAAGGTCAGCAAACGCTTACTTGATGGTTTGAAAAGCATTCGCCACTCCCATGTCGACCGCCTGGAGCGCGGACTACCGATACGCGGAGTACGGACCGAAATGAGCATCGATCCAGATGGCTACATCGGTGAGGGCGATCTGTTTTTGTTTGCCTCAGTACTAAATGAATTTTTCGCCCTCTACGCCAGCTTGAACTCTTATCACGAACTCCGCGTAACCAGCACACAGGGAGAGGTCTACACATGGACGCCACGCATGGGGCAACAGCCCCTGCTATAAGCCGGCTTAGCCGGGGCATCCGCGAGTACAGCCTGTTTCAGGGTGTGCAGTTGGTGCTCAAACGTTTGCAACAAGCGCATCCTGAGTTGGATGAGGAGTCTCTGCATCTGCACCTTGAGTTGCAGGCGAATCCGAGCCTTGGCTTTCCCGGGAGCGACATTGAGCGCGTCGAATTCATCGAGGAAAACGGAGAGTTGCGCGCACGCATGCGCATCAACCTGGTCAGTCTGATTGGCTCCGGCTCACCCTTACCTGCTTTTTATGGTGAACAAGCACTAGGCGACAGCGAGGAAGGCAATCCAACCCGCGACTTTCTTGACCTGTTCAATAACCGATTACAGCGTTTGTTGCTCCCGGTTTGGCAGAAATACCGTTATCACTCGCGCTTTAAAACCGGTGCGCTAGACCCGTTTTCGCAACAGCTGTTCTCATTGATCGGGTTACGCGGTGAGGAAATCCGTGCGACCTCTGAGCTCAACTGGAAGCGCTTGCTGCCGTATCTCGGGTTACTCAGTTTACGTGCGCATTCGGCGGCGCTGATTGAGTCGGTATTGCGCTACTACTTCAAGCATCCCGATGTGTACATCGAGCAGTTCATTGAACGCCGTGTCGAGATTCTCGCCGAACAGCGCAACCAGTTAGGCGCCGCCAACAGCATGCTCGGTGAAGACTTGGTTCTCGGGGGGTGGGTGCGCGATCGCGGGGGGAAATTCAGGGTGCACATCCGCGAGTTGCACTGGGACATGTTTCAACAATTCCTACCCGTCGGCAGCGGCTATAACCCGCTTTGCGCACTGGTTCGCTTCACCCTGCGGGACCCCATGGATTACGACATTCGCCTGCAACTGCGCAAAGACCAAATGCAAGAACTTCGCATAGGTAATGACAACCTCTGCCGGCTTGGCTGGACCAGTTGGCTTGGCTGCGACAACGCCGATGGCATCGTCACGCTTGGCAAAAGAGCTCATTAAGGACAGATGAAATGATTAACGTCGATTTACAACAATTGGTACAAGCACTTGATGCTGAGACTAAACGCGACCTCGAAACCGCAGCTGAGCGCTGCGTGGTACGTGGCGGCAATAAAGTTCTGGTTGAAGACATGCTGCTGGGCCTTTTAGAGCGCCCGGAAGGCCTGTTGCAGCGAGCACTGAGCGATGCCGAAATTGACGCTGGCGAGCTCGCCAAAGCCCTGCATCCAAGCAGCGAAAACAGTGCGACGCGCAACCCAGTATTTTCGACTGAGTTGGTCCAGTGGCTGCAAGATGCATTGCTGGTTGCGAACCTCGAATTAGCCAGCAGTCAGATTGATCAAGCAGCCTTAATACTCGCATTGCTGCGCAACCCAATGCGCTATGCAGGCAGCCACTACCAAAGCATGCTTGGCAAGCTCAATGCAGAACGTTTGCGTGACTTTGCGGTGTCGCAGCAACCCCAGGCGGCTGCCAGTAACGCATCAAGCAACGTAGAAACAAACCTGCAACGCTTTACCCACAATTTCACTCAACAAGCCCGTGACGGCAAGCTTGATCCGGTGCTGTGCCGCGATGAAGCAATTCGCCAGATGATCGACATCCTTGCCCGGCGCCGCAAGAACAACCCTATTGTGGTCGGTGAAGCCGGTGTGGGTAAGACCGCAATTGTTGAAGGTTTGGCCTTGCGCATCGCCACCGATGAAGTTCCTGAAGTGCTCAAAGGTGTTGAACTATTGTGCCTTGACCTCGGCCTGCTCCAAGCTGGCGCCAGCGTCAAAGGTGAGTTCGAGCGTCGCTTACAAGGCGTTATTGATGAGGTCAAAGCTTCGCCGAAACCAATCATCTTGTTTATTGATGAAGCTCACACCCTGATTGGGGCGGGTGGCCAAGCGGGTAGTGGTGACGCCGCCAACTTACTCAAGCCTGCACTGGCCCGAGGTGAGCTGCGCACCATCGCGGCAACTACGTGGAGCGAGTACAAAAAGTACTTCGAGAAAGACCCTGCCCTAGCCCGACGCTTTCAGCCTGTGCAGTTGCATGAACCTACTGTATCTGAGGCCGTGACAATTCTGCGCGGCCTTGCCCCCGTATATGAAAAAAGCCACGGCATCTATCTGCGCGACGATGCGGTAGTAGCGGCAGCCGAGTTATCAGCCCGTTATCTCGCGGGTCGGCAGCTGCCGGATAAAGCCGTCGATGTATTGGATACCGCATGCGCCCGAGTGCGCATCAGTCTCGCCGCAGCCCCCGAAGTGCTTGAACAGTTGCGCAACGAAATCGCAGAGGGTGAACGTCAGGATCTAGCCCAGCGCCGTGACCGCGACTCGGGCCTAAGCATCGACAATACAGCCGCAGACCTTCTTGAGCAGCGCCTGCGAGATGCACGTGCGGAGCTTGAACAATTAGAAACGCGCTGGGCGATCCAGCGTGATCTGGCACAGCGAATGATTAGTCTGCGTATTCGCTGTGCTGAGGCTCGCCAAGCATTAAGTACCCCGGCAGCCATAACACCCGAAGCGAATATCGAGCCGTTTGAACAAGCTGATCTTGAACAGATCGAGGCTGAGTTGCATTCGACACAGGCTGAGTTGTGCATTGCGCAAAACCAGCAGCGCCTGGTGAGCTATGAAGTATGCCCTCGTTTGGTCGCTGAAGTTATCAGCCATTGGACAGGCGTGCCGTTGAGCCAACTGGCCCGTGAGCACAACAGCAAGGTTATTAGCTTTTCCGCAGACCTGCGCGTAAGGCTGCGCGGTCAGGAGCAAGCAATTAGCGCACTCGACCGCGCCATGCGCGCAACAGCTGCTGGCCTCAATCGGCCGGACGCACCCGTCGGTGTATTCCTGCTCGTCGGTCCCAGTGGCGTAGGTAAAACCGAAACCGCCCTAGCATTGGCTGACTTGTTGTATGGCGGCGAACGTTTTCTGACCACCATCAATATGTCCGAATTCCAAGAGAAGCACAGCATCTCACGCCTGATCGGTGCGCCACCGGGCTACGTGGGTTATGGCGAAGGCGGCATGCTCACCGAAGCGGTCAGGCAAAAACCCTACTCCGTGGTGTTGCTTGATGAAGTCGAAAAGGCCGACCCAGATATCCTCAATCTGTTCTATCAAATTTTCGACAAAGGCGTGGCGAACGACGGTGAAGGTCGCGAGATTAACTTCCGCAATACACTAATTTTGATGACCTCGAACCTCGCCAGCGAGCGCATCGACGCCCTTTGCCAGAACGGCAAACGACCAAATGCCGAAGACCTCGAATTGGCAATTCGTCCTGTACTTAGCCAGCACTTCAAACCCGCGCTTCTCGCACGTATGCGGGTCGTGCCTTATTACCCAGTGAGCGGTGAAGTACTGCATGAGCTGACCACGCTTAAACTCGAACGCTTCGCCGAGCGCCTGCAACGGCGTCAGTTGCAGTTCAGCCACTGCCAAGCATTGGTCGAGAACCTTGCCGCGCGCTGCACCCATAGCGAAAGCGGCGCACGTCTGATTGACCACTTGATCGACCAGCACCTGCAGCCATTAGTGGTTGATCACTTGCTCGCTGCAATGGCCAGCGGTGAAACATTGACCCAGGTTCATGCAACCCTCGATGAACACGGAGCAGTGGTTTGTGAGTTCACTTAACGTGCCGTCAATTCTCGCCCAAGTACCGCAACCATTGCATTATGCAGAGGGGTTATTGCAGAGCTTGGTGGGTTTGGCGCAAGCCAAGAACGCCGAAAACTTACTCAGTGAGCTGGTCGAGGCGACGGCTGACTTAACCGGCACTGCGTTAAGCCAGCTTTACCTGCTGGACAGCACCCATACGCGTCTCACACTGACCGCGGAATGGCTTGATGGTTTGCTGCAACCACAGGCCATCGACAGTTTGCCAAGTGACTATGACGGCGAACAACTGCTGCAATATTGCCTGTGTCAAAACCGCGTATTAAGCCTGAACGAGCTAGACAGCAGCCTGCATCAAACCGAGTTCCTACCCGTCACGCAGCAGCCGTGGCGCAGCTTGCTGTGCATGCCTATTGTCGACAAACAGCAACATGTCAGCGGTCTGCTGTTATGCGCCAGCCATCAAGTACAAGACCTGAATGCATTTGCTGACTCAATAAGCCTGCTGGGCAACTTCGGCGTCAATCAATTACAGCTGATGCAGCGTCAGCATTCGCCTGCGAACGACACAGTGCAGTATGAGCAGCTTCAACCACCCTGTGCCAGCGGATACGGCTTGATCGGCACCAGTCAGGCGATGTGCGATGTATATCAGCTAATTGGGAAAGTACTGCACAGCCCCGTGAGCGTATTAATCACAGGGGAAACGGGCACAGGCAAAGAGTTGGTTGCTCACGCAATTCATAATTGTGGCTCACGTCGAAGCATGAACTTTGTCGTGCAAAACTGTGCCTCACTGCCCGAACATTTGCTTGAAAGTGAGCTGTTTGGTTATCGCAAAGGGGCTTTCACAGGCGCTGACCGTGACCACAAAGGCCTGCTTGATAGCGCAGACGGCGGCACATTGTTTCTGGATGAAATAGGAGATATGCCGCTCAGCCTGCAAGCCAAGTTGCTGCGCGTACTGCAAGAAGGTGAAGTTCGTCCACTGGGCTGCAATGACACCCATAAAGTCGATGTTCGCATCATTGCGGCAACTCACTACAACCTCCACAGTCAAGTCGAAAAGGGTCTGTTTCGCGAAGACCTGCTTTATCGCTTGTCGCACTTCCCTATTGAGTTACCTGCACTGCGTGAGCGCAATGAAGACATCCTGATTTTGGCTCGATACTTTCTTGAAAAAACCTGCACGTTCCTGCAACGCGACCCGTGCTCTTGGTCAGAAGACACGCTGGCAGCATTGGTCCAATACAGCTTTCCGGGAAATGTACGCCAACTCAAAGGGTTGGTCGAGCGCGCGGTATTGCTTTGCGAAGGGGACGTGCTACTCCCGGAGCACTTCAACCTGAATCGCGAATCAAGTGCTGAAACAGCTACCAATTTGCGTCAGCACATGGAGCACGTCGAACGCAATTTCTTACTCGACAGCCTGCGTAAAAATCGCGGCAATCAAAGCAAAGCTGCACGAGCGTTAGGGTTGCCACGAAGAACCTTGCTGTACCGAATGGAGCGCTTGAGCATCAATCCTGACGATGTTTGAGCCGCATAAAAAGATTATTAACACAGCATTAAATCCCGCTGAGCACTGCCAGCGATGACGCAAGAGGGAGTCAAGATGAAACCACACTTTTGGGCCATAACACTGATCGCTGTACTGATGACCGTTGCAGGCTGCACCAGCAACTTCAAGTTTAACGACGATGAATTTCGCCCCCTTGGCGATCCACAAGCTGACGAGCGCAGCAACTCATCTCAGGAGTAAAACACCATGGAACTGGTATTCGACGTGGTCAGCGCCCAGCAATTTTTGCCCGGCCTTGCGACCAGCAAAACCTTCAAGCAAGCCGGTGGCATTATTGGCCGAGCGGACACCTGTGACTGGGTGCTACCCGACCGCAAGCGGGTACTCTCAAGTCGCCATGCCGAAGTCAGTTTCCGAAATGGTGGCTTTTATCTAACAGATGTCAGCAGCAATGGCATTCAACTTAAAGACACGGGTGCCAACTTGCGCAAACAAGAGCCTCACCGCGTTGAGCATGGCAGTATCTATTGCCTTGGCGAATTCGAGGTGCGTGCACGGCTGATTCAAGACCCAAGCAAGTTTGAAGCTGATCACGGTCGCCCGTTAGAGACTGGCAGCAGCATTATTCCTGATGATGCCTTTCTCGATCTTGACCCGCTGACCGCTATGGATCAACAAGAGCAAGCCCATGGCTACGCACAAACAGATGAGCTGGCTGCGCTCGACGTGCCAGAGCTGACCGATGCACAGCAACATGACTATGCCCAGGTTGAAACTGAAAACCTGTTGGTGCCTGAGCTGGTAAAACCTAGCGCAGCACCTGCCAGCCAACCCGCGGCCCGCGCACCAGAACCCATGTCAGAGGTTTTTTGGCAACGGTTCTCGGAAGCCCTTGGCGTTCCGCTAAATGATCTCGATGAGGTAGCGCGTCAAGCCCTGGCACTTAATGCGGCCAAGCTGCTTAAACAAAGTGTGAGCAGTTTGCAGCAGAGTCTGCGCACACGCAGCGAATTGAAGAACGAATTGCGCCTAGCCCTGACTACAGTTCAGAGCGCCGGCAACAATCCGCTAAAAATGAGCAGCGACACCGCTGAGGTGATGAACAGTTTACTGCGCGGACAAAAGCCGGGGCAATTACCGGCAGGGCAAGCCATCAGCCGCGGTTTTCGGGACCTGCAAGCCCATCAAGTCGCGCTCTTGGCTGCAAGCCGAGCAGCCGTCAAAGGTGTATTTGAGCAGCTATCACCAGAGCAATTAGTTCTGCGTTTTGAGCGCGACGGTCGCAAACCTCTGCTGCCCACAGCAGGCAGCCGCTGGCGTGCTTATAGGCGCTTGCACAGTAGCCTCGAACAAAACAACGAGTGGAATGAACGCCTGTTTGCCCGCGACTTTGCCACTACCTACGAAGAACAGGTTCGCCTGATCGCCACTCTCAACAACGACGTTCAAGGATGATTTCCATGCAACGCTTGATTTCACCATTGGTCTTCACCGCGCTTCTGGTACTCACAGGTTGCTCTACGCTATCGCCGTATTCGAGCTACACCAAGCTAGAGCTGAATTTGTCGGGTAGTAACGAGCTTAACCCTGATATTCGAAATCGCCCTTCTCCGATTGTCGTTCGGCTGATGGAGCTAAAGCACCCGGTTGCATTCGAAAATGCAGATTTCTTTTCGCTGTATGAGCGTCCAAAAGAAGCCCTCTCCCCTGACTTAGTTGCTCTGGAAGAACTGGAGTTGCGCCCGGGTGAAACCCGTCAATTGAAGCTCACGGTAAATCAAGGCAGCCGGTATGTCGGTGTTCTCGCGGCTTACCGAGATCTGCCGGAGACCAAGTGGCAGTTCATCATTCCTTTGCAAGATAAAGCCCTTAACCAGATCAACTTACGTCTCGATGAACAAGGTATTCATGCGCTGACAGACACTGTTGCGGACAGGGACTAAACCATGAGTCAGCACAAAGTTGTCTGGCAAGAAGGGATGCTGCTGCGTCCGCAGCATTTCCAACAAAACGATCGCTACTACGACCACCAGTTAAAGACTCGCACGCAGAAACTTGAGAGCTATGCCTGGGGCTTTTTCGAATTGGAGATCGATCGCCAGTTTCTCAATATGGGTAAATTAGTGGTGAGCAAGGCTAGCGGAGTGCTGCCTGATGGCAGCCTGTTCGACCTTGGCAGTGAACGTGAGCCGCTGGTAGTAGATGTTCCACCAAGCACAGGCAACATGCCGGTTTACTTGGCATTGCCCCTGGTGACTGGTAATCACATCGAAAGCCGTCGCCCTGAACAGCAGGATGTACTGTCGCGCTACACCGCCGTGGTTGAGAATGTTGCCGACTCCAATGCTGATGACGCGGCCAGTAGTCAGGTAAGTTGCGCACGCCCAGACTTCCGCTTGCTGCTGGGTGATCAGCAGAGTGATCAGGCATTCGTCAAGCTGCAGCTGTGCGTAATTTTTGATACCACCCCGGCCGGGGTTATCAGTCTCGATACCGAGTTCATGCCCAGCTATGTCAACTTCAAGGCATCAGGTTACTTGCTATCGTGCCTGAAAGAAGTGATCAGCATGCTCGGTCACCGCGGCGATATTCTCGCGGAGCGGATTCGGGCGTCAGGTAAAGTTGCAGGCGCTGAAGTCGGCGATTTTTTAATGCTTCAATTGATAAACCGTTCAGAACCGGTGCTACGTCACTACCTGAACATTGAACATGTCCATCCAGAGCTCATTTACCGTGAACTTCTGGCACTGCTCGGCGAGCTGGCAACTTATTCTGGCGAAAGCAAGCGCCCCAAACTGGACAGTTATTACCTGCACAGTGATCAAGCGCAGAGCTTCAGCAAGCTGATGGATGCGCTGCGCCAACTGCTTTCAATGGTGCTCGAGCAACATGCAATCGAACTCCTGCTGCAACAGCGTCAGTACGGCATTCAGGTCTCCCCTTTGCACGACCACAAGCTGCTTAACAGCTCATCGTTTGTGCTTGCAGCCAGTGCCCAGTGTGACGCCGAAGAACTACGTCGCCGCCTGCCAGCACATCTTAAAGTCGCGCCAGTTGAACGCATACGTCAACTGGTTAACCTGCATCTGCCCGGTATCAAGGTTAAGCCGCTATCAGTGGCCCCACGGCAGATTCCTTTCCACTCCGGCAAAACTTATTTCGCATTGGAATTGACCACCGAAGAGCGTGCACAACTGGAGCGCTCTGGCGGCTTCGCATTCCACGTATCCGGCGAGCTGACTGAGCTTGAGTTGAAATTCTGGGCGATCAGGAACTGATTATGAACAACAAGGATGATAACTACGGCCAAGGTGATAAAACCGTCATTCTGAGCCGCGAGAGTGGCGCTCCCGCACAAAGTCCGTTAACTGATTTTGCTGCTGCGCCAAGAATCGAACAGCTTGAGGAGCGGATGATCTACGCCGCTCGTCTGCGCCCCTCAGAAAGTTTCAACATCAGTCTGAATCCACTGGTTGCCGCAGCATCACCACTGCTGTCTGAAGTGGTGAGACTCAAGCATAGCTACGAGCATGAAGACCTTTCCAGCCTGCATCAGCGCTTGAGCAGTGCGATTCGCTTATTCGAACATAGCGCGCTCAATGAAGGCGCCGACAACAGCCAAGTCATGGCCGCACGTTATGTGTTGTGCACGGTAATAGACGAGGCCGTGGTAACCACGGCCTGGGGCAATGAAAGTCAATGGTCGAAAATGAGCCTACTGAGCAGCTTTCATAATGAGACCTTCGGCGGTGAGAAATTCTTCCTGCTACTTGAGCGCCTTGCCCGCAATCCGGTGAAACACTTGCCAATGCTGGAGCTGATGTATTTGTGCCTGTCTCTTGGTTTTGAAGGCAAGTACCGCGTACTCGCCCGCGGCATGCTTGAGTTGGAAGCGGTACGCGACAGCCTGTACCGACAAATCCGCCAGTTACGCGGCGATATTCCACGGGATATATCACCACACTGGGAAGGCCTGAAAGACGCTCGCAATCGCCTAGTCCGCATTGTTCCATGGTGGATGGTTGCACTTTTCACGCTTATCTCGCTGGGTGTTATGTATAGCGGTTTCGCTTGGGTATTGAGCGAACAGCGCGACACCACGCTTGAGCCATTCCAGCAAAATCTACCGACCCAAACTGCGGTCATGGATGATCCAAAATGAAGAGCTTTTTCGGCAAAGCAGCCGTATTTTTGCGTAAAACGTGGGTTTGGAGCCTGTTACTGGTCCTGTTGGTTGCCTTAATTATCTGGTTTGCGGGCCCATACTTCGCGGTAAACGACTACAAGTTCTGGGCATCTGCAACCAGTCGCCTGTTAACCATTAGCTTTCTGTTCTTGGTTTGGGGGCTAACCATGGTGTTCGTCAGTTGGCGAGCAACAGCACAAAAGAAAGCCGATGAGAATGACGAACAAGCGCAAGAGCGCCTACGTCGTGAAGGCCAGATCAACGATGAACAACACGAGTTGCGTCGTCGTTTTAAAGATGCCTTGCGCACCCTCAAGCGCTCAAGCATGTACAAAGGCCGCAGTGAGCGCTGGCGCAGTGATCTGCCGTGGTACTTGGTTATAGGCCCACAAAGCAGCGGTAAAACCAGTTTACTGGACTTCTCCGGACTGGACTTCCCTCTTAACCGTGGCGACGCCTCACGCATGACCAAAAATGTATCCGGTACGCGCTACGCTGACTGGTACTTTGCTGAGCATGCAGTACTTATTGATACCGCTGGACGGTACCTGACTCAGCCCGAGCCACACATCGACGGCAGCGCGTGGACCACCCTGCTCGACTTACTGCGAAAGCGTCGCGCGCGTCCACTCAATGGCGTACTAATCAATATCGCCTTGGACGATCTGCAAGGCAAAACAGAGCAGGCTCTGGAAACACTGGCACGGCAGACCCGTCAACGCTTGCAGGAAATTCATCAGCGCCTAGGAGCTGATGTCCCGGTTTACTTGGCGGTCAGCAAAGCTGACAAAATCCTTGGCTTCGATGAGTTCTTTGATCAGCTGTCACGTGAAGAAAGCGACCAGGTTCTGGGGGCGAGCTTCCGCAAAGACCAAAACAGCAGCGACACCCCAGTAGTGCGCCGTGAGTTTGAAGCCTTACTGACCCGACTCAACAGTCAAGTGATTCTGCGCATGCATCAAGAGCGCGATACCTTGCGCCGCGGCCGTATTCTGGATTTCCCACACCAACTTGGTCAGGTCGGCGAGCGACTGTGCCTATTTATTGAACTGGCCTTTAGCGGCAACCGTTATCAACGTGCCAGTCGTCTGCGTGGGTTTTATTTTACCAGTGCGCCCGAGCTGGAAAGCCAACTGGACAACAGCACAGCCAGCATTGGTGACAACCTAGGCTTGATCAACAGTGCGTTGCCTACTTTCCGCAAAGGCCGCACGCGCTTTATTAATCAACTGCTAAGCCGCGTGATTTTTCCCGAGTCAGACTTAGCAGGACTGGATAAACGCGAAGTACGCCGTATCGACTGGGGCCACCGGATCATGTACGGCTGCGCTATTGCCTGCTTAGGGGTATTCGGCTTTCTGTGGGCCAATGGCTTCTCGTTTAACTACGGACGCCTTGAGCAAGTGCGCAGCGTTGCCCAAGACCTTACGCAAAAACACGCCGAAATCACCCCTCAAGATGACGCCCTGCGAATTCTCGGTGCTCTGGATAAAAGTTACGCAGCAACCCAGGTATTTCCCCCGATAGATGATGTCTCTTACTTCCATCGCACCGGCTTGTACCAAGGTGAGAACGTTGACCCAGTGGTACAAAGTGCATATCGGGTAGAGCTTGAAGACCTACTGCTACCACGCGTGGCCCACCAGCTTGAAGCCCAGATCCGTGCCAACATGAACGACCGCGAGCGCTTATTGAACAGCTTGCGCGGTTACCTGATGCTGAACTTAGAATCACGCCGTGATCCTGAGTATCTCCAAGACTGGATGGCAGCCGATTGGTCGGTTAGTTACTCGGGTAACAGTGCTGCGCAAAAAAGCCTCAATGATCACTTTGCACGCTTGCTCAGTGGCCCGTTCAGGCCTTACATATTGAACAGCCAGTTAGTTGCTCAAGCCCGACAGGTATTGCGCAGCGAATCTTTGGCAAATGTGGTGTACCGCATGCTTCGTGAGCAGGCAAGTAGCCTGCAAGAATATCGATTAAGCCAGCACCTTGGCCCACAAGCGCCACTGTTTGTAGGCAGCGATTACACCATTCCCGGTTTCTATACGCAGATGGGTTATCAGAAGATGTTTGTCGCTCAAGGCGGCGATCTTGTGCGAAACATTTTGCAGGATAACTGGGTACTGGGTGACGACAAATCCGACACGCTAAGCAGTAAAGATTTTAGTCGTTTGTTGGTCGACATGGAGCAGTTGTACTTCCGCGATTACGCCAATTATTGGAGCGAAGCGCTGGCGAAGATATCCATACAACCGATCATTGCAACGACCCAAGGCGCACAAGAACTGGCTGCACTCACTGCGGCCAATTCGCCGCTGGTGAAACTGCTGGTTGAGGTTCGAGATAACACCCGCTTTGCAGGGCTGGCCGAAGTCGCCGACGGTGTGGCGGCTGCGGGCAAAGTCAAAGGCCTAAACGGCAAACTGGGTAAAGCCGCCAAGCTGGCCACTGCCGCAGCCGAACAAGCCAAAACCTCGTTGGCCGATAGCTTGCCTGCCACTGCACGCAAAACCCTTGAGCGCCAATTTGAACCCTTGCATCGCCTGCTTGATAAAGAGGGCGGCCCCGGGCCTGAGCTAGCGGCAACTCAACAAGCCTTGAGCGAACTACAGATACAGCTCAATAGCCTGGCAAATGCCAGCGCACCTGAACAATCTGCTTTTGAGCAGGCTAAGGGCCGTATGGGTGGACGCTCAAATGCGATCGACCAAGTCACAGCTGCGGCTGCACGCTTGCCAATGCCAGTTCAGGGTTGGATTCAGCCTCTGGCTTTGGGCAGCTGGACCCTGACGCTGAACGAGGCCTACGGTTATCTGAACAAACGCTATAAGAGCGAGCTGTATGGTGCTTATCGCTCCTCCTTGCGCAACCGCTACCCGTTCAGCGCCGACAGTGATAGTGATGTTGCAATCGCTGACTTCCGCGAGTTTTTCAAGGCGGATGGCATTGCTCAAGACTTCTTCGACAGCTATCTGAAACCTTTCGTGCGTGGCAGCTCGGGCAAGTATCAACTGCGCCGGGTTGATGGCCAAGGCATGCCGATTTCCGGCTCCTTTCTGAGGCAGATGGGCAACGCTCAAGTTATTCGCCGCAGTTTTTTTGCCGAGAATCCAAATGAGCCACAGGTATTGTTCACATTGGAGCCTTATGCATTGGACTCAAGCTTGGCCCGCGCCGACTTCCGCTTTGGAGATGAAAACCTTGAGTACCGTCACGGGCCAATCGTGCAAACCTCATTCAGTTGGCCGGCACAGGCAAACGAAGGCCGCACCAGCTTAATTCTTGAGGAGCTTGATGGTCGCCGTGTCGGAATCGAAAAAAACAATGGTCCATGGTCGCTGTTCCGCCTGCTTGATTTGATGAGCGTCGACTACCACAGCGGTCGCGATGTGCTGTTGCTCAAGGCCGACTTGGGCGGTCTGCACGCTAACTATTTGCTCCATAGCCAGCGTGCGCCCAACCCATTCGATATCAGTATGTTGCGCAGTTTCAGACTGCCGGCTGCGCTCTAATGCAAAGCGTAGTTAGCCAATGGCGAAGTGTCGCCCGGACCGAAACCGGCAAAGTGCGTGCACGCAATGAAGACGCGTTTCTGGCTATGCCAGAACGCGGCTTGTGGGTGGTTGCCGACGGCATGGGTGGGCATCAGAACGGCGCACTTGCCAGCCGCTTGATTGTCGAGCAACTTGCTGAGCTGCCCCATGAATGCGAACTGGAGGAACGCCTTAAGCATGTGCGCAAATGCCTGCATGACTTAAACCGACGCCTCGGGCAAGAGCTGACCGTCACCGTAGCGCGCCCTGATACCGTTATCGGCAGCACAGTGGTCGCGCTGATAATTGACGGGGAACGTGCGGCCTGTGTGTGGGCGGGCGACAGTCGCTGTTATTTATGGCGGGGCAGTCGGCTCTACCAGCTCACACGTGACCACTCACTCGCGCAGCAGTTGATAGACGAGAAAAAGCTTACCGCTGAACAGGCCAAGTTTCATCCGGGCTCGCACGCGTTGACTCGCGCCATTGGTGCGTACGAAGACCTGCAACTCGAGACGATTGAGCTGGATGTATTTCCCAATGATGCATTTCTCCTCTGCAGTGACGGTTTATACCAAAGCCTCAGCGCCGATACGATCAGCGCTCAGCTCAACCTGTCATCGCCGCAGTTGGCTATCTCACGCATGTTTGATCAAGTGCTTGATGGACCCGCACGTGACAACCTCAGCGCCGTCTTGGTGCGCCAGTGAGGAATAACAATGACTAGTCCAAGCGCAGCCGGCAAGTCAGCGTTGGTCGATGATGAATCCAACGACCTGACTTATTTAGCCTTTGCCGAAAGTGCCACTCAATCTGCACCCGAGCGAGCCACTGAAGGCTTGAGTGGAATGGCGGAGATATATGCCAGCCGCTATAAGCTAGAACGCTTGCTGGGCGTCGGCGGCATGGGCGCGGTTTACCGCGCGCGCGACTTGCTGCGCGAGCAATTTGCTGACCCCTATCCTTATGTCGCACTGAAAACACTGACCGATGACTTCGCCGAATACCCCGATGCCAATGCATTGTTATTCAGTGAGTTTGCGCTCACATCTCGTCTGCAGCACAGGCATGTGGTACGCACGTTTAGTTTTGATGTGGATATGGCAAGCAAGCGGGCGTTTATCACCCTTGAGCTACTAAATGGTTTGACACTTGATCAACTGCTTTGCGACAACCCTCATGGTTTGTCATGGAATGAGTTGCGCGACATTGCAATCCCCCTGATTCAAGCACTGCAATACTCCCATGCTCAGGGGGTGGTTCATGGCGATATAAAGCCAAGTAATGTATTGCTCGCCGATGATGGTTTACGCCTATTTGACTACGGCCTCGGCCAACCTGTTGAAGGCGTACTAACGGGGCTCCCGCGCTTATCTCGCCAGCGCTTTAATGCTTGGACTCCGCGCTACGCCGCACTGGAATTGATCAATGGCGAGCCCCTAACCCCTTTAGCGGATATCTACGCACTGGCCTGCGTGCTGTTAGAGCTGAGCAGTGGTCAGCATCCCTTTCAACGCCTCAGTGCTCGCCAAGCGATGAATATTAAGCTTGATCAGCAACTGCAACGCCCTGAAAAAATCCCTGCTCGCTGCTGGGACGCGTTACTCCAAGCCATTGCCTTTGAACCGCAACAGCGCAGCCAAAACTGCGATGAATTACTTCAAGCCTTCCAAACGCCCGAGCCAAGTCGACGATCAGGCTGGTTTAACCACCGCGCGTCAAAAGGTACCCAAGGATGACTACTGCACAAGGAAACCGCTATGTTCAATCCGGCCAATGAAACCCATTTCAGCCTGAACATCAAAGACCAGCCGCACGACTTGCAGGTACTCAGCTTCTCGGGCGTTGAGCGCATTAGTCAGCCCTATGTATTTCAAGTCGAGCTGGTCAGCGAAAAGCCTGATCTCGACCTCGAAAGTTTACTCGGCAAGCCGGCATTCTTAGCCTTCACCCCACAAGGGGCAGGCATTCACGGCATGATCGACAGCTTCGCCCAAGGTGAATCAGGTAAACGCCTGACCCGTTATAAGCTGACAATCGTGCCGCAGTTAAGCTACCTGGCCTTGCGCACCAACCAGCGGATTTATCAGGCACTGAACGTGCCACAGATCATCAGCTTGGTGCTTGAAGAGCACGGCATCCTCAGCAACAGCTATCAGTTCCAGCTCGGACCAACGGTCTACCCACCCCGCGAATACTGCGTGCAGTACGATGAAACCGATCTGCACTTTATTCAGCGACTGTGCGAGGAAGAAGGTATTCATTACCACTTTCAGCACAGCCCGGATGCTCATGTGCTGGTATTTGGCGATGACCAAACCGTCTTCCCAAAACTCGGCCAGCCCACCGTTTATCTGCCGGGCAGCGGCATGGTCGCCAATGAACCCGCGATCCGCCGCTTTGCCCTGCGTCAGCAGACCCGCAGTAGCCGCGTCACCCAACGCGACTACAACTTTGAGACCCCACGCCTGCAACTTGAGTCAGCGTACAAACAGCCTCAAGAAGACGATGCCAAGGCCCTGCCCGATCTGGAAGACTACCGCTACCCCGGCCACTTCAGCGAGCGCGAGCGCGGTAAACACCTTAGCCAGCGCGTGCTTGAACGTCACCGCAGTGACTACCGTCTGGCCGAAGGTAACAGCGACCAACCGGCATTGAACAGCGGGCATTTTTTAGAGATTTCAGATCACCCGCGCAGCGAATGGAATGACCTTTGGCTGATTGTGCAGATTCGCCATGAAGGCAAACAACCGCAAGTACTCGAAGAGTCGATGACCCATGACGTGGGAGACACCAATGATTTCCAGCAGGGTTATCGCAATACTTTTATTACGACCCCTTGGGATACGCCTTATCGCCCAGCGCTAGAGCATCCCAAGCCACAGGTGCTTGGCAGCCAAACGGCGGTGGTGACCGGCCCTGCCGGAGAGGAAATCCACTGCGACATCTACGGGCGCATTAAGGTCCAGTTCCATTGGGACCGTGAAGGCCGTGGCAATGACAAATCCAGTTGCTGGCTGCGCGTCGCCTCAAACTGGGCGGGCGACCTGTATGGCGGTATCGCTATTCCACGTGTCGGCATGGAAGTCTTGGTGAGTTTTCTTGAAGCGGACCCTGATCAACCCGTCGTCACCGGGTGCCTGTATCACAAAGAAAACACCGTGCCCTACGCCCTTCCCGCTAACAAAACCCGTAGCACCTTTAAAACCCTGAGTTCACCAGGCGGTGCAGGCTACAACGAACTGCGCATGGAGGACAAAAAGGGCGAAGAACAAATTTTTGTCCATGCTCAGCGCAACCTGGATGAGAACATCGAGCACGACCAGAAAATTCATATCGGCAGTGAACGCCATGACACAGTCGAAGCCAACAGCTTCACTGAATTCAAAGCCGAAGAACACATCACCATCCACGGCGAGCGCAAAGTCGAAACCAAAGCCAATGACCACCTCAACATCGGCGTTAGCCAACACACCCAGTTAGGCACCGCTCAGCTAACCAAGGCTGGCCGCGAAATTCACCTCAA
The DNA here is from genome assembly GCF_963971045.1 of Pseudomonas sp. EL_65y_Pfl2_R95. NCBI lineage: Bacteria > Pseudomonadati > Pseudomonadota > Gammaproteobacteria > Pseudomonadales > Pseudomonadaceae > Pseudomonas > Pseudomonas sp. EL_65y_Pfl2_R95. The sequence goes on along the minus strand of NZ_CAXAOV010000006.1, from coordinate 310,336 downwards.
GGCCGGGCAAAAAATAGTCATTGAGGCTGGCGTAGAACTCACCCTGCAAGCGGGCGGCAGCTTTATCAAACTCCACTCCGACGGCATCAGCATGGTCGGCCCAATCATTCGCTACAACGCTGGCGGCTCTCCGGGTAAGGGAACAGGAATAGCGGCATTGCTGCCTGCGATCCCTTTACCGGCGGATATGGATAAAGCTGGAAAACTGTTGAAAAGCATCAACCCGGGTGAGGCCCAGCCGCGCAACCTGGTTGAACCTCGCGATTATGTATTCAACATTGAACTGCGCGATGTGCCCGGCGAAGACGGTTTCCCATTAGCGTTTACACCTTGGCGCATTGTGCAAACGGGGCAAGAGCAGGCTTTGCTCCAAGGCGAAACCAATGATAAGGGGCAAATAGTGCTGGATGCTGATCAGCAAACCACACTATCTAAAGCCTATGTAACGGCTCCGCAGAACCTCTTTCTTGCCTATCCCGGCCAGCAAGTAAGCCTGCGTTTGTTTCTGGAACAGCCTCAATGGGACAGCGAGCACCACGCCCTGAGCGCGTTGGATTTCAACGACTGCGTGTCGCCAAATCGAGGGGCGGCATCATTACTGGACCAAGAGCGCAGTAAGCAGGACACAGCCTGTACGACTGACTTCTATTCCCACCTGCAATCCAAAGGCTGATTAATCATGGCGAACAACCCTGCTTACAATGGCGTTCGAGCAAAAGAGCTCAGCCAGATTAATACTCAAGATGGCCAAGCGCGTGTCGCTTACTCGGCGCCTGACTGTTTCCTCAAAGGACAAGGGCTCTTTGCGCCTAAGCGCACGGGTAATGAAGTTAAGTTTTTCACCACTGGCGAGGACTATTTCATCAACCTCGCCAGTGCAATTGACCACGCCAGCCAATCGATTTTTATCACCGGTTGGCAGGTCAACTACGACATACAACTTGATGGCAAACGCAGCCTTTGGCAGTGCCTATATCAAGCGCTCAAGCGGGCACCGACGCTTAAAGTCTATGTAATGCCTTGGCTTAGCCCTAGTGCCGCTATGGGCACCTATGATTTTGAAACCATGCTGGCGATTTTTCAGTTGAATGCCGGTTTAACGGGCGGACCGCGAGCTTTTTGTACGCCTGCTATTCAACAAAGCGATATGAAAGGGTTAGGCGTTGCCTTCTCGCATCACCAAAAGTCAGTCGTCATCGACAATAAGATAGGCTATGTCGGTGGTATTGACCTTGCGTACGGCCGCAGAGACGACAACAACTTCAGCCTTGATGCCAGCGACCGCAAAGGCAATGACGCCTACAACCCCGGCCTGCCAAAACTGGGCTGGATGAAACTCCAAGACCATGTCAGTGCTAATGGCCTGATGTTTGCCACGTTATTTGACCTTTCTAAGCCCGTCGCAACTGTGGAATTGATACCTGACGCAGTCCGTCTAGTTGATAGCAACCTGAGCCTCAAAATACCGATCCCCGTCAGCCGAGCGAGTATGCTCAATGGTGCTAATTATTTCTCAAATTTCATGGAAAGCCCTGCGCTGAGCTGGGTGCAAGACATTGGCCGAGCGTTAGAAAGTGCCCGCCAAGGCATAGATCAAGTCTCCACTTCAATTCAGCAAACCAAACGTGAGCTTTTGGAGAAAACCTGTAAAGCGGTTGCACAGCTCATTCGTGACAATCTTCATACTCAGGAATTGGAGCAGTCATTCCAGCGAAGGCTCACAAGTTGGCTTAATGAATTAGAGCTCGCAGGGAGCAACATCACCGAATCATTGCGGATTAAAAGCAGTGTGCTTATTAACGAATGGATGAGCACCACAGAACTCGGTCAGGTTCTAAAAATTATAAGCAAGGGTACCTATGAAGATCTGCCTGCGAACTCCTTGAGCGGCGCTAATGAGTTGGCCAGTTCCGTACTATGGTTCTTGTATGGGATGCTGCAGAATCAAACATGGGAAAATCAGCAACCCTACCCATACCTTAATACCGACGCTCAACCATTGGCATCTCCAACCAACACCACCCTCGACACCGACCAGCCGAGGATGCCCTGGCAAGATGTCCACAGCCGAATAGAAGGGCCATCGGTGTATGACCTTTCCCGCAACTTTATTGACCGCTGGAATGGACAGCAAGCCTACATCGCAGACACCCCATCCGTTCAGGACACGAAGTTTGTCAGCCAAGCGCTCGAAACAATCATGGTCTGGCTAAACCGTTTGATCAAAAGCGCAAGCCTCGAACATCACCTCAACGCCGAAAACTTATTAGATTTTAAATTTAGCAAGCCGGAGCCTGTTTGGATCAATGCCCCCGCACAACTGCCACAACCGCCAGCCACTAAGCCTGCCGGTGTTAGTGTGCAAGTGCTGCGCAGTGCATCCGCACGTATGACCCAGCAAGAGCAACTGGGCCGAAGCAAATCCGGAGTTAGCCTGCCATTACCGCCCGGCATTGATACCGGCGGCATGCAAGCCAACTGCAAAAGCGCCATGCAACAAGCCATCTCCAGCGCTCAACAATTTATCTACATTGAGAATCAGTTTTTTCAAAGCGCGTTTGGCCAACAGCAAGAAATCAATCCATTGATGCCCCTATCTGGTCCAATGGCCAGCCTGCGCGACCCAAAAACTTTGCCGCAGGACTTAGTCGCCCGCGTCCGCCTGCGCGAGGCCCTTGAAGCCGAGGATATCTGGCAGCTTAATTGGCAAGAAATTAACTCAATCGCCCAAGACCCAAGTGCACGCGCACAGAGTTTTCTAGTCGATATGAAGGCGATATTCAGCAGCAATGCCATGGGCTGGGTCACCCAGCACTTGGGTAAGCAGCAAGAGGGGTTGCTCAATGATATTGGTGAGTCGCTGGTCAACCGCATCGGTCGAGCCATCGATGAAGCGCTGCCTTTTCATGTTTATATGGTCTTACCCGTACACCCCGAAGGCACCCTGAACACCTTGAATATCATGCATCAAGTCAGCCTAACCATGCAAAGCTTGGTGTTTGGTGAACACAGTTTGGTCAAGGGTATTCAAAGACGTATGGCGTTGCGCGAACAGATGAAACGAGGCCGTACAAAAGCTGAAGCTCTTGAGGGTATCGAGGTGAAAGACCGCAAAGGCCGCCCTGTATTCGAACAACAGGACTGGAGCCAATACCTCACACTGCTCAATCTGCGCAACTGGGATACATTGAACGGCCGAGTGGTCACCGAGCAAATTTATATTCACAGTAAACTGCTGATAGCCGATGACCGCGTTGCAATTCTTGGCAGCGCCAACATTAACGACCGCAGCCTGCAAGGTAACCGTGACTCAGAGCTGGCAGTAATCGTACGCGACAGCACCCCCGTTCAAGCCAAGCTCGATGGTAAAAATTCAGTACCCGTCAGCAGGGCGGTGCAACAACTGCGTATTGATCTGTGGAAAAAACACTTCGGGTTAAGCCTTACCAAGCGATCATCCATTCAGCAAGCCAGTGAATTGGCTGAGTACTTAGCACAACCAGCGGCTAAGGAAGCTTGGCAGGCGATACAGAAACAAGCAAATATAAACACTAGCTTTTACAATCGAACGTTCAATTTTATTCCACAAAATATCAGCCAGTTGCAACCAAAGGTCACTCCGAAAATGGAAGGCTTTGAAAACGGTTTCCCGACTCCAATATGGCCAACGTGGACCTATCGGAATCTAGAGGAATTTAGCAAAGGTGGTGAGTTGCAAGAAGCTATGCCTTATGAAGATGCTTTTTGGCGCTCTACTTCGCTGACACCAGTTAAAAGTTTCTCGCCTCCAATTGGTGTGCAGGGATTTATATGTGCCCTGCCCACCAACTGGACACGCGGTGAGAACAATGATTCAGGCATAAACCTGTCAATACTTGCACAAAATCAAAAACAGAAAATTTTTGAGCCTAATGACACGTTTGCAATGACTGCTAACGACCAAAAAGGAAAAGGCCAGCGTACATGAATAAATTACTCCTGAGCGTAAGCCTTTTGTTACTGCTTCCAACCCAGTTTGTGCATGCAGATGCGAACCGAAAAGAGTGCATCGGTCGATTGACCTTCGATGTAACGGAGGATATGAAATGGGCTACCTTCAATGCTGCTTATGTCGACAGAATAACTGACGGAGGGGGGCAAGGTTTCAGTAAGAAAGTCGGTGCACCGGGCGATCATGCTAACTATGGAGATAATGAAGGCCCAGTTATATATGTCAGCGATATCGTTGAGCGTTCAATGCTTAGTCATGCAGTCGATTACAGAAAAGGAACTTCCAGGCGCGGCCAAGCAAGCTCTGAAAAGCAAGTCGATACATATAGCGATATGATTGCCTCACTCAAAAAATCTGTGGCCGAAGGCCAAGATATTCCAGATGAATATATAAAGAGTATTGAACAAGACAGAGAAGTCTTAAGAAAAAAAATCCCCCTAACCCAGACCTACGAGCACGACATAGGCCTTAATATCCCTGATGCCTATTTTCTCGGAACAAAAACAAGCATATATTATGTTCTACTTTGGCGTAACAATCGGGTTTACTTCTTTGATTTCAGAGGTAACGATAAAAATAGAGTTCAGCGCATCAAAGACCTCATCGCCCGTTTCGAGCCACGCGATTTATATCAAGTTCCTGAAGGCCCTGGCTTTTGCTTCCCCTACGGTTTTATCCATGACGATGGAAAAACCAAGTACAGCATCAAGAACAGCCTTCGCTTTACCCGTGAGCCCAACGTGATTTTCACCATTCTCAATGCCTCCCCTGGCGATCCCTATATGAAGGCCACCTCCGGCACCTACAACACGGACTACCGCCCCGGCTACGATAGAGAGAACTGGGAGAAAACAGAGTTCGTTGAGCCACTGTATTTCGATAGACGCCTTGCGGGTATGGATGGCTGGCGGCTTGATCCCAAGCCAGGCTCTGCCGAAAAAGAACGCGCTTGGTTTGGCTTGGCAAAAACGGGTGGGCTAACTACACCACTCATTGCTGTGCAGGCCAAGACCTTTAAACAAGGCACTGACGACCTAACCGGCCTGACCCCGCCACCAGAAGTGCTGATGCCGAGCCTGAAAGCCCTAACCAAAAGCATGAAGCAGACATTGGGTGAGTAGTGACTAAATAGCTCGTTAAGCTCGCTAAGCAACGGACAGGGCATGGTGATAGCTAAACCACGCTCAAAGCCTGCACTGACTCCGTCGTGGCAGCAGTTAGTTGTATCCAGCCAGCAATTGCCCCATAACTGAATCAACAAGCGGATGTACCCCCACTGCCCTTGAAGGCTTATACCCTGCCCCTTGCTGAGCTAAGGTAATGTCCAGATACTTGGGCTACACAAACTAAAGGAATCCATTGCATGGCAGCTAGCAGCCTTTTGACCCTTCTCGATGACATTGCAACGGTGCTCGACGATGTGTCCTTGATGACCAAAGTCGCCGCCAAGAAAACCGCAGGGGTCTTGGGCGATGATCTGGCGCTCAACGCCCAGCAAGTTACTGGCGTACGTGCAGACCGCGAGCTTCCGGTGGTGTGGGCAGTTACCAAAGGATCCCTGCGCAATAAATTGATTCTAGTGCCAGCAGCGTTGGTTATCAGCGCAATAGCACCCTGGGCGGTGACCCCGATACTGATGCTCGGCGGGACCTATCTGTGCTTTGAGGGTTTCGAAAAAATTGCCCACAAATTTCTCCACCCCAAGGAAGACGACAAACAAGAGAAAGCTGAGCTGATTGAAGCCGCGAGTAAATCGCCAGAACAGATCAAGGCCTTCGAGAAGCAAAAGATTGGCGGGGCTATTCGCACCGACTTTATCCTTTCCGCTGAAATTATTGCGATCACCCTGGGCACGGTTGCGGGCGCGCCGCTGACGCAACAAATTATCGTCGTTTCAGGCATTGCCTTGGTAATGACGCTTGGCGTTTACGGCCTTGTCGCCGGTATCGTCAAGCTTGATGATGCCGGGCTCTATCTGACCAAGCTTGAAGGTGAAAGCTTGTTCACCCGCGCTATGCGCAGTTTTGGCCACGGAATCCTGGTTGCCGCGCCTTACCTGATGAAAAGCCTGTCGATTATCGGCACCATCGCAATGTTCCTGGTCGGTGGTGGCATCCTTACCCACGGCGTTCCAGTCATTCACCACTGGGTAGAGCAAACGTCAGAGCATCTGGCAGCCAGTTCCGGGATTGAGCTGATGGGCAGTGTGGTGCCTGTGCTGCTCAATGGCGTGGTGGGGATAATTCTAGGCGCAATCGCGCTCGCCGTTGTCACGCTGGTGAGTAAACTGTGGAAATCCATCAAAGGCTAATGAAAGGTGTTTATTTGGGTGGGCAACGCCAAGTGTGCCCACCCGATTTCAACCCAAAAATCACTTATCCGCGCGACAACACGCAGCTTGCCTAAACTCACTCAGCTGGCTTGCTGCATAATCACCGTCTGTGCAGGCATTGGCGCCGGGAATCCCGCCTCGCCCAAGGCATCCTTGATCATCTTGTTGGTGTCGAAGTAGACCTGCCAATAGTTATCGGTATGGGAATACGGCCGCACTGCCATTACCGGACCGACCAGATTGAACTCAAGAATCTCAACCTCGACACCCGGCTCGGCCAGCACATTGTCGATACCTGCGATGCGCTCCTTAAGCAAAGCAGCCGCCGCTTTGTAGTCTGCGGCGCCGGAGAGCTGGGCCTTGAGGTCGACGCGGCGAAAGGCGTTATGGGAAAAGTTCTGAATGTTGTCGCTGAAGATCTTGTTGTTACCCACCAGCGTTAGCACATTGTCAGGGGTGTTAATGGCCGTCACGAACAAACCAATCTCAGTGACCGTCCCTGTTACCCCGCCAGCACAGATAAAGTCGCCGACCTTAAAGGGCCGCAAAATAATGATGAAGCCGCCTGCAGCAAGGTTCGCCAGCAAGCCTGACCAGGCCATACCAATCGCCAAACCGATTGCCGCGATCAGCGCTGCAAAGGTGGTGGTCTGCACGCCGAAGTAGCCGAGAATGCCGATGACCAACAAAATATTCAGGGTTACGGTGATGAAGTTACCAACATAGCGCAGCACTGTCGGATCGACATGTTGGCGGCCCAAGCCTTTTTGCACCAAGCCCACTGCAAAGCCAATCAGCCAACGGCCAATCACCCAGAAGGCAACGGCTGAAAGAATCTTTATGGCGAACGCGGCGCCGTACTGGGTAACCAAGTTGTACAGCGCGTTCATTTTTTCCGTGCCCACATTTACGATGGTTGTATCGTCCATGGTCTTGCTCCGATAAGAGATAGGTACTGCTATCCCTAAAAAAGCTAGCACGTAGAAAAATATCTGCCGGAAATTAGCGATTAAGCCTGAGCAATGGCGCCGTCCTCGGTGAGCGGTAGCACTGTCACCTGTACATCCGGATCATGGCCGCCACCGCCAAGAATGACGCCATGCAGGGGTGACACATCGGCAAAATCGCGGCCCCAGGCCAGGGTGATGTGCTCAAGCGCCGGACGGATATTATTGGTTGGATCGAAGTCTACCCAGCCTTGCGTTGGGCAATACACCGAGACCCAGGCATGGGAAGCATCGGCCCCGATTAACCGTGGCTGCCCTGGTGGTGGCTGGGTCAGCAAATAACCACTTACGTAACGCGCTGCTACACCTTGCGAACGCAAACAGGCTAGCATCAAGTGGGCAAAATCCTGACAAACGCCGCGTCGTTCCTCTAGTACCTGCAGCAGCGGTGTTGCCACCTGCGTGGCTACTGCGTCAAAGGTGAACTCGGTAAAGATCTTGTTCATTAATGCCTGAGCAGCCAGCAGCAGCGGTCGGCCAGGCACAAAGCAATCTGCCGAATAAGTGGCAAAATTGTGTTTGAGCTGAACGTAGGGTGACTGGAAGCGGAACCGACAGGCATCAAGTAAATCGGCAGCCATCTGCTTGCCGCTATACAGCAGAGCGGCGCATGCTTCTTCCCACGCGGGCGAATCTTTCAGGACAATTCCAGGGCGCGCCAGCACATCCAAACGCATCTGGGCACTGACTTTTAGCGAATCGTGGGGTCGCTCGAAGACCAGGCGGGTCAATGGATTGCCAAACACATCCAGGCCGTCATGGCGCATACAGGGCTTGGGGCTGACCTCAAGCTGGCACTGATGCTTGACCTGCCAGGCACAATCGCGGGGCACCAGATGCGCCAACTGTTGCGCAAGGGAGACGGCAGACGAATAGCTGTAAAGTGTGTCATGAATGATCTGGTAGCGGGCAAGCGCGACCTCAGTCTTATTGCTGTGCACCTGCTCATCACTCATGACGACTGCGTCCGCTGGCTGGCATCTACGTGTACGAAGAAGCGCAGCGCCAGTTGATCAGAGGTTTCAGCGCTGGCTTGAGCGATGGTTTCCAGCAACTGCGCCAACCCATTTAACACTGCGCGCACACTGGTCGGACCAAACAAAGAATTCTCCAGTGTAGCCAGACTAAAACCGCTGAGCTGACGCTCCAAGCTGGCCAGTCGCGACGAGGCAGGCAGGTCGAAGCGTTCGACCAATCCTGCCTGCGAACTTACCAAGGTACGCAATTGAAACAACACCGCGTGCGGGTTTTGATCATCCAGCAATAGCAGGTCCAGCACCGGGATCAGCTGGGCGGTTGCCAGATACCGGGTACGGTAAGTGATACTGCTGTTACCCAACTCAAGTAACCACTCCAACGCAGATTGATCATCGGCCATTGGGCTGCGAATAAAGCTGGCGATACTTTCGCTCATAAATTGCAGGCGCTCGATGCAGCGCCCGATCATCAGAAAGCGCCAGCCATCATCACGGGTCATATCGTCCAGAGCAAAGCCTGAAAGCGCAGCCAGCGACATAACCAAGCCATTGAGAAAGTCCAGCGCCTCGCCAAAGTCAGCCTGCTGAACCTCAAGCTCTTGCGCCTCGATCTGTAACGCCAGCAAAGCCTGCCAGTTGGCCTGCGAAAGCTTGCCGCGCACGCTGCCAGCGGTCCAGATCAAACGCTGTAGGTTGGTCCGCAAGCTGGCTGGCCAGTCATCGCCAAGCAAGGCTTGTTCAAGCCGCTGCTCCAGGGTTTCTGCGTCCTCTGCATCAGGCAGTAAGCCCAAGCGTTCACCCAGGCTCAACGCAGCATCAAGTGCGTGCGGGTCGTCATCATCGTCCACATAGCGTGACAGCATGATGCGTAGCAATCGTGCATTGTTTTCGCTGCGCGAACTGTATCGGCCAAACCAAAACAGGTTTTCGACTACCCTCGATGGTAAATACGGGTCACTGCGCACCAGATCGGCAACACCTAAAGGCCGAGCGCCTTGCCACGACTCACCCTCGCTGCTGCGACTGCCCAGTACCCACGTGTCTTTGCTCGCACCGCCGCGCTGCATCGATACAACTTCGGCATCCGCCTGCCCGGCAACACGGGTCAGCCCGCCCGGCATCACGCGATAACCCTTTGGCCCGGCAACAGCGAATACCCGCATGCCAATGGCACGCGGCTGCAAGCTGTGCTGTTCACTCTGCCAAATCGGCGCCTGCGACAGCTGCGCAATTTCTTGGGCAACATAGGCGTAAGGCCTGCTTTTGAGACGCTGCGCCAACACTTCGCGTTGCGCCTCATCGAGGCTGCGGCCAAATACTGGGGCAAAATTTTGCGAAGGAAAGCTCGGCCGAATCAATAGCTCCGGGAGTTTTGCCAACGCCTCGTCCAATACTGGAGGCTCACCGCACCACCAACTGGCGATGCTCGGCAGCAGCAAAGGCTCACCCAGTAGTTTTTCACTGATAGCCGGCAGAAAACCGGAGAACCCGGGTGACTCAAGAACACCACTGCCTAATGCGTTGGTTACCAGCACTCGTCCCTGGCGCACCGCGTCGAGCAACCCCGGCACACCGAGCGCCGAGTCGATGCGCAACTCCAGCGGATCACAAAAATCATCATCCAGACGGCGTAAAATTGCATGAACCCGACGCAATCCCGCCAAGGTTTTCAGGTATACCGTGGCATCGCGTACGGTTAAGTCCGTGCCTTCAACCAAGGGATAACCCAGTTGCCGGGCTAGATAAAGGTGTTCGAAGTAGCTTTCATTCAGGCGCCCCGCGGTGAGCACTACAACCAAAGGCGTTTCCCCATCAGCAGGGGCTTGGCGGGCGATGGTTTCCTGCAAGGTGCGGAAAAAGCCTGCGAGGTATTGCACACGCATATCGCGGAACAGGTCCGGGAACGCGCGCGATACGATCTGCCGATTTTCCAACGCATAGCCAGCCCCCGACGGCGCTTGGGTTCTATCGGCGGTAACCCACCAACGACCATCCGGAGCGCGCGCCAGATCCACTGCGTAAATGTGCAAATAGGTGGCGTCAGGCACCTCGATGCCTTGGCAGGGCCAGAGAAAATTGTCATGACCAAACACCAACTCTGCCGGCAGCAGGCCATCGGCAAGCAAGGTTTGCGGGCCGTAAATATCGGCCAACACCTGATTAAGCAGATTGGCACGCTGGGCGACGCCCTTGGCGATTACCTGCCATTCATCGGCGGCAATGACATGCGGCAGCAGATCCAACTCCCAAGGTCGGTCAGCGCCTTCAGGATCCGCATAAACATTGTAGGTAATACCATTTTCTTGAATTTGCCGGGCCAGTAGGTCCTGGCGTTGCTGTAGCTGAAACGGCGTGCTGCGCTGCAATTGCTCAGCAATACGCCGCCAATGAGGCCGCACCTGCCCGTCAGCATCGAGTAGTTCATCGTAGGCCGCAGCGTTAGGCGGATAGTCGGCAAGCAAGTCAGCCATCAAAATCTCGGGCAGTCATTTACACAAACAAACTTTAGCATTTGCGCAGGCACAAATATTCAGGCCAGAGTAGCTGACCTGAATATTTGTACCTGTGATCAGCCCCCCAGCTAGAGACTAGTCTTTGCGGCTTACAGGACTAAGTCGCAAATCGAGGGTCATCGGCAATTCACTGTTGCCAATCATCGCCATGGGGGCACGCTTGCCAGGACTATGGCCAAGCCTGAAGAAACGCGCCAAACGTCGGCTTTCAGCCTCATAAGCATTAACCGGCAAGGTTTCATAACTGCGCCCGCCCGGATGTGCAACGTGATACTGACAGCCACCCAGTGAACGACTCATCCAGGTATCGAACACATCAAATACCAGCGGCGCATGCACACCGATGGTCGGCTGCAAACAATTGGCGGGTTGCCAAGCGCGATAACGAACACCGGCGACAAACTCACCGACCTTGCCGGTTGAGTGCAGTGGCACAGGGACGCCGTTACAGGTAATAACGTAGCGATCAGGAGTCATGCCGCGTACTTTGACTTGCAAGCGCTCCAGCGATGAATCGACATAACGCACAGTCCCGCCTGCGGTGCCCTCTTCGCCTAACACATGCCAAGGTTCCAAGGCTTGACGCAACTCCATGTCGATGCCCTTGACATTAAAGTCACCGGCTTTCGGAAAGCGGAACTCAAAGTGCGGCGCAAACCACTCGGCGCGAAACTTGTAACCCTCACCGCTCAGGTCTTGCAGCACATCATTGAAGTCTTGCTCAACAAAGTGCTGAAGCAAGAAGCGGTCATGCAACTCTGTACCCCAACGCACCAATCTCGTGGGCTGATAAGGCTGCTTCCAGAAGCGCGCGATCAAGGCGCGTAACAGGAGCTGCTGGGCCAAGCTCATTTGTGCATGGGGCGGCATTTCAAAGGCACGCAGCTCAAGTAATCCCAGTCGCCCTGAGGCTGAGTCCGGTGAATAAAGTTTGTCGATACAGAACTCAGACCGGTGGGTGTTACCGGTTACATCGACCAACAGGTTACGCAGTAGACGGTCGACCAACCACGGCGCGCAGTCCTTGCCCGGCTCCGGCATTTGCGCAAAGGCCACTTCGAGTTCGTAGAGCGCATCATTACGCGCCTCATCTACCCGCGGCGCCTGCGATGTCGGACCAATAAACAAACCGGAAAACAAATACGACAGCGACGGGTGATTGTGCCAGTAGCTGATCAGGCTTCTTAACAGGTCTGGGCGACGTAAAAAAGGAGAGTCCGGCGGCGTCGCGCCACCTAAAACGAAGTGATTACCGCCACCCGTGCCTGTATGGCGACCATCAATCATGAACTTTTCGCTACTTAAACGGCACTGGCGCGCCGTCTCATAGAGAAACTCGGTGCGCTCGACCAACTCATCCCAACTTGCAGCAGGATGAATATTGACCTCAATCACCCCCGGGTCCGGGGTAACCCGGAAGAACTGCAGGCGCGGATCAACTGGCGGCTCATATCCCTCAAGTATCACTGGGCAATCAAGTTCGGCTGCGGTTGCTTCAATAGCCGCGACCAGTTCCAGGTAATCCTCAAGCCGCACCAAGGGTGGCATAAACAGGTACAGGCGGCCGTCACGTGGCTCTGCACAGAGCGCGGTGCGCACAATATCGTCGGCCGATTTATTCAATTGCGGATGCTTTGCCGGTGCCTTTCGACTGCCTTGCCATACGCCACGCAATTGGCTCTGCACCTGAGCGGCAGCCGGAAGTGGTGCCAAGCGCTGTGAAGGATCAGGTGGATTCACATAGGGATAATCGGCCTTGCTAACCCATGGCTGCGACTCGAGCGGCAAGCGATACCCCAACGGCGAGTCACCGGGAATCAGCCAACAATGCTCTTCGCGCAAATACCAGCTGCCGGTTAGCCACTGGGTTTCAGCGGCGTTACGCGCCAACGGCAAGACATGGCCGATGACCTTGTCCAGCCCTTGCTGAAAGACTTTGCGCAGGCGCTCGCGATCCAGCGGGTCGGCTAGGCGCGGATCATCTGGCGTGACGTTGCTCGGTAACTTGCGTTCACGCCACAAGAAATAAAAGCCATCTTCATAGGCAGGAAAACGATGTTCAGCTGATATACCCAGGCGTCCTGCCAGGGTTTGCAGGAACGTCGCGGCAAGGGCCTCATCCGCACCGTAGTCACGGTGCTCATCGGCGTAAAGTTTGGCATCACGCCACACTGGTTGGCCGTCGCGCCGCCAAAAACAGTTCAATGACCACCGGGGCAATTGCTCCCCTGGATACCACTTACCCTGACCAAAGTGCACCAGCGCATGCGGCGCGTAGTGCTCTCGCAAGCGATGAAACAGATCCGCCGCCAGCAGCCGCTTGTTCGGTCCCAGCGCTGCCGTATTCCATTCAGCATCGTCCGGGTAATCCAGCGCTACAAAGGTCGGTTCACCCCCCATAGTCAGACGCACATCGGCACCTTTAAGCTCAGCGTCTACCTGTTTACCTAAGCTATTTATCGCCAGCCACTGCGCTTCGCTATAGGGTTTAGTGACCCGCGGCGCCTCCCAGATACGCTCAACGCGCATTTCATGGGAAAACTCACACTCACACTCATCGACCCCACCACTGATGGGCGCCGCGGATGATGGCTCAGGGCTACAGGCCAGAGGAATGTGCCCCTCCCCGGCAAATAAGCCGCTGGTCGGATCAAGTCCCACCCAGCCGGCGCCCGGCAGGTACACCTCGCACCACGCGTGCAGATCGGTGAAATCAACCTCAGTGCCCGACGGCCCATCCAATGACTTAACGTCTGGGGTTAACTGAATCAAATAGCCTGAGGCAAACCGTGCAGCCATTCCCAATTGGCGCAACAACTGCACCATCAGCCATGCCGTATCGCGGCATGAGCCCGAGGCATTCTTCAGGGTTTGCTCAGGCGTTTGCACGCCGGGTTCCATACGGATCAGGTACTTGATGTCACCCGCCAGACGCTGATTAATCGCCACCAAAAAGTCGATAGTCGCCAGCTGTTCACGGGAAATACCGGCCAAATACTTGGCAAACAACGGCGTACTCGGCAGCGTCACTAAATAGGGTGCCAGCTCACGCTGCTCACTTTCGGTGTAGGTAAAAGGCGCTTTTTCCGCGTAGGGCTCTAAAAAAAAGTCGAATGGGTTGAAGACCGCCATCTCCGCGACCAGATCAACCTCAACCTTTAACTCGCGGGTTTTCTCTGGAAATACCAAACGGGCCAGGTAGTTGCCTTGCGGGTCTTGCTGCCAATTGACGAAGTGCTCGCCGGGCTCAACATTCAGCGCGTAAGACAGCACCCGCGTGCGGCTGTGGGGTGCGGGGCGCAAACGCACAATCTGCGGGCCTAGGTTAACGGCCCGGTCATACCGGTAATGGCTAACGTGATGTAATGCGATATGGATCGACACAGTGGGCCTCCTGCTTGCCTGAGCGATAAACACGCTGCGCAAATCTTATGCCAGAGCCCTGCCCATCTGAGTTTCCAACTGGGGATCGAGCGTGAGCTTATTGATTTAGCACCAGAATCGCGCAGCAGCACATCGGTTAATGATCATACGCACAAATTAGGGTCCAACCCCGTGACCAGATGCTGCCTATATGTCATTACAGCTCAATGTAACGCAGTTGCAGTCCGTGCTGCGGCAGCTTGTAAACTTCACAGCCAAACCAAAGTTGTGCCGGCAACACCTGTACAGCTTGGCGATGTGAACAACTCGGCACCAGCAAACTACGCAGCTGTCTACGCATCCGGTAACATCGACATACTCACGAAAAGAGATGCGGCATGTATATCTATCGACTCGTGCTGATTCTGGTGGTGGGGATTTACCTGTTCTCCCCGGCCATCATGGATTGGTGGATTGACCCAAATGGTGCGTGGTACCGGCCTTACCTGCTCTGGCTGATTCTGATCGTGGTGACATTTATTCTGCAGAGTCAACGAGATGCCGATGAGCTTTAGTATTGGCCAGCTGATCCTTATCAGTGCGGCTTACCTGCTTATGCTGTTTGGCGTGGCGTGGGCCAGCGAACATGGGTTGATTCCCCGAAAAATCATACGCCATCCGCTGACCTACACCCTGTCTCTGGGAGTTTACGCCAGTGCATGGGCGTTCTACGGCACCGTCGGCTTGGCCTACCAATATGGTTATGGCTTTTTAGCCAGCTATTTAGGTGTCTCAGGGGCATTCCTGCTGGCGCCTGTGCTGCTCTACCCAATTTTACGCATCACCCGCACATACCAGCTGTCATCGTTGGCCGACTTATTTGCCTTTCGCTTTCGCAGCACCTGGGCGGGAGCGCTGACGACCCTCTTCATGTTTATTGGTGTGCTGCCCCTGCTTGCCCTGCAAATTCAGTCAGTGGCTGACACCATCAGCATTCTCACGCACGAGCCGATGCAGGCACGGGTGGCGATAAGTTTCTGCGTGCTGATCATCCTCTTCACCATCTTGTTTGGCGCACGCCACATCGCCACACGCGAAAAACACGAAGGCTTGGTTTTCGCGATTGCGTTCGAATCGGTAGTCAAGCTGGTGTCAATCAGCGCCATCGGCCTCTATGCACTTTATGGCGTGTTCAATGGCCCCCACGACCTTGAACAATGGCTGGTGCAAAATCAGGCAGCGCTCACCAGCCTGCACACGCCCTTGCAAGAAGGGCCGTGGCGCACATTGTTGCTGGTGTTCTTCGCGTCTGCGATTGTCATGCCGCACATGTACCACATGACCTTCACCGAAAATATCAATCCCCGGGCAATGGTCAGCGCCAGTTGGGGCCTGCCTCTGTTCCTTTTATTGATGAGCCTGGCGGTGCCGCTCATTCTGTGGGCAGGATTAAAACTCGGCGCAACCACTAACCCGGAATACTTCACCCTTGGCCTGGGCATGGCGGTTAATAGCCCGATTCTGGTGCTGATTGCCTATGTCGGCGGGTTATCCGCCTCCAGTGGATTGATTATTGTGACCACCCTGGCGCTTTCGGGGATGTTACTCAACCACGTCGTGTTACCGCTCTACCAGCCACCGGCTGAGGGCAATATCTACCGCTGGCTGAAATGGACCCGGCGCGCCCTGATCGTCTTGATCATCATGACCGGCTACGGCTTCTATGCCCTGCTACGTGCCGAGCAGGACCTTGCCAACCTCGGCATTGTTGCCTTTGTCGCCACGTTGCAATTTCTGCCGGGCGTGCTTTCAGTGCTGTACTGGCCAACCGCTAACCGACGTGGCTTTATTGCCGGCCTCCTGGCGGGGATATCGGTCTGGGCGGTAAGCATGCTGATGCCGCTGCTCGGCAACTTGCAGAACATCTATCTACCTGTCGTCGATATGGTTTATGTACTCAATGACAGCAGCTGGCATTTGGCGGCAACTGGTTCACTGGCGGCCAACGTATTGATATTCACACTGGTCTCATTGTTCAGCGAAGCCAGCGAAGAAGAAAAAAGTGCCGCGCAAGCCTGTGCGGTGGACAACGTGCGCCGCCCCCAGCGGCGAGAATTGCTGGCGGCATCGCCCCAGGAGTTCGCGACCCAGTTGGCCAAGCCCTTGGGAGCCAAGACCGCACAGCGGGAAATTGAACAAGCGCTACGCGACCTGCATTTGCCCTTCGATGAAAGCCGACCCTATGCGTTGCGCCGTTTGCGTGATCGCATTGAGGCCAACTTGTCTGGCTTGATGGGCCCGAGTGTGTCGCAAGATATCGTTGAAACCTTTCTGCCCTTTAAAAGTGGCAGCGAAGCTTACGTCACCGAAGACATACATTTTATTGAGAGCCGGCTAGAGGACTACCACTCACGTCTCACCGGTCTTGCCGCCGAACTCGATGCTTTGCGGCGTTATCACCGGCAAACCCTGCAAGAACTGCCCATGGGCGTGTGTTCACTGGCCAAGGATCAAGAGATTCTGATGTGGAACAAAGCCATGGAGGAACTCACTGATATCCCGGCGCAACGTGTAGTGGGTTCACGCCTCAACACCCTGACAGAACCTTGGTGCAGCCTCCTCACCAACTTTATCGAACTGCCCGACCAGCACCTGCATAAGCACCCGCTGACCGAAGACGGCATGATCCGTTGGTTGAGCCTGCACAAAGCCGCGATCATCGAGCCACTCGCGCCCGGCAATAGCGGCTTGGTGATTCTGCTCGAAGACATGACCGACACTCAGGTGCTCGAAGATAAACTGGTGCATTCCGAACGTTTGGCCAGTATTGGCAGACTGGCGGCAGGGGTTGCTCACGAGATTGGCAACCCTATCACCGGCATTGCCTGCCTCGCGCAAAACTTGCGTGAGGAACGCGAAGATGATGGCGAACTCACCGAAATCAGCCAGCAGATCCTCGAGCAGACCAAGCGCGTGTCCAGAATCGTCCAGTCATTGATGAGCTTTGCCCACTCGGGCTCCCATCAACATGCCGATGAACCGGTATGCCTAGCCGAAGTGGCGCAGGATGCCATTGGCCTCCTCTCGTTAAACCGGCAAAGTATTGAAGTACATTTTTATAATCTGTGTGATTCCGATCATTGGGTCGTAGGCGATCCACAACGATTGGCGCAGGTGCTAATCAACCTGCTGTCCAATGCCCGCGATGCCTCCTCCGCTGATACCGCTATCCGGGTCAAGACCGAGGCTTCCGAGCATACCGTGGATCTGATTGTCGAGGACGAGGGCAGCGGTATTCCCAAGGCCATAATGGACCGTTTATTCGAGCCATTCTTCACCACTAAAGACCCTGGTAGTGGAACCGGGCTCGGCCTTGCGCTGGTCTATTCCATCGTGGAAGAGCATTATGGACAAATAACAATCGACAGCCCGGCTGATACCGAACTGCAACGGGGCACCCGAATCAGGGTGACGTTGCCGCGGCATGTTGAAGCGACGTCAATAGCGACTTAAACCAGCGACCTGAGACCGTCGAGAGACCGAATTAATGCCTCATATTTTGATCGTCGAAGACGAAACTATTATCCGCTCTGCCTTGCGCCGCCTACTGGAGCGCAATCAATACGAAGTCAGCGAAGCCGGATCAGTACAAGAAGCGCAAGAGCGTTTTAGTATTCCCAGCTTTGACCTGATTGTCAGTGACCTGCGCCTGCCAGGTGCGCCTGGGACTGAGCTGATAAAGCTCGGCGAAGGCACCCCTGTGCTCATTATGACCAGCTACGCGAGCCTGCGCTCGGCAGTCGACTCGATGAAAATGGGCGCAGTCGACTACATTGCCAAGCCATTCGACCACGACGAAATGCTCCAGGCCGTTGCCCGCATTCTGCGCGACCATCAGGCGCTGAGAAGCACTCTGAGCACGGCACCAGAGCGCAGCAATGGCGCAGGCAGTGACAAGGGCGTCGACAACAGCAATGGCGAGATTGGCATCATTGGCTCCTCGCCCTCGATGCTTGAGCTCTACAGCAAAATCCGTAAAGTCGCGCCAACCGACTCCAATGTCCTGGTTCAGGGCGAATCGGGCACCGGCAAAGAACTGGTAGCCCGCGCCCTGCATAACCTGTCAAAGCGCGCTAAGGCGCCGCTTATCTCGGTTAACTGCGCAGCGATTCCTGAAACCCTGATTGAGTCCGAGCTGTTTGGTCACGAAAAAGGTGCCTTTACTGGCGCCAGCGCTGCGCGTGCAGGCTTGGTTGAAGCCGCTGACGGCGGCACCCTGTTTCTCGATGAAATCGGTGAGTTACCGCTTGAAGCGCAAGCGCGGCTGCTACGGGTATTGCAAGAAGGTGAAATTCGCCGTGTAGGCTCCGTGCAGTCGCAAAAGGTTGATGTGCGCCTGATTGCCGCCACCCACCGCGATTTAAAGACACTGGCCAAAACCGGCCAGTTTCGTGAAGACCTGTATTACCGCCTGCATGTAATTGCGCTTAAGCTTCCGGCGCTTCGCGAACGTGGCAAGGATGTATTGGAAATCGCCCAAGCATTTCTTCAGCGGCAATCCGCTCGCATCGGCCGGGATGATCTGCACTTCGCTGCAAATGCCGAGCACGCCATTCGACAATACCCGTGGCCCGGTAACGTGCGTGAACTGGAGAATGCCATCGAGCGCGCCGTGATCCTATGCGAAAGCCCACTGATCACAGCCGAGCTACTGGGCATTGATGTGGAGCTGGATGACATGGAAGACGATGACTTTGACAGGTCGAGCGGCGCCCAATCCAGCAGCAATAGCCATGAACCAACCGAAGACCTCTCGCTGGAAGACTACTTCCAGCACTTTGTCCTCGAACATCAAGACCACATGACCGAGACCGAACTGGCCCGCAAATTGGGTATCAGTCGCAAGTGCCTGTGGGAACGTCGTCAGCGCTTGGGGATTCCACGGCGTAAATCAGGTGCAGTCAGCGGGTAACAGATCTCGACCAAGGTGACAGGTGGGCCAGCACGAGGGTTCCCCAGATTGTTACCGTTTCAATACTTAGTAACAAAAGCCGGGAGTTACGGTAACGTCACCCGGCTTTTTTCTACCTACAAAATATTACCAACCGCGCTAAACCCTTGATTTTAAAGGATTCTGAAAACTTGGCACGCTGAATGCTTTATCTATTGCACAACAACAATAACAAGCAGCAAAAAAAGATAATAAAAATAAAACGTAACGACTCCAGTACAACAAAAACAACAGGACAGGAGGCGCAGAAAACTGATTCTTTTGGAGAGGATATGCTTTTGGGGCTTGCCCCGCGACCAGGTAGAGAACAATAAAACTGCTTACAAGCAGCACCTGAACTGGTTGGATCACGGAATGATCATTGCAATGTCAGCATCCAAAGAAATCCGTTTGCTACTAACTCCCAACTTGGGAGGTTTTCCTAAGGCCTTTGGCCGGAAGGAACGGGCAATTCAACAAAAACAACAAGCCCGAAATAATAATAAAAATAAAGCACGCAACAATTTAAGGGGGAGCTTCGGCTCCCTCAGTGCTTTCTACATTTCAACAATGATTCACCTCCCTCCTACACCATATCCCTGCATAATGCTAGAATCCGCGCCAATCATGCGGTCAACATCAATTCTGGCCGACCATTTCGTTATACAGTGCATCCCATGCTGAAAAAGCTGTTCAAGTCCTTACGTCCCCCTGTGCGCCATGCCAAGCAATCGCACAGCACCCCTGTTGTGCTCAATAGCAACCAACACCCTATCCAGCGCGGGCAAATCAGCCGCTATGCGATCAGTGTAGTCGAGCGCCTTCAAAACGCTGGCTATCAAGCATTCTTGGTGGGTGGTTGTGTGCGTGATTTGTTGCTTGATGTCGACCCCAAAGACTTCGATGTCTCCACCAGTGCCACACCCGAACAGGTGCGCGCCGAATTCCGCAATGCGCGGGTCATTGGCCGGCGCTTCAAACTGGTGCACGTGCATTTTGGCCGCGAGATCATCGAGGTTGCCACCTTCCGCGCCAATCACCCAGAAGGTGACGAGGAAGAAAACAGCAACCTGTCTTCACGCAACGAAAGCGGTCGGATTTTGCGCGACAACGTGTACGGCAACCTTGAGGACGATGCCCAGCGCCGCGACTTCACGATTAATGCGCTGTACTACGACCCGTCAAACGAGCGCATTCTGGATTACGCCAACGGCGCCCACGATATTCGCAACAACCTGGTTCGTCTGATCGGCGATCCGACGCAACGCTATCAAGAAGATCCAGTGCGCATGCTGCGGGCGATTCGCTTCGCCGCCAAACTCGACTTCGACATTGAGAAGCACAGCGCTGCACCGATCTACAAACTGGCGTCCCTGTTAAATGAAATCCCTTCAGCCCGTCTGTTTGATGAAGTGCTGAAGCTATTTCTCGCCGGTTACGCGGTTTACACCTATGAGTTACTGGTGGACTACGGCCTGTTTGGTCAACTGTTCCCCGCTGCCGCTGCCGCGCTAAAGGAAAATCCGGACTACACCGACAACCTGATCCACAATGCCTTGGTCAACACCGACCAACGCATCAAACAAGGCAAAACGGTTACCCCGGCATTTATCTTTGCAGCCCTACTCTGGCCTGCCCTCCCGGCCCGCGTACTGCGCTTGCAAGAGCGCGGCATGCCACCGATTCCGGCCATGCAAGAAGCCGCGCATGAGTTGATCGCCGAGCAGTGCCAACGCATCGCGATTCCCAAGCGTTTCACCATGCCTATCCGCGAAATATGGGATATGCAGGAGCGTTTGCCGCGCCGCAGCGGGAAACGTGCAGATGCCCTGCTGGAAAACCCGCGCTTTCGTGCAGGCTATGACTTTCTGCTACTGCGCGAAAGTGCAGGCGAAGACACCAATGGCCTCGGTGATTGGTGGACGACGTATCAAGATGCGAGTGACAGCGAGCGCCGCAACATGATTCGCGACCTCAGCAGCAAAGATGACAACACAGGCGCTCCGCGCAAACGCCGTCGCAGCAACAAGGGACGCAAACGCAACCCTGCGGGCGAAGCCAACTCGAGCCCTAGCAACGACTAATGGAGCGCGCTTATATTGGTCTGGGCAGCAATCTGGCAACGCCGCAGCAGCAGTTAACGGCTGCGTTGTCAGCGCTCAACGAAATCGAGCATACCCAGCTGGTCGCCCAATCAAGCTTCTATGCCAGCGACCCCCTCGGCCCTGCAGACCAGCCGCGCTACCTCAATGCTGTTGCCGCACTCGACACCCAATTAAGTCCTTTGCAACTTCTGGATGCGCTGCAAGCGATTGAACGGGAACAAGGTCGCGAGCGCAAAGCGCAGCGCTGGGGCCCACGCACACTCGATCTGGATATTTTACTGTTCGGCCAGCAGTTGCTTAATGAGCCGCGCTTGGTGGTTCCGCACTATCACCTGCACGCCCGCGCATTTGTGCTCTACCCACTTGCCGAAATAGCCCCTGAGTTGCAATTGCCAGACGGCCGCACCCTGCAGGCCTTGCTTGCCGCATGTCCATTCGAAGGTCTTGAACGGCTGCCCGACGCCCACTAGGGACAGTCTCTATTGTCACCCGGTAACATAACCCCTGATGACGGCTGAAACAGGGCGATTGAGGCAGTTTTCAAGGCATCAGAACCTAGCCGAAAACAGCCAAGCCAAGGCGTTTCAGCACAGGCTCGGTAACAAGACGGTAACACCCGCAATTGACTTAACGCTGCGTCATCAGGACTATAGGCGTCCCGTTGCCCAGCACCGGTGCAAACCGAGGCCAATGCAGGCCAAATTAGAGCAGCTTTCTGCTTGATAATGCCTGAGTGAGGACAATCTAAATGGCTGATATAACCCTGACTACTCTGCAAAGCCTCAAACAAAGCGGCGAAAAAATCGCCATGCTGACCAGCTATGACGCGACCTTTGCCCATGCCGCCTGCCAAGCAGGGGTTGATGTGCTGCTAGTTGGCGACTCGCTGGGGATGGTTCTACAAGGACACGACAGCACGCTGCCCGTGACCACTGCTGAAATGGCCTATCACGTCGCCAGCGTCAAGCGTGGCAACCAAGGCGCATTGATCGTCGCTGACTTGCCGTTTATGGCCTACGCCACCATCGAACAAACCCTGACCAACGCGGCAACCCTGATGCAAGCGGGGGCGCATATGGTCAAACTCGAAGGTGCGGTATGGCTGGCTGAACCTATCCGCCTGTTAGCCGAACGCGGCATTCCAGTGTGTGCCCACTTGGGGCTGACCCCACAAGCAGTGCACGTACTCGGCGGCTATAAAGTCCAGGGTCGTCAAGAAGCCCAGGCGCGACAAATGCGTGCGGACGCCATGGCGCTCGAGCAAGCAGGCGCAGCCATGCTGGTCCTTGAATGTGTACCGAGTGAACTGGCGAATGAAATCACCCAAGCCGTAAGCATTCCGGTAATCGGCATTGGCGCTGGCGCCGGTACCGACGGCCAGGTGCTGGTTATGCATGACATGCTGGGCCTGTCACTGACCGGTCGCGCACCAAAGTTCGTGAAAAACTTTATGGTTGGGCAAAACTCTGTTCAAGGTGCACTGACCGCCTACGTCAGAGCTGTAAAAGACCAAAGCTTCCCAGCTGCCGAACATGGATTCTCTGCATGAACACGGTTAAAACCGTTCGCGAATTACGCGCCGCTGTTGCAGCGGCCCGTGCTGAAGGCAAACACATCAGTCTGGTCCCAACCATGGGTAACCTGCACGCAGGTCACGCAGCCCTGGTCGAAAAAGCCGCTCAGCGCAGCGATTTTGTAGTGACCAGCATCTTTGTTAACCCGCTGCAATTTGGCGCCAACGAAGACCTGGACAAGTACCCCCGCACTCTGGCTGCTGACCAAGAAACCTTGGTCAAGGCTGGCTGCAACTTGTTGTTTACCCCCAGCGTAGATGAGATGTACCCACGCGGCATGAGCGGTCAAACCCGGATCAGTGTGCTCGGTGTGTCCGAAGGTCTGTGTGGCGCAAGCCGCCCGGGTCACTTCGACGGCGTTGCGACTGTCGTCAGCAAGCTGTTCAATATGGTGCAGCCTGATCTGGCGATCTTCGGCCAAAAGGACTTTCAGCAACTGGCGGTTATCCGCACGCTGGTCAGCGACCTGAATATGCCGATCCAGATTATTGGCGAGCCCACGGTCCGCTCGGCAGATGGCTTGGCCCTGTCGTCGCGAAACGGCTACCTGACCGATGAGCAACGCAGCGCCGCCCCGGTGCTCTACCAATCGCTGCAAGAAATTGCCAGTGCGCTGAAAGCCGGTAACCAAGACTCGGCAAAACTGATCGCCCACGCCCAAAGCCAGCACGCGGCAGCAGGCTTTCGCCCTGATTACTTAGAAATACGTGAGGCGAACAGCCTGCGCCCAGCCACTGAGAACGACCGCCATCTGGTTATCTTGGTCGCGGCCTTTATCGGTAACACCCGGCTAATCGACAACCTCTTGGTTGATCTGGATTCGCCTGCGGGCTGATCGCAGCCGCACTTAAGCAGCTCACGGATGAGCACGCTGAACAGCTGTGAATCAGCTTATTGCAGCCAAGCTGAGCGAAAAAGCCCTAAAGCCGGGTATGCTGTACAGGCTCCAGGTAACACGATCAGCCTTGGACCTGTCCCGGCGCCCAGCAGTTGGCCTGATTTTAGCCTTGGTTCTTGAGCCTGTTTATCAAGACCGCTCCAGTTATGGGCCGCCTGTCTTGAACCAACCTCGTTATCGCCACTAATAAAAGGAAGCTCGCGCAAATGCCGTATTACCAGCAACCTCTCGATGTTACTGCCCAGCCCATTTGGCAAGCACTTCAGGCACATCGAGCCAGCTTGCAGAACTTCAGCATGCGCGATGCATTTGCCTCTGACCCTCAGCGTTTTAATAGCTTTAGCCTGAGCGGTTGCGGGCTGTTTCTCGACTACTCGAAAAACCTGATGACCGCAGAGACTCGCGACCTGCTGGTTAAACTGGCCCGCGACGTTGACCTGCAAGCCGCTATTGACGCGATGTTTTCCGGTGAACACCTCAATGCCTCCGAAGGCCGCCCTGCCCTGCACACCGCGCTGCGCCGCCCGATCGGCGACAAGGTGCTGGTCGATGGCGTTGATGTCATGCCTCAGGTGCAGCAGGTGCTCAACAAAATGACGGCGCTGGTCGGCAGCGTGCATGACGGGCTTTGGCGCGGTTATACCGACAAGCCGATCACTGACGTGGTCAATATCGGCATCGGCGGCTCATTCCTCGGCCCGCAGTTGGTTTCCGAAGCGTTACTGCCATTTGCTCAGCGCGGTGTGCGCTGCCATTACCTGGCCAATATCGACGGCAGCTCGTTTCATGATCTGGCTGCCAAGCTGCGCGCCGAAACCACGCTGTTTATCGTTTCCTCAAAGTCTTTCAGCACCCTTGAAACCCTGAAAAACGCCCAGGCTTCGCGCGCCTGGTATCTGGCGCAAGGCGGCAGCGAGGCTGAGCTTTACCGTCACTTTATTGCAGTCTCAAGTAACACCACAGCTGCAGTTGCCTTTGGTATCCGTGAAGAGAATATCTTCCCAATGTGGGATTGGGTTGGCGGCCGTTACTCACTGTGGTCGGCGATTGGTCTGCCGATTGCCATGACTATCGGCATGTCCAACTTTAAGGAGTTACTGTCCGGCGCTTACAGCATGGACCGGCACTTCCAAACGGCACCCTTTGAACAAAACATGCCCGTGCTGATGGCGCTGCTGGGCGTGTGGTATGGCAATTTCTGGGACGCCCAGAGCCAGGCCATCCTGCCGTATGACCACTATTTGCGGAACATCACCAAACACCTGCAGCAACTCGACATGGAGTCCAACGGCAAGTCAGTGATGCAAGATGGCAGCCCGGTGAACTGCGCGACTGGCCCGGTGATCTGGGGAGGCGTTGGCTGTAATGGCCAGCACGCGTATCACCAGTTGCTGCACCAAGGCACCCAACTGATTCCCGCAGACTTTATTGTGCCCGTTGTCAGTTACAACCCGGTCGCCGACCACCACCAGTGGCTTTACGCTAACTGCTTATCGCAAAGCCAGGCCTTGATGCTCGGCAAGAGCTATGAAGAAGCCCAAACCGAACTGCGCAACCAAGGCTTGAGTGAAGATAAAATAGCCGAACTTGCACCGCACAAAGTAATTCCGGGCAATCGGCCAAGTAACACCCTGGTCCTGGAGCGGATTAGCCCTCGCCGTCTGGGTGCGCTGGTTGCCTTGTATGAACACAAGGTATTCACCCAGAGCGTTATCTGGGGAACCAATGCCTTTGATCAGTGGGGTGTTGAGTTGGGTAAGGAGCTCGGCAAAGGGGTTTATTCACGCCTCGTTGGCGCCGAATCCAATGCAGCTGAAGACCCATCGACGCAAGGCCTGATCGACTTCTTCCGCGCCCGTCACCGCGGCTAATAGCGCACTAGATGTACCCCCAAGCCCCGGCACATGTCGGGGCTTGGCGTTTGTGCGCGCAGCATTACCGCTTAGCCAGAAGCGCGGCAACCCACAACAATCACCGACCATGGAGTGCTAACCTAAAGCTGTCGCGGATAAAAAAATAAGGGTCCCGCCATGTTTGAAGTTACTCGCCATCCTGTCGCTGACGATGTTCGCCAACGTGCACACATCAACAACGATGACTACCTGCGCCTGTACAAGCAGTCAATCGAGCAGCCTGAAACCTTCTGGGCTGAGCAGGCCAAAACATTTCTCGACTGGTTCGAGCCATGGCAAAGCGTGCATCAGGTCGATATGCGCAAAGGCCACGCCAGCTGGTTCAAGGGCGGCAAACTGAATGTCAGTTACAACTGCATTGATCGCCACCTGGAAAAACATGGCGAGCAGGTTGCGCTGATCTGGGAAGGTGACAACCCAACAGAATCAGCCAATATCACCTACAACAAATTGCACCATAACGTGTGCCGCCTGGCTAACGTGCTAAAAAGCCGCGGCGTGAAAAAGGGCGATCGGGTGTGTATCTACATGCCAATGATCCCGGAAGCGGCCTATGCCATGCTCGCCTGCACCCGGATTGGCGCGGTGCATTCGGTGGTCTTCGGCGGCTTTAGCCCCGACGCCCTGCGCGACCGTATTCTCGATGCAGATTGCCGCACCGTTATAACCGCCGACGAAGGCGTGCGCGGTGGAAAGTACGTTGCGCTCAAGGCCAATGTCGATAAGGCCTTGCAAAGCTGCCCGGACGTTTCGACCGTGATCGTTGCCCAACGCACGGAAGGCGAGGTCCAATGGTTTAAAGACCGCGACATTTGGTACCACGAAGCCATGCACGCGGCCAGTGCGGATTGTCCGCCAGAGCCAATGGATGCAGAAGATCCGCTGTTCATCCTCTACACTTCCGGCAGTACAGGCAAACCCAAGGGCGTGTTGCACTCTACCGGCGGTTACCTGCTACAGGCCGCGATGACCCACAAATATGTGTTCGACTATCACCCCGGCGACATTTACTGGTGTACCGCTGATGTCGGCTGGGTAACGGGCCACAGCTATATCGTTTACGGCCCGCTGGCGAATGCAGCAACCAGCCTGATTTTCGAAGGTGTGCCCAATTACCCGGATGCCTCGCGCTTCTGGCAGGTGATCGACAAGCATCAAGTCAACATCTTCTATACCGCACCAACAGCTTTGCGCGCCTTGATGCGGGAGGGTAACGATCTGGTCAAAAGCACCTCACGCAGCAGCTTACGCCTGCTCGGCAGCGTCGGTGAACCGATCAACCCCGAGGCCTGGGAATGGTATTTCAATGTGGTCGGCGACAAGCGTTGTCCGGTTGTTGATACCTGGTGGCAAACCGAAACGGGCGCAATCATGATTACCCCATTACCCGGGGCGACCGACCTCAAGCCCGGCTCCGCCACCCGGCCGTTCTTTGGCGTACAACCGGTTCTAATGGATGAACAAGGCAAAGAGATCGAAGGGGCAGGCTCTGGGGTTTTGGCGATCAAAGCCAGCTGGCCAAGCCAGATCCGCAGCATCTACGGCGATCACCAGCGCATGATCGAGACCTACTTCTCAGCCTATCCAGGCTATTACTTCAGCGGCGACGGCGCGCGCCGGGACGAAGACGGCTATTACTGGATCACTGGCCGCGTTGATGACGTAATCAATGTCTCCGGTCACCGCATTGGCACCGCCGAAGTCGAAAGTGCGCTGGTCCTCCACGACGCCGTCGCAGAAGCAGCCGTTGTCGGTTACCCCCATGACCTCAAAGGCCAAGGCATCTATGCCTTTGTCACGCTGATGAATGGGGTGGACACCAGTGACGCCCTGCAACAGGAACTGCTGGCCCTGGTGAGCAAGGAAATTGGCAGCTTCGCCAAGCCTGAATTAATGCAGTGGGCACCCGGTTTGCCGAAAACCCGCTCCGGCAAAATCATGCGCCGAATCCTGCGCAAGATTGCCTGCAATGAGCTCGACACCCTGGGCGACACCTCAACCCTGGCTGACCCCTCGGTGGTCGATGACTTGATCGACAAGCGCCTTAATCGCTAACCGCAACCTTTGCCCCTGCTCCAGTCGGATCAGGGGCCAATGCGCGTGCATAGCATGACAGGCTGCGTGTTGCTTGTAGCTGCTGCGGATAAACCGCACACTTGCGCCATGGAATATATTCGCCGAAAAATCGAAAGTCAGGTCTTGGGACTCAGCGGTATTGCGTTGGGCCAGATCGACTTTGAAAACCCCAAAGGCGACCCCGGTATGTTTGGCCCGGAGTCAATCAGTTGGCAGGTTCACGGCGATTTCACCAGCATGCTGGTTGGCGGTATCAGCGCCCTGCTCATGCAGGCACTGCATCCTTTAGCCCTGGCCGGGGTGTGGGATCACTCGAACTTTCGTGAAGACTTACTCGGTCGGTTGCGCCGCACTGGGCAGTTCATTTCCGGCACCACTTTTGGTGCCAAAGCCGATGCCGACTGGCTGATCGACAAAGTCAAAAACATTCACTTGCACATTACCGGCTTTGCCCCTGACGGACGCCCCTACGCAGCCAGCGATCCAGATCTGCTGACCTGGGTTCACGTGGCTGAAGTGCACAGTTTTCTGCAGTCACATCTACGCTATCGCAACCCGGATTTATCCGGCTCCGATCAAGACCGTTACTACAGCGAAATTGCAGTGATTGCTGAGCGCTTGGGTGCAACCGATGTACCGCGCTCCAGGGCAGAGATTTCGCTCTACCTCGAGCACATGCGCCCCCAATTGTTGTGCGATGAGCGCTCACTGGAAGTTCTGCGCATTCTGCTCAACGCGCCCGCACCCAGCTTTTTTGCCGGTTTCGCTGCCACGTTATTTATGCAAGGCGGCATCGACCTGCTGCCAAACTGGGCGCAGATCATGCTGGGACAGCCGATAAGCCCTGGCCGCAGCCGCTGGATTCGCCTGCGCATTAATCGACTTGCGCCAGTGCTGCGCTGGGCGGTGCGCAGCGGCGCTATCCATCGAGCACGCCGGCGCTTAGGGATAGTCGCCACTTAAGCCAGTGTGCCAACATAGGGGAAAGCAGCCAAATCGGTAGGGTGGACGACGCCGTTCCCGTCCACCACAGGAAGCAACGAACAGCAAAACCACGGTGGACAAGCCTCGCCTTGTTCACCCTACGAGGACTGAGGACACAATCATGCAAGAAGTCGTTATTGTCGCCGCCACACGTACCGCCATTGGTAGCTTCCAAGGTGCGCTGTCGAGTATTCCAGCACCTGAACTGGGCGCAGCGGTAATCCGCCGCCTGCTTGAGCAAACGGGGTTAAATGCCGCTGAAGTTGATGAAGTTATCCTCGGCCAAGTTTTGACTGCTGCTTCCGGGCAAAACCCGGCTCGTCAGGCCTCGATTCTTGCCGGGCTGCCCGTTGCAGTACCGGCGATGACCCTGAACAAAGTCTGCGGCTCAGGCCTGAAGGCCCTGCACTTGGGTGCTCAAGCGATTCGCTGCGGTGATGCCGATGTGATCATTGCCGGCGGCATGGAGAACATGAGCCTCGCCCCCTACGTGCTGCCAGGTGCGCGCACTGGCTTGCGCATGGGCCACGCGAAAATTATCGACAGCATGATCACCGACGGCCTGTGGGATGCGTTTAACGACTACCACATGGGCATCACTGCCGAAAATCTGGTCGACAAATATGGCATCAGCCGTGAACAGCAAGATGCCTTCGCTGCCGCCTCACAACTCAAAGCGGTCACCGCTGCTGACGCCGGTCGCTTTGACGCTGAAATCACGCCGATCATGATCCCGCAACGCAAAGGTGATCCGATCGCCTTTGCCAAAGATGAAGGCCCGCGCGCCGGTGTGACTGCCGAATCACTGGGCAAGCTCAAGCCTGCGTTCAAAAAGGACGGCACGGTAACCGCTGGTAACGCTTCAAGCCTCAATGATGGCGCCGCAGCGGTATTGCTGATGAGTGCAGACAAAGCCAAGACCCTTGGCTTGCCGGTGTTGGCGCGCATCGCCAGTTACGCTAACGCCGGGGTTGATCCCGCGATCATGGGTATTGGTCCGGTTTCAGCGACCCGTCGCTGCTTGGAAAAAGCCAACTGGAAAATTGAAGACCTTGATCTGATCGAAGCCAACGAAGCCTTCGCCGCACAGGCCCTGTCGGTGAACAAGGATCTGGGCTGGGATACCCAGAAGATCAACGTTAACGGCGGCGCGATTGCTCTCGGCCACCCGATTGGCGCATCTGGCTGCCGGGTACTGGTCACCCTGCTCCACGAAATGATCAAACGAGATGCCAAAAAAGGCCTGGCCACCTTGTGCATCGGTGGCGGCCAGGGTGTTGCCCTGGCTATAGAGCGCAACTAAGCCCTCGCCATCTAAATGCCGGTGCTGTCGCTCAGCACCGGCATTTTTATTGATAAACTAGGCACACTTACCCCTCTTGAGTCGTCGCGCATGTCCGCTCTCATATTGGCGCTGCGCGCCGCACTGGCTGATCGTCAGCCGTTAATCGAACAACTGCACAGCCAAGGCACCGATTGCTATCGCCTGTTTCATGGCAGCCAGGAAGGCGCGGGCGGCTTAACCATCGACCGTTACGGCCCGCAACTATTGGTGCAGAGTTTTCATCACAGCCTGACCCGCGAGGAGCTGCTGCAACTCGCCGATAAGTGCAATGCATTTGTCGATCAACCATTGCTGCTGGTCTACAACGACCGCTCAAAAGGCAACTCGCGTATCGACCGTCAAGACCCGGTGTATACCGCGCAAGATGCAGCCCTGGAAGACATGATCGGCCATGAATGGGGCCTTAACTACCGGGTGCGCGGACGCCATGCCGGGCAAGATCCGCTGCTGTTTCTTGATCTACGCAATGCGCGCGGCTGGGTCAAACAGCACAGCGCCGGTAAAAGAGTGCTTAACCTGTTCGCTTACACCTGCGGCGTGGGTCTTGCCGCTGCGGCGGGCGGCGCTAAGGCGGTGACCAACCTGGATTTCGCCGAAGGCAATCTGGCGGTCGGTCGCGAAAATGGTGCACTCAACCCAGCACTGCAACCCATGCAGTTCATTCAGTCAGACTACTTTCCGGCTATCCGCCAGCTCGCAGGCTTGCCGATCGCCCAGCGCCGCGGACAGAAACTGCCGAGCTATCCACGGCTAAAGCCCGAGCAATTCGATTTAGTGCTACTGGATCCGCCGGCATGGGCAAAAAGTGCATTTGGCACAGTCGACCTGCTGCGCGATTACCAAAGTTTGCTAAAGCCGGCGATCTTGGCCACCGCCGATGATGGTGTATTGATCTGCTGTAACAATCTGGCCAAAGTTGCCATCAGCGACTGGCGCGAACAAGTGCTACGTTGCGCTAGCAAATTGGGGCGTCCGGTACGTGATTGCCAGGTAATAAGCCCGGCGGCTGACTTCCCGTCGAGCGATGGCCAACCCCCGTTGAAAACCTTGATCTTGCAGTTTTAGGGCCAGCGCATCACCGACTAAAACCTGCACTGACTTCATTGAACTCGCCCAAGCGTGCCATACTCAAAAGCATTTCTTGCCGGGATAGATGACGCTTAGCTATGTACAAAGGACTGAAATACACCGCTGGCACCCTGATTTTTGGCCTTGGCCTCTATGCCCTGCTGGGTTTTCTGATCATCCCGGGCGTCGGCCTGCGGGTGATCAATCAGCAGTTGGCGCAGTACGCCACCCAACCCGCTAAGCTTGAACGCATGCAGTTCAACCCCTTCAGCCTGGAGTTGAAACTTTGGGGCATGGGCATCGGTGCCGGTGAAACCAAGCACATTGCCTTCGAACACCTGTACGCCAATATCGAAGCCGACAGCGCTTGGACAAAAGCGTTGCACCTGGCCGATATTGAGCTGGACAAGGCCCACAGCGAAATTCTCTTCGACAAGGATGGCGGGCTTAACCTGACGCAGTTATTCAAGCTGCCCGAAAGCCCGAAGCCAGTAGCAGAAGAACCACCTGGCGACCCGTTCCCTGTGCGTATTGACCGAATCAAGTTAGTCGATGGCTACATTCACTTTCAGGACTTGCGCCCAAGTGAGCCGATCAACTTCATTTATGATGCGCTGAACCTCGAGCTGAAAAACCTCAGCACGCTGCCCGACGACAACGCCGCAATGACCTTGGCAGCCACAGGGCCCCAAGGCGGACGGATCGACTGGACAGGCAAAGTCAGCCTGGTGCCCGTCACCGCAACCGGCAGCCTTAAAGTCACCGATGCCCAGCTGAAAGGCTTCTGGCCTTATGTGCGCGACGCAGTGCCGATTGATATTGATAAAGGCGTGCTCAGCCTCTCAAGCGACTACACCCTCGATTTGTCGAAAAGCACGGAGCTGCGTTTAAACAACATCAAGCTCAAGCTCTCGCCTTTCGCCATCAAAGCACCCGACGGCCGCCCACTGGTCAACCTCGAAAACCTTGAAGTCAGCGACACGACCCTGGACCTGGCTAAACAAGAAGTGGTGGTGGGTAAGATTCGCAGCCAAAAACTCGAAACCTGGGCCAGTCGCGAAGCCGATGGCGAGCTGGATTGGCAAAAGCTTTTTGCCAGCCAACCCGCGCCCAAAAAAGCCGTGGAAAAACCCGCTGCTGCACCAACCGCCCCTACCGCAGAGGCGCCTAAAGACAAACCCGCTGGCAACCCGGCAGATGCACCTGCAACCGTAGCCGAGGCTGCGCCCCAGCCCCCAGCCTCAGAAACCGCAGCAGATACAGACGCAACCCAGTCAGCCAGCCCGACGGCAGAGCCTGAGAGGGCCGCCAGTAGCGAACAGCTTGCAACCAATGAAGCTGCACAGAGCAAAACAGCCACTAAAGCCGCAGCCAAACCGGCAGCGAGCAAACCTTGGGTCGTTGTGCTCAAAGACGTGCAACTGCGTGATTATCAGGTGCACTTGGCGGACAAAGTGCCTGAGAAAGATTTAGCGCTGGAGCTTGGCCCGCTCAACCTTGATATCAAAAACTTCAACAGCCAAGGCACCAGCCCGTTTGATATCAAGCTCGATACCGGCTTGGGCAAGCAAGGCAAGGTGCAGGCCGAAGGCAAGGTTCAGCTGACGCCAACCACAGCCAACCTCAAGGTCACCACCAGCAATATCGACTTACGTGTAGCGCAGGCCTACATGGACCCGTTCGTGCGCCTGGAGCTGCGCAGCGGCATGCTGGATAGCCAATTAAATGTGGCGCTTACCAGCACTGAGCCCCTGCAGCTGAATGTTACCGGCAATGCGCAAGTCAACCAGCTACACACCCTTGATACGATCAAGCAGCGCGACTTTGTGCGCTGGAAGACCCTAGACCTGACCGGCCTCAATTATCAGCACGGCGACAGCTTGACCATCGACAAGGTCGGCCTGGATAACCCCTATGCGCGGTTCTTGATCAACGAAGACCTGACCACCAACGTCAGCGAACTGGTTATTGCGCAGCCAGCTGACCCGAATGCCAAAGCCGAACCCGCCGGCAAGCCACTGGGCATCCGTATCGGCGAAATCAATATTGCCGATGGTTCGGCCAACTTTGCCGACTTCAGCCTGACGCCCAACTTCGCCACGGCGATTCAGCAGCTCAATGGGCAAATTGGCACCATCGATAGCCGCGCGCCGAAACCGGCAAAAATCAATATTGCCGGTAAGGTCGACAAGTACGCCCCGGTTAGCATCAAAGGCAGCCTGAATCCATTCGACCCGCTGGCCAGCCTCGATATCGCCACCCAGTTCAAACGTGTCGAACTGACCACACTGACGCCCTACTCCGGCAAGTTTGCGGGGTATCGTATTCGCAAAGGCCGACTCAATCTTGACCTGCATTACCGCATCAACAACGGCAAGCTAAACGCCGAAAACAGCGTGGTGGTTGAGCAGCTGCAACTTGGTGAAAAAGTGGACAGCCCAAGCGCTGTAGACCTGCCAATCAAGCTGGCCGTGGCCCTGCTCAAAGACAGCGACGGTAAGATTTCACTGGCACTGCCGGTACAAGGCGACCTTAACAATCCGCAATTCAGTGTGATGCCGATCGTCTGGCAAACCCTGCGTAATCTGGTGGTGCGAGCGGCAACCGCGCCGTTTAAATTCATCGGCAGCCTGGTGTCTGGCGGCAATGATGTGGACCTGAGCAATGTGCAATTTACGGCAGGCAGCAGTGAGCTCGACAAGTCGGCGCAAAGCTCGCTCGACACCCTGATCAAGGCATTGGGTGAGCGTCCGGCATTGCGTCTTGAAGTGGAAGGCATGAGCGCGCAAACCGCCGACGGTCCGCTTCTCGCCGAGCAACGCCTGCAGCGTGAATACCAATCGACCTACTACAAGATGCTCCAGCGCCGCGGCGATACTGTGCCCAGCGACGCCGACGAGCTTGAGGTGCCAGATGACGTCAAAGGACCCATGCTTGAAGGCATTTACCGCGCCCGTCTGAAAAAACAGCCACCGGCTGAATGGGCCGAGTTGGATGACGAACAACGCAACAAAAATCTCAGCGACGCCGTCATCGCGCAATGGAGTGGCAGTGAATTGCTGTTGCGTAAGCTGGCTCAGGAGCGTGCAGCAACCATCAAGGACTACTTGGCCCAACATGGCTTGAGTGACGAGCGTATCTATCTGCTCGATGTCAGCTTAGGCAGTGCCGAAGCCGATGGACGTGTGGCCACGCCACTGCAACTTGGCAGCGAATAACGACTATGCAGATGCAGCCATTGCTTACCCTGCTCGCACTCGCATTTAGCGCAGGCGTCGCTCATGCCGACGACACCATGCGCTGTGGCAGCCAACTGATCAGTGTCGGTGACCGAGCCTTTGAAGTTGAAGATAAATGCGGTACACCGGCTTTTCGCGATGTAGTTGGCTATACGCTGGGGCCTTATGAGCGCCGCGAAATGAAAATTGAAGAATGGGTGTACGGCCCGAGTAACGGCGTCAATAGCATCCTCACCTTCGAAGGCAGCCGACTCAAAGGCATTGAGCGTAAACGCCAGTAATCTGACTGGCTTCGGCGCCTCCATCAGGAAACCATGTGAAGCTATTTCTGGCAGTATCTTTAGCATTCGGCTTTAGCAGCTGGGCCATGGCCGACAGCCTTCGCTGCGGCAGCGCCTTGGTCACCACAGACGACTCGACCAGCGAAGTGCAGGACAAATGCGGCGAGCCCATCAGCCGTGACTTTCTGGGTTACAAACAAATCGTCGACGCCTTTGGCTACACCAATGAAGTGGCCATTGAAGAGTGGGCCTATGGCCCGCGCAGTGGCATGTATCACTTCATTCGGTTTGAAGGCAATCGCCTGAAACGGGTGACCAGCAAACGCGGAAACTGACAGCAAGCATCGCCAGTGCTAGGCTCCTCGGCAAAATGCCATCACGGACCGCTTGTCGATGCTAATTCTTCCCGCTGAGCACCCGCTGGACTGGAAAAAACCGCCAGTCATGACCTTGCTGCTGATTGCCCTGAATGTGCTGATTTATTTCGCTTACCAAGGTGGCGACAGCGCTCGCGAAGCCAAAGCAGTCGACAGCTACCTGCAAGCAGGCTTGCTTAACCGCGAGCGACCGCTGTTCGTTCAATCCTTCAGTACCCGCCACGAGCTGACAATCAGCGCAACCGAACAACTTGAGCGTGTGCGTCGCAGCCAACTCGCGCGCATGGTGCTTTACGACCTTCAGTTCGAGCACGCAATCCACCATAACGCCGACTACCTGGCCGATAGCGAATGGCAAGCGCAACGCAGCAAGGTTGAGCAACTGCGCGATAAGATCAGCAGCATCCGTTTTGGCTTTATCCCAGCGCGCTTCAGCGTTGAAGGCTTATTCGGCGCCATGTTCCTGCATGGCAGCTTTGGCCATCTTGCGGGCAATATGCTGTTCCTGTTTATTTTTGGCTTTGCCTTGGAGATTGCCCTGGGCCGATGGCTCTATCTGGGCCTTTACCTGGCCTGCGGCGTGGCCTCGCACCTGCTTTGGTGGGTTATGGACCCCGCGTGGATCAGCGGCGTGGGCGCCTCGGGAGCAATTTCGGGCTTGATGGGCATGTACCTGGCGCTCTACGGCCTGCGCAGAATCAATTTCTTCTACTGGCTCGGGCCAATGTTTGGCTATTTTCGTGCGCCGGCCTTATGGATCTTGCCCGTATGGATGGGCAAGGAGCTCTACGGGCTGATCATGGCCAATGACAACACCAATTATTACGCCCACTTGGGCGGCCTGGGCGCGGGCTTCCTGGCGATTTATCTGGCCCAGCTTGGCAATCGGCTAAGTGTCGATCAGAACTACTTAAATAAAACCGACCCCGATGCCGATTTCAAAAGCGAATTGACCCGCCTCGACAAGCAGATCGCCAAGTTCGAACTTGCACACGCCAGCAGCCGCGGCCTTGCCTTGCTTGAACGCTATCCAAGCCGGCCCGAATTGCTGGAAAAGCTGTATGCACTGGCGCTCAATCGCCAAGATAAAATCCTGCTGAGCGCTGTCTTGAAGCAACTATTCAAGCTGCCCGACTCAGCGCGAAGTTTAGCCCTGTTCAAACGGCTCGTAGCGGACAGCGCCTCACCTCAACAGCGCTTGCTGCGTCACCCTAGCGTGCAACTGCACCTGTTGCAGCGCTTACTGCGAATCGATCAAGGCGCTTGCGCGGTTGGCTCATGGCGCTTGGTTAGCCAAGCGAAGCAGCGCCCGCCTATGTTGCCAGCCATGACACTGCAACTGGCCAAACAATTAGGTCGCCAACAAGACAAAAAAGCGGTGACTGAACTTGCGCAATTCCTGAACCGTACGTATCCGGACGCAGAGCAAACCATGCAACTGCACATTTACCGTCAGCATTTAACCGGCTGAAACGTAAAAGGCCCGCAGCGTAAACTGCGGGCCTTCTGTGTTGCTACGCGATTTACAGCTTATCGCCGAAATTACGCACCTCTTCCTGAGCTTTTTCCTTGGTCCAGCCATAACGCTCTTGCAGCTTCCCTGCGAGGTATTCACTGTGACCTTCTGCAACATCCACATCATCATCTGTCAGGTTGCCCCAACGCTCTTTGATGCTGCCATTGAGTTGCTTCCACTTACCTTTAATTACATCAGAATTCATGGTGTGCTCCTCTTTGAGGCGACTGGAAAACCGCTGCATTCCTTGCAGCATCCAGTGGCCTCCAAATTATTGCTTACATTAAGTAGCGTTGAAGACGCCAGATGCAATTGCACCCGGCAAACCTGGCAAACTGGATTAGTCAGCTGCTTTCAGGCCATCAGCCGAAACGTCTTTGACGCCATTGACTTCTTTGGTCTTGGCTACAGCCAGATCACGTTCTGCATCGCTGGCGACAACACCAGACAGCGACACTACACCTTTGTTGGTTTCAACTTTGATGTCCAAAGCGCTGAGGCTGTCATCAGCCAGAAAGGTCGACTTCACTTTGCTGGTGATCCAGGTATCAGTAACCACTTCACCGGCTTGATCCATGGTGTCGTTAGCGGCCAGCATAGTTGGCTGCTGCATCGCGCTTGAAGTATCGGCAAATGCGGTACCCGCCACCGACAAGCTCAAGGCGGTCGCGGTGATTGCGGCAAAGGCGAACTTATTAATTGGCGTTTTCATGGGTATCGCTCCTGTACATTTGATTATTCTGCATGCCAGTTCCTAGCTGCAGTGTCACAAGTACTATTGCAGGCCCTGTGCCAACTTTTAAAATTCAAAAAAATCTATATATATCAACGGCTTATGCCTAACATACTTTTTCGATTTTCGTGCAATGCGCATGTTCGATCAAAATTTACCGGGCATATTGCACGATGGCATCAGCCATCCCCCGGCTTAACTGCCATTTTCTCCAATGTGGCCTCAAGATTTGCCACCTCAGTCAACAAAGGCGACTGCGGATAGCGCGTGCGCACGAACTGCAAGAGTTTCTGGGCTTGCTCCACCTGACCCAGTCCTTCGGCAAAGATGCGTGCTGCCAACAGGTAGGCGCGGGGCACATGCGGGTAATCGGGTGCGCGCTGATGAAGGTTGCGCAGCAGGCTCAAGGCCTCGCGGTTTTTGTGGCGCTTGGCCAGGGCCTCGGCAATACGTTCACAGACCGCCGGATCATCTGGCAGATAATCGGGCTTTAGCCGGCGTGCATTGAGCAGCGCCGTGGCGCCCAACGCTGGATTCATCTTGGCCGTGAGCGGCAGATAGTGTGCAAGATGACGTAAGCAGCGGTCGGCAGCATTGAGGTTAAACAGCAATTGATGAAAGCGCTCATTGAGCTTGAGGTCGTCAGGGTTCTTTTCCAGGGCAATGGTCAGCGTTTCCAGGGCATTGTCACTCTGCCCCTCCTTCAGTCGGATCTCAGTCTCAGCCAATGCTTTGCGCCGCAGATGCTCGTCTGCAGGAAACGCAGCCTGGCTGTTCTCATCGACGATCACATACCCCAGCGCGCCTTGGTACTGAAACACCACGTAGCCCATCATCGCGCACATCACTACGGCAAAATAAGCGAAGGCAAAGGCCATCACCGGCAACAGGATCACCCGTGGCAGGCCATGGGAAAGCATGTAGGTGACCCAACTGGGCGACTGCCACAGGATAAACAGGAATGCGCAGAGAATAAGGTAGCGCCAGCCCATTGCCACGATGACCTGACCGACTTGATCCGGACTCAATGCCGAGGACAGCTCTTTATCCAGTGCCAAGCGAATGATGCTGGCCGGCATCACCAGCAACAGGCCAATATTCACACCCCAATAGAGCGCTTCGCTGTTGAAATCCGCCGCCAGCCACAACACCGCGAAAGCGATCAAGAACACCACGAGCTGTTTGAAAAACAGGCTGAAGCCTTCACCCGTAAAAGCGCTGGCCAGGCTCGGTGCAGATTTTTCGGCGAGGCTGCTGGATTCAATAACGCTGTAAAAATACTTGGTGGCGATACTGAACAGAATCAGCCAAAGGATAATTGAACGCGGCATAAAGATACTGGCAACGGCCAGCAGTCCAGCAAACGCCAGCGGCCCCGATTGCAACGCGTAAATAAAGAACGCAGGAATACGCTGCCAAAAGGGTTGCGCGCTGTTTGCCGCCCCCAGGAACTCGAGCTGGCTGCTACACATTGCGCAACGCGGCGCGTCATCGGGTGCATCGCTATTCAGAGGGACGCAACAATCACCGTAACTGCGCTCACACGAGCGGCACAGCCAGGTCGAAGGCTGCTCGGGGTGATAACGGCAAACGGTCTTGTCCATAAGGTCTGTATTCCTGATTACTCTGCGGCTTCTCGGAGGTAGCCTAATGCCAGCCAGGCGCCTATGCACGCAGAAAATATCAGGGTCATGCAGCGCGTCACGCTCCCCGCTTTTGCAGACGCAAAACGCTCGCTATTGGCGGACGAAAAAGCGCCATCCGCCCTACCGCACCCGGCTCTATGGCGCCCTAACAACGCGAAAACATCGGGCGAGTTACCCATGCCGCCAACTTTCGGACAAAAAAAAGGGCCCGTTAGGGCCCTTTCTTACGCGACAGACTGCTCGCGATTAAACGCCCGATGCTTTCGCAGCGGCAACGTCTTTGATCGACAGCTTGATACGGCCGCGGTTGTCCACGTCCAGTACCAATACTTCAACTTCCTCACCTTCTTTAAGAATGTCGGTGACTTTCTCAACGCGAGCATCGCTCAACATCGAGATGTGCACCAGACCGTCTTTGCCCGGCAGGATGTTTACGAAGGCGCCGAAGTCAACAATGCGCTCAACCTTACCGACGTAGATTTTGCCGATTTCAGCTTCTGCAGTGATGCCCAGAACGCGCTGACGAGCCGCTTCTGCTGCTTCTTTGGTTTCGCCGAAGATCTTGATGGTGCCGTCGTCTTCGATATCGATCGAAGCCTTGGTTTCTTCACAGATCGCACGGATGGTCGCGCCGCCTTTACCGATCACATCACGGATCTTGTCCTGATCGATCTTCATCGCGATCATGGTTGGGGCGTTAGCCGACAACTCAGTACGCGACTGGGCAATAACCTGGTTCATCTGGCCGAGAATGTTCAGGCGCGCTTCAAGGGCTTGGCCCAGAGCGATCTCCATGATTTCTTCGGTGATGCCTTGGATCTTGATGTCCATCTGCAGCGCGGTAACACCTTTTGAGGTACCGGCTACTTTGAAGTCCATGTCGCCCAAGTGGTCTTCGTCACCGAGGATGTCGGTGAGAATTGCGAATTTCTCGCCTTCCTTAACCAGACCCATGGCGATACCTGCAACCGGTGCCTTCATCGGCACACCCGCATCCATCAGCGCCAAAGAGGCACCACAGACCGAAGCCATAGAGCTGGAACCGTTCGACTCAGTGATTTCCGAAACCACACGAATGGTGTACGGAAACTCATCAGCGGTTGGCAGCATGGCAGCGATAGAACGGCGGGCCAGACGGCCGTGACCGATTTCGCGACGACCCGTGGCGCCCATGCGACCACACTCACCAACCGAGTACGGCGGGAAATTGTAGTGCAGCATGAACGGGTCTTTGCGCTCGCCTTCAAGGGTATCGAGCAGCTGTGCATCACGGGCAGTACCCAGCGTTGCAACAACCAGCGCCTGCGTTTCACCACGGGTGAACAATGCCGAGCCGTGGGTTTTGTCGAGAACGCCGACTTCGATGTTCAGACCACGAACGGTGCGAGTATCACGACCGTCGATACGCGGCTGGCCGTTTACGATGTTCTCGCGCACGGTGCGGTATTCGATCTCGCCAAAGACTTCTTTAACTTCACCCGCAGTCGGCTGGTCTTCTGCACCGGAGAACTTGGCAACGATTTCATTGCGCAGTTCGCCCAGGCGCGCATAACGCTCGTGCTTGACGGTGATGGTGTAAGCGGCAGAGATAGCTGGGCCGAACTCACCACGAATGGCGTTCAGTAGCGCAGTGTTCTCAGCCTTTGGCTGCCAGTCCCAAGTAGGCTTGGCGGCTTCGGCGGCCAGTTCGGCAACCGCGTCGATAACAACCTGGAATTCGTCGTGGGCAAACAATACAGCGCCCAGCATCTGGTCTTCAGTCAGCTCTTTAGCTTCCGATTCAACCATCAACACAGCGTCTTTGGTACCGGCTACAACCATGTCCAGGCTCGAAGCCTTGAGCTGCTCGTAGTTCGGGTTCAGCAGGTAGCCTGTTTCCGGGTGGAAGGCTACGCGCGCGGCGCCGATTGGGCCATTGAACGGAATGCCGGAGATCGCCAAAGCAGCAGAAGTACCGATCATCGCTGCGATGTCCGGATCAGTTTTCTTACTGGTGGAGATAACGGTACAGATCACCTGAACTTCGTTCTGGAAACCTTCTGGAAACAGCGGACGGATCGGACGGTCGATCAGACGCGAAGTCAGGGTTTCTTTCTCGGAAGGACGTGCTTCACGCTTGAAGAAACCACCTGGGATTTTACCGGCAGCGTAGGTTTTTTCCTGGTAGTGCACAGACAGCGGGAAAAAGCCTTTGCTTGGGTCAGCAGTCTTGGCGCCGGTTACAGCAACCAATACAGCAACGTCGTCATCAACGGTGACCAGCACAGCGCCGGAGGCTTGACGGGCGATACGGCCAGTCTCGAGGGTTACGGTCGATTGACCGAATTGAAACTTCTTAATTACCGGGTTCACGGTGTTTTCCTTCTCTATATTGCCTTGGGGGAAACGTGTTGAAACGCTCGGAGATACAGTGCGTCAAGCAGTGAGAAGCGTTGCCTGCGCTCGTTACCTTCTCCGAAGGTTCCTAATTTTGTATCGGTAAAACAATTCGTGGGCAGCTGCGGGAATCGGCCCGTGACTGTCCAAAATGCAGGGAGCTGAAACACAAAAGCTGGAAGTGGGATAAACCCACTTCCAGCTTCAGCATTCAGCTACGCGCAAGCATCGCTTAGCGACGCAGACCCAGGCGACCGATCAGGGCGCTGTAACGGCTAACATCTTTACCCTTCAGGTAATCCAGCAGCTTACGACGCTGGTTAACCATACGGATCAGACCACGACGTGAGTGGTGATCTTTACCGTTGGCCTTGAAGTGGCCTTGCAGCTTGTTGATGTTGGCAGACAGCAGTGCAACTTGCACTTCTGGGCTACCAGTATCAGTTTCAGCTTGCTTGTAGTCGTTTACGATTTGGGCTTTTTCTTCAACGCTGAGTGCCATGGTGGCTTCCTCTCATTCAGGCGACCGCAGAACGGTCGCAATAGGCTGGGAACTGCTTCCCATGTTTTAAAGTGAGGTGTGACCGTGCCTATTAACAGCCACCCTCTGCTAAAAACCTTCCAGAGCTACTGCGCTCGACATAGCAGCCTTAAGGCTTGCTCCGCCGTCGCTCGTAACGCTCTAACAGGCTCTTAGATTTTGCTTAAAACCTAAAAACCAAACGCTTTTGCGATGATCCTGGGTATTTCATTAAACCTTTGATCATCACAGCTTTCGCTGGGCGCGTATTCTACTACGGTTTATTCACTCAGAGCGAATCAACCGACGTGGTGCAATTCGGCCATCCTCGCTCACTTCACCGATACCGATAAAGCGACCGTTGTGATCCTGCACCCGCACCATGCCAAACTTTGGCGCTTCCGGCGCGCGTACCGGCTGGCCTTGTAGCCAGTAGAACGAGCTGTGCTCGGAAAACTGCAGCAATGGCCAATGTTCCAAACCGCTATCAACTGGCTGCAGGAAGCGATCAACCGCCTCATTACCGCCTTCAGCATGAACTGCCTCAAGCTCTTCCAGGGTGACGGTCTGGGTCAAATTGAACGGGCCAGCCTTGGTTCTGCGCAGCTCTGCAACGTGAGCGCCACACCCAAGCAAGTGGCCGATGTCTTCAACCAATGTGCGGATGT
This sequence comes from Pseudomonas sp. EL_65y_Pfl2_R95, assembly GCF_963971045.1. NCBI lineage: Bacteria > Pseudomonadati > Pseudomonadota > Gammaproteobacteria > Pseudomonadales > Pseudomonadaceae > Pseudomonas > Pseudomonas sp. EL_65y_Pfl2_R95. The sequence continues at coordinate 267,844 of NZ_CAXAOV010000006.1, read as the reverse complement.
AGGTGCCCTTGGTGCAATCTACCGCCAAACTGGCGACTTCAGCCTCGCAGGACAACAGCTCTAAACGATTTATGGTGACCGCACGCGGCTCGCGCTCAACCACTTCACCGGCGCGGGCCAGCTTGTACAGCGGCTGACCGTCACGTTTGAGTGCCGAATACATCGGCGGAATCTGGCTGATATCACCACGAAACTGTGGCAATACCGCTTCAATATCGGCGCCCGTCACAGTTACCGGCTTGCGCTCGATAACTTCACCCTCGGCATCCGCCGTGGTGGTCGTGACACCCAACTGCATCAGGGTTTCATAACCCTTGTCAGCATCCAGCAAATACTGCGAGAACTTAGTCGCCTCACCAAAGCACAACGGCAATACGCCGGTGGCCAAAGGGTCCAGACTGCCGGTGTGACCAGCCTTCTCTGCATTAAGCAGCCAACGCACTTTTTGCAGTGCTGCATTGGAGCTAAAGCCCTTGGGCTTATCCAGCAGGATGATGCCGTTAACCTTGCGACGAATTCGCTTAACCTGAGCCACGCACTTACTCCTTGGCGTCAGTTGCTTCGTCGTCATGCTGACGATCTTCAGTCACTGCGCGTTCGATCAGCGCCGACAGCTGAGCGCCACGAATGACGCTTTCGTCATAGTGGAAGCGCAAATTAGGCACGCTACGCAGCTTCATGGCCTTGCCTAACTGCATGCGCAGAAAGCCGCTGGCATCGTTCAGCACTTTAACGCTCTGACGAATGCTCTCGGCATCAATTTCAGAGCCCATCACCGTGATAAACACTTTGGCGTGACTGGCATCGCGACTCACTTCAACAGCGGTCACAGTTACCAAACCACTGACGCGTGGGTCTTTGACTTCGCGAAGAATTAACTGCGCCAGCTCACGCTGCATCTGGTCGCCGATACGCTGGGCACGGCTGTATTCTTTTGCCATTTCTACTACCTAATTACCCGTCTGAGGCCACAAAAGCACCAGACTCAAAAGCGGCAAACGCCCGGCCGTGCGTAAGCAGGGCCGGGCGTTGCATGTTGCGGCAGGCGCCTTACAGGCTACGAGCCACCTGGACTTTTTCGTACACTTCGATCTTGTCGCCGACCTTGACGTCGTTGTAGCTCTTGACGCCAATACCGCATTCCATGCCGTTACGCACTTCAGCCATATCGTCTTTGAAGCGACGCAGCGACTCGAGCTCGCCTTCGTAGATCACCACGTCGTCGCGAAGTACACGGATTGGACGGTTACGGTGAACAACACCTTCAATAACCATGCAACCGGCGATAGCGCCGAACTTAGGTGAACGGAACACGTCACGCACTTCTGCAGTACCCAGAATGTTCTCGCGAACATCGCTGCCGAGCATGCCAGTCAGGGCTTTCTTAACGTCTTCAATGATGTCGTAGATGACGTTGTAATAACGCATATCCAGCGACTCTTGCTCGACGATCTTGCGCGCGCCAGCATCAGCACGAACGTTGAAGCCGAACAGAACAGCGTTGGAAGCCAGGGCCAAGTTAGCATCGCTCTCGGTGATACCACCGACACCGCCGCCGACTACGCGAACCTGTACTTCGTCGTTACCCAGGCCGCTAAGCGAACCTTGCAACGCTTCCAACGAACCACGAACGTCAGATTTGAGGACGATGTTAAGCGTCTTCTTCTCTTCCTGGCCCATGTTCTCGAAGATGTTTTCCAGCTTGCCTGCATGAGCACGCGCCAGCTTGACTTCACGGAACTTGCCTTGACGGAACAGAGCCACTTCACGGGCTTTCTTCTCGTCAGCAACAACAGTCATGTCGTCGCCCGCTTCTGGCGTACCGTCGAGGCCGAGGATCTCAACCGGAATCGATGGACCTGCTTCTTTAATCGATTTGCCGTTCTCGTCGATCATGGCGCGAATGCGACCGTAGTTCGAACCGACCAGAACCATGTCGCCCTGACGCAAAGTACCATCCTGAACCAGCACGGTTGCAACTGGACCGCGGCCTTTATCAAGGCGCGACTCAACCACTACACCGCGGCCCGGGGCCGACGGAGTTGCTTTAAGTTCCAACAGTTCAGCCTGCAGCAATACCGCTTCAAGCAGTTCATCGACACCGGTACCTTCTTTAGCCGAAACCGGTACGAATTGAGTGTTGCCACCCCACTCTTCCGGCACAACTTCACGGCCTGCCAGGTCGTTCTTGATGCGATCAAGATCAGCGCCTTGCTTGTCGATCTTGTTGACTGCAACCACCAATGGAACGCCAGCTGCTTTCGCATGCTGAACCGCTTCTTCGGTTTGCGGCATAACGCCGTCGTCTGCAGCAACAACCAGAATCACGATGTCGGTTGCCTTGGCACCACGGGCACGCATTTGGGTAAACGCAGCGTGACCAGGGGTATCCAGGAAGGTAACCATCCCGCGATCGGTTTCTACGTGGTAGGCACCGATGTGCTGGGTGATACCGCCGGCTTCGCCAGAGGCCACTTTTGCACGACGAATATAGTCGAGCAGCGATGTCTTACCATGGTCAACGTGGCCCATTACGGTCACAACAGGCGCACGGGAGATGGCTTCACCGTCGTACTTCAACGAGGCCGCCAATGACTCTTCAAGTGCGTTATCGCTGACCAGTTTGACCTTGTGGCCCAACTCTTCAGCGATCAACTGGGCAGTTTCCTGATCCAGTACCTGATTGATGGTCACCGGAGTGCCCATCTTGAACATGAACTTGATAACTTCAGCGGCTTTAACCGACATCTGTCCAGCAAGTTCGCCAACAGTGATGGTTTCGCCAATGGCAACATCACGAATAACCGGGCCCATTGGGCTTTGGAAACCGTGCTGATTGCGCTTTTTCAGTTTCGACTTGCCACGACCACCGCGACGGTGACCATCGCTCTCTTCGTCAACTGTACGAGGCGCAACCCGTGGAGCCGGTGCTTTCTCTTTAACAGCTGGACGATGCGAACCTGCTTTACGCTCTGGGCGACGTTCATCGTCATTGCGCGTTTTATCAGGACGGCGAGGCTCGTCTTTTTTGCGGTCATCAACAGCTGGAACGTCAACTGGCATCGGAGTCGCAACAGGCGTTGGCGCTTCAACTGCAGCTGTCGCAGGCGCGGCAGCAGCGGCCGGAGCAGCAGTTGAAGGAGCATTTTTAGCTTCTTCAGCGGCTTTACGCTTGGCTTCTTCTTCAGCTTTCAGGCGCACAGCTTCAGCCGCAGCACGCTGCTCTTCGAGCTCGCGTTGCTTCTCAGCTTCAATCTCTTCAGCGCTACGCTTAACGAAGGTTTTCTTCTTGCGCACTTCAACACTGATAGTTTTGCTGCCAGCCACACGTAATGTGCTGGTGGTTTTGCGTTGCAGAGTAATCTTGCGCGGCTCTTCAGCCTTTTTATCGCCATGACTACTCTTGAGATGAGCAAGCAACGCTTGCTTCTCATTATCGGTGACAACTTGCTCGGCACTGCTGTGCGGCAATCCCGCCTCACGCATCTGCTGCAGCAGGCGCTCTACCGGTGTGTCGACCACTTGGGCCAGTTCTTTCACCGTGACTTGCGTCATGCACTTCTCTCCTCAGGCCGTAAAACTACTCGAACCAATGGGCTCGGGCGGCCATGATCAGCTTGCCGGCACGATCTGCGTCGATGCCGTCGATGTCGAGCAGGTCGTCAATCGACTGCTCGGCCAGGTCTTCGCGGGTAACCACACCGCGTACTGCCAGTTCTTGCGCCAGGCCTTTTTCCATACCCTCAAGGGAGAGCAGGTCTTCGGCTGGCTGGGAATCTGCCAGTTTTTCTTCTGTGGCGATGGCGCGAGTCAGCAGGCAATCTTTAGCCCGCGAACGCAGCTCATTAACGATTTCTTCATCAAAACCGTCGATGCTGAGCATCTCTTCCATCGGCACATAAGCGATTTCTTCGAGGCTGGTAAAGCCCTCTTCAACCAGCACCTGCGCTAACTCTTCATCAACTTCCAACTCGTCGATGAAACGCTGCAGAATGTCGCCAGTCTCAGCCTGTTGCTTCTCTTTAATATCCGCTTCGGTCATTACGTTGAGCGTCCAGCCAGTCAGTTGACTTGCCAAACGTACGTTCTGACCACCACGCCCAATTGCTTGTGCGAGGTTGTCTTCGCCTACGGCGATGTCCATGGCATGGGCATCTTCGTCGACAATGATTGCAGCGACTTCAGCAGGCGACATCGCATTGATAACAAACTGCGCAGGATTGTCATCCCACAGCACGATGTCGACACGCTCACCCACCAACTCACCAGAGACCGCCTGAACACGCGAACCGCGCATACCAATGCAAGCACCCTGAGGATCAATACGCTTATCTTTCGAGCGAACTGCAATCTTGGCACGCGAACCCGGATCACGGGATGCAGCCATGACTTCAATCAACCCTTCGGCGATTTCTGGCACTTCAATGCGGAACAGTTCGATCAGCATTTCAGGAGCAGTACGCGAAAGAATCAGTTGAGGACCACGGTTCTCAGTACGAATTTCCTTAAGCAGTGCACGCAAACGCGCACCCACACGGAAAGTCTCACGGGAGATGATATCTTCGCGAGCCAACAGCGCTTCAGCGTTGTTACCCAGGTCAACAATGACGTTGTCACGGGTAACTTTTTTGACGGTACCAGAGACGATCTCGCCCAAACGCTCGCGATACGCTTCAACAACCTGAGCGCGTTCTGCTTCACGAACCTTTTGCACAATGACTTGTTTAGCAGTCTGTGCGGCGATACGACCGAACTCGATCGAATCGATTTTCTCTTCAAGCACGTCACCGACTTTAGCGTCGGATTTCATTGCCTGCTCCATATCTGGAGTCAGTTGATGCGCTGGGTCATCCAGTTCTGCATCTTCAACAACGGTCCAACGACGAAAAGTCTCATAGCTACCGGTGTGGCGATCAATCGCTACACGCAAGTCGACTTCGTCTTCGAATCGCTTTTTGGTCGCCGTGGCCAAAGCCAATTCCAGCGCTTCAAAAATCACACTCGCCGGTACACCTTTTTCGTTGGATACCGATTCAACAACCAGCAATACTTCTTTGCTCATCGTACGCCTCGCCTTTCGCAATCCATTGGATCCGCGGGATCCGCGTCTCAATCAAACCTTGGGATAATGTTGGCCTTGTCGATCATATCGATCGGCAAAAGGAACTCATGATCATCAACCTGCACCACGACATCCTGCTCTTCAATACCACGCAGAAGGCCTTGAAAGTTACGGCGCCCTTCGAAAGGCGAACGCAGCTTGATTTTTACTTGCTCACCCTTGAAAGCAGCAAACTGCTCCAAGGTGAAAAGTGGTCGATCCATACCTGGAGATGAAACTTCCAAGGTGTATTCAGCCGTGATCGGATCTTCAACATCCAAAACACCGCTGATCTGCCGACTTACTTTCTCGCAGTCTTCGACGAGAACACCGTTGGCATGATCAATATAAACTCTTAGCAGCGAATGCCGCCCTTGAGACAGAAACTCAATGCCCCAGCACTGATAGCCGAGTTCTTCGACTATCGGGGCCAGCAAGTCCTGCAACTGTTCTAGCTTGCTCGACACTCGAACCCCTCGCGCATGCTGTGCAAATAAAAAATGGGCGAAACGCCCATCCATTTAGCTTACCTCTTCGCAAGGTAAGTAAAGCTGTCTCTCAGCTAGCAAAAAGCCCCTTGGAAAGGGGCTCAGCTACTACTGGTTGCGGGAGCCGGATTTGAACCGACGACCTTCGGGTTATGAGCCCGACGAGCTACCAGACTGCTCCATCCCGCGTCAAAGCTGGGGGCCGGATTATACGGCCGAACCCTACTACGGGTCAACCAAAGCCCCATCAACAAGAAAGCCCGCATGTAGCGGGCTTGCTTGACAATTGGTACCGAGAAGGGGACTCGAACCCCTACACCCTATGGGCACAACCACCTCAAGGTTGCGTGTCTACCAATTCCACCACCTCGGCAAAAAACGTTTTACTGCTGCTCTGGAGCTTGAGGTACATCAGCGGACTTATCATCTGCTGCTGCTTTCTGCTCTTCGAGCACCGGCACATCTTCAACGGCCGGTTTGGTCTGAGGCGTTTCCAGGACTGCCGGATCTGGCAAACCTACCTGATTTAACACTTCAGCTTTTTCATTAGCTAAGTAGCCTAAGCCCAAGCTAGTTATGAAAAAAGCGGTGGCGAGTATAGCAGTAACTTTACTCAGAAAGGTAGCAGAACCTTGACTACCAAATACGGTAGCCGAAGCGCCCGAACCAAAAGATGCACCCGCATCGGCACCCTTGCCCTGCTGCAACAGAACCAGCACGACAACGCCAATAGCGCCCAACAGATGAAGTACTACTATGACTGTTTCCAGCATTTTCTCAGTTTCCCGCGGCGCGACAAATCGCACCGAATTCATCCGCATTCAGAGAGGCTCCACCAACAAGCCCCCCATCGATATCAGGCATGCCGAATAACTCGGCTGCATTGGCGGCCTTGACACTGCCGCCATATAAAATTCTTACGCCGCGTGCCACCTCAGCATTTTCAGCTGCGAGCTGCGCGCGTATTGCCGCATGAACGCCTTGCGCTTCGTCTGGAGTTGCCGTCAAACCGGTGCCAATCGCCCAAACAGGCTCATAAGCAATCACAGCTTGCGCAAACACTCCAACACCCAGCGACTCAAAGACACTATCAAGCTGGCGACCTACTACTTCCAGTGTCTTGCCTGCTTCACGCTGCTCGCGGGTTTCACCCACACACAGAATCGGAGTCAGACCACATGACTGAGCCGCTGCAAATTTGCGTGCTACGGTCTCATCAGACTCACCCAGCAACAAGCGTCGCTCAGAGTGCCCAACCAATACCATCTTGCAACCCGCATCATGCAACTGACTCGCAGCCACTTCACCCGTCAAGGCACCCTGCAATGGCTCGTACGCACAGTTCTGCGCACCTACCACGACCGACTTACCCGCCAGGCCTTCAACGACCTGACCTACATACAGACAAGGTGGAAACACTGCGACATCTACGCCAGTCGATAACGCCAACTGCCGAAGACCCTTGATCAGCTCTGCGACGCTAGCGCGGGTACCGTGCATTTTCCAGTTACCAGCAACTATGGGGCGACGCATGCAATACCTCGTCGATCAAAGAGGGCGCAGATGATACCCAGCGCCGCAGTGACTGGCAAGCTGTTCAACCACATACTTCTGCAACAATTTTAGCTAATTCATCAGCATAGCCGCGAACCACGGCCTCTTCCTCGCCTTCAACCATGACCCGAACCAGCGGCTCAGTACCAGATTTGCGCAGTAGAACACGCCCGCGACCGGCCATTTTCTCGGTGACCCTTGCACAGGCTTCTTTAACCGACGGATGCTCCAGTGGATCAACCCCGCCTTTAAACCGCACGTTAACCAGCACTTGCGGGCACTTGCGCATTCCTTGACGGGCTTGCGCCAATGGCTGTTCGCGCCGACGCACCGCCAGCAACACTTGCAGCGCTGCGATAATCGCATCACCGGTAGAGGTGTGCTGGAAGCAGACAATATGGCCTGAGTTTTCACCGCCCAGGACCCACTCACGCTCAAGCAGCTCGGCAATCACGTAGCGATCACCGACATTGGCACGGACGAAGGGGATGTTCAGCTCGGCACACGCCAGTTCAAGCCCCAGGTTACTCATCAAGGTGCCAACCAGGCCGCCGTGCAACTTGCCGCGCTCCTGCAGATCACGGGCAATGATAAACAGCAACTCATCGCCATCCACCAGGGCGCCGGTATGATCAACCATCAACACCCGATCAGCGTCACCATCGAAGGCGATACCCAGATCAGCTTCCCGGGCAACCACTTCAGCCTGCAGGTTTTCGATGTGCGTCGAACCGCAGTTGTGATTGATATTGAGGCCATTAGGCTCAGCCGACAGCACCACCACTTCAGCACCCAGCTCACGGAAAACACTCGGCGCAACCTTGTAGGCGGCGCCATGCGCGCAATCGAGCACTACCTTTAGCCCAGCAAAGCTGGTGCTACTCGGCACGCTGCTTTTGCAGAATTCGATATAGCGACCTGCAGCATCATTGATTCGCGACACCTTACCCAACTTCGCGGACTCAACCACGGTCATTGGCGTATCCAGCAAATCTTCAATCAGTTGCTCTACCTCGTCCGGCAGCTTGGTGCCCTGCCCCGAGAAAAACTTGATGCCATTGTCGTCATGGGGGTTGTGTGACGCACTGATGACGATGCCTGCATCGGCATGAAAGGTCCGCGTCAGATAGGCGATTGCGGGCGTTGGCATAGGCCCAAGCAGCATCACATCGGCGCCAGCAGCTGACAGCCCCGCCTCAAGCGCCGATTCGAACATGTAGCCGGAGATGCGTGTGTCTTTACCGATCAGAATTCGGCAAACACCCTGCTTACGAAATGCCATACCCGCCGCCCAGCCAAGCTTGAGCATAAACTCAGGGGTAATTGGATAATCGCCTACACGGCCACGAATACCGTCAGTGCCAAAATATTTACGTGCCATATATCGTCTTCCCTAAATAGTTATTCTGCAGTTTCAACCGCAGCAATCATCCGTACCACATCAACTGTTTCTGCTACATCATGCACCCGCAGGATGTGCGCACCCTTTGTCACTGCAAGGGCTGCAAGCGCCAGACTGCCAGGCAGACGGCCATCAACCTCACGACCCAGCACCCGACCAATCATACTTTTACGCGAGACGCCTACCAATAGTGGCCGCCCCAGGTCATGGAGCACCTCCATATGCCTGAACAAGCCCAGGTTGTGCTCAAGGGTTTTAGCAAAACCAAATCCGGGGTCCAGCAACAGCTTATCGAAGCTTATGCCTGCCGCCACACAAGCCTGCATACGCTCTCGCAAGAACCCCTCCACCTCTGCCACCACATCGGGGTATTGCGGATTCTGCTGCATGGTCGTGGGCTCACCACGCATATGCATCAGGCATACAGGCAAACCTGTAGCTGCCGCGGCCGCCAACGCACCTTCACGCTGCAATGAACGAACATCATTGATCAGCCCAGCGCCTAGACGCCCAGCCTCAAGCATGACCTCAGGCGCGGAGGTATCCACTGAAATAATCACATCCAGCTCAGCGGCGATCGCCTCTACCACAGGTGCGACACGCTCAAGCTCTTGCTCAGCAGTCACAAGCAGCGCGCCCGGACGGGTGGACTCACCGCCGATATCTATCAGCGTAGCGCCTGCCCGGCACATCGCCTCAGCGTGACGCAAAGCAGCATCACGCTGACTAAAGCGTCCACCATCGGAAAACGAATCAGGCGTGACATTTAGGATGCCCATCACCTGAGTGCGGGACAGATCAAGCTGCCGGCTACCACAAGGCAGCGGACTAAAATTTTGCTTTAGGGTCATCGAATACCTGAAAAAACCTTGAGCGACTCAAGCCACGCATTTTACCCCGCCTTTCCCAGCGAGCAACTTTTCCTGAACAGCCAAATCGACTGAGCCCTAAAGCAAAACGCCGGAATACCCCTCAACGAAGTATTCCGGCGCGCTTTACTCAATCCAGCGGCAGAGGCTTAAACGTCTGCTGCGGGACCACCAATCGGCTTCTCAGGCGATTCGGGCTTTTCCAGATTCGGCGTATCCAGGCTTGGATCAACCGGCGTGCCTGCATTACCACCGCCCGTCCAGTCACGTGGTTCACGCGGTGGACGACCACTCATGATGTCTTCGATCTGCTGAGCGTCGATGGTTTCATACTTCATCAAGGCTTCAGCCATGGCTTCAAGCTTGTCGCGGTTCTCTTCAAGCATGCGCTTGGCAGTGTCGTAGCAGCTATCAATGATGCTGCGAATTTCTTCGTCAATCAGCTTGGCGGTATCGCCAGAGATATTGCTGCTTTGACTGCCCATGCTGCGACCCAAAAAGACTTCGCCTTCTTCTTCGGCATACATCAACGGGCCGAGCTTTTCCGACAAGCCCCACTTGGTCACCATGTTCCGCGCCAATTGCGTGGCACGCATGATGTCATTCGAAGCACCCGTGGTGACGCCATCGAAGCCCAGGGTCATTTCTTCAGCGATACGACCGCCGAACAACGAGCAGATCTGACTGATCAGCGCACGCTTGCTCAGGCTGTAACGGTCTTCCTCAGGCAAGAACATGGTCACACCCAGCGCACGACCACGCGGAATGATCGACACCTTGTAGACCGGGTCATGCTCAGGCACCAGGCGACCGACAATTGCGTGGCCAGCTTCGTGATAAGCGGTGTTGAGCTTTTCTTTATCCGACATAACCATGGTTTTGCGCTCAGCGCCCATCATGATCTTGTCTTTAGCCAGCTCGAATTCTTTCATCTCAACCAAGCGCTTGCCCGAACGCGCCGCAAACAGCGATGCTTCGTTGACCAGGTTAGCCAGGTCGGCACCGGAGAAGCCTGGCGTACCACGGGCAATCACAGCGGCATTGACGTCTTCGCCCATTGGCACTTTGCGCATATGGACTTTAAGGATCTGCTCACGACCACGAATGTCTGGCAGACCCACAACAACCTGACGGTCGAAACGGCCTGGACGCAGCAACGCAGGGTCGAGTACGTCTGGACGGTTGGTAGCTGCAATCACGATGATGCCGTCATTGGCTTCAAAACCGTCCATCTCAACCAGCAATTGGTTCAGCGTTTGTTCACGCTCATCGTGACCACCACCCATGCCAGCGCCACGGTGGCGACCGACAGCGTCGATCTCATCGATAAAGATGATGCACGGCGCATGCTTCTTGGCCTGTTCGAACATGTCACGAACGCGCGACGCACCGACACCGACGAACATTTCGACGAAGTCAGAACCGGAAATCGTGAAAAATGGCACCTTGGCTTCACCGGCAACGGCTTTGGCCAGCAAGGTTTTACCGGTACCCGGCGAACCAACCATCAGCACGCCACGCGGAATCCGACCGCCGAGGCGCTGGAACTTGCCTGGATCACGCAGGAACTCGACCAGCTCACTGACTTCTTCCTTGGCCTCGTCGCAACCAGCGACGTCAGCGAAGGTTGTCTTGACCTGGTCTTCAGACAGCAGACGCGCCTTGCTTTTACCAAAGCTCATCGGGCCGCCTTTACCGCCGGCACCGCCTTGCATCTGGCGCATGAAGAACATGAACACGGCAATGATCACCAGGATCGGGAAGCTGGCAACCAGCAACTGAGTCCAAATGCTCTGACGCTCTGGCTGCTTGCCGACGATATCGACCTTATTGTCGATCAAGTCTTTAATCAGGCCATTATCCTGAATAGCCGGACGCACGGTTTCAAACGAGCTGCCGTCAGTGTGCACACCGCTGATGATGTAGCCATCAACCGTCACACGCTTAACTTCGCCCTCTTGAACCTGCTGAATAAACTCAGAATAATTGAGCTTGTTCGACTCGTTCGGACTGGAAAAATTATTCATCACGGTCACTAAAACCGCCGCAATGATTAGCCACAAGATCAGATTCTTTGCCATGTCGTTCAATTACCTACCCTCTGAAGCAAGCCCGTGCGCGAGCATGCCTCGCATGACGACCAGTTATTTACCGATCTAACTTACTACACAACGCCCCTTTGTTGCAGGCACCGTCTGTAACCCTTTATGAACCGCCAGTGGCGACTCGCGAAATTCTTCAGTCACGCAACACAACATACTACCCAGTTAAGACTGGCAACCTAGACCTTGGTTTCATAGCACCAGTCTCTCAGGCCGATTAATTACCGCGAAAACCGCGGCCGAGCATGTACTGCTCACGTGAACGGTCACGAGAAGATAAAGGCTTGCGCATTTGCACCTTCTCAAACATTTCACGCACCTGCTTGTGGTAGGTATCGAAACCTTCGCCATGGAAGATTTTGATCAAAAAATCACCACCCGGTTTGAGCACCCGCGCAGACAAGTCCAGCGCCAGTTCGCACAAATACATTGCACGGGCCTGATCTGCTGTCCTTACTCCACTCATATTGGGGGCCATATCGGAAATCACAAGGTCTACCGGATTATTTCCGATGGCTTCCAGAATCTGCGCGAACACTTCATCCTCGGTAAAATCGCCCTGGATAAAGGTCACATCGGGGATGCTGTCCATTTCCAGGATGTCGGATGCGATCAAAGTGCCCTTGTCGCCAATCACCCGACTTGTGACCTGTGACCAGCCACCGGGCGCGGCGCCCAAATCGACCACGGTCATACCGGGCCGAAGGATTCGGTCTTTTTCCTGTATTTCCAGCAACTTGTAACTGGCTCGCGAACGATAGCCGTCCCTTTGCGCCATTTTGACGTAAGGATCATCGAAGTGTTCTTTCAGCCAACGCTGGCTAGTTTTGGAACGCGCCACGTGGCACCTCTAATAACATGTGTGAATTTCTGGGCGAGCATTAAAGCGCTCGGGTAAACTGAGCACCATATTATTCACCAGATCAAACGCAGGGTTCAGATTATGCCGCTCACTCAAGAGCAGAAGAAACAATACAAGTCTATCGGCCACCACCTGAAACCGGTAGTAATGGTTGCCGATAACGGTTTGACCGAGGGCGTTCTAGCCGAACTAGAGCGCGCAATTAACGATCATGAGCTGATCAAGGTACAGGTCCGCATCACTGAGCGCGAAGACCGTATCACTGCGATCAATGAACTGTGCAAGTCGGTCAACGCTGAATTGGTACAGATCATCGGCAAAATGGCGCTGATCTACCGCAAAAACCCGAAAGTCAATAAAAACCTGTCGAACATCCACCGTCATCACGGCTGATGCGTAACGCTCGACCATCCACCACAACTGGAGGTGGATGGATCAAGCAAGCGTCAAGCGCGCTTACCGGGCACTGGTTGCAGCACCAGCAGCAAGCCACAGAACGCCAATACCATATAATTGAACAACTGCCAGCGTGGCGCCTGAACGCCAAGCCAGTGCACGGCAAAGTAGCCCGCAACCATCAACAACACCGTGAGCAGCAACTGCCCGCGAATGTCGCGCCACACGCTGGATAAACCATCCGCCGCAATCAGCACAAACACCTGCAATACCGCACAGCATCCCGCCAACCCTATCAACAAGGGCTTCAGGGAATTGTCCAAATCATCAATCAGTAGCGGCGCCAGCCCCAGCTTGGACAGCGCTGGCATCACCAGAAATTGCAGCAGCCAAATTCCACCCACCCAGAACGTCTGGGCGATTAGCCAACTGATCGAGCCCGCATTCAGTCGCGAGACAGCCCCTTGCGGAACTGCCCGCGCATCACCCGACTTAAATATGACGGACTTCGACAATTTCGTACTCAATCATACCGCTCGGGGTTTTAACCACGGCGACATCACCCTCTTCCTTGCCGATCAAGGCGCGAGCAATAGGGGAACTCACCGAAAGCTTGCCCTGCTTGATATTAGCCTCGTCGTCACCGACGATCTGGTAGGTCACGCTTTCATCGGTTTCGCAGTTGGCGATCTCAACGGTGGTGCCAAAGATTACCTTGCCGGTGTGAGGGATGGCCGTGACATCGATGATCTGGGCATTCTGCATGCGCCCTTCGATATCACGGATACGCGCCTCAACCATACCCTGCTGCTCACGAGCAGCATGGTATTCAGCGTTTTCCTTGAGGTCGCCCAGCTCACGCGCAGTACCGATGTCTTCGCTGAGCTTGGGACGCACCACCTTGGTCAGGTGCAAATGTTCTTCTTCCAGGGCGCGAGCGCCCTGGACTGTCATTGGGTATTTAGTCATGCCTTGATTCCTGCATGGAGATCCTGCAAGCGGCGCACGGTCTTCTCTGGACCAAACTTCAGCGCTTCACAGATTGCTGCACCCGCCGCCAGGGTGGTTGTGCAGCAGATCCGGTGTTGCAGAGCGTTACGACGGATCGAGTAAGAGTCAGCAATCGACTGACGCCCCTCAGTGGTATTGATGATCAGCGTGACTTCGTCATTCTTGATCATATCGACAACATGCGGACGACCTTCAGTCACCTTGTTGACGCGGCGCACAGGCAAGCCCGCAGCCTCGATCACTTTAGCAGTGCCTGCGGTGGCCACAACTTCGAAACCCAGCGAAATCAGGTCACGTGCAACGTCAGCCGCTTGCGGCTTGTCATCATCACGCACACTGATAAAAGCGCAGCCTGAGTTCGGCAGAATTTCGCTCGCACCCAGTTGAGCCTTGGCAAAGGCTTCGCCGAAGCTATCGCCAACGCCCATGACTTCACCGGTGGATTTCATTTCCGGGCCGAGGATCGGGTCAACACCCGGGAACTTGGCGAACGGGAACACCGCTTCCTTGACACTGAAGAACGGTGGAATGATTTCCTTGGTGAAGCCGATCTCGGCCAAGGTCTTGCCCGCCATCACGCGCGCTGCAACTTTAGCCAGCGACTCGCCGATGCACTTGGAGACAAACGGCACAGTACGCGATGCACGCGGGTTCACTTCAATAACGAAGATGTCCTCGCCCTGCACGGCCATCTGCACGTTCATCAAACCAATGACGTTGAGTTCAAGGGCCATTTTCTTGACCTGATCACGAATCTCGTCCTGGATGTGCGCTGGCAGCGAGTATGGCGGCAGCGAACAGGCAGAGTCACCGGAGTGAACACCCGCTTGCTCAATGTGCTGCATGATTGCGCCAATCACCACTTGCTCGCCATCGCTGACCGCATCGATATCGACTTCGATTGCGCAGTTGAGGAAGTGATCGAGCAGCACTGGGCTGTCGTTGGAGACCTGAACCGCTTCACGCATATAGCGGCGCAGTTCGTCTTCCTGATAAACGATTTCCATGGCACGGCCGCCCAACACATAGGACGGACGCACAACCAGCGGGTAACCGATGGTTTTCGAGGCGGCAAAGGCTTCGTCTTCGCTACGCGCTGTGGCGTTTGGCGGCTGACGCAGGTTCAGACGCTCAACCATTTGCTGGAAGCGCTCACGGTCTTCGGCACGGTCGATAGCATCCGGGCTGGTGCCGATAATCGGCACGCCTGCCTCTTCAAGGGCGCGGCACAGTTTTAGCGGGGTTTGCCCGCCGTACTGCACGATCACACCTTTAGGCTGCTCGACACGGACGATCTCAAGCACGTCTTCCAGGGTTACTGGCTCGAAGTACAAGCGATCAGAGGTGTCGTAGTCGGTCGATACGGTTTCCGGGTTGCAGTTGACCATGATGGTCTCGTACCCGTCTTCACGCATCGCCAGCGCCGCATGTACGCAGCAATAGTCGAACTCGATACCTTGGCCAATACGGTTTGGACCGCCGCCGAGGATCATGATCTTGTCGCGGCTCGACGGGTTCGCCTCGCACTCTTCCTCGTAGGTCGAGTACATATAAGCGGTGTCTGTGGCGAACTCGGCAGCACAGGTGTCAACGCGCTTGTAAACCGGCAGCACCTTCAACTTGTGGCGGTGGCTGCGCAGGTTCTTCTCGGTCACACCCAGCAGCTTGGCCAGGCGCGCATCAGAGAAACCTTTGCGCTTGAGCTTGAACATTACATCACGGTCGATGCTGGTCAGGCCCTGAGTCTTGATGCGCTCTTCATCCTTGATCAGATCTTCGATCTGCACCAGGAACCACTCATCAATATTGGTCAGGGCGAACACTTCTTCGACCGTCTTGCCTGCACGGAAGGCATCGCCGATAAACCAGATGCGATCTGCACCCGGCACAATCAACTCACGCTTGAGCGTGCTTTCGCTTTCCGGGTCTTTCAAATCGAGCTTCGGATCAAGACCCGCCACGCCCACTTCCAGACCGCGCAAAGCTTTCTGCAAGGACTCCTGGAAGGTGCGACCGATGGCCATGACTTCCCCAACTGACTTCATCTGGGTGGTCAGACGGGCGTCGGCTTTCGGGAATTTCTCGAAGGCGAAGCGTGGGATCTTGGTCACGACGTAGTCGATAGCGGGCTCGAACGACGCAGGGGTACGACCGCCAGTGATGTCGTTGGACAGCTCATCGAGGGTGTAGCCGACCGCCAGCTTGGCTGCGATTTTAGCAATCGGGAAGCCGGTGGCTTTCGATGCCAGTGCCGAGGACCGCGATACACGCGGGTTCATCTCGATCACGACCATACGGCCGGTGTTCGGGCAAATGCCGAACTGTACGTTCGAACCACCGGTCTCAACGCCGATTTCGCGCAGAACAGCCAGGGAGGCGTTACGCAGAATCTGGAATTCTTTGTCAGTCAGGGTTTGCGCCGGCGCAACAGTGATCGAGTCACCGGTGTGCACGCCCATCGGGTCAAAGTTCTCAATGGTGCAGACGATAATGCAGTTGTCCTTCTTATCGCGGACAACCTCCATTTCGTATTCTTTCCAACCGATCAATGATTCGTCGATCAACAGCTCGCGGGTCGGTGACAGGTCAAGACCGCGGGCACAGATTTCTTCGAACTCTTCACGGTTGTAAGCAATACCGCCACCGGTGCCGCCCATGGTGAAGGACGGTCGAATGATGCACGGAAAGCCGACCTTTTCGAGAACCGCGTAGGACTCTTCCATGCTGTGCGCAATACCGGAAACCGGGCACGCCAAGCCGATGTCTTTCATCGCCTTGTCAAAGCGTGAACGGTCTTCAGCCTTGTCGATGGTGTCAGCATTGGCGCCGATCATTTCGACGCCGAACTTTTCCAGCACACCGTGCTTCTCAAGATCGAGTGCGCAGTTCAGTGCAGTCTGGCCGCCCATGGTTGGCAGCAGTGCATCTGGACGCTCTTTCTCGATGATCTTGGCCACAGTCGACCACTTGATCGGCTCGATGTAGGTGGCATCCGCCATCGACGGATCGGTCATGATCGTGGCTGGGTTGGAGTTCACCAGGATGACCCGGAAACCCTCTTCTTTAAGCGCTTTACAGGCTTGAGCACCGGAATAATCAAACTCGCAGGCCTGGCCGATAACAATCGGGCCGGCGCCGAGGATCAGGATGCTTTTTATATCAGTACGTTTTGGCATTTTTACTCACTCGAATCCGTTGGTCACAGTCAGCAGGCTTAGCGGCGCTTGGCCATGGCTTCGATGAAGCGGTCAAACAGTGGCGCGACGTCGTTCGGACCTGGGCTTGCTTCAGGGTGACCCTGGAAGCTAAACGCAACTTTGTCGGTACGCTCGATGCCCTGCAGGGTGCCATCGAACAGCGACTTGTGAATTGCCCGAACATTGCCTGGCAAGGTCGACTCATCCACCGCAAAGCCGTGGTTCTGGCTGGTAATCATCACCACGCCTGAATCGAGGTCTTGTACCGGGTGGTTGGCACCGTGATGGCCGTGGCCCATTTTCATGGTTTTGGCACCTGAGGCCAGCGCG
Source organism: Pseudomonas sp. EL_65y_Pfl2_R95 (assembly GCF_963971045.1). Lineage (NCBI taxonomy): Bacteria > Pseudomonadati > Pseudomonadota > Gammaproteobacteria > Pseudomonadales > Pseudomonadaceae > Pseudomonas > Pseudomonas sp. EL_65y_Pfl2_R95. The sequence continues at coordinate 250,532 of NZ_CAXAOV010000006.1, read as the reverse complement.
AGCAGCTGGTGGCCAAGGCAGATACCGAAAACCGGAATCTCGGTTTCCAATACGTCCTTGATCGCCGCGATGGCGTAGTCGCACGGCTCAGGATCACCCGGGCCATTGGACAGGAACACACCGTCTGGATTCATCGCCAAGACTTCGCTGGCTGGCGTTTGCGCCGGCACAACCGTCACTCGGCAGCCGCGAGCGACCAGCATGCGCAGGATGTTCAGCTTGACCCCGTAGTCGAACGCGACCACGTGATAAGGCAGTTCACTGGCAGGCACTTCAGCGTGGCTGTCGGTTTTCAGATCCCAAACGGTCGAGCGCCATTCGTACTGCTCAGTGCAACTGACGACTTTAGCCAGATCCATACCCTTCAAGCCAGGGAAGCTACGCGCCAATTCGAGGGCTTTTTCTTCAGTGGCGTCGTCGCCGACCAAGATGCAGCCATTTTGCGAGCCTTTTTCACGCAGAATGCGTGTCAGGCGACGGGTGTCGAGACCGGCGATGGCGACAGTGCCGTTTTCTTTCAGGTATTCATCGAGCGGCTGCTTGCTGCGCCAGTTACTGGCGATCAGCGGCAGATCACGAATAATCAGACCGGCTGCCCAAACGCGATTCGATTCAGCGTCCTCCGGCGTAATGCCGGTATTGCCGATATGCGGGTAAGTCAGGGTAACGATTTGCTGGGCATAGGAAGGATCGGTAAGGATTTCCTGATAGCCGGTCATGGCGGTGTTGAAAACCACCTCACCGATTGTATGGCCATCGGCACCGATGGCCTCGCCACGAAAAATGCTGCCATCAGCAAGAGCCAAAATGGCAGCTTTAGGGGCTGGCTTACTCAAGAAAACCTCCGAAGATCAAAGCTTGAAGCAAACGCAGATTGTAAAAAAGCGGGATGACGTGTGAACCGTCATCCCGCTTTTTTTATGAATTCATTCTGCGTAACTTTTAGTGGGCACACTAAAGCAGAAAGCTTACAGGAAGGTGGCTTTTTGGTCCACCCAACTTGCGCTAAAAATTCATCGATTCCCTGCCGCTGATCGAGTGGCTCAATTCAAACCTAAAACATCCTGCATATCGTATAAGTCAGCAGGCTTGTCTTTAAGCCATAAAGCAGCGCGCACGGCGCCCTTGGCAAAGGTCATACGGCTTGAGGCTTTATGGGTGATTTCCACCCGCTCGCCCTCTGCGGCGAACAATACGGTGTGATCACCCACTACATCACCCGCGCGCACAGTGGCAAAGCCGATAGTCTCGCGCTCACGGGCACCTGTCTGGCCTTCACGACCATAGACTGCAACCTTTTCCAGATCACGACCCAGGGCTTTGGCAACCACTTCGCCCATGCGCACAGCGGTGCCAGATGGCGCATCCACTTTGTGCCGGTGATGGGCTTCAATGATTTCGATATCAACCTCATCACCCAGCACCCGTGCTGCGGTGTCGAGCAACTTCAGACACAGGTTGACGCCAACACTGAAGTTAGCCGCGAAGACGATTGGGATCTGCTTGCCCGCTTCACTGAGCAACTGCTTTTCTTCAACGCTGAAACCCGTGGTGCCGATGATCATCGCCTTGCCCGCCTTGCGGCAGATCTCAAGGTTTTTCAGGGTGACGGTTGGATGGGTGAAGTCGATCAACACATCGAAATCATCGAGCACGGCGCTCAAATCGCCCGATAGCGCTACGCCGATCTTGCCAACGGCGATCAACTCGCCAACATCGGCGCCCACCAGACTGCTATCCGGGCGATCAACTGCTGCGCTCAGGCTTGCGCCATCCGCCTGTTGAACCGCTTCAATCAGGGTTTTCCCCATACGCCCAGCGGCGCCCATCACGGCAATACGTTGCATATCAATCTGCTCCAATCTGAAAACATAAAGGCCGGATGACCACGCCACCCGGCCTTTAGGAACCCCTGAAAAACTACTGCGCTAGGTATTGCCGTGTTGAAAAGCTGCTCACAGCCTTTAGGCTGAACGTACTTTAGTACGGCCCCGAAGGGGTGAGCCATGCGAATCAAATGCTCATTTACTGCAGTAAACTCCGCTTTCTCGCACCTTCTCGCCTCGCACTCCCGTCGCTCGCTACATTTTTCAAAGGCTCCTTAGGAAGTTACTCAGCGTACTACTTCTGTAACCGTTACAGGTCGCCGAAGAAACGCTTCACACCTTCGAACCAGCCATTGGCTTTCGGCGAGTGCGAGCTATCGCCGTCGATCGACTTGCGGAACTCTTCAAGCAATTCACGCTGACGACGATCAAGCTTGACCGGGGTCTCAACGGCTACACGGCACATCAAGTCGCCGGCGCCACCGCCACGCACGGGTGCAACACCCTTGCCACGCAGGCGGAACAGCTTACCGGTTTGCGTACCTTCCGGAATCTTCAGCTTGACCCGACCATCCAGTGTCGGTACTTCCAATTCGCCACCCAGCGCCGCATCGGCAAAGCTGATCGGCACTTCACAATACAGGTGCTTGCCGTCACGCTGGAAGATCGCGTGCTCGCGCACATTCACCACCACATACAGGTCGCCTGCCGGGCCACCCATGGCGCCCGCTTCACCTTCACCCGAGAGACGGATACGGTCGCCCGTATCAACACCCGCCGGCACTTTAACCGACAGCGTCTTGTGCTCTTCAACACGCCCCTGACCATGGCAATCGCCACAAGGGTCAGTGATCATCTTGCCGCTGCCGTGGCAACGCGGGCAGGTCTGCTGCACCGAGAAGAAGCCCTGCTGCATGCGCACCTGGCCAATACCGCCACAGGTGGTACAGGTCACAGGCGTGGTGCCCTTCTTGGCACCCGAGCCGTCGCAGGTCTTGCAGTTAGCCAAGGTCGGCACGCGAATGGTCACCGTAGTGCCGCGCACAGCCTCTTCGAGATCCAGTTCAAGGGTGTAACGCAGATCGCTACCGCGCTGCGCACCACCACGACCCCGACCGCCAGCACCTGCAGCGCCACCGAAGAAGTCACTGAATACATCACCGAAAATATCGGAAAAATTCGCCCCACCGAAACCTGCACCGCCGGCACCGGCGCCACCCATTTGCGGGTCTACACCTGCATGACCGTATTGGTCATAAGCGGCACGCTTGCTCGAATCAGACAGCACTTCGTAAGCCTCGTTGGCTTCCTTGAACTTGTCTTCCGAGACTTTATCGTCAGGATTACGGTCCGGGTGATGCTTCATCGCCAGGCGTCGGTAAGCTTTCTTCAGCTCAGCTTCGCTGGCGCCGCGCTCAACACCGAGCACCTCGTAATAGTCACGTTTAGACATAAATCCTCAACACCTCAAACAAATCGTTAATAAGCTATCGCACCTGCGTCTCTGATTAACGCCTTGCAAATCATTCCCTCCAGACACGCCAACGCGGGAGCAAGCTCCCGCGCGGCGGATCATACAGGTTATGACTCACGCCACAACCGGCTGGAGCCTTGGTGCATCCACGAAAACACCGGGGATGCACCTAGCAAGCGTGCGCTTACTTGTTGTCTTTGACTTCTTCAAACTCAGCATCAACAACGTCATCGCCAGCGTTCTGATCGTTGCTTTCTGGCTGGGCTTCAGCGCCCGGCTGTGGCTGCTCGGCATACATCTTCTGCGCCAGAGGTGCAGTCGCTTCCGAAAGTGCCGCCACTTTAGCGTCGATCTCTTCTTTGCTGTCGCCTTTGACTGCAACTTCGAGCTCGCCAATGGCTTTCTCGATGGCCGCTTTCTCTTCCTCAGTGGCTTTGTCGCCAGCCTCGGTGATCATTTTGCGGCTTGCGTGAACCAGTTGGTCGCCCTGGTTGCGTGCAGTTGCCATCTCTTCGAACTTGCGGTCTTCGTCAGCGTTAGCTTCGGCGTCACGCACCATTTGCTCGATTTCTTCCTCGGACAGACCCGAGTTCGCCTTGATCACGATCGACTGGGTTTTGCCAGTCGCCTTGTCTTTGGCGCCTACGTGCAGGATGCCGTTGGCATCGATATCGAAGGTCACTTCGATCTGCGGCACGCCGCGTGGAGCAGGTGGAATCTCAGCCAGATCGAACTTGCCCAGCGACTTGTTCTGCGAAGCTTGCTTACGCTCGCCCTGCAGCACGTGAATAGTCACAGCGCCTTGGTTGTCATCGGCGGTCGAGAACACTTGCGACTTCTTGGTCGGAATCGTGGTGTTCTTTTCGATCAACGCAGTCATCACGCCGCCCATGGTTTCAATACCCAGGGTCAGAGGCGATACGTCGAGCAGCAATACGTCCTTAACGTCACCCGCCAGCACAGCACCCTGAATTGCAGCGCCCATGGCAACCGCTTCGTCCGGGTTAACGTCTTTACGCGCTTCTTTGCCGAAGAAGTCAGTCACCAACTTCTGCACCAAAGGCATACGGGTCTGACCACCGACCAGAATCACGTCGTTGATCGCGCCAACGTCCACACCAGCATCTTTCAACGCGATGCGGCAAGGCTCGATTGTGCGCTGAACCAGGTCTTCAACCAGCGACTCCAGCTTCGAACGCGAGATTTTCACGTTCAAGTGCTTAGGACCGGACGCATCTGCAGTGATGTACGGCAGGTTGACGTCAGTCTGCTGGCTTGAAGACAACTCGATCTTGGCTTTTTCAGCAGCTTCTTTCAGACGCTGCATCGCCAGCGGATCACCCTTGAGGTTCATGCCGCTTTCTTTCTTGAATTCGTCAACGAGGTAGTCGATCAAGCGGATGTCAAAGTCCTCACCACCGAGGAAGGTGTCACCGTTGGTCGCCAACACTTCGAACTGGTGCTCGCCATCAACTTCGGCAATTTCGATAACCGAAACGTCGAAGGTACCGCCACCCAAGTCATAAACGATGACAGTGTGGTCGCCTTTAGCCTTGTCCATACCGTAAGCCAGAGCGGCTGCGGTCGGTTCGTTGATGATTCGCTTAACATCCAGACCCGCAATACGGCCGGCGTCCTTGGTTGCTTGACGCTGGCTGTCGTTGAAGTAAGCCGGAACGGTAATTACCGCTTCAGTTACCGCTTCGCCCAGGTAGTCTTCGGCGGTTTTCTTCATCTTTTTCAAGATTTCAGCCGAGATCTGTGGCGGCGCCATTTTCTGATCGTTTACTTGAACCCAAGCGTCCGCGTTGTCAGCTTTGACAATTTTGTACGGCACCATCTGGATGTCTTTCTGTACAACTTCTTCGTCAAAACGACGACCGATCAAACGCTTCACCGCGTACAGGGTGTTGTGCGGATTGGTCACTGCTTGACGCTTAGCCGACTGGCCCACCAGGATTTCGCCATCATTTGCATAAGCAATGATCGATGGAGTGGTGCGCGCGCCTTCGGCGTTTTCAATAACTTTAGCTTTGCCGTTTTCAAGAACGGAGACGCAGGAGTTGGTTGTCCCCAGGTCAATACCGATAATTTTACCCATGATTACTCTCCCGAAACTTTGATAATTCCGCGCCGACTTTGAGTCAGCTGCGGCAGCACTAAAACGCTTGACTGTTTAATGGGGGCTGAAAATTTAATTTCAAGCCTTTTCATCAATTGATGGTGTCGGCGCGGCAGGTGCCTTGCTCACGACAACCATCGCCGGACGCAATAGGCGACCGTGCAGCTGATAACCCTTCTGGAACACCTGAATCACACTGTTTGGTTCCAGGTTTTCGCTTTCCTGCATGGCCATCGCCTGATGCAACTCAGGGTTGAATGGCTGGCCATGCGGGTCGATCGCTTCAAGCTGATGACGCGACAGCGTGTCGCGAAACAGCTTCAGGGTCAGTTCCATGCCTTCACGCACTGCTTTGATCGCGTCGTCATCCGGGCTCGACAGCTCAAGGCCACGTTCCAGACTGTCGACGACCGGCAACAAGTCATTGGCAAATTTTTCCAAGGCAAACTTGTGCGCCTTTTCAACATCCTGATCTGCGCGACGGCGAACGTTTTGCAGGTCAGCAGCCATGCGCAGCGATTGATCCTGCGCAGCTGCCAACTGCTCTTCCAGCGTTTGCACGCGAGCAGCCAGTTCATCACCCGGCGCTGCATCTACTGCTGCATCTGCCTCGGGAATCTGCGTATCCAGGGTCTGTTCGTCAGCCATGCCTCATTTCTCCTCTAAATAACTGGCGTGAGTCTTAATTCACGCTTCTGCACAGGTATATGGGGGCGGTTTCCGGCGCTTCAAGGGTTAACCGCTGGCAAAAGCGCAAGATTACACACACGCCTGAGAAGGATATTGCCAGCAAGGAAAAAACTACTGTATAAATAACCATGTCATACACCTCGGAGACCGAGCCATGCTGGTGCACCTGTCCGTACACAATTACGCAATCGTTGAACATCTCGACCTAGAGCTGGAGCGCGGCATGAGCGTGATCAGCGGCGAGACCGGTGCCGGCAAATCAATCATGCTCGATGCACTCGGACTGACACTCGGCGACCGCGCAGACAGCGGTGTAGTACGCCCCGGTGCCGATAAAGCAGACATTCTCGCCAGTTTCGATCTGGACGACATCCCCGAGGCGCGCACCTGGCTGGCTGAGCGCGACCTGGACCACGACGGGCCGTGTATCTTGCGCCGGGTGATCACCGCTGAAGGCCGCTCGCGTGGCTACATCAACGGATCGCCCTGCCCGCAAGCCGATTTAAAAGCCCTTGGCGAGTTGCTGATCGATATCCATAGCCAGCATGAGCACCAATCGTTGCTCAAAGCCGAAACCCATAGGCGCCTGCTCGATGAATTCGCCGGCAGCCAAGACCTCGCCCGCCAGGTCTCCCTGGCCGCACAGCGCTGGAAGCAGACCAGGAGCGAACTGGAACGCATCTCCAGCATTGGCGATGAACAACGCGCGCGCCATCAACTGCTCAGCTATCAGCTGGAAGAAATGGATAACCTGGCGCTGGTGGATAACGAGTTGGAACAGCTTGAGCAAGAACACAAAAACCTGACCAATGCCGAGAGCTTGCTCGGCGCTTGCCGTCAGGTATTGGAGCTGTGCAGCGATAGCGACGCGGGCAACGTGTTATCCGCCCTCACCGGCAGTCTCAACCGTCTGAGCGGCTTTCAAGGCCAGCCCGGCGCACTGACAGAGGCGAGTAATATGCTCGCCAATGCACAAATTCAAGTTGAAGAGGCGGTCGGCGAACTCAACCGTTTTATCGATCACTTCGATGCCGATCCCGAGCGCCTGCAAACCCTCGAGGAACGCCTTGATGCCATCTATACCTTGGCCCGTAAGCACCGTATCCAGCCTGATCAATTGCCGCACATGCAGCAGCAATTGTTCGATGAACTGGAAAGCCTGAATGCCGACGACCAAGCCGCCGAGCGCCTGAGCGAAGAGCTCGGCGCTTTTGAACGCCATTACCAGCAAAAGGCCAGCGAACTTAGCCGCCTGCGCAACAAGGCTTCGGAAAAACTCGGCAAAGCGGTAGAGAAGGAAATGCAAACCCTGGGCATGCCCGGTGGCCGCTTCAGCATTAAACTTCAGGTCAGCCCCAACCCAGAGCCCCATGCCAATGGCATGGAACAGGTTGAGTTTTTAGTCAGCGCCAACCCCGGCCAGCCACTCAAAGCCCTGGCCAAAGTGGCATCGGGCGGTGAACTGTCGCGCATCAGCTTGGCGATTCAGGTGATCACCGCACAAACCTCGCGGGTGCCAACCCTGGTCTTCGACGAAGTCGACGTGGGCATTGGTGGCCCCACGGCTGAAGTCGTCGGCCAACTGCTACGCCGCTTGGGCGGTCGCGGCCAAGTCCTGACCGTGACCCACCTGCCGCAGGTGGCTGCGCAAGGCCATCAGCACCTGTTCGTGCACAAGGCCCGTGGCAATGACGCCACACGCACCGCCGTCAGCAAGCTCAGCAACGACCAACGGGTTGAAGAGATCGCCCGGATGCTCGGCGGCGTCGACCTGACCGACGAGTCCATCGCCCACGCCCGACAAATGGTCAGCAGCGCCCAGGCCTGAAAAAAACCACAAAAAAGGCGACCAACGGGTCGCCTTTTTTAATCACCCGCGCAAACTGCCCGCGTGGTGATGGAAATTCACGGAGCTCCCCGCAAAATTCCTCAGGTCTTTTTACGCACGTAGAGCACCAAATTGTGATCGACGAGCTCAAAACCATGCTCAGCTACAATTTCTTTTTGACGTTTTTCGATCTCGCTATCGAAGAACTCGATAACCTCACCCGTCTCCATACACACCATATGGTCGTGGTGGCCGCCGTCAGCCAATTCAAACACTGCATGGCCGCCATCAAAGTTATGACGAACAACCAGGCCTGCGGCCTCAAATTGCGTCAACACCCGATAAACAGTGGCCAAACCAACGTCCTCACCCGCCTCCATCAGCGACTTGTAGACATCTTCTGCACTCATGTGGCGTTGACCTGCATTGTCCAGCATTTGCAGGATTTTAACCCGTGGTAGGGTTACTTTCAGGCCAACCTTGCGTAGTTCGTTATTTTCAACCATGGTCTGCTTTCTCGAGGAAGCGGTTTCGCAGCTTCCCTTATTACGGGTATGATCGGGGTTTACGTTGCCCAGCCAAGATAGTGGAAGTCACGCACCGATGCAAAAAACCAAGCTCCTGCTGACCAGCCTCACCTTTACGGGGCTCATCGCACTCGCCGGTTGTTCATTCCCCGGGGTTTATAAAATCGACATTCAACAGGGCAATGTCGTTACACAAGACATGATAGACCAGTTGCGCCCAGGAATGACCCGCAAACAAGTGCGGTTTATTATGGGTAACCCGCTGATCACCGATACATTCCATGCAAATCGCTGGGATTATCTGTACAGCATGCAGCCAGGTGGTCGCCAGCGCTTGCAAGAGCGCGTCAGTCTAGTGTTTGACGACAATGACCAGCTCACAGGCCTGGCCGGCGACTTCAAGCCGGGCGTCAGCCGTGACCAGGAAATCATGGGCGATGAGCCTGGGACGACTGTCACGCCGACTGATGACAACCAGGAGCAGCCGAAGGTCGATACGCCGAAAGTCGACGAAGAGCCGCCTGCTCCGGGCTCGCTGCTGGAACAAATCCAGGATGACGTCGACAGCGCAGAACCTGCTGCTGTGCCTTCACCTGAGCCGCTGGAAACCGAATAACGGTCTCCAAACGGCAGATACAAAAAAACCGGTTTAAAACCGGTTTTTTTGTATCTGGTACGTCGGTCGATGGTCTATTTGGCAACCATTCGTCGCCACAAACGCTCGAACAAACCATTTAACCTTATGCCCTGCGTTGCCCGCCCATGGTGGGCAAGCTTCGCGTTGCCACACCCTACGCAAGCCCTACAGCGCGCTACTCCCGCAGGGTAGTCGACGCTCTTTTCGGCCACCATTCATCGCCACAAATATCCGAATATCTGTGCGTGTTTGAGCATCTGGTTGTTTGATTCATTGTCGAAAACGCTTCGTATTGCAACTCGAAGCGCCTGAGAAGACTTCACAGCGACTCTTGTGCGGCCTCTTCTTTGGCCTTGGCCGCTTTCGCGGCGCGTTGCTTACGCACTTCTTTCGGATCGGCGATCAAGGGGCGATAAATTTCTACGCGCTCGCCATCCTCAAGCACGCGTTCTTCAGGCTTGGCCACAGCCTTGCCAAAGATGCCCAACGGGCTATTGGCTAAATCCAGACCGGGAAAATGGACCTGCATCCCCGACTGCATGACTGCCTGACGCATTGTGGTGCCGTAAGGCAGGCTCAACCGCAGCAGTTTTTGCTTATCGGCCAAGGCATACACAACTTCCGCCACAATGGTTTTGCTATCCATAAAACCGGCTACCCGTATAAATTTTTAGCGCGCTGGCAGAACGCATCGACCAAGGTGTTTGCCGCCTGATTAAACAACGGCCCAAGGGTTGCGCGGACGATGGACCCTGAATAATCAAAGGTCAGGTCCAGGCTGATCTTACAGGCCTTATCGCCCAGCGGCTTGAAGTCCCAACGCCCATGAAAATGGCTAAAGGGGCCATCTTCAAGATTCAGCTCGATCGATTGCCCCGGAACCAAGGTGTTGCGCGTAACAAAGCGCTGGCTAAAGCCCGCCTTGGCAACTTCCAAGCTGGCAACCATTAGCACGTCGCTGACTTCCAGCACTTCAGAGGCGGAGCACCAAGGCAGGAACTCAGGATAGCTCGCCACATCATTGACCAAGTCATACAGCGCTTGCGCCGGGTATGGCAGCAGCGCCGAACGCTGAATATGCGTACTCATAAACCGGCAACTTCATGCAACACGAACATAATTCTCACTTTGTCAGTTCTGCAATAAACACAATCAAAACACCAATAGGCGCCACAACGCGAACCAGCCACAGGGCGATATTGAACAACAGCGGGCTTTTGATCGATAACTCATCACGCACCGCGTCCCGAGTCATGACCCAGCCCGCAAACATGGCAAATGCCAAGCCACCAATCGGCAACAAAATACGACTGGTGAGGTAATCGATCCCCTCAAAGAAGTTTTTGCCGCCTTCTGCGCCCCACTGAAACAGGTGGAAGCCATCTTTGGCAAATACAAAGAACTTAGCGTCGGCCCCCACATTGAACGATAGCACTGTGCCCATGCCCACCAGCCAACAAAATAAGGCCAGGGCGCTGGTCACCGCTGCACGGCTACGCCCGGTGCGCTCAACAAAGTAAGCAACTGCTGGCTCAAGCATCGAAATAGACGAGCTCCAGGCGGCCAAGGCAACCAATACGAAAAAGACCAAGCCCATGACTTGACCAAAGGCCACATTACCAAAGGCAATAGGCAGGGTGACAAACATCAGCCCCGGCCCACCGCCCGGCTCCAGCCCGGCAGCAAACACAATCGGGAAGAGGGCCAAGCCAGCCGTCAGCGCTACCAGGGTATCGAGCAGTCCAACCGTCAGCACCGTAGCGCCAATGGAAGATTTCTTCGGCATATAAGAGCCATAAACCATGATTGAGCCGACACCGACACTGAGCGTGAAGAAGGCATGGCCCATGGCCGCAAGAATCCCGCCCTGCACCTTGCTTGGATCAAAATGGAAGAGGAAATGAAAACCCTGCATAAAGTGCCCAGTGGTGAAGCTGTAACCCAGCAGGATCAGCAGCAACACAAAGAGCATGGGCATCATGATCCGTAAACTGCGCTCAAGCCCGGCGACCACACCTTTGGCGATGACAAAACCGGTGCCGATCATAAACAGTGTGTGCCACAAGGTCAGACGCCATGGATTTTCAGTCAGGCCGCCGAATGCCTTACCGGCGCCTTCGGCAGTGATCCCACTGAAATCACCACGCCCCATTCCGATGATGTAATCCAGAGACCAGCCTGCAACCACGCTGTAGAACGACAGAATCAGCAGCGCTGCGACCATGCCGATCACTGCTGCAACCGACCAATATCGAGAACCGCCTGATTCTTTGGCCAAACTGCGCATCGAATTGACCGGGCTCTGCCGGCCACGACGACCAATCAAGGTCTCAGCCAGCATGATCGGCAAACCGACCAGAGCAATGCACACCAGGTACATGGCAACAAATGCTCCGCCACCGTAAAGTCCCGTCATGTAAGGGAATTTCCAGATATTTCCCAACCCGACTGCCGAGCCGGTGGCCGCTAAAATGAACACCCAGCGGCTGGCCCAAGCGCCGTGAATCGAGACTTTATCGTTTGCCATGTGTGGCTAGCCTGTTATGCATGCGAAAAAAAGATCGCGCATTGTCCGAGATAACACGAGACGGCTCAACCCTGCATGCCACGTACAATGCGTCCCACAACAGGCAAATAATTAATTGTCGTGCATCAGCCGATAGCGCGAGCGCTTGCGACTCCCTATAATGCGCCGCCTATGGCTAAACAAAAGAAGCAGCACGAAAACACCATCGCGCTTAACAAAAAAGCGCTGCATGACTATTTCATCGAAACCAAGTTCGAAGCAGGCCTCGTGCTCGCCGGCTGGGAAGTGAAAAGCATGCGTGCCGGCAAGACTCAATTGACCGACAGCTACGTGCTGTTGAAAAACGACGAGGCTTGGCTGATGGGTTGCCACATAACCCCTCTCACCACTGCAAGCACCCACGTGATTGCAGACCCGACGCGCACCCGTAAGCTTTTGCTCAACAAACGTGAGCTGGAAAAGCTATTTGGCGCCGTCAACCAGAAAGGCTATACCTGCGTCGCCTTGTCGATTCAGTGGAAGGCGCATCTGGTCAAGTGCACCATTGCGCTGGTGAAAGGCAAGAAAGACTTCGACAAGCGTCACACCGAGAAAGAACGTGATGCCGACCGTGAAGTCCAGCGCGCCATGCGCACCAAAGGCAAAGAGTAAAGCCTGACTGCGCAGGCGCCAGACAACTGCCAGATCAATTGATCGAGCGGCGCTGCGCCCTGGCTTCTCGCTGCACCTGCTGCTGCACTTCGGCGAGCACTTCCTGCACATAGTCAATGTGCTGATTGGACAGCGCTCGCGCCTCATCGGCACGCCCACCGATAATCGCCTCATATAAAGCCCGATGCTGATTGATCAGCATGTCACGGGTTTCTGTGCGCTGCTCATACATGCCGCCGATGTTGGTCACCACGTTGCGTTTAAGCAAATCAAACAAACCCCGAATGGTGTGCAGCAACACGGCGTTGTGGCTGGCTTCGGCAATCGCCAGATGAAATTGCGCGTCCGCCGCGCCCTCTTCTGCCCGGGTGACCTTGCCACTGCGGTTGTAGCAATCCTGCAGCGCATCGAAGGCTTTCTTTAGACGTTCAAGGTCGAGATCGGTAGCGCGCAGCGCCGCGTAATAAGCGCACGAACCTTCCAGCGTATGGCGAAACTCGAGCAAGTCACGCTGCGCTTCAGGGTTGCTTTCCATCAGCAATAGAAGCGGGTCGCTAAAGGTTGAACCCAAAGTCTGCGCGACATAATTGCCACCGCCCTGACGACTGACCAGCAGGCCCTTGGCGACCAGTTTCTGGATAGCTTCGCGCAACGACGGCCGCGAAACGCCAAAGCGTTCCGCCAGCACTCGCTCGGCCGGCAAACGCTCACCAACCTTGAGTGACCCCTCAAGAATCATGGTTTCCAGTTGCGCCACGATGTCATCACTGAGACGTCGCTGACGCAGAGGTCCAACTTCCATACTTAATCCTTACTGGTTTGACCACTTAACGCGAGGGATCGCGCCAAGAGCGCAAGCCTATATCGTCACCATTGCGCGCACAACAACACGCCATCCGACGAAAGTCTTAGTCATGAGGTTTGACAGCCAAGCCCACTACTTTTAACCTGAGCGCCGTACTTTGTAAATTGGTATTACCAATTTACTCGGCGCTTAATAACAATAACTTTGGGGTTCGTCATGATTGCTGCGTCAAACAGCCCGCACCTCCACGTCACACCTACGCGCTACTGAGCGGAGATTACAGATGACTTCCGGTGTACTCGCTTTACTTGCTTTCTCGCCTATATTGCTCGCGGCCATTTTGCTGATCGGCCTGCGCTGGCCTGCTAAACGCGCCATGCCTCTGGTTTACCTGTTGACCGCAGCAGTTGGTTTGCTGGCCTGGGACATGAGCTTCACCCGTATTCTGGCTTCGACCCTGCAAGGCCTGCTGATTACCCTTGGCTTGCTGTGGATTATCTTCGGCGCCATCTTGCTGCTGAACACCCTTAAACACTCCGGCGGCATCACCGCGATTCGCTCGGGCTTCGCCACTATCAGCCCGGACCGCCGCATTCAGGCGATCATCATTGCGTGGCTGTTCGGTTGCTTTATCGAGGGTGCGTCAGGTTTCGGCACGCCTGCGGCCATCGCCGCACCATTGCTGGTTGCGATTGGCTTCCCGGCCATGGCAGCAGTGCTGATGGGCATGCTGGTGCAAAGCACGCCGGTATCATTCGGCGCGGTGGGCACACCGATTATTGTCGGTGTCAGCACGGGCCTCGACAGCCACACCATTGGCGCGCAACTGCTTGAGCATGGCTCTTCATGGGCGCAGTTCCTGCAACTGATCACCAGCGAAGTGGCAATCATCCACGCCATCGTTGGCACGGTGATGCCGCTGTTTATGGCGATGATGCTGACCCGCTTCTTTGGTCAGGAAAAAAGCTGGAAAGCCGGATTGGAAGTGCTGCCGTTTGCGATTTTCGCAGGCTTGGCTTTTACCATTCCTTACGCCCTGACCGGCGTGTTCCTCGGCCCTGAATTCCCGTCTCTGATTGGCGGCCTCACCGGTTTGGCAATTGTCACCAGTGCAGCGCGCATGGGTTTTCTGGTGCCGAAAACCGCGTGGGATTTTGCCCCGGCGAAAGACTGGCCTGCTGAGTGGATCGGCACCGTTGAGATGAAACTCGACGAGCTGGCCCACAAGCCAATGAGTTCGCTGCGTGCCTGGCTACCTTACGTGCTGGTTGGCGTGCTGCTGGTTATCAGCCGCGTATTCCCAGATGTCGGCAATGCGCTTAAAGCGGTGGTCATCAACTTCCCCGATCTACTGGGCGAAGCTGGCGTCAGCGCTAACTTCCAGCCGCTGTTCCTGCCGGGCGGTATTCTGATCGCCGTGGTATTGGCCACCTTCTTCCTGCACGGCATGAAAGTGCGTGAATTGACGGCCGCCGTAAAGGAGTCCAGTTCGGTACTGCTCAGCGCCGGCTTTGTATTGCTGTTCACCGTGCCAATGGTGCGCATCCTGATTAACTCCGGGGTAAATGGTGCAGACTTGGGCAGCATGCCAATCGTCATGGCGCGCTGGGTCGCGGACAGCGTAGGTGGCATCTATCCGTTGCTCGCCCCGAGCATTGGCGCGCTGGGTGCCTTTATTGCCGGCTCCAACACGGTCAGCAATATGATGTTCAGCCAGTTCCAGTTTGGCGTCGCCACCAGCCTCGGTTTCTCTAGCGCGCTGATTATTGCCGCCCAGGCGATCGGCGCAGCCGCGGGTAACATGGTTGCCATTCACAACGTGGTCGCAGCCTCCGCCACCGTTGGCTTGCTCGGCCGCGAAGGCACCACGCTGCGCAAAACCATCTGGCCTACGCTGTACTACGTGCTATTCACCGGCATCATTGCCATGATTGCGGTGTATGGTCTGGGCATCAGTGATCCGTTACTGGTCACGCCGTAAAAGCTGTAAAGCACCTTGCCCGGCACTGCTGGCCAAGGTGTTTTAAGTAACTCCAAGTTTATAAAGCGCGCGCAACGCTGTGCACGCAAAGTCGAGGACAGCGCCCGCTTGGCAAGATCCTCATAATCACGATCACAGGGTGTTTTATTGATGATTATCTCTGCCTCTACTGACTACCGCGCCGCCGCTCAACGCAAGCTGCCGCCATTCTTGTTCCACTATGCAGACGGCGGCGCCTATGCCGAGCACACGCTGCGTCGCAATGTGTCGGATCTGGCTGACATCGCCTTGCGCCAGCGCGTGCTGCGCAACATGTCGGAGCTCAGCCTGGAGACCCAGCTGTTTAATGAAACCCTGTCGATGCCCGTGGCCATCGCCCCCATTGGTTTATGTGGCATGTTCGCCCGTCGTGGTGAAGTTCAAGCCGCGCGCGCCGCTGACGCCAAAGGCATTCCCTTTACGCTTTCGACCGTGTCGGTATGCCCGATCGAAGAAGTGGCTCCGGCCATCAACCGGCCGATGTGGTTCCAGCTTTATGTATTGAAAGATCGCGGCTTTATGAAAAACGCCCTTGAGCGCGCCAAGGCCGCGGGCGTCACCACCTTGGTGTTTACCGTTGATATGCCAACCCCGGGCGCACGCTACCGCGATGCTCATTCCGGCATGAGCGGCCCGAACGCAGCCGCACGACGCATGCTGCAAGCCATGACTCACCCATCATGGGCGCTGGATGTTGGCTTGCTGGGCCGCCCGCACGACCTGGGCAATATCTCGACTTATCGGGGCAACCCAACCGGCTTGGCTGACTACATCGGCTGGCTGGCGAATAATTTCGATCCGTCCATCTCTTGGAAAGACTTGGAATGGATTCGCGATTACTGGGACGGCCCAATGATCATCAAAGGCATTCTCGATGCCGAAGATGCCAAGGATGCGGTCAAATTTGGCGCCGACGGCATCGTCGTATCCAACCATGGCGGTCGCCAGCTCGACGGTGTCCTTTCCAGCGCCCGCGCCCTGCCAGCCATTGCCGACGCAGTTAAAGGCGACCTGAAAATCCTTGCTGATTCGGGCATCCGCAACGGCCTTGATGTGGTACGCATGATCGCCCTCGGCGCAGACACCGTAATGCTCGGCCGCGCATTCCTTTATGCATTGGCTGTAGACGGCCAGGCGGGCGTGAGTAACCTGCTTGATCTGATCGAAAAAGAAATGCGCGTGGCAATGGTGCTGACCGGTGCTAAATCGATCAGTGAAATCAGCGCCGAGTCTCTGGTGCGCGAACTAGGCCGCTAAGCAACACTAAGCCGGATACCGGCTAAGCAAAACGTACAAAGCTGTAGCAATAAGACCGCGTAGACGGTCTCTTCGCTACAGCTGGATTACCCGTTCAACAACCGATGATTCCCGGAGCTCGCATGAGCCTGCCTGCTGTATTTCTGACTGAAGTTAAGCGCCTGATTCCAGCCGAGCGCCGGTTTGATGATCCGCTCTCGACCCTGGCCTTTGGCACAGATGCCAGTTTCTACCGGCTGATCCCCAAGCTGGTGGTGCGGGTTGAATCTGAGGTGGAAGTCGTCGGTTTATTAAAGCTCGCCGCCGCCCAGCAAGTCGCGGTGACCTTTCGCGCTGCAGGCACCAGTCTTTCTGGCCAAGCCCTGAGCGACTCGGTGTTGATCGTGCTCGGTGACAACTGGAACGGCCGCGAGGTCCGCCAGCAAGGTGCGCAAATTCGCCTGCAACCTGGCGTCATCGGTGCTCAGGCGAACGTGGTTTTGGCGCCGTTTCAACGCAAGATCGGCCCGGACCCGGCCTCAATCAATGCCTGCAAAATCGGCGGTATCGTCGCTAACAATGCCAGCGGCATGTGCTGCGGCACTGCGCAAAACAGCTACCACACCCTCGCCGGCATTCGCTTGGTGCTGGCAGACGGCAGCGTGCTCGACACTGAAGACAGCGCCAGCGTGACTCGCTTTGAACAAAGCCATGCCGAGCTGCTTGCGCAACTCAAAGAGCTGGGCCAACAAACTCGCGCCAACACCGAGCTGGCGGCAAAGATTCGCCACAAATACCGCCTGAAAAACACCACGGGCTTATCACTCAACGCCTTGGTCGATTTCGATCAACCCCTGGATATCCTTAGCCATCTGATGGTCGGTTCCGAAGGAACACTGGGCTTTATCAGCGCCGTGACCTACGACACCGTCCCCGATCATCCGCACAAAGCCAGCGCGCTGATCGTGTTCCCGGATGTCGAAACCTGCTGCCACGCCGTCACCGTGTTGAAAAGCCAGCCGGTGTCAGCCGTTGAGCTGCTTGATCGGCGCAGCCTGCGCTCAGTAGAGAATCAAAAAGGCATGCCGGACTGGGTCAAAGCACTTTCAGCCAATGCCTGCGCCTTGTTGATTGAAGCACGCGCTGCTGGCGATACTTTACTGACCGAACAACTCAACCAGATCAGCGCATCCATCAGCCACTTCCCGGTAGAGAAGCAGGTCGATTTCAGCACCGACCCCGTGGTTTACAACCAACTGTGGAAGATCCGCAAAGACACCTTCCCTGCCGTTGGCGCGGTGCGTGAAACCGGCACCACAGTGATTATCGAAGACGTCACCTTCCCGGTGGAAAAACTCGCCGAAGGCGTCAATCGTCTGCTGGAGCTGTTTGATAAACACGCCTATTTCGAAGCGATTATTTTTGGCCATGCACTGGAAGGTAATCTTCACTTCGTCTTCACCCAAGGGTTTGACGCACCTGAGCAAGTCGCCCGCTATGAAGCCTTTATGCAAGACGTTGCCCAGTTGGTTGCGGTGGAGTTCGGCGGCTCGCTCAAGGCGGAACACGGCACCGGGCGCAACATGGCCCCCTTTGTTGAGCTGGAATGGGGCCGCGATGCCCATCAACTGATGTGGCAGATCAAGCGCCTGCTGGACCCGAAAGGCATCCTCAACCCGGATGTAGTGCTCAGTGAAGACCCGCAAATTCATTTAAAACATTTAAAGCCGCTGCCTGCCGCCGATGAGATCGTCGATAAATGCATCGAGTGCGGTTTTTGCGAACCGGTTTGCCCGTCCAAAGGACTGACATTAACCCCGCGTCAACGCATCGTTGTTTGGCGCGATATCCAGGCCAAAAAACGCCAAGGCATTGATACCACCGCACTTGAGCGTGATTACCGCTACCAGGGAATCGACACATGCGCCGCGACGGGCCTGTGCGCGCAGCGTTGCCCTGTCGGCATCAATACCGGCGACCTGGTACGAAAATTACGCGCCAGCGAGGCAACCAGCATTCGCAGTGCTGACTGGCTTGCCGACAATTTCGAGACTGCGCTCAACGGCACGCGCGCCATGCTGACCTTGGCCAATGGCGCGCGTAAATTCCTCGGTGCGCCTCGCCTGCAAAGCCTGTCATCGCGTTTGAGCCGTGTCTCCAAGCAGCGAATTCCACAATGGACACCGGCAATGCCACAGGCCGTGCGGCCCATCCGTGTGCATGCGCCAAGCAATGATGCACGCCCTCGTGTGGTCTATCTGGCTGCCTGCGTATCACGGGCCATGGGCGCAGCATTCAGTGACAGCGAACAAACACCACTAATCGACAAAACCCGAAGCCTGCTGGAAAAAGCGGGTTATCAGGTGGTGTTTCCTGAAGGCCAGGAAAGCCTCTGCTGCGGCCAGCCTTTTGCGTCCAAAGGCTATGCCGAACAAGCCGAGCGCAAGCGCACAGAGCTGGTCGACGCCTTACTCAAAGCCAGCCGTGGCGGGCTTGATCCGATTTACTGCGACACCAGCCCCTGCACACTGCGCTTGATTCAAGATGGCATCGACCCACGGCTCAATGTGAATGACCCGGTCAAATTTATTCGCGAGCATTTACTCGATCGTCTGGAAATAACCCCGCAAGACAAACCCATTGCCTTGCACGTTACCTGCAGTACCCAGCATCTCGGTGAAGCTCAAGGCTTGATCGACATTGCCAGGCGCTGTTCGACTCAGGTGGTTATTCCAGAAGGCATCCATTGCTGTGGCTTTGCCGGCGACAAAGGCTTTACCACACCTGAGCTCAACACCCATGCGTTGCGCGGCTTGAAGGACGCAGTACAGATCTGCGAGGAAGGCATTTCCACCAGTCGCACCTGCGAGATTGGGTTGAGCGAGCACGCCGGGATTGATTATCACAGCCTGGTATATCTGCTCGATAGGGTGTCGCGGCCCCGTTCAATTTAACCCTGCCTGACAAGCCCGCACAGACGCCGTCCAGCGCGTGCGGGCTTACCTGAGTTATTTCCCATTACATCCACTCCGGCCTGTATTTACGAAAGTCTGAACTTTCAATCGGTGCTCCGGGTCATTTTCTATGAGCTTTGAAAGAAATGGCTTAAGAAAACCCGTCGATGCAACTCCATCTAAATGATGAGCTTGCTCGCGAGAACTACCATTGAAAAGGATGACTACCATGAAACGTATTTCAGCTTTCGTTATCGCAGCAGCTCTGACAGCTCCAGCATTCGCTGCAAGTGACCTATGTGATGTAAACCTGCAGAAGCTCGATGACAGCTCTGCTGTGATCAGCACGCTTGGCACTCCGCTGAAAGAGCAAGTTGAAGAGCACACAAAACTTGCCAAAGAAGCCAAGGCCGCTGGCAATGTAAAAGAATGTGGCAGCCATGCTGAGCAGGCGCTGCAAATGCTAAAAGGCCCCAACGGTGACACCAACACCGACGCAGGCTAATGACAGTAGATGGCAGCCGACGGGCTCAAACCCGGGCGGCTGCCTGGCTACTTCAGCTATCTGAACAGGCAACGTAATCACCGACAATTTAAACAGTTGCGCGTGCTCTGCGTTGTCCTGTCACCTGCACCATATGTGCGCTCACCAACTCCGGTAAGCCGCAAAAAAATTAGACACCACAAACCCACCCGAATAGGGTAAGTTCACTCTATGTGAGCGTGCCTAAGTAAGGGAAAACTATGAAAATCCAGGTCAATAGCGATAACCACATCGAGAGCACCAGCAGACTGGAGGAATGGGTTAGCACCACTGTAGAAAGCGCACTCGCGCATTACGACGAACACATCACTCGCGTTGAAGTTCACCTCAGCGATGAGAACGGCGACAAGCCCGGCCCAGATGACATGCGCTGCCAGATGGAAGCCCGCCCTAAAGGCCACCAACCAATTTCAGTGACCCACAAAGCCAGCTCTTTGGATCAGGCCGTTGAAGGCGCTGCGACCAAGCTCAATCATGCCCTTGAACACATGTTCGGCAAACTGCGTAACAAACGCGGTGGCGCCCATGCTCTGGACAGTGACGAGCCTTCGAGCAACCCGGATGCCTTGCTCCAGGAAGAGTTTCTGGAAAACGATCAGGCGCTGCACAGCTGATCAAGGCCTGTGCCCTGACCTGAACGCCCGGTGCACTGCATCGGGCGTTTTGCGTTTTAATCCCCCAGTCTTGCTGTATATCCGCCACACAAGGTGGTATGAAAAAGTGCAATGTACCTAACAAATCACCAGCCTCGCAGGCTGTGACACTGTTGCGCTGTCCACCCTGAACTGCAGTTACCCTTACAAACGCGCGGCCTGATTGACGACATGCAAGGAAGACAGCAACACACGGCGCAGCGTTTTCAGATCGACCGGCTTGCCCACGCAAGCACTCGCCCCCAACCCACGCGCATCGGCAAACACCTGCTCATCCACTTGCGCACTCATCACCACTATCGGCAGCCCTGTAAACGCCGCGTTACTCTGGATTTGGTGTAATAACTGAAGGCCTTCAGTGGCCGTCGGTAAGTCGAGATCTATCAGCAATAGGTCTGGCAGCTCTTCGTCCAGGGCTGCAAGGGCCTGGGCAGCATTGCTAACCCCGCGCACAATGACCAATCCCTGTAGCGCCTCGTTGGCCATCGGAACGCTTGAAAGGCTGTTATCCACACAGAGTACTGTCAGTGTGTGAGGCGTCAGTGTGCGCTCATCCTGAGTATCGGTTGGCTGGCCTGCGCTTTGTAGGTCTATCCAGAAACAACTGCCTTTGCCCTCCTCGCTCTTCACACCAATCTCACCCCCCATCAAATTGGCAAGCTCGCGACAAAGCACCAAACCAATTCCTGTGCCTGGGATGTTCGAGCTCTCACGGCCGAGTCGCTGGAAGGGCTCGAATAACTGCTGTACCTGCTCATCGCTCAGTCCATCGCCGGTATCACAAACCTGCAACCTTACCGAATCTGTACGCACCTCATACCCCAAGCTGATGGTGCCTTGGGGCGAGTTGTATTTAATTGCATTAGACAGAAAGTTGAGTAATACCTGCCGCACGCGCCGCGCATCGGCATAAACAAACAGCGCGATATCCTTGTCCATTTCAACAACAATATTCAGCTGGCGGCGTTGCGCTTCAGGCTGCAGCAACTCAGCACAACCGTACAACAGGCTGGAAAGCTCCACGGGCTCCATGTGTAAATGCTGGGTGCGGCTTTCAATACTCGACAAGTCGAGGATGTCATCAACCAATGAGGTCAGGTGACGGCTCGCATTAACAATCTCCTTGGCGTAATCAGCCTCTTGCTGACGGTTGTGTTTATCCTGAGTATCGAGCTCAATTAACTGCGCAAAACCTTGAATGGCGTTGAGCGGCGTTCGCAATTCGTGGCTCATGCTCGACAAGAAACGACTCTTGGCCTGACTGGCAGATTGCGCTTCCAGCGTCGCACCCCGAAGCTCCTCTTGAGCGAGCTTTAGCCGGGTAATATCAACATGAGTACCGGCAATGCGCAGCACCTCGCCAGCGTCACTACGCTCCAGCACCTTGCCCCGACTAAGCAGCCAGACGTAACCACCCTCGGCGTTTGCATAACGGAACTCTGCCTCATAGTGCTCCTGACCACTGCGCGAAAACTGCTCACGCAAGTGCCGGATACGCTCTACATCATTTGGGTGCAAACGCTGATTGAAATCGTTGAAGGTGAGCACACCCTGGGGCAGGCCGAAGCGTTTACGAAAGCGTTCACTGACGCTGATTGTCAATGAGCTGCGGTCCACTTCCCACAAGCTCTCGGTAGTGCTTTCAAGGACCAGTTGAAGAATGCCTTGAGCTTCTTGACGCTCTATCTCACTCGCCTGCAACTGCTCAGCGGTCTGCAGCACCGCCGTTGAAATGGACTCCAGTTCGCTGATCTCACTGCGTACCGGCTGCAGCACGTATTTGCCACTTCCAAGCTGGCGGAGCATTGCCACTATCGCGTCAATCGGATTGAGCAACAGCGCGCTCATTCGCTTGGACCGCAGCCACATCCAACCGAAAAACAGCAAATAGAACACCAGCAAACCCACAATCATCAGATAGCCGATACTCAGGTAGTGACTGGCAATCCGGTTGGTCTCATGAAAAATATTGACCTCATCGACCACGAGCAGCAACTTCCAGCCCGTCTGCTCAATCTCACTCCACGCCACTAATTGCTTGCGACCATCAAGGTTTGTTTCGGTAACCGAACCATCGCCCTGAGCAATTGCGGCTAACAGCGCCTGCATATCTTCCCGGCCGGTCAAACTGAAGCGCTTGGGTTTCAAAACCTCAGCCTTTACCGCGCCGCTGTACGATGCCTCGGTCAGCTCTTCCAGGCCGAAATCCTTCTCACCGGCTTTTGGCAGTGCCATGATGGTGTTTTCCGGACCAATCAGAACCGAATACCCGTTCCAGGGCACAATCAAATTGCTGACCTCTTCAATCAGCTCCCCGACCGTGACATCAAGCCCAACCACCCCCTCCAAGAAATCATTGCGGTAAACCGGCGCAATAGCCGACATCACCCAGCCTTGACCGGCGGGATCGAGGTAAATATCGGTCCAGACTGTTTTGCGCTCAGGGTTGTGCGCGGCATCGGCCTTGTAATAGAAGTTGAACTGGGTCATATCGAAGTCGCGCGGATAAACCGCTAGCGTATCGATGCTGGGGTAAATCCGGTTATAGCTGTCCCACGTATTGAAATAGGCCGCCGCCACGGTCGAATTCGCCGCATGGATGGAGCGCAAAAGTGGATCAATCTGAGCAAGGCGCAAAACCTTGTTGTGGTCCTGCTGCGCCAGCGGCGTCAGGTTCGAATAGAACGAAGCCGCACGGCCTTGGCTGGGTTCAGAGTAATAGATCCCTTCAGGGCTGGTTTTGTAACGCTTGCGCTCCGTCTCATCGGCATTGAAATCTTGGTTTAGCAGGGCTTCACGGGCCGCATCCCGTAGCAACTCAACCTGAACCTGCACCCCATTCAGGCGGCTCTCTATCACCTGCCGCTCACGGTCAACCGAAGTAGATAACTGGCTGAGCGCACTGTCACGCAGATACCCCACCTGGGCCTCGCGGATGGCGGAGTTGCTAAGCATATAGACAGCGATTAACACGCACTCGACCAGCACCAGTGGGATCAACGAGCTCTGTACAACAGCCCGCCATAGCCACTGGCGCAGTGGATATGACGATATCCGTGATGAATTACCCATGCCTTTTCCTGAACACCCGTCTACTCGCAAGCGCCATCATACCTATATCTGCCAGCGCGACTCAGCAAACGAGCATTGGCGGTCGACGCATGGTGGGGCTTTGTCGTACACTAGAGCGGTCTTAGAGACGTACCACCGTTTGGGGCCGATTAGGATTCGACGCCGGTAGCGAAACTCGAGGGGCATGCCGAGTGGGTAACAGAACTCGTAAATCCACTGTTGCAAACTTTATAATTGCCAATGATGACAATTACGGTGCTCAACTAGCTGCGTAAGCAGCCTAGTCGCACTTCTGGTAGCTTCGGCTCCAGCAATCATGAGGGGATGTCTGTAAACCCAAAATGATTGTCATATAGAACAGAATCGCCGCGTAGTACGTTGTGGACGAAGTGGCTAAAACTTACACAACTCGCCCAAAGCACCCTGCCCGTCGGGCGGCCAAGGGTTAACTTAATAGACACGGCTAAGCATGTAGAACCGACAGCGGAGAACTGGCGGACGGGGGTTCAAATCCCCCCGGCTCCACCATTTGAAACACCAACGAAGCCCGCACCATGCGGGTTTCGCTGCATCTGGCCTTTGTAATGTTGCTGAAAGTTGCTGTGGATTCAGGCTGATTAATGTCTGTTTCAGCAACTTTTCAGCAACATTGGTTTTCGCCACATTAAGCCAAAGCTGCGATCACCCAAAGCTCCGCACGCTATTAGTCACCACTCTCCATATTTCCATCTGGTCACCTTCGATGGTGTACCTGGGCGCGTACTTCGGATTTTCCGGGAAGAGCACGGGCATCCTTCCATTCCGGCCCAAGCGCTTAACAGTGGCCGCGCCATTTACACACGCGATCACGATGTTACCAGCCCCCCCCTCCCGGTCTTTAGCCATCGATCAGATGCTGCTTGAGCACCGCACTGGCCCACTGCCGAAACTGGGTCGCGCGGGCCGAGCTCACCCGGTAGCCTACTGAAAGGATGGCGTCGAGATTGAAGTACTCGACTTGATAGGTTTTGCCGTCAGCGGCAGTTGTTGCATTTTTTGCAACAACTTCCTCGCGCTGCAATTCGTTGCTGTCAAAAATGTTTTTCAGGTGACGCGAGATAACCGACTTGTCTCGGCCAAACTCGGCCAATTGCTTCAGGCTCAGCCAAACCGTGTCGTGCTCCAGCGCCACAAAGCGTATTAGGGGACAGATGACGTTTTTGGGAGATTTACATTAAACGTGGTCTGTCCCCTATTGTTCGTTCCTATTGTTCGAGGCTGATTGAGTAATCAACCCGTGTCGTCCGTGGGGTAGGCGCTAATCAAGCGCTCAAGCGGAAGTACCTGCACGCTCTAACTCTTGGCGCTCGTCATCGAACGCCTGAAGCTTGTCGAAGAGCAATCGAAACACAACTTGAGCAATCTTGGATGCCAGAAGCGGGGGTACCGCGTTTCCTACCTGATGAAACTGTTCTGTCCGATTGCCTTGGAAGAAGTAGTTGTCCGGAAAAGTCTGGATACGAGCGGCCTCACGAACAGAAAAGCTACGGCATTGCGAAGGATCGTAATGAATGTAGTAGTGCCCATCCTTGGAAATGTGACTAGTGATCGTAGTCGCAGGCAGCTTTTCCACCTGTACACGGAAACGATCACTGAATACGCCGCTCTCCCAGTTTTTGTGATCGGGAGCAAGCCCTTTTAGGTTGAAACCTTTATGGCCCTTTGGTGATAGTCCATGGAGTTTTGCGTAAGCGGCTGCAAACACATATCGACGCAAATCCATCGGCATATGGCCTCGCACCTCATGGTTCAACCAGTAATCAAGGTTCTGATCGCGGTACCAACTATCTAGCTGAATGCTTCCGGTAGCCCCATCATCCTTGGCATCGTTTCTCTTGACCCGTCTTCCCCCTTTACTTACAGGGGCGTTGAAGTTTTTCGTGACGTCACCAAGGACGCGCCACATCTCATCGGCCTTATCGATCTGGTTACGGAGGTAGCTCACATGGTCCTCCACAACAGAAGCCCAGTTATCCCAGCTATCGGTCATTTTGGTCAAGCCACTACGAAGCGTGGGAAGGCGGCCCAAAACCTCTCCAACGGTGACCGCTAGGCTCTCACTTGTCAGTTTCACTTGCTTCACATCCGAAGGTAGACAATCCTCAGAAATACCCAGAAGAATGACACGGTGCCTAGCCTGCGGGATACCGTAGTTTTCAGCCCTTATGATGAAAGTTTTTGGATCTATTTTGTCAACATCATCGCCAGGTGAAAAGTGCGTACCGGTAACCAGCGAATAGATGTGATAGCGCTTGCCGTCTCCCTTTTGACCAAGAGCCTTATGAGGGTCTGAAAGATCCCTGAGAATGCTGGAGAAAATCCGTTCATTGTTGACCTTCGACGAGAGAATGCCCTTCACGTTCTCCATAACGAAGACTGTAGGCTGCTTCTCCCTAATGATGCGCAAGTATTCCTTGTATAGGAAATGGCGATGATCCTCTTCCGCCTTATAGTCCACATTGGCCTGATTTCGTGCACGCCCTACTATCGAATATGCCTGACAAGGTGGGCCACCGATAAGTACCCATGGGCGCTTTTCATCTAAGCCTGTTTGGGGGGCGTTCAATGCATCATCCAACTCTTTATTACCGCCCTCACTTCCAAGAGTTATACATCTAGCCTCATTGGCAGCTTCGTCCCAAAGCTCCTTAGTTTCTTCCGAAGGAGTAAAGCCATACGCAGCATTGGGATCGTTGCAGTAGTCGTAGTATTCGAAGAGATGACTTCGTTTGTGTTTCTTGAGCAGCCGATAGAACGCTCTCAACCGGAGCGTCTGCCAAGCTTGAGGATCTTTTTCCGCAGACACTACGATTTCGAATCGCTTACCGTCGCCAAACGAGCTGAACCCCTCCCCGAGGCCTCCAGGCCCTGCAAAGAGGTCAACTACTTGGATAGGCTGACCAAGCTCACCAATAGGATCTACGGGCGCAAGGTCTGGGAAAAGAGTCTTCTGGTTTTGATTCATGGACATAGTCAGCAAAGAAGTCAGGTCTCGCATAATGGCTGGCATCCGCGGCAGCACTACATCTCCGGAGATGTAACTTCGAAGGCTGATGCATCGACATAGCTTCAGGTATCGATTGCAACAGCGTGACCTTCACGGAAGATCCGACATAGTACTTGCTCGCTACCACTTGTGCATATTCATCTACGGATGTTTCTGGCACAGACACCCAGGCTGTCGTTAGGCCACAACCCCACGTACGCGAGAAGACTTCTGGCAATTAAAATTTGCACAAAACGTCGCTTGCGGCACCTTCAACCGCAATCTGATGCCTGGGCAGCGCTGACGGGTAATGGATTTTTGGGAATGCGGGTTCGCGGGCCGGAGTCAGACCTTATGTGGATCTTGTAAACGGTGCGCAATTGTAATCAAAAATACCTGTCTTGGCCTAACTTATCAGGCTTTCCGCTCGCTCCAGACTTGTTAAATCGTCAAGCTAAGCCTCTGTTCTAGGCCGCACTCCTGCTCAACGAGCCAAAAAACCGCTCGGTTTCTCCTCCCGTATTCTGCTCCCCATCCCTGGAACCTAGCCGCATGATGGCCAGTGGCCTTAAAAAACTTGACTAAAACAGAAAACAATCCTTATATATTTAAAAAATGTTGAGAAAAAACCTCACATGATCGTAAATATTTGGAGAAAAATATGGGCGATAAACGTGAAAAATTCGTAAAACTGGCTGAGCAACGTGTAAACAGAGCGATGAATCACATGCGCCTAATCGGAAACCTTTCCAACAGGAACGCCTATAGCTTCAACGATGATGATGTGAAAAAAATCTTCAAAGTGCTACAGAAAGAGCTGGATCAGGCCAAGTCACGCTTCAGCGATGCAGTTACCGGATCAACTGGCGACTTCAAGCTTTAAGCCTAATTGACTAAAACATTAGCCTTTGAGAGGTTCAGGATGATCGGACAACCACAATGGAGCTTTCTGCCATTATCTAGAGGAGCTAAAGCTCGAGATCCTGTGCAGGATGAGTTCTTTCAAGAGCAGTCCATAGGAGGGCTTGAACATGCTCTTGTTCGTGAGACGATTCAGAACTCTCTCGATGCTCGGGCTGGTAAAGATCCGGTCAGAATTGTTTTTTCCCTAGGCAAATTACCTGCTGAACAGGCTCTTTTTTGGTTTCCAGAGGAGGTTCAAGCTCATTTCTCTGCGAAGGAAATTAGCCTTGCCCGCCTACCGGAGTGGAATACAGAAACCTGCTCGTATCTGACTATCGAAGACTTCGGCACAAATGGTCTTGAAGGGAAAGTAAACACGACTGAGCCAGAAGCTGGCGGCAATTTCTATCACTTCTTTAGAGCAGAAGGCCTATCCAACAAAGGCGACGGCGCTCGCGGTAGTTGGGGTGTTGGTAAAATCGTTATTCCACGCACCAGTCGTGTCCGTTCGTTTTTTGCAGCAACCATCAGAGCATCAGAGCCAAGACTACACTTAATGGGGCAGACCACTCTGCGCCACCACACGATCGCCGAAACGCAGTACACACCAGATGGCTGGTTCAGCAAGGAGGAAGGCGGACTTCAGGTTCCGTTTACCAACGATGAGGTCACGGCGAGGCTGAATTCCGACTTCCGGTTGACTCGCGAAAACGAACCTGGACTAGGACTGGTTATTCCTTGGGTATATGAGGAGCACGTGACGTTGGAGCGCCTAGCATCAGCCATTGCTCGTGAGTATTTCATACCGATCCTTGCTGGCAATCTGATTGTTGAGTTGAGAGATCATTGCAGTGATAAATATCAACGTTTCGATGCTAGTAGCTTTGAAGAACTCGAGCGTTCAGATCTTGAAAATGAACAGTTCCAAGATGCTATTCAGCTTGCTGGAAACCTCCTGCAACTTGGTCAGTCGCCAACAGTTAAGGTCGACGTAATTCACGAATCAGGCTCAAGTGATCTGGACTATGACTGGTCAAGCTACAAAACCTCGATCTCTCCCCAAGACATAGAGTCAGCACTAGAGCATGGACAAGTCGTGCATTTCAGGGTTCCGATGGTAATCAAGCCAGCCAAAAGCCTACCTGAAAGAGGCCATTTCGACGTCTTAATCAAGCGAAAGCCTGGCCGTCACTTCCCGATATACATCAGAGATGAGCTGATCATTCCCAACCTGACAAGTCGCAAGCGAACCCCTGACAGCGTTGCCCTTATTCACACTTCAAACAGCGCGATAGCGGATGCCCTGCGCCGAGCTGAATGCCCCGCGCACACAGACTGGAAAAGCTCTCGAGATAAATTCCAAGAGCAGAAGTACAGCACAGCTCTTAGGCTCATTCCTTTCGTGCGAGAAAGTGCACTCAAACTACTCGACAAGCTGATGACTGAGGAAGGCAAACCCGACCACAACTTGCTGGCAGCAGTTCTCCCTCTCCCGGCTAGCGACGCACCGCCACAAGCATCAAAAGATAAAGAGTCGATTGAACGCAAAAAAAACCCACAAAAGACGCCAGAAATAGATATTCCCAATATCCCAGCTCCAACACCAAGATGCTGGAAGTTGAAGCAATCAGCAGGTGAAATACACTTGGTAGGCAACCCCGAGGGTTTCACCAATAGTGAGGGCTACACCCTAAATTTGAGGGCTGCCTACGACCTGCGTGGTCGCAACCCGTTCAAAGCTCATTCCAGATTCGATTTCGACTTACACAGAGCGGCCACCAAAGGTGTTGATGATAAAAGTGGCTTCATAATTATGAGCAACGACGCGGTCAAGGTCGTAAACGGCGGCTATGACAGTTTGGTGCTTCACGTTACTGATCCGCACTTTGAAATGACATTCCTAGCAGCAGATCTAAACCGCGACCTGATAATGAAAGTTGGCTCTACCCCATTCGGAGAATCTTCGGACGAAGATGAGGAGACAGAAGAGTGAGTCGTCGATTCAACTTCACTGGCCGCACCAAAATCCTCAGAGAGGACGTGACAATCATTCTTGATTCTCAGGGTAATAAGCTGACCTGTAATGTCCAACTCAAGCTCAACGGCTACGACCTCAAACCTGATGCTGAAGTAGTAGTAGAGGCCGAACGCGGCAGGGTTCTACGTATCCGCCATGATTGGGGGCATGCGGGGAAGGCATTCACCTTAGATGGCGCAAGCTCCCAGTTCGACATCTCCTCGATGGGCGACCCCGAAGATGTTCGTTACCGAGTATTAGTTGTAGAGCCTGGGTCTTGTCGTTTGCTGGCAACAGCTGAAAGCGTGGAAGCTCACAACACTCAGGACGGGCAAACACCACAGCGCTCACTGCTCCCCATTGTCATGCGCGACCTTCACGGCGGTGTCTGGGAGCTTGAGAATATGGGCGACACTCCGACCTTGGTGCTCGACAGCGCTTTGGGTACCAAGCAAGAGATAAAGTCCAGCCCTATCCTCCTATCTCTGCTTCCTGGTGTGATCCGGGCCATCCTCACTTACTTAGCGCACGACCAACAAGGTACTGGCGATGATGAGAGCGATGCAGGTGACGGCAGTACCTCAAATATGTGGTTGGAACAAGGCAAAAAATGGGCAGGCTGCCCTTGCCCAAAAACTATCGAACATAGCGAGATAGATGACTGGGCTCAAAAAGCTGTAACGGGCTTCAGCAGGGAGAAAAAGCTGCGCGCCAATCTCGCAAATGCCATGGACATGACTAAGGAGGATTGAAATGGAAATGTTGCAGATGCGAGTACTCAACCAAGATGGCATCAATCAGATGCGTATCTGGCTAGAGCAGGCCCGGCAGAACCCATCAACCCCAGTGCCAGCAGAGTTGCTGGATGGTATGACATTTACAAAAGCGTGCGGTGCTCCAATCTCTGCATCTATTTTCGATCAAGAAGCCTTTGCAACAAAACTGAATCTTGCAGAAGCCATCGACAAGGCCATTATCGCCGGAGGTCTGGACGAAGAGACGCTGGAAAATGACCAAGGTTTCTGGAGCTGGCTGACCCTACGATTCGCAGCCAAGTTCATTGGCAGCAAGGGGCAAATCGGCGAGTCAGCGTTATGGATATACGAACCTGGGAACTGGCGAAAGGTTTACCGCCAGAAGATGGCTCCGCTATGGCTAGCATACCGGGCACACCGTAAAAACCCCGAATGTCTCATGGCCGTTCTCGGTATACCGGTAAACAAAACCGGCGAGGTCTTCGAACAGATGATGTCTCGTAAATGGATTGTCCTTAGCCTAGGGATTATGACTCTCGTGACAAAACTCTACTTCGATGAAGAAGAGAAACAACTGAAGAGAGGCAGCGGCGGCAAGGGTGCTGGAGCCCCCAGAAGGCTTACCACAGTTCTCGATCAACTTGGACTTACCTACGATATTGAGGAGCTAGGCTGGGAAGCTTTGGCCGGCATGCTGCCGTATGACTTTAGAAAATTTATTCCTCAAAGCTCAGCATGAAGTTATCTAGTTAAGTGACGTTGCCCCGAAACTCCAGATCGTGGCAGCTTCGCCTTCCCTATTCACCCAAACCAACCAAGCGGACACTGCCCGACGTAAATTGATCACTTGGCGATCCCCTCTACCGAGGCAAGTATCAGAGTAAAAAGGGGGCAGACCACGTTTTATGTGCCAGTAGAACGTCGGTTAGGCTCAAGGAGCAAAATGATTGCCCATCAAGCAATGCGAAACTTCCCCGTGCGTTCGCTGAGTGCTGTGACCTGGGCCTGAAGCCCCTGGGTATGGGTGTCCAATGTTTGACGCAAGGTGCGGGTTTCCCCGGTATGGGTGTTGATATCTTCCATCTTCGACGCGATGTCGTCGGTAGTCGAAGAAATTTGCTCGACAGCCACAACCACCTGGCTCATTTCTGCGGTCAGGGTTTCGACCGAATGGGTGATCTCACCAATCGCGTTGGCCACATCGCCGGCATCGTTTTCGCTCTGTTGGGCGAGTGATAAACCGCTGCCGATCAGCTGGTCCATTTTCTGGGTTTGACGTTGCAGTTCGCTAACTATCGCACCGATATCGGTTGTGGCAGCGACCGTTCTCTGCGCCAGTGAGCGGACCTCGTCAGCCACCACCGAGAAGCCACGCCCCGCCTCACCTGCACGGGCCGCTTCGATTGCCGCGTTCAAGGCCAGCAGGTTGGTCTGATCGGCCAGACCATTGATCACACCGATGATGCTGTTGACCTGCAGACCACTTTGGGTCAGCGACGTAACCTGCTCATGGGTGGAGCGGATCACGCCAGATAGAGAGCGTATGTTGTCGACGCTGCTACCAATGATCCGGCTGCCGACTTGTGCTGAATTGCAGGCGGCCTGCGAGGCCGTGCCGACATCGTTAGTCCGGCGGGCTATCTCGTTGACCGTTGCGGAAATTTGCTGTGAAGCCGAGGCCGCTTGTTCGGTCTGCTGTTCGACCTGCTCGCTGTTGATTTCAAGCCGACTCATGGCTTCTTTTAGGTAGGCGTACAAGCGCTCTAACTCACGATTGCCGTCGGCCACTTGGCGAATCAGCCCGCCGACGCGCTGGATCATGTGGTTGGTGGCAATACCCAGTTGATTGAACTCATCTTTTTTGTTGTGACCAATAG
Organism: Pseudomonas sp. EL_65y_Pfl2_R95; assembly: GCF_963971045.1. Taxonomy (NCBI): domain Bacteria; kingdom Pseudomonadati; phylum Pseudomonadota; class Gammaproteobacteria; order Pseudomonadales; family Pseudomonadaceae; genus Pseudomonas; species Pseudomonas sp. EL_65y_Pfl2_R95. The sequence continues at coordinate 218,389 of NZ_CAXAOV010000006.1, read as the reverse complement.
CCAGTTGCCCAGTCAGATCGCCAGCAGCGACACGGGCCAGCAATTCGGTCACACGGTTCAACTGGCCAAACAAGGCGCGAGAGGCCTGGCCAAGGGAGATCAGCAGAAATATCGAACCACCGAGAAAAGTCAGCCCCAAGATGACCACCGTCGATTGGCGAGCCTGCTCAACCTCTCGACCCGTACTCGCGACAATGCCATCAGTAAGCGCGGTATCTAGCTGGTCTACAGAGGTTTCTATCTGTTGCGCCTGAGTCTTCATTTGTTCCTGCACGTCACGGATCTGACTAATCAAAGCATTCGCCTGACCGAACGCCTGCTCATACTCACGCGCGTTCTTACCGATCGTGCTGTCTTGCCAGTCAAGTTCGGTAATTTGCTTTTGCATGGCTGCAATCGCTTCCCGGGCTTTTGCCGCTGAGCTTGGATCGAACGACGATAAGTAATCGCGCTGCTGAGCAAGAGCCGTCGCAATAAATGTCTTGATCAGACCAATATTGATTGCTTCCAACTCGGCGGAGGCGCTAGCCAATACCTGACGCACATTGTCTGTCGCGCGCAGACCAAGACTCTGATTGAGTTGCAGCCACTGGCGCTGCATCGCCAAGTCACTGCTGAGCAGAGCAGCAATCTGGTCTGCTCGTTTTACAGTGGCTTCGTCATCCAATTGACGAGACGCCGCGGCAAACGCCTTGGCACTGTCTTCCAGTTCGGTCAGTTGCTCGCCGAAACGCTCGACCGTGTCCGGTGCAAGTTGGCTACGCAGATTACGCATGCGCAACCAGTCATTGAGCAACTGGGTCGACTTGGCCTGAAAATCAGTCGCCATTTGCTGGGACTGAAATGCAGCCGAAAGTCGCTCATTAACCCATAACGCAGAACCCGCCATCACCGCCAGGCCGAGCAAGCAGATGGCGATAAGGCAACGAAATTTCTGCCTCCATGACAGTTGAAGGGGCATAAAAATCTCCGCTTTATTGTAATTAGTATGACAACGTACAACTACATCGGCCGCCCATCGGCTTTCTTAAGCCCCGAAACGCGAAGATTTGTTCGGCGGCGGCCTTAGCGCCTGGACTGCTCTGTGAAGGCCACTTCTGTGGTTCGATTACGGTGTAAAAAGACGCCTCACCCATTGCTCGAGCCTAGCTGGAAATAAGTGCAGGCTTAAAAAGACCTGATATCTGGCAATCTCACAGCTTCCATTCACCTAGGCCACCCATAGCTAGAAGACTTAAGCGATGACCAGCGCAAAGCACTGAAGAAGCGGCTGGAAGACGAATTACAGGCGAGAGGAAAACAATGAACAAAAAGCGCGATATTTTTGCCGAACTCTGCGAAGGATTCGACGCCTTGGCCGAAGAACGTCAAGGCAAAATCACTCTGCGCAGCCATCAGGTTGAGATCAAACAGATTAAACCGGCGACAGCTGAAGAGATCGTTGCCCTGCGAAAAAAGCTGAACATGTCTCAGCCTGTTTTCGCCCAACATCTGCGTGCAACCGCAAGCGCGGTAAAGAACTGGGAGCAGAACCGCGCCAAGCCGAACCCTCAAGCCACCGTGCTTATTCGTTTACTTGATGCCCACCCTGAAATCGCCAGGCAACTCGCTCAAATCGTCTAAGTTCTTTCGCCATTTCATTAAGGCTACGAGCGACGGCGTTACGCGGCATCCCGCCGAGCCAGAGACAGTTGCCCCCAGAAACGACAAAGGCGCCTTATAAGCGCCTTTGTTGTTTTCAGCTGTTGCGAACCGTCTGCTACCCGCTTCTGGCTTACCAGTTGTAGCTGAGCTTGGCGGTGATTTCGCGGCCGGGGTTGTAGTAGTCCGCGGTTCCGGAGCCCACTACGTGCTGCTCGTCAAACAGGTTGCTGACGTTTACAGCAAGGTCAGTGCCTTTGACAATCTGATAGTTGAAAGCGGTATCAAACAGTGTGGTCGCATCGCTTTTGCCGGTGTTGGTGGCATCAAAATAGTATTCACCGATGTAGCGGGCACCCAAGCCAACGCTCATATCAGTGCCAGGCACGCTGTAATAAGTCCACAGCGAAGCCGAATGCTTCGGTGCCGCGGAGAACTCATTGCCTTTGATTGAGGTTCCACCGAAAACCGTACCTTCAACGACTTCTCGAACGCTGGGCATGCAATCACCCCGGCAAATCCTTCACCCGCCAATCATCCCCCGCTCTTCAGGGCGCAGTGTCAGTACTGACACGCCGGATGCGGTGACGGCAACGGTGTGTTCGAACTGTGCGGAAAGTGCGCCGTCTTGGGTGACAACGGTCCAGCCGTCGGCCTTGGTTTTCACCCTGCGCCCGCCTTGATTGAGCATCGGCTCAATGGTGAAGACCATGCCCTCACGAAGGACGAGGCCCGTTCCCGGCGTGCCGAAGTGGAGTATTTGCGGTTCTTCATGCATTTCCCGGCCGATGCCGTGACCACAATATTCGCGCACGACTGAATAGCTATTGCTCTTGGCATGGCTTTCGATTGCCGCGCCAATGTCACCCAGTCGCGCTCCTGGACGAACCGCACGGATGCCTTTCCACATGGCCTCGTAAGTGACCTGTACCAGCTTTTTAGCGGCGGGGCTGACTTCACCAATGAGATAGGTTTTGCTCGAGTCGGCGATGTAGCCATTCTTTTCCAGCGTGATATCTAGATTAACAATGTCGCCGTCCACCAACACTCGGGACTGCGATGGCACGCCGTGGCAGACCACCTCATTCACCGAGCAATTCAATACAAACCCATAGCCATACTGGCCCTTGCTCGCGGGGCGCGACTGGAGGTCATTGACGATAAAACGCTCGACCATGGCATCAATCTGCAGGGTCGACATACCCGCAAGCGGAGTCCGATCCAGCATGCCAAAGACTAACGCCAGCAGGCGGCCAGCTTCAGCCAGCAATGCCAATTCCTCAGGTCGCTTGATCATGCTTCATGCGCCGTCAGCGACTGTGCTGAAACACCTGCCAGGCCAAGTTCGCGGGTAATAATCTGATTGAAACTGAGCGTCGGGTTCATCTCACAGAGCATGCCGACCCTGATCCAGTAAGCAGCCTGCGCGTTGATCGAACGACATGACACCTTAGTGGCCCGGCGCAACTGATCGTGCAACTCATCATCTATGTTAACAATGCCCATTGTTAAAGCTCCATACTCTTAATATATGCTTTATATACGAATCATATATAGCCAATCAAGTGCTGAGCCAAAGATGATGCCTGACTATCTGCCGCTGAAAGCGGTGGTGCCTACACCGTTTTGCCCTGCATCCATTCACTCGGGCTGATGCCGACCTTGCGGCGGAAGGTACGCGCAAGCGCAGATGGGCTTTCGTAGCCAACCTCGTCGGCGATCAACGCGATAGGCCGCCCCTCACGCAGGCGTTTTTGCGCCAGACTGATTCGCCAGTTGGTAAGGTAATCGGCCGGGGTAATGCCCAGCGTCTGGCGAAAGTGCGCGGCAAAACTGGCTCGCGACATGGTTGCAAGGCTCGCCAGGTCCGCCACTGACCAATTACGCCCTGGTTCGTTATGCATGCTCGTGAGCGCCCTCGACAGGCGTGGGTTAGCCAGTCCAGCCATCATCCCCGAAGCGATGTCGCGGCTGGCGATAAGATGGCGAAGCAACTGAATCACCATCAGTTCGAACAGCCGATTCAACACCACATCGCGACCACATTCATCGCCGAATGCTTCTTCAAACAGCCATTCAAGGTTGCCGAGCAGGCCGGGTAGTTCTCGAAGAGGTTTGATGATGTAAGGCGGCAAGGCCAGGGTCAGCGGGTTGTCAGCCCCCCCATCGAAACGCAGGGTTGCGCATACCAATTCAGCTTCATCGGCTTCAGTCGCCACTAGCCGATGCTCTTGCGGACGGACCACCAGCACCAAGCTCGGCTCGGTCAATTCGATGATCTGGTGCTGCTCATCCCTGAAACACAGGCGACCGGAGCGCAGCAGATGCACATGGCCATAGCTGCCCTTTGAAATATCGGTCACTCCGCAAAAGCCGCCCTGATGATAAGTGGCAGCATGCAGGTTGAAGTGTTTGAGCAGTGTGGATAAACGGTCCATGGCGCTTCCGATTTAGACGATCTGTTGCATACAGTCGACTATCTGAAGCCGAAAGGAAAGACCGACCCCTTAATATTCACTCCAAGCTTGACCGACAAGCTCGCGACTCAAACCCACTGGAGAACGACCATGACACGCATTACTGCTCTGACCCTCGACCAAGCCCCTGCTGGCTCACGTGCCGCGCTTGAAAACGTGCAAAAAAACTACGGTTTTATCCCCAATGGGATTAAGACACTGGCCCATGCTCCGGCAGCATTGAATGGCTACCTGGCGCTGGCTCAAGCCATGGGCAAAAGCTCGCTCAGTGCGGCTGAACGAGAAGTTGTCGCCCTCGCTACTTCAGAAGTCAACGGCTGCGATTATTGCATCGCGGCGCATTCCTTCCTCGGTGAAAAAGCCGGCTTGAGCAAGGACGCCATTGGTCAGGCACGATCAGGCGAATTGAGTGCCCTGGCCACTCTGGCGCGACAAATCACTGAAAGCCGCGGTCACCTGACGGATGACCAACTAGCCGCGGCCCACGATGCGGGCCTGACTGACAGCAGAATCGTTGAAGTGGTTGCCCAAGTCGCACAGCTAACCCTGACCAACTACCTAAACAACCTGGCCGTTACCGAAGTGGACTTTCCACCTTCTGCACGCTAAGGAGCCCAGCATGAGCCATGTAACCCTCTACACTACCCAGCATTGTCCATACTGCCTCAACGCCAAAAGCTTGTTGGCACGCAAGGGCGCCAGCACCACTGAAATTGATGTGGCGTCCTCCCCGCAGCGGCTGGCGGAAATGCTGCATAAATCCAAGCGCAGAAGCGTGCCGCAAATCTTTATTGGTGACAGGCATATCGGCGGCTTTGATGAGCTAGCCAGTCTCGAACGCAAGGGGGAACTGGATGCCCTATTGCGAGCCTGATGCTGTATTGAAAGGGTCTGCAGGTGTTGGCCGCCGCCATCACCGAAGGTCGGATGTGGCAAATAGCATCCGAACGCCAGACCCGCTCCCCCTTTTCACACCGCCTGCACATCAAAGTGCGCAGGCGTTCCATATTACTGTCGCGATCAACCGCTATGCTGGTAGCGATTGAGCTCACTCTGTAAGCAGGCGGTGATAGTGGACCGGTTTCAGGAGATGAAAGTACTGCTCGCCGTTGCTGAGGCGGAAAGTTTTGCCGGTGGGGCAAAGCTGATCGGTATGTCGCCACCCAGCGTGACCCGGGTGATTGCGGGACTGGAGCATCGGCTAGGCACCTTGTTACTGGCACGAAGCACACGAAGTCTGCGCTTAACCGACGCCGGCCGGCGCTATGTCGATGACTGCAAACGCATTCTGCTCGACCTCGAAGAAGCGGAAGAACTGGCAACCGGCAGTAGCACGCGCGCGCGGGGCAATCTGGCCGTAACCGCGTCGGTGATGTTCGGTGAGTTATTCCTGATTCCGCTGATCACCGAGTACCTGACGCAACACCCCCAAGTCACCGTCAACGCACTGCTAGTGGACCGACTGGTGAACATGGTCGATGAAGGCCTGGATGTCGCCATACGTATTGGCCAGTTGCCGGACAGCAATCTTCAGGCAGTAAAGGTTGGGCAAATTCGTCCGGTGGTCTGCGCCGCACCGGCATTTCTCGATCGCGTAGGCCGCCCACAGTACCCAAAAGATGTAATGACACTGCCGATTGTGATGTCTTCGGCAAGCAGCTTGCTCACCGAGTGGCAATTCGACCTAGGGGATAATCACATCACGTTGCACCCCAAGCCACGCCTGGTGGTGAGTTCCAATCAGGCGGCGATCAACGCCGCCTGCATGGGCTGGGGGTTCACCCGGGTGTTGTCTTATCAGGTTGCTGAACGGGTTGCAAAAGGCGAGCTTGAGATCGTTCTCGATGCGTTCGAAACAACCTCTCTGCCGATAAACGTCGTCTATCAAGACAGCGGCCGGGTACCCGCCAAAGTAAGCACTTTCGTCGACTTTTGCGCCCGCCGATTCCTGACCGATCCAGCACTGCAAGCCGTCATGGTGAGGTAAATCATGAGCCGCTATCGTGAGATGCAGGCCTTCGCGGCCGTCGCGCAAACAGGTAGCCTTGCAGCCGCTGCGCGCCATCTAAACCTGTCACCCGCAACAGTGATGCGCACAATTGGGGCATTGGAAATACGCCTGAGCAACACCCTGCTGACTCGGGGCCCGCGCGGTGTTAACCTGAGTCCGGCCGGGGAAAAATTCGCGCTGAACTGTCGGCATATATTGCAGCAAACCGACGCAGCCGAGCGCTCTGCTGCCGGCTTACACAGTTGCCCAAGCGGGCAGTTAACAGTCTCGCTTCCGCTGTTGATGGACCACTCCATATTCACGCCCATCGCGCTGGCTTATCTGGATGGCTATTCCGATGTGAGTCTGCTCACCCGAACCCATGAAGGCTTACCTAAACTCTTGGATGAAGGGATAGATGTTGCCCTCGTCGTCAGCCACTTACCCAACTCGTCTGACTTCGCCATGCCCATGGGCTGGGCCAGACCCGTGGTCTGCGCCTCCCCTGCCTACTTGGCGAAATGGGGACAGCCCGAGACGCCCAACGACCTCAAGACGCACCGAACAATCTTCACGACCTCACTTGGCTGCGAAAGCGGATGGCGATTCCGCTGCGAACGCAGCAGTCGCCTGATAAAGCTTGCGCCCCTGCTCAGGTGCACGACCACCCGCGCGGCGATCAACGCCGCCCTGCAAGGTTACGGCTTGATCCGCTGCATGAGCTACGAAGCGCACCTTGAGCTGCAAAACGGATCGCTGGTGCCTGTACTCAATGGTTTCGCCAGCGAAGACGTGCCCGTGCAAATGATCTATCGCAATGGCCGTCGGGCCGAGGCACGTGTGCGCACATTTATCGACTTCACCGCACCCAAACTTCGCGCCCACCCAGCGCTTCTCAACGAAGACACCCGGCTGCCAATTCTTTCATAAAACGAAATTATGGATTGCGCTACGTGGCTGTTCTGCTTCGCCATTGATGGGCGCAGTATCACTCCACCAGCGCATAGACCGCCGTCTTGGTTTGAACCGGCGCTGATTTCCCTAAATCAAATGCGGAGCCAAGACCATGCCTACACAGCCAATCAAACTGTATCGCCACCCATTATCTGGCCACGCCCATCGCGTCGAGTTGCTGCTTTCGCTGCTCAAGGTACCGACTGAGCTGGTGTTTATCGACCTGGCCAATGGCGAGCACAAAAAGGCGGAGTTTCTGGCCATCAACCCCTTTGGCCAAGTCCCGGTTATTGATGACAACGGCACCCTGATCAGCGATTCAAATTCGATTCTGGTTTACCTGGCGAAAAAATACGGTACCGGCAGTTGGCAGTTTGAGGACCCACTGAGCGCCGCGCATATTCAGCGTTGGTTATCAGTCGCAGCCGGTCAGGTCGCCTTCGGTCCAGCCGCCGCCCGTCTGATCACCGTATTCGGTGCAGCATTCAATGCTGATGAGGTCATCACCCGTTCACACGCTTTACTCAAGCTGATGGAGAGTGAATTGAGCGACAGGCCATTTCTCGTGGATGGCGAGCCAAGCATTGCCGATGTTGCCAACTACAGTTATATCGCTCACGCCCCTGAAGGCAACGTATCACTGCAGGATTATCCGAATGTGCGCGCCTGGCTTGAGCGGATTGAAGCGCTGCCCGGCTTCGTACCCATGCAGCCGACCGCTGTCGGCTTAAAAGCCAGCTGAAGCAGATTTCACTGCGGTCATCTTACGGAGTACTTGCATGGACCACTTACCCAAGCACCGGCATTCGCCCTGGCATGCCGGTGAAAAAATGCTCCAAGCGCTGTTCAACGCGTCTGACCGCATGGAGGCGGTCGGTCAGAAAGTGATCCGCCCCTATATGCCCGACCAACACCGGGACTTCTACAATCAGCTGCCCTTTATGGTGGTCGGTGCAGTGGATTCGCAGAAACGGCCGTGGGCGACGTTGCTTGAAGGCCCGGAAGGTTTCGTCAGCTCTCCAGACCCTGAGCACCTGCTTATTGCTGCCCAGCTCGACGCTCAAGATCCCGCCACTCCCGGCCTTCAAGCAGGCCACGCCATTGGTATGCTGGGTATTGAATTACACACGCGGCGACGTAACCGCATCAACGGCATCATTGAGCAGGCGTCGGCCGGGCAACTTAGAGTCAGCGTCGAACATGCCTTCGGCAATTGCCCGAAGTACATCCAAGAGCGCTCTTACACACGCTCGCCAGAACGATTGAACAATAAGGGAGCACGGCAGGATTTCTCAGTTCTGAACGCCCAAACCAGCAAAATAATCAGCGACGCCGATACCTTTTTCATCGCCAGCTACTTTAGCCATGATGACCAAAGTCGCTCGGTGGATGTGTCTCATCGCGGTGGCCGCACCGGTTTCGTCAAGGTTGAAGATGATCGACTGACCATTCCCGATTATGCCGGCAATCTGCACTTCAACACCCTCGGCAACCTCAAAGCCAATTCACTGGCTGGGCTGCTCTTTGTCGACTTCAACAGCGGCGACATGCTACAGCTCAGCGGCCGCGCGGAACTGATTCTCGACAGCCCGATGATCAAGGCATTCGAAGGTGCCGAGCGGCTCTGGACCTTTGATGTTGAGCAGGTGGTGCTGCGCCCCAATGCCCTGTCGATCCACTGGGCGTTTCACGACTACGCGCCCACCAGCTTGATGACCGGCTCGTGGGCAGAAGCAGATGAGCGTATACGCCAGAGTGAGCAACGCAGAAAATGGCACCCGTGGCGCGTGGCACAGATGCAGCAGGAGAGTAGGGATATCCGCTCCTTCCTGCTTGAGCCGTTGGACAACAGCGCGTTCGCCTTCTCACCTGGACAACACCTGCCCATGCGTATTCTTGCCGCAGACAACGATGCGCTGATCAGAACCTACAGCATCTCCAGTGCCCCTTCCGATGGGCACATCCGTATCAGCGTCAAGCTGCAGGGCAAGGCTTCGCAGCACCTGCATGACAAGGTGCAGGTAGGCGACCTGCTGGACGTGCGTCCTCCGCTGGGCAGCTTTACCCTGACGGACGAAACCGCGAGGCCCATCGTACTGATTGGTGCGGGTGTGGGAATCACACCGCTGATTTCCATGGCCAGAGAGTTGGTGGCGCAAAATCAGCAGCATCAACGCACGCGCGCTATCCACTTATTCCAAAGCGCAAGAAGCTTGGAGGAGCTGCCATTCCAGAGCGAACTCAATGAGCTGCTGCAACGCTCTGCCGGACAGCTGCATATCCACCGTGCGTTGAGCAGCCCTTGCGCCGAGGCAGTACTTGATCGCGACTACCAGGTGACAGGACGCCTCGACTTTGCTCAGGTCAAAGCCCGGTTGCCACTGGATGACTATGACTTCTATTTGTGCGGCCCTGCAGGTTTTCTGCAGGACATGTACGACGGCCTGCGCGGGGTGAACATCCCCGACCGGCGCATCCATGCCGAAGCCTTTGGCCCCTCGGCGCTGCGCCGGTTTGAAGTTGAACAGCTGTCGGGGCTGACTCAGCCACCCGCAGCCACCGCGCCAGTGCCGGTGTACTTTTCCGCGTCGGCCACCGAGGCACGCTGGAAACCCGAAAGCGGTAGCCTGCTGGACCTGGCAGAAAGCCGCGGGCTAAGCCCTGAGTTCAGTTGCCGTGGTGGTTCTTGTGGCACCTGCAGCACGCGCTTGATCAGCGGCAAAGTCCACTACCCGAACCTACCCGCAGAAATGCCGGAGCCCGACCGCGTGCTGATCTGCTGCGCTGTACCGGCAGAAGATGAAAGCGGCATCCAGCCTTTGGTTCTCGATCTTTAATCAGGCGTTCACAGCATGAGCACATCAAACGCCCTCAATACAATAAACCCTGAGGCGCCGCTGTGGAGGGCTGAAAGCGAGGTCGTATTCAGCCCTCCACAGCAGCGTTTAGAAGGCACAGAATGGGAGGCTAATTACCTCCTTCCGCATATAGTGACCGGACCCGAAAACCTGCAGACAAGCACTGCAACCATCGACGTTTGGCGGTGGGTAACCGACTAGTGCTTATCCGCTACCGCTGCTCTTTCGCCGGCTATTAGAAGAGTTTCGATCATAACCGTACTGTTTAAAATCAGGAGCAATCGCCATGTCCACCGCTGAAGTTCGTCAACCTGTTCCACCCTTCACCCGGGAAACGGCCGTGTTAAAAGTCCGCCTTGCCGAAGACGGGTGGAACAGCCGCGATGCTGGCAAAGTCGCCCTTGCCTATACCCCAGATACTAAATGGCGCAACCGGGCAGAGTTCGCCACCAGCCGCGAAGAGGCCGAGGCGTTTCTGGCGCGCAAATGGAATAAGGAACTTGAGTACCGCCTGATCAAAGAGCTGTGGGCGTTTACCGACAACCGGATCGCCGTACGCTATGCCTACGAATGGCACGACGATTCCGGCAACTGGTTTCGCTCTTACGGCAACGAAAACTGGGAGTTTGCCGACAACGGCTTAATGGCTCATCGATTTGCCTGCATCAATGACATGCCCATTACCGAATCTGAACGCAAGTTTCGCTGGCCACTGGGCCGCCGCCCGGATGACCATCCAGGGCTCTCGGATTTAGGTTTGTAAACTCAGCTAGCAACCCGAATATCAGTGATGGCCAACACCTCGGCCTGCGCCAGCAGTTCATCTTCGCTGGCATCCGCTGCCGGCATCAGCAAGCTGTTCTCGGCGTCGGCGTGGTGCAGTTCAATCAGATGGCGTGCAGCGTCACCTTCGCTCAATTGGCTTTGCTCAAGATCGAGTTCATGGCTGCGCGCCTCGTTGTTGAAGTGGTAGTTGACGGTGAATTGAGTCATGAAAATTACCTCTGTAGTTTAAGCCGGATAAAATACTGACTCCACAGTCAACTTATTGGTTCCGGTTATTTTTGCTGAGGCAAATGGCGGTTTCTACGGCTTGCAAAGGCCTAGAAAAGCTATTGCGTATAGATCGCCAATTTCAAGCGCTAGCGTCTGCTCAAAGTGTTACTACACTGCAAAACAAGATGCCTGCAAAGGAAAGGTGTCCTACCCCCTCCCGCGGAATGATCTATTAAAGTCTAAGGATGGCTTGCATGCATCACTGCCCGAGCAAAGCTTTACTTCTGATGTTGGCTACTGCCCCGCTGCTGGCAGAGGCCGATAATGCCCGGGACTGGCAGAACGTACCGATCGACCTCAACATGGTCTTCGGCTATTACAACAAGATTGACACCAATACGCCCATTGATACCAGCTTGCCGCTAGATGGCCTGTCGCTAAATGCCGACCTTTACTTATTACGCTACGCACGCTCCTTCGGTATTGATGGACGCAACTCGGCCATCCAGATCATTCAACCCTATGCCGACGTCGAAGCATCTTTCGATGACTCACGCTTCTTCTCAGGCACAAAGCACAATGGTGGTATGGGCGATATTCAGGTGGTTTTCGCGCATAACTTTTTTGGCGGCCCAGCCCTGACTGTCGAGGAATTCTCCAGCCACCAACCTGGCACCTTTATGACCGGAGCACTGTGGATCACTGCGCCCACAGGCGACTATGACAAAGATCGCATCATCAATATTGGCTCCAACCGCTGGGTGGTTAAGCCAGAAATTGGGTTCGGTCACCCCCTCGGCCCCACTTGGCTAGAGATAAACACCTGGGTTTCACTATTCGGCGACAACGATGATTACCAAGGCAACAGTAAGCTGGAGCAGCGCCCGCTCTACGCCATTGAGGGGCACTACAGCTATACGGTCAACCCTGCTCTGTGGGTTTCCCTCGACGGCACTTGGAGCAAAGGCGGCGAAACCCAAGTAGACGGCACTGACCAAGATAACGAGCAAGAAAACACCCTGCTCGGCGCCAGCATGGGCTTTATGCTTTCACCGCAGCTTGGTGGACTCATCGCCTATTCCGACACCGTGTCGGAACAGACAGGCTCCCCTGATGTGAATACCTGGACCCTGCGTATGCAGTACGTCTGGTAAGCAGTTTGCTTCCCAGAAACCGCCGTTCATGGGGTGTTCGATAGCTAAACGAATTTGGTTTGCATCCAGTTCGGCTTGCGGGGTATTGCTACGGTGAACGTTGTAGCGCAGCGATATCGCCGTGCCTTTAGCATCACCGTTTTGCACCACATAACGCGCCTCAAGATCACGTTCCCAATGCTCGCCATCCTTGCCATAGCCCAGATAGGCGTCACCGCCACTCGGGTCGACATGGGTGCCATCAATGTCTTTGCCGCGTACTTAAAGTGCAGTCAAGTTCAAGCCCGGCATGCCCCACGGGGTCATATTCAGGGTGTAGCGTGCCTGTGAGAATTTTATTAAGACGCTGAAGCGTCTGCCTGATTGCGCAGTAGCTGGGCTAATATTTCGGCCAAACCAGTGCCACAGACAGATCGAGCTGCTTAGGGATTAGCCTGCGCCTGGCCGCCCTTGGGTTTGAAGTACAGCGTTTCGCCGCGATTAAGGTCATCAAGGCTCATATGATCCTTGGCCACTTCGGCCTCAATCAAATCACTCTGCCCGTCCACCTTGAGGGTAACGCGAGTGATTGCACCTAATGGGCGGATATCGCGCACTTCACCGGCCTGATGGCCTTCTTCCGGATGACGGGACAAATGCACTTCGTGGGGGCGAAACAAGACGTGATGGTCTTCGCCGATGTACAGGCGGTTAGCATCACCGAGGAAGTGGTAGACAAAATCACTCGCCGGGTTCTCATAGACCTCGCGAGGCGAGCCAATTTGCTCGATTACGCCTTTATTCATCACTACGATTCGATCGGCCACTTCCATGGCTTCTTCCTGGTCGTGGGTTACGAAAACTGAAGTCAGATGCACGTCTTCGTGCAGACGCGCGAGCCAACGACGCAGTTCTTTACGCACCTTGGCATCCAGTGCACCAAAGGGCTCATCAAGCAGCAAGACGCGAGGTTCAACGGCGAGCGCACGGGCCAGTGCTATACGTTGGCGCTGGCCACCGGAGAGCTGCTCAGGATAACGATCAGCCAGCCAGTCGAGTTGCACCAAGCCCAGTAACTCGTGCACCTTTTCAGCAATAACGGTCTCACTTGGACGTTCACGCTTAGGTTTCATGCGCAAGCCAAATGCGACGTTATCGAACACTGTCATATGCCGGAAAAGTGCGTAGTGCTGGAATACAAAGCCCACATTGCGATCGCGCACGTCGTGCTCGGAAACGTCTTCACCGTGAAACTGAATGCTACCGGTGTCCGGAGTTTCAAGGCCGGCAATTATGCGCAGCAGGGTTGTTTTGCCACAGCCGGAAGGCCCCAACAACGCAACCAGCTCACCACTCTGAATATTCAGGTTGATCTGATTGAGCGCCTTGAACGCATGGAAGTTCTTGCTGACGTTAGTAATTTCAATCGACATGCGGTGCGTCCTCAGCCATCTGGCGCGGGCGGTTAATGCTTACGTGACCTTCCACCAAGGGTGAAGGTTTACAGCGCCAGAGACAGCAGGCTGATACAGGCGATGCAGGGGTGGGCGGATAATAGCGCTGAAGGTATATTCTTAAAAATACTTTTTATTCACATTTATATTCGTTTTTAGAATAAAAAACGCACCGAGCAGTCCAGTTAACAGCAACGTCAGGCACAGGCAGGATTCGTCGCCTGAGATAAACGGCAGTTAAATTCCATTAAGATATATACATAGCGCTAAAAATTACTTTTTAAGAATAAAAAACTTAGGCAGTATCAGGCCCAATCTTTTGGCCTATGGCCTCATAATCGAATTATGTGCTTGTTAAAACAAGCGCAGTGACGGGGAATGTCTTGATCATGCTAAAGAAACTGCTTATCGCCAGCGTTATCTCCACGAGTCTGCTCGGCAGCCTGACTGCCTTGGCTGATGACAAGCCAATTCTTAATGCTTCCTATGACGTAGCCCGTGAAGTCTTTGCAGCGATCAACCCCAAGTTCGTCGCCAAGTGGAAAGCTGAAACCGGCAAGGATCTGGTGATTGACCAGTCGTTTGCAGGGACTTCGCGTCAGGCCCAAGACATTATTCAAGGCAAGAAGGTTGATATCGTCACCTTCAACCAAGTCACCGACATCGACATCCTCGCCAAGCGCGGCCTGGTGCGCAAAGACTGGGCTGAGCAATTTCCGAATAACAGCTCGCCGTATTACAGCACCACCGCCTTTCTGGTGCGCAAGGGCAATCCGAAGCACATCAAAAACTGGGATGACCTGGCCCGTGAAGATGTGAAGCTGGTATTCCCTAACCCGAAAACATCCGGCAATGCGCGTTACAGCTACCTGGGCGCCTGGCTCTATGCCAACGAGAAGTTTGACGGCGATGAAAGCAAGATCAAAAGCTTCGTCGGCAAGATTCTGCACAACGTGCAAAACTTCCCTACCGGCGGTCGTGCAGCAACCGTAGCCTTTGCTCAAAATGGCCAGGGTGATGTGCTGCTGACCTTTGAGTCGGAAGTGGTCAACATCGCTAACAGCGAAGAATTCAAGTCAGGCGAATATGAAATCGTGGTGCCACCAGTCAGCGTACTCGCTGAGTTCCCGGTTGCTCTGGTGGATAAAGTAGTCGACTCAAAAGGCACTCGCGACGCCTCCAAAGCCTTTCTTGAGTTCCAATACACCAAAGAAATCCAGCAACTGCTGACCACCTTTAACTACCGCGTGCATAACCCGGAAGTTGTCGCGGCAACTGCTAGCCAGTTCCCACAGGTACGCCTGATCAACCCGAACGAAGTGCTCGGCACTTGGGATGAAATCACCGCGAAGCATTTTGCCGCTAACGGTGTGCTGGACCAGTTACTCGCCGAAGGCCGCTAATAGCCTTGGCTTTGAGAAGTACAATAAGCCGCAGCTTCCAGCTGTGGCTTATTCGTTCAGGAACCTTTGTGTGCAAACCTCCCCACGTTTTTTTCTGCAGAAACCCTTGCTCCCAGGTTTTGGCCTGAGCTTCGGCTTCAGCACGTTTTATATTTCACTGGTGATCCTGTTTCCGCTGTCGGCGTTGCTGGTATATGTCAGTGACATGGGGTGGGCCCAGTATTGGCAAGCGATCAGTGACCCGCGTGTGGTGCAGAGTTACAAGGTGACCCTCAGCGGTGCCTTTTACGCCACCATTGCCACCGTGTTGATCGGCATGTTGCTGGCCTGGATCATTACCCGCTACGACTTCCCCGGCCGCCGTCTGGTCGATGCGTTTATCGACCTGCCCTTCGCCTTGCCAACCTCTGTGGCGGGCTTAACCTTGGCTACGCTGTTGGCGCCAAGCGGCTGGTTAGGCGCATGGCTTGAGCCGATGGGCATCAAGCTGGCTTATGCCTATCCCGGCATCATGATCGCCATGGTGTTTACCAGCCTTCCGTTTGTGGTGCGCACCGTACAACCGGTGATGCAAGATATGGGACACGAATACGAAGAAGCGGCCAGAACCTTGGGCGCTAACCGCGTACAAACCTTCTTCCATGTGATACTCCCGACGTTGCTGCCAGCGCTGGTAACTGGCGCATCTCAGTCTTTTATTCGCAGCCTTGGTGAGTTTGGCGCGGTAATCATGCTGGCCGGCAACATCCCGTTTAAAACCGAAGTGTCTTCACTGATGATCTTTATCCGCCTGCAGGAATTCAACTACCCCGCAGCAGCCGCCATCGCGTCGGTCATTTTGCTGGCATCACTGACACTGCTGTTTAGCTTGCAAGTACTACAAGGCCATCTTTTCAAATGGCAACGGCAGGGCAAATGAAAAAACCTCAACACTGGCATCAATGGCTGTTGATCGGCCTGGGCCTTAGTCTGGTGACCTTGATCTTGCTGGTGCCTTTGCTATTGATTTTCAGCAAAGCACTGTCGGGCGGCTTGCTCCTGCTGTGGGGCAATCTCAATGAAGACTATATGCTGCATGCCATTGGCCTGACGCTGATGGTGGCGGCCATGACAGTGCCGATCAACCTGGTATTCGGCGTACTGCTGGCGTGGTGCATCACCCACTATGACTTCCGTGGCCGCAAAATACTGACCACCTTTGTCGACATCCCTTATGCGGTATCGCCTGTTGTGGCCGGGCTTTGCTATTTGGTGGTGTACGGCATCGAAAGCAGCCTGGGCCAATGGTTCTACGATAACGACATCCAGATCATGTTCGCCTGGCCCGGCATTGTTATGGTCACCGTGTTTGTGACCGCGCCGTATGTTGCCCGCATTCTGATCCCGGTCATGCAAACCCAGGGGCAGGACGAAGAAACAGCCGCCCTGTGCCTGGGTGCAAATGGCTGGCAAATCTTTCGCCATATCACCCTGCCCAAAATCAAGTGGGCACTGCTCTATGGCGTAGTTGTCACCAACGCCCGTGCCGTCGGTGAGTTCGGCGCGGTGTCGGTTGTGTCAGGCACCATTATCAACCATACATTGACCCTGCCCTTGCTGGTCGATCAACTCAACAACGATTACAAAACCGCGGCCGCCTTTACCGCTGCAGCTCTGCTCGCACTGATGGCGCTGCTCACCCTATTGCTGAAAACATTTATGGAATGGCGCCAACGCAGCCTGATGCAGAAAGCACAAGCCCAGTAGTAAAACCGTCGAGCCCATCGCGTCGGCTCGACGTGTTCATGCACACCAAGACCTGCAACTGATTAACGCTTGCTGCTCGGACGGGGCTGTGCAATAAACAGCGCAATCTAATCCCTTGATCGCCTGATGCATCTGCCAGTACCCGACAAGCAGCCTCTGCGTAGGTGCCGGCAATTGCCTTAGCACGCCGTTATAATCGGAGCCCATGAGCGAATCATTTGCCACTCGCCAACCCTGCCCTCCCGGTGCCTGCGATTGCGGACGCGAACAGTTGGAACACGCGCCCGGTGCGGATATGCGCATCCTGCGCTTGACCCGCCAGGAAGAAAAACGCTTGGTCGAGCGCCTTGAGAACATTCAAACCCTCGAAGACCTTGAGCGCATGCAAATGCGCATCTACGAGCAACTGGGTGTGCGTGTCACTGTTGCGCCCGGTTTTAACGAGGTGCGCAGCATGCGCGGCATTGCCATTGAAGTTGCTGAACTGACCGGTCTATGCCGCAAGACTCGCCAGTCGATTCCTGCTGCCATTCGCCGAGGGCTGGAAAAGCACCCCGAAATTGCATTCCGCCTGCTCGACAGCCACGACTTGCTGCGCGACGCCTAAGCGCCAATCAAGGCGCACCAGCACTGGCCTTGAGCTGGTTGATCCGCTGCTCGCTCAACTGCTTAAGCAACAAGATGATCAACGCCAGCAGCAGCAACAAGCTGGCAACACTGAACGCTGCCACGTGGTTATATTCGTTGTAGAGAATCTCCACATGCAAGGGCAGCGTGTTGGTGTAACCGCGAATGTGCCCGGACACCACCGAAACCGCGCCGAACTCCCCCATCGCCCGGGCCGTACACAGTACTACTCCATAGACCAGACCCCATTTTATGTTTGGCAAGGTCACATGCCAGAACATCTGCCAGCCATTGGCACCGAGCAAACGGGCGGCCTCTTCTTCTTGGGTGCCTTGTTCTTGCATCAGGGGAATCAGTTCACGGGCAACGAAGGGCACCGTGACGAAGACCGTTGCCAGAATAATCCCCGGCAGGGCAAAGACGATCTGAATATTGTGCGCCTGCAGCCATTCGCCAAAGAACCCTTGGGCGCCAAACAGCAGCACATAGATCAGACCGGCAATCACCGGCGACACTGAAAATGGCAGGTCAATCAGAGTCACCAATAGGCTTTTGCCGCTGAACTCATACTTGCTCACCGCCCAGGCTGCACATACGCCAAATACCAGATTAAGTGGCACCGAAATGCCCACTGCGAGCAAGGTCAATTGCAAGGCCGAAAGCGCGTCCGGCTCCACAATAGCGCTGAAAAATACGCCCCAGCCCTGCTTCAAGGCGGCGCTCACCACAACCCCCAAGGGCAGTAGCAAAAACAATCCAAAAACACCCCATGCGGCAACGATCAACTGGCGCCTGCCAGATCCTTTTGATCGGGCGCCGACTGCGGATAAATGAGCACTCGATTGAGATGACATGTTCAGCCTTTATCCTTTACTGATTTTGCGTTGCAGCAAATTAATGACCAGCAACAACGCGAATGAAATTATCAGCATCAGCACACCAATTGCGGTGGCGCCGCGGTAGTCATACTGATCGAGTTTGACCATGATCAGCAGCGGTAGAATCTCGGTTTTCATTGGCATGTTGCCAGCAATGAAAATCACCGATCCGTACTCGCCAACACCCCGGGCGAAGGCCAATGAAAACCCGGTCAGCCAGGCAGGCAATAGCGCACGCAAAAGCACGTAGCGCACAACCTGCAAGGGTTTGGCACCCAGGCACGCTGCCGCTTCTTCTATCTCACGCGGAATATCAGCCAAGACCGGCTGCAGGGTACGCACCACAAACGGCAGCGTGACAAAGGTCAGTGCCAAGGTAATACCAAGGGGGGTGTAGGCAATCTTCAAGCCGATGTCTGCTGCCAGCCTACCGACCAAGCCATTAGGCGCATACAGCGCCGTAAGCGCGATACCTGCAACAGCGGTCGGCAAAGCAAATGGCAGATCAATCATCGCCTCAATCACCTTGCGCCCGGCAAACTCATAACGCACCAGCACCCAGGCCAACAATGCGCCAATGAATGCGTTAATCAAGGCCGCAGCCAGGGCCGTACCAAAGCTTAATTTAAGCGCTGCAAGCACCCGTGGCGCGGTAATGATTGCCCAGAAATCCAGCCAGGTAAGTTGCGCCGCATGGACGAACATCGCACCCAAAGGAATCAACACCAGCAAACTTAAGTACAGCACCGTGAAACCCAGCGTAATTCCGAAGCCGGGTATCACTGGGGAGGTTCTGACTAACATGATCAATCCTCAGCGAACAGAGCACAGCGCTGGCGGGCGGTGCTCTGAACGTGCGCGGTAAAGTTGAGTTACTGGACCTGATAGATCTGATCGAACACGCCGCCATCATTAAAGAACTTCGGCTGCGCGGTTTTCCAACCACCAAAGTCTTTATCAACGGTGACCAACTTCAAGGCAGGAAACTGCTTGCTGAACTCAGCCGCAATTTGGGTATTGCGTGGACGGTAGAAGTGCTTCGCGGCCAAGCGCTGTCCTTCGTCGCTATACAGGTAATTGAGATAGGCCTCGGCGACTTCACGGGTGCCTTTGCGGTCGACGTTTTTATCGACCACTGCCACGGGCGGCTCGGCAAGAATCGACAGCGACGGGGCGACAATTTCAAACTGGTCGCCACCCTCTTCTTTCAGGGCGAGAAAGGCCTCGTTCTCCCATGCCAGCAAGACATCGCCAATCTGGTTATTCACGAAGGTAATAGTCGAGCCACGCGCACCGGTGTCCAGCACAGGCACGTTGCCATACAGTTTTTTGACAAAGTCCTGGGCTTTCTCATCGCTGCCTAAGTGTTGTTTCGCGTAAGCCCATGCAGCGAGAAAATTCCAGCGTGCACCACCAGAGGTTTTTGGATTTGGGGTAATCACCGACACCCCTGGCTTGATCAAATCATCCCAGTCTTTGATGGCTTTGGGATTGCCCTTGCGCACTAAAAAGACAATGGTCGAGGTATAGGGCGTACTGGATTGCGGTAAGCGTTCTTGCCAGTTTTCCGGGATCAGTTTACCAATGCGCTGCAGCTCATCGATATCACCTGCAAGCGCCAGGGTTACCACATCCGCAGGGAGGCCATCGATCACCGACCGGGCTTGTTTTCCTGAACCCCCATGGGATTGTTGGACAGTGATACTGGGGTGGCCTTCGGCCTGCCAATGCTTATTGAACGCCGCATTGAACTCGCTGTAAAACTCGCGAGTGGGGTCGTATGAGACATTGAGTATGGTTTGCGCAGCTACCGCTGGGCCAGCGATAAGCGCGCTCGCCACTGCGGCGAGTGTGAAACGACGAATGGACATGATGCAGCTCCTAAAAAACAAAGTGCTGATTTGCATGGCCGCATCCGGTTTTAAAGGGATGACGGCTGCAATACCGGTGCGTGTTGGGTTATCACGCCCTCCGGTTGTCCAGTCGGGCTACTTACTATGTAGGGCTAGCTGAATCAGCCAGATTGTTGATGCGCAGTCGCGAGCCTGAATTTTTCTTTGCGCTCGATTTGCACCACGTGGCCGTTATGCACGGCGATCTCTACCGAGCCAAATTTAAGGCCACTGAGCGCGCGTTGGATTTCGTGCAGTACTCTGGGCTCCTCTAATGCATCCGGTGTTCTCTCTGTCCCAGCCATAATCGACCTCCACCCTATAGCCACCTTTACCTGACTACTCTGAGTCAGTTGAGGCTGATAATAGGAGCAGCCTCATATTCTTAAAAATACTATTTATTTACATGTTTATTCTTTTTGGAAATATAAGAAGACGCATCAAATTCCATAAAGGAATAACAAAATAATTTTTTATTCTTTTATTGATCGACAGATAATCTCTAACCTGCGCAGCTCAGCCCCCAGCGAGCGACGCCCATGCCCGATCCCACTATCCGTTACCTCATCATTCCAGGCTGGCATGGTTCAGCACCTGAGCACTGGCAGAGTCATTGGCAGCGCGTGCTGCCCAACAGCAGCCGGGTTGAGCAAGTTGACTGGCAATACCCGCAGCAAGCCAGCTGGGTTGAACAGTTGCAGCGCGGTATAGCCGAAGACTCGCGCCCTGTGGTGCTCATTACCCACAGCTTGGGCTGTGTAACCGTTGCTCATTGGGCCGCCCAGGCACCCAAACAGCTGCTAAGCAAGGTGCTGGGCGCTCTATTGGTAGCACCCGCTGACGTAGAGCGAACCAATTGTCCGGAGCTCTTGCGCAACTTTGCGCCGATTCCGACGGCTAAGCTGCCGTTTCCAAGCCAGCTCATTGGCTCAGACAACGACTCGGCAGCCACGCCGGAACGCGCCCTGCAACTGGCGCATGACTGGGGCAGCGAAGTGTCAATCCTGCGCGGCGTCGGTCATATCAATGTTTCATCAGGACACAATCGTTGGGAGCAAGGGTTCGGTCATCTGTACCGCCTACAGCATCAACTGGAGCAGAACAGCCAGCAGCGAGCCTAGTCAGCAATGTCTCCCAAGCCTTCGGCCAAGCCGGGCAGGCTGCGCTTTGCTGCGATTGTTTGACGATATGCACAACTCAAGTTACGCTTATCGTAATTCAATTACATAAAAATAAAATCATGAAAACGGATGACCTCGTCTACCTGTCTGGCTTTGCCAATCACTTGAGCAGTGAAGCACTTCCGGGTGCACTGCCGATCGGTCAGAACTCCCCACAAAAAGTACCTTACGGGCTCTACACCGAGCTGCTTTCAGGCACCGCATTCACCGTACCGAGGGCTGATACTCGGCGAACGTGGATGTACCGCATCAAGCCGTCGGCCAATCATCCGGCCTTCGTGCGCATGGAAAAGCAGATTGAAGGCGGCGCCTTGGGCCCCATTACACCCAACCGTTTGCGCTGGAATCCGCTGCCATTCCCTGAACAGGCAACTGACTTTCTGGATGGCTTAGTCACCCTAGCCGCCACCGCCGCTGCCGACCAGGCGTCCGGGGTCAGCGTGCATATCTACCGGGCTAACTGCTCGATGACCCGCGTGATGTTCAATGCCGATGGCGAATTCTTGATAGTGCCGCAGCAGGGCCGCTTGCGGATCGCCACTGAGCTCGGACGCCTGGAGATCGAGCCCTTGGAAATTGCAGTCATTCCTCGCGGCATGAAATTTCGCGTTGAGTTGCTTGATGACAACGCACGCGGCTATATCTGCGAGAACCATGGCAGCGCCTTCCATCTGCCGGAACTAGGCCCCATTGGCAGTAATGGCCTGGCTAACGCCCGTGACTTTCTCGCGCCAGTTGCCCACTTCGAAGACAGCGACCAGCCAGTACAACTGGTGCAAAAGTTTCTTGGTGAGTTGTGGGCCACTGAGCTTGATCACTCGCCATTGGACGTGGTCGCGTGGCATGGCAATAACCTGCCTTACAAATACGACCTGCGCCATTTCAATACCATTGGCACCGTTAGCTTCGACCACCCGGACCCCTCCATTTTTACTGTACTGACATCGCCCAGTAACACACCAGGCCAAGCCAATGCTGACTTTGTGATCTTCCCGCCGCGCTGGATGGTTGCCGAGAACACCTTCAGGCCACCGTGGTTTCACCGTAACCTGATGAATGAGTTCATGGGTTTGATTCAAGGCGCGTACGACGCCAAGGCGGATGGTTTTTCACCAGGTGGCGCCTCGCTGCATAACTGCATGAGTGCCCACGGGCCGGACAACATCAGCACCACCCAGGCGATTGCCGCAAGGTTACAGCCCCATAAAATCGATAACACCATGGCCTTTATGTTCGAAACCTGCACAGTGCTGCGTCCAAGCCAATTCGCATTACAGTGCCCTGAGCTTCAGACCGATTACGATGGGTGCTGGTCAGGCATGAGCAAGACCTTCAACCCCAAGCTTGCCTGATGTAATCCTGCTATGGGCTCATGAGCAGCTGTTCATGAGCCTACCCCCCCTCGCCCGCCACTCCTCGCTTGACCTTTATGCCCGGCCCGCTAGTATGCCGCGCGCATTGCCTGGGTCACGCTCATCCTGCGCACGTCAATTGATGCCCCAATCTGATGCAAAACTGTCCTTTTGGTCAGAAAAAGGGCAACCGATCGTGCCTGATCTACTGATCAATCTGTGACCAAACACCGCAAATATGCTCGTTAAATTACGTTTTAACGGCCTAAAAGCAGAAAAATCAATAATTGGCTTTGTTTTTGCTCTAGAACCCACAGCCTGACCGAATAGACAGGTTTAAAACTATAATTCTGCGCACCAGGAGCACCACCCGATGAACCGTTTTATCCCTACTCTGATGTTAGCCGGCGGGCTTCTGGCGGGCGGCCAGGCTGTTGCGGGTGATTTGATGCAATGGCAAAACAACAGCCTCACGTATCTATACGGTGAAAATTTCAAGGTCGATCCTGACAAACAACAAACCCTGTCGTTTGAGCACGCCAGCGGCTGGAGCTTCGGCGACCTGTTCTTTTTCGTCGATGGCATCACCTACAACAGCGCCGAACGTAACGGCGCGGGTGACTCAAGCACGTTCTACGGCGAATTCGCACCCCGTTTGTCGTTCGGGAAAATGCTAAATACCAAACTCGAATTTGGCCCAGTTAAAGATGTGCTGTTAGCCATGACCTACGAATTTGGCGAGGACGATACCGAGTCCTACCTCATTGGCCCTGGTTTCGACCTGGCGATTCCTGGCTTCGATTATTTCCAGATCAACACCTATCTGCGCACCACCGATGGCAAGCGTGATGGCGACAATGTCTGGCAGATCACGCCGGTGTGGAGCTACACCATCCCCGTGGGCAACTCAGATATCTTGATTGATGGTTATATGGACTGGGTTGTCGATAACGACAACAGCTACCACGCCAACCTGCACTTCAACCCACAGATCAAATACGACTTGGGTAAAGCCATGAGCTGGGGCGAAAAGCAGTTGTACGTCGGTATTGAATACGATTACTGGAAAGATAAATACGGCATCGATAATGACAGCTACCTCGGTGACACCATTCTCGATGGTACAAACCAGAGCGCAACCAACTTCATCGTAAAAGTGCACTTCTAAGTGCACAAAGGCACAGGCTAAAGCCATTTAGCCTGTGCAATCCTAAGCCTTCAGTCCCATGTCGCTCTTGCCACTTGTGTGATTAGATGTCCCATCTGCATACAAGGATGGATCATGTCTTCGCGCATTCTGCTGTTAACCGCACTTGCGATGCTGGCGTTTGCTGGCAACTCGATTCTCTGCCGAATAGCCCTGAAAGCGACTGAAATCGATGCAGCCACCTTTACCAGCGTGCGCATTATCGCGGGTGCAATAACCCTGCTGATCATCCTGCGCTTGAAGACTGCAGCGCAGCCGATGTCGGGCAGTTGGCCCGGTGCCCTGGCGCTAACCACCTATGCAGCAGCCTTTTCATTCGCCTATATCAACCTCGATGCGGGCAGCGGTGCATTGCTGCTGTTCGGTGCGGTACAGCTGAGCATGATTGCCTGGGGCTTTTATCGCGGTGAGCGCTTCGGTATCACCACGACTTTAGGTTTGGCCTTGGCACTCGCAGGCCTGGTTGCCTTGCTACTCCCGGGTGCCAATACCCCTGCGCTCAGCAGCGCGTTGTTAATGATGGTTGCCGGGGTTGCATGGGGCGCCTATTCGTTGATGGGCCGTGGCGCTGCAGACCCGCTGGCGACCACAACAGGGAATTTCTTACGGGCAGTGCCGATTGCATTATTCATCAGCCTGCTATTGATCAGCCGCCTGCAGTGGGACGCAGCGGGTTTAGGCTACGCGGTACTTTCGGGGGCTCTGGCCTCAGGGGTCGGCTACGCGATCTGGTACAGCGCTTTGCGTGGCTTGAAATCCTTCCAGGCCGCCACCGTACAATTGAGTGTTCCTATACTAGCGGCGCTTGCTGGCAGCTTATTGCTCCACGAAGCGCTGACATTGCGCCTGTTGCTAAGCTCCGCAGCGGTGCTCGGCGGTATCGCCATTGTTCTCACCGCCAAGCAGCGCAGCCCTCAAACCTAAGCGGTTATTTGTGGTCTATAGCTGTAGCATTATTGCCTCTCCATGGATTGCCAACTGCGCACCATGCACATGTTCAACCTTGAACGGAATCTAAGCCATGCTCAGTTTTAGCACTTCATCGACTCATGCGCTGCTGCGCGCAGTGCTCGCCAGCTTCTTAATCGTCAGCTTGGCGGCCTGCAGCAGCCTGAGCCCGCGCGACCCGGTTAAAATCGACCTCGTTGGCCTGGAGCCCTTACCCGGTGAAGGTCTGGAAATGCGCTTTTCAGTGAAGCTTCGGGTGCAAAACCCGAATGACAGTGCCATCGATTACAACGGCATCGCACTGGATCTGGATGTGAACAACCAACCGCTGGCCAGCGGTGTTAGCGATCAAAGCGGACAAATACCCCGCTTCGGTGAGGCCGTAATCAGTGTCCCTGTGACTATTTCGGCGTTCTCGGCAATGCGCCAGGCAATGGGCGCATCGCTTTACAAGCCAGGCCAAGGCTTGCCCTATGAACTGAGCGGTAAGTTTGCTGGCGGCCTGTTTGGTACCTCACGCTTTAGTGACTCAGGCACGTTCAATTGGCCTGATCCAACCCAGCCAGTGCCTTAACTAGCGGTTTGTGGATCACTTTTAACCACACGATCACGCCCCGCCCGCTTACCTTCGTACAGGGCCGCATCGGCTCGCTTTACCAGATCGGCAAGCCCTTCACCCGGCATCAACATCGCAACGCCCAGGGTCAGTTGCATGTACAGTTCGACCTCGGGCGCTTGCAGGGGCGATGCCGCAACGACCTCTCTGATCCGCTCTGCCACGTGCACGGCGCCCAGTAGATTGGTGTGCGGCAGTAAAAGTAAAAACTCCTCTCCGCCCCAGCGACAGCAACTGTCCGATTCCCGGGCAATTGTGCGGATCAGATCGCTGACATGGCGCAACGCCGCGTCCCCAATCGGATGCCCATAACGGTCGTTGATCCCTTTGAAATGATCGATATCAGCCAAAATCACCGACAGCGGATATTGCTGGCGACGGCTTTGCGAAATGGCCTGTTCTGCCAGCTGCCCGATTCTGCGACGGTTAACCAGTTGCGTGAGCGGGTCATAAGCCGCCAAGTGCTGCAACTTGGACTGGATTCGAGAAACGGTGACAAAGTGAGTAAAGGTCAGAAGCGATATGGTCACAAAGCAAATCAGCAGATTCAATATGCGAAACTGCTCCAGCGCTTCAACGCTCATTGAATGCTTTGCGCCTGAGGCTGGCTGCAGCTCAAAGCTGAACATCCCAATCGCCATGACCAGGCAAATCAATACCTTCAGCTTAAGGCCGATCCGCCCGGCAAATACCACCAGAGGAATCAGCGCCATCACCAGATATTGGAAACCTGCGCTGGGCCCGAAGTGCTTCGAGAACTCCATAATGTAGAGCGTAACAATTGCAAAAAGCATGAGCACACTGGGCAGAAAGACTGCGAATGGACGTTTCCGTGCGCATAGCGGATAGAGCGGAATTTGGATGATCATCGCCAACAGGCTGAACTGCCACCAACTGCTGTGGTTGAGCCAGAGCAAGATCGCGTGCAGTGGATTGACCACCATCAGGATAAGAATCCCCCGCTGCACAAAAGAGCGGAAGGTCATTCGGATAAAATCTGTATCTAACGGATCGCGTTCTATCCCGGACAAGAATAACTGCATACGCGAGCTCCCAAGAAATCCCTTCGCCGCCGGCGGCGCCAGCGTGGATACCGCATCTGCATCACAAATGAAGTATCGCCCATTCAGCCCACACAGATGAATCAGAAAGGGATACGCCCCATTAGAGGCCGCTATTGCCTGGAACATGGCGCAATGCCTAGCCCCTAACTGATAACCCTGCTCGCACTTTGCTTGAGCAGACTGCCGACATCAATAGCCAAGGTGCGGCTAGCTGTTTAAGAGTAGCTCAAGGTCAAGCTTCCCCTCCCAATCAAAAGTTGTTATCTACCGGAATCTGCAGCCAGCAACAGTATCGCGCCCCAAAAAGGGGCGCCTTAATTTACACAAGCTTTACACCCTGTTTCGTGCCGAAATCGCAAAATCATAGTCAGAATATACAGGCGGCATTTGTCCGTACTGTAGGAGTCATAAAATGATTAAGCGTATTTTTCTGCCACTCATATTAATTGCCAGCTGGCTCGCCGCCGGCCAAGCTTCAGCGCACGGTCATAACGATGGCGCTGTGATCGCAGGGGCCGTTGCAGGAGCTGTGATCGGCGGCGCGATCGTCGCTAATAGTCAACCGGCGCCGCAGACTGTCTATGTACAGCCGGCTCCACCTGCCTATTATCCGCCGCCCCAGCCTGCTTATTATCCGCCACCACAGCCGGTGTACTACCAGCCACCACCGGTGTATTACCAACCTTACCCTGTAGTTGTGGCCCCAGCCTACCGTCCCCGTACAGTGATTTACTACGGCGGCCGAGGCGGCTATGGCCACTACAACAACTATTACCATGGTGGTGGCAATTATCATGGCGGTGGAGGCCACCATCATTAAGCGCCAGATCAGCCTCGCAATTGCGGGGCTTTTTTTGCCCTGAGCTACAGCGCAGTGTCCCAGTCAGAGTTCGCAGCCGCAGCGCCCGCAAAACCCTATACAATATATGGCCATTAATAGACTCAAGCCGAGGTCGCGTGATGAGCACTCTGCCGCCATGCCCTAAATGCAACTCTGAATATACCTACGAAGACGGCACCCTGCTGATGTGTCCGGAATGCGCCCATGAGTGGTCGGCCAACAGCGAAGACACCGCCGCTGACGATGCCAAAGTCATCAAGGACTCGGTCGGCAATCCGTTGCAGGACGGCGACACAATCACCGTGATTAAAGATCTCAAGGTCAAGGGATCATCGCTGGTGGTTAAAGTCGGTACCAAAGTCAAAGGCATCCGCTTGTGCGACGGCGATCATGACATTGATTGCAAAATAGACGGTATCGGTGCAATGAAACTCAAATCCGAGTTCGTCAAGAAAGTCTGACCCCCAACTCAGCAATGCTTGCCCCCTTCTCCACGCACGGCTATTGCCACTAATAGCCGCTGCACACAGATTTCTTTGCCTTATATTCCAGCCTGCCCTGCGCAAACAGCGCATTATTTGCCAGTATTAGCTAGCATTCGTATGTACCGCCGATTTGCTTAACCCTCCTCAAGGCAAGCTGGAGTCCACTATGCGCTACCTTTGCATCGGTCTGTTGCTGTGCCTCAGCCTGCCTGCATCTGCAGAATCTCTGCTGGCAGTGGCCGATGAACAATTCGCGCCCTACAGCTTCAGCAAAGCCAATAGTGAAAAACCAATAGGAATGGATGTTGACCTGATAAGCGCGATTTTGCATGAGGCTAAATTGGATTTCCAAATTCGCCTTTACCCTTGGCAGCGGGTAAAGCAAATGCTCGATCAACATGATGCTGATCTGGCATTTGCATTCGCTGGCACCGCGGAGCGCAAACAGCAATATCGTCTTGTTGGCCCGCTACGCACCGGCGCTACGGTATTTATGACCACCCATAAAACCGCTATCACTGACTGGCAGAGCCTTGATGACTTGATGCCTTATGTGATCGGTCAAGTGCGGGGCTATGCCTATGAAACCAACTTTGACCACGCTGACCTCTCCCGGGACAGCAGCGCGCAAAACCCGAGACAGCTGGTGTCAATGTTGCTGGCGGGTAGAATCGACATCATCATCGGCGACAAAACTCAACTGATGTATTTCGTCCATGAGCAAAATTCAGCCTCTAAAGTGCGTGTTTTGCCCCACGTATTGGTCGATATGCCGCGCTACGCCGCCTTCAATAAAAATGACGAAAAAAACGCCCAAGCGTTCGCCAGCGCACTGCAACGGTTGAAGGATAACGGCAAACTGCAGGCTATCTATCAGCAGTGGCAGTACTAGCGCAAATGAATACACCGATGAACAAATTTTGGCTACTCACCAGCCTGTTGTTAATGAGTGCCTGCGGCGTCGGGGAGACAGCAGCAACTGCGTCGCTCCAGGCGCAGCAAGCCGAGAAAGCCCAGCAGCAAATGGTGCAGATGCAAAAACAGATCGATGAGGCCAACGCCGCCAATAACCAGCGACTCGAGCAGCAGCTCAAGGACTCGAACTGAAACTACCCGCTCAATCCTCAGCCAACCACTGCTGCACAGCCTCCAACGCTTGAGCTTGACGCTCCGCCCAATCCCCCTGCAGGGTAACAAACCGCTGTTGATGATGAACTAACCAGTCGCGACAGTCGCTGAAGAACTGCACCCGCTCAGCCAATTGCGGCTGACAGCGCTGGCCATCATCGACCCAAGGCACCCCTTGCGGGTCGAGCAGTAGGTTAATGTCGTACCGACGCGCCAAAAGAGCCTGTTCGATCCACGCCGGGCAATCCCCGAACAACTCTCGGCTCCACAGCATATTGCTGAGCAAATGAGTATCGAGAATCAACAACTCAGGCAGCTGGGCGCGGGCACTGTCTTCCCAGTCAAGCTGGCCCTGGGCGATTGCGGAGATATCTGCATAACAGGTTTCGCGCTGTTGCTGATCAATAAAGTAGCGCACATATTCGCCAACCACGACGCCACCAAACTGCTGCTGCAGCGCCGCTGCCAGCCAACTTTTACCGGTCGATTCCGGCCCGGTCAGCACCAGCACCTTCATGCGTATGCAGGCTCAGGCGCTCGCCGCCAGTCCCGCCAGCCTTGAACCGCCAATAGGGTGAACAGGGCATACAGCGCCGCCGTCAGGTACAAGCCTTTGCTGATGAACAAGCCGACGAAGATCAGGTCAACGATGATCCATAGCGCCCAGCATTCAAGTCGCTTTTGCGCCATCCACACTTGAGCCACGAGGCTGAAGCCAGTCAGGGCAGCATCCAACCAGGGCGAAGCGGCATCGGTGTGGGTCGCCATCACATAGCCCAGGGCAACACTGCCCAGCGCACCCAGTAACAGGCTGCCAGCCAGCGCCGTTGAGCTCAAGCGGCTAACCTCACGCCCATTATGCGCACCGCCGCCACGGGTCCACTGCCACCAACCGTAGAGTTGCAGCGCGGCATAAATGATCTGCAGGAGCATGTCTGAATAGAGCTTTATATCGAAGAATATCCAGCTGTACATCAACACCATGACCAGCCCGATCGGCCAGCACCAGATGTTCTGTTTAACCGTCAGCCACACGGCAATTACGCCAAGAGCGGCGGCTACGAGTTCAAGTGGCGACATACAAGCCTCAAAGCCAGGACAGCTGTGCGCTGCCCTGTAGTCAAATAATTCTGGAAGTCATCCAATGGCAGCTGAGCGCCGTTAGCGCGAAGCACGCGAGCTTGTTGGCGACGCGGCACAACAGTCGTTACCGGAGAAGGCGGATAGCGAACACCATCCACCCTTTCAGGCAATTAGCTCCCGGCTACTGTCATGCGCTCAATCAATACGGAGCCAGTGCGAATACTGCTGCGCAGCTCCAGATCATTGCCGACTGCGACAATCTGCCTGAACATGTCGCGCATATTGCCGGCAATTGTCACCTCTTGGACAGGGAACTGTATTTCGCCGTTTTCCACCCAGTAACCACCCGCGCCACGTGAGTAGTCGCCGGTCACCATGTTCAGACCATGGCCCATAAGCTCGGTAACCAACAGGCCACGCCCCATACGCTTGATCAGTGCTTGTTGGTCTTCGTCGCCATGGCTGACAAACAGGTTGTGCACACCGCCCGCGTTAGCGGTGCTTGGCATGCCCAGCTTGCGCCCGGAATAGGTGCCGAGCACATAGGAAAGCAACTCGCCGTTCTCGACGAACGATTTAGCGTAAGTGGCCAAACCATCGCCATCGAACGCCGCGCTGGCCATGGCCCGCGGGATATGCGGACGCTCATCCAGACTCAGCCACTGCGGGAACAACTGCTGGCCGATGGTGCCTTCAAGGAATGAGGATTTACGGTAAATGCTGCCGCCCGAGATCGCGCCCAAGAAGCTGCTGAACAAGCCCGTGGCCAATTCAGCAGCGAACAACACAGGCACTTCACAAGTCGGCACAGGACGCGCACCGAGGCGGCTAACCGAACGCATGGCGGCACGCACGCCAATGTCTTCAGGGCTGGCCAGCAATTCGCCCTGACGATTAACGTCATACCAGTAGTCACGCTGCATAAGGCCGTTGTCTTCGGCGATCATTACGCAGCTGAGGCTGTGCCGCGTACTGGCATAACCCCCGACAAAACCATTGCTATTGCCATACACGCGGCAGCCTTGGTGAGTACTCAGGGATGTGCCGTCGGCGTTCTTGATCCGCTTGTCAGCATCGAATGCCGCGCTTTCGCAACGCAGTGCGTGCTCAATCGACTGCTCAGGGGTTATCGCCCATGCATGGTAGAGATCCAGATCAGGCAGTTCACGCGCCATCAATGCAGCGTCGGCAAGGCCTGCGCTTTCATCTTCAGAGGCATGTTTGGCAATCGCCAAGGCTGCCGCTACTGTTTCACGAATCGCTGCATCGCCGGTCGCCGAGGTACTGGCCGAGCCTTTGCGCTGCCCCAGGTACAGGGTGATGCCAAAACCTTGATCGCGGTTGAACTCAACGGTTTCAACCTCGCGCTGGCGTACTGTCGTCGACAAGCCTTGCTCAACAGAGACCGCTACTTCACAGGCACTGGCCCCCTGTTTTTTGGCTTCAGCGATAATCTGCTCAACCTGAGCCTGTAACTGCGGCACCATTTGCGGGCCGACAACTTCTACTGAACTCATACCTACTCCTGAAAATATTTTCGCTGTGAGCTGCACCCTGTCGGGCTCAACCGCTTACAACTTGGAACTAACTGCTATCATGACGGCGTTTTCCACTGGATCGCCCCCATGTCTGAATACCTTGACGACTCCTCCGCAGAGAAAAGCAAAACCCAGGTCAAACGCGAGCTGCATGCGTTGCAAGATCTCGGTCAACGTCTGGCTGCTCTAAAGCCGGACCTGCTAAACAAATTACCCCTCACCGAAGAACTGCGCACTGCGCTGGCTGAAGCGCCTAAGCACACCGCTAATTCGGCGAAAAAACGCCATACCCAGTTCATCGGCCGGTTGATGCGCGATCAGGACACTGACGCGATTCTGACCCTGCTCGATCAGCTTGACGCCTCAACCCGTCAATACAACGAGCGTTTCCACGGCCTCGAGCGCTGGCGTGACCGTTTAATCAGCGGCACCGATGAAACCCTCGAAAGCTTCGTCGGCGAGTACCCTGAAGCAGACCGCCAGCACCTGCGCCAACTTATCCGCCAAGGCCAACATGAAGCTGCGCAAAACAAAGCGCCAGCGGCCTCGCGTAAAATCTTCAAATACATCCGTGAGCTAGACGAGAGCAAACGCGGCCTGCGTTAATTTCTCGAATGCCATTGCGCGGGACCTTCCCGCGCTAAAACCCGCAAAGGCTGGCGCGCACCTTCGCAGGCTTTGCATCAACCGCCGGTACCGCCGACGGTAATTGCATCGATTTTCAGGGTTGGCTGGCCGACACCAACGGGCACTGACTGACCGTCTTTGCCACAGGTGCCCACGCCGCTGTCCAGCGCCAGGTCGTTACCGACCATCGACACTCGGCTCATGGCCTCTGGACCATTACCGATCAAGGTCGCGCCTTTAACCGGTGCCGTAATTTTACCGTCTTCAATCAGATAGGCTTCGCTGGTGGAGAAGACGAATTTACCGCTGGTGATATCGACCTGCCCGCCGCCCAGGTTGGCGCAGTAGATGCCCTTCTTCACTGAGCGGATAATTTCTTCTGGGTCACTCTCACCGGCGAGCATGTAGGTATTGGTCATGCGCGGCATTGGCAAATGCGCGTAAGACTCACGACGGCCATTGCCAGTAGGCCGGACACCCATCAAACGAGCATTGAGTTTGTCCTGCATGTAGCCCTTGAGTACGCCATTCTCGATCAGCGTGGTGCACTGCGTCGGCGTACCTTCGTCATCCATGCTCAACGAACCACGTCGCTCAGCCAAGGTGCCGTCATCGACAATGGTGCACAGGCTCGATGCAACTTTCTCGCCCATGCGACCACTGTAGGCCGAGCTGCCTTTACGGTTGAAGTCACCTTCCAGACCGTGACCTACCGCCTCGTGCAACAGCACACCTGACCAGCCCGCGCCCATAACCACTGGCATGCTGCCAGCCGGCGCTGGAATGGCTTCGAGATTGACCAGCGCCTGACGCAACGCCTCACGGGCATAGCCCATGGCGCGGTCTTCGTTTAGAAAGTAGCGATAATCGGTGCGCCCGCCACCGCCATGTCCACCCCGCTCACGACGGCCATTTTGCTCAACGATAACGCTGACGTTAAACCGTACCAGCGGACGAATATCAGCGCCAAGGCCACCATCGGTTGAGGCGACCATTACCCGGTCCCATACCCCCGCCAGACTAACGGTAACCTGCTTGATCCGCGAGTCGAGTGCGCGTGTTGCCTGGTCGACCTGCTTGAGCAGTTCAACCTTCTCGGCCCGATCCATCACATCCAGTGGGTTATTCGGCGCATAAAGGGCGGTAATGCTTGGGCTGCTGAAGGCGCGCACACAGCCATTTTGCCCAGCGCGAGCGATAGACCGCGCAGCCAGAGCAGCTTGGCTCAAAGCTTCGGCGGTAATCGCGTTGCTGTAGGCAAAACCGGTTTTTTCGCCGGACTGGGCGCGCACACCCACACCTTGATCAAGGTTGAAACTGCCTTCTTTGACGATGCCATCTTCAAGCACCCAGGTTTCAGAAACCTGACTTTGGAAGTACAAATCAGCGGCATCGATACCAGGCCCAGCCAATTCGCCTAGAACGCCAGGTAAACTATCGATCGTCAGGCCGCCTGGGCTCAACAGGTGATCGCTCACCGACATCAACATCTCGCTCATAACTACTCCAAACCTGGCAGCCGCAGTTCGGCCGCTGCAAAAAATCGTTTATGCCGCATCACCGGCATTCGTTGGCGTATCGAGGCCTGTTCGGCGGCGTCTCGTGGCTCGACCAGAGCGCCCTCGCCTTGTGCCTGACTGATACAAATGCGTCCCCAAGGATCAACAATTGCTGAATGGCCATGGGTCTCACGACCGCCGGGGTGAACACCACCCTGCGCGGCGGCCAGCAGATAACACTGTGTCTCGATGGCACGTGCGCGAATCAGCACCTGCCAATGGGCAGCGCCGGTCACGGCGGTAAACGCCGACGGCGCGGTGATCAGTTCAGCGCCAGCAGCACGCAAGGCGCTATACAACTCAGGAAACCGCAAATCGTAGCAAACGGTCAATCCCAGCCGCCCTATCGGGGTATCAGCCACCACCACGTGGGCGCCAAATTCATAATCATCCGACTCCCGGTAACGACCGCGATTGTCGGCGACATCCACATCAAACAAATGCAATTTGTCATAGCGTGCAACAGGCTCGCCATCCGCATCAAAGAGTAATGAGCATGCATTTGGCTTGGCCTCGGGCTGCCCCTCGGCCGGCAAAGGAATTGTCCCGGCAACTATCCATAACTTGAGGTCGCGGGCGGTCTTTTTCAACCAGGGCAGGATCGGCCCTTCACCCATTGCTTCATCACGACCCATCTGCCGGTAATCACGCCGACCCATAGCGGCAAAGTTTTCAGGCAAGACCGCAAGACTTGCGCCTTGCTCAGCGGCGTTCTCGAGCAACTTGCGTGCTTGATGCAGGTTAGCCAGCACATCATCCTGGCTGACCATCTGAATAACCGAGAGGCTCATGATCTCTCCGTGGCGATAAGGCTGTTACTCGCTAGTCTACGCCCCTCACCACCTTCTGACAGGCTACTCACCTGGGTTTTTCAAAAGGTTTATCAAAGTCGATATCAGGCGATTGAATCGGGCCTTTGACGTCGTATTGAACACTGGCAAAGCGCGCTATATGGTCGCCTAACAGCTTATCGACAACAAAGAGCGCCCCACCAATCGCAGGCGCTCCGACAATCAGCGCGGCGATGGGCAAATTGTTCGTCACTGGCAGCGTGACCAGTAATTTAGCGTCGATGCTTTGATCAACCATATTCAAGGTGCCATTGAGTTCCAGATCACTTGATGGGCCTTTTAGCGTGATCGGTCTAGTGGTGACATAAACCCCACTGGTTGCACGCAGATCGCCTTTAACCTCGTCATAACTCAAGCCCTCGCCCAGCAAGTCAGAGAAGTCCAAACGCAAGCGACGCCCGATTGAGTTGAAGTTAAGCAGACCGAAAACCCGCAACGCCGACGCCGAGCCCTTGGCCTCGACGAACTGGCCTTTATGCAGGGAGGCGTCCATATCGCCACTGAATCGTGCCAAACTGACATTCAGGGGCGAGCCAGGCCAAGTGCCATCCACGTCCAGCCGAAACCGCTCACTGGTGGCGGTAGGCGCGAACCCCCAAGCCTGCAACACATCTTTTAGATTCTTACCTTCAAAGCGCCCCTTGTACCAACTATTGGCGCTGCCCACCGCCCCCTCCCAGCCTGCGGTACCTGTCAATTTCAAGCCGGAAAGGTTGATATTCAGATCACTGAACCGAACCCCACTGGTAACGGGTCGGGCCTTCAATGATGACGGGCCCAGTGAGTGCTCGCCCAGTTTTATCTCCGCCACCTTAAAGTCAATTGAGGGGATTTTACCCGGATCAACATCCGCCAACGGATCAGGCTTGTCCGAGACGACCGTCTTGCTTGGCTCTAGCTTGGGCAAGCGAATGTAGGCAAGATCAGCGCTGATCGGCCGCGATGAATTATCGGGGAACAGTACATTGCCCTTCGCCAGCGAACTGTCGACAGACAAGGCCCATGCTGGACCCGAGCGGCGCACGCCCACCGTGACGTTATCCACGGTTTTACCAAAGCCGACAAAGCGCCCAATCTTCAATTGTGCATCGGTGAAAACCTGCAAGGCGGAGCCCTTGGACGCCCCCATATAGGGAGCGACCGCTTTCTGCCAGGCGGCCAGATCCAACTCGGCAACCGAACCACGCAGACGATAGCCCTTCTGCGTTGGCAACTGCGCCAGGCCACCGCCTAAGCGCAACTCACCCCGACCTTGCAGAATATCTGCTGCAGGCGCAACGCCATTGAAACTCAACAAGTTCGCATAACCCACTTTGAAACTATGCTGCTCGCCACCCAAGCCCATTTCAAAGGTCGTATTGCGCCGATCATTGGCGGCTTTAGCAAAAGGTGCCGGCAGATCAATCGCCACGCCTTTAAGCGCAGAATCAATTTGCAAATTGGTTTGCGCACCATCAATTTTCAGGCGCATGCGATAAGGCAAATCACCTTTGGCGGGGATCGGCTGAGTCACGCCAAGCCACTTGCCAAGCGCTTCTAGAGGAACTTGTCCTTGGGCATCAATCAAACTGGTCGCCCGACCATTCACCGCCTGTGCAATGGCCTTGCCCTTGGCTTTGTGCCCGAGCAATTGCGCCTCGATTTTCGGGGCACTCAAGCCTTTGGAGGTGTCATAACGAAATGCACCGGATACATGGCTGAGGTCCAGCTTCGGGTTGCCAATCTTGACCTCGGCATCCTTCGCGGTGAAATCGACTATCACCTTGGGCTCTAGGCCTTTGTGCAGCGGGATATCCAAATCCAGCGCGCCGGTCAAATCCCCTTTACCCTGCCAGTCTTTAAATACTTCAGCGGTACCAATGGGCGCTTCCTTGAGGATTTTCAGCGCATCAGCAGCATTACTCTCAAGGTCGGCCGTTAGCATCAGGTGGGGTTGTGTATCCGGCTGCTCAAGAGGAATGGTGACAGTAACGTTTTTCGCCGTGCTATTGAGTATCTGCCCTTGCGGCACGCGAATGCGCACTTGATCGTCTTCAATCAGCACTTCCCCACGGGCGTTTTTCAGCTCCGGCCAGCCCGGCTGATAGGCCAACTCAGCGTCATGCACGGCAAAGTACAAGCTAATGCTGTGCGAAGCCTTGCTCGAGCCCTTGTTAAGCGAGCCTTGAAACTGGAAATAACCCTGGTCGACCGCACCGGCCTTGATCGACGTTTTCAACCAGTTGGCCAGTTCCGGGCTGAACTCAGGCACCTTGGTCGGCAAGTATTTTTCTGTGAAACGCGCATCGCCATGGGTGATGCCGACCCGCAGGTCCATGTAATCTTCAATCTCAGGATCGCCGGTCAGGCGAATCAGGAAGTCACCCGCCGCCTGGCCTTCATCACCCGTTGCTTGAACATAAGGGGCACGCAGCGTCAGGCCTTGCTCGTTGATTCGCCAATCAACCTGGCCGCGCGCCGTGTGATACAGCCACGGCTTGGGGAACAAGGTTGCCAGGTTGAGGGAGAACTCTTTGGCATCCAGCAAAATCGAACCCGAGCCCAAATCGCCCGTGACGCTGCCGGTAATATTCTCAATGCCGGGCACATGGTCATAGGCCGAGAAGCTGACGCCATCGGTATTGGTTGCAAACTGAACCCGTTTATCCCCCTCGGCGTCAGGTTCAAAGCGCAGGGTAGCGTTGGTCAGCGCACCGCGAGGGTCGAGGGTGGTGATCGCATTCAGTGCTTTATCTTGCATCGGCGCCAGCGCCTGCACGAATGGCAACAAGGGGGCGATCTCTAAGCGATCAACACTCAGCGCCCAATACTCAGCAGCATCGGGCTGCTTTACATGCTGTCGCAGCGTCGCGTTCAAAGGGCCAATTTGCTGCTCACCGTTGCGCGCGGTGAAGTTGGACAACTGGGCACGCACGCCATCAGCATCGCGTTCAAAATAACTGTTGAGCTCCACATCGGTCAGGCTCACAGGCTTTCGCTCGGCGTAGCGACCCTCAAGCAGGGGCATTTTAATTTGCGTGGTGGCGCGCTGCAGCGTCCTGTCAGCCCATGACAGCCAGAATTGGCCGCCAAGCTGCAGATGATCCAGCGACCAGTCGCGGGTTAGGCTTTTGGGTAACCAGCTTGCCCAATCGGTTTCAGGCAATTGCAGGTACACCTCAGCTTGCAGGTCACGCCACTTCTTGACGTTCATCCTAGTGCGTACCTGCAATGCCAACGGTTTGCCGTCGGGGAGTTGCAAACGCCCATCGAGGCGCTGGCGACCGCCGGAAAAACCCAGGGTCATGTTCACGTAGCGCAAGGTATGGGCGGGCTGCTTGAAGGCTTCGAGTGTCACCTGACTGTTAAGCAGCGAAAGGTGGCGCACCCTTTTCAACTGCTCAAGGACCTTGTCTATATCAGGCGCATCATTGTCTTTGGGCTTAGGCAGGCCTTCAACCTGCCACTCGCCAGCCTCATTCTCGGCCACACTAAGCTGCAAGCCATCAATCGCCAATAGCTCGGCTCGGGGCTGCATGGCCATGGCACTGGCGACCAGATCAGGTATCAGACGAATTTGATCCAGACGCACCGCATCGGCCCCGTCGCCAAGGATCACATCATGGGCGACCAGTATGGGTGCCAAGCCGTGCCAACTGCCCTCCAGCGAACCAATGGACACAGGCATACCCAAGGC
Source organism: Pseudomonas sp. EL_65y_Pfl2_R95 (assembly GCF_963971045.1). NCBI lineage: Bacteria > Pseudomonadati > Pseudomonadota > Gammaproteobacteria > Pseudomonadales > Pseudomonadaceae > Pseudomonas > Pseudomonas sp. EL_65y_Pfl2_R95. The sequence continues at coordinate 180,184 of NZ_CAXAOV010000006.1, read as the reverse complement.
GGCCTGCGCTTTGTCTTCGGCCTCGATGCGGTATTGCGCCACTAACGGAGTAATTTGCCGACCGATGCTGACCAGCAATGCGGCAACGATTAATACCAGCGCACAGAGCCCTAAGCTCCAGCGCAGAAGCTTTGCTAGCCAGTTGCCTGAACGTGCCAACTAACTCAACCCTTTACGGCGAGCAGGTACGTCACAGCAGCACCACATCGTATTGTTCCTGAGAGTACATGGTCTCTACTTGAAACTTGATGGTGCGACCAATAAAGGCCTCTAGATCTGCAACGTTGCCTGACTCTTCGTCGAGCAAACGGTCTACCACTTTTTGATTGGCCAACACCCTGTATCCCTCTGGCTGATAGGCTCTTGCTTCACGCAGTATTTCCCGAAAAATCTCGTAGCAGGTGGTTTCCGGGGTTTTTAACTTGCCGCGTCCCTGACAACAAGCGCAAGGCTCACAGAGCACTTGCTCAAGGCTCTCGCGCGTACGTTTGCGGGTCATTTGCACCAGACCCAGCTCAGTAATGCCAATGATATTGGTCTTCGCGTGATCGCGCTCTAATTGTTTTTCCAACGTGCGTAAAACCTGGCGCTGGTGCTCTTCATCTTCCATGTCGATAAAGTCGATGATGATAATCCCGCCGAGGTTACGCAGGCGCAGTTGCCGGGCAATTGCCGTGGCTGCTTCAAGATTAGTCTTGAATATGGTTTCTTCTAAGGTGCGATGGCCGACAAAAGCGCCGGTATTGACATCAATGGTGCTCATCGCTTCAGCCGGATCAACCACCAGATAGCCACCGGACTTCAGCGGCACCTTGCGGTCGAGGGCTTTCTGGATCTCATCTTCAACGCCGTACAGGTCAAAAATCGGCCGCTCACCCGGGTAATGCTCAAGACGGTCAGAAATTTCCGGCATCAGTTCACCGACGAAATGGCTGATTTTCTGAAAGGTCTCACGGGAATCAATGCGGATTTTCTCAGTTCGCGGGCTGACCAAGTCACGTAATGTGCGCAAGGCAAGGCTGAGGTCTTCATAGATCACCGAGGGTGAGGATGCAGACTTCATCTGCCCGGCAATTTGCCCCCACAAACGGCGCACGTAACGGATATCCGCCAGAATTTCATCCGTGCCCGCGCCCTCAGCAGCTGTGCGCAGTATGAAACCGCCGGCTTCCTCATTGCCGTCAGCCGCCACACACTCGGCAACCACTTGCTTGAGGCGCTCACGCTCCGCCTCGTCCTCGATCTTCAAGGAAATGCCGACGTGGCTGCTCTTGGGCATATACACAAGGTAACGCGATGGCAACGACAGCTGGGTCGTCAGGCGCGCACCTTTGGTGCCGATAGGGTCTTTAGTGACCTGCACGACCAAGCTTTGGCCTTCGTGCACCAACGCGCTGATGCTTTCGACCGCAGCGCCTTCACGGCTGGAAATTTCTGACGCATGAATAAAGGCCGCCCGCTCAAGGCCAATATCGACAAATGCGGCCTGCATGCCCGGCAACACTCTTACGACTTTACCCTTGTAGATATTGCCGACAATCCCGCGACGCTGTGTGCGCTCGACGTGGACTTCCTGCAGCACGCCATTTTCGACGACTGCCACGCGCGATTCCATCGGCGTGATGTTGATCAGGATTTCTTCACTCATGCGTCCATCTCTTTTGAGATGAAGCTGCAAACTCGGGGAGATCGCTCACCCGTGACCTACAACTTCCTTAAGTGTGGACTGGCAACGCTTGCCAGCACGGAATTGCAAAATCTGCGAGTAACTCAGCCGTTTCGCACAGGGGCAAACCCACCACTGCCGAATAACTGCCCTGCAATTGACTGACGAACACTGCCGCCAAGCCCTGAATACCGTAACTACCCGCTTTATCCTGGGGTTCACCGCTGGCCCAGTATGCCTGTGCCTGCGCATCTGAAATGGATCTAAAGGTTACCTGACTTGTCACCACCACGGCGCTGACTTTATCTCGCGAGACCAGCGCCACCGCGGTCAACACCTGATGCTCGCGGCCCGACAGTGCCTTCAACGTCGCCAGTGCATCGTTTCGGTCAGCAGGTTTGCCCAGAATCTTGCCATCAAGCACCACCGCCGTATCAGAGCCGAGCACCACTGCATCAAGCGGCGATTCAAGCTGGTCAAACACGGCCTGCGCTTTTGCCAACGCCAGACGCTCTACATAACGATCTGGCTGCTCATCAGGCAATGCAATTTCATCTATCGGGCTGATTTGCGTGGTAAAGGGCACACCAATCTGGGTGAGCAACTCACGCCGACGTGACGAACCTGAAGCCAGGTACAACGTGGCCATGCAGAATTCTCCCTGTCGAATAATGATGTCAGGCCAAGCCTGCTTAATTGACGCCTAGGCGCTGTTGAATGCTACGCAAGATAACGCTGACCCACGGCCAAAGCAGCACACTGACCACGGCAGGAAGGATGAAGGTAAGCGTCGGAGGACGGCTGCCCGTAAGCGCGTTAAGCCACAGCTGAACCAGCTGTGCCAGGCCAAATACAACCATCAATACCAAACACTGCTGCCACATAGGGAACATGCGCAAACGCTGGTGCAGGCTTAACACCAAAAAGGTGATCAGACTCAGGATCAGCGCATTTTGACCCAGCAACGAGCCATTTAGCACATCCGCCAACAAGCCAAATGCCCACGCGGTGGCCATGCCGACCCGGTGTGGCAGCGCCAGAACCCAATAGGTCAGAAACAGCGCGAGCCATAGTGGCCTGCCCATTTCCATAAAGGCCGGCAGACTGGAAACGCTGAGCAGCAATGCGAACATCAAACTCAGCCAAACAACCCAGGTATTACGGGCGCGAACACCGCTCATTGTTGAGCTCCTTGCGCGGGTTGTGCTGGCCCGGCGGGTGCAGAGCCTGGCGTAGCGCCTTCGGCCCCCGGCTTAGCCTCTTCAGCCGCCGGTGCAGAGCGCGATCCTGGCTCCATTGACTGGCGGTCCTCTGCCTCTTGCGCTTGGGCCGACTCGGTCGCGCGCTGCTCTGGCGAGCGCGGATCGGTAAACACCAGCAGCATATAGCGGCTACGGTTGAGGTTAGCAGTGGGAATGGCCCGGACTATTGCAAAGGGCTGGCCCGAGTCGTGGATCACCTGCGACACAGTCGCTACCGGATAACCGGCAGGGAAACGCTGGCCCAAACCAGAACTGACCAACAAATCGCCTTCCTTGATATCTGCCGTATCGGCAACATGACGCAGATCCAAACGCTCAGGATTGCCGGTACCACTGGCAATCGCCCGCAAACCGTTACGGTTCACCTGCACGGGAATACTGTGATTGGTATCGGTGAGCAACAAAACACGCGCCGAGTAAGGCATCACCTCAACCACTTGGCCCATCAAACCACGCGCATCAAGCACTGGCTGACCAATCACCACACCGTCTTTCGAGCCCTTATCAATCAGGATGCGATGGGTGTAGGGGTTCGGGTCAATGCCGATCAATTCGGTGGCGAGCACATCGTCATCAACCAGCGCAGCCGAGTTGAGCAACTCACGCAAGCGCACGTTCTGCTCAGTCAGTGCCGCCAGCTTTTGCAGGCGACGTTGCATCAACAGACGTTCAGTTTTGAGCTTTTCGTTCTCAGCGACCAATTCGGTGCGCGAACTCAGCTCCTGGGTGGTGTTTTCCCAGAGCGTCACCGGCAAGCTGCCCAGCCAATATACCGGCTCGACAATCACACCGAGCTGGCTACGAAAAGGCTTGAGCACATCAAAACGCGCATCTACCACCATCAAGGCAGCCGAAAGCACAGCCAGCACCAACAGGCGCACACCGAGCGAAGGTCCTTTGGCAAATAGCGGTTTAATAGGCGGGTCCTCGTAGCGTCAGATATTAACAAAAAGCTGCAAGTGAGCCTGAGGCCCGCCTTGCAGCTTTTGTTTAAAACGGAAAGCTTACTCCGTGGACAGCAAGTCCATGGTGTGACGATCCATCATATCTAACGCTTTACCGCCGCCACGTGCAACACAGGTGAGTGGGTCTTCGGCAACAATGACCGGCAGGCCAGTTTCCTGAGCCAGCAATTTGTCGAGATCACGCAGCAGTGCGCCACCACCGGTCAACACCAAGCCACGCTCGGCGATGTCTGAAGCCAGCTCTGGAGGCGATTGCTCCAGCGCGCTCTTGACCGCCTGCACGATAGTCGCCAGGGACTCTTGCAGCGCTTCGAGCACTTCGTTGGAGTTCAGGGTGAAGCTGCGCGGCACGCCCTCAGCCAGGTTGCGACCACGCACATCAACTTCGCGAACTTCGCCACCGGCGTAAGCCGTGCCGATTTCCTGCTTGATACGCTCAGCCGTCGACTCACCGATCAGGCTGCCGTAGTTGCGACGCACATAAGTGATGATGGCTTCGTCGAAGCGATCGCCACCCACACGTACTGATTCGGCGTAAACCACACCGTTCAACGAGATCAGGGCAATTTCAGTGGTACCACCACCGATATCCACCACCATCGAACCGCGAGCTTCTTCAACCGGCAGACCGGCACCAATCGCAGCAGCCATTGGCTCTTCGATCAGAAACACTTCACGTGCACCGGCACCAATCGCCGACTCACGAATGGCACGACGCTCAACTTGAGTCGACTTGCACGGCACGCAGATCAGGACCCGCGGGCTTGGCTGCAGAAAGCTGTTTTCGTGAACCTTGTTGATGAAGTACTGCAGCATCTTTTCACAGACACTAAAGTCGGCAATGACGCCGTCTTTCATCGGGCGAATTGCGGCTATGTTGCCCGGTGTACGACCAAGCATGCGCTTAGCCTCAGTACCGACAGCAACGACGCTCTTCTGGTTACCGTGGGTACGGATGGCGACTACGGAAGGCTCATTGAGAACAATTCCGCGCTCGCGAACATAAATAAGGGTATTGGCAGTGCCCAGGTCAATAGAAAGATCGCTGGAAAACATGCCACGCAGTTTTTTGAACATGGGATATAGGACCCTAGGAAACGCGTGGGTAAAAAAAGTGCGGCAAACTCTAACAATGGAAGGGATTTTGAGCAAGGCACCAATGTGTTAGATTGCCTGTTTTTCCGGGCTTCTGGCCCACCATCGCGGCCTTAGACCGCTGGCTTACGAAATACGTTCCCTGCATATCGCATGTACGTCGACTCAATCACACTTTCAGGCAGCCCATAAAAGGCTGCTTAATACAGGGGAATCCGATGGCGCTTGAACGCTCCGAAGTGGAGAAAATCGCCCATTTGGCCCGTCTGGGCCTGAATGAAAGCGAAATTCCACAAACGACCGAGACCCTCAACAACATTCTCGGCCTAATTGATCACATGCAGTCGGTAGATACCAGCGGTATCGAACCTTTATCGCATCCCCTTGAGGCAACTCAACGTCTGCGAGCCGACGAAGTGACAGAAACAAATCACCGTGACGCCTACCAGGCAATCGCTCCGGCTGTCGAAAGCGGCCTTTATCTTGTTCCAAAAGTTATCGAGTAACCAGTATGCATCCACTGACTCTGGCCGAGATCGCCCGCGGACTCGCCGACAAGACATTCTCATCCGAAGAGCTGACGCGAACCCTGTTGGCGCGCATTCAGCAACTCGACCCGCAACTCAATAGTTTCATCAGCATCACCGAAGACCTCGCGCTACAGCAAGCCCAATCGGCTGACGCACGTCGTGCCGCGGGCGAGACCGGTGCTTTGCTGGGTGCCCCGATCGGCCATAAAGACTTGTTCTGCACCCTCGACATCCGCACCAGCTGCGGCTCGAAGATGCTCGACAATTTTAAAGCGCCGTATAACGCCACTGTCGTTGAAAAACTGGCGACAGCCGGCACTGTAACCTTGGGCAAGCTGAACATGGACGAATTCGCCATGGGCTCAGCCAACGAATCCAGCCACTACGGCGCGGTGAAAAACCCATGGAACCTTGAGCGGGTCCCAGGTGGTTCGTCTGGAGGATCAGCGGCCGCGGTCGCTGCGCGCCTGTTACCGGCTGCCACGGGTACAGACACCGGCGGCTCTATTCGCCAGCCGGCGGCGCTGACCAACCTCACCGGAATCAAGCCGACCTACGGCCGCGTCTCGCGCTGGGGCATGATTGCCTACGCTTCCAGTCTCGATCAGGGCGGCCCTTTGGCTCGCACCGCTGAAGACTGCGCACTGATGCTGCAAGCCATGGCTGGCTTCGACCCGAAAGACTCCACCAGTGTCGATCATCCGGTTGATGATTACCTCGCCGCGCTGGGCAAGCCACTGACAGGCTTGCGCATCGGTTTGCCGAAAGAGTACTTCAGCGCCGGCCTCGACAGCCGCATCGCCGACGCGGTAATGGCGGTGGTCGAGCAACTGAAAGCCCTTGGCGCCACGGTCAAGGACATCAGCCTGCCCAATAACCAAAACGCGATTGCGGCCTATTACGTTATTGCTCCGGCTGAAGCCTCGTCCAACCTGTCGCGCTTCGACGGCGTGCGTTTTGGCTATCGCTGCGAAAACCCGGTCAACCTTGAAGACCTCTACAAGCGCTCGCGCGGTGAAGGCTTCGGCGCCGAGGTCAAGCGCCGGATCATGGTGGGTGCCTACGCCCTGTCTGCCGGTTATTACGATGCGTACTACATCAAGGCGCAACAAATCCGACGCCTGATCAAGAACGACTTCGTCGCTGCGTTCAATGACGTTGATGTGATTCTCGGTCCAACCACGCCAAATCCGGCCTGGAAGCTGGGCGAGAAGAGCAACGACCCGGTAGCGGCGTACCTTGAGGACATCTACACCATCACCGCCAACCTTGCCGGCATTCCCGGTTTGTCGATGCCGGCCGGTTTCGTCGATGGTTTGCCCGTGGGCGTGCAGTTGTTGGCGCCCTACTTCGAAGAAGGTCGCCTGCTGAATGTGGCGCACCAATATCAACAAGTCACTGATTGGCACACTCGCGTGCCAGCCGGCTTTTAAGGATCACTCAGATGCAATGGGAAACCGTGATCGGGCTGGAAATTCACGCACAGCTCGCGACTCAGTCGAAAATCTTCTCGGCCAGTGCCACCACCTTTGGCGCCGAGCCTAATACCCAAGCCAGCCTGGTTGACCTCGGTATGCCGGGCACGCTGCCTGTGCTCAATGCTGAAGCCGTACGCATGGCGTGCATGTTTGGCCTGGCCATTGATGCGCATATTGCCCCGCGCAATATTTTTGCCCGTAAAAACTACTTCTACCCAGACCTGCCAAAGGGCTACCAGACCAGCCAGATGGACGACCCAATCGTCGGCATCGGCCATCTGGATATCACCCTGGAAGACGGCACCGTCAAGCGCATCGGCATCACCCGCGCGCACCTTGAAGAAGACGCCGGTAAAAGCCTGCACGAAGACTTCCAGGGCATGAGCGGCATTGACCTTAACCGCGCCGGTACGCCGCTGCTGGAAATCGTCTCCGAGCCGGACATTCGCAGCGCCAAAGAAGCCGTGGCCTATGTAAAGTCGATTCACGCGCTGGTGCGCTACCTTGGCATCTGCGACGGCAACATGGCCGAAGGCTCGCTGCGCTGCGACTGCAACGTATCGGTACGGCCAAAAGGCCAGGCCGAATATGGCACCCGCGCCGAGATCAAGAACGTCAACTCGTTCCGCTTTATCGAAAAAGCCATCAACCATGAAGTTCAGCGTCAGATCGAGCTGATCGAAGATGGCGGCAAGGTTGTTCAGGAAACCCGCCTGTACGATCCAAACAAAGATCAGACGCGCTCGATGCGCAGCAAAGAAGAAGCCAACGATTACCGTTACTTCCCCTGCCCTGATCTGCTGCCGGTGGTGATCGAACAAAGCTTCCTCGACCAACTGCGCGGCACGCTGCCTGAATTGCCCGTGCAAAAGCGCGAGCGCTTCGAGGCACAGTTCGGCTTGTCCGCCTACGACGCCAGCGTATTGGCTTCGAGCCGGGAAATGGCCGACTACTTTGAAGCCGTTGAGAAAACCTGTGGCGACGCCAAGCTGGCCGCCAACTGGGTCATGGGCGAGCTTTCAAGCCTGCTCAACAAAGATAGCCTCGAGATCGATCAATCCCCTGTCAGCGCTGAACAACTGGGCGGCATGATCCTGCGCATCAAAGACAACACCATCTCCGGCAAAATTGCCAAGATGGTCTTTGAAGCGATGGCGGCCGGCGAAGGCTCTGCGGATCAGGTCATCGAAGCCAAAGGCCTGAAGCAAGTTACGGATAGCGGCGCAATCGAAGCCATGCTCGATGAGATGCTCGCGGCCAACGCCGAGCAGGTTGAACAGTACCGCGCGGCTGAAGAGGCCAAGCGCGGCAAGATGTTCGGCTTCTTTGTCGGTCAGGCCATGAAGGCCTCAAAAGGCAAAGCCAACCCGCAGCAAGTGAACGAACTGCTAAAGAAGAAGCTCGAAGGCTAATGCGTCATCGCCCGGCACCGATTGATCACCAAGGTGGTCAATTAGCGCCGGCTTCATCCAAAGCGCTTTGCCCACAACTGTTACGGAGTTCGTATGCTGTATCGCTCGCTGTTACTGCTCGGACTATTCGCCGTACTGGCCGGGTGCGCCAGCAACACCCCGACCACCAGAACGGTAACCAAGCCACCCGCCAGCAACGACAGGACTGAGGGGGCTTACACCGCGACCGGCAACGCTTCCTTCTACGGCTCGCAACATCAAGGCCAGAAAACCGCCAACGGCGAGCGCTTCGACCAGAACGCCCTTACCGCAGCCCATCGCACCTTACCGTTTGGCAGCCGTGTGCAAGTCACCAACTTGCGCAACAAGAAAACCGTGGAAGTGCGCATTAATGACCGCGGCCCCTTTGCACGCGGACGTATTATCGACATTTCGAAAAAGGCAGCAGAGCAACTCGACATGCTCGGTGACGGGGTTGTGCCAGTTAGCATCAAGCTGTTAAGCCCTTGAAATTGACTGGTAAAGACTGGTTACCAATCGCCCAAACTATTCCTAGCGCCGAATCTGCGACTGGCTAAACTAGCCGCACCTTTCTGGAGCCCTGTATGACGTTACTGACATTTGTCTATTTAATTGCTGGCCTGGTGCTGCTGGTCGGCGGCGCCGAAGTGCTGGTCCGTGGCGCCGCACAATTGGCCGCGCAATTCGGTATTCCGCCCCTGGTGATCGGCCTCACGGTTGTCGCCTTCGGCACCAGCGCCCCGGAAACCGCTGTCAGCGTACAGTCGGCGCTCAGCGGCAGCGGTGACCTGGCCATCGGCAACGTGGTCGGCAGCAATATCGCCAACGTACTGCTGGTACTCGGCGCCACGGCGCTGATTGCGCCGCTGGTGGTTTCACGTCAGCTGATCCGCATGGACGTGCCGCTTATGATCGGCGCCAGCCTGCTCGCATTTGGCCTGTCCTATGACGGCGAACTGAGCCGGATTGATGGAGCGATCTTGTTCAGCTGCATCGTCGTTTACACCTTCTTTCTGGTGCGCAGCAGCCGCAAACAGGGCGTAAATACTGCTGATGATGAATTCGCCGATGAGTTCGGCCTCGACGAACCAGCTAAACCCAATGCATGGGTGACCAACCTGCTGCTGATCGTTGTCGGCTTAGTGCTGCTTGTGGGCGGCTCACACTTCTTGGTCGAGGGCGCCGTAACCCTGGCTCGCGCACTGGGCTTATCGGAACTGGTCATCGGCTTGACCGTAATCGCCATCGGCACCTCGCTGCCCGAGCTGGCGACATCGATCCTTGCCGCATTCAAAGGTGAACGCGATATCGCCGTAGGCAATATTGTCGGCAGCAACCTGTTCAACCTGCTGAGCGTGCTTGGCTTGGCTGCCCTGGTTGCGCCAAATCCAATTTCGATATCGCCCAACGCACTGGCATTCGACTTCCCGGTGATGATTGCCGTGGCCGTGGCTTGCCTGCCGATTTTCTTCACCGGCTACAAGATCAGTCGCTGGGAAGGCCTGCTGTTCCTGGCCTACTACGGTGCCTACACCCTGTACCTGGTGCTGTTTGCCACCGGCCGGCCGATTGTTGAAACCTTTGGCCACGCGATGATTGGTTATGTGATTCCACTGACAGTGGTCACCTTGATCGTGATCACCGTGCGTAGCTGGCAGAAGCAGCGACTCAACTGATTACCCACTAGAAGGACTGGCGAGCATGAGCACTAAACCTCTAGACGGCGAACAGGTTCGGCGCGAAGTCATGGGCGATGTATACGTTGACCGCGCCTTAGGCAATACCAGCGATTTCAGCCAGCCCCTGCAAGACTATCTTAACGACCACGCATGGGGCGGCGTCTGGAACCGTGAAGGCCTGGAGCGCAAAACCCGCAGCCTGATTACCCTGGCCGCATTGACCGCGCTGAAATGCCCGCAAGAGCTTAAAGGCCATGTGCGCGGCGCGTTAAATAACGGCTGCACAGTTGAAGAAATCCGCGAAACGCTGCTGCACTGCGCGGCTTACGCCGGGGCTCCAGCCGCAATCGATGCCTTCCGCGCAGCGCAGGAAGTTATCGACGAACATCAGCAAAAAAGCTGATTTCGTTGTAAAGCCACGCACTGAAAAGCCGAGCCAACTGCTCGGCTTTTTCATTGGCGGCAAAAGCGAGTGGGTGGACTATATCCAGCCAAGTGCCTTCAGTATCAGCAAGCCGATATTGATCGTCACCACCGCGCCGAGCGTCGTCATCACAATAATCGCAGCCGCCAGTTGATAATTACCGTTAACCGCGCGCGCCATCACATAACTCGCCGATGCCGTTGGGCTGGCGAAGTAAAGGAACAACACTGCCAGATCGGCATCGCGAAAACCAAACAGCCAAGCACCAATTGTCGCCAGAACCGGTAACCACACCAGCTTCATCAAGCTTGAGCCAATCGCAATTCGGCTGCTCTGGCGCATTGATGCCAATGACAGCGTACCGCCGATACAAATCAGCGCCAGTGGCAGGGTCATGTGGGCAAAGTATCCGGCAGACGCCAGGAACCATTCGGGCAGTTGTAGCTGCCAATAGGAAAAGGGAATTGCCGCCGCCACACCGATAATCAGCGGATTGGTCACGATGCTTTTGCACATCGTCCATGGGTCAGTCTTGGCGCCGGGACTATAAATCGCCAGCACCAGCACCGAGAGAATGTTGTAGCAAAAGATCACCACGCCCGCGAGCACGCTGCCCACCGCCAGGCCATAGTCGCCGTACATGCTGGTGGCCAATGCTAAACCAACAATGCCGTTATTCCCGCGAAACGCGCCTTGGGTGTAGATGCCGCGCTCGATCTCGGGGCAGCGAAATATTGCCCAGCCCCAGGCCACAGTGAAGGTGACAAGGGTGGCGAGGACGAAGTAAATAATCAGCCCCGGCTGAAACGCCTTGCTCATGTCAGCATTGACGATACCGAGGAACAGCAAGGTCGGCATGGTCCCGCGAAATACCAGCTCCGACGCTGTCGCAATGAAACTGTCGTCGATCCAACGCAAACGCTTAAGCGCCACACCGAGCAACAGCATGGCGAAGACCGGCGCAGTGATACTGATGGTTTGCATAACGATGTCGAACACAGCAGCCTCTGATCAATTCAGGTATCTGGGTAGCCAGGTACGTATTGATCCACAAGTCCGTAGCCCACTAACAATCATAGCAAGCTTGCAACTGAAAAGGCTGAGCCATACTCCCGTAGGGGGGCGGCGTTTTTTTCGGCCACCATTCACGTTCACCCACATCGTCGGGCTCTTCACAAAACGGTGGCCAAGCTTCGCGTTGACGCACCCGAGACCGGCATCTACGCCGGCCAATGGGTTTGTTGCCTGATCCGGCGGGCGTTCTAGCGACGCACTGGGCGCTTTTGCAACTTGCGCTGCAAGGTTCGGCGGTGCATGCCCAAGGCGCGGGCCGTGGCGGAGATATTACCTTCGTGCTCGGCCAATACTCGCTGAATATGCTCCCACTGCAGGCGATCAACCGACATGGGGTTTTCAGGAACCAAGGTCTCGAGATCGGCATGCTGGGTCAGCAACGCCGCCAGCACATCGTCGGCATCCGCAGGCTTGCACAGGTAGTTGCACGCGCCGCGTTTGATCGCTTCAACGGCGGTGGCAATGCTTGAATAACCAGTGAGCAGCACCACACGCATCTCGGGATCGAGCTCAAGCAATTTAGGCAGCAGTACCAAACCCGAATCGCCATCCATTTTCAGATCAACAACGGCGTATTCCGGCAAATCCTGCTCGGCCAGCAGCAGGCCTTCCTCGGCCGAACCCGCAGTGGACACTCGCAGGCCACGGCGACTCATGGCACGCGCCATGACCCGAGTAAAGGTTGGGTCATCATCAACCAGCAACAGGTGCGGTTGTTCGTCACCTTCAAATAACGCTTCTTCAGACATCGTTGGCTCCTTGCAGGCCACGTTTACGCATGGCCATAAGCGCGCGGCAGTTTCAATTCGGTGAGCGTGCCACCCTCTTCATGGTTATACAGTTTAACCGTACCTCCGGCACGCGTAACGCTGGCCTGACTAAGAAACAGCCCCAAGCCAAACCCTTTACCTTTAGTGGTAAAGAACGGCCGACCCAGCTGCTCGGCAATCGCCAGCGGTACACCCGCACCGAAGTCGCGAATGGTCAGGTACAACCACTGGTGATCCCAATCAAGGCGGATATCCAGCTTGTCGGGATAGGCATCGGCGGCATTATTTAGCAGGTTGAGCAGCGCCTGGGTGAGATCCGCTGGGGGCATCAGGCGCGGCGCCGAACCACGACCCAGACACTGATAACGATAGCTGGCTTCTGGACGCATCAGGTGCCAACGATTGAGTGTGACTTCAAGCCACTCCACACTCGATTGCTCGACAATCGCTTGCCGGCGGTCCGCCTCAGCAGCACGGACCAACTGCTGCAGTGTGTCCTTGCACAATTTAACTTGTTCCTGCAACACCGCTAAATCTTCCTGCAACAAGGGTTCAGGGTGCTCACGGCGCAACTCTTTGATCAGCACACTCATGGTCGCCAGCGGTGTTCCCAGTTCGTGCGCTGCGCCAGCCGCCTGAGTGGCGACGGCTAATAGTTGTTGATCGCGCAGGTTCTCTTCACGACGTCCAGCGCGCTGTTGGTCCTGCTCGCGCAATTCTTCGGCCATTTTCGCCACAAAGAAGGTAATCAACCCAGCGGCCATGGCGAAGCTCAGCCACATGCCATAAACCAACAGGCTTTCACGCTGCTCCAGAGGCACCGTCACGGAGTGCGACCAGACGAGAAGCAGGCTGTAGCCGGTTAACGCCAAACCGGACAGTGTCACGGTGTACAGCCACGGCAAGGTCGCGGCGGCAATGGTTAAAGGCACCAGGTAGTAGGACACGAACGGATTACTGGAGCCACCGGAGTAAAACAGCAGCACGCTGTGGATGATCAGGTCGAAACTCAGTTGCAGAGCATATTCCTGCTCGGTTACCGGCCAAGGACCGCGCAAACGCAGTGCGGTGAGCAGGCATAGAACGAGCGAGACGCCTAATGTGACACTCAGCTCAAGCCATGGCAGCACCAGCAAACCTGACTTATAGACAAGCCCTACAGCGCCTGCTTGAGCAGCGAGCACCAAGAAGCGAATCAGAATTAAACGCCTGAGATTCTGTCGACTGGCCGACAACAACTGCACCGGTGCGAGCATAGGCTCTCCAAAAACACCTTTTACGAGTGGGGCGAGTATAACCAAGCGGCCGCGCCGCCTAGTGCGTCAACACGCCGCAGCCGAATCATTTAGCAACCGATACCGACTGAACAACCCCGGACTTAACCGCTCAAATAAGCTGATAAGGACTAAAAACCTCTAAAAATCTCACGCACGTGCGTGCGCCGATGCGAAGAGCCGAACCCGAGGTTCACTTGCAGTGTAGGTAAGCAGGTTTATAACCGGCATTAACCTTTTCCCTATTTTTTTTAAAAGTGTTTAACCCCAATTCGCAACAGACACCGTCTACCCTTTTGAACCTAGTCACTCGACAATTAAGGAAGTCTCCATGCAATCCATGTCACGTCTCCCAAGCCTAGCGGCTGCTCTGCTCCTGACCGCTGGCAGCCTGCTCAGCATCTCGGCCCATGCCGATGAAGCCCGCTACAATCAAGTGGCCTTGCGCGCCGAGGTCAGCGAAGAAATCGCCCATGACTTGATGCACGTGACCTTTTACACCGAAGCGCAGAATACGGACCCCGCGACCCTAGCCGCTGAAGTCACGCAAACGCTGAATGGCGCCTTGAAACAAGCCCGCGCGGCAGACGGTGTCAGCGTGGCAACCGGCAGCCGCAACAGCTATCCGGTGTATGACGATAAAGGTAAAAAGATTATCGCCTGGCGCGAGCGCGCTGAATTGCGCCTGGAAAGTGCAGATTTCGCGACGCTGTCTAAACTGACAGGTGAAATGCTCAAAACCCTGCAGATGGGCTCAATGAGCTTCAGCATTGCCGATAACACCCGCAAGAGCAAAGAAGACGCCATGCTCAAAAGTGCAGTGGATGCATTTAAAGCCCGCGCTGATTTGGCGACCCAAGCGTTAGGCGGCACAAGCTACAAACTGGTGAGTCTGAATATCAACAGCGGCGGTTTCCAAACCCCAATGCCGATCCGTATGGCGCGTGGCAAAAGCATGGAAATGATGATGGACGCGGCGCCACCGGAAGTCGAAGCCGGTACCAGCCAAGTCACTGTGAACGCCGATGGCGTCATTGAAGTGCTGATGCCCTGAAAAGTAACACTCGATAGCACCAAAACAGTCCAGCGCCGCTATGCTCCGATAGCGGCGTTTTGCCATATCGGGACGTAAAGTTTGTCTAAATGCGACAGCAACGTACACCACACCCACGGATATCCCTATTTATGACTTAACGCACTTGTCTCCGGCATGTGCCCTGCATAGTTTCACCTAAGGTCTCCATAAGAGGCCCCTCAACATAACCACAACAAACATGAGGTTTCTATGCGTAAGAATGCCGTCATCCAGGCAATGCTGGTGGCTGGGCTGATCGCCAGTGCTCCATTTGCTCAGGCAGCAAGCAATCTAGTCTTTTGTTCAGAAGGCAGCCCTGCAGGCTTTGACCCTGCGCTATACACCACAGGTACCGATTTTGATGCGGCCGCAGAGACCGTATTCAACCGTCTGACTCAGTTTGAGCGTGGCGGCACGACGGTCATACCGGGGTTGGCGGAGAAGTGGGATATATCCGACGATGGCCTGACCTATACTTTCCACCTGCGCTCCGGTGTGAAGTTTCATACCACCGACTACTTCAAGCCAAGTCGCGACTTTGATGCAGACGATGTGCTCTTCACCTTCCATCGCATGCTCAACAAAGACGATCCGTTCCGCAAAGCTTACCCAACCGAATTCCCTTACTTCACCGACATGGGCATGGACCAAAACATTGCCAAAATCGATAAAGTCGATGACATGACGGTGCGCTTTACCCTTAATACGGTAGACGCTGCGTTTATCCAGAACTTGGCCATGAGCTTCGCTTCTATCCAGTCAGCCGAATACGCGGCCAAACTGTTGAAAGAAGGCAAAGCCAGCGACATTAACCAAAAGCCAATCGGTACCGGGCCTTTTGTATTCAAGCGTTATCAGAAAGATGCGCAGATTCGTTTCACCGGCAACAAAGAGTACTGGAAGCCGGATGACGTGAAGATCGACAACCTGATCTTCGCCATCAATACCGACGCCTCGGTGCGCATGCAAAAGCTTAAAGCTGGCGAGTGCCAGGTTACCGCTTACCCCCGCCCTGCCGACCTCGACTCACTCAAAAGTGATGCGAAGCTGAAGATGCCAGATCAAGCGGGCTTCAACCTCGGCTACATCGCCTACAACATAGAACATCCGCCATTCGACAAGCTCGAAGTGCGCCAGGCACTGGATATGGCCGTCAACAAGAAGGCCATTATCAACGCGGTCTACCAGGGTGCTGGCCAGTTAGCGGTCAACAGCATCCCGCCAACACAGTGGTCCTACGACGACAGCATCAAAGATGCGGCCTTCGACCCAGAGAAAGCCAAACAGATGCTCAAGGATGCCGGTGTCAAAGAAGGCACTGAGATCACCCTGTGGGCCATGCCCGTTCAACGTCCCTACAACCCGAACGCCAAGTTGATGGCTGAAATGCTTCAGGCTGATTGGGCCAAAATCGGCATCAAAGCCAAGATCGTCAGCTACGAATGGGGCGAGTACAACAAGCGCGCCAAAGCCGGCGAACACGATGCACTGCTGATCGGCTGGACCGGTGACAATGGTGACCCGGACAACTGGCTGGGTGTGCTCTACGGTTGCGATTCCATTGGTGGCAACAACTACAGCCGCTGGTGTAACAAGGACTATGACGGCTTGGTTAAGAAAGCCAAGACCCTTAACGACAAGGACGCGCGCAGCAAGCTTTACATGCAGGCTCAGCACATCCTCAAAGACAACGTGCCAATTACCCCGATTGCCCACTCAACGGTCTACCAGCCAATGAGCAAAACAGTTAAGGACTTCAAAATCAGTCCATTCGGGCTTAACTCGTTCTATGGCGTTAGCGTCGAGAAATAACCCTAGCAGCAGTTACCCAGCCGACTACGTGTCAGCTGGGTAACCGGGCGTCAGCGGCCTACCCGGCTGCTGCGCGCATTCCGATGACGCACCAGGGATTACTCAATGCCCAACCCAAAATCATTATTAGCCTTCAGCCTGATTGCGATCCTGAGCGCAAATTTTGCTGAGGCCGCAAGCGAAGACAGTTTGATTGTCTGCACCGAGGCCAGCCCAGAAGGTTTCGATGTGGCGCAATACACGGCGGCCGTCACCGCTGACGCGTCGGCCGAAACCCTGTTTGAGCGTCTGGTTCGCTTCAAACCCGGCACCACCGACCTTGAGCCGGCACTGGCCGAGAGTTGGGACATTTCCGACGATGGCCTGAGCTACACCTTTCACCTGCGCAAAAACGTTAAATTCCACCACTCAAAAACATTTACCCCCACGCGCAACTTCAATGCCGATGATGTGCTCTGGAGTTTCAACCGTCAGATTGATCCAAAGCATCCATGGCATGATCAAGCGCTGCGAGGCTTTCCCTATGCAGAATCCATGGGCATGGCCGACCTGATTCAGCGTATCGACAAGCTCGACGAGCACAGCGTGCGCTTTACCCTGAACCACCCCGAAGCACCCTTTCTTGCCGATATGGCCATGGGATTTGCCTCGATTTATTCCGCCGAGTACGCCGACCAGCTACTCGCGCAAGGGAAGAAGAAACAACTTAACAGCCATCCGATTGGTACCGGCCCCTTCGTGTTTGATCGCTACAGTAAAGATGCCCAAGTCCGCTTCCACGCCAACCCTGAGTATTGGGACGGGGTGCCGGCAATCAAAAAGCTGCTGTTCGCCATCACCCCCGATCCCAATGTGCGCATCCAACAACTTAAAGCCAATGCCTGTCAGGTCGCGCTGTATCCACGCCCAACGGATATTCCGACACTTAAGACCAGCCCCGAGATCAAGATCCAGGCACTCGATTCATTGCTGACCGCCTACATTGCGATCAATACCCGACGCCCGCCGCTGGATGATGTGCGCGTACGCCGGGCGCTGAACATGGCCTTTGATAAAGCCGCCTATGTTCGCGCTCAATACGGTGAAGGTGGCGCCACAGCGGCGGTTGCACCCTACCCGCCAACACTCTGGGGCCATGATGAGCAACTGCTGGGCTGGCCCCATGACGTAAAACGTGCGCGGCAACTACTTGAAGAGTCTGGCCATGCCGATGGTTTCAAACTGTCGATCTGGACCCGTCCCGGTGGCGGCCCGACCAACCCCAACCCGGGTATCGGTGCGCAAATGCTTCAGGCCGACCTCGCGGCGATCGGTATTACTGCCGATATTCGTGTGTATGAGTGGGGCGAGCTGATCAAGCGCGCGAAAAACGGCGAGCATGATTTAGTGTTTATGGGCTGGGCTGGTGACAACGGCGATCCAGACAACTTTCTCACACCAAATCTGTCGTGCGCCGCCGCCAAGTCCGGTGAAAACATGGCCGGCTGGTGCAACAAGGATTTCAATGCATTGCTCGAAGAGGCACGCCGGGTCAGTGAGCGCTCACAACGCGCCGCGTTGTATCGCGAAGCATTATCCGTGTTTCAAGATCAAGCGCCGTGGATTGCCTTGGCCTATCCCAAACAATTCACCGCCCTGCGCAGTAATGTGCAGGGTTTTGTACAGAGCCCCATGGGCTCGAACAACTTCGCCAAAGTGAGCCTCAAACCGTAGAGGCAGGAACAGGTCCTGACGGCCCTGGTACCCACTGGTTATAAAAACATCGCCGAGCCACGTAGCACGGTGAACTGAAAATTGCTGGAGTGTTAAAACCCTATGTTGTCTTTTATTGCCAGGCGTCTGGGACTGCTGATCCCAACCTTTTTTGGCATCACCCTTCTTACCTTCGCGTTAATTCGCATGATTCCGGGTGACCCGGTCGAAGTGATGATGGGCGAACGCCGTGTTGACCCCGCCATGCATGCCGAAGCGCTGCACCGCCTGGGGTTGGACAAACCGCTGTATGCCCAGTATTTCGATTACATCGGCAACCTTGCGCACGGCAACTTGGGCGAGTCCCTGCGCACCCGTGAAAGTGTCTGGCACGAGTTTATTACCCTGTTCCCGGCGACGCTGGAGCTGTCATTGGCAGCCCTGCTTTTCGCCGGCACACTGGGCCTGATTGCCGGGGTGATTGCCGCACTTAAACGGGGTTCGTTGTTCGATCACGGGGTGATGGGCATATCACTGGCCGGTTACTCCATGCCGATTTTCTGGTGGGGCCTGCTGCTGATTATGTTCTTCTCGGTTTGGCTCGGCTGGACCCCCGTCTCCGGGCGTATCGACCTGCTTTATGACATCGAGCCACGCACCGGCTTTATGCTGATCGACACCCTGCTCTCGGATGAGGAAGGCGCATTTGTCGATGCGCTGCAGCACCTGATATTGCCCGCCATCGTGCTCGGCACCATCCCGCTGGCGGTCATCGCCCGGATGACGCGCTCGGCGATGCTCGAGGTCTTGCGCGAAGATTATGTGCGCACCGCTCGTGCCAAAGGCCTGTCGCCGGCCCGGGTAGTCTTCGTTCATGGCCTGCGGAATGCGCTGATTCCAGTGCTGACAGTGATCGGCCTGCAGGTCGGTACATTGCTGGCGGGGGCGGTGCTGACCGAAACAATTTTCTCCTGGCCCGGGGTCGGTAAATGGCTGATCGAGTCGATCGGAGCCCGTGACTATCCGGTGGTGCAGAACGGCATCTTGCTGATCGCCTGCCTGGTCATTCTGGTCAACTTCGTCGTGGATATTCTCTACGGCCTGGCCAACCCACGCATTCGCCATCAGCGCTAAGGAGGCCTGAAATGACTACTACAAACTCCCTCCCGGCGATTGACCAGAGCGCGCTCTATCCCTCGCCATTAAAAGAATTCTGGCAAGCCTTCGCCCACAACAAGGGCGCAGTGGCTGGCTTGATATTTATGATCATGATTGTGATTTGCGCGCTGTTTGCGCCGTGGATCGCCCCCTATAACCCGAGCGAGCAATTTCGCGATTTTCTGCTGACGCCACCGCCGTGGCTTGAAGGTGGCCAATGGCAATTTTTGCTGGGCACAGATGAACTGGGCCGCGACCTGCTTTCACGTCTGATCCACGGCGCCCGGTTGTCGTTGATGATCGGCTTGGCCTCGGTACTGATGTCGCTAATTCCGGGGATCTTTCTCGGACTGGTTGCAGGCTTCTTCCCGCGCCTGATGGGCCCGGCAATCATGCGCTTGATGGATGTAATGCTGGCCCTGCCATCCTTGCTGCTGGCGGTGGCAATTGTCGCCATCCTCGGCCCTGGCTTGATCAACACTGTAATCGCAATTGCCATTGTCTCCTTGCCATCGTATGTACGCCTGACCCGCGCCGCCGTGATGGTTGAGCTGAACCGTGACTATGTCACTGCAGCCCGCCTGGCTGGCGCCAGCTTGCCACGCTTGATGTTTATCACCGTGCTGCCGAACTGCATGGCGCCGCTGATCGTGCAGGCAACCTTGAGCTTTTCTTCGGCAATTCTCGATGCCGCCGCGCTGGGCTTCCTCGGGCTGGGTGTGCAACCACCTACTCCGGAGTGGGGCACCATGCTGGCGTCCGCCCGCGATTATATTGAACGGGCGTGGTGGGTAGTCACACTGCCCGGCCTGGCCATTTTGCTCAGCGTGCTGGCAATCAACTTGATGGGTGACGGTTTGCGCGATGCGCTAGACCCGAAACTCAAGAACGCAGTGTGAGGAGCCTACGATGAGCTTGCTTAATATTAAAAATCTCAGCGTGCGCTTCGGCGACGAGAACGCAGTCCCCGTGGTTGATGGCCTCGACATCAGTGTCGATAAAGGTGAAGTGCTGGCGATTGTTGGCGAATCTGGTTCGGGTAAATCGGTGACCATGATGGCCCTGATGGGCTTGATCGAAGCGCCCGGCAAGGTCAAAGCCGACAGCCTGCAGTTCGACGGCACCGACATGCTGCGCCTTAAAGGCAAACAGCGCCGGCACATCATCGGCAAAGATTTGTCGATGATTTTCCAAGACCCGATGACCTCACTCAATCCGAGTTTTACAGTCGGTTTTCAGATTGAAGAAGTACTGCGCCAACACATGGGTCTCAAAGGCAAAGCGGCGCGCCAGCGGGCGCTGGAACTACTGGAAAAGGTTGAGATACCGGGCGCAGCCAGCCGGCTCGAAGCCTATCCGCACCAACTGTCTGGCGGTATGAGCCAACGGGTCGCCATTGCTATGGCCATTGCCGCCGAACCCAAACTGCTGATTGCCGATGAGCCAACCACGGCGCTTGATGTGACCATTCAAGCGCAAATCATGGAGCTGTTGCTCAATCTGCAACGTGAACAAGACATGGCCCTGGTGCTGATTACCCATGACCTTGCGGTGGTAGCCGAAACGGCGCAGCGTGTATGCGTCATGTATGCCGGCCAAGCCGTGGAAGTGGGGACGGTGCCTGAGTTGTTCAACACCCCGACGCACCCCTACACCGAAGCATTGCTTAAAGCGATCCCCGAGCACTCGCTGGGAGCAGAGCGTTTGTCGACCTTGCCGGGTATTGTTCCCGGTCGTTACGACCGCCCGCAAGGCTGCCTGCTTTCCCCACGCTGCCCCTATGTGCAGGAACAATGCCGCCAACAGCGCCCGCAACTTGAACCCCATGCGCAAGGTGCTGTGCGCTGCTTCTTCCCGCTTAACTTGCATTCGGAGGTGGCTTAATGAGCGCGCCTACTAACAGCGTGTTATCTGCACGCGACCTCACCCGTCATTATTCAGTGTCCACGGGCCTGTTCCAACCCAACGCCACGGTGCAGGCCCTCAACGGTGTGTCCTTTGAATTGGCTGCGGGCAAAACCCTGGCGGTTGTCGGCGAGTCCGGATGTGGTAAATCCACTCTGGCCCGCGCCTTGACCTTGATTGAAGAACCCAGCTCTGGCTCGCTGCAAATTGCCGGGCAGGAAGTCAGCGGCGCCAGCAAAGCCGAGCGCAAACAACTGCGCCGTGATGTGCAGATGGTGTTCCAAAACCCTTATGCATCACTCAACCCACGGCAGAAAATCGGTGATCAACTGGCCGAGCCGTTGCTGATCAATACCTCACTGTCAAAAGGTGAGCGCCGCGAGAAAGTCCAGGCGATGATGCAGCAAGTCGGTTTGCGACCGGAACATTATCAGCGTTATCCACATATGTTTTCTGGTGGCCAACGTCAGCGTATCGCCCTGGCCCGCGCCATGATGCTAACCCCCAAAGTGTTGGTGGCCGATGAGCCGACGTCAGCCTTGGATGTGTCGATTCAGGCGCAGGTGCTTAACCTGTTTATGGACCTGCAGGAAGAGCTCAATACCGGCTACGTGTTTATCTCGCACAATCTTTCGGTGGTGCGTCACGTGGCCGATGATGTGTTGGTGATGTACCTCGGGCGGCCAGCGGAAATGGGCCCCAGCGAGCAGATTTATCAGCGGCCATTGCACCCCTACACCAAGGCGCTGCTGTCTGCCACGCCAGCGATTCACCCGGACCCAAGCAAGCCGAAGATCAAAATCAGTGGCGAGTTGCCGAACCCGTTAAACCCGCCCAGTGGCTGCGCATTCCACAAGCGCTGCCCGTACGCGACTGAGTTGTGCGAAGTCGAGCGGCCTGAATTGCGCTTGATTGATTCGCGGCAAGTGGCTTGCCATCACGTAGAAACCATCAACAGCTAACCGGGTGTACCAAGCCTGACGGCACGTAGGTGGATGACGCTCTTTTCATCCACCATTTACGTCCACGCATATCCGCCGGGCTTTCCACAAAATGGTGGCCAAGCTTCGCGTTGACACACCAACGGCGGCCATCTTTTATGGCCGCTAACAACAGATCGGAATGAAGTTAATAGACGTCCCGGCGGTATCGTCCACTTTCCTGCAAATGATTGACGGCCTCCTCGCCAATCACCTCACGCAATACCTTATCAACCCCGGCGGCCATGCCTTGCAAGCTGCCACACACATAGATTGCAGCGCCTTGCTCCAGCCATTGCCGTAGCTTGGGTTCTGATGCGCGCAATTGATCCTGCACGTAAAGCTTATCCGCCTGATCGCGCGAGAACACCGGGTCAAGCTGGGTCAGATACTCCTGGCTTTGCCACTCCAACAACTCTTGCTCGCAATAGAAGTCATGGGTGCGATTGCGCTCACCAAACAGCAGCCAGTTACGGCGGTGGCCTTGCTTGACTCGCGCTTTGAGAATGCAGCGCAAACCCGCCAGACCGCTGCCGTTGCCGATCAGGATCACCGGCCGATCATCTTCAGGCGGATGGAAAGCACTGTTGGATCGCAACCGCGCTTGCAGATCGAGCATCGGCTGGCCGGCTTCAGTCAACCAGCCTGAACACAGGCCATGGGAGCCATCCGGATGACGCTCTTGGCGTACCAGCAACTCAAGCACACCGTCACTTGGCAAGGATGCAATCGAATACTCACGGGGTTTCTGAGTGGGGTCGTTCGCCGGGCGAACTTGCAGAATATCGCCCGCTTGCCACTGTGCACCCGCTGGCGGCTGTAACCCTAATAAGTACATTGGCAAACCTGCAGAGCCAGGGTTCAAGCATTCACGCTCGTGCAGACGCCAATTTACGAAAGGTTCCTCGGTTGTCAGTACGGCGTCGGCACCGGTGACTGCGCTAAGTTGCTGTTGCCAGTGATTAATTGCATGCACGTCCCCGGCGTCGACCTCAACCGGAGCAAATAAACTGTGCGCGCCTTGGCCGGCTAGCCATTGGTGTACGCGCTGCGCAAAGCCACAAAATTGCTGATATTGCCGATCGCCCAACGCCAAAACGGCGTAGCGCATATCCCCCAGACTCAGGGTGCTTGCCAGCATCGAAGATTCAAAACCACGGGCCGAATCGGGTGCCTCGCCATCACCAAAGGTGCTGATCACAAACAGCGCGTTATGCGCCTTGCTCAAGACATGCTGATTAATCTTTGCCAGTGGCTGCACATTGGTATCAATCCCGGCCGCTTGCAGTTGTCCGGCGGTTTGCCAAGCCAACTGCTCAGCAAAACCACTTTGGCTGGCAAACCCCACCAGCCAGCTTTCGCCTGTAGCAGCACCTTTAATCACGCCCTGCTGAGCGATACGCGTGGCGCGCTTTTTACGGCGGCGATCGAGATAAAGCAGCCAGCCCGTAATAGCAAACAAGGGCATCAGCAGGCTGGCGACCATTACGATAATCCGCCCGACCAAGCCAAAGTATTCACCGGTGTGCAGCGGATAAACGCTGGCCAGCAGTTGAGCACTGGTGCTCTTGTCGCTGTAGCGATCATCGCGGGCGACCTTGCCGGTTTCAGGGTTCAACTCCATCAAATTGAACGCGCGCGGATGTTCTGCATCACTGAGCACGTAAAACACCTGAGCGGGCTGGCCGGCAACCGGCGGCAAGCGCAAGCTCCAGGCCTGCACCTGCTCGCCGCCGGTTTGCCGGATACTGGCCCAGACCCTGTCGTAATCGACCACGGGGGCAGGACCTTGCGGTTCAGCGCCAGGGCGGCCACGGCCTTTCTTGCGCTGCTGGCCGGCGTGCTCGTCACCGAGCATTCTGGTCAAGCCGTCGCGCACCCAATCGTAGGACCAATACAGCCCGGTAATGGATGCCAGCAAATACACCAGTAGGCACCAGGTACCGGCGACTGCGTGCAGATCCCAATTAAAACTGCGGCCTTTGCGCGCCCAGTCCAGGGTCAACCACGCACGCCAACTTGCCGCTTGGCGCGGCCAACGCAAATACAAACCGGACAAGCAGAAGAACACCAAGGCCAAGGTGCTCGCAGCGGTCAGTTGCTTGCCGACCTCACCTGCCGCCAGAAAGCGGTGTAACTGCAAGACAAACCCTAGAAACCCTTCGCCTCGCAGCGGCGCCAATTGCTCACCCGTGTAAGGATTAACAATCCGCGACTCACCACGGCGCTGGCCGGGGGGCGGGGTGAAAAATAGCCGGGTCGGCTTGGTGCCTTGCTCTTGATAGAACAGGCCTGAAACGGTTTTGCCGCTCTCGGCTTGGGCTTTAAGCACCAGTTCATTCGGTGACAAACGCTGCTGATTGCCCGTATCTACCATCACAGCCGAAGGATTGAGCAGTTCGATAATTTCCGGCTCGAAGCTGTACATAGCACCGGTTATACCCATCAGCGCCAGAATTAAACCGGCGCTGATACCGAAAAACCAATGCAATTGAAACAGTACTTTCTTAAACACCCAGATTCCCCAACCTCTTCCACTGCAGATAACGCCTGAGCACGCAGGCAGCCCTTCAAACGAGACACGATATTATTTGATACTAACTCTCAACAAACACAATTTACTCAATATTTACTCGACTAAACGAGGCACCCCACCACGCAAAAATGCCCCAGGTGCGCTGCTTTCCAATGAAAAGCCGCATCTGGGGCACTGCAACGATCTATCAGTCGACTAGAAGTGGAAGTTGGTGCTCAGCAAAGCGGT
This sequence comes from Pseudomonas sp. EL_65y_Pfl2_R95, assembly GCF_963971045.1. NCBI lineage: Bacteria > Pseudomonadati > Pseudomonadota > Gammaproteobacteria > Pseudomonadales > Pseudomonadaceae > Pseudomonas > Pseudomonas sp. EL_65y_Pfl2_R95. The sequence continues at coordinate 155,148 of NZ_CAXAOV010000006.1, read as the reverse complement.
ACGGCCAGCGGCGACGTGAGCATAGTGGCTGCCATACACCTGATCGTAGTAGCGCTTGTCAGTCAGGTTTTGCACGTTAAGTTGCAGGTCCAGCGAGTCGCTTATGCGGTACTTGGCCATTGCGTCATAGCGCCAGTAGCTCGGCACCTCAACGGTGTTTGCCGCATTACCAAAGCGTGAATCGACAAAGTTGGCACCGCCACCGAGGCTCAGGTCTGGCGTGAGGTTATAGGTGGTCCAAAAGCTGAAGCTGTTCTGCGCAGTGCTGGGGATATCGTTACCGTCGGTTGCGCCATCAATACCACCGACAACACCGCCTTTTTTGATCTCGCCGTCAAGGTAGGTGTAGTTGGCAAAGACTTGCCAATCACGGGTGATCTGCCCCGTTGCACCCATCTCGAAACCGGCAACTGTGGTCTCACCGATATTGCGCGTAGTGCCATCGACATCAGCAACACGGGCGTTGCTTTTCTCGGTGTAAAACACGGCAGCGTCGAGGCCAAGGCGACCGTCATAGAAGTCCCACTTGGTGCCCAGTTCTGTGCTGCGATTGCGCTCTGGTGTCAGGTCAGCGTTTGCTGTGGACAGGCCATCCTGGCCTTCACCGGCCGTTTCACCTGCTGGGTTGCTTGAGGTCGACCAGGCCAAATAGATGCTACCGTTTTCAGTCGGATTGAACACCAGGCCAGTCTGGTAGCTCCAGAAGTAGCTTTTGTTCTCATTCTTGAAATCACCCGCAACCGAGCCGCGACCGCCCGTGCTGTAACCGCTGGAGGTTGTTTCAAAATCGTCATAGCGCAGGCCAAGGTTCAACGACCATTGCTCGCTGAATTTGAGCGTGTCGAAAACGAAACCCGCCAGGGTGTCGGTATCCGTATCGGTGTAGGCCTGGCTGTCAGCGATGCTGCCGTTCCAGCTGTCATGCTGATTAGGATTCTGCAACGAGGTGCAGTCGCCATTGGCGATAAACGCCGGGGTACACACCCTGCCGGCGCCTGCGGCTGACGTCACCACATACGGGCGGTTGTGCACGTTTTGACGGCTGATCTCAACACCGGTAATCAAGGTATGTTCGATGTCAGCGGTATTGAACAAGGTCTTAACATCAGTCTGGTTGACCCAGCTTTCGTTGGTCGAATTACGGCTTTTCGCCGAGCGCCAAACCAGGCCGTCGGCAATATTGCCCGCACTGTCATCCGGGTTGCTGACGATGTAATCGAGGGTGGTCCGTGCCGAGCGGAATTTATTGCTCAAGGTCACGTTTTCATTGAAGTCGTGGGCGAACAGAACGGTGCCTGCGTCGCTGGTGCTCTCGCGGTAATCGCGGGACTTGAGGCCGTAGAAGTTATCCTCATTGACGTGCACCGGCTTACGCACCGGGTTGCTGTCTGTCGCCAGCGTCAGCGGTATGCCGTAATCCGGCATGTCATCAGTTTCAAGGTGATAGTAGGACAATGTCAGTCGCGTCGCGGTATCAAAACCAAAGGTAATGGTTGGCGCAACACCCCACCGGTTAACACTGACCCCATCACGACCGGCGACATTGGCGTCATGCTTCATCAGGTTCAAGCGCGCGGCGATGTTGTCCGTCAGCTTGCCGTTAACGTCCAAGGTAGAGCGCCGGGTCTGATCGGAGCCCATGGTGTAGCTGGCGTCAGCAAAGTTATCCAACTTGGCGGTTTTGCTGATCAGATTCAGACTGCCACCGGTCGAACCGGCGCCAGTAAAGGCAGAGCCCGGGCCTTTGCTGACTTCAATTTGTTCAACGTTGAAGATCTCGCGGGTTTGCGAGCCGACATCACGCAGGCCATCAATAAAGGTATCGCTCTCGGCGTTGAAGCCACGGATGATCGGACGGTCACCCGCCGGGTTGCCACCCTCACCCGCACCAAAGGTAATGCCTGAAGTGGTGCGCAGTGCATCGGCCAAGCTAAGGGAGCCAGTGTCCTTGATCACCTGATCAGAAATTATGGTCACGCTTTTGGGCGTTTCACGCAGTGGCGCGGTGAACTTGTCGTTGCCCGACTCAACCTTATAGGCATCTTGCTGACCGACGACGGTGTCGGTGCCTAAAGAAAGAGCACCCTCGGCTTGGTTCGACTCTTCTGCCTTAGCCCAACCGGCAGTCATCACCGTTGCAGCGCCTACGGCTGAAACCAGCGCCCGCTTTTTAAAGCTTTTATTTTTTAATTCGCCACGCATTTGACCCACTCCCCAGTAAATTCTGGGCGGGATTTAAATCTAAATCATTACTAATTACAATTAGAAATGATTCTTGTTTTAAATATTTTTTCAAAATATGAAAGAACCCGTCATAAATGCCAGTGAAAATCGTTATCATTCGACTATTACCTGTTGCCGCCTGGAGCGCCCATGCTTTTGCACATACCCGCCGTGTTCAGCCGCGAAGAAGTTGCTCGCATTCGTGAGGCACTCGATGCGGCGGCATGGGTTGACGGCAAAGTCACCGCGGGGCATCAGTCAGCAAAAGCGAAGAACAACCTGCAACTCGCTGACGACAACCCGCTGGCGAAGGAAATCAGCCAAGCCATGCTTGAGCGACTTTGGAACAACCCACTGTTTATGTCGGCGGCATTGCCCAACAAAGTCTTCCCGCCGCTATTCAACTGCTACCGCTCGGGTGACGACTTTGGTTATCACATCGATAACGCTGTCCGTCAGGTCAAAGGCTCAGTCGAGCGCGTGCGTACCGACCTGTCTTCAACCCTGTTCTTCAGTGACCCACATGAGTACGACGGCGGTGAACTGACCATCCAGGACACCTTTGGCCTGCAAAAAGTAAAACTGCCAGCCGGTGATTTGGTGCTTTACCCAGCGAGCAGCTTGCACAAAGTGGCGCCTGTAACGCGCGGCGAGCGCTATGCCTCGTTCTTCTGGACCCAAAGCCTGGTGCGTGAAGACAGCCAGCGCAGCTTGCTGTTCGAGATGGACAACGCTATTCAGCAGCTCAACCAGGACGTTCCAGATCATCCATCATTGACCCAGCTGACAGGCACCTATCACAACCTGTTGCGGCGCTGGGCGGATGTCTAGGCGACCATGAGTTTTTTGCTGCGTAGAACCGAAACGCTGACAGCTGCCAATGCCCATGAAAATCCTCGGCGCACGGCTCAATGGCTACTTAACTGCGCAGGCCAGGGCGAGCTTGAGGCCCAAGCATTGCTCGGCCAAATACTGCTCGATGGTCAGGGTATTGAGCGCGACAGCGCACTGGCCCGACGCTGGTTTTCAATCGCCGCCGAGCGCGGTCATGGCATGGCGTGCAACATGCTCGGGCGATGCCATGAACACGGCTGGGGCGGGCCGATCAACCTGCTTAGCGCAGTGAATTGCTATCAAACAGCAGCCGCTCAAGGCTTGGATTGGGCCATGTACAACCTGGCCAACCTGCTGGCAACGGGCCGAGGTTGTAGCCTCGATTTGCCGCAGGCCTTCAGTTGGTATCAACGCGCCGCACATCTAGGCCATGCCAAGTCAATGAACCTGCTCGGACGCTTTTACGAACAAGGCACCGTGGTCGCAGCACAGCCTGAGGTTGCCCTTGAGTGGTTCCGCAAGTCTGCCGAAGGAGGCGATTTCAGAGGCCAGTTCAGTTACGCCGGGCGGCTAATTGAACAAGGTGACATCAGCCAGGCACGTATCTGGTTGGAAAAAGCCTTGGCCACAGGCAACCTGAATTTTATTAACAGCGCATGCCGCTCACTCGCGCAACTCAATCACCCACAACTGCTAGATATCCACGCCGCCTACGCGCAACGCCAAGCAGTAATTGCAAACCTGCAAACGGCTTGAGCAACATTAACCACCTGTGGAATTCGCCACAGACAGTACTGCGCAGCCCCATCCTGGCATCAGAATTGCACAGAACCCCTAAAAGCGTTCTACACAGCCCGCCAATACAATAGCCAGTTGTCAGCCTGAAAACATTCCTCACTATTGACCCGAACGGGTAGCGAACTACCGAGTAAACCCTATAAGGTTTATAGGTCAAATAATGAGCAAAAAGCCGCCATGGACAAGGCAGCAGTTAGAAAAGCGTGTGCACCTATTGGCGCAGGATTCAAATGCAGTGGTGTTTAGCGAGCACAGCATTGAAAGGCTTTACCAGCGCGGAATTACCCTAACCGAGGCGCTGCGATGCTTACGCCGAGGTTCGATAATTAAAGGCCCAAGCTTTAGTGCCGAGCATTGGACTTTTGTATTTAGAATGGCTGAACCACCCCCGCGAGGTATTGCCTGCATGGTGGTTGCAGTCAGCCCAAGCCTTGAACTTACCGAACTATTCGTCGTTACGGTATGGGAGGTATGAACGTGTACAAATATAGCGGCAGCGGGTTAGCAGACATTTACCTGACAAACGGCTTTACCCTTGTTGATACCCCGTATGGACCAGGCGTACGCATCGAGGATGTGGATGGTCTGCACATAGCGATTGCCCGGAATATCGTTCGCCAGAAAACGCCTATGACAGGCCAGCAATTGCGGTTTCTCCGAAAAGAACAGGAGCTAACTCAGACAGAGGCCGCCGCTATTTTTCGAGTGGATATTCAAAACCTAGTCAGCTGGGAGAACCAAGGAGTTGCGCAAATTCCCACAGAGGCTGATTTGGCCATGCGTGTTTTATACTCAGCATTCAGGCGCACCCACCTTGACCCGGTCAAATTCGAGCCAAATGCGGCGCCACGTACAAGCTGCACATATGAAAGAGTTGGCAATAACTGGAGTGAGTCAGCGCGAATAGCCGCCTGAAAACTGGCAAGTTGTGTATAGCTGACGCACAGTCTAATGCTGCACCGCAGCATTAGACTCGCGACAACTCAGTGTTTACAGGTAGTAGGCTTTCAGCGGTGGAAAACCGTTGAATTCTACAGCGCTATAGCTGGTAGTGTAGGCGCCGGTTGACAGCCAATACAGGCGGTCGCCGCTGGCCAGGTTGAGTGGCAGGCCATACTTGTAGTTCTCGTACATGATGTCAGCGCTGTCGCAGGTCGGACCGGCGATAACCACTTCTTCCATCTCACCCTTCTTCTCGGTCCAGATCGGGAACTTGATGGCTTCATCCATGGTTTCGATCAGGCCCGAGAATTTACCCACATCGGTAAATACCCAACGCTCTACGGCTGTACGCGACTTACGCGATACCAGCACCACTTCGCTGACCAGAATACCGGCGTTGGAGATCAACGAACGGCCTGGCTCAAGAATGATTTCCGGCAGGTCATCGCCAAAGTCATCCTTGAGGAAGCGGATGATTTCTTCGGCGTAGGTTTCCAGGCTATTGGTGCGATGAATGTAGTTGGCGGGGAAGCCGCCGCCCATATTGATCATGCGCAGGACAATGCCATCTTCTTCTTTCAAACGCTCGAAGATCACTTTGACCTTGGCGATTGCGGCGTCCCAGACGTCGATATCGCGCTGCTGCGAACCGACGTGGAAGGACACGCCGTACGGGTCCAGACCCAGTTGCTTGGCCAGAATCAGCAAATCCAGGGCCATGTCAGTCTGGCAGCCGAACTTACGCGACAGCGGCCAATCGGCGGACGTTGAACCCTCGGTAAGAATGCGCACGTAAATCTTCGAGCCAGGCGCGGCCTTGGCAATATTGCGCAAGTCAGCTTCTGAGTCGGTGGAGTACATGCGCACGCCCTTCTCATAGAAGTAGCGAATGTCTTTGGCTTTCTTGATGGTGTTGCCGTAGCTGATGCGGTCAGCGCTGACACCGCAGCCCATGACTTTGTCCAGCTCATAGATCGAGGCAATGTCGAAATTCGAGCCTTTGTCTTTAAGCAACTCGATCACTTCCACGGCCGGATTGGCTTTGACCGCGTAGTAAATCTTGGCAAACTCAAAGCCTGCACTCAGGTCGTCATAGGCCTTGCTGATGATTTCTGTATCAATCACCACAAACGGAGTTTCTTGTTTATCCGCAAACGCCTTCATTTTCTGAAAAGTGGCGGGTGCGTAGTAATCATCAACATTGATCGACATGCGTGGACTCCATTTGGCTGAACCGGAATGCATAAATTTCGAGTAACTGAGCCCGCTAGGGTTCAATTAATCGGCGGGGCCGGTCGTTTCAACTGACAACTGAGCGCCACTGGCACCGCAATTCTCAGTTCAAACAACCCAAATTGGCGCATAAGTGTTACGGGGTCATGCGCCAACCTCGAACGTCTGATCAGTCTCCCCACTTTGGTCGCCTACTTCCCAAGGCATTTCGCCGAGAATCAGTTTTTGCCTATGGCCAAAACCGACCTCTCGTCGTCTGTACTTGAGCCGGATGGATCGTTGCCAGCATGGACGTTCGGGGCGGAACTTTAGGGCCATGTGCCTTGCAGATCAATCACCAATAAGCGCTTTTTACGCATTAGTTGTTGATCGTTTTAGATTCAAAACAAAACGTGTTTTATGCTGCACAAACGTACGCCGCACGATGCCTTTTTCGTTCGCCATGCCCCCCGACAGTGGGTGGTCGACGCTCTTTTCGGCCAACATTTATGGATGCACGTCCAATTACCGCTTCGACAACCGTGGAAAACGTCGCGTTGCCGCACCCGTGCGCGCGCCTTTGGCTCAACTAAAAATCAGCGCGCGCGTGACTACTGATCAGGTCATTCACCAAAAGCAGTGGCTTTTCACGTTATAATTGGCGGTTTTACGGGCCGGCTGTCGTTCGCCCGCCCGCAACCGCATTTAGTCAGGCAATCACCCATGACCACTCAGGCCGCCGAAGTCGCGAAACGTCGCACGTTCGCCATTATTTCTCACCCCGATGCCGGTAAAACCACCATTACCGAAAAGCTGTTGTTAATGGGTAAAGCCATTGCGGTAGCGGGCACGGTTAAATCGAGAAAATCCGATCGCCATGCGACCTCCGACTGGATGGAGATGGAGAAGCAGCGCGGTATCTCGATCACCACCTCGGTGATGCAGTTCCCGTATCGCGATCATATGATCAACCTGCTCGATACCCCGGGTCACGAAGACTTCTCGGAAGATACCTATCGCACCCTTACCGCAGTGGACAGCGCCTTGATGGTGCTCGACGGCGGTAAAGGCGTTGAGCCAAGAACTATCGCCCTGATGGACGTTTGCCGCCTGCGCGACACGCCGATTGTCAGCTTCGTCAACAAACTCGACCGCGACATTCGTGATCCGATCGAACTGCTTGACGAGATTGAGGCTGTCCTCAAGATCAAGGCGGCGCCTATCACTTGGCCAATCGGTTGCTACCGCGACTTCAAGGGTGTTTATCACCTCAGCGAAGACTACATCATCGTGTACACCGCCGGGCACGGCCACGAGCGCACCGAAACCAAGATCATTCAGAATCTTGATTCCGACGAAGCGCGTGCGCACTTGGGTGACGAGTACGACCGCTTTGTCGATCAGCTTGAGCTGGTGCAAGGTGCTTGCCACGAATTCAACCAGGAAGAGTTTCTCAGCGGCCAGTTAACCCCGGTGTTCTTCGGCACCGCACTGGGTAACTTTGGCGTTGATCACGTGCTCGATGCCGTCGTTGACTGGGCGCCTAAGCCTTTGCCACGCGCTGCTCACGAACGAGTGATTGAACCGACTGAAGAGAAATTCAGTGGCTTCGTATTCAAGATCCAAGCGAACATGGACCCAAAGCACCGCGACCGCATTGCCTTTATGCGCATCTGCTCAGGCAAGTACGAAAAAGGCATGAAAATGCGCCACGCGCGCTTGGGCAAGGATGTTCGTGTACCCGATGCGCTGACCTTCTTCTCCTCCGAGCGTGAGCAGCTTGAAGAAGCCTACGCGGGCGACATTATCGGTTTGCACAACCACGGCACTATCCAGATTGGCGATACCTTTACCGAGGGCGAGAGCATCGGCTTTACCGGTATTCCTCACTTCGCCCCTGAATTGTTCCGTCGCGTTCGCTTGAAAGATCCGCTGAAATCCAAGCAGCTGCGGCAAGGCTTGCAGGAATTGGCGGAAGAAGGCGCAACCCAGGTGTTCTTCCCAGAGCGCAGCAACGACATCATTCTCGGCGCCGTCGGCGTGCTGCAGTTTGATGTGGTCGCCAGTCGTCTGAAGGGTGAATACAAGGTTGAATGCGCTTACGAGCCCATCACTGTCTGGTCGGCGCGCTGGATCGAATGCAGTGATAAAAAGAAACTCGAAGAATTCAAGAACAAGGCCTTGGAAAACCTCGCTATCGATGGCGGCGGTCACCTCACCTACCTCGCGCCAACCCGTGTCAACCTGGCATTGATGGAAGAGCGCTGGCCGGATATCAAGTTCCGCGCTACCCGCGAACACCATTAACCGAGCGGTTCCAATCGGGTGGTCGACGCGCTTGTCGACCACCATTACGCGCCCAAAACCGCCAACAAGGTCCAACCCGATGGGCGCGCCCTGTCCGAGGGGCGGTGTGAGAATGGCGTGCTTTTATGGGGCGGCAGCGGCTGCTTGCCTCAGGCCTCTACTGGCTGGGCAAACACGATCACGCCAATTCCAATCAATACCGCAATTGCAAACAACACGGCGCGCGCTTTGTGGCCTTTACGCCATGACATCAGCGCCGCTTGCAACGATTGCAAGGCATAAAAAGCCACAAACATTTTCGAGGCATAGGTAATGATCTCGTAAATATTGGCAAACCAGGTGATGCCAATAGCCACCAAAGCGGTGAGCAAATTACCGACGCGCACCGGAAAGCGACGCCCCGAGGTCTCCGCCAGTAAACCGCCAGCACCATTCATGTCAGCCACGGCGGCTGACAATTGTGATGACAAGGCCGTGAGAATCAACAAAGGCCCAATCAAGGTGCCTATAGGTTTGAGCAAGTCGATAATCGCGGTCTCACCGCCTTGCTTTGGCAAGCCTTCACTGAACTGGCCGGTGATGAGCAGTATAAAAGCCAGGTAAATTGCCGTGGCAATCCACTGCGCCCAGCGCATGCTGCGCACCCGAACTTCGGCACTGTACTTTGAACCCAAGTAACGTGACGTTTCGAAGCCTTGAACCAACACCACCAAGCCCAAGAGCACCGTTAGCGACTGCAAGCCTTGGTCATGATGCTTGACCGCCCAGACCAGCTCCCCCGCCTGCCATTGATTGAAGTTAGCCAAGGCCAATGTCACCAGCAGGCCACCAATCAAGGTCATTTTCAGCGAAACCACCCAGACTTCAAGCCGCTCTAAACCGGCCAAGCCGCGCAAGGCCCCGAGCAATCCAATAGCGGCAATAACCGCCGTGGAAACAATCCGAATCCACAGGGTGTCGAGCACATCACCCATGCGCAAACCGAAGGCTGCAAACAGGTTGAGGTAATAAGCCACAGAGACAAAATAGGCCAGCGCCAAGGCTAATTCAGACAAGCGTTCCAGCCAGACATGATAGGTCGCGGGGTTATCGTCCAGATGCCCTTCGAGGTGGGTAATGTTGTAGCGAATGGCGGCGCCAAACCAGTAAGCCATCACACAGAGCGCCAGCATCGCCAACCACGCCCAAGCCCCAGCCGCATGCGCAAGAATTGGCCCGGCCACCAAAAAACCAGACCCAATAATCGACGCCAAGGGTGTAACAGTGGCCCGCCACATAGTGGCGCGAACCAGCCGTGGGTAGAAAAACACGGCAGCGAATACCAAACAGGCCGCCCCTAACACAACATTCGGCGTCAGCAGATTCATAGACTTACTCAAAGTAATACAGCGTTTGAATCAACCCAAATCGCAATTCACGGGCCTGAGAATTTGTTCAGAATCCGCTCTACAGGCAGCGCAAGACAGGTAACACCGATCGTTAATCAGGCTAGACCATGGGGCATCATACGGCGATGTGTGGCAAAATATTACAACACACTCAGCGACGAGTTTGCCTGACCCCTCCTCAATGCGGTCCAGACACCTATGCCCAGCGCTCCTGAAACCCAGAAAACACTGACTGCACGCCAACGCTTTCGTGCCCGGCGTCGGTACCTGCGGGTATTCCGACAGCGCCTTGCGTTTTGGGTCGGTGCGCTACTGGTCGGCTTGGTGGCACTGGCATTTGCCTGGCTGGCGGATGAGGCAAACGTCTATTTCCAACGGATGCTCAACCACAGCAATTACTGGCCATGGCTGGTGACCCCGCTTGGTTTCGCCGCACTGGCCTGGGCCACCCAAGGTTGGTTCAACAACGCCAAGGGCAGCGGCATCCCACAGGTGATTGCCACCTTGGAACGCCCTTCCAGCCGGTTCCGCAACCGGGTGTTATCACTGCCCATTGCAGCAGTGAAAATGGTGTTGTCTGTGGCGGGCTTGCTGGTGGGCGCATCGATTGGCCGCGAAGGCCCGACCGTGCATGTTGGCGCGGCATTGATGTACACCTTCGGGCGGCGTCTCGGCTTACAAGCGCGTAGCGCGGGTTCGGGATTGATAATCGCAGGGGGGGCAGCCGGTATCGCCGCTGCATTCAACACCCCACTTGCCGGGGTGGTTTTTGCGATTGAAGAGCTTAGCCACCGCTTCGAACAAAGCCTCAATGGCTTGGTGCTGACAGCGGTGTTGATCGGCGGCATGGTCACGCTTGGGTTAATGGGACATTACAGCTACTTCGGCCAGCTCAGTGCCGAATTACCGTTAAGCCGCGATTGGCTCGCGGTGTTGGTCTGTGGCGTAGTCGGAGGCTTGGCTGGCGGCTTGTATTGCCGTTTGGTACTGCCCGCCAAACTTGGCCCCTTGGCGCTGATGGCCACTTGGCGAGCCAAGCATCCGGTGATCTTTGCAGCCATTTGCGGCTTGATCATGGCGCTGCTTGGGCTGATATCCGGGCAACATGTTTTCGGCACCGGCTACGCAGAAACCCGGGCCATTCTCGAAGGCCAGCCGGTCACCGACCCCAGCTTTATCGTCTGGAAATTTCTTGCCAACGTGGTCTCGTACCTCGCGGGTATTCCCGGCGGCCTGTTTTCGCCCTCATTGGCGGTCGGTGCCAGTATTGCCCCATGGATCACCGACTGGATTCCAGGGATTGGCCTGCAAGCAGCCGGCTTGATTGGCATGGCGGCTTACCTTGCCGGAGTGACGCGCACGCCGTTAACCGCCACCGTCATCACCATCGAGCTGTCGCACAGCCAGGATATGGCGCTGCCCATTTTGGCCGCCAGCCTGCTGGCCAGCGCGCTGTCAGGCCGTATCTCGCCTGTGCCGCTGTACCGTGCCCTGGCCATTCAAGTGCTCGATACCGAGCGCGAATCCATTGCCAGGCGCCGCAGTAAAAAGCAGCACGAGAACGCGCAAGCGCTGGCCAAGCAAAAAGCCGAGCATGAGCCTGAGCCAACCACGCCGGGACAACAGTAGGCGGTAACGGGCAGCTTGCCCACCGTGGTTTATCGATACCGTCGGCGATGCTAGGCTGACGGCCTGACTCTCCCGTGCCGTTGCCACAAGCCCCATGCGCCTAATTGACACCCACACCCATATCGACTTTCCCGACTTCGACGCCGACCGCAACGAAGTGCTCGCGCGCAGCCGCGAGTTGGGCGTCGAGCGCATGGTGGTGTTAGGGGTGGAGCAAGCCAACTGGCAGCGCGTGTGGCAATTGGTCGAAAGCGATAAAAGCCTCTACGCCGCATTGGGTTTACACCCGGTGCACTTGCAACAGCACCAACAAGCTCACCTGCAGGAACTGGGCGAGTGGCTGCAACGCTTGCACGGCCATCCGCAACTCTGTGCGGTGGGCGAGATTGGTCTCGACTACTTTATCGAGGCACTGGACCCGCAAGCACAGCAGGTCTGGTTTGAGGCACAGTTACAATTGGCGGTTGAGTTTAAGCTGCCAGCGTTAATCCATGTGCGTCGCTCGCATGCGGTGACTATCGCCACCCTGAAGCGGATAAAACCACAACGCGGCGGGATTATTCATGCCTTTGCCGGCAGTTACGAAGAAGCCCGTGAGTACATCAAACTGGGCTTCAAGCTTGGCCTTGGCGGCGCCCCTACCTGGCCCCAGGCATTGCGCATGCACCGGGTCCTGCCGCGGCTACCGCTTGAGGCCATAGTGCTGGAAACCGATTCACCGGATATGCCACCGGCGATGTACCCGCAGCAGCGCAACAGCCCCGAGCACTTGCCCGATATTTGCCGCGCGCTGGCCGAGCACTTCAATGTCGAGGCCGAGCAGCTTGCGTCAATCACCAGCGCGAACGCCGATGCATTATTCGGCTGGGCGGACTAACCATCTGACTCTACAGCTTCAACCAAGGCGCGCACCGCGCTTGCGCTGTCCTGCTCAAGGGCCTGTTCTGCGAGGCGTTGGCAGTTGCGCCAATCGAGTTCACGCACGCGGGCCTTGACCAAAGCCACTGAACGCGCCGACACACTCAATTCATCGACCCCAAGACCAATCAACAACGGCACGGCGAGCATGTCATTGGCCAACTCACCACAGACACCCACCCACTTGCCATGCGCATGAGCCGCCTTCACGGTGTGTTCGATCAGCTTCAGCACTGCAGGGTGTACACCATCCGCCTGGGAGGACAGGGTCGGATGGTCGCGGTCGATGGCCAGGGTGTACTGGGTCAGGTCATTGGTGCCGATGCTGAAAAAATCGACTTCCTTGGCCAGTACCGGCGCCAGCAGCGCAGCACTTGGCACTTCGATCATGATCCCCAACTGCAAATCTTTAACCGGCATATCAGCCGCGACCCGCTGCGCAATCGCGCGCGCCGCACGCCACTCCTCAACGCCACCTATCATGGGAAACATCACCCGCAATGGCCGTTCCCCGGCACAGGCGAACAATGCGCGCAGTTGGGTTTCGAGAATTTTCGGGCGCAGCAGGCTCAAGCGAATCCCGCGCACACCGAGAAATGGATTGGTCTCTGCTGGCATTGGCCAATAGGTCAGTGGCTTGTCGCCCCCGACATCAAGGGTACGCACCACCAATGGCAAACCATTCAAGCTATCGAATACACGGCGATATTCACGCTCTTGAGTGACTTGATCCGGCGCTTGGGCATGGTTCATAAACACCAATTCGGTGCGCAGCAAGCCGATCCCTTCAGCGCCTAAATCGACCGCCATGGCCGCTTCACTGCCAGAACCGATATTGGCCATAATCGCAACGCCATGACCATCGCAGGTAATGGCTGGCGTTGATCGCTCGGCATGAGCTCGCTCCTGACGTTGCAGGCTTGCTTCGCGGTCTTGCAGCGCTTGCTGCAAGGTCTGCTCATCCGGTGCGATACGTACCAGACCGTGATCGCCATCGAGTAATAATGGCGTGCGCTGAGCCAGTACCAGCACAGTTTCTCCGGCGCCTACTACTGCGGGGATACCCAGCGCCCGGGCGATAATTGCACTGTGCGCAGTGGCGCCACCGCGGGCGGTCAGAATACCGGCAACGCGCTGACGATTGAGGCTGGCGACATCAGAAGGCGCAACCTCCTGCATTACCAGCACATAGGGTTCATCGGGCTCTTGAAGAGGCTTAACGTCACAAAGATGCTCGAGGACGCGCCGGCCAATATCACGCAGATCTGCCGCGCGCTCTGCCAAAAGCGCATCGTGCTGAGCTTCTTGTTGCTTGGCTGCGCTATCGATTTCCGCACTCCAAGCCGCTTCTGCACTGGCGCCTGCCGCGAGTCTGGTTTGAATATCATCGGCCAGAGCCGGGTCGCTTAACATCGCTTGGTGCATCAGCAGGATGTCACGCACATCGGCTTCATGCGACTGATCAACCACCGCCTGGATATCAGCGGCCACAGCTTGCAAGGCATCATCCAAACGCTGACGTTCGTGTCTTTCACCCTGACCTTCTGCCGAGTACTCCAGCGGTTGCGGTACCCGCACCAAAGCAGGACCAATGACGATGCCAGGTGAGGCGGCAACGGCACGCAAGCGTGACCCAGCAGCCGGCGCCTCGATCCTGGGCGTCAACGCACTTTCAATGGCCGCCTGCACGGCAGGTTCGGTGTACACCGGCAACGGTTCGACCTGTTCGCCCAGGCCGTCCTCAACGGCGGCCGTCAACGCCGCCAATGCTGCCTGCGCAATGCTCGGCTCTGCGCTGAACTCAAGCACCTGCCCGCGCCGCGCGCCGAGTCCGAGCAGCTTGCTCAAACTCTTGGCTGAAACACCAAGACCCGGCTCTTCAGCCAAACGGATACGAATATCGCCCGCAAAGCGCTGGGCCAACTCGCTCAACATTTTAGCCGGGCGCGCATGCAAGCCATGTGAGTTCGCCAGTGTCACGCTGGCCCGACTCCAGTCAGCGGGGACTTCACCCCCTAAGGCTTCAAGCACCGTTCGCCGCGAGGTGGCTTGACTAAATGTCGGCCCATGGCCTTCGACTAAAAGATCACACAAGCGCTCCAGCACTGAACGATGGGCCTCGCCGACACTGGCCAGACAGAACAATCCTTTGACCGGTTGCCGATCAAAGACTACGGGATGCTTGGGCGTAACAAAAGACAAGCCCGGCAATTGCACCGACTGTTCACTGCTAAGCCACCACAAACCATCGCCCAGAGCTAAAGGCTCAGCCTGCATCAGCTTGGCAATAAATGCGGAGTCTACGCAGCCCGCTTTTTTCAGCAGGCGCGCGCCTTGCCAGACCAGTTCATCGAAATCGTCCACTGCGACAGCCAGGCGGATCAGTTGGCTGTCAAGGACCAGATCCTGCGGTGCTCCTTGCAGCAACGCGACAATGGTTTCGGCCTCAGTGGCTTGGTGCAAGGCTCTGCTCAGGCCCTTATCAGCCACAGCGTGGGTCAGCAATTGCAGGAGGCGCAGGTGTTCATCCCCCTGCACCGCAAGGGCAACTGCCAGATACACCTGCTGACCCGCTCCCCAGTCGACACCTTGCGGGAAGTGGATCAGTCTTACACCGGTCTCGATGACCCGAGCATGGCTATCCTGTGAGCCATGCACTATCGCAATACCTTGTCCCAGATAGGTTGAGCCCTGTCGCTCACGCGCTTGCAGAGCGGCCAGGTAACCGTCCTTGACCAACCCGTCGTCAATGAGCCTCTGCGCCAGCAGGCTCAATGCTTCCTGCTTGCTTGCAGCATTGCGACCCATTTGGATCTGCGCGGCATTTATCTCCAGCATTGAGCGCCTCTTGTGCAAGCGTGAGTGATGAGGGTGCGACCGACAATGGGGAATTAGAGTTCAGTGCAGTGTCGCTCAACTATAAATCAGTCACGAACGCGAACAAGGCCTTACTGAGGCACAACCAAGATGGCGCATGCTATTAAGCACTGCCGCAGGCAAATAGGAAGGAGGCAATCTGTGCAGCGGTACACAGCCCGCTTGATCACGGGCCATGTGCGTTTGATTTAGACGCGGAAAGCGCCAATTAACTGCTTGAGCTGAGACACCTGCGCAGAGAGTTCACGACTGGCCTGCTCGGTATCGCTGGCACCTTCGGCCGTGCGCTCGCCCGCTTGATTGATCTGCACAATATTCTGGTCGATATCATGGGCAACAGCCGTTTGCTGTTCAGCCGCCGCGGCGATTTGTTGGTTCTGATCAACAATCATACCCACTGCGCCGAGGATATTCTCCAGCGCGGCCTGTACTTTGCTTGATTCACTCACCGTGTCATCGGCCATTTTATGGCTGACATTCATGGTTTTAACCGCAGCGCCCACGCCCCCCTGGAGTTTGGAGATCATCACTTCAATCTCCTCAGTTGACTGCTGGGTACGCTTGGCCAAATTGCGCACCTCATCGGCAACCACCGCAAAGCCCCGGCCCTGCTCACCAGCACGCGCCGCTTCGATTGCAGCGTTAAGTGCCAGCAGGTTGGTTTGCTCGGCCACACCCTTGATGACATCCAGCACCTGCGATATCGACGCGCTGTCACTGGCGAGTTGATTGATTACCAGCACCGACTGATCAATTTCACTGGCAAGGCGCTGAATACTGCCCACTTGGGTTTCAAGCAAGGCGCGGCCACTGATGGTTTCATCATTAACGCTGTTGGCACTGCCAACGGCTGCGGCGGCACTGCTTGCCACTTCTTGTGCAGTCGCAGACATCTGATTCATCGCTGTGGCGACCTGCTCAATTTGCCCCAACTGACCGGCAACGGCCTGGTTGCTCTGGGCGGAAACCGACTCAACTCGTCCAGCTTGGCGCTCAACTTCGACAACCGTTTCCCCAACGCGGTTAATCAGCTCACGGATTTTCACCACAGTGGCGTTGAACACCAGCCCAAGGTCACCCACCTCGTCCCGACTGCTGGCCTTGAAGCTTACCGTCATATCGCCGGTGGCCACTTGATTCATGGTCAAGCCAAGCTGCTTGAGACTGGTCCGTACCGATACGTAAAAACCACTATAGAGGTAAAAAATCAGCAGCAGCACCAACCCCAGCGCAACGGCCAGCAACAGCATTCTGTTCAAGCTGGCCTGAACGCGCGTCTCAAGACGCTGGTCGAGCAGGCTGACCACAGCGTTACTGAAGTCATAGGTTTTGCCGATTAAAGCCGTGGTGTCAGAGAAGAAGGTGCGCCATGGCGCATCCAGTGAGTCGGCAATCACTACACGGTCTTCAAACAAACGGGTAGCTTCAGCCAGCGTATTCTGGCTGGCCTCAGCCTGCGCAGCCAGTGCAGTGCGTACATCCGGACTGGAGCTCAGCGCCTGTTGAATATCCACCGCATAGGCGCCACCAAGGGTTTCCAGCGACTCCAGCAGATCGGCAAAGGTGTTGCTGTCAGCCGAGTTCAACAGCCCCTGCCCCAAGGTTGCCGCGCCCAGTTCGCGGCCTTGGCCCAAGGCCTGAGTGACCTGAGGCATGCTGCTAATAAGCAAATTGGTTAATTGACGCACAGCGCGCTCGCTGTCTTGGCTCAAGCCTGCCTGACTGGCAATCAACTTGGCAAACACACCCGCACGGCCCACAAGTTCGCGGCCCAGGTTGACTTTACTGCGCAGCGAAGGCTCCGCCTCAATCGCCTGCATGCCGGCATTAACTTGTTTACGCTGCGCCTCGAACTCGGCCAGGTCTGCCTCAGCGCTCACCGCAGGTTGCACGCCAGCCAAAATAGTTTCAATGGAGGTTTTAGTCGCGCTCAACTCGTCGGCCAAGCCACTGCCGGTGCTATTTGTGCCCAACTCAGCATCAACGCTGAGCAAGTTGGCATATAGCTCAGCGTCTCGCCGCAATTGCAGGGCGTTTGACAGCAGTTCAATGCTGTTGCGGGCAGACTCACTCATCTGATACTGACGGTAGGCGTCCTGCATCAAAAAGTAGTTGGTCACCAGCATAGGCAAAAAGAACAGAATGCTGATCAAGCCAAACTTCATGCCGAAACTGAGGCGGTTCATCAGCGCGATGGCCGGATACAACGCGGTCTTCACAAGACGTCTCCAGATCTAATTATTTTTATTGGCAGGCAGGTTTCAGCTACCAAGCTGAGGCCCTTTTACTACTCGTGCAACTGCAGCCCAGCAGGACGCAATGATTGGCCAGGCAGCACAACCACTCACAGCAGCAGAGGCCATCTGTATACCTGTTATCGACCTGATTTTCTGTAACTTAAGGTAAGCGACCAACTGAAAGTACAGTGGACCAGCTTGCCGTTATCAGGATGAACAATGGCAGGTCGTTTGTAGGCTGTATGGCCCGATTTTCATAGGCCCATAGTGATCCGGAATGATGGCCTTAATGTTTGGCTGATTGCGGGTATCAAGCAATCTTCGCCGACACATAAGTGGTTTTAAAATAATGACTAATGCGCTTCTCAGGGGCCCTTCGCCGCCCTGCCTATCAGGGGTATTTGCATAAAGCACGCTGGACAAGCTTCGCCTTGTGCGCCCTACTGACTATAATTACGCCCACGCAGTACCTACCCGCGAGGTTCCTATGACCAGCCGCCTTACGCCTGACGACCAGCAACGTGTTGATCAGTATTTAAGCGCTCCGCAACATCAGGTTGAGCGCCGACCGTTTAAAGTGTGGCGCCTGCTGATGGTGGTGCTTGGCATAGTCGTTGTGCTTGGGGTCCTCAGCCGATTTCTTGGGAGTTTGGTGCTATGAGCTGCTTAGCGCTCGCCCACTCGCCCTCTGACAGTTTTATTCAAAGCCTTGCGAGTCTATTAAATGAACCATCAAATCGTGATCGTCGGCGGTGGTGCCGGCGGCTTGGAGCTTGCTACCCGCCTGGGTAAATCTCTGGGCAAACGCGGTAAAGCCAAAATCACCTTGGTTGACGCCAACCTGACCCATATCTGGAAACCCCTGCTGCACGAAGTGGCAGCGGGTTCACTTAACTCATCGGGTGATGAGCTGAACTATGTCGCTCAGGCGAAATGGAATCATTTTGAGTTCCAACTCGGACGTATGTCCGGACTGGACCGTGAAAAAAAGTTGATCAGCCTAGATGCAACCTTGGATGAGCACGGCCAGGTTTTAGTGCCTGAGCGCGACCTGCCTTACGACAGCTTGGTCATTGCCGTGGGCAGTACCACCAACGACTTCGGCACTCCAGGTGCAGCGCAGCACTGTTTATTTCTCGACACCCGCGAGCAGGCCGAACGTTTTCACACCCAACTGCTCAACCACTATCTACGCGCTCATGCCAGCCAAGGCGAAACCATCGAGCAGATCAGCGTAGCGATTGTTGGCGCTGGCGCCACTGGCGTTGAGCTGGCGGCGGAACTCCACCACGCCGCACACGAACTCGCGGCATACGGCCTCAATCGTATCCTGCCCGAAAACATGCGCATCACCCTGATTGAGGCCGGACCGCGTGTATTGCCTGCATTGCCTGAGCGTATCAGCCAGCCGGTGCATAGAACCCTGGAAAAGCTCGGCGTCACCGTGCTGACCAACTCAGCGGTGAGCGAAGTCACCGCCGATGCTTTACTGACCGCCAACGGCGAAACCATCACAGCCAGTCTGAAAATTTGGGCCGCAGGCATTCGCGCGCCCAGATTTCTCAAAGATATCGCTGGCCTTGAGACCAACCGCATCAACCAACTGGTAGTTCGCCCGACACTGCAGACCACTGAAGATAATGACATTTTTGCCTTTGGTGATTGCGCCGCCTGCCCACAACCCGGCGCAGAGGGCCGCAATGTCCCACCGCGGGCTCAGGCTGCTCACCAGCAGGCATCCTTGCTGGCGAAAACCCTGAAGATGCGCGTACAGGGCTCAGAAAAAGCATTGCCGGAGTATGAATACCGTGACTATGGCTCACTGATTTCTTTGTCGACCTTTTCGGCGGTGGGTAATCTGATGGGCAACTTGACTGGCAGCGTAATGCTCGAAGGCTGGCTGGCGCGGATGTTTTACGTATCGCTCTATCGCATGCACCAAATGGCGCTTTACGGTTTCTTCCGCACCGCACTGTTAATGCTTAGCGACCGCATCGGGCGCAGCACAGAACCCAGGCTCAAGCTGCACTAACTGGGGCGCAGGAGTAACGAGCTGGCCCAGCATAACTCGCGCAAATATGTCGAATATTCGAGGCCGCCATGGTGGCCGAAAAGCGCGTCGACCACCATACATAGGGAGCAATTCGTAAGGTCCAACAACAAAAAGGGAGGCCTCGCGGCCTCCCTTCGGGAATGTTGTCCTGTGTTGGCAATTGTGTTGCCGCCTTTATCGCCCGTCTGGTTGGACAGTGCGGACCCGGGTGCCGTGACGACCCGGTTGGATCGGCGGCGGCCGCTCACCTGATTGAGTGAGTCGGCGTGGACATGTCGTCCGGGCCTTGAAACTGAGATAAATAATACGGCGACGACCTTAGTGAATGATTGCGAAGATTGCTCAATCAACTATGTGTTGCGCAATTTTTACCTAATGAGGCATGATTTAAAGCAATCTAATTGGATATCGTGACCAAGATGAACAAACTGGACCGCTATGACCTGAGTATTTTGGCAGAATTGCAACGCGACGCCCGCCTATCCAACCAGGAGCTGGCCGAACGCATTGGTCTGTCACCCTCCCCCTGCTCACGCCGGGTTAAACAGCTTGAAGACGATGGCTATATCGCCAGGCAAGTGGCCCTGCTCGACAGTAAAAAACTGGGCCTGAGCCTCACCGCCTATGTGCTCATCGGCATGGATCGGCATACGCCAGAACGCTTCGAGCATTTTCAGGAGGCCATTCGCAACTGCCCGGAAGTGCTTGAGTGCAGCTTGGTCACCGGGATGGACGCCGATTACCAGTTAAAAGTGGTGGTGCCGGATATGGATCACTATCAAAAGCTGCTGCTCGGCACCCTGACCCGGATAGAAGGAGTCTCCAGCGTGCGTTCAAGCTTTGTCTTACAGCAGATTCTGTCGAGCACCCAATTGCCGCTGGAACACCTGCGCAGTTGAATACCCAGGCTTTGGCAACGCGCAGCCTGACCTCTATAGCTCAAACAATAAAACACTCGCGCATATCGCTCGGTTGTCGCTGCCAATGGTGGATGAAAAAAGCGGCATCCCCCCTACAACGCCCCGCGCTCACGTATAATCGCGTCCCTGCACTGCGTCCTACTACGTAATTTGAGGCCACGATGGATACCGAGTATTTCGAAGACCTGATGACCACAGTTCTGGTCAGCGTCCTGATTCTGTTTATGGCATTTATTGTCTGGGACCTGGCGAAAAAGTCCAAAGCCGGCCGCTTTGGCAGCATGATTCTGTTTTTAGCCCTCGGCTTGGGCGTCCTCGGGTTTATTATCAAAACCTTTGTGATTGCCGGCCTCGAAATGGAAGGCCATTAAGGCCAAGCGCACTGCTAAAGCACGGCGAGCCCGCTTAACGGCGCCACCTAGAGCCGTGGTTGCAGGTCCTTCCACTGCCCTGGCTGCAGATCATCAAGCCCCCAAGGGCCGATGCGCACGCGCACCAGGCGCAAGGTCGGCAAGCCAACTGCTGCGGTCATGCGCCGGACTTGGCGATTGCGCCCTTCTCGGATCACCAATTCAAGCCATGCAGTGGGAATGCTTTTACGAAAGCGCACCGGCGGATTGCGCGGCCACAATTGCGGCTCATCCAACTGGCGCACCTCGGCGGGCAACGTCATGCCGTCGTTAAGCTCAACACCGTCACGCAGCCGCTGGACTTGTTCGGCAGTCGGCTCACCTTCAACCTGTACCCAATAGGTTTTCGCCAACTTGTGTTTGGGGTCAGCGATCCGCGCCTGCAAACGTCCGTCGTTGGTCAACAGCAGCAAACCCTCGCTGTCACGATCCAATCGCCCTGCGGGATAGACACCTGCTACATCGACAAAGTCTTTGAGGGTGGCGCGACCTTGATCGTCGTTAAACTGAGTCAAAACATCGAAGGGTTTATTCAGCACCAGCAACCGCGGCTCGGCGGGTGGAGCCTTGGCCTGACGACGAGGGCCGGGCTTGGCCGTGGCTGTGCGATTCCCGGCGGCGGGGCGTGGTGGGCGCGGCATTGAAGATTCCAACATAAGCTGACAGGGGTGCAGTTTACCTTAGCATCACCGTTAATGATCTTGATCCGCAGATCTGCGCAAGGGTCTATGCTGCTTGTCACTTGATTATCCCGCCTTCAGGAGCCCGCAATGAGTACAACCGAATCTATCGTCGAGACATTCACCGGCTGGGCTGCGACGGCAGCGGGCGCGCCACTTGAGCAGCGTGAGTATGATCCAGGTCCGCTTGGCGCCGAGGACGTTGAAGTCGCCGTTGAATACTGCGGCATCTGCCACTCTGACCAGTCAATGATCGACAATGATTGGAAAAACGCCCGCTATCCCTTTATTCCCGGCCATGAAGTGGTTGGCACAGTGGTCCGCCTCGGCGAACAAGCGCGCGGGCTAAAACTCGGGCAACGGGTCGGTATAGGCTGGTTCAAAGGCAGCTGCATGCATTGCAACTCGTGCATGGAAGGCTCACACCAGCTGTGCAGTACCGTTAAACCCACTATCGGCGGCAGCAACGGCGGCTTCGCCAATCGCATGCGCGCTCATTGGGCCTGGACCTTACCCCTTCCAGACAGCCTCGACCCGAGCATGGCCGGCCCTCTGTTTTGTGGCGGCTCGACAGTGTTTGCGCCCTTGCTCGAGCTCAACGTCAAACCGACAGACCGAGTTGGCGTTGTGGGTATTGGTGGCCTGGGTCACCTGGCCCTGGGCTTTTTGAATGCCTGGGGCTGCGAAGTCACTGCCTTTACTTCATCGCTGAACAAGCAGGAAGAAGCCAAGCGTCTCGGCGCACACAATGTGGTTGCCTCCACCGACAGCAATGCCATGAAAAAAATTGCCGGCACCCTGGACTTTCTATTGATCACCGCCAGTGCCGATCTGGACTGGAACGCGCTGATCAGCACGCTAGGCGGCAAAGGACGACTGCACTTTGTCGGCATTGTGCCGAGTGCTATCCCGGTGCATGTGTTCAACCTGATCCCACGCCAACGGGCGATTTCCGGCTCACCGGTTGGCTCGCCCGCGATCATGCGCAGCATGCTTGAGTTCTGTGCGCGGCATCAGATTTTGCCGCAGGTCGAGCACTTCCCCATGAGCAAAGTTAACGATGCGATCCAGCACCTGCGCGACGGCAAAGCCCGTTATCGCGTGGTGCTCGACGCCAGTAAATAGCAGCCGCAAACGCCGCAAATAAAAACGCCCCAGCTCAACACTGGGGCGTTTTACGTTATTTACTGCTGATTAACGGAACGGTGGCTCGTCAAAGCTGCGTAACTTGCGTGAATGCAATGAGTTGAGCTGGCCACGCAGCAAGTCCAAGGCCGTGATACCGATGTGCAGATGCTGGGTCACGGCGCGCTCGTAAAAGGCACCCGCAGCGCCTGGGAGTTTGATTTCGCTGTGCAGCGGTTTATCCGAGACACACAGCAGCGTGCCGTATGGCACACGCAAACGATAGCCTTGCGCTGCAACGGTGCCGCTTTCCATATCCACTGCAACCGCTCGCGCCAAGTTAATCAACGGCCGCTCCTGGGCCCAGCGCAATTCCCAGTTACGGTCGTCGTAAGTCAGCACTGTGCCGGTACGCAAGCGGCGCTTGAGGTCGTCGCCTTTCTCTCCCGTCACTTGTGCCGCCGCATCTTGCAACGCTTGCTGAACCTCAGCCAAGGCGGGCAGTGGAATATTCGGCGGCAGCACGCGGTCAAGAATCCCATCACGGCGCATATAAGCGTGCGCGAGCACATAATCACCAATGGTTTGTGACTGCCGCAGGCCGCCGCAGTGACCAATCATCAACCAGCAGTGGGGCCGCAATACGGCCAGATGGTCGGTGATGTTCTTCGCGTTTGAAGGGCCGACACCAATATTGACCAAGGTGATGCCATCTCCCCCGTCACGCGTCAGCAGGTGGTAGGCCGGCATCTGGTAGCGATGCCAAACCACGCCACCGATGATAGCCTGCATCTCGCCCTCGGACATACCGCGCTCAATCACCACATTGCCCGGCAACACCATGCGAGTGAAGCGTGAGTCACCGACCAGCATGTCCAGACCGTGGCGGATGAACTGGTCAACATAGCGGTGATAGTTGGTCAGCAGGATCCATGGCTGCACATGACGCCAGTCACTGCCGGTGTAATGCACCAGCCGGCGCAGCGAAAAATCCACCCGCGCCGCATCAAACAGCGCCAGCGGCATGGGGTCCATGCTTTCCCAGCTGTACAAGCCATCAGCAGTGCTGTCTGAGGCGGCGGACAGATCGGTGCTGGGGAAGACACGCGCCAGCTCACCCGCCGTTACGCCGGAGCCCGCCAGCTCGTCGCCTTGTTCAACCACATAGGGATAAGGAATATTCTGCTGACTGAGGCCAACTTCAACGCGCAGCGTGTAGTCGTGCATCAGGGGCTGCAGTTGCTCCAGCAAGTACTTACGAAAGGCCCCGGGGTGGGTGACCGTAATGCTGTAGGTGCCGGGCACCTGCACTTTGGCGTAAGCGCGGACAGTGGCAGGCGCTTCGCCGTGACACAAATAAGTCAGGCGTAATTCTGGATAACGAAACTGGCAATGGGTCGCCGGATCTGGCTTGACCCGATCTTTAAGATAGGCCTTGAGCGCCTGACTCAAGGCACGCGTAGCTTGCTCATGCAAGGCGGCGAGTCGATCAACCGCCTCTTCAGGGCTAGTGACAACAACAAAGTCTTCTGAACATGGATTCACGGCAAACTTCCTGACTGAACATGCAGGCCAATATTGCACCCTAGACGGGCTGCGATGCCAGCCTAAGAAGTCGTCAGGTGCAATTGATCAAGAGCCTATCAAGGAACATGCGCGCAAAGAAGCGGCTGGCAGCGAAACCAATTTCCTGCGGGGGCCGGCCATGTAATCAACCCCCGCACTTTATGACTGCTCTCAGGCCAAATGCGGCGTGCTGCGCGCCACCAAGGCCTCGGCATCAATCCCGCGAGGCAAGGTGCCATATACCCGACCACCCTCGCCCAAGCGGCTGGCAACAAAGGCATCGGAGACCGTCGCATTACCAGCCTCAAGCAACAATTTGGCTTGCAGGGCAACAGCCAGGTCTTCAGTCAGTTGACGGGCGCGAAACTGAATATCATCGGTATCTTTGAACGCGGCCTGCACCTTGCCGATGTGTGCCTTCAAACGGGCGTCGCCGTGTCCACCGCCCAGTTCGGCAAACAAGGCTTCAAGCACGCCCGGCTCTTTCGACAGGGCACGCAGTACATCGAGGCACTGAACATTGCCCGAGCCTTCCCAGATCGAGTTGACCGGCGCTTCGCGGTACAAGCGCGGCAGGATAGTGTCCTCGACGTAACCGGCGCCGCCCAGGCACTCCTGAGCCTCGTTGATCATCGCCGGGGCGCGCTTGCAGATCCAATACTTGCCGATGGCAGTCACCAGCCTGGCGAACTTCTCTTCCTGTTCGTCATGGGCATTATCCAACGCCTTGCCCATGCGCAGAGTCAAGGCCAGCGCCGCTTCGCTTTCGAGGGCCAAATCGGCCAAGACGTTTTGCATCAAGAGTTGCTCGGCCAGCACGCGCCCGCCGACTTTGCGGTATGCGCAGTGGTGTGCGGCTTGCGTCAGGGCTTGGCGCATCAAGGCACTGGAGCCGATCATGCAATCAAAGCGGGTCAGCGAGACCATTTCAATAATAGTCGGCACGCCACGGCCTTCTTCACCGATCATCCATGCCAACGCGCCCCGGTATTCCACTTCGCTGGAGGCGTTCGACCAGTTCCCCAATTTATTCTTCAGACGCTGGATGTAAAACTCGTTGCGCGACCCATCTGGACGATGGCGCGGGAGCAAAAAGCAGCTCAAACCTTTGTCGGTGTAGGCCAAGGTTAAAAAGGCGTCGCACATGGGCGCCGAACAAAACCATTTATGGCCAACCAGTTCATAAGCTTGGCCCGGCCCTGGCATGCCGACTGGATGAGCGCGCGTGGTGTTGGCCCGCACATCGGTGCCGCCCTGCTTTTCGGTCATGGCCATGCCGATGGTCGCACCGGTCTTTTGCTCAATTGGCAAATTACGCGGGTCATATTCAGTCGAGAGAATCTTCGGCAGCCAGATTTCGGCCACATCCGGTTGCAGCTTGATTGCTGGCACACTGGCGTAGGTCATGGTCAACGGGCAGCCCGAACCGGCCTCGGCCTGGCTGTGCAAATAGCTCATGGATGCACGCGCCACTTGGGCGCCGCTGCGAGGATCAGTCCATGGAGAGGAAGGCAGACCATGCTTGATCGCAGCCGCCATCAACTCATGATAGGCCGGGTGAAACTCCACCAAATCGACACGATGGCCGTAGCGATCGTGACTTTTGAACACCGGCTTTTGCTCATTGGCCAAAAAGCCTGCCGCCATGAGAGGACCGCCCGCCAGTGCGCCGTATGTGTGCAGGCGGTCTTCAGCCCACGCGCCGCCAAAGTGACGGTTCCACTCTTGCAGAGGGAGGTCGACCCGGTAGAGGTTGGCACCGTCCATTGACGGCACCTGATTAAATACTTCATGGGTTTCTGCGTTAAGGCTCGGGTTCATGCGGATAACTCCTTTGCGCCGACGGCGCTTAAACAGAATGCGATCAGGTCGGCGGTGATATCACCCAAAGCCAGGGCGTCCTGGCCTCTGGCACGAGCCGCACAGGCACTGGGCGACAGAGGACCAACCAGTGATTCAGCAATAGCACCGACCAGACAGGCAGCACTTAACTGGGTGTGCTGGGGCCGAAAATGGCCACTGGCAATGCCCTGCTCCAGCACTTCGACCAGAAGCTCGGCATAGGCCTGGCGAAACAGCAGACGCTGTTCATCAACCTCAGGATCAACCGGTTCGGCAATCAGGGCATAAGCCAACCGACGGCTATGCCATGCGCGTGTTGCAAACTGGGTTAAGCCCGCAGCCAATCGCTTCGGCG
The DNA here is from genome assembly GCF_963971045.1 of Pseudomonas sp. EL_65y_Pfl2_R95. Lineage (NCBI taxonomy): Bacteria > Pseudomonadati > Pseudomonadota > Gammaproteobacteria > Pseudomonadales > Pseudomonadaceae > Pseudomonas > Pseudomonas sp. EL_65y_Pfl2_R95. The sequence continues at coordinate 128,832 of NZ_CAXAOV010000006.1, read as the reverse complement.
CTGAAAGCGGGGCGTGTAATGCCAAGGCCATGGCATCGACTTCACGCTGGCTGGCCAGCGCAAACACCTCAGCCGCCAACTCACCTTTATTGCGAAAGTGGCGATAGAGGCTGCCGGTCGCGATGCCGACATCTTCGGCCAAGGCCTGCATGGTCAGCGCAGCAAAGCCGGCCTCGGTGACACGCGCCTGAGCGCAGCGCAAGATGCGCCCACGCAGGGCATTGTCGCGATCAATTCGTAAGGCGCTGGTGCGGTAGGCCATGGTCTGAATCCTGATTCAATAGTTACAAGTGAATCAGGATTCAGCTTTTCAATACAGAGGGATTTTAGGCAGATTAGGTGCCGTTTCAGCCACCCTTAATGCCAGCACACAGGATCAGCAAATAAACCCTGCGGGCCAAGCTTCGCGTTGTCCAGCCTAGGGCTTGGCTGCGAGGGTGCCGGCAAGTGCCAACCGGACGTTGAGTTTGAAATGGCTGCCTTGGCCCGGTTGCGAAACATGGCTTAGCTCGCCACCCAGCAGTGCAACCATTTGCCGGCAAATGGCCAAGCCGATACCCAACCCCCCAAAGCGCCGAGTCATGGAGCCGTCCAGTTGCTGGAAACACTGGTACAAGGCGTGATTACTGGCCTGATTAAAACCGGCGCCGGTGTCGATCACATCGATGCATAGCGGCACCCCATGCTGCGTATCAGGCTGTGGATTGATGCGTAAGGTGACACAACCCTTATCCGTAAACTTAATCGCATTATCCAAGAGGATGCCGATACTTAAGCGCAGTTTAACCAAATCTCCTTCCAGTTCGTCGGCCAGGTCTTCATCGTACTCAACCACAAACTCCAAGCCTTTGCCTTGCGCCAGCGGCATGTACTGGGCGTTGAGTGCGTCGATCAGTACCCGCAAGCTGAACGGCTCACACAAAGGATACAACCGACCGGCCTGCAGCTCGGTGAGCGTAAGGATGTTGTTGATCATATGCATCATCTCTTGCGCAGAGCCTGATGCCATGGCCCGGTATTGTTCCATTTCCTGATCAAGACGAACGCTTTGCAGCAGATCCAATGAGCCGATCACCCCATTCATGGGTGTACGCAGTTCGTGGCTGATGGTCGCCAAAAACTCATCTTTAAGCCGGTTATTGTTGGCCAGAGCCTGGTTTAGCGCCTCAAGTTCGCGCCGGGCGGATTGCAAAATCGCGGTACGCTCTTCTTTAAGGATATTGATGCGATCAGCCAAGGCCAATGACAGCAGCGCCACCTCGAGCGCCGAGCCAATCTGGCTGGCGTACATGGTGATAAACAGGTTTGGTAAAAAACCAAGAACCATCAGCGTATTGAGAATGCCCCCGAGCAAAAAGGCCGACCAGGCGAAGATAAAATAGCGAGCAACACGCATGCCGCTATACCAAGCGCTAAGGCCCGCGTAGAAAACCACCAGGGTAAAGACCAACGCCAGAAAAGTGGCCAAGCGCAAAGACAATGCATAGCTGGCGGTCAAGGCCAACACCATTACCAGTACCGACACGGCCATCACTGACAGCAGCATACGATCAAGCCACTTGCCATGCTGGGCGGTTTGCAAAAAACTCCGTGCAAACTGGGTACCGAACAAGGTGGCAGAACCAATCAGAAAAGGGGTGGCGGCATTGGCCCACCACGGACTCTCCGGCCAGAAGTAGGCGATGCCGGCACCATTGACTGACACCTGATAGAGGCCGAATGAGGCGATATAAAGGATGTAATACAGATAGCTGGTGTCGCGAACGCTAAGGTAGATAAACAAGTTGTAAATGATCATCCCCAGCAGCACACCATAGATGATCCCCAGCACATAAATGCGTGTCGGCTGGCTTTCGATGTATGCATTCGGCGACCAGAGCGTCAAAGGCGCCTGAATTGAACCCTGGCTCTGCAAGCGTAAATAAACCCGCCGAGGCTGATCAGGCACCAGGCCCAGCTCAAATAAGTAATTGTTGTTTTTGATTTCACGGGAAGCGTAAGGCAACGCATCACCGGTACTGCGCAGCAGGCTGAACCCACCTTGGCCGTTATCGATGTACAGCTCCAGGTGATCAAGTGGCGGATACGCCAGTTCTAACAACCAAGGGCGCTCGCCGACCAGTTGCAACGGACGGTAATCCAGATCAACACGCAGCCAAAAGGCCGACCGTGAGTAACCGGCATTCAATATGGCTTCAGATTGGCGCTGGAAACGCGAGGCAAAGTCCGGCGACGAGACTTGATCAATAGTGGCGGCACCACTGGCATCTTCAAGCACATAGCTGTCGCGACCCAAATCTACTGATCGCGTATGTTCATCAAAAGTCATTGCTCCAGCCAATACTGGCCAGACAGCAAGCAACAGGATCAAAATGGTGCGCATTCAGCCCCGCGGTAACGTGATGACCGACAATTTTCAACTGCGTCCGTGAGCCCCAACTCACTGACTGGACGCTGCCAGTTATGCCTGTTTATTCGAATTATCGACACGATATCACAGGGCAAAACCCGCAATAAGCGACCCCACGCAAAATATCCATAATTTTGCCCATTGGCCTGTTAGTCAGGTCTTAAGCGCCGGCATAAGGCGCAATTAAAAAGTGACGCAGATGCGCTAACGGCCCCGATTGAAAATAGCCAATCGCTCTAGCCCAGAACAATCATCTCGCAGGCCAAAATCAACGATTTAATGATAAGCTCGCGCACCATGAAAACGCCTACTTCTCGCCCCGTCGTACTTTGCCTGTCTGGACATGACCCAAGTGGTGGTGCTGGACTTCAAGCTGATATCGAAGCGCTGCTCGCTCAAGGCTGTCACGCCGCGCCAACCGTGACGGCACTGACCGTTCAGGACACAGTCAATGTTTCCGACTTCCGCGTGCTGGATCGCGAATGGGTGCTGGCGCAAGCCAATGCGGTCATCGCCGATCTGCCTGTCGAGGCGATAAAACTGGGCATGCTTGGTTCGGTCGAGATGGTCGAAACCGTGCTCGAGGTCCGCAGTAAGCTACCGGACATCCCGCTTGTCTGCGACCCTGTGTTACGCGCTGGCGGCGGCGGTGCGCTGGGTAAGGATGAAGTCGGTTTCGCCATGCGCGAACGACTCTTCCCTGTCTCGACCATTGCTACGCCGAACCTGCCCGAAGCCCGCATCCTAGCCGAACTGCCCGACGGCAGCGCCGATGAATGCGCAGCTAAACTGTTGCCCTATATCGAGCATCTGCTGATTACCGGTGGCCATGGTGACGAGCACGAAGTGCACAATCGGCTCTATTCGCGCGACGGCAGCCACCACACATTTACCTGCCAGCGCCTGCCGGGCAGCTATCACGGCTCAGGCTGCACCCTCGCCAGCACCTTGGCGGGTCGGCTGGCGATCGGCGAGGAGTTAGTCAGCGCCGTGCGCACATCGCTCGATTACACCTGGCGCACCCTGCGCGATGCAGAGCAGCCAGGGCACGGACAGTTTATTCCGCGGCGCCTACCGCTGGATGGATTCTGATGGAGGTCAGCTGATGAAACTGCGCGGACTCTATGCAATCACCGACAGCCAGTTACTCGCGGGCGGCAAATTGTTGCCCTATGTCGAAGCGGCACTCAAAGGCGGCGCCACACTGCTGCAGTACCGCGACAAGTCCAACGACGAAGCGCGGCGCCTGCGCGAAGCTGAGGCTTTGCGTGAATTATGCGACCGCTATGGCGCAGCGTTGATCATCAATGATGATGCCGAGTTAGCCGCACGCCTTGGCGTTGGTCTGCACCTAGGCCAGAGCGATGGTTCGCTTGCAGTCGCACGCGCCTTGCTCGGCCGCAAAGCAATTATTGGCGGCACCTGCCACGCCGAACTTGACCTGGCGCAAAGCGCCGCCAGTGAAGGCGCCAGCTATATCGCGTTTGGCCGCTTCTTTAACTCCAACACCAAGCCCGGTGCACCGGCAGCCACTGTCGAATTGCTTCACCAGGCGAAAAGCCGCTTTAACCTGCCGATCGTTGCGATTGGTGGCATTACCCTTGAGAACGCGCCCCAGTTGATCGCCGCAGGCGCCAGCATGGTGGCAGTGATTCACGGTTTGTTTGCCGCCGATTCCGCAGATGAGGTCGAGCATCGCGCCCGCGCCTTTAGCGCGCTGTTTACCTGAGCGCAGGCCAACCCCAGATTATTTTTGCAGGATTCACGCCCTGCGCAGACTTTGAGAGGCTCCCGATGTCACGTTCAGAAACTCTATTTGCCAACGCTCAAAAACATATTCCGGGCGGTGTTAACTCGCCGGTTCGCGCGTTTAAAAGCGTGGGCGGCACGCCGCTGTTCTTCAAACACGCAGCTGGCGCCTATGTCACTGACGAAGATGACAAGCGTTACGTGGACTACGTCGGCTCGTGGGGCCCGATGATCCTTGGCCACAGCCATCCCGACGTGCTTGATGCTGTGCGCAAGCAGTTGGAGCACGGCCTCTCCTACGGCGCCCCGACGGCCATGGAAACCGAGATGGCTGACTTGGTGTGCAGCATTGTGCCTTCGATGGAAATGGTGCGGATGGTCAGCTCCGGCACCGAAGCCACCATGAGCGCCATTCGTCTGGCCCGTGGCTTCACCGGCCGCGACTCGATCATCAAGTTCGAAGGCTGCTACCACGGCCACTCCGACAGTCTATTGGTTAAAGCCGGCTCGGGCGCCTTGACGCTTGGCGTACCGAGCTCACCCGGCGTACCTGAAGCCTTCGCCAAGCACACCTTGACCCTGCCGTTCAACGACATCGACGCCGTAGCCGAGTGCCTCAGCGAAGTCGGTAGCGAGATCGCCTGCATGATTGTTGAGCCTGTTGCGGGCAACATGAACTGCGTACCGCCAGCACCGGGCTTTCTAGAAGGGCTGCGCGAACAATGCGATAAACATGGCGTAGTGCTGATTTTCGACGAAGTCATGACCGGCTTCCGCGTTGCACTGGGCGGCGCGCAAGCGCATTACGGCGTCACCCCGGACCTGTCGACCTTTGGCAAGATCATCGGGGGCGGCATGCCCGTCGGCTGCTTCGGCGGTAAACGCACAATCATGAGCCACATCGCGCCGCTGGGCCCGGTTTACCAAGCAGGCACCTTGTCAGGTAACCCGCTGGCCATGGCCGCAGGCCTGACCACCTTGCGCTTGATCAGCCGCCCAGGCTTCCACACCGAGCTTAGCGACTACACCCGTCGCCTGCTACAGGGCTTGCAAGAGCGCGCAGATGCTGCAGGCGTAGCCTTCACGACCACTCAGGCGGGCGGCATGTTTGGCCTGTACTTCACCGAACGCAAGCACATCAGCAGTTTTGAAGACGTAATGAGCAGCGATAGCGAACGCTTCAAGCAGTTCTTCCACCTGATGCTGAAAGGTGGCGTGTATCTGGCACCTAGCGCATTCGAAGCAGGCTTCACCTCGATCGCCCTTGGCGATGCTGAACTGAAAATCACCCTTGATGCTGCAGAGCACGCATTCGCTGAGATGTCCAAAGTCTGATGCAATACACCACCGCCGCCAGCGATGCACTGCTGGCGCTGGCTTGCATTGCCAGCACCCTACTCATTGGCAAAGCCCGCAGCCGCTACCAGGAAGGCGATCAACCTGCCTTGTTTTGTGCTCTGCTGGGATTCGGCCTGACCGCCGCTGCCGCAATTTGCGGCAGTATCCGTTACGGGCTCGACCCCAGCTGGCAAGGTACTCACCTGTGGCTAAGCCAAGCCAGCGCCTTTCTTGGCCTGCCGCTGATTGGCTGCGCAGCACTGGCGTTAAGTCGCAGCTGGGTATGGAGCCGCGCGAACTGGGGGCGGATTTTACTCGGCCTGTGCGCCTTCTTCGAACTGGCCCGGCAACTCAACCAGCTTGATGAGTATCGAGTACTACTTAACCTCATCACCCTGGCACTGGTGCTCTACGCGGGCATCATTCAGCGCCCCGACAAAGCCTTGATGCTCACCGCAGTCGCCGCGGTAGGGTTGTTTATTGTCGCGGGCTTAGCCGTCGGCACCAACGGCTACATGGGCGCGATTCGCCGTGTAGACCTCTTTCACCTGCTGCTAACCCCCGCCTATCCGTTGCTCGCGTGGCTATTATTGAAACTGCCTGGGCACAAAGGTGTCTCAACTGAAGCGAGCCGAGAAATCGGCAAAACAGTCAACTAGCCAGCCTACAGCGTGCAATTAAATATTAACCATCTGATTTATATAGGTTAAATATCAGCTATTGGCGGCTTTTAGTTTGCATGAGCGTTAACCATGACCCACTTTATAGCGCTGCGTTACAGCTATTTACGATAAATCCCGTAAACACTTTGTAAGAACAGTGCCGCTTATTTCATAATGTGACATCCGCCACATTCTGCGGATCATCTATTAGTCGTACTGCAATGCGAGGAACACCGACTTTCATGAACCGCACCGGCCGCGCCCTATCACTGGGCTGCCTGCTGCTTCTGCCTTTACTCGCTAACGCGGGCGGTAATTCGCTGCTCATCCCAGCGACAGGGAGCTGCTCACTTAACACCGCCCCTGAAGAACTCCCTGATGCACTCAACGCCTGCCTCACCTCTGCCAAAGCAGGGGACCCACAGGCTGCTTATGAGCTGGGCGAGTTTTATTACGATGGCAAAGGTGCTCCACAAGATCTACAACAAGCCCTGAACTGGTTTGAACAGGCCTCCTTAAAAGGCCATGCGCAGGCGCAGTATCACCTCGGCATGATGTTCTTCCGCGGCGAAGGTGTGCAGGCGAATAATATTCAGGCGTTTATCGTGCTGAAAATGGCTGCAGTCAATGGCTCGGATGAAGCCATGGACAGCGCTGATCTGATTGCCGAAAAAATGCAGCGCAATGAACTGGAGATCTCCAACCAGGTGCTGGGACAGATTTTTCGTAATTACCTGCAGGAACTGCAGACAGCAGAGCATGTAACGCCCTTCAGTCCGCTGCCTTGATCTTCTGTTCACCCATTCAGCGGTAACGCTATCAGGCTGCCAGCTCCAGCAGCCTGAGCGATGAAGTCGTGGGGCTTATTTATCAGGCATCGGCATTGGGAACGGCATAACATTGCCGCCGCCCTTGGCTTCACTGATCTTCGGCGTACCTAGACGCTCAACCTCATCGATTCGAATAATCGAATGCATGGGTACGAAACTGCGCACAACGCCGTCGAACTGTGCCTTGAGCTTCTCCTCACTCGGGTCAACCACGACCTGAGTTCGCTCACCAAAGACAAACTCCTCCACCTCCAGAAAGCCCCACAGATCGCTTTGAAAGATCTGCTTGGCGTACATTTCGTACACCTGGCCCTGATTGAGAAAAATCACTTTATAGATAGGTTCGCGTTTGCTCATAGAGGCAGTTTAGTCGGGCCAGAAAAATAACGGGCGCGAATCATAGCATGCAGGCAGTCAGTCAATGCTAGGAACAAAAGTCCATGGGGCTTATAATGTGCGGTTCTTCGAATCACCCTTTGAGCCCGCATGAGCAAGAAGCTTTATATCGAAACCCACGGTTGCCAGATGAACGAGTACGACAGCTCGCGCATGGTCGATCTTCTGGGCGAACATCAAGCCGTGGAAATTACTGAACGCGCCGAAGATGCAGACCTGATTCTGCTCAACACCTGCTCCATCCGTGAGCGTGCGCAAGACAAGGTCTATTCCCAGCTGGGCCGCTGGCGTGAACTGAAACTGAGCAATCCAGATCTGGTGATTGGCGTCGGCGGTTGCGTTGCCAGCCAGGAAGGTGCGGCCATCCGCGACCGCGCACCTTATGTTGACGTGGTATTCGGCCCGCAAACCTTGCACCGCTTGCCCGAAATGATCGATGCAGCGCGCACCACCAAACTGCCGCAGGTGGATGTTTCCTTCCCCGAGATCGAGAAATTTGACCGCCTTCCGGAGCCGCGCATCGACGGCCCAACAGCTTATGTGTCGGTGATGGAAGGCTGCAGCAAATACTGCACGTTCTGCGTGGTGCCATACACCCGTGGCGAAGAAGTCAGCCGCCCCATGGCCGATGTGCTCAGTGAAATCCTCCACCTCGCTGAAAATGGCGTGCGTGAAGTGACCCTGCTTGGGCAAAACGTCAATGGCTATCGCGGCGACACTGGCAATGGCCAGATTGCTGACTTTGCCGAGCTGCTCTATGCCGTTGCGGCAATCGACGGCATCGACCGCATCCGTTACATGACCTCACACCCGCTGGAATTTTCCGACGCGCTGATTCAGGCCCACGCGGACATTCCGGAGCTGGTCAAATACCTGCACCTACCGGTTCAATCTGGCTCCGACCGGATTCTCGCCGCCATGAAGCGCAACCATACAGCCCTTGAGTTCAAGTCGCGTATCCGCAAACTCAAAGCCGTGGTGCCTGAGATTCTGATCAGCTCAGACTTTATTATTGGCTTCCCCGGTGAGACCGAGAAAGACTTCGAGCAGACCATGAAGCTGATTGAGGATGTCGGTTTCGACTTCTCCTTCTCGTTTGTCTACAGCGCACGCCCTGGCACGCCAGCCGCTGACCTGCCGGACGACACACCTGAAGAACTGAAAAAGCAGCGCTTGAAGATTCTTCAGGACCGCATCAATCAGATCGGCTCGGCCAATACCCGACGCATGGTCGGTACCACTCAGCGCATTCTGGTGACTGATTACTCAAGAAAAGACCCAGGCATGCTGCAAGGACGCACGGAGAGCAACCGCGTGGTCAATTTCCGCTGCGACAACCCGAGCCTGATTGGCCAATTTGTCGACGTTATGATTGATAGCGCACAATCTTATGCACTTCGCGGCAGCCTGATCACAGATTCAGGCACTGAATAAAGCTGTGCAGCCCAGCAATTGCGGGCGCTTTGCCCTCATTGCACTAAAGCCTATGCTGTTGATGCTTTCCTGCATGAACAGCTAAGGCTATTCTTGCCCAACGACCCCTGCCGACTGGCGGCCATCTTATTATTTTGAATACTCAGACAGAGCCACATCATTTCATCCTCGAGCCGTTCGAAGCCAATCGCTTCGCCAACCTGTGCGGGCAGTTTGACGAAAACCTGCGCCTGATAGAACAGCGCCTCGAGATCGAGATTCGCAACCGCGGCAATCAATTCGAACTGATTGGCGATAGCGAGCAGACCCGTGCAGCAGAGCAACTGTTGCGCCGCCTCTACCGAGAAGCCAAAAGCACAGAACTTTCGCCAGACATGGTCCATTTGTTCTTGCAGGAATCCGGTATCGAGGAGCTGAAGAACTCGACGGTTGAATCCTCTATTACCCTGCGCACGCGCAAAGGCATGATCCGCCCCCGCGGAGCCAATCAACAGGCCTACGTTAAATCCATACTCGAACACGACATCAACTTTGGCATTGGCCCAGCCGGCACCGGCAAAACATACCTGGCCGTGGCCTGCGCAGTGGATGCACTTGAGCGCGAGCAGATTCGCCGCATTCTGCTGGTCCGCCCGGCGGTTGAAGCGGGTGAAAAGCTTGGCTTCTTGCCAGGCGACCTGTCGCAGAAAATCGACCCGTACCTGCGCCCGCTCTACGACGCACTTTACGAGATGCTTGGCTTTGAACATGTGGCCCGCTTGATTGAAAAGCAAGTGATCGAAGTGGCACCGCTCGCCTATATGCGCGGTCGCACCCTGAACAACAGCTTTATCATTCTCGATGAAAGCCAGAACACCACCCTTGAGCAAATGAAAATGTTCCTGACCCGGATCGGCTTCGGTTCTACTGCGGTGATCACCGGTGACATCACTCAGGTTGACCTGCCACGCGGTACCAAGTCCGGGCTGACGCATGTGATCGACGTGCTACGCGACGTCCCCGGCATCAGTTTTACCCACTTCAAGCCCAAGGACGTGGTCCGCCATCCGTTGGTGCAGCGTATCGTTGAAGCCTACGAGCGTTTCGAAGACCGCGCACAAAGCACGCCACAGGGCAAAGACAATGCTTGAGCTGGACTTACAAATCGCCAGCGACGCCTGCGATTTACCCAGCGAAGCGCAATTTCGTGACTGGTGCGAGATTGCACTGCGCCAGCGCAGCGCCGACTCTGAGCTGACCATACGTCTGGTCGATGAAGCCGAAGGCCTCGAGCTCAACCACACCTACCGCCAACGCGAGTACGCCACCAACGTGCTCTCGTTCCCTGCGGACGTGCCGGATGAACTGCTGGATATTCCGCTGCTGGGTGATCTGGTCATTTGCGCACCCGTGGTTGCGCGCGAAGCCATCGAGCAAGATAAAAGCCTGATTGCCCACTGGGCACATCTGGTGATTCACGGCTGCCTGCATCTTCTTGGTTACGACCATATAGAAGATGCAGACGCTGAGGAAATGGAAGCGTTAGAACGTACATTGCTCGCCGAGCTGGGTTATCCCGACCCCTATGCCGACGACGAATCATTGACCACAAGCAAGGATCCTGAGTAAAACCCCATGAGCGAAGACCGATCGAGCAACGAGCAAAAGTCATGGCTGAATAAGCTGACACAGGCTTTTGCTCACGAGCCGAAAAACCGTCAGGAACTGCTGGAAGTCCTGCGCGAAGCGCACCAGAACAAGCTACTCGACAGCGAGGCCCTGGCCATCGTTGAAGGGGCTATTCAGGTGGCTGACCTGCAAGTTCGCGACATTATGGTTCCACGTTCACAGATGATCAGCATCAAAGCCACACAAACGCCCAAAGAGTTTCTGCCGTCAATTATCGACGCTGCGCATTCGCGCTACCCGGTCGTGGGTGAAAGCCTTGATGACGTGATTGGCATTCTGCTGGCCAAGGATCTGCTGCCGCTGATCCTGCAAGACGAGCAGAGCTTCAACATCAAAGACCTGCTGCGCCCGGCGACGTTTGTCCCTGAGTCCAAGCGCCTTAATGTGCTGCTGCGTGAGTTCCGCGCCAACCACAATCATATGGCGGTGGTAATTGACGAATACGGCGGCGTTGCAGGTTTGGTGACCATTGAAGACGTACTTGAGCAGATCGTCGGCGACATTGAAGACGAGCATGACGTTGAGGAAGACAGCTATGTCAAGCCGCTGCCGAGCGGTGATTTCCTGGTCAAGGCCCTGACCCCGATCGAAAACTTCAATGAATCCTTTGGCACTGACTTTTCCGACGACGAATTCGACACCGTTGGCGGCTTGGTCATGAGCGCCTTTGGCCACCTGCCAAAACGTAACGAAGTCACTGAGATCGGCGGCTTTCGCTTCCGCATCCTCAATGCCGACAGCCGCCGTGTACATTTGCTGCGACTGACGCCTTTGGCAGGCTGATGCTTAACCCGACTGAGCCCACTCACAGGCTCAGTCGCGGCCACAATTACCACTGCAAACTTGCCGAACATGGGCGCTTACCTATAGCCTCCAGCGGTCTTTTAACGTCTAGGATTTAACATGCGCTGGATCACCCGCCCGGGCTGGCTAGGCAACCTGATAAGCATGGCTGCAGGTGCCATCACCACATTTGCACTTGCACCCTTTGATATCTGGCCGCTGGCCCTGCTTTCTATCGCTCTGTTTTACCTTGGCCTGCGCGACCTGACACCGCGCAAAGCCGCCGGGCGTGGCTGGTGCTACGGTTTTGGTCTGTTTGCCGCCGGCACCAGTTGGGTTTATGTCAGCATTCATACCTTCGGCGATGCGTCTCCCCTGCTCGCGGGCCTGCTGACGCTTGGCTTTGTCATGGGGCTGGGGTTGTTCTTCGCCCTGCCTGCCGTGCTTTGGGCACGCTGGATCCGCCGCCCCGAAGCCCCACTGGCTGACGCCTTGGCATTTGCCGCATTGTGGGTCGCCCAGGAAGCCTTCCGTGGCTGGTTCCTGACCGGATTCCCCTGGCTTTACGCGGGCTACAGCCAACTCGACGGCCCACTCACCGGCCTCGGCCCAGTGGGCGGGGTCTGGCTGATATCATTTGCCCTGGCGCTCAGCGCAGCCCTGGTTGTCAACCTCTACTCATTGCGCAGACGCCCGGCCTTTCTAACTGCGGGCACGGCGCTATTGGCGGCACCATGGCTCAGTTGCCTGGTGCTTAACGGCTATGCCTGGACCAAGCCTGCCGGACAACCGCAGAGCGTGCTGTCGATTCAGGGCAATATCGAACAAAGCATGAAATGGGACCCCGCCAAACTGGAGGCCCAGCTTGCGCTGTATCGCGACCTGACATTGAACGCCAAACCAACAGATTTGGTGATCTGGCCAGAAACGGCAGTCCCGGTACTCAAAGATCAAGCCCTGGGCTATCTGAGCAGCATGGATAATTTTGCCAGTGAGCGCAAAAGCGCACTGATCACCGGCGTACCGATCCGCCAGCCGAATAAGGCGGGCGAGATGCGCTATTACAATGGCGTAACCGTACTGGGCCAAGGCAGCGGCGACTATCTCAAGCAAAAGCTGGTGCCATTTGGCGAATACGTACCACTGCAAGAGGTGCTGCGTGGGCTGATCGCATTCTTCGACCTGCCAATGTCGGATTTTGCGCGCGGCGATGCCGATCAACCCTTGCTGGAAGCCAAAGGCTACCGAATCGCGACGCTAATTTGCTACGAGGTGGTTTATCCCGAGTTTGCTGCGGGACTCGCCGCCAAGAGCGACCTGTTGCTTACAGTGAGCAACGACGCCTGGTTCGGCGACTCGATTGGCCCACTGCAACACTTGCAGATGGCGCAAATGCGCGCGCTGGAAGCTGGCCGCTGGATGATTCGTACCACCAACAATGGCATGACCGTGCTGATCAACCCAATGGGCAAGATCACGGCGCAGCTGCCACAGTTCAAGCGCGGCCTGCTCTACGGCAGCGTGCAGCCAATGCAGCAGCTAACGCCGTACCTGCAGTTTCGCTCGTGGCCGTTGATCATTGTTTGCGCCCTGCTGTTTGGCTGGGCTTTGTTAGCCAGCCGCATGGCTAAAACGGTTTAAGCGGAACGCCCTGCGCCAGCAAAAGGCGCAGGGCACTCGCTGCATGAGCGATCAGTAGAGCAGCCGATAGGCCAATGCGCCTACCGCCTCATTGAGCAAAAACGTGCTTTGCATAAAGGCTTTGCCGTCAGGCAGCCAGCCACCGCCGGGCAACTTGTTCGGCACCCCCAAGGCGCCAACGGGCGCAGCCAACACCGCAAAGCCTGCCCGCTCGAAGCACCATCGCGCACGCGGCATATGCATGGCCTGAGTTACCAATAGCACCCGCTTAATGCCCTGCGGCTCGAGTACCTGATAGCTATATCGTGCATTCTCCCACGTGGTCCGACTCCTCGACTCTTGCCAACGGGCAGTCACTCCAAAGTCTTTAGCCAGCACCTCAGCCATGATCTGCGCTTCGCTTGGCGGCTGCCCGAAATGCAGACCTCCACTGATCAACACAGGCAAATCCGACGCTTTGGCCAAGCGCGCGGCATAGCGCAGACGCTCAATGGCAAGCGCACTGGGCTGGTCTTCGCCCCAGGCCAAATCGCCCTGATCACGCCCGGCACCCAGCACCACAATGGCTTGCACTCGCTGGTCGAGTTGCGCAACCTGCGCCGCACTCAGCGCAGGTTCGGTCTCAATCTGCCTCGCAACCCACTCGACTGCCACCGGCATACTCATTAGGTACAGGCCAGCAAAGCCCAAGATAAAGCATGCTGCGGCAATCCTTGGCGAGCGCTTGCGTAACCACCACCCCAACAGCAACAAAATAAACAGCACACCGGGCGGCATGCACAGCTGCTTGATGAGATAGCGGATTGGCATCGAGTTATTCCAGCGACAGTTACGAGCACAGCGCCCAAGGCCCTATGAATCAGCCGCTAAAATAGCGCAGAACAAGACTGCCTGTCGTCGATCCGGAAAAATCAACAGACCTGCCTGGCAACCCTAAACAGCTTTGAGCCACAGTAGCGACAATCACGCACACTGGAGAAAGATTGCCAGTGGGCCGAGCAGCCACATAAGGCGCAACACAATTGGCTGTGTCGAGCGGCGATAGACTTGGGCCGGGCCAAGGCGCGGGTCGGCAGCTTCAAGCGTGCCGTTCTGGGCGTGTACCGCTCAATCGCTGAAAGCTCGGCCGCTGCAGCGTGCCAACCACGCAACCAATTTGAATCGCGTGCTAAATAGGCACTGATCAACTCATGCTCGGCCGCCGTCAAGCCCCGCAATTCCAACTCTTGCGGCTCAGTGGTGGCCAGCCCCTGCACACTTTGTGCGTCATCCAGCGCAATCGTTAGCCGTTGCAGCAATCGGCTATATAACCCGGCACTGGCTTGTCTCCTTTGAAATTCGCCCATCAAGCACCTCACCCGGGTACATACACACTCTTACTGCAAGCTTAGCGGCCCACTTATGGGCAGTACGGCGCTGCGACAAACGGCGACAACCTGCCTGATAGATGGCTGTCCTGCCTGCGATTATGCAATCAAGGTTTCCCACTGTTGCCGGGGGTCATGTATGCTACGACGTTTCCCGAAAGCCTCTATTCCTAGCGCAAGTAGCCATGCACGAACAGTATCAGCCACGCGAAATCGAAGCCGCCGCGCAATCCCAGTGGGATGCGCAGAAATCCTTTGTAGTGAGCGAACAGCCAGGCAAAGAAACATTCTATTGCCTGTCGATGTTCCCCTACCCGAGCGGCAAGCTGCACATGGGTCACGTGCGCAACTACACCATCGGTGATGTAATTGCCCGCTACCAGCGTATGCAGGGCAAGAACGTACTCCAGCCCATGGGGTGGGACGCCTTTGGCATGCCGGCTGAAAACGCCGCCATGAAAAACAAGGTTGCGCCGGCCAAATGGACCTACGAGAACATCGATTACATGAAGACCCAGCTGAAAAGCTTGGGCCTGGCAATCGACTGGACCCGTGAAGTCACCACCTGTAAACCTGACTATTACCGTTGGGAGCAGTGGCTCTTTACCCGCCTGTTTGAAAAAGGCGTGATTTACCGCAAAAACGGCAGCGTTAACTGGGACCCTGTAGACCAGACCGTTTTGGCCAATGAACAGGTGATCGACGGTCGCGGCTGGCGCAGTGGCGCACTTATCGAAAAGCGCGAAATTCCGATGTACTACTTCAAGATCACCGCCTATGCGGATGAACTCTTGAGCAGCCTGGATGAACTGGATGGCTGGCCTGAACAGGTCAAAACCATGCAGCGCAACTGGATCGGCAAATCGCGCGGCATGGAAGTTTGCTTTCCCTACGATGTTGACAGCATTGGCAGCAGCGGCGAGCTGAAAGTATTCACCACCCGCCCAGATACCCTGATGGGTGCGACTTACGTTGCGGTGGCAGCTGAGCACCCGCTCGCCACCCAAGCAGCGCAAGGCAACCCTGAACTGCAAGCATTCATCGACGAATGCAAGCGTGGTGGCGTAGCGGAAGCTGATATCGCCACTCAGGAAAAGAAAGGCATGCCGACATCGCTATTCGTCGAGCACCCGCTGACCGGTGAGAAACTGCCTGTCTGGGTCGCCAACTACGTCTTGATGCACTACGGCGATGGCGCGGTAATGGCTGTACCGGCACACGATGAGCGCGACTTTGAGTTCGCCAGCAAGTACGACCTGCCAATCAAGTCGGTGGTGCGCACCAGCGCTGGCGATGAAACGCCTGCGTCATGGCAGGAAGCCTGCGGCGAGCACGGCGAACTGATCAACTCAGGCGCATTCGACGGCCTCGACTTTGCCGGCGCATTCGATGCAATCGAAGTCGCCCTGCAGAAGAAAAATCTCGGCAAGTCACGCACCCAGTTCCGCCTGCGTGACTGGGGCATCAGCCGCCAGCGTTACTGGGGCTGTCCAATTCCAATCGTGCATTGCGACAGCTGTGGCGATGTTTCTGTACCAGAAGACCAGCTCCCCGTCGTGCTGCCTGAAGATGTAGTTCCAGATGGCGCGGGCTCGCCCCTGGCGCGCATGCCTGAATTCTATGAGTGCAGCTGCCCGAAATGCGGTGCGCCGGCCAAGCGCGAAACCGACACCATGGACACCTTCGTTGAGTCGTCCTGGTACTTTGCGCGCTACGCCTCGCCGAACTATACCGGCGGCATGGTTGACCCAGCAGCGGCCAACCACTGGCTGCCTGTTGATCAATATATCGGCGGTATCGAACACGCCATTCTGCACCTGCTCTATGCCCGCTTCTTCCACAAGCTGATGCGTGACGAAGGCTTGCTCAGCTCCAACGAGCCGTTCAAGAAGTTGCTGACCCAAGGCATGGTAGTGGCTGATACCTACTACCGCATTGCGGAAAACGGCGGCAAAGACTGGTTCAACCCGGCGGATGTCGAGATTGAGCACGACAGCAAAGGCAAAGTAACTGCGGCGATACTCAAGGCTGACGGCCTGCCAGTTGAAATTGGTGGCACCGAAAAGATGTCGAAGTCGAAAAACAACGGCGTCGACCCGCAGGCCATGATCGACCAGTACGGTGCTGACACCTGTCGCCTGTTCATGATGTTCGCCTCGCCGCCAGACATGAGCCTGGAATGGTCGGACTCAGGCGTTGAAGGGGCAAGCCGCTTTATGCGCCGCGTTTGGCGCCTGGCTCAAGCCCACGTCAACGCTGGCCTGCCGAGCGCCAAGCCACAGGCTGAATTGAACGATGCACAGAAAGAAGTGCGTCGCGCGATTCACCTGGCCATCAAGCAAGCCAGCCAGGATATTGGCCAGCATCACAAATTCAACACCGCCATTGCGGCAGTGATGACCCTGATGAATGTGCTTGAGAAAGCCGCACAAAGCACCGATCAAGACCGCGCCCTGTTGCAGGAAGGTCTGGAAACCGTGGTCTTGCTGCTTGCGCCTATCACACCGCACATCAGCCACGAAATCTGGCAGCAACTGGGCCATGAAGTCGCCGCCATTGACGCCAGCTGGCCGCAGCTGGATGAGTCTGCATTGGTGCAAGACAACTTAACACTGGTGATTCAGGTCAATGGCAAGCTGCGCGGGCAAATTGAAATGCCTGCCAGCGCCAGCCGCGAAGAGGTCGAAGCGGTCGCCCGGGTTAACGAAAGCGTGCTGCGCTTCACCGAAGGCATGACCATCCGCAAAGTGATAGTCGTGCCGGGTAAACTGGTCAACATCGTCGCTAACTGATTAGAACCCGGCACTGGGCAATGCGCAGCGCCGGGACGCTCTCCAAGGGGATACAAGATGATTAAACGGAATCTGCTGCTAATCGGCCTGACTGCTCTACTCAGTGCCTGCGGCTTTCAGCTACGCGGCACCGGCGATGTGCAATTCACCTTGAATGAACTCAACGTGACCGCACGCAACGCTTATGGCGACACAGTCAAAGAGGTCACGGCAGCGCTTGAAAGCAACAAGGTTAAGGTTAATCAAGGCGCACCTTACACATTGGCCCTGACCAATGAGCAAGAGACTCAGCGCACCGCCAGCTATACCAGCTCTGCACAGACAGCAGAGACTGAACTGACGACCCACCTCGATTACGAAATCCGGGGTGGCAGCCAGCAACTGGTGCTGATGCAGAATCAGCTCGAAGTGCAAAGCGTCCAGACTCAGGACGGCAACAACCTGATCGGCTCTGACCAGGAAGGCAATCAACTGCGCAAAGAAATGCGCCGCGATCTGGTCAATCAACTGATGCTGCGCCTGCAGTTGATCACCCCAGGCCAGCTTGATGCACTGCTGCAAACCGCTGAAGCCAAGGCTCAAGCTGAAGCGCAGGCCGAAGCCGACGCAGCAGAGGCCGAGCGCCAGCGTCAGGAAGCTCAACCACAACAGTCGCCCATCGAAATCCCTGCGCAGTAAGCACAACGTGTAAGGCGGATGATCTGTGTTCATCCGCTAACACCTTGTAGGGTGGATGACGCTTTTTTCATCCACCACCCAGCGCATTTGTTCTACCGAGGCTTCGCATAGGCCCCCGCCACCCATGAAACTTAACCCCGCACAGCTCGCCAAGCACCTGCAAGGCACCCTCGCTCCGGTATACGTGGTGAGTGGTGATGAGCCGCTGCTGTGCCAGGAGGCCTGCGATGCGATACGCGCTGCTACGCGCGCCCAGGGATTCAGTGAACGCCAAGTGTTCAACGCCGAAGCCAACTTTGATTGGGGCAACCTGCTTCAAGCAAGCGCCAGCCTCTCGCTATTTGCCGACAAACGCCTTCTCGAAGTGCGCATTCCGGGCGGCAAACCTAGTGACAAAGGGGTTGCTTTGCTTGAGTACTTGGCGCGCCCTGCCGAAGACACGGTGCTCTTAGTCAGCCTGCCAAAACTTGATGGCAGCACACAAAAGAGCAAATGGGCCAAAGCCCTGATTGAAGGTCCCAACACTCAGTTTTTACAAATATGGCCGATTGAGACCAATCAGCTTGGCCAGTGGATTCGCCAGCGTATGGCCCAATCTGGCCTAACCGCCAGCCAGGAAGCCGTCGAGATGATCGCCGTGCGGGTCGAGGGCAACTTGCTCGCCGCCGCGCAAGAGATCGAAAAGCTAAAGCTGCTCGCCACAGGCAATCAAGTTGATGTCGATACAGTGCAAGCTGCTGTCGCCGACAGTGCACGCTTCGATGTGTTTGGTCTGATTGATGCTGCGCTCAATGGCGAAGCTGCCCATGCCCTGCGCATGCTAGAAGGTTTGCGCGGCGAAGGCGTGGAACCGCCCGTCATACTCTGGGCATTGGCCCGCGAGATTCGTATGCTGGCAACCATCGCCCAGCAATTCAGCCAAGGTATGCCGCTCGATAAAGCCTTCAGTGCTGCCAGACCACCCGTCTGGGATAAACGCAGACCTCTCGTCAGCAAAGCCCTGCAACGCCACTCAGCGCAGCGCTGGGCCAAATTGCTTGAAGATGCCCAGGCCATCGACGCCCAGATCAAAGGCCAAGCCCCTGGCGATGCCTGGAGCAGCCTGAATATGCTCACCCTCAGCATGTGCGGCAAACGACTGAGTATCAGCAACGCGGTATAATACCGCTCAGACCTCGTCTCACCGGTCTGAACTTTGCGCTCGCTATAGAGGTCATAGCCCTCGCACTTGCCTACCGCCAACTCGGAGAACACCATGAGCAAATCAGGCCAAAAACGGCCGAATAAAGCCAAATCAATCGTTGCCCAACCGCTGTTCCGCAGCCAGCAACAAAAACCGCAGAAAGGTAAAGGTAGTTACCGCCGCCAAGCCTCCCAGCAAAACTGGGAGGCTTGTTCGTTTAAGGCGGCCTGAAAGGCCCACGCCAGCAGTCTGCACGCCGTCTCATTCATGTTATGGTAGGCCTCTGAGAAACGTGCTGAGACCACCATGCCAAACCTGCTTTTCCGTGGCCTGAGCCACACTTCCGTTACCCTCTCGCTTGTACTCCTTAGTGCTTGTTCTGAAGCACCCGCTCAACCTATGAGCGAGACGTCCACAGTCACGCCATCTGTTGCGCCCGCAGCGCCTACTGCACCGGCAGAAGATTCAACCCAAACACCTCAGCCAGCGCTGAGCTTCGCCGAATGGCGCACGCTACTGCGCGCCGACGCAATTGCCGCGGGCATCAGCGATACCTTGTTCGACCGTGCCTTCGCCGGTGTCACCCCGAATCCAGACGTTATTCGCCTCGACAGCAGCCAACCCGAATTCACTCGCCCGGTGTGGGAGTACATCGAAGGTGCGGTATCGCCCGCCCGGATTAAACAGGGCCAGAGTTTGCTGGCGCAAGAGCGTGTGGCGCTCGATCGGATCGAGCAGCGTTACGCAGTCAATCGCGAAACCTTGGTCGCTATCTGGGGAATGGAGAGCAACTTCGGCGGCAATATCGGCAACTATAATGTCGTGCGCTCACTGGCAACGCTGGCTTATGAAGGCCGCCGCCAGGCCTTTTGGCGCAGCCAGCTATTGGCGGTATTACAGATTTTGCAACACGGCGACACCGACCCTGAACACTTAGTCGGCTCATGGGCTGGGGCAATGGGCCAAACCCAGTTTATGCCAACCACCTACAACGACCACGCCGTTGACTTTGATGGCGACGGCCGCCGTGATGTCTGGCGCTCATCAACCGACGCCCTCGCATCAGCGGCGCAGTATTTGAATGTATCAGGCTGGGAAATGAATCAGCCTTGGGGCTTTGAAGTACGCCTGCCGGGTAACTTCGACTATGCGCTGGCTGACCCGGAAACCCGTCGTTCACTGAGCCAGTGGCAGGCTCTGGGAATCAAGGCAGTGAACAGCACGGCGGCCTCTTTGTCACCCGACTCACAGGCAACGTTACTACTGCCGGCGGGCCATAAAGGTCCGGCGTTCTTGCTGATGAATAACTTTCGCAGCATCTTGCGCTATAACAACTCCACTTCGTACGCGCTGGCCATCGGCCTGCTCAGCGATGGCTTGCGCGGCGGCGCTGGGGTGCAGGGCTCATGGCCTGTTGGTGAGCGTCAGCTGGGTCGCCATGAGCGTATAGAACTGCAGCAGTTGCTCGAACAAAACGGCTTCGAGCCTGGTAAAGCCGACGGCATCATTGGTGCCAACACTCGCAAAGCGGTGCGCGCTTTCCAGCAACAACAGCAGGAACCGGCCGATGGCTATCCAAGTTTTGAGTTGCTGCAAGAATTACGCAGCCGTTAACCGACAAATCTTGGCGACGAAAAAGGCGACCCGAAAGTCGCCTTTTTATTAGCGCTGAACGACTCAAAGCAGCTCTAGTACTGTGAGCGCCGTTAAGCCTTGGCAGCGTGTGCTTGCTGGTCAGCGTGGTAGGAGGAGCGTACCAGTGGCCCAGAGGCGACGTTCTTGAAGCCCATTTTCAGGCCTTCTTCAGCAAACCAGGCGAACACATCCGGGTGAACGAAACGCTGTACCGCCAAGTGGTTGCGCGACGGCTGCAGGTATTGACCGAGGGTCAGCATGTCAACGTCATGTTCGCGCATGCGCTTCATCACCTCGATAACCTCTTCATCGGTTTCACCCAAGCCCAGCATCAAGCCCGACTTGGTTGGCACGCCCGGCACCAGCTCTTTGAATTTTTGCAGCAGGTCCAACGACCATTCAAAGTCCGAACCCGGACGCGCTGCTTTGTACAGGCGCGGGACAGTTTCGAGGTTGTGGTTGAACACATCAGGTGGCTCGTTGGCAGTGATTGCCAAGGCAACATCCATGCGGCCACGGTAGTCCGGCACCAGTGTTTCCAACTGCACATTCGGCGACAGCTTGCGGATCTCACGCAGGCAATCAACAAAGTGCTGGGCGCCGCCATCACGCAGGTCATCACGGTCAACCGAGGTGATCACCACGTACTTCAACTTCAAGTCCGCGATAGCCACGGCAAGGTTGGTTGGCTCATCGGTGTCCAATGGTTTTGGTCGGCCATGGCCAACGTCACAGAACGGACAGCGACGGGTACAGATGTCACCCATGATCATGAAGGTTGCAGTACCACCGGAGAAGCACTCACCCAGGTTCGGGCATGAGGCCTCTTCGCATACGCTGTGCAGTTTATGCTTGCGCAGCAGTTGCTTGATCCGATCAACCTCAGGTGAAATCGGAATCCGTACACGAATCCAGTCAGGCTTTTTTGGCAACTCGTCGGTTGGGATAATCTTTACCGGGATACGCGCCATCTTCTCTGCGCCGCGCAGCTTGACGCCTACTTCAACCTTGGCCGGTTTGCCGGCTGTTTCCACAGTGCTCATCAGTCAATTCCGCCCGCAAGGGTCTTCTGTTCTGCGTAATCGAGGTGTTTGACGAGCTGGTCACGCAGCCGGGCACGAACCTCGGTAAATTCTAGTGGCGCATCAACCAGATCAACCAGTTGAGTCATTGCCATCCCCTCATAACCGCAGGGGTTGATGCGCTGGAATGGCGACAGATCCATGTCGACATTGAGGGCCAGGCCATGGAACGATCGGCCATTGCGGATACGCAGGCCGAGCGAAGCAATCTTTGCGTCCCCAACATAAACACCCGGGGCATCTGCCTTGGTGTATGCCGTCACGCCGTAGCTGGCTAACAGGGCCAGCAGACTTTGTTCAATGCGCGTGACCAAGTCCCGCACGCCGAGCTTGGAGCGGCGCACATCGAGCATCAGATACGCGACTAGCTGGCCGGGGCCGTGATAGGTCACCTGACCACCTCGATCCACCTGAACCACCGGGATATCTCCCGGAAAGAGCACATGCTCGGCTTTCCCCGCCTGCCCTTGGGTAAACACCGGAGGGTGTTCAAGCAACCAGATTTCATCTGTGGTTTCAGGGTCACGGCTATCAGTAAACTGCTGCATCGCATGCCAAGTCGGCTGGTAGGCCACCTGACCCAGTTCGCGAAAGCCAATCAGGCTCATCACAGCACCATGTGGACGCGGCCAGTTGCTCGCAAATCAACATGGATGGCTTGCAGTTGCTCAACACCGGTCGCGGTAATCAGCACCTGCACGGAAAGATAACGCCCATTGCTACTGTCACGGGTGACCAGTGTCCCGGCATCAAGCTCAGGTGCATGGCGCTGAATAACTTCAATCACCAGATCGGCAAAACCTTCGCCCGCATCGCCAATCACTTTGATTGGGTAGCGTTCGCAAGGAAACTCGATCTTAGGCGCTTTTACATCATCAGAATCGGTCATGGCATCAGCAGGCTTTTGGCCCGTCCATAAATAGTACGCCCCAGATAGGGGGCGTATTAGACGCCTCTAAACACCTAGATTGCAAACCAGGCAATGGCATTCAGAGGCGCGAAGCACGTTATCAGTTAAATAAACCGTAGAAGAACAGACGAATGCTATCCCAGACACGACGGAAGATGCCACCCTCTTCAACCGGTTCAAGCGCAACAAGGTCGGCGGTCTGCACCACTTTATCACCCAGTTTGACTTCAACTTTACCGACGACGTCACCTTTATTGATCGGTGCCATTAACTGCGGCGTCATGGTCATGCTGGCTTGCAACTTGTCGACTTGGCCGCGCGGCAGGGTCATGGTCAGGTCGTTTGCCAAGCCAGCTTTAACCTGATGCTCAGCGCCTTTCCAGACGGTGGTTTGCGCCAACTCAGCACCCTTCTTGTAGAAGGTGCGGGTTTCGAAAAAACGGAAACCATAAGTCAGCAGCTTTTGCGTTTCAGCGGCACGTGCCTGCTCGCTGCTGGTGCCAAAGACCACTGCAATCAAGCGCATGCCATCACGTACTGCCGATGCCACCATGCAATAACCGGCTTCTTCGGTATGGCCTGTTTTCAAGCCGTCAACGGTCTTGTCGCGCCATAGCAGCAGGTTACGGTTTGGCTGCTTGATGTTGTTCCAAAGGAATTCTTTCTGCGAATAAATGGCGTAGTGAGCCGGATCAACATAAATGATCGCCCGAGCCAACTTGGCCATATCGTGCGCTGACGAGTAGTGGTCTGGGTTTGGCAGCCCCGTCGCATTCATGAAATGGCTGTTGCTCATCCCCAGATCTTTGGCGGTGTTATTCATCATGTCGGCAAAGGCATCTTCGCTGCCGGCGATGTGCTCAGAGACCGCAACGCTGGCGTCATTGCCCGACTGGATAATGATGCCGTGCAGCAGGTCACTCAAGGAAACCTGAGTATTGACCTTGACGAACATCCGCGAACCGCCGGTGCGCCAGGCGTGCTCGCTGATAGTAACCATATCGTTTTCACTGATCTGGCCCTTATCGATTTCCAGAGTTGCGATGTAGGCAGTCATCAGCTTGGTCAGGCTCGCAGGCGGCAGACGCTGATCGCCCTCATTATCAACCAACACCTGACCACTCGCTGCATCCATCAGCACATAGGATTTGGCAGCCAACTGAGGTGGCGCAGGTGTAGCCATTTGCTGGGCCCATGCGGCGGGCGCAGCCAGTAGCAAAAGTGACAATGAAACGCGTTGCGCAAAGCTGGTGATATTCATCCGTCTCTCGAAGTAGCTGATGGTGGAACTAGCCCGAATGGGCAAATTATGAATAGCTGTCGCAGTGTACGGCGACCACGACAGCGGCTTGCTTAGCTAATTGGCTGACTACAATGACTGCGTTTTACCAATTCAGTTCGCCCGTACCACAGTGGGTTTGCCCAAATTGGCCAAGCGCACACTTTCTTGCAGTTGCTCAGCCTCGCCCTGATTGCTGATCGGGCCGACTCGAACGCGGTGCAGGGTTCGTTGATTCTGCACCACTGAGCTGATGAACACCGGGGCAGTGACTGTCCCGCTCAGCTTGTCCTTGAGAAGCTCCGCAGCGTCCGGATTGGCGAAGGCTCCCACTTGGAGATACAGGCCAGAGGCTGCGAGTGAAGCGTTTTTTTTTGAGTCAACCTGCACAGGTAAAACCGGCGCCGCGTGCTGAGTTACAGGCGGCACATACTGCTCGACCGGCTCAGCCATGGCCTGCATCTGCGGTTTGGCTGGCGCGACTGACTTAGGCTCAGCCAACACCATAGGTGCGGTTTTACCTTGCTGCGCCCACCACTGCTGAGGATCAATACCTTCAACTTTGACCCGTGCCGTGCCTTTTTCGGCATAGCCGAGCTTTTTAGCGGCCGCAAACGACAGGTCAATAATACGGTCCGAGTAGAACGGCCCTCGGTCATTGACCCGCAGAATGGCGGTTTTGCCGTTTTCCAGGTTAGTCACCTTTACATAGCTCGGTAGCGGCAAAGTCTTGTGCGCGGCGGTCATACCGTACAGGTCGTAGGTTTCACCGTTGGCTGTGGCCTGTCCATGGAACTTGGTGCCATACCAAGACGCCAAGCCTGTTGCTCGGTAGGTACTGCCATCTGGAATTGGGAAATATTTGGTGCCCAGCACGGTGTACGGACTGGCTTTGTAAGCACCCGTGTGGGGTGTAGGCACCGCATCACGGATCAGCGAAACATCGACATCCCACCATGGCGCGCCATCACGGTGCGGTCGGGCGAAGCTGCCCGGGCCGCTGATACCAGTAGATTGCGCAGCAGTCGGTTTAACCACTTGCTGTTTATTGGAGGAGCAGCTTGCCAGCGCCAAGGCAATGGCGCCAAGCGTAACGAGTCTGAGAGGCAGGCTCGACATCAATGGGTTCCCCGTGCTTCAACTATCAATTGCGCCAGTTGCGTGACCGCCATCGCGTACATACTGCTCCGGTTGTATCGTGTAATCACGTAAAAATTGGGTAAGCCTAACCAATACTCGTCGCCATCGACACCCTCAAGCCGAAAAGCCGTCACCGGCATCTCGCCATCAAGCTTATCTTCAGTGCTCCAGCCTAGCTCATTTAACTGATTGATATTTTTTACCGGATCGATGCCCTCGGTCAAACCTTGATCGACTTTATCGCCAGAAACGCTCGCGCGACTGACCACCGGTTCGCCCGGCAACCAGCCATGGCGTTTGAAATAGCTGGCAACGCTGCCAATTGCATCATCCGGATTGCTCCAGATATTAATGTGGCCATCGCCGTCGAAGTCCACTGCATAAGCCCGGAAGCTGCTCGGCATAAACTGTGGCAGTCCCATGGCACCAGCGTAAGAACCTTTAAGGGTAATGGGGTCGACCTGCTCTTCACGCGAGAGCATCAGGAACTCACGCAATTCCTTACGGAAAAATGGTGCGCGTGGCGGGTAGTCGAATGCCAATGTCGACAATGCATCGAGCACCCGGTAGTTACCGGTATTGCCGCCGTAGAAAGTCTCTACACCGATGATTGCGACGATATATTGCGCAGGAACACCGTATTCCTTTTCGGCACGGGCCAATGCGGCCTCATGCTGGCGCCAGAAATCGACGCCGCGGGCAATGCGCGAATCAGTGATAAAAATTGGACGGTAGTCCTTCCAAGCCTTTACACGCTCAGCCGGCCGTGAAATCGCATCGATAATCGACTGTTTACGCTCAACTTCGCCGAAAAGGCTGACTAGCTGCTCATCCGCAAAGCCGTAATCACGGGTCATTTCAGTGATAAATGAGGCAACCTCAGGCGATTGCGAGTAATCGCCCGCGTTGGCTTGCTGAACCCATCCCAGCGCACTGGCAAGTCCCAACCAATGTGCTTGTCGTACGGCCCAGCCACGCAGTATTTGCATTGAATTCCTAACCCCAATTAAACCTGAGCAATCCACTTACGGTGTGTGTGGATCGACATCAAAACCCCAAACCCTGACAACAACGTGATCAGCGAAGTTCCGCCATAGCTAATGAATGGCAAAGGAACTCCAACGACAGGTAGCAAACCACTAACCATACCGATATTGACGAACACGTAAACGAAAAACGTCATTGTTAACGAACCGGCCATGAGCTTACCGAACAGCGTTTGAGCTTGCACGGTTATCACCAGCCCACGACTGATCAATAACAAATAGACGAACAACAACAGGCACACGCCAACCAAACCAAACTCTTCCGCCAGAACCGCAATGATAAAATCCGTATGGCTCTCCGGCAAAAAATCCAAGTGTGATTGGGTGCCCAACAACCAGCCTTTGCCCAATACCCCACCAGAGCCAATCGCGGCTTTGGACTGGATAATGTTCCATCCACTGCCTAGCGGATCAGTCTCAGGACTAAGGAAGGTCAGCACCCGTTGCTTTTGATACTGGTGCAAGACAAAAAACCACATGCCCACCGCAACAGGAACCAGAGCCGCCACGGCGCCAAGAATCCAACGCCACTGCAAACCGGCCATAAACAGCACAAAGGCGCCAGACGTGATCACCAGCAAAGCAGTGCCCAAATCCGGCTGCACAAGGATAAGGCTCACGGGCACACCAATCAGCGCCAGACTCACCACAATATGTTTCAGCCGCGGCGGCAAGGTGCGTTTTGACAGATACCAGGCAATAGTCGCCGGCATGATGATCTTCATGAACTCGGACGGCTGGAAGCGAATAATGCCGGGAATATTGATCCAGCGGGTCGCACCCATGGCGTTGTGCCCCATGATGTCGACCACCAATAACAAGCCAACCCCACCGATGTAGGCGAGCGGCACCCAGCGCGCCATAAACCGGGGCTCAAACTGAGCGATGACAATCATCCCAACCAGGCCGATGCCGAATGAACTGGCCTGCTTGATCAGCAAATCGACATCTTTGCCACTGGCAGAATACAGAACGAAAAGACTGCCAGCAGCCAGCGTCAGCAGAAGCACTAGCAAAATACCGTCGATGTGCATGCGCTGTAGCAGGCTAGCCCGGCGACGCATCACATCCTCGCTGGACAGGGTACGGTCAAAGCTGCTGCTCATAGTTTCTCCGCCGGTTCTGTAACAGGTGGCGCATACTCAGCCTTGAGCACGCCATTGTCATCGAGTAACCACGCGTCCATCACCGCCTTTAGCACGGGTGCGGCTACACCGGAGCCCGATTCACCGTTTTCAACCATGACCGAAACCGCAATTTCAGGGTCTTCAGCCGGAGCAAAGCCTACGAACAAGGCGTGGTCACGGTGGCGCTCACGAATTTTAGTACGGTCATAGCGTTCGCCCTGCTTGATCGCTACCACCTGTGCAGTACCGCTTTTACCGGCAATGCGGTACACCGCAGAATTACCCACTTTACGCGCCGTACCGCGCGGACCATGCATAACCATTTCCATACCGTGACGCGCGTAATCCCAGTATTTAGGGTCTTTTAGCACGATATCGGCAATAGGATTTTCATCCACAGGCTTCTCCCCTCCGACCGATTTAGCCAGGTGAGGACGAATCCATTTACCGTGATTAGCCACCAGAGTGATGCCCTGGGCCAATTGCAGAGGAGTGGTTTGCATATAACCTTGGCCGATACCCAAAATCAGCGTTTCTCCGGGGTACCACGCTTGGCGATAGCGGCCGCGCTTCCACTCACGGGACGGCATCAGACCGGCCGTTTCCTCGAACATATCCAAGGACACACGCTGACCCAGGCCGAACTTGGTCATGTACTCGTGCATGCGATCAATGCCCAACTTATGCGCCAAGTCATAAAAGTAAGTGTCATTGGAACGCATCAGAGCGGTATCAAGGTTAATCGAGCCATCACCATAACGGTTCCAGTTACGGTATTTATGAGTGTTATTCGGCAACTGGTAATAACCCGGATCAAACACTCGGGAGTTCGGCGTGACCACACCGGCATCAAGGCCGGCAATCGCCATCATCGGCTTAACCGTCGAACCCGGCGGATACAGGCCGCGCAGCACCCGGTTAAACAGGGGCTGATCAATCGAGTCGCGCAACTCGGCGTAAGCCTTGAAGCTAATACCGGTGACAAAAGGGTTGGGGTCGAAGCTCGGTTGACTAACCATCGCCAGCACTTCACCCGTCTTTACCTCAATCGCCACAATAGCGCCACGGCGCCCGGCCAGCGCCTTTTCGGCCGCTTCCTGAAGCTTGGTATCGAGGGTTAGAACTATATCTTTACCGGGTTGCGGGTCGGTGCGATTAAGCACTCGCAGCACGCGGCCACGGGCATTGGTCTCGACCTCTTCGTAACCAACCTTGCCGTGCAAGTCACTCTCGTAAAAGCGCTCCACACCGGTTTTACCGATATGGTGGGAGCCACTGTATTCAACAGGATCAAGCTTTTTCAACTCGGCTTCGTTGATACGCCCTACATAGCCCACCGAGTGAGCAAAGTGCTCACCGAGGGGGTAATGGCGGACCAATTGCGCGGTCACCTCAACACCTGGCAAGCGGAACTGATTGATCGCAATCTTAGCGATTTGCTCTTCGCTCAATTCAAATAGCACAGGCACCGGTTCGAACGGCCTGCGCCCCTGTTTCACGCGCTTTTCAAACAGCTGGCGGTCTTCGGCGGGCAGCCCCAGGACCTCGACAATGACATCCAGCACCTGCTCCCAGTCGCCCGCACGCTCGCGGGTCAGGGTCAGGCTGAAACTTGGCCGGTTATCGGCAATGATGACCCCGTTTCTATCGTAGATAAGCCCACGATTGGGGGGAATGGGCTGAACATGCACGCGGTTATTTTCAGACAGTGTCGAGTGATACTCGTACTGCACCACCTGCAGATAATAGAGCCGACTGACCAGCACACCAATCAACACAAACACCACAATGGCGCCGACGATCGCTCGCCCACGAATGAGGCGCGCGTCTTTCTCGTGGTCTTTTAGGCGAATCGGCTGCGGCATCGGCTACTGTGACTACTTATGGTATGGATGGCCGGACAATACAGTCCAGGCGCGGTAAACCTGCTCGCCGATAAGGATACGAACCAGCGGGTGCGGCAATGTCAGTGGCGACAACGACCAGCGCTGCTCACTACGCGCCTGGACTTCAGGCGCAAGCCCCTCAGGGCCACCGACCATCAAATTGACTGTTCGCGAATCGAGCCGCCACTTATCCAACTCGACGGCGAGCTGCTCAGTGCTCCATGGTCGTCCTTCGACTTCCAGGGTCACGACCCGTTCACCGGGCTGAACTTTAGCCAGCATAGCTTCGCCTTCCTGACGAATCATACGGGCCACATCAGCATTTTTACTTCGCGTTGTCAGCGGAATCTCAATCAGCTCAAGCGCCAGCTCGGAAGGCATACGTTTGGCATATTCCTGCCATCCATCCTCGACCCAGCGCGGCATTTTAGACCCAACCGCAATCAATTTGATACGCACCGCTACACGCCCTTACTCAGCTTCTGGGCCTTGTTCTGGCGCATGCTGTGCACGGCTCTGTTCAGCACCTTGCCACAGACGCTCAAGGTCGTAGAACTGACGCGTGGTTGGCAGCATCACGTGAACCACGATGTCGCCGAGGTCAAGCAAAGCCCACTCACCGGTGTCCAGACCTTCGCTACCGATTGGACGCACACCCTGCTCTTTTACTTTTTCCAGCACGTTGTCGACCAACGACTTGACGTGACGACTGGACGTACCGCTGGCGATCACCATGAAATCGGTGATGCTGGTCTTTTCACGCACATCAATGGTGACGATGTCTTGTGCTTTGATGTCTTCCAGAGCGGCGATGGCCAGTTTGACCAGGTCTTCGCTCGGCATAATTTGATTCTTCATAGGTAACTCGTTTGCCTCATGTGTCAGAGTTTGCAAACTACTGCTGTTAAAACTCGCCATTAACCGCGATATTCATCAAACGCTCCGCCATACATGATCAGCTAATGAACCTTCATCTTGCTGCTCATTGATGCATAGCGTAGCGCAGTAATTTATCTACATACTCTCAGTTCGCTGCACGGTACAGCCCGTGCGCTTGGATATAAGTCAGTACCGCATCCGGCACCAAATAACGTACCGATTTTCCGCTGTGCAATAGCCCGCGGATTTGTGTGGCGGACACCGCCATTGGCGTTTGCCACACAAAAGAAATCTGCCCACATGCACCGGTCATCGCATGTGGATCACTGACGCTGCGCGCCGCTAACAAATCGCGCAGCGCCTCTGGGGCTTCGCTGTCGGCATCGGGACGCTGCAAGACCAGGATATGGCAATGCAGCAGTAGCTCATCCCAACGGTGCCAGCTCGGCAACCCGCAAAAGGCATCCCAGCCCAGCAACAAGTACAACTGATCATCCGCCGCCAGCTCAGCCCGCAGCGATTCTAAAGTATCGATGCTATAAGAGGGTTTATCGCGTTTCAGCTCGCGATCATCCACTACTAACGGCGCAACCCCAGCCACTGCACATTCAACCATTGCCAGACGGTCTTGGGCAGAAACCTGCGGTGAATCCCTGTGCGGCGGCCGCGCGCTGGGTATCAAGCGCAGCTCATCAAGCAGCATAAACTCGACGACTTCTACCGCGCCGCGTAAATGGCCAATGTGCACCGGATCAAAGGTGCCGCCAAATAGGCCAATGCGTTTAGGCATTCTGCCCGCGCAACTGACCATCACCGACCACGACATACTTCTCGCACGTCAGGCCTTCCAACCCTACCGGGCCACGGGCATGCAGCTTATCGGTAGAAATACCAATCTCTGCGCCGAGGCCATATTCAAAGCCATCAGCAAAGCAGGTTGGGGTGTTGAGCATTACTGAACTGGAGTCAACTTCGGCCATAAAGCGCCGTGCATTGCCTTGATGCTCAGTCACGATCGAATCAGTGTGATGCGAGCCATAATGGTTGATATGCTCGATCGCCTGCTCCAAATCATCAACGATACGGATCGACAATATCGCCGCAAGGTACTCGGTCGCCCAATCCTCATCCGTCGCCGGATTGGCCGCGATCAACTCGCGCGAGCGCTCGCAACCCCGCAACTCAACGCCTTTTTCGGCAAACTGTTCTGCCATTGCTGGCAGAAAATCAGCCGCCACCGCTTGATGGACCAATAAGGTCTCCATCGCCCCACAGATGCCATAACGGTATGTTTTGGCATTGAATGCAATTTTTTGCGCCTTGGGCAACTCGGCCAAGGCATCTACGTAGACGTGGCAAATACCATCGAGATGCTTAATCACAGGCACTCGCGCATCGCGGCTAACGCGCTCGATAAGGCTTTTGCCACCACGGGGCACAATCACATCCACATACTCGGGCATGGTGATGAGCGCACCGACCGCAGCCCGGTCAGTCGTCTCCACAACCTGCACCACTGCTGCCGGCAAATCTGCCTCAGCCAGGCCACGCTGAATGCAGGCAGCAACCGCGCGATTGGAATGAATCGCTTCTGAGCCGCCGCGTAAAATAGTGGCGTTGCCGGATTTCAGGCACAAGCTAGCCGCATCAATGGTCACATTCGGACGCGACTCATAAATAATGCCGACGACGCCAAGTGGCACGCGCATCTTGCCAACCTGAATACCCGACGGACGGTAGCTCATATCGCGAATGGCACCGATCGGATCGGCCAAACTGGCGACCTGACGCAACCCTTCGATCATTGAGTCGATGCGCGCGGGCGTCAGCGCCAAACGGTCCAGCATCGCGGGCTCAAGCCCATTTGCACGGCCAGCAGCAAGATCTTTTTCGTTGGCTTCGGTCAATTCAGTGCGAGCGGCATCCAGCGCAGACGCGGCTGCCAGCAAGGCGCGGTTCTTCTGCGCGGTGCTGGCGCGGGCAATCACGCGCGAGGCCTCGCGGGCAGCACGGCCAAGGCGGTTCATATAGTCGAGCACGGACTCAGTCATGGTCTCGGTAGCCAGGCAACAAGGAAAGCGGCTGATTATAGCGAGCGCAAGGCTTCACGCACAGCGGTGCCGGGCGGAAGGCGATCAGGTTATTCGGTTTTTTTCACAACAAAGGCTACAAGGGCGGTCATTCGCCCTTTTAACGACCAGTGATGACGCCTAACCACATATCAGTTCTAAGGATGGGTAACCAAAAGAAAAACACCTGTTTATGGTCAAAGCAGCCTGCACACAAAGCTCAGTGCGCCTTAGTTCATCCACCTTCAACACTACATGCCGAAAGTCATTTACCCGCGCTACAGCGCTAAGGACTAAATAAGCTAAAGACTGAGCGTTACGACAGACGGACTACCGTCGGAGCCTTTGATCTATGCGCTATCAGACCAACTACAACCCGACGCAACTCAATAGTAGCTATCAGACACTGATGATTGGCCAGTGGCGCCTGCACTACCTGGCCTACTCCCGTGCGAGCCATGACCCGCGGCCGCCAGTGCTATTTATTGGCGGGGCATTTCAGACCTTTCGCTCTTTCAGCCATGAAGTCAGCGAACTGCTCGTCGACCACCCTGTCATTCTGCTCGACTTGCCCAGCCAGGGCAGCAATTTACAACTGGCTGGCGAGCTTGACCTGGAGGACTTGGCCGATTTGATTGCAGGCTTTATCAGCGAACTCAACCTACCAGCCGTTATGCCAGTGGGCCTCTCTTATGGCTCGGCACTCGCTGCATTGTTTGCCTGTCGCCACCCCAACAAATGCCAGCGCTTGCTCTTGTCAGGCGTGGCCGCCTTCGGTAGGCCAGGCGCGAGAATGCTTCTGGAGGAGAGCTTGCAAGCCCTTGAACACGGCGACTTCAGCAGCTTTGCTCAAGGGGTAGTCAACGGCTTGATAAACCCTTTGCGCACCCAACAGACCGGCATTTCACCTACCTTTCAAAAGGTCATGCTGCGCCAACTCCAACGCTTATCGAACTCAGAGATTCAACGTTATAAGCAAAACAGCCAGCGCCTGCTCGACTTCCACGGCTTTGACTCGCACCCGCAATGCCCGACACTCATTCTTGCTGGAGAGTACGATCACTTCACTCAACCCTGGGAGCACGCGCACTTTGCAGCAGCCTGCGCCAATGCAGAATTTGCAATCATCCAGGGGGCCGACCACCTCGCACAGATAGAACGTCGGCCGAGCTGCAACCAACTTTATCTACCCTTCCTGCAAAGCATCCCGCTACCCATGCAGTGCCCCGGCGCCACGCGAGTCCAGCCCAGTGAACTGTTGCAACTGGAGCGCCGCCAAGAACTTCGCACATTGCCCCTGCACCATCAGGTTTGCCTGCATCAGGTTGATGGCCACTCATGGCCTGCGCAGCTCCTGGAGGTGGGTTTTTTCGGCGGAGTTTTGCGCTGCGATGACATCCAGAACCTGCCTGCCCGCGGCTGGCAACTGGACATCCAGGCGCTTGGCCCATTGGGTATTCTGTTTATTCATCAATCAACAGAGGGTGCAGCGTTCATATTCACTCACTGCGAGGCACAGGCGAGCCAAGCGCTCGCTCACTACCTTCAGTGCACAGAACAGAACCGCCGCGCGCTCACGTACGCGCATGAACGACACGCACCAAGCCCGGCAAAGTCGACAGGGGCAAACCCAAATCTTTAGCCCGCAAACTCGGGTCAACCACCGCTACATCGGCAAAGCCACAGGCGTTGAAACCTTCGGCAATGGCATCAGCATCGGCGTAATGCAGGAAGTACTCACCGCGGGTCAGCCTGCCAACCAAGTCGACGCCCCAGCGGATTTGCCGATAGCGCGGGTGCAGATGGAGCTCAGGATAGAGGTCCGTGACATAGCTGGCAGCGCAGAAGGGCCGCAACTGCTCGGCTAAACGCGTCCAAAATAACTCTATCTGGTCCAGTGAAAAGTAATTAACCAACCCCTCGGTAATCACAACCACCGGCTCACTACGATTGAGTTGAGCAAATGCGTTGGCAAGCCTAAAGGGGCCATCCTCGGCAAATACATCAACTGAGACAACCTGATGCGTGTTACTCAGCCACTGATTTTCTGCCAGCAACTGCCCCTTGCGCCCGGCCATCGCTGGCAGGTCGGCCTCTATATAATGCAGTTGAGGGTAGCGCTGGGTGAAACGATAGCCTCTGGGCGAGAGACCACAGGCAATTTCCACCACCTGACAAACCCCATCAATTTCGATGGCGCGTTGTAAATCTGCATCAATCTGCAGGTGGCGCAGCAGCAACATCCGCTCGAGATCAAGGTCAAAAAACTTTCGGCTGGCCCACATAACAGGCCTCAACACCGCATGGGAAAAACGGCCAAAGAGACTGACAAATGCAGCGTCCGACAGACCGCGCCGATACCAGACATAAGCGGTAAAATGCGCACTGGGGCTTATGTGACGATGAAGTACTCGTTCAGACATGCTTAAGGCTCATCTTGTTACACTCCGAGCCAGCCTATGCCCAACTGCCAAACAGCGACAGCCCATGCATGCCGAACCCGTCTTAAGTACTGCAAGCCATCCTCCACTGATACTGAGTGATGATTTCTTTAATCGCGATGCACGTGTGCTGGCCCGTGACCTGCTCGGCAAAATCATTCGCCATCGTCAGGGCGAACGCTGGCTGTCGGCGCGCATTATCGAAACCGAGGCTTATTACTGCGCAGAAAAAGGCAGCCACGCCTCACTGGGCTATACCGAAAAACGGCGCGCCCTGTTTCTCGATGGCGGGCATATCTACATGTATTACGCGCGCGGGGGTGACTCTTTGAACTTCAGCGCACAGGGACCAGGCAATGCCGTTCTGATCAAGTCAGCTTATCCATGGGTGGATGAGATCTCTGGCCCCTTGAGCCTGCAAGCTATGCAGGACAACAACCCAAATACCCAAGGTTTGCCTCGCGCGCCTGAAAAACTCTGCGCAGGTCAAACCCTGCTCTGCAGAGCCTTGGGCCTGAAGGTTCCAGACTGGGATGGGCAACGCTTCGATCCTCAGCGTTTATTTGTCGAGGATGTAGGTGAGGTCCCCCAACAGATTATTCAAACTACCCGTCTTGGCATTCCCCATGGCCGCGACGAACACCTGCTCTATCGTTTTGTGGAAGCAGCCCATGCACAGCACTGCACGCGCAACCCACTGCGACGCGGGCAAATTGAAGGCCGTGACTTCTTCCGACTTGAGCGCCAGGATGCACACCAATGAGCCAATGGATTGAAACCCTTACCAGCTGGCTATCCAGCAACCCGCAGTGGTTAGCTGCCGCAGTTTTTTTGATCGCCTTGACCGAGTGCTTGGCGATTGTTGGCTTGATAGTGCCCGGCACCTTCATGCTATTCGCAATCGCCGTAATGGCCGGCAGCGGTGCACTGAGTTTGGGCGAAACCCTGCTGCTGGGCTATTGCGGCGGCCTGCTCGGTGATGCGTTGTCCTATGCACTTGGCCGTTTTTTCCATGACGATATCCGCCGCCTTCCCGGCTTGCGGCAACGCGCACACTGGTTGACGCATGCCGAGAAATACTTTCAGCGTTACGGCATCGCCAGCTTGTTGGTAGGCCGGTTCATAGGCCCGTTGCGTCCAATGCTGCCCATGATCGCCGGGATGCTGAGCATGCCGCTGCCGCGTTTTATTGTGGTCAGCCTGCTTGCAGCGGCAGGTTGGTCAGTTGCCTATTTATTGCCCGGCTGGGCGACTGGCGCGGCGCTGCGCCTGCCTTTGCCCCCTGGATTCTGGACCGAGGCGGCAATAGTTGCAGCAACCCTTGGCGTTTTTTTGCTGGTGGCGGTGCAAAGCAATTTACGCGATCAGCGCCACGCCGGACTCTACACCGCCAGCGTAGGACTGGTTGCGTTGATTGCGCTGTTTATTGGCTGGCCGCACTTGGTCGATTTGGATCAAGGTTTGATGACGTTGATCCAAGAGCAACGCAGTAGCCATACTGACATGTTCGCCCAGAGCATTACCCACCTCGGCGACTTCACCACCCAACTGGCGGTCGGTGTACTGCTGTGCTTGTTATTGATGGCAGCCAAACAATGGCGCTCGGCGCTATTCAGCGCAATGACCCTGCTGGGCACTGCGTGCGGCAATCACATGCTCAAGCTGATGTTCGCCCGCCAGCGACCGGAGGTGCTGCTCGAGCCCCTTAGCAGCTTCAGTTTTCCCAGCGGCCACAGCTCAGCGGCATTCGCATTTTTCTTAGTGCTAGGCGTTTTAGCTGGGCGCGAACAACCGGCGCGACTGCGTTTGACCTGGCTGATAGTGGCCTGCATACCACCTCTGATGATAGCTTGCTCACGCGTGTATCTCGGCGTGCATTGGCCCACTGACATTATTGGCGGAGCGCTACTGGCAAGCACATTATGCGCGGCAAGTTTGGCCCTGATTCAATTTGAACGCCCACTCGGCGCGGTTTCGATGAAAGCCTGGTGGTTGATTCTCCCCGCCTGCACCGCCCTGCTGGCAGGGGTTTCGGTCTGGCAGCTATCCAGCCATGCATTGCTGTACCGCTACTAGGCCCGGCCGATGCAGGGCTGAACTCAAGCGTTAAGTTCGTCTTGCAGCAAATCAAGCACCTCTTGCAACAACTCCAGGCGCTCCAAGGGCTGATCAATTCCGAGCAACTGGATTTTCTGCTCAGGCTCAAGCGGCAGTAGATAAGCCAACTGATTGGCCAGGTCAGCCTGGCCGTTGGCTTGGCCTTCCATGCCCAATGCTTCAACCATCGGATGCACTGCCAGCGCGTGCAGCAACGCATTAAGATCAGCATGCGATTCCAGCAGTGGCTGTTCAGCGGGCTCATCCAGCCACGTAACGTCAGCCATGGTCAGCTGATCGGCCAAGACTTGGGCACGCTCCACGCGAAAACGTCGCCCACCCTGAACACGAATACCCAGCAACCCGTTGGGTTGCTGCTGAAAATCCCGAACCAAGGCCTCGCAGCCTATTGCCGAAAACTGCCCGGCCGCTTCACCGGCTTCGCTACCTTCAATGATGCACACCACACCAAAGCCTGCGCTTTGTTTCATGCAGCGGCTGATCATATCGAGATAGCGCGCTTCGAAAATCTGCAAATCCAACAAACAGCCAGGAAACAACACCGTATTCAATGGAAACAATGGCAGGTGCACAGCAGCCTCCTTCTTCACCTGAGCAATACAATGGCCAACGGTAACAGCACAGCCGTCAGCATGCCCATCAAACTCATAGCCAATGCGGCAAAAGCGCCGCACTCTTCACTTTCCTGCATCGCCCGTGAGGTCCCCACCGCATGCGCGGTGATGCCTAAAGCCAGCCCAACTGCAGCGTGATGACGGACACCGAACAGACGCAACAATGATGGCCCAAGAATGGCACCAACAACCCCGGTCAACATGACAAATACTGCCGCTAATGCCGCAATACCCCCAATTTGATCTGCTACCAGCATAGCAATAGGCGATGTGACCGATTTGGGCGCGATACTCATCAGGATCAAATGCTCTGCACCGAACAACCAAGCAATCCCAATACCCAAGCAGGTCGCTACCAAGCCTCCTGCCAACAAAGTCGTGACTGTTGGCCAGAACAGCTGGCGAATCCTGCGCAGATTCAAAAACAAGGGCACAGCCAAGGCCACTGTGGCCGGGCCCAGGAGCAACGTCATCGACGCAACGCTGACCTTGTACTCGGCATAGCTCAGCCCACAAATAAGCAAAATGGCGATAACAATGACCATCGACACTAATACCGGCTGTAAAAACACCCAGCGGGTTTTCTCATAGCCGACCATCGCCAGTTGATAGGCGCCCAAGGTGATACCCACGCCAAACAATGGATGATGGGTAATTGCTTGCCACGCCGCGAACCAATCCAGATTCATAGGCCACCCTGCTTGCGCACTTGGCGGTCGATCAGCTTCTGCATTAGCCAACCGGCGAACACCAGTGAAAGCACCAACGACAGCACTAAGGCGCCAACCACTGCCCAGAAATCTGCAGCAATATCGGTGGCATAAGCCATTACGCCTACAGCGGGCGGTACAAGAATCAGCGGAAGGTACTTGAGCAAACTGCTCGCGGCTTCGCGCAAAGGCGCATCAACCTCGCCACGAACCAGAAGAAAGATAAACAGCAACATCATGCCGATAATCGGCCCCGGCAAAATCGGTAAAAATAGAACATTCAGTCCTGTGCCCAATAGTTGGCACAGCACCAGCCATGAAAGGCCGCGCAACAGCATTGTGAGTCTCCGCAGGATAGTGAGCGTGGCAGCTTATTGAACGCTAGTGCACGCATCAGGTAGTCGAGGGCTTGAACACCCTATGAACAGAGTCATTATAAGCTGCCTATGGGTTCAGCTATAACCCACTATTCAAAAAGCAACATCCTACTTGACCCTGATACCGGG
The DNA here is from genome assembly GCF_963971045.1 of Pseudomonas sp. EL_65y_Pfl2_R95. Lineage (NCBI taxonomy): Bacteria > Pseudomonadati > Pseudomonadota > Gammaproteobacteria > Pseudomonadales > Pseudomonadaceae > Pseudomonas > Pseudomonas sp. EL_65y_Pfl2_R95. The sequence goes on along the minus strand of NZ_CAXAOV010000006.1, from coordinate 90,459 downwards.
CCATGGTGATCTAAGCCACTGAGGCAATACACATAAAAGAACAATACCGTCTCCCCAAGGAGGGAATATGCCGCAGGTCAAAATTGAAGCGCTAAAGGGGTATGTGGGCAAAGAACTGGGCCGCTCCGAATGGTTAACCGTTGATCAGCAACGAATCAATGAGTTCGCGGACTGCACGGGTGACCACCAATTCATCCACATCGACCCTGAGAAAGCCAAGCACACCCCATTTGGCTCAACCATTGCTCATGGTTTCTTATCTCTGTCGCTGATCCCGATGTTGATGGAAGACATCATGATCGTTCCTGAAGGCCTGAAAATGGCCATTAACTATGGCTTCGACAGTGTGCGCTTTATCCAACCGGTCAAAGTCGATTCCAAGGTACGCTTGGTGGCGACTCTGCTCGATGCACACGAAAAAAACCCGGGCCAATGGCTGCTCAAAGTCCGTGCGGTACTTGAAATCGAAGGCTCAGAAAAGCCCGCGTATACGTCCGAAATACTGACGCTGTGCTTCGTTTGATCTGAGTACTGATGGCGGCAAGCCGTATTTGCTGCCATCGTTAAAACCCACCCCTTGCGCGCCTGAACCCTCGACTCACGCCGTCGCCTTTCTATCTCCCTACTTTGCTGCATACTTCAACTCTGTGTTTATAGGGACGTTAACGATGCGCTGTTTCGCCAAGACCGCACCTGTGGCCTTCGCACTAATCCTGACGGCCTGCGGTGAGGGCGAGTCGCTACTTCCCGCCAATGCGACCTTGCCCGACGGCTCACATTATCGGGGGCAAGTTGTCGACGGCTTGCTACAGGGTCCCGGACGCCTCGATTTTGTTGGCGGCGGCTGGTACCAAGGCGATTTTAAAGACGGCCGAATGAGCGGCACAGGGGAGTTGCGCACAAACGACGGCGAGCATTACAGCGGCGAATTCAAACAAGGCCGCTACGATGGCCAAGGCAAACTTAGCCTGGCAAACGGTAGCCGCTACGAAGGTGGATTCCTCGACGGACTTTACGCAGGCGAAGGCACACTTGAATACCAGGCAATGCTGTATCGAGGCCAATTCAAAAAGGGTCAATTCAGCGGCTTGGGCTCACTCGTCAAGGCCAACAAGAGCCATTATCTCGGCCAGTTCAGCGCAGGCCAGGCCAATGGCCAGGGCGTGCGTACAGACGAGTATGGCAATCAGTTCAGCGGAAGTTTTACCGACGGCTCACTCAATGGCCCCGGCAGCTTTAAAAGCAGCGATGGCGATCTCTATACCGGCGGTTTTATTGATGATCAATTTGTCGGCAGCGGGCGCTATCAAACCGCTGAAGGTGATAGCTGGAGTGGCGTGTTCAGCAATGGCGCGCTCAATGGACACGGCGAGTTTAAGGGCGCCGACGGCAGCCACTATTTAGGTGAGTTCAGTGACTGGTCCTACAATGGCCAAGGCCACTTACGCTTAGCCGACGGCAGCCGCTACAGCGGGCACTTTGCCTATGGCGAATACACGGGCCAAGGCACACTGACCATGGCTGACGGCAGCCAAAAAACCGGAGTCTGGCTCAATAGCCAGTTAATTCGCGATGATAAGGGTAAGGCCCTCCCCGATCCACTTGAACTCGGCCTGCTCGCACAAGGCCAGTTGCTCGAGCGCGCGATAACGCAATTGCCAGAATCGACTCCCGAGCAAGAAATCTATGCCTTAACTGTCGCCGGAGACGGCAAGCAAAGCGTGTTTATGCGCGAAGCTGACTATGTCACCAACCTGCTCCAGCAGCGGTTTTCTGCGCAGGGCACAATCACCCTCATTAATCATCGCGATCATCTCAATGACCGACCGATGGCGACACGCGAAAGCATACGGCGCGCGGTTGAGGGGCTGGCGCACCGCACGGGTCCGGAAGACTTGGTTTTTATATATTTAACCAGCCATGGCTCGCGCAATCATGAACTGAACTTAGACGTGCCGCGCATCCAGTTCGCTGACTTACCGGCCAAGGAGCTTGCAGCCCTGCTCAAGCCCTTGGCCGACCGGGACAAAGTTATCGTGATCTCGGCCTGCTACTCCGGCGGTTTTATTCCTGAACTCAAAGACCAAAGGACTCTGGTGATAACAGCCGCCAGCGCTGATCGAGTGTCCTTTGGCTGCTCTGACGACAACGACTTCACTTATTTTGGCCGCGCACTGTTTGCCAATGCATTGAACCAGACGGATGACCTTGAGCGAGCATTCGCACAGGCCAAGAGCGAAGTCAGCCGACGGGAAAAGGAACAAGATTTTGCCCCGTCAGAACCTCAAATGTGGGCACCCAAACAGGTGATCAAACACTGGCAGTCCCTGCGCGCCGAACAGGCAAAGCGCGCATTAATGATTAAAACCGGTTGAGTCCCTCTGCTGCATCACACAAAAAACCATAAGTAAGCGCAGTTTTTTTCTGTATAGCGCAATAGTTCGCTACGGCCTGATAAGCTGATATGTATCAGCGGAGAAACAACAACTATGTATTTGACCCCTCAACACATCTTACTTGCTGGCGCCACAGGCGTTACTGGCGAGCATTTACTCGACAGACTGCTCAATGAGCCAACGGTGGCCAGGGTTCTCGCGCCGACTCGCCGGCCACTGGCCGAGCACGCTCACTTAGAAAACCCCGTTGGCGAGTTAGTGGATGTATTGCCGCAACTCAGTGGCCAAGTTGATACCGCCTTTTGCTGCCTGGGTACGACCATCAAGCGTGCCGGTTCCAAAGAGGCCTTCCATGCAGTAGATCACGACTTGGTCGTAGCATTTGCCCAGCGTGCTCGTGAAATGGGCGCGCGGCATCTGTTGGTGGTCAGTGCAATAGGTGCAGACGCCAACTCATCGGTGTTTTACAACCAGGTCAAGGGCCAGACCGAAGAAGCCCTGAAACAACAAGACTGGCCGCAATTAACCATCGCACGCCCTTCCCTGCTGATCGGCCCGCGTGCGGAATTCCGTCTGGCCGAGCGCATAATGATGCCGCTGTCGCGTCTGCTGCCCGGGAAATATCACGGAATTGAAACCACCGTTCTGGCACGCGCACTATGGCGACTGGCACTTGAGGAAGATGATGGGACACGCATCATTGAGTCAGACCAACTACGCCGACTAGGCCGCTAATTCGAGGTAATGCCGACTATGAGTACAACTCACAACAGTCTGATCGAAGCCTTGGTTGATGCCGACATGCTCGAAATCGACGGGCTTTATGCCTGGCAATTCAAGCTCGACAAAGAGTTGCTTGCGCAAGTGAGTGCGGGGTCAGCCAGTAACGACAGCCAAGCCAAGCCGTTGCTCAGCATGGAGTGCATCGACGGTCGTGACCGCCGCCACTGGCAGTTCACCTTGGGTCAGATCAGCGCCGCCAGCTATGACAACGCCAACGAATGCTGGACGCTTGCAGGCCCGGAGCAATCACACAGCTTGAAATGCTTTGCCGCCATCAGCGGCAACAATGACGACGATGATGAAGCTGTGCCAGATGAAGCCAGCTGATTATTAACAGGACACTCGAATGAGCCTGTACGAGCGCTTTGTGCTACCTCGCCTGATCGACTTCGCTTGCGGCATGGGCGAGGTGATGAAAGCGCGCTCGAAGATTGTTCCGCAGGCACAGGGCAGAGTACTTGAAATCGGGATAGGCAGCGGCCTCAACCTTGAGTTTTATGACCCGAAAAAAGTCAGCGCAGTGGTTGGCGTTGACCCTTCAGCCGACATGCAAAAACTCGCCACTGAACGTGCAGCAAAAATCAGCATTCCAGTTGAAATGATTGCCCTAGAACTCGGCCAAATCAAAGCTGCCGACGCCAGTTTCGACAGCATCGTGTGCACCTTCACGTTATGCACAATCACCGACGCTGTTGCCGCGTTGAAGGAAATGCGCCGTGTGCTCAAGCCCCAGGGCCGCTTACTGTTTTGCGAGCATGGCCTGGCACCTGACCCCGCCGTCATCCGCTGGCAAAATCGACTGACCCCCATCTGGAAACCATTGGCTGGCGGCTGCCACCTGAACCGCGATATTCCTGCGCTGATAAGGGCTGGAGGTTTCAATATTGGCGAGTTGGACACGCGATATTTGCAGGGTCCCAAAGCCATGACCTACGTCTATTCCGGCTGGGCCGACTAACCAACCAGTGGTGGCATCAACACGATTGGAATTTCAGGTTGCAACAACCTGAACCGCACTGAAATTCTCGCGTTACCCCCATGCTCCCGTCCAACGCCCAACGCCCAACGCTCTGTAAGGCCACTATTTTCAAGAGCGCACCTGATGATCGGTTGAGTCGAAGTGCGCTAAAGGCCGCCTGTGACATTCAATGTCCCGCCCAGCGCGGTGATCAGCGAGAGCGGCAACAGCAGCGTATCCAGCAGCGCACTCAATGGCAGGTCCAGCCCTGGCATCGCCGGTGCCTCAGCGCCGTAACGATCCATTGGGCAACAACCACCGTTCAAGGCATACCAATCGAGTCGGGTTCCGGCATACACCACAGGCGCATCGGCTTTGGCCGCATCCAATGTCCGTACACTGGCGCAGCCGCTGGTTGCTGTAAGCAATGCAACCAGTATCAGCCTGCCGAAACCCTTTTTAGTCATCGCGACTAACGTGATGATGCTCGCCCCAGCGCGGCAACATATCCTGCGGGACCCCAAGGCAATTGAGGATGCGTGCGACGACAAAGTCGATCAAGTCATCAATGGTTTGTGGCTGGTGATAAAAACCAGGGGCGGCTGGCAATATGATCGCCCCCATATTCGACAACCTCAACATATTCTCCAGATGAATGCTGGAAAACGGTGCTTCGCGCGGGACCAAAATCAGCTGACGGCGCTCTTTGAGGGTGACATCCGCCGCCCGCTCAATCAGGTTATTGCAGGCGCCTGTGGCAATCGCAGACAGGGTGCCGGTCGAACAGGGTACGACCACCATTGCGCTCGGCGAGCCTGAACCTGACGCCACAGGCGACATCCAGTCTTCCTTGCCGTACACCCGGATCTGATCCGGCGCAGCCCCCGTGTACTCACTCAGGAAAGCCTGCATCGCTTGTGGCTTGGCAGGCAAGGTCACGTCAGTTTCGGTGGCCATTACCAACTGCGCAGCCTTGGAGATCAGAAAGTGCACCTCGCGCTCTTCCTGCACTAAACAATCGAGCAAGCGCAGTCCATATTGAGCACCCGAAGCGCCACTCATTGCCAAGGTGATCCGTTCTGGCCCTTGCATCATTATGCCTCCAGTGCCTTGGCTAACTTACCGTGCAGACCGCCGAAGCCGCCGTTGCTCATCACCACAATTTGCGTGCCGGGCTCTGCCTGGGCTTTAACCCCGGCGATGATGTCTTCAAGGGAATCACACACCGTGGTTGGCACCGTTGATGAAGCCACCACTGCAGCCAGATCCCAACCCAGATTCGCCGGCGCATACCAATACACCTGATCCGCCTGCTGCACAGAACCGGGCAAGCCCTCGCGATGGGCGCCAAGTTTCATCGAGTTGGAGCGCGGCTCGATCACGGCAATCAGCTTGGCAGAGCCAATTTGTTTGCGCAAACCGTCCAGCGTAGTGGCAATCGCCGTTGGATGATGGGCAAAGTCGTCATAGATGGTCACACCCTTAACTTCAGCCACCTTCTCCATGCGCCGCTTGGCATTCTTAAACAAGCACAAGGCTTCAATACCCAGCGCCGGAACCACCCCGACATGACGCGCGGCGGCAAGCACAGCCAAGGCATTAGCGACGTTATGTTGCCCGGTCAACGCCCAGTCAACGATGCCCTCAACCCGGTCTTCGAACAGCACTTCAAAACGAGCGCCATCGTCACTGAGCAAACGCGCTTGCCACTGCCCGTTGTTTCCAGTGGTCTGCACGGGCGTCCAGCACCCCATCTCAACCACACGTTCAAGCGCGGTTTCAGCGGTTGGATAAATGACCAGTCCTTCGCTTGGAATTGTCCGCACCAAATGATGAAACTGCCGCTCAATAGCTGCAAGATCAGGGAAGATATCCGCATGATCAAACTCAAGATTATTGAGAATCGCAGTGCGTGGGCGGTAATGCACAAACTTCGACCGTTTATCGAAGAATGCGCTGTCATATTCATCCGCCTCAATTACGAAGAATGGGGTATCGCCCAAACGTGCCGAAATACCAAAGTTCTGCGGCACACCACCAATCAAGAAGCCCGGGCTCATGCCCGCATGCTCAAGTATCCACGCGAGCATGCTACTGCTGGTGGTTTTCCCATGCGTACCGGCAACGGCCAATACCCAACGACCTTGCAGCACATGATCGGCCAACCACTGCGGACCACTGACATAGGGCAAGCCCTTATTGAGCACGTATTCGACCGCTGGATTGCCACGTGACATGGCATTGCCAATCACCACCAAATCGGGGGCGGGATCAAGCTGTTCGGGGTCATAACCCTGAGTTAGCACAATGCCTTGAGCTTCAAGCTGGGTGCTCATTGGCGGATAGACATTGGCATCTGAACCCGTGACATGGTGACCCAACTCTTTGGCCAGAACCGCCATTGAGCCCATAAACGTGCCGCAAATACCAAGGATGTGGATATGCATGAAAAACCTAAACCTCTGAAACGGGCCGCATCAGCCCGACAAAATCTTGCCGCAGATTAGCACAGCAATGCCCTGCACGGCCTAACCGCCGCGACCATCGCAATGCCGCTCTGAGCACAGCAACCCAGTGCAGGTCGCGCTGGGTTTCGAACGCCACCGATGCAGAAGGTGCATTAATATTTCGACACATTGCCGGGGTTTATTCGGTTGAAAGTCAGGGCCACGCTGGTACACCAATCGGGAGCTGAGGGCCGCCGCAAACGAGCGTTTAGATTATCGTCCCAAATTTAGCGCCAAAGCGTCTAGTCTGTATCTCGCAACAGGCAGGGAGCCGCTAATGCGAGGGGCCATACACAGCGCCCCTACCAAAGCCCAATGTGACTGGGCGGCCCTCACGCCTAGATTGATCACGTGATGCACCCGCTTAACTTGTGTGCATCACCTCAACATAAAAAGAGGCCCGCATCATGATTTACGCTAAACCCGGAACTCCAGGCGCAGTCGTTTCATTCAAGGCGCGTTACGGCAACTTTATTGGTGGTGAGTTTGTGGCCCCAGTTGATGGTGAGTATTTCTCCAACACCAGCCCAATTGACGCCTCGCTCATCGCTGAGTTCCCGCGATCGCGCGCTGCAGATATTGACCTTGCACTGGATGCCGCTCACGGCGCCGCTGACGCGTGGGGCAAAACCTCAGCGCAGGCACGCGCCTTGGTACTGCTAAAAATTGCAGATCGTATCGAGGAGAACCTTGAACTGCTGGCGGTCACCGAAACCTGGGACAACGGCAAGGCCGTACGCGAAACGTTAAATGCTGATGTACCGCTGGCCGCTGATCACTTTCGTTATTTCGCCGGCTGCATTCGCGCGCAAGAAGGCAGTGCCGCCGAAATCGACGAACACACAGCGGCCTACCATTTTCACGAACCACTGGGCGTTGTTGGTCAGATCATTCCGTGGAACTTCCCGCTGCTAATGGCCGCCTGGAAACTCGCGCCAGCACTGGCAGCAGGCAACTGCGTGGTGCTCAAGCCAGCCGAGCAAACACCCCTGTCGATCACCGTATTTGCCGAACTGGTTGGCGACCTGCTGCCCGCTGGCGTACTCAATATTGTCCAGGGTTATGGTCGAGAAGCCGGCGAAGCCCTAGCCACGAGCAAGCGGATCGCTAAGATCGCCTTCACAGGCTCAACGCCTGTCGGCTCACATATTCTCAAATGTGCAGCCGAAAACATTATTCCATCAACGGTCGAGCTGGGCGGCAAATCACCCAACGTGTTCTTCGAAGACATCATGCAAGCCGAACCGGAGTTCATTGAAAAAGCCGCCGAGGGTCTGGTTCTCGCCTTCTTCAACCAAGGCGAAGTGTGCACCTGTCCATCGCGGGCACTGGTGCAGGAATCGATCTACGAGCCGTTCATGCTCGAAGTGATGAAGAAGATCAAACAGATCAAACGCGGCAACCCGCTCGATACCGAAACCATGGTCGGCGCACAAGCCTCGGAACAACAATACGACAAGATCCTCAGCTACCTCGAAATCGCCCAGCAAGAAGGGGCCGAACTGCTCACCGGCGGCGCTACAGAAAAGCTGGAAGGCGACCTATCGAATGGTTATTACATCCAGCCGACACTGCTCAAAGGCACCAACAAAATGCGCGTCTTCCAGGAAGAGATTTTTGGTCCGGTGGTGGGCGTGACCACCTTCAAAGATGAGGCAGAAGCCTTGGCCATCGCCAACGACACTGAGTTTGGGCTGGGTGCTGGCCTCTGGACGCGCGACATCAACCGCGCTTATCGAATGGGCCGGGCAATCAAGGCGGGCCGGGTTTGGACCAATTGTTACCACCTCTACCCCGCCCATGCGGCATTCGGCGGTTACAAGAAGTCTGGCGTTGGCCGCGAAACCCACAAGATGATGCTCGACCATTATCAGCAAACCAAAAACCTGCTGATCAGCTACGACATCAACCCGCTGGGCTTCTTCTAACCAAAGCACAGGCCACAGCAGCCCTGTGGCCTGTCTTCTTTTGCCTTCACCCTTTATACATTCCTTGCGCAAAGCAAACGCTTGCTTGGATTGCACTTTCAAATTTATTTAGGCAGCATCGAAATAGCCAATGGCGCGAGCCATTCAAGTCATGCGGGCCTGATGCCTGTTTGGCCTCATGATTTAGCAGCTTTAGACTGCTCAACTACTGATATCGAGGACCGCAATGCGCATTGTTCAAGCCACGCTAGAACACTTGGATTTGTTGACTCCTTTATTCGTTAAATACCGGGAGTTTTACGGCGAGTTATCCTTCCCTGACTCATCACGCTCCTTTCTGGAAAAGCGCCTGCGCCGCAAAGAGTCAATTATTTACCTGTCACTGGCAGATGAAGAAGACAAGCTGCTCGGCTTTTGCCAGCTATACCCAAGCTACTCCTCGCTAGCCCTTAAACGCGTGTGGATTCTCAACGATATTTACGTTGCAGAAGACGCCCGTCGCCAGTTGGTTGCCGACCGCCTGATTCAGACCGCAAAGAAAATGGCCAAAGACACCAATGCCGTGCGCATGCGAGTATCAACCAGCAGCGACAATGAAGTGGCGCAAAAGGTTTACGAGTCGATCGGCTTCGTGGTTGATGAACAATTCAAAAACTACGTATTGCCAATTAACGCGGACTAAATCAACAGCCAGTGCCGAGGCACTGGCCAGCGCAATGCATCAGCGAGCTAGACTCACCAGCAAACCGATGCCCAGTTGCAGCAGTACAATTACCACCACCCAGACTCGCCACCTGACGATTTTTTTGGCCGAGTGACCGCTGCCCTGGCTCTGCTGAAGCGGTTGTTGCAGCGCTTGCTGGAACTCTGAAAGCGCATCAAACCGCGACGCAGCCTGCGGTGCCAAGGCCCTTGCCAACACGCCGTCCCAGCCATTGGGCAGGCGGCGGTTAAAGTTTGCCAAGGGCACATACCGGCTAAAGGGGCTGGCCTCTGGCCGCGCGACTTCAGGCCACTGACCGCACAACAACCAATACGTTAGCGCAGCCAATCCAAACTGATCAGCCCTTCCGTCAACGCTGCCGTCGGTCGTGCGCAGTTCGGGCGCTAAGGGCAAGGCATCTTCCGGCAAGACTTGCCGCGGCGCCCCTGGGATCAACATCGCATGCTCGCTGAATAACAAAATCCGTCCCGACTCACCAATCAAGATATTGCGCGGGTTCAACACCAATCCCTGCATGCCACGCCGCTGCAGCGCACGTACCGCATCAATAGCCTGCTTGATAATCGACATCACTGTTTGCGCTGACAAAAGCCCTTGCGCCGCAGTCCAATCAACCAGGCTACGCATATCCACTGCGGGGTACTCAAACAACATGAAGGCATGGGTGCGAGGAGTGAAGGCCGACAACACCTGAGGCAAACCTGGCACAGGGCTACGCCGCATAGCCCACTCGCGCTGCCAAAAAACATCATCAGCGGGCTGCGCAGATAACCATAGGAGCGCGCAACGACTAGCACCATCGACGGCTCTAAATACCCGCCCTGGGGGACCAAATGAACAGCTTCCGGTTAGGGTCCAGCCATCAACCTGCATACCCGTCCCAGCGTTTTCAACCACCGGCCATGATGCACAACCATGGTCGTTACTGATTCCTTGCGCATCCCCCAGTAACAAGAGTGCGCCAGCACTTGGCGCACTCAATAGCGGCTCAAGCAGTGCCTGTAACTCGGTTGCACTGTCTGTTTGGCAAGCTTGGCTGTAGGCGTTTAAATCGGCCACCCCCAATAGCGGCTGTGGTGCCAATAGCAGCAGTTCACCCGCAATTAATGGCAAACTGTGTTGCACCAGCGCCAACTCAGCCTGCTCGCCCATTTGCATACCTTCACGCCCGACCAGGGTTTGCACCCGCCGGTTTTGATAGCGCATTAAACCTATAGAGCCGGCCTGCAAAAACTGCACAGCACCCTCTTGCAGCAAGAGCAACCCGACATTGAGCTCTGCTATCTCGCGCCCGGCTTGTTTGCGACGAAATAACTGCTGATTCAGCGCCGCCAGCACCTGACGTGCGGCCTGCGCCTCGCTCCAACTTTGCGGTGTGCACCGGTAGTCTGCAAACAAGGCATCCAGATAATGCTCTATGCTTTGCACCACATCGGCGCATTCGCGTGCCCAAAGTAATGCCACCATCAGCACTGGCGGACGCCCGTTACGTCCAGCCATCCACACCGCTCGAACCCGGGCAGCCTGGCGCGGCAGGTCTATCCCACTACCGAAGACCACTGTGGCTGCTGGGTGCTCCATGCGCTCTATAGGCATCTTAATCGCTCCTCGCCAACGGACTCAGCAAGCCTGTGCAGCCTTTGTGCCGTTTTCGCTGATTGCTTATGGCATGCACCACAAGCAGAGCACGCGAGCGCCCGCAGGGCACTGGGAGTGGTTATTCAGCAGCGAAGATGAAGATGACGCGCAGTTCCTCCAGCGGGAACTCAATTGATGCTCAAGCCGCGTGTACACTGCGTCCGACCAACGGCTAAGTAGGCAAACGTAGCAACCATGCGGGAATACGCCTATAATCTCGCCACTTTTTTGGCCCATTTCAAGGGAGTTCACCCATGAGCTACAGCAAGATTCCGGCAGGTAAAGACCTTCCGAACGACATCTACGTCGCCATCGAGATTCCGGCCAATCACGCGCCGATCAAGTACGAAATCGATCACGACAGCGATTGCCTGTTCGTTGACCGCTTCATGGCTACGCCAATGTTCTACCCAGCCAACTATGGCTACATCCCGAACACCTTGGCTGATGACGGTGACCCGCTCGACGTTCTGGTTGTAACGCCTTACCCCGTTGCACCTGGCGCGGTGATCCGCGCGCGTCCAGTTGGCGTGCTGCACATGACCGACGAAGCAGGTGGCGACGCCAAGCTGATCGCCGTACCTCACGACAAGCTCAGCCAATTGTATGTCGACATCAAAGAATACACCGACTTGCCGGCGCTGCTGCTTGAGCAGATCAAGCACTTCTTCGAGAACTACAAAGACCTCGAAAAAGGCAAGTGGGTAAAGGTTGAAGGCTGGGGCGATGCTGAAGCCGCCCGCGCTGAGATCCTCAAGGCAGTTGCTGCTTACAAACACTAAGCGAACGCAATCGCCAATTGAAAAAACCAGCCTAGTGCTGGTTTTTTTGTGCCTGTGAACTGCTATCGCTCATGCTCACCAGAGCCGCCAGGGGAGTCATCATGCAGCGGTAGCATCACGTTGAATACGCTGCCTTCGCCAAACACGCTATGGCATTCGATCCTGCCGTCATGGTGTTCAACCACGGCTTTCACCATGGCTAAACCCAGGCCCACTCCGCCAATCGAGGGGTCTTTGGAAAATCGTTGGTAGTTCTGGAACAGCCTTTCGACGTTCTCAGCACTGATGCCCTCGCCTTGGTCTGCGATGGCACACATTGCAACACCTTGCTCGGTGGAAATCGCCACGCTGATCCGGGTGTTCTCAGCGCTGTATTTAACCGCGTTCTCCAACAAGTTGAACAGTGCCCTGCACAACAACCCCGGATCGGCCAATACCACGGCTTCCGCCTCGGGAAGATGGGTTTCAACCGTGATCGACTTACTGCGCGCAAATGACCAGACCTCATCCACCGCATCCTGCACAATGCTATCTAGCAACACCGCTTCAAAGCTGTAGGCCGAGGACTCCGCCTTGGTCAACTGCAAGAAATCATCAGTGAGGCGCAATGCTCGATTCACCTGTTGCTCAATACGGGTAAACACCTGAGCATGCTCATGACTTTGCGCTTGATGCATCGAAAGCAACGACAGAATTGCCGAATGAGGCGCGCGCAAGTCATGGGAGAGAAAGCGCAGCATACTGGCGCGCTGCTCTTCAGCTTCACGCTCACTGGTTAAGTCAATCAAGCTAATGAGCCACCCGGCGGCAGTACCTCGCTCCGCTCTCATCATGGGCGCGACTTCTGTACGCAGGCTCAACCCTTGCGGGGTCCGAAACTCGCTGTCGCAGAGACTCTTGAACTGATCAGAGTCACTGGTTTGCCCCCCATATCCTTCTGGATGGCCTAGGCGCTGCAGGTAGTCATTTAAGTGACGACTCAGCCGATAGTCTTTGACCAGCGCCCGCGCCCGCCGATTGGCAAACAATATTTCCCCGTCTTTACGGCACATCAAACTCGCAACCGGCAGATGCTCCAAACCATCCGTCATAAACCGACGGGTATTGCGCACCTGATCAACTGCACGCTCAAGCGCAATGATGCGTTGCTGGATGATGTCACCGGCAAAACGGCCTGGGCTAAATTCCCGCTCTGGCAATACTTGCGGCTCCTGATCAAGTCGCGCCAATTCCCAACCGAGGTAGCTCAAAGCGGCACTTAACCGGCGCCAGCTCCACAATAGATAAGCTAGAAATACGCCTAACAAACTGGCTGAAGGTGGCCACCACCAGCCAGCTTGCAACAACAACAAGCATCCAATTAAGGTCAGGGTGACCACACTCAGGCTCAGCAGCAACGCAAAACGCAGACCCGACAACAACATAATCGCCAGTAATAAAACCACGGGGGCAACAGCTAAAAGCGCACACAACCCACTCGGAAGCTCGGCAACACTGCGTCCCTGCAACAGCCCGTTTAAAATACTGGCCTGAATTTCTATACCCGGCGTGCCCCCTGCGGTACCAGAGATCGGTGTGACATAGTGATCACCTAATCCAGGGGCGGTTGCCCCGATCAGAATAATACGGTCACGCAAGAGCGAATCTGGCACTTCACCGCGCAAAATGCTTGAGTACGACACGCTCGAGAATGCTTGAGCACTTTTCAGAAAGGGTATGCGGATCGAGTGATCATCAACCCAACCCAAGGCATTACTTTGAATGGCTCGCCCCGGCAAAGAGTTTGCGCTGGCAGATGGATTGATTAATGCGTTAGCCACCCACGCCATTTGGAGGCGCGGGCTACCGACCAAGCCTTCACGCAGATGAACGCTGCGCACCACCCCATCGCTGTCAGCCTGCACATTAATGTGGCCAATCCCCCAAGCACATGTTCGCAGCGCTTCAACAGGAAGAAATTCACTCGGTGCACCATCGGCCTGCTCGATGTGTCGGCGAATCGACGGCAACACCACAACGCCCGACCTGCATACTGCATCGGCAAAGCGCTGATCAATATCCGGGTTTAGCCCGGGCTCGCTGAAAATCACATCAAAGAGTACGACGGCGGGTTTGGCCTGGCTCAGTTGATCAAGCAACTTCGCGTGAACATCACGCGGCCAAGGCCATCGACCGATCTGCGCCAAGCTTCGATTATCGATTTTAACCACCAGAATCCGCGGGTCGGCATGCAATCGAGTCATCGACAGCAAGCGATCGTAGATCAGCGAGTCAAAGCCCAGCGCATGGGTCAACGAAAGCCCGGCCGTTAGCGGGATCAAAATCAAGGTCACAACAATCCATTCGCGGGCGATGCGACTGAATAACTGGCGAGACATCGAAAATGAGTATCGCCGTTCTACCTTGGCTCTTGACCTAGCGCTGTTGTTTGTCACTCGTGCCAAAACCCTCAGTACTGACTTGCGACAGGCAAGAAGTGCATCACATGATAGATTGAAGTTAGCCCCTCAAGACCCAACTCATCGAATGCAGTTAGGCGCACGTAATACAACGGAAGATCCAGCCCAGTAAAACTCACTTCAGTTGCCGCTGAAAACTGCTCGCGCTTGATCCGTAAAAAAGTCGGATCACTGGCCACCTGCACCCGATAGCGCTTCGCACCTACCAAGGGTTTAATCAAAATGGTCCAGTCGCCCTGCGCAGTCGCACTGCCCTGCTGGCCAAGTAATTGCGGTCCCGGTAACAAATCGACCGCACTCAAACTGCCTTCAGGCACCACCCGCATGCCCTGCTTGGCCTTGATTAAACTGGATGATTCGAGCGCTGCATCGCGCTCAACCGCAAGGCTGCCACTGAGTACCTCAGTCAACACGGTGTTTTCATCTGGCACTTGGCGTGCACGAAAGTGTGTGCCCCGCACCCCCAGAACGCCGACGGGGGTGAGTATCTGAAAGTGCTCAACCTGAGGTTCGCGCTTGTGCACATAGGACTCAACCTGCCCTTGCAGCAGCTTAATTTGCATGACTTTTTTATCTGACTGCAACACGACACTGCTTTGCGCTGGCAAAACGATACGGGAATCATCCCCCAGCATTAGCGCAACAAATGCATTACTCCCGGTGCGAATACCTTGCTCCTGCTTGATCTCCATCCCTTCTGCCAAGGGTGTTTCTTTGCCGCGTTTATCGATCAACCAAGCCTCACCCTCAAGTGAGTCAACCATAGCAGGCAGCGGCTCAGGCACCTCGTCAAATGCTGTATTTGCGCTGTTTAAAGGGGGCAATTGTTCGGCATAAAGCGCCATGCTTAACAGCAGGCATATTGCTCCCAAACTGGCCGTCATGACGGTACCCATGTTGCGTTGCGCAGGACTCATAAGCGGACACCCGCCTGCATGATTGAATGACTCAACGGCAAAACTTCCTGTTCTAAATACTGATAGATCCCGGCTAAAACAAAAGCGCCAGAGTCAGCCAAGGATGACTCATCGGACACGCCGGTAAAACATTACGCTAGGCCTCGACCCTGAAACCAGTTCATTCGTCCCTGCACCAGCCGCTTGGCTGATCACAAACCGCTACATAAAAAACAAGGCTAGCCAAAAATGATCAGCCTTGTTTTGTTTGGTATCTGAAAAAGAGTCGCAGTTCTGTGATTCTCAGCGGCCCACAATACTGCCACCGTCAAACGAACAACCCAGAACAACCAAGGTTGAGAAATTGCCCTTCGCCGGCAAACATCTACGGTATGGCTACGCTCGGAGCCAACCTACCCAGTATTTTGAGATTTAGCTGACAATCCGAAATATGACCAACTGGGAGGGGGCACATCCTTGTGCATGCATTGCAGGAGTCCGGTTGCAGAACCGGAGACCCGCTTTTGCCAGCTACCGTGCAGTAGCGGCTGCGTTATACGTCATCCTTGAGGCATCCTTGCCCAGTAGCATCCTTGCCACTTTCGCTGCTCATCGGGCAAGCCCGGCAATCAGAGAGTCTTGCTCCAACATGGATTCCATCCAACATTCCCAAAAGTACTTGCGCACACAGCACAAAACTCTGTTTCCATATGAAAACTGCAGGCTCACATCGCAATCAACCGGCTCAAACCGTGACCGTTGAATGCGCTAAACAGGTCCTTTGCAATCGCTTTTGGCAAGGCCCCTCCTGGACCTGCCTGCCGTTTTCATCAACGGCTTCCATGCCGCTTGCTTCAATCCATCGCCTGTCCGTGAGCAATGAATCAAACACCTTTACTGGCTGATGACTCAGACCATTTAATTCAAAAGACCCAGCGCGGTTTTGCCTGCTGAGCCGGCGCCTGCTCAACAAGCACGCTTGGGCTTTCTGCTTTCTGCCGAGCCATTGTTTCTGTCGTATCCATAGATGGATAACCAAGCAAAAGGGTGCCCTGTGTATCAGGGGCAAACACGGGTACCTGACACACGTCAGCGTCGCGCCCATAAGCGGTTATCATCGGCATAATTAGCTGCACGCTCACAACAAGGCAGACGATCGCAAGTGCCACTCCCCATATCCGACACCGTCTGCAACCTTGCCCCCCATGCATTCCTTGAATCCTTGCTTTGATCCCGCAGAAGTTCTTACCTAAAAATGCTTGTAAGCAGCTTCAAGTGGGGTAAATTTAACAAAGCGTGGCGCAATTTTAGGCAAACCTCACATTTGTTCAGATTTGCTCATGAACGATGCATAAGAAAAACGCCTCACCTGATTCAGCCCACTCGTTAAATGGATACGGATAACTCCAAGCTATGCGTGTAGCAATATTGGATGACGAACAAGCTGAGCTCGATCGCATCACGCTCACCCTGCAAAGCATTGCAAAGCGGGGTGAGGCCCCTTGGAGTTTGCATGGCTTCAATCGCGGTGAAGAGTTACTCAAGCAGCTAAAACGTGAAACATTCGACCTACTCATTCTCGACTGGCAACTGCCGGATGTGAGTGGACTGGCTGTTCTGCGCTGGAGCAAAAAGCACCTGGAACAACAGCCGCCAGTTATCATGCTAACCAGCCGCAATGGCGAGCAGGATGTGGTGCTGGCCCTTAATGAAGGCGCCGATGACTACATCAACAAGCCTTTTCGCAGCCAGGAATTGCAAGCCCGAGTCCTAGCCGTTTTACGCCGCCAAGGCAGCATTGCACAAAACAAAAGCCCATCGCTTGAAGTCTACGACTTGCTGTTTGATGACACAGAGCAGCAAGTCAAGCGTAACGACACACCGATCAATCTGACTGAGCGCGAATACAGCCTGGCAAAATGCTTGATTAGCAATATCGACCGCCCCCTCTCCCGCGAATACCTCTATGAACGGTTCTGGCCGCGCGAAGAAATCCACTCATCACGCCCGCTGGACACCCACATATACCGCCTGCGCACTAAGCTCGGACTGACTCCCGAAAACGGTTGGCGACTTGCGACCATTTACGGCTACGGCTATCGGCTGGAGCGAACGGCCAATGAATAGCAAGGCGCTTAATTAAAACGCTGAAACAGTTAGGGGTGGCCCCCTGCCCCGCGTCTTGTTACAGTCCCCGCCCGCGCTGCTCGACAGACAAAGACTGCGCACAGATTTAGGCAGTTACGGCTTACCAAAAATGAGCCGCGACCGCCCCCTAAAGCCGGCCACAAGCCGGCTTTTTAATTGTCCGAAATAATCCTATCCCATTAGCCCTTGAACGCCGGCTGCTGCTTACTCAGTTGGCGTATCACACTATCAAGGTGCGCACGGGCACTCTGTGCTTCGCCGATGCGCATTTGCGCAGCTGTTTTTTTGGCAACTTCAGGCGCCACTGGCTGCAGCGGCACGCCGGTGCTCATGGCGCGAATCTGCACTTCAGCGGCGCGCTCTAAATAGTAAAGATCGTCCCAGGCCAATGCCGGATCAGCGCCAATAACCATCACCCCGTGGTTCTTCATAAACAGCACCTGCGCATCGCCCAGCGCTGCGGCAATCCGCTGCCCTTCACGCTTATCCAGCGCCAGACCATTGAAGCCATCGTCCACCGCGATCCGGCCGTAAAACTTCAATGCTGTTTGTCCCGCCCAGCGCAATGGCTCGCCTTCGAGCATGGCCAATGCCGTGGCGTTTGGCATGTGGGTGTGAAACACAGCCACTGCATTTGGGTTCAGGCGGTGCACTTGGGCATGTATGAAAAACGCAGTGGTTTCTGGCGCACCATCGCCGCATACCGCTTGCCCGTCAAAATCGCAGATCAACAAGCTGGCAGCAGTAACTTCGGCAAAGGCCAGGCCAAAGGGGTTTACCAGAAATAAATCTGCATGCCCCGGCACCAGCATCGAGAAGTGGTTGCAAATACCTTCCGCCAACCCCAAATGCGCTGCCATGCGCAGACATGCACTGAGGTCGACACGCGCCGCGTGAATCTGGGGCGTATCAAAATCAGCGGGGCGCCAGGTATGGGTGTCGCCTGCACTCAGTTGACTTGTCATTCTGCGGCTCCTTAATTCTGGGTCCAGCCAAGGTTTTCAAATAGCGGCCGCAACTCATCAAGCGCTGCCAGCACCGCATCAGGTTTGTAGTCCGCTGGGGCGACGCGCCCGGTGCCGCGGTCGATCCAAACACAGTGAAACCCCATATCCCGTGCGGCAACCAGATCAAGGTGCGGGCTGGCGCAGATATGCAAAACCTGCGAGCGCTCGACATCAAGCGTGGCGTGGGCAAAGTCGAACAATCGCGGATTGGGCTTATAGGCTTGAGCCTGTTGCGCGGTAATGACCTGGTCGATATACCCGCCCAACTGCGCCACATTACCGGCGATGATGTTGTCGTCGGTATTAGAAACAATGCACAGTCTGAATCCTTGCTGCTTAAGCCAGCTCAAGGTTTCGACCACCTCGGGAAACGGCGGCATGCGGCCAATTCGAGCAACGAATGCTTCGCCATCGGCCTGTTCATAAGCAACCCCCAAATCTGCCAGCGTGCTGCGCAGCGCCTGCTCAGAGATCTGCCGGAAGTTCATATAGCCAGGTTGCTGCTCCAGGCTGTGCTCATATTGATCATAGACACGGATGAAGTCCGCCTCACGCTGGCTAATGCCTTTAAGCGCCAGCAACTCACGAACGCACTGGAGCAAGCCTTCATCCCACTGGATCAGGGTGCCGTAGCAATCAAAGGTGAGCCATTGCGGTTTTGCGAGGGTTTGAAGTGACATGACACATAGCCTCTTGGTCATTGAGGGGGAGTTATCCAATCATCGGCGCCACTGTATTAATTTAAAAATTAAATTATGATTAAAAAATAATTCATTTATCCAATTAACAATATCGAAGCCACCGCCATGCTTGATCTGGACCTGCTTAAAACCTTCGTTAGCGTTGTCGACTCCGGCGGTTTCACCCGCGCCGGCGATCGCATCAACCGCACGCAATCGACCATCAGCCAGCAAATCAAAAAGCTCGAAGAACAGGTTGGCTGCCCCCTGCTGATCAGGCACCGCGCCAGCAAGTCGATCCAGCTGACTGAAGATGGGGAGCGCCTGCTCAGCTACGCCCGGCGTTTAGTCAGCTTAGCTATGGAAGCCAGCGACATGCTCAGCACGCGCGACATGCGCGGCGTGGCCAGCCTTGGTGTGCCTGAGGATTTCCCGCTGGATCGGCTTATCCAGTTGCTGACGGGCTTTAACCTACGCTTTCCCGACATCCGCCTCGACACCCGCAACGGCCTCAGCTGTGATCTCAATGAGCAATTGCAACGCCGCGAGCTCGACCTTGCGTTGATCAAGCGTAATGTCGAGCAAAGTGCTGCGATTGCTAGCTGGCCTGAACGACTTGAGTGGGTCGCAGGCGCGCAGTGGAATTTGCAACAACAGAGCATTGCCTTGGTGGTCTATGAGCAAGGCTGCCTGTATCGGGAGCGGGCCATTCGTGCAATTGAAGCAAGCGGGTGGCGCTGGCACATCGCGTTCTGCTCGCAGAGTCTGGCGAGTATCCAGGCCGCGGTGTCCGCCAACATTGGCTTGAGCCTGCTACCGCAGAGCGCGATAAGAGCCGAGCACCAGATCATTACCGGCCAACACGGCCTGGTCGCACCCGCACCAACGGAATTAGCCTTGGTGGCTTCGACCAAGATTCTCAGCAACATCCAACAGTGCCTGGCCGATTATGTGGTCGAACACCTCCACCAGAGCGTTTAGCGCTTGGTTTTATAGGCGCGCGGATCGACTCCCCATTTCTGCAGGCGCGATGCCAAGGTCGTCGGTTTCAGGCCTAACAACTGCGCAGCACCGCCTGCGCCGGAAACTTTGCCGTTGGCGCGCTTGAGCATGGCCAGGGTATTGTCGCGCAGCTGGCGCTGTAGCTCATCGTCGGCGACCGGTTCATCGATGTCGTTACCTAACGCGCTTACAACTGGATCAGCACCCGTTGCCAGCAGCTCATCAAAGCGCAAACGCCCGTCGACAGACACAATCACCTGGCGCTCAATCACGTTCTGCAATTCACGAATATTGCCCGGCCAAGGGTACTGCTTGAGCACCTCGACCTGAGCCAGCGGCAAGCGCACATCGTGCTTGTTGAACGACTCACAGGCGCGGCGCAAGAAGTGACTGGCGAGCAAAGGAATATCCGCGACTCGTTCGCGCAGCGGTACTGAACGCACCGGAAAAACGTTGAGGCGAAAGTACAGGTCCTCACGAAATGAACCCGCACTGATCATTTCCCGCAGGTCGCGGTTGGTCGCGGCAATCACTCGCACATCCACTGCCCGCGTGAGGTTATCGCCCACCCGCTCGAACTGTTGATCTTGCAGGACCCGCAGCAATTTACTTTGCTGCTCCAAGGGAATCTCGCCGACTTCATCAAGGAATAATGTGCCGCCGTCAGCCAACTCGAACCGGCCAATGCGGTCACTTATAGCGCCGGTGAACGCGCCTTTGACATGGCCAAAAAACTCACTCTCAAATAAATCACGGGGAATAGCCGCGCAGTTAACCCGAATCAAAGGCCGATCACTGCGCCGACTGCTGGCGTGAATGGCTCTGGCAACCAGTTCTTTGCCGGTACCGGATTCGCCGCTGACCAAGACATTGGCATCGGTAGGCGCAACCAGCTCAATCTGCCGGATCAGATGCAAAACGGCAGGGCTTTCGCCAACGATGTCATGATGATTTCGCTCGGCTTTTATTTCTTCTTGCAGGTATTGGTTCTCAAGTTCCAGACGCTGCTTTAACTGTTCAACCTCATTGAGCGCTTCACGCAACTTCAACTCAGCTTGCTGCCGCTCGCGAATATCGCGAAAAAGCACCACCGCGCCGACCAAGCGGCCCATCTCGAAGATCGGCGTACTGGTGTACTCCACCGCAATGGCCTCACCATTTTTATGCCAGAACACCTCATTATCGACCTGATGCACCTGACCATCACTGAATGAGGCATGTATTGGGCACTGCTGCACCGCAAAACGACTGCCATCCTTGTGGGTGTGATGGAACATCTGATGCGCGTCGTGTCCAATCATATCGCTGGCACTCCAACCCAGAATGCGCTCGGCAGCAAGGTTGACGAAAGTGGTCTGGCCTTTGGCGTCGAGCCCGTAAATGCCTTCACCGACAGCCCCCAGAATTAGGCGATTTTGCCGCTCAATGCGCTCGAATACCTGCGAAATGCGCTCCCATCCAACATGGCCCAAACGGTGCTGCCGCCTTGCCTCAGAATGATTACGACGCTTCTCCAGCAGGTCCCGCGGCTGAATCATAAACAGGATGCGTTTGCCATCCGTCATCAGCCGCGCATTCACTTCAACGGCATGGGGGATGCGCTGCAAATCAAGCACATTGAGATCATCCGACCAGGCCTCACCACGGGCCAATGCCTCATCGGTAAAGCTGACCCAAAGCGCGATCCCATCGCCGAAAAAATGGCTGAAGCGCAGGCCAGCGCAAGCACTTGCCGAGCATTTCAACAGGCTCAGGCCGGCGGTGTTTATCTGCAACAACGCATCAGCCACAGGATCCACAATCAACATGGCTTGTGGAGCGCTGGCAAAGGCATCATCGATCACTGAACGCTTCATCATCCAAGCCCTGCATTTAATAGCGGTCAAAGTAGGTGCGTTATAAATACACGAAATACCGTAAACACGTTAACGGGATGTCGTTAATAACGAATATTCGTATTTCAATTATTTCAGCAAGGCGCGAATAAGTTCATATTTTTCAGGCGGTTACTGCCCTATCTAAAGTTGGCACAAGTCTCGCAATTCATCCCACAAGCCACAGCGCATCGTGCCGCTGCACGCGATACCAACATTAGCTTGAGGAGAGACTCGCCATGAATAAAGAAGAAATGCATCACCTGATAATGGCCGCCAAAGCGCGTAAGGAAATGAGCTGGGACAGTTTGAGCACCGCCATTGGCAAGTCGCCAGTATGGCTGGCTTCGGTCTGCTATGGCATGAACAGCGCCACCCCTGAAGTTGCCAAACACCTGTGTGAGGTGCTTGAACTGAACGAGGAAGTGGCCGCGGCCCTGACTGCATTCCCGACCAAAACATGGGACTTCGCAGTCCCGCAGGACCCACTGATTTATCGCCTGTACGAAGTAGTCGGCGTCTACGGCGACACGCTGAAAGATGTGATACAGGAAAAATTCGGCAACGGCATCATGAGCGCCATCGATTTCGCCATGCATGTCGATAAAGTCGAAGACCCCAAGGGCGACCGCGTCGTAATCACCCTTAATGGCAAGTTCCTGCCTTACAGCGTCTGGTAATGCTTTTTACCTATCGCGTCGTCTTGCGCGCCAGCCTCCTGCACAACTGCAACCCCGGCTGGCCGCACACCTAATTCGTAAGGAGATCGCAATGTCCTATCTCATGCCCTCAGAGTTCGTCACCAAGATGGTCGACGCTGGCGAGTCCAAGGTTTTCATGTCCACCCGCGATACGCTGATCCGCGCTTTTATGGCCGGCGCAATCCTCGCGCTGGCCGCTGCTTTCGCCATCACCATTGCCGTACAAACCGGCTCACCCCTGCTCGGCGCGGTGTTATTCCCCGTGGGTTTTTCCATGCTCTACTTAATGGGCTTTGATTTGCTCACCGGGGTCTTTGTACTCACGCCACTGGCGTTACTCGACAGACGCCCCGGCGTCACAGTCAATGGTGTGCTGCGCAACTGGGGCTGGGTTTGTCTCGGCAACCTTGGCGGCGCTTTGACCGTGGCTTTGATGATGGCCTTTGTATTCACCTATGGCTTTAACGCCGACCCGGGCGCGGTCGGCGCCAAGATCGCCGGCATCGGTGAAGCCCGCACCCTCGGCTACGCAGAGTACGGCGCGGGTGGCTGGATGACGATATTCCTGCGCGGAATGTTGTGCAACTGGATGGTATCAATGGGTGTGGTCGGCGCGATGATTTCAACCACGGTCAGCGGCAAAGTCATCGCCATGTGGATGCCGATCATGCTGTTCTTCTTTATGGGTTTCGAACATTCGATCGTCAATATGTTCTTGTTCCCCTCGGCCATGATCATGGGCGGCAACTTCTCCGTCATGGATTACATGATCTGGAACGAGATCCCGACGGTCCTGGGCAACCTTGCCGGCGGCTTAGCCTTTACTGGTTTAACGCTGTACAGCACCCACATCAAAACCGGTGCTAAACGCGTAGCCGTGTGACCCCTCCGGCAAATCACTCCTGAGGGGCATGCGCTCCGTGCGGTGCGCGCAGAACCTCGCGAGTCAGCCCTCCAGCAACCGATAGCCCACACCCGCCTCGGTGATAATAAAGCGCGGCGCGGTGGGGTCATCGCCGAGCTTTTGTCGTAAATGGCCAATAACCACACGCAGATAATGGCTGTCATCGGTGTGACTCGCGCCCCAGACATCTTTGAGCAAATGCTGCTGGGTGACAACACGACCCAAGTGGCGTGCAAGTATGGCCAACACTGCATATTCCTTACGGGTCAACGCAACCTCCAATGCATTGAGCGTCACCCGGCGATAAGCGAAATCCACACTCAACGGCCCACAACGGATGACTGCCTGGGTTTGCTCGCCGCTACCCGCCTGGCGCAGCAACACCCTTACTCGTGCCAAAAACTCCTGGATGCCAAACGGCTTGGTCATGTAGTCGTTGGCACCTGCATCCAACGCTGTCACTTTGTCCCCTTCACCTGAGCGTACCGACAGCACCAGCACCGGAACTTGCGACCAGTCGCGTAATTCTCGCAGCACTTGTTGGCCATCCATATCTGGCAAGCCGAGATCCAGCACCACCATGTCGGGCTTGCCCAATGCAGCTTGGGCCAACCCATCGCCGCCATCAGCACTTTCGATCACCCTGTAGCCTTTAGCCACAAGGCTGATACGCAAAAACTTGCGAATCTGCGCTTCATCATCAATGACTAAAACAGTCGGCTGATTACTGCTCATACTGATTCGCTTTCCATGATCGGTTGCGGCGATAACGGTATATGCAGAGTCAAAGTCGCCCCCCGCCCATCAAGCCCTTCACCGACGCTAACCCGGCCGCCGTGAGCCCCCAACATACCTTGGCAAATCGCCAAGCCCAAGCCAGTACCCTGGCCGCCGCGATCACCACGGGCAACTGTATAGAACATATCGAAAATCTTATCGCGCTCATGCTCAGGAATGCCCGGCCCTTGATCACTGACTGCAATACGCAACTCTTTGCCATCGGCTTGCGCCACAAGGCGCAACCGACCGTCAGCGGGGGAAAAGCGCGCCGCATTCTCCAGCACATTGACCAGTGCTTGCTCGATCAACGCCGCATGCACATATAACAGCGGCAGATCATTATTGATCGAGAGTTCAACCTTAAGCGGTTCGAGCACCAAACGTAATCGCTGCATGGCACTGGAGATGATATCGCAGGGTGCTACCCAGTCCCGCGCAAGTTTAAGTGCACCATGGCCAAGTCGGGTCATATCGAGCAGGTTCTGAATATATCGATCGAGGCGCGCTGCTTCATCACGGGTGCTTTCCAACAGATCCTTACGATCGGCAGCAGGTATTTGCTCGCCTAACGTCAGCAAGCTCTCGATTGAACCGCGCATCACCGTCAGTGGCGTGCGTAAATCGTGGGAAACCGAAGCCAGCAAGGCACTGCGTAACTCTTCGGTTTGGCCGTGCAGGCGCGCCGCCTCCAAATCCTGAGCAAGCTGCGCGCGGCTTAATGCCTGCGCCAGCGGTTGGGCGAGCGCTGCAATCAAGCGACGCTGCGCACTGGCCATGGGTGCGCCATTTTTAGGGCTGACTCCAAGCATGGCGAAGGTGCCGGTTTCACCCGCCAGCGGCCACCACCACCAGCGCCCTCCCGGTAAGGTATCGGTACCCAGCCCTGCTGGCTGGCTGTGCTGCCACGCCCAATCGGCAGCAGCTCGCTCTTGGTCTGTAAGTACGCGTTGAGCCCCAGCCTCAACCTTCCACACATCGTCGTTCCCACGCTCCAGAATACTGGTGTCCACATCTTGCCACAGTGAAAACTGCTGCATGGCCGCGCTGAGCACAGCCTGACGATCAGTAGCAGCCGTCAGCTTGCTGGATAACTCGAGCAATGCAGTTGTCTGCGCCTGAGTATCTCGCAAGGCCTCCAGTTGCTGACGCTGACGACTGGCCAAGTTGCCAGTCAATGCCGCCATCAGCAAAAAAAACAGCAAGGTCAGGACATCCTCTTGCCGCGCAATACTCAAGGTCAGTGTCGGCGGGATAAACAAAAAGTTGTACGCCAGAAACGAATAGCCAGCACAGGCCAACGCGGGCCCTAAACTGCTGCGCACTGCCACAACCAGGACTGCCGCAAGGAACACCAGCGAGATATTAGGCAGCTCAAGCACCTGCGATAACCCTAGAGCTACACCTGCGGCCAGAACTGCTGCAACCAATGCCTGTAGGTAGTTTCGCCAGATTAGCGCAGGCCTGATCCGGCGGTGCTGTACCCTTCGTTCTGGCTCGCAGTCCAGTGCCGAGATTTCCAGCCCCTGGCCTTTGAGCATCAAGCGTTCGGCAAGCCCCCGCCCAAACCAGCGGCGCCAGAATCCTGCACGACTTCGCCCCACCAGAATCAGGCTGGCGCGGCGCTCTCGCGCATGTTCAAGTAAGGTTTTCGCACACTCGCCGCCACGTAAGCTGACGACTTCCGCTCCCAAACGCTCGGCCAGCTGTTGCGCAGCTTGTAATGAACTCAATCGTTGCTCATCGCGGGGTCTACCGGTATCGATATGCACTACAGACCAAGGCAGGTGACGACGCTCTGCTACCCTCCACGCATGACGCACCAAACGCTCGGCCTGAGTATCGCCGTCGATACCCACCAAAAGCCGTCCACGCAACGCAGGGGCATCCAAACCCTGTAGCCGGTAACGGCGAGTCAGCTCGGCATCAACTCGCGCAGCCGCCGTTTGCATTGCCAACTCACGCAAGGCAGTCAGGTTAGTCTGACTGAAAAAAGCATCTATTGCGGCACGCGCTTGCTCCGGCACATAAACCTTACCCTCACGTAAGCGCTCAAGCAGCTCTCGGGTAGGCAGATCGATTAGCAGAATCTCATCGGCTTCTTGCAGCACCCAATCCGGCAAGGTTTCGCGCACTTGCACGCCGGTGATATCCCGCACTTGGTCATTGAGCGATTCGAGATGCTGAACATTGACCGTGGTGAATACATCGACGCCGGCATCGAGCAACTCCTGCACGTCTTGCCAGCGTTTACTGTGACGACTGCCGGGGGCATTGCTATGGGCTAACTCATCGACCAATACCAGCGTTGGCGGCTGTGCGAGAATGGCGTCCAGGTCCATCTCGCTCATCATCACGCCGCGATACTCCAACTTGCGCTGCGCTTGTTGCGGCAAGCCAACCAACATCGCTTCGGTTTCAGTGCGCCCATGAGTTTCTACAACCCCTACCCGCACATCGCTGCCCATGCGCTGCTGCGCCTGAGCAGCCTGGAGCATGGCAAAGGTTTTACCAACACCCGGTGCAGCCCCTAAAAACACCTTGAGCCGACCTCGCGTACCTCTGGGTAAATCAGCCAGCAGGGCGTCGGCTTGGGTTACATCGCTCATAGGCTTACTCAGCGCGGGACAGACTCTGATTTTCCGCCAGCGCCATGTTAAGCGCTAGCACATTGACCACTTCAGGCCCAATTAAAGGTGCTTCTAGCTGCGCATCAATGAGCCGCTCAAGTACTGCTTTAGGCATATTGCGCTCACCGGCGATGCGCGCCACCTGATAACGCGCCGCAGCGGGTGATAAATGCGGATCAAGACCACTGCCCGATGTCGTTACTAGTTGCATAGGTACAGCGCCTTGCCCGGCAACCTGCCAACGCATGGCATCCTCGGCGATTCGCTTAGCCAATGCAGGATTACTAGGCGCTAAATTGCTCGCACCGCTGGCCACTGTTGCGTAATCGCCTGCTGAGGGACGTGGCTGGAACCATTGCGCGCCCTCAAAGCGCTGCGCCAGCAATCTACTGCCGCGCACCTCACCCTGAGCATCATGTATCAGACTGCCATTGGCTTGCACTGGAAAAGCTACTTGAGCGATGGCGGTCACAGTCAACGGATAAACCACGCCAGTGAGCACCGTCATACACGCCAAAAGACTCAACGCCGGGCGGATTTGCTTAAACATAATCGACTCTCCAAATTCTATACAGCGCCTGTGCAACCATCTTTAAACACACCAGAAAACATCAAACCAAGCCAACTGCCACCAACAGCATGTCGATCAACTTGATACCGACGAAAGGAGCCAGCAAACCGCCCAATCCATAGATCAACAGGTTGTTGCGCAGCAGGCTGGCTGCATCTGTTGCTTGCACGCTCACTCCGCGCAGTGCCAGCGGGATTAGGGCAACGATGATTAGCGCGTTAAATACAATTGCCGAGAGAATCGCGCTTTGCGAGCTGTGCAGTTGCATCACGTTAAGCACACCTAGCTGCGGGTAAACCCCAATAAAAAGCGCAGGCAATATGGCGAAGTATTTGGCGACATCATTGGCCACCGAGAACGTGGTAAGCGCTCCACGGGTGACCAGTAACTCTTTACCGACTCGCACCACATCAAGCAGCTTGGTGGGATCGGAATCAAGATCAACCAGATTGGCCGCCTCACGCGCGGCTTGAGTGCCATCATTCATCGCCATGCCGACGTCAGCCTGAGCCAGCGCCGGAGCGTCATTGGCGCCATCACCACACATGGCAACCATTTTCCCCTCGGCCTGTTCACTGCGAATACGTTGCAGCTTTTTCTCGGGCGTAGCCTCGGCGATCACATCATCAACACCTGCCTCGGCGGCGATGGCAGCAGCAGTCAATGGGTTATCGCCAGTAACCATCACGGTACGAATGCCCATGGCGCGCAACTCAGCGAAACGTTCACGAATACCTGGCTTGACCACATCTTTGAGATGGATAGCGCCCAGTAAACTGCCATCTCCTGCCACCAGCAACGGTGTACCACCGCTTTGAGCAATCTTGTCGACGGTCCGCGCCATTGCAGCAGGCATGTCAGCCCGATTCATATTGAGGTAGGCAAGCACTGCATCAACGGCACCTTTACGGTAGCTGTGACCGTTGTGGTCGGCCCCAGATAATCGTGTTTCAGCGCTGAAAGCGATCGCATGGATTGCCGAGCGCACCGGTTCCTGGACAGGCCCAAGATTACGAATATATTCGACGATTGATTTACCTTCAGCGGTGTCATCGGCCAGCGATGAAAGCAATGCCGCTTGAGCCAGATTCTGCTGAGCAATACCAGGCGCCTCGATCAATGCACTGCAACGCCGATTGCCGAAGGTGATGGTGCCTGTCTTATCGAGCAGTAACACATGCACATCTCCCGCGGCCTCAACTGCTCGGCCCGACTTGGCAATAACATTGAGCCGAACCAGGCGGTCCATCCCCGCGATGCCAATGGCCGAGAGCAAGCCACCAATAGTGGTGGGAATAAGCGTCACCAATAACGCCACCAAGTAAACCAGCGGCACGTCACCTCCGGCGTAACGGGCGAAGGGCTGCAATGTGGCGACCACTACCAGAAAAATCAGTGTCAGGCCGATCAACAGCATGTCCAGCGCCATTTCGTTTGGCGTTTTCTGCCGCCGCGCGCCTTCAACCAAGGCGATCATCCGGTCCAAGGTCGACTCACCAGGGTTAGCGGTGATCTTCACCAACAACCAGTCAGACACCACGGTGGTGTTACCGGTGACGGCAGAACGGTCGCCGCCTGACTCACGAATCACCGGGGCCGATTCACCTGTGATAGCAGCCTCATTGACGGCAGCGATACCTTCGATAACTTCGCCATCACCGGGAATTTGCTCTCCCGCCTCAACCCGAACAACATCACCGCGACGCAATTCACTTGCTGCAACAGACTGATACTCGCCCGACTGAGTTAGCCTGCGCGCGCCGAGCCCTTGGCTGCCGGTCCTGAGGCTATCGGCCCGGGCCTTGCCACGTCCCTCCGCCAGCGCCTCGGCAAAGTTTGCAAATAACACGGTGAACCACAGCCACAGCGCTATCTGCACTGCCAGCCCTGTGTTCACTGCCGGATTGGGTATAAAGCACAGCACAGTAGTGACAATCGCCGTTAGCGCGACGACCAGCATCACGGGAGAACGCTGTAACTGGCGCGGGTCCAACTTCATAAAAGCCTGACGAACCGCCGGCTGCCACAGTGCCGAAAGACTGGTTTTGCCATGAGTCAGGGTCTTTGCCTGCGGGTGTTGCGTTTGAGTATGGGCATTCATCATGGGTCTCCCTTAAAAGCCCTGCAGCAGGGTCAAATGTTCCGCGACAGGGCCGAGCGCTAGCGCGGGCAAGAAGGTCAAACCACCAACAAGCAAAATCACCAGTGTCAGCAGCATGACAAACAGCGGGCCGTGGGTCGGGAAGCTGTGGCCGTCTTGCGGGGCCGATTTCTTCGCCGCCAAACTCCCGGCTATCGCCAGTATTGGCAGGATGAAACCGAATCGCCCGAGCAGCATGGCCAATGCGATCATCAGGTTGTGATACGGCGTATTGGCACCAAACCCGGCAAAGGCGGAACCGTTGTTGGCGGTACCTGATGTGTAGGCATACAAGATCTGGCTAAAGCCATGTGGCCCGGGGTTGGTAATCGACATCGCAGGACCCGTCAGACTTAAACCCAAGGCAGCAAATACCAGCACACCGACGGGCATGACCAACAGCGTCATGACTAACAGCCGCACTTCGCGCGCCTCAAGCTTTTTGCCGAGGTATTCCGGCGTGCGTCCAATCATCAAACCGGCAAGAAACACGGCGATCAATACGAACAGCAACATCCCGTAAAGACCTGCACCCACACCGCCAAAAATGATCTCACCAAGCATCATGTTCAGCAGCGGAACCATCCCACCGAGCGCGCTAAAACTGTCGTGCATGGCATTCACCGAACCGTTGGACGCAGCAGTAGTCGCCACGGCCCAGAGCGCCGATGCGGCAATCCCCAGACGACTCTCCTTACCCTCCAGCGATCCAGATTGTTCAATGGGCAGTGCCGTTAATGTGGGATTGGGTTGCAGTTCAGCGTAGAGGGTCACGCCAAAGCCGAGAATAAACAGAATCAGCATGCTCGCCAGCAGCGCCCGACTTTGCCGCAAGTCTTTGGCATAGTGACCAAAGGTGAACAGCAGCGCTGCGGGGATCAGCAGAATCGACGCCATCTCGAACAGGTTGCTCCAGGCCGTCGGATTCTCGAAGGGGTGCGCAGAGTTGACACCGAAGAACCCACCGCCATTGGTACCCAGCTGCTTGATCGCGATCTGGCTGGCGGCTGGCCCAAGCGGAATAGTCTGATCCGCCCCCAATAACGTTTTGGCATGCACATAAGCCATAAACGTTTGCGGCACGCCCTGCCACACCAGGAACAGCGCCAGCAATAGGCAAAACGGCAGTAGCACGTAGAGCACGCCACGCGTCAGATCCACCCAGAAGTTGCCAATACTGTTGCTTGAGCGCCGGGTAATCCCCCGGCAAAAAACCACCAGCACAGCCAGGCCCACTGCCGGGCTGATAAAGTTTTGGACACCAAGCCCCAGCATCTGACTGAAATAACTCAGTGACGCTTCGCCGCTATAGGCCTGCCAATTGGTGTTAGTGACGAAACTGACTGCGGTATTGAGGGCCAGCGACCAACTCATTGGGGCAAGTTGCTGCGGATTTAAACCCAGCATCCCTTGCAACATCAAAATGGCAAACAGCCCGGCCAGGCATATAAGGGTAAAAGCCAACAGCGCCAAGCTGTAGCCCTTCCAGTCTTGCTCGGCTTGGCTATCAACACCCGCAAGGCGATAGCACAACCGCTCAACGGGCAGCAAAATCGGGCTAAGCAAGGTCTGCTGGCCTTCCATGGCGCGGAATATGTAACGTCCCAAAAACGGCGAAGGCACCAACACCATCACAAAGAAAGCCAGAATCAGCCAGTAATCTTGGACTTGCATAAGGCCTCCTACCCCCGCTCAGCGCGCATCAGCGCAAGTAACAGGTAAAAGAACAGGCCTAGTGCCAAACTCAGCGACAGTCCATCGAGAAGATTCATAATCACGGCTCCGAAAACGCCCCAACGGCGCAGGACTAATTCTCGGATTTCAAGCGTAAAGGTTCGATTGGACTAAGGCGCCAATGGCGTAAAGAAAGTATAAAATTTCAGGCTTTATGTGATTGTCAGGGCGGTTCGACTCCATGAGTGTTGCTTTTTTACAGGCCGCCTATCGGTCTTGTCAGATGTCGAACAAGATCGGCTTAATTTGCCCGAAAGCCTCGTCTCTGCTAGTGTCGCGGGCGATAGATGCCCGTTGATTTCCCGCCGAGAACACCCGCCATGGCCCGCAAGAAAGCTGCTGCTGATTTTGAGCAATCCCTGACTGAGCTACAAAGCTTGGTCGAACGCCTGGAAAACGGCGAAATGTCGCTCGAAGACTCACTGACTGCATTCGAACAAGGCATCCGTTTGACCCGCGATTGCCAAGCTGCACTGGCGCAAGCTGAGCAGAAGGTCAGCCTGCTGCTGGAGCGCAATGGCGAACTGGAGGAGGCGCCCTTCGACGCGGACAAACAAGCATGATTGAAGCCTACCAGGCTCAGTGCCAACAGCGGGTAGATGCCGCCCTTGAGCGCTTGTTTGTTGCGCCACAGCCAGACCTGCAACGCCTTTACCACGCCATGCGCTACAGCGTCACCAATGGCGGCAAACGGGTCCGACCCTTGCTGGCCTATGCCGCCTGCGAAGCACTCGGCGGCAACGTCGAGCACGCCAATGGCGCTGCCTGCGCGGTCGAGCTGATCCATGCTTACTCGTTGGTCCATGACGACTTACCCGCCATGGATGATGACGACCTGCGTCGTGGCAAACCCACTACCCACAAAGCCTTCGACGAAGCCGCTGCGATTCTGGCCGGTGACGGTTTGCAAACCCTGGCCTTTGAAGTGCTCAGCAGTGCTGAATTGAATCCGCTCAGCGCTGAATTGCGCCTGGAGATGATTGCCACCCTCGCCCGCGCCTCCGGTCCGGCGGGCATGGTCGGCGGGCAGGCAATCGACTTGGGCTCCGTGGGCCAAGCGCTCGGCCAAGCCGCGCTGGAAAACATGCACCGGCACAAAACCGGCGCCTTGATCGAAGCCAGCGTAGCGCTTGGCGCACTGGCAAGCGGCAATGCCGAACCAAAGGTCTTAACCGCCTTGCAACGCTATGCTCAAGCTATAGGGCTGGCCTTCCAGGTGCAGGACGATATTCTCGATATCGAAAGCGACACCAGCACGCTGGGCAAAACCCAAGGGAAAGATCAGGCCAATGACAAGCCGACATACCCGGCGCTATTGGGCCTGCCCAATGCCAAAGCCTACGCCCTCGAATTACGTGACCATGCTTTGGCTGCGCTTGAAGACCTGGGCGCCGCTGCGGAACCACTGCGCATGCTGGCCCGTTATATCGTTGAGCGGCGCAATTAATTTGTCGGTCGCCTGAATCATTCAGGCGCCGCATGCTCAGCCACAATCACTCAAACAAATACCTTGTCGATCAGCCGATAAGGCTTTGTTTACCTCGCCTGCACAGTGCATAAGATGGTCACCAGAATAACAATTCCGGAGCCGTTGCCATGCCCGTTTCAGCCTTGTTGATTGCCAATCGCGGCGAAATCGCCATCCGCATCGCCCGCGCGGCTGCCGACATGAATCTGCGCAGCGTGGCGGTCTATGCAGAGGACGACGCCGCCTCACTGCATGTACGCGCCGCTGACAGCGCAGTGGCGCTCAAGGGT
This sequence comes from Pseudomonas sp. EL_65y_Pfl2_R95, assembly GCF_963971045.1. Taxonomy (NCBI): domain Bacteria; kingdom Pseudomonadati; phylum Pseudomonadota; class Gammaproteobacteria; order Pseudomonadales; family Pseudomonadaceae; genus Pseudomonas; species Pseudomonas sp. EL_65y_Pfl2_R95. The sequence goes on along the minus strand of NZ_CAXAOV010000006.1, from coordinate 57,462 downwards.
CGCGGGGTGGCCGCGTACCTGGACATCAGCCAACTGATCGCTCTCGCTCAGGAGCAAGGCTGCAATGCCATCCATCCCGGCTATGGTTTTCTGGCAGAAAACCCTGAGTTGGCACGTCAATGTGCCGCGGCCGGCATCCGCTTTATCGGCCCAAGCGCTGAAGTCCTGCACCTGTTTGGCGACAAAGCCCAAGCCCGTGCATTGGCTGAACGCTGCGATGTGCAACTGGTACGCGGCATCAATCAGGCCATAGACCTGCAGCAAGCCCAAGATTTTATGCACAGCCTCGGCGACTCGGCGGCGGTTATGCTCAAGGCGCTGGCGGGTGGCGGCGGACGCGGCATGCGGGCGGTGTTCACGCCTGCAGATTTGCCCGACGCATTCAAACGCTGCCAGTCCGAAGCTCGCAGCGCCTTTGGCATTGATTCGCTGTACATCGAGCAATTGGTGAGCAACGCCCGGCACATTGAAATTCAAGTGCTGGGTGATGGCAGCGGCGCGGTGAGTCATCTCTGGGAGCGTGATTGCAGCCTGCAGCGGCGTCAGCAAAAAATCATCGAAATCGCCCCCAGCCCGGACCTGTCACCGGACACCCGCCAGCGCATGATTGATGCGGCGCTCAAGCTTGCCAGCAAGGTTAATTATCAAGGTATCGGCACCTTCGAGTTCCTTGTCGATAACGACAGTCCCCAGCACTTCTACTTTATGGAAGCCAACCCACGGATTCAGGTTGAGCACACCATCACCGAACAAATCACCGGCGTTGACCTGCTGCAAACCCAGCTCAAACTGGCCATGGGTGACTCGTTGGCCGAGCTCAATCTGCTCGAGCCGCCGACTATTAATGGCTGCGCCGTGCAATTACGGATCAACATGGAAACCCTCGCTAGCGACGGCACCACGCACCCAGCCGCAGGTACCTTGAGCGCCTATCAACCCCCGAGCGGCCCGGGTTTGCGGGTTGATGGCTACGGCTATCCCGGCTACAGCGTCAACCCGAGTTACGACTCCCTGCTGGCCAAGCTGATTGTGCATGCGCCGGATTACCCAAGTGCGTTGCGCAAGGCGTATCGCGCGCTGTGCGAGTTCAATATCGAAGGGGTAAGCCATTCGATTGGCCTGCTGCAAAGCGTGCTGCAACTTCCCGAAGTAGCGCGCAATCAAGTCAATACACGCTTCGTCGAAAGCCAACTGAGCGCACTGCTGGGTGCGCAGGCATCCGCCCATCCGCACCACTATTTCAATCACAGCGCTGGCACATCAAGCAGCGCGACGAGCATCAGCCAGGTGCCTCAGGGTTGTGAAGCACTATGCGCGCCCAGCAGCGGCGTGATCGTCAGTTTGCAGGTTGACGTAGGCGATAGCGTGGCCAAGGGCGAAACCATCGCGGTGCTTGAAGCCATGAAAATGGAGCTTGAGATCAAGGCCGAACACAGCGGCATTGTCCACAGCCTTGCAGTTAAGCCCGGCAGTATTGTTAGCCAAGGCGCAGCGTTGGTGTTTATTGAACCTGCGGACGTTACCGGCGAGCAAATGCTCAACGAAGAAGCGATCGACCTTGAGCATATTCGCGCCGACCTCGGTGAGGTCCTTGAACGCCATGCAATCACCCTTGATGAAGGACGGCCCCATGCCGTCGCCAAGCGTCGTAAAACCCAGCAGCGCACCACCCGGGAGAACCTCGCCGACCTGCTTGACCAAGGCAGCTTCAGTGAGTACGGCGCACTGGCGATTGCCGCGCAACGGCGCCGGCGTTCGCTGGATGAACTGATTGAACAAAGCCCTGCCGATGGTTTAGTCGCCGGTACCGGCACCATCAACGCCGAACTGTTTGGCAGTAAAGCCGCACGCTGCATGGCCATCGCCTACGACTACACGGTATTTGCCGGCACCCAGGGAGTGATGAACCACAAGAAAACCGACCGCATGCTGCAACTGGCCGAGCAATGGCGCCTGCCCGTGGTGCTGTTCGCCGAAGGCGGCGGTGGTCGCCCTGGTGACACGGATTTCGTCGGTGTCGCCGGGCTCGACTGCCACACCTTTGTTGGCATGGCCAAACTGTCTGGACGGGTGCCGCTGGTCGGCGTGGTGTCTGGCCGTTGTTTCGCAGGTAACGCCGCGCTGCTGGGGTGCTGCGATGTGATCATCGCCACCCGCAACGCCAGCATCGGCATGGCGGGGCCGGCGATGATTGAAGGCGGTGGTCTGGGCAGCTACACCGCTGAACAAGTTGGCCCAACCAGCGTACAAAGCCCCAATGGGGTGATTGATCTGTTGGTCGAGGATGAAGCCGAAGCAGTCAGCGCCGCCAAGCACTACCTGGGGTACTTTCAAGGCGCGCTAAACGACTGGCAATGCAGCGACCAGCGCAAGTTGCGCCACTTGATTCCAGAAAATCGTCTGCGGGTTTATGACATTCGCCACGTCATCGAAACCCTGGCCGATCAAGGCTCAGTGCTGGAACTGCGCCGCGAATTTGCCCCGGGCATGATCACCGCGTTTATCCGCATCGAAGGCCAGCCATTTGGTTTACTGGCCAATAACCCGGCCCATCTCGGCGGTGCCATTGACGCCGTCAGTGGCGATAAAGCCGCGCGCTTTATGCAGCTGTGCAATGCCTTTGATATCCCACTGGTATCGCTGTGCGACACGCCCGGTTTTATGGTCGGCCCACAAGCCGAGCAACAAGCCACCGTACGCCATGTATCACGCATGTTCGTTGTAGCCGCCAGCCTGAGCGTGCCGTTCTTCACCGTCGTATTGCGCAAAGGTTACGGTTTGGGCGCGCAAGCCATGGCCGCCGGTAGCTTCCACTCACCGCTGTTCACCATCGCCTGGCCCAGTGGTGAATTCGGTGCAATGGGCTTGGAGGGCGCGGTTCGCCTGGGCTTTGCCAAAGAGTTGGCGGCGGCCGAATCGGAGCAAGCGCGCCAGCAGCTGTTCGACAAGCTCGTCACCAAGGCTTATGCCAATGGCAAGGCGATCAATATGGCCAGCTTCCTTGAGATCGACGCGGTGATTGATCCCGAACAAACCCGAGGCTGGTTGATTCGCGGTCTCAATTCAACCCCTGCCCCGTCAGCAGAAAAAACGGGGAAACGCGGTTATATCGATGCCTGGTAGGGTTTTATTTTCAGACCTAAAGTGGTCAAAGCAGTGATTGAGCGGCGTCCTCTGCTGCTGATTGGCCACTTCTTATTTGGGTACAGTGCGGGGCTTCGGGTAAACTGGCGCATCTTTGTATTTATAACGATTCGCCTGATGCCGACGACTTTCCACGAGATTCCCCGCGAACGCCCGCTGACGCCCTTGCTTGACCGCGCGAATACGCCGACCGAGCTGCGCCGCTTGGGTGAGGCCGAGCTGGAAACCCTGGCCGACGAACTGCGCCAATACCTGCTTTACACCGTTGGCCAGACCGGCGGTCACTTTGGCGCGGGCCTTGGCGTAGTCGAGCTGACGATTGCTCTGCATTATGTTTTCGATACCCCCGACGACCGCCTGGTGTGGGACGTTGGTCATCAAGCCTACCCCCATAAAATCCTCACCGGTCGCCGCGAGCGCATGAGCACGCTCCGCCAAAAGGACGGTGTTGCCGCATTCCCCCGGCGCAGTGAAAGCGAGTACGACACCTTTGGCGTCGGCCACTCAAGCACTTCAATCAGTGCCGCACTGGGTATGGCTGTTGCCGCCAAAATTCAGGGCAGCAACCGTAAAAGTGTGGCCGTTATCGGTGATGGTGCGCTGACTGCGGGCATGGCTTTCGAGGCGTTGAACCACGCGTCCGACCTCAAAGCCAACATGTTGGTGGTGCTCAACGACAACGACATGTCGATCTCGCGCAATGTTGGCGGGCTGTCCAATTATCTGGCGAAGATTCTTTCCAGCCGCACTTACGCGAGCATGCGTGAAGGCAGTAAGAAAGTGCTTTCACGTCTTCCTGGCGCGTGGGAAATCGCCCGCAAAACCGAAGAGCACGCCAAAGGCATGTTGGTCCCGGGTACGCTGTTTGAAGAGCTCGGCTGGAATTACATCGGCCCAATTGATGGCCACGACCTGCCGACCATGCTGGCCACGCTGCGCAATATGCGCGACCTCGAAGGCCCGCAGTTTCTGCATGTCATCACCACCAAGGGCAAAGGCTTCGCTCCCGCCGAAGCAGACCCCATTGGCTACCATGCAATCACCAAACTTGAGCCGGTAAACCGCCCCGCTCCGCAGAACGCAGCGAAAAAGCCGGCCGGGCCTAAGTACTCCAGCGTTTTCGGTCAGTGGCTGTGCGACATGGCTGCGCAGGATCCACGCCTGCTTGGCATTACCCCGGCGATGAAGGAAGGCTCTGACCTGGTCGCCTTTAGCGAGCAATACCCAGACCGCTATTTCGATACGGCAATCGCCGAGCAGCATGCGGTGACCCTCGCAGCCGGCATGGCTTGCGAAGGCAGCAAGCCGGTTGTGGCGATCTACTCGACCTTCCTACAACGCGCCTATGACCAACTGATTCACGACGTTGCCGTGCAACACCTCGATGTATTGTTTGCCATCGACCGCGCAGGCTTGGTCGGTGAAGACGGCCCGACCCACGCCGGCAGCTTCGACATCACCTACTTGCGCTGCATCCCCGGCATGCTGGTGATGACTCCGAGCGATGAAAACGAATTGCGCCGCATGCTGACCACCGGCCACCTGTTTAACGGCCCGGCCGCCGTGCGCTATCCACGCGGCACTGGCCCCGGTGCGGTGATTGAATCTGGCCTCGAGCCGCTTGAAATTGGCAAAGGCGTGATCCGTCGCCAAGGCAGCGGCACTGCAATGCTGGTGTTCGGTGTACAACTGAACGAGGCCCTGAAAGCGGCTGAAGCACTGGATGCGACCGTGGTCGATATGCGCTTCGTAAAGCCGATTGATGAAGCCTTGATCCGCCAACTGGCTGCAAGCCATGAGTTGCTGGTGACCATCGAGGAAAACAGCATCATGGGCGGTGCAGGCAGTGCAGTCAGCGAATTTCTGGCTCAGGAAAACCTGCTCAAGCCAGTCCTGCATCTGGGCCTGCCTGACGTTTATGTCGAGCATGCTAAACCCGCTCAAATGCTCGCCGAATGTGGCTTGGATGCCAGCGGTATAGAGCTGGCAATTCGTCAGCGTTTGGCTGTTATCAACAAATAAGTAACCCGCTACCGCAAATTCGGTAGCGGTTTTATCGTGATTGACCGAGGTCGCTGCCAGCCGCAAGGCTCAGCGTGAAAAGGGAAGCAGGTGCGTCTATGACAATGCCTGCGCTGCCCCCGCAACGGTAACCGACAGTGCTGCACTTCAGGGTGCAACACAGCGTTTTTCGACAACCACTGGGCTCGCCCGGGAAGGTGAAAAACGGCGTCGGCAGCCCGGAGACCTGCCTCGTTGCAATTTTTGACTGGTGTTGCGGAGGGCATCACCGTCAAGTACAGGTCTCTACTTGCCGGTACTTGTCCCTGCCCTCCTCAAAAGCATTGTACTTTTGAGGTTGTTTAATGAAGTTCTCCCGCGTTTCTCTGGCGCTCGCGCTGGCCCCATGCCTGGCCACTGCCGCCGAATCTGCTGCGCCTTATCAGGCCACGCCACTGGTGATCACCTCAGGCCGACAGGCCGAGCCGATCAGCAAAGCCACCGCCGCAATTACTGTATTTGAACGCAAGGACATCGAACGCCTGCAGGCCGGTGACGTGCTGGATCTACTGGCACGCACGCCGGGTGTCAGCGTCCAGCGCAGCGGCGGCAGCGGCTCACTCAGCGGGATATTCATTCGCGGCACCTCGACAGCGCAAAGCCTGGTGCTGGTCAACGGCCAGCGCATTGCCGGCAGCTCCAGTGGCACCGCCAGTCTTGAACAACTCAATCTGGATCAGATCGAACGCATCGAAGTGGTACGCGGCAGCCGTTCTGCACTGTACGGTTCAGACGCCATTGGCGGGGTTATTCAGATTTTCACCCGCAGCGGCGAACAGGGCCTGCACCCTCGTCTTAAAGTCGGCTACGGCAGCCATGGTACTTGGCAGCGCAGCCTCGGCTTGTCGGGCGGTGATGAGCAAACCCGTTTCGACTTGGGCGCCTCACTCGATGAAACCGACGGTTTCGAACGCACCAACCTGATTGGCAGCGAAGACAGCGCCTACCGCAACAAGGGCCTGAATCTGAGCCTGTTGCACAATTTCAACGACAACTTGGAAGCAGGGATCAGCCTGCTGCGCCAAACCGGTCAGAGTGAGTACGATTACAGTTTGTCGCCCGCCCAAGCGGCCGACACTGACTTTGAAGAGTCTACCGGTAGCGCGTACCTGCAATCGCAAATCAACGAAAACTGGACCTCACGCCTGGAATTGGGCCACACCGAGAATCGTCAAAAATCCCACGACCCTTACGGCGGCTCGGTATTCAACACCTACCGCGACCAAGCCAGCTGGTTGAACACGCTTAACTTCGCCGACCACCAGCAAGTACTACTGGGGCTGGACTGGTATGAGGATCGTCTGAACAGCGCAACGCCTTTCAACGAAGACTCGCGCTGGAACAAAGCCGCGTTTATTCAACATCGCTATGACAATGACGCGTTCGGCACAGAACTGGGCCTGCGCCATGACGACAATCAAGCCTTTGGCAGCCAGAACAGTTGGAACGCTGCTTTCACTTGGCACTTAAACAGCGACAATGATCTGGTCGCCTCGTACAGCGAATCGTTCCGCGCACCGACCTTTAATGACCTGTACTACCCAGATGATTGCTTCCCCGGTTTCGGCTGCACCGTCTACAGCAACCCTGATCTGCAACCCGAGACGGCGCGCAGCTACGAGTTGCAGTGGCGCTCGCGGTTGTCGCCAACCAGCTCACTACAAATATCGGCCTACCGCACCCGGATTGAAGACGCCATCGTCACCAACAACGCCCTGGACGGTAATCAGGCAAACAGCATCAATGCCTTTCGCCCGGAGAACATTGATCAGGCAACTATTCACGGTTTGGAAGTCGCACTGGAACAGCAGGTGTTTGGCTGGCAGACCAGCCTCGGCTATAGCTTGGTCGATGCGCGTAATAGCAGCGGCAGCGGTAATGATGGCAAGCGCCTGAGCCGCCGCCCGGAAAACACCTTCACCGCAGATATCGATCGCAGCTTTGGCCAGTTCAATGTCGGCGCCGGTTGGCTGGTGGCAAGTCATAGCTATAACGACCTGGCGAATGACCAGGAGATTCCGGGCTACGGCATATTGGGCCTGCGTGCCGGCTGGAAAGCGCCTAACGATCTGCGCTTTGACCTGAAGGTGGACAACCTGCTCGACCACGACTATTACCAAGCCAACGGCACCGCGTTCGACAGCAACACCTTTGCCGAAGTCCCCTTCCACTACGAAGAAGCCGGGCGTACCGCCTTGGTCTCGATGACGTGGACACCGCAACTCTAACAACACGCCAAATGGTGGCTCAACGTAGGGTGGTCAACGCGAAGCTTGGCCACCGTGGCGGTGCCGACTCTCAGCTATTTGTGATCGCAAATGGTGGCCGAAAAAAGTCGACCACCAAGAGCGTCGACCGCTGATGGCAGCCGCTCAATGCTTGAGTTCGACAACACCATAGACCTTACGTGAGTAGGCATAAAACGCTAAGCCCACTGCCGACCAACCCCCGACCAGTACCCACTCGATTGGCAGCAGTGCCGAAGGCGCGATGGGGGTGTAAAGCAGCACTAGGCCGAGAGATAGAATCAGCGCAACATAACCCACCCAAGGGCCTTTCCCTGCGCGAAACGGACGCTCCATCCCAGGCTCTTTTTTGCGCAAAACGATAAACGCAAGCGCCACCATCGAATAAGCAACCACGATGCCCAAACCACCCGCATCAACCAGCCAAACCATTGCTTGGCGGCCAAACAGCGGGGCCACAATCGACAGCGCACCAATCAGTAAAATCGCATTGACCGGGGTTTTATAAGTGGGGTGCAATTTGGCCAGAAAGGCAGGCAACATTTTGGCTTCGGCCATTGCATAGACAGCACGCGACCCGCCGATCAAAAACGCATTCCAGCTGGTGAGGATACCGCCTAAACCTGCAAGCACCAGCAGTTTTCCAGCCCATGAGCCGCCCAAAACTGCTGTTGCCGCGTCCGCTGTTGCGAGCTTGGTTGCTGCCAAAGCGTCTGCATCTAGCGCACGCCCTGTGGCGTACATGATCAAGATGTACCAGGCCACAGCCATCAAAACAGAGACGATCAAAATGATGCCGATCTTACGAAATGGCAAATCAATTTCTTCAGCGGCCTGCGGAATGACGTCGAAGCCCACAAACAAAAACGGCGTCATGATAATGACCGAAAATACCCCGCCCATGCCGCCGACAAAAAGTGGCTCAGTATTGGCGGTTGATCCGTTAAAAAGCGAACCGCTGATCAGCATCAAACCCACCGCGATAATCAATACCGTGATCACCGCCTGAAACATTGCACTGGCTTTGACCCCACGGATATTGAGCCAGGTCATGCCGATAGCCCCGACAATCCCTACCATCGCCCAGGTGAAGTAGACGTCCCAGCCAGCGACCGAATACATTAATCCAACTTTGTACCCGGGGATGATCTGCTCCAGCACCGTAGGCAGCGCAACGGCCTCAAAGGCCACCACCGACACATAGCCAAGAATAATCGCCCAAGTGCAGAAAAATGAGGCCCCAGCGCCCATGGCGCGGTGGGTATAGACATGCTCACCGCCATTTTGCGGCATGGCGGATGCCAGCTCAGCATAAGCGAGGCCGATCATGATCACCGCGGTGCCACCAATGGCGAAGGCCAGCATCGTGCCGCCCGTACCGGCGTTGCTAATCATGGTCCCGGCCAGTACAACCCAGCCCCAACCCACCATCGCGCCAAAGGCCAGGGCAATGACATCTTTGGAGCCCAATACGCGAGCAAACTTTGTATCGTTAGACATGGTTCCTCCTTGAGCCAAGTCACTCTAGATCACTCTAGAAAACGCATGGCAATAGGCACCACTCGACTTGAGCGCGACCAAATGATTGAAGAAAAGATCGTGACACTGCGACAAACTTAACGGCTAACAACTTGCGAACGCAAGCAAGGATGGCCGCCCTAGACGGTCTCCCGCGTGCCAGAGGCGGGTAGCTATTGCGCTTTGGCCAGCACCCGGCAGAGTTGCTCGGTGGCATTGAGCATCTGAAAACTGGGCCGCTCCAAGCCTTTATCTGGAACTTGCCACAGCTGGTTACGCTGCACCGCAGTGATCGTTGACCAGCGCTGCCACGCATCAAGCTGTGCGCCACTGCTCGCCAAAATCACGTCTGGATTGCGCTGCAGAACCGCCTCAATACTCACTTGCGGCGCTGGCAGGCTAACGTCGGCAAACACATTTCTCGCACCACACACACGCAGCGCATCGCTAACGATCTGCTGCCCGCCCAAGGTGTACAGCGGCTTGTCCCAGACCTGGTAGAAAACCGACACGGGTTGAGCCCGGTGATAGCGGCTGCGCAGCGCGGCCAGGCCCTTGATGAATTGCTGCTGCAGTTTGTGCCCTTGCCTCGCTCGGCCAATACGCTCACCGATTTCGGAAAATTGATCGGCTAGGGTATCCAGGGTATGGGGTTCAGCCACAAGCATTGGAATGCCAAATGCTTGCAACTGCTGACGTTGCGATTGGCTGATGCTGCCGGGCCACAGCAGAATCAAATCAGGCTGCAAGGCCAATAGGGTTTCCATTTCTAACTGAGCATAGCGCCCGACCGATGGCAGGCTCGCCACAGCCGCAGGCCGTGGACCGCCATCGAGCACGCCAACCAACTGCTGCTGGGCGCCCAAATCAATGACGATTTCAGTTAACGAAGGGGCAAGGCTAACGATTCGATCGGCCGCTGACACCGGCGCAGAGCAACCAAGTGCGAGCAGAAGTGGAAGCAGCAGACGGCGCATCAGCCGAGCTGGCGAGGAATACGGTAGAGATACAATATGACCAAGCTCGAAACCGTCAGCAGAATCAATGGGACTGCCTCAAGGCTGGTGAATACCGCGGCCGCTGCGATCCAGGCAGGCAAGCCAGCCCCCCAACAAGCTTTGCGCCGTGCTTCGCCCAAGGTCTGCCAAGCGGCGGGTTCAACCTCTGTATCACGCGCTTTGCCGGTGGCGATAAGCGCGTGCTTGTAGGCGTTGAACAAGGGCAAACTGACAAACATCGACAGCATACCGGCGATGAAAAACGGCATCGCTAATACACCCGGCTCACGGCTGGACTCGAACAGGCTATTGATGATGAGCACGGGCAGCACAACCAACACCAGTTGCCACCACCACAAGATCGAAAAACGGCGACGTACCTGAGGGCGGTTCACGCTTTTTCCTCAACCTCGGCTTGGTGCAGGCTGCCGAGCATATGGCCAAGCTTGCCAGCCTTGGTCGCCAGGTACTTTTTATTGTGCGGGTTGTGGTCAATCTGCAGGGGAACACGCGCAGCCACATTGATGCCCATATCGCCCAGTGCCTTTACCTTGCGCGGGTTGTTGGTCATCAACTTCAGCTCAGCAATGCCCAAGTGATCAAGCATCGGTTTGCAGATGGCGTAATCGCGTTGATCTGCACCAAAACCCAGGCGCTCGTTGGCTTCTACCGTATCGGCGCCGCCGTCTTGCAACTCATAAGCACGAATTTTATTCAGCAGGCCAATCCCGCGACCTTCCTGGCGCAGGTACAGCAGCACGCCACGGCCTTCAGCGGCAATTGCGCTCAGCGCAGCTTCAAGCTGAAAGCCACAATCACAGCGCAGGCTAAACAGGGCATCACCGGTCAGGCATTCAGAATGCAAACGTCCCAATACGGGCTCACCATTGGCGACATCGCCAAATGTCAGGGCAACATGCTCTTTGCCCGTGGCTTCTTCAAGAAAGCCGTGCATGGTAAAAACGCCAAATGGCGTCGGTAATTGGGAGGCGGCGACGAACACGACTGACACCCTGTGCTCCTAGAGTAAGTAAGGGATATAGGCGGGCATTGTAACAGCAGCCCATCATCACCGGTCAGCTTGAATTACTGATGATAAGTATCAAAGCAAATCACTCGACTTGGCGAATATCAGCAGGAGTCGGCTTTCGGAACTTGGTCTACAGGCGGTTATTGCTTGGACTCAAGCACCAGCACATCTTGGTCGACCTTCCAGCCCACCCTGCCGAGAAAGCTCATGCCGAGCAGCGCCTCGCCATTGGTGCCCACGTCCATCACCGTACCCTCGACACCCAGCACTTCAATGGTGCCGACCTTGACGCTGTTGAGGTTAACCTTCCAACCGCGCGCGACCCCATTTGCCGTACTGACGCGAATCTCGCGGCCGGTTGCCCGGTAATCGATCCCCAATTGATCTGCTTGTGCGCCAGTCAGGGCGACCGAGGTAGCGCCAGTGTCGACCAAAAATTGAATGGGATGGCCGTTGACCGAACCTGCAACCCAGTAATGCCCGCTCTCGCCTTTGGCAATGCTGAACCTGCGTTTCTCTGGCGCCGCCATGCCTTGGGTGTAATCGCGGGTCAAGCTGTAAGTGCGTTCAACCCCATCAACCCGCAGTACAGCGCCGCGGGCATCCGCACTAACAACCTGAACGCCGCCAGGCCCGATTTGGCCAACCTTGACCAGTTTGCGCTGGCCGTCGACATTCAACACCGCAGCCCCCGGAAATAATCCAACCACCTGCACTTGCCCAGCAGCCCAAGTGCAAGTTGCACCGGCAATGAGCAAAGTGACCCACAGTGCTTTCATATACGGCATCCAACGGTCCTTGTTATCAGTCAAATGGATATGGCTGCTTCCAGCGTTTGAAAATTGGTTTCAATGAACCCTCTTTGACCAATTTTTGCATTCGCCGATCAAATATCTCAGCCAGTTTATGACCCCGTGGATTGTCAGCAAACCCCAGGTAGATTGGCAACCGGGTGAGTGCAGTCACCCGGTAATGCGCAGGATCAGCGGCAGTCATCAGCAATTGATCAACTTCAGTGCGCGCGTCAATAAAATAATCGGCACGACCAAAATCAAGCATATCTAGAATACCGTTACGCCGCTGAACTTCGCGGAAGCGCGTCAAATTTGGCAAATATTGTTGGTACGCATAACCGCGCACCCAAACCAGTCGGTACTGACTGATGGTTTGTATGTTGGGCACGGGGCTATCGAGGGTACTGAGCGCCGTTATTTGATCGGCATCGTAATACCAATGCGGATAGAAAACGCCCTGCTGGACCTCATCCAGATATGACCCGACCCAGGCATCTGCCTCCGCGCGCTGAACCAAGCCAATCGAGCGGGTATATGTCATGGTCTGAATGTTGAGCTTGATCCCGACAGGCTCGTAAACCGCACGCAGAATATCCCACGCCAAGCCGCTGCCATCCGCTTGGGTGTAGTCCTCCCATACATCGCTGACCAGATTAATATCATCTGGCTCGCTTGGCTCAGCGGCTGCAACCCCTGAGCAAAGCGAACACACCAGCATTATCGCTAAAACCCTTGCGATCATAGGCCCTTTAAATCCATGAGTGAGCAGCGCGATTGCGCCCAAGCAATGCGTCAATCCACACGCGTTAACTCAAACCATCACAGCTCAAAAAAACAAGCTGGGCGCACATCCATTCGCCCAACCCCAAACTAGCAACTGCATACTTCGCCAAACAAAGGCGCGAGCCAGCGCATCGCCTGCATGATCCGAACATCGCCCTGCTTATGCCGATCAAGGCGAATCGGCATGGCTTTAACGATGTTTAACAAGCGCAACACTAGGAAGCCTAGCAGCATCCGTCAGCAACCAGGCAAAGCTCGACCACTGAAGCCTAAGTGGCAGCACTCCCTGGTAGCGTTCCAGAGCCAAAACCGAAGGCTATAAAAAACACCGATGGGGCCAGACTCACTGCGGGATTGATTCCCACTCATCCACCGTGACGCCCGAAATGTTGATAGCCGCTCGTCGCCTGAACAATCTTTGTCCCACGTTCGTCTAACAACTCGACACCCTGCCCGGCCACTACAGAACCGATCACATGCAACGGCCAGCCTTGTGCTTGCAGTGGCGCCAGCTTGGCTGCCGGCAGGGTGAATGCCAACACATAATCATCACCACCACTTAGCGCACAGCGCTGCACGGTTTGGCCATCGGCAAACGCCTGCAGGGAAGCAGAGACAGGCACTTTGGCCAGCTCAATCTGCAAGCAGACCTTGGATGCCGCAGCGATATGTCCGCAGTCAGCCAGCAATCCATCGGAGATATCCAGTGCCGCACTGGCGTTACCGCGCAACGCCTGCCCCAAAGCAAGCTGTGGTTGCGGCGACCAGTAATGCTGCAACAGCGCTTTAGCTTCAGCAGAGTCATCGGCGCGTTGCCCCAGCACCAGCGGCAAAGCGCCAGCGGCATCGCCCAGGCAGCCACCGACACAGAGCAGATCCCCCTCGCGGGCACCGCTGCGCGTCAGCGCCAAACCCTTTGGCGTCCGCCCAAACACCGTCAGCGTTAGGCTTAACGGGCCACGAGTAGTATCTCCACCGATCAAGCGCACCGAGCAGGTACGCGCCATCTGGTCGAGGCCCTTGGCAAAAGCCTGCAACCAATCGGCATGGGCCGACTCAAGGGTTAATGCCAGGGTAAAACCAATGGGTGTAGCACCCATGGCGGCTAAATCACTGACCGATACCGCTAACGCTCGCTGCGCCAACAAATACGGGTCGGGGTTATGGGGAAAATGCACCCCGGCGACCAAGCTGTCTGTGGATACCGCTAATTGTTCACCAGCAGGCACATCAAGCAAGGCGCAATCATCGCCAATGCCCAATGCCACGCCTTCACCACCTTGGGCGCACGCCGCCGAAGCAAAGTAGTGACTGATCAGCTCGAATTCACCCATGACCATTAACGCCCGAATTGAAAATGCAAAAGCCGCACTATTGAAGGCGGCTTTTGACTATTACTGCAATGACTAAGCTCCAAACCTAAAACAATCTGGCGCAGTAGTTTCTAGCGCTTGTAGGCGCGAACCTCATCTGCCCGCAAGCGCGGAGCCAGCTTGTCGAGTACACCGTTTACGAACTTGTGACCATCGGTGGCGCCGAAGATTTTCGCCAGCTCAATGCCTTCGTTGATGACCACGCGATAGGGGATATCGACACGGTTGCGCAGTTCATAGGTCGACAGACGCAGAATCGCCAGTTCAACCGGGTCGATTTCATCCAGCGGGCGGTCAAGCAACGGCTCAAACGCGCTGTCGATCTCGGCCTTCTGACGGGGTACGCCATGCAGAATCTCGTGGAAGTAGGCGCCATCTACTGCAGTGAAATCATTATCCACGCGGAACTGCGCTTCGATTTCATTGAGTGGCTGGCCCGCTACGTGCCATGAGTACAACGCCTGCATAGCCAGGGTTCGCGCTTCACGGCGCGCCAAGGTTTTTGGGCTCGGGCCTTTCTTCGGCGCGGGCGACTTTGGCGGCTGGCTATTGCTATCGTTCTGGCTCACTTGGCCTCCAACTGCGCCAGCAGACTAACCATTTCCAGGGCAGACAATGCAGCTTCAGCGCCTTTGTTACCGGCTTTGGTGCCAGAACGCTCGATCGCTTGTTCGATAGAATCCACAGTCAGCACACCAAATGCAACGGGTACGCCAAACTCCATGGATACTTGGGCCAAACCTTTGGTGCACTCGCCGGCCACGTATTCGAAGTGCGGCGTACCGCCACGAATCACCGCGCCAAGGGCGATAATTGCATCGAAATCGCCACGTTGAGCAACTTTCTGGGCAACCAATGGAATCTCAAAAGCACCCGGAGCGCGGATGATTGTAATGTCGCTTTCATTCACGCCGTGGCGAACCAAGGCGTCAACAGCGCCACTTACCAGGCTTTCAACAACAAAGCTGTTGAAGCGGCCAACCACCAGTGCAAAGCGGCCCTTGGGGGCAATAAAAGTACCTTCGATGGTCTTCAGGGTCATAGCGAATCTCGTCAATTAAAGAGCCAGGCCGCCATGTGCGGCCATGAATGAATTATTCAGAGGGCAGGTATTCTACAACCTCTAGATCGAATCCGGATATCGCATTGAACTTCATTGGCGAACTCATCAGGCGCATTTTGCGCACGCCGAGGTCACGAAGTATCTGCGAACCGGCACCAACCGTGCTGTAAGTCGCGGGGCTAGCGACTTTGCCGTCACCACCAAGTTGCCGCTCAAGGTGCGCCAACAGATCAGGACCGGTCAGCGGATTGCCCAACAGCAACACCACACCGCTGCCCGCCTTGGCCACTTCAGCCATGGCTGCACGCAGGCTCCAACGGCCTTCTTGCTTGACCATAAACAAGTCGCGCAGTGGGTCCATATTATGAACGCGCACCAAGGTTGGCTCTTCCGGGCAGATTTTGCCGAGGGTTAAGGCCATGTGCACGTCACCTTCAACTGAATCACGGTAGGTGACCAGATTGAAGCTGCCTACTTCGCTGTCGAGCAATTGCTCACTCACGCGCTCAACCGTGCGCTCGTGAATCAGGCGGTAATGAATCAGATCAGCAATGGTGCCGATTTTGATGCCGTGCTGCGCGGCGAATTCTTCAAGCTCAGGGCGACGCGACATGGTGCCGTCATCGTTCATGATCTCGCAGATCACACCACTTGCCTCAAAACCGCCCATACGCGCCAGGTCGCATGCGGCTTCGGTATGGCCAGCACGGGCCAATACGCCACCCGGCTGCGCCATCAGCGGGAAAATATGGCCGGGGCTGACGATATCGTCGGCCTGGGCGCTTTTTGATGCCGCTGCTTGCACAGTGCGGGCACGGTCTGCCGCAGAAATACCGGTGGTAACACCCTCAGCCGCTTCAATTGAAACGGTGAACTTGGTACCAAAACCCGAGCCATTGCGTGGAGCCATCAATGGCAGCTTGAGCAACTCACAGCGTTCGCGGGTCATCGGCATGCAGATCAGGCCACGGGCAAAGCGCGCCATAAAGTTGATGTGCTCGGCGGTGACGCATTCCGAGGCGATGATCAAATCGCCTTCGTTCTCGCGGTCTTCGTCATCCATGAGAATGACCATCTTGCCCTGGCGGATGTCTTCAACCAGTTCTTCAATACTATTCAGTGCCATGGTGATTTCCTTAACCCTTCAAATAGCCGTGTTCGGCTAAAAAACCTTCGGTAAGACCCGAGGCCTTCGGCTCGGCAGCTTTATCACCCAGCAGCAAGCGCTCCAGATAACGCGCAAGCAAATCAACCTCAAGGTTAACCTTACGTCCCGGACGGTAGTCGACCATGATGGTCTCCGCCAGCGTGTGCGGCACAATGGTCAACTCAAACTCAGCACCATTGACTGCATTGACCGTCAGGCTGGTGCCATCAACCGTGATCGAGCCTTTGTGGGCGATGTATTTCGCCAACTCGTTGGGCGCACGCACCGTGAACTGCACTGCGCGGGCGTTTTCTTCACGGCCGACAATCTCACCCACACCATCAACGTGACCGCTGACCAAGTGGCCACCTAAGCGGCTCGTCGGCGTCAGGGCTTTTTCAAGATTGACCCGGCTGCCCGGCTTAAGGTCGACAAAACCGGTGCGGGCCAAGGTTTCACGACTCACATCAGCCCAGAAACCATCGCCAGGCAACTCAACGGCTGTCAGGCAAACGCCATTGACCGCGATGCTGTCACCCAGTTTGACGTCAGAGAGATCCAGCTTGGCAGTTTCGACATAGACCCGCACATCGCCACCCTTTGGGGTCAATGCACGAATATTGCCGATCGACTCGATTATGCCAGTGAACATGGCGCCTCCCGATTTACGAGCACGGCGCGACACAGACCGGTAAGGCGATGCGTATTGGCCGAGTAAAAAGTAGCTAACATTTGCGAACTCCTGTTTATAAAAAACAGGGCGTTTCGATCGATAGGGTGCTTGCCGGTACATAGCCAGCCAAACCATTCAGTGCGCTCGCCCCTCAACCTAACCCCAATAGCGCTGCACATTGGCAATACGCATCACGAGTTAAATCAATACGGCCCGCGCCACCGACGACAGCTTGTGGTCTACGCTCCACTCAAACAAACCCGCTCTCTCTTTATCCGGACTGTAGAACCCTTGAAGCGCGACTGATGCAGTGCGTCAAACGATCTGTAACCGTCGGCCCCGGAATCACACCGAGTCTGCTGACCTTGCCACCCATTGACCAAACAAGGGCGCCAAGCGCTCGCGGGCTAGACGCATTGCGCATCATTACCGCCGGTGGGGAATTACACCCCGCCCTGAGAACGTTGCAAGTACCGAGGTTCTCGCGAGTGGCTTTTTACCATATTTGCGCTGCACACGCACCGCAAACCTGTGCCCATCTTGGGCTGAAGTTGCCATGCAACGGTTTGGAGCGACCGGCTAATGCGCGGCAGACGCCTGCGGCGCAGCGACTACCGGCACCGCGGTGATTCGCCAATCATCGCCAACGGCCCGAATATCAATGATTTTCAGCTGTGGGGCTTCGGCCATTCGACCCAGCGGCAAGTCGAGTAAAGGCCGGGCACTTGAGCCAAGAAATTTGGCGGCAACAAATATCTGATACTCATCAACTAGACCCTGACGAGCGAACGCCCCCGCCAGACGCGGGCCGGCCTCAACCAAGACTTCATTTGCGCCGCGTGCAGCCAACTCCACCAGCAGCTTGCGTAAATCGACATGGCCATTGCTGCCCGGTACCGCCAGCAACTCATGCCCATCGCTCAAATAACGGTCGCGCGCAGTGGCAGCAGCGCAGGTCGCAACCATTGCCGCACCGGCTTGAAAGAACGCCGCATCAAGCGGCACCCGCAAGCGACCGTCAATTAATACGCGTAAAGGTGGACGGGTATCGGATAACGCTGACAGCTCAGCATTCAAACCGAGCTCGTCATTGCGTACCGTCAGTCGGGCATCATCAGCCAGCACCGTATCTGCGCCGCTAAGCACCACACTTGAGCGCGCCCGTAGCCGCTGAACCGCTGAGCGCGCAGCAGGCCCGGTAATCCACTGGCTTTCACCGCTGGCCATTGCCGTACGCCCATCCAAACTCATCGCCAGTTTTACCCGTACAAATGGCAAACCTTGTTCCATGCGTTTGATAAAACCAGCATTCAGGACTCGCGCTTCAGCTTCAAGCACGCCACTTTGCACTGCAATGCCAGCCTGCATCAGGCGCAGTAAACCGCTGCCGGAAACGGCGGGATTAGGGTCTTGCATCGCCGCGACAACCCGCGCCACCCCGGCCTCAATCAAGGCTTCAGCGCAAGGCGGAGTTCGTCCATGATGGCTGCAGGGCTCCAGCGTGACATAGGCTGTCGCCCCTTTAGCCAGAGGGCCGGCCTGGCGTAACGCATGGACTTCGGCGTGGGGTTCGCCGGCCCGGGCGTGCCAGCCCTCACCGACAATTTTACCGTCCAACACAATTACGCAGCCCACACGGGGATTAGGGTGCGTTGAGTACAAACCTTTGCGAGCCAACTCTAAAGCACGGGCCATAAAGGCGTTATCAACTGTCATGCTTAATCCTTTGAGGGTTCGCGAGACAAACGGTCAATTTCTTCACGAAACTCGTTGAGGTCTTGAAAACGCCGGTATACCGAAGCAAAGCGGATGTAAGCGACTTCATCAAGCTTCTGCAATTCGCCCATGACCAATTCGCCGAGCACCAATGATTTCACTTCACGCTCACCCGTGGCACGCAGACGATGCTTGATATGGGCAATGGCCGCCTCAACCCGCTCAATACTGACCGGGCGCTTTTCCAACGCACGGAGCATACCCGCGCGCAGTTTCTCTTCATCGAAAGGTTGGCGGCTGCCGTCTTGTTTGATCAGCCGTGGCATCACCAGTTCCGCAGTTTCAAACGTGGTAAAACGTTCGCCACATGCCAGGCACTCACGGCGACGACGAACTTGCTCACCTTCAGCCACCAAACGCGAATCAATCACCTTGGTGTCATTAGCGGCGCAGAATGGACAGTGCATATAATGGCCTGCCTAGAACGGAAAGGCGCCATGGTAGCGCATCTCGGCGGCAAGACAAGCCGCCTACTTCGCGCTCTGCAAGCGCGCAATAATCCATTGAACGGATACACGACAAAAGGAGCACGCATGTACCTACGCCACCTAACCTTGCTCGGGGCATTGAGCTTGCTCGGCGCCTGCGCGAGCGAGCCTGCTGAGCCTGTAACTATCGAGCCCAGCGCTAAAAGCGTAGAGACAGCCGCCACCCCTGCTCATTTACGCGAAATAAACGGCAATTTGATCGGTGTGCCCGAGGGCGCAAATGCTGAAGTCGCCTTATTGGTCATCGGCGACACGGGCTTGCCTATCCAACTGCTGGGCAACATTCAATTGCGCGGCAATGGCTCAACCTTGCCCTTTCGCGTGATATTCAACCCAGAAACCTTCGATCGCGGTATTCGGGTTGAGCTTCGCGGCCGCGCCACGCTTAAAGGCTTCTTGATTCAAGACATGCCCACGCAACTGATTCGTAGCGCAGACACTCAGTCGCTCGGTGATATCCGCATGCAGAGCACGCCATGACAACAACGTGTTCGGCGCCCCAAGCACCTGCACACCTGCTTGACGCCCTGAGCCAACTACTGGGTGATGCGCAGTTAAGCGCGCAAACCCTGCCGGGTACCGAGATCAAGCTTTGGCTGATTGATGCCGAGAATATGGATCGCCAGTTCAGCCAAGAAGAAACCCAGCGGATTCTTGAGGAGCCGCCGTATTGGTGCTTCTGCTGGGCCAGCGGCTTGGTTCTGGCGCGTTGGCTGGTACAGAATCCCGAGTGGGTGCGCAATAAGCGCGTGCTGGATTTCGGCACAGGCTCAGGAGTTGCTGCCATTGCCGCGGCGAAAGCCGGCGCCGCCGAAGTCGTCGCCTGCGACCTTGACCCTTACGCGCTTGCCGCGAGCCGAGCCAATGCGGAGCTGAACCACGTAAGCCTGAGTTACTCGACCGATTTCTTCGCTGAAGCTGATCGTTTCGACCTGATAATTGTTGCCGACGTCCTCTACGATCGCGCCAATCTGCCTCTGTTGAATCAGTTCCTTAGCCGTGGGCAGCAGGCATTGGTCGCCGATTCGCGGGTTCGCGACTTTCAGCACCCGCTTTATCAGCGACTGGGTATCATGCAGGCCTGCACCTGGCCAGACCTGGCCGAGCCCGCGGAGTTTCGTAACGTCAGCCTGTACCATGCGCAGCGCAACTGAAGCACGGGCAACAACACCGCGTAACCGCTAATGACTTGTTAAACTGGCCTGCAGCCCTTATTAATCTACTTATCAGCCATTTGATTGTGCGAGACAGACCATGAGCGACACCCCTTATATTTTTGATATTTCCGGCGCCGCACAGTTTGATCAACTGGTCGTTGAGAGCTCGTTCAACCAGCCAGTGCTCGTCGACTTCTGGGCGGAGTGGTGCGCACCGTGCAAAGCACTGATGCCGCTACTCGCACAGATCACCGAGAGCTATCAAGGCGAGTTGCTGTTGGCCAAGGTCAACTGCGATATCGAGCAAGACATCGTTGCCCGTTTTGGCATTCGTAGCCTGCCAACCGTGGTGCTGTTTAAAGATGGCCAACCCGTTGATGGCTTTGCCGGCGCCAAGCCAGAATCAGAAATACGCGCCATGCTCCAGCCCCATGTTGCCGAGCCTGCCGCGCCGCAAGAAGATTTATTCGGCAACGCCAGCAAGCTATTTGCCGACGGCCAGATTGACGCCGCCGAAGCGCAACTCAAGCAACTGCTCACAGAAGACAATAGCAACGCGCCGGCCTTGATTCTCTACGCCCGCTGCCTGGCTGAACGCGGCGAGTTGGCGGAAGCAGAAACGGTGTTGAATGCCGTCTCGGGCGACGAACACAAACAGGCGCTGAGCGGTGCAAAAGCGCAACTGACCTTTTTGCGCCAAGCGGCAGAACTGCCGGATGCAGCGGACTTGAAAACCCGCCTCGGGCAAAACCCGGAAGATGATGAAGCGACTTACCAGTTAGCGGTTCAACAACTCGCCAATCAGCAATACGAGTCGGCGCTGGATGCCCTGCTCAAGCTGTTCGTGCGCAATCGCAACTACGCCGAAGGGCTGCCTCACAAAACCTTGTTGCAAGTGTTCGAACTGCTCGGCAATGACCATCCGTTGGTCACCCAATACCGTCGAAAACTCTATCAGGCGATTTACTGAGTGTAATTTTTCATAATCAAACACCTCTAGTTGGGTATCCACCGCTGCAAGACCGCACGTTTTGCAGCGCCCCCAACCTCTACCGAAGTGTTTAATGGTTATGACTAACAAATTATCAAGAATCGGCTTTTATGTTGCGCTGTACGCCACCGTATTCATCATTGCCTGGATCGGCGCCTTCAAGTTCCACCCAGATGAAGCCCAGGCCATCAGCGGCCTGATTCAACACTCACCCTTTCTTTCATGGATGTACAACGTCGGCAGTATTGATCAGATCTCAGCGATTATTGGGGTTGGCGAACTGACTATCGCGTTGCTTCTGGCGCTTTATCCAATCAGCAAAAAAGCGTCATTGCTTGGCGGTTTACTGGCGACAGGCTTGTTCCTGACCACCCTGACTTTCTTGCTGACAACACCTGGCACCCTGCACCCGGCAACCGCTTTCCCGTCACTGCTTGGTGCGTTTTTGATCAAAGATCTGGTATCACTCGGGGTTGTCCTGGTGGTTGTCGGCGACTCTTGGGCAGCACTCAAGCACTAATTCGCGCCAGCGGGCCTTCCACGGTTTATCACTGGCCCAACCAGTGATAAACCGGCGCATCGGCCGTGCTTTCAACTCTTATCTGCGCACAGTGGCGCAAACGCACCAGCAACTGTTTCGCGGCTAACTCCCCGCCAGCCAGGCCCGTGAGCTGCGCCATCAACTGCGGTCCTTCAATACTCCCGGCCTTGCTTACCAAAGACAGCGTGCTTTGCCACAGCGCGTCTGTTTTTGGCGCCTCGCTGGTCACTGGCGTGCTTATCTCCTCTGCCTTTACGGGCAGGTTAGCCGCCAAATGCGCCCAGTCCTGAGCATCGAGTTCCACCGTCAGATCTACCGGCCAATCGCCGACCTTGCCTCGTATCCGTATCATTTTTGCCTCCGATGCTTGCCGTGATGCTCCCACGCACAGCATAGAACGACAACTAGATCTGGCAATCGGCCTTTTAATTCGTTATAACATTACAACTTATTTCATCACCTGACCGGAGCTGACATGCGTCGCCTATTGCTTGCCCTGCCTTTCGCCCTACTTCCACTCGCCGCCGTGGCTGAAGATGCACATGACCACGACCACGACCACGCTGAACATGCCAGTCTTGGCGCCCATGAACACGGCGTCGCCCAGCTGAACGTCGCACTGGATGGCAACACCCTGGAAATTGAACTTGAAAGCCCGGCCATGAACCTGGTGGGTTTCGAACACGCACCCAGCTCGGATGCAGACAAAGCTGCCATTAGCCAGGCTCGAGACCAACTCAATAAGCCGCTGGTCCTGTTTAGCCTCAACAGCGGCGAGTGCAGCCTGAGCAGCAGCGAGCTGGAAAGCCCGTTATTTGCTGACGGCCATGCTGAGGCTGAGCATGAGCATGCTGCAGACGAACACGAACACGAACACGAACACGAACATAGCGAGATTCACGCCCACTACAGCTTCACCTGCAAGCAGCCACAAGCCCTGCAGCAACTGGATTTGGCGCAACTGTTTAAGCAATTCCCAGCAACGCATAAAATCCAGCTGCAGCTGATCGGCCCAACTGGCCAACAAGGCGCAGAGCTCAGCCCTGCACAGAGCAGCGCCACGTTTTAAAAAACTGAGCGAGCACAACCAAGGCTGTGTATTTCACAGGTACTCTTAACCTGTTCATTTCGCCATAGACCGACCCGGGCAACCGGGTCGTTGCATTCATGACTTCAGCACTGATTAACCTCACTGACCTCGGCTTTGCATGGCCCGGCCAGCCAGAGTTGCTTGATATCCCCAGCTTCAGCCTGCAGCGTGGTGAGACGTTGTTTCTCAAAGGCCCAAGCGGCAGCGGCAAAACCACCTTGCTCGGACTGCTGGGGGGCGTTCAATTACCCGATCGTGGCAGCATCAAATTGTTGGGGCAGGATTTAAGCGCGTTGTCGTCAGGGGCCCGTGATCGTTTTCGGGTCAATCACACCGGTTACATTTTTCAGCAGTTCAATCTGCTGCCATTTTTGTCGGTGCGTGAAAACGTGGAAATGCCCTGTCATTTCTCCGCCATTCGCAATGAACGCGCCTGCCAGCGCCACGGCAGCGTCAGCAAAGCGGCCTCAAGCTTGCTGGCCCATCTCGGTTTAACCGACCCCAAGCTGCTCGCGCGCCGTGCGGACTCACTGTCTATTGGTCAACAACAACGCGTTGCCGCCGCCCGCGCGCTAATCGGCCAGCCGGAATTAGTCATTGCCGATGAACCCACCTCAGCCTTGGATGCCGACACGCGCGAAGCCTTCTTGCAGCTGTTGTTTGCCGAATGCCGTGAGGCCGGTGCCAGCCTGCTGTTTGTCAGTCACGATCAGAGCCTCGCGCCGCTGTTCGACCGCAATCTTTCGCTTGCCGAACTTAATCGCGCCACCGCGCCGCAGGAGATTTAAGGTGTATTTATTTCGTCTGGCGCTGGCGAGCTTAAGTAATCGCCGCTTCACCGCGCTGCTCACTGTTTTCGCCATCGCCTTGTCGGTGTGCCTGTTACTGGCCGTTGAGCGGGTTCGCACCGAAGCCCGGGCCAGCTTTGCCAATACCATTAGCGGTACCGACTTGATCGTCGGCGCCCGCTCCGGCTCGATCAACCTACTGCTGTACTCGGTGTTTCGTATTGGCAATGCGACCAACAACATTCGCTGGGACAGCTTTGAACAACTGGCTCAGAACCCACGTATTAAGTGGGCGATCCCCATCTCCCTCGGCGACTCACACCGAGGCTACCGGGTGATGGGCACAAACACGGATTATTTCGAGCATTATCGCTACGCTCGCCAACAGCCATTAGTCCTTGGCCAAGGCCGCGCATTTGCGGATGACCCCTTTGAAGTTGTGCTCGGCGCAGAAGTCGCCGACGCCCTGCATTACAAGCTAGGTGATGAGTTGGTGCTGGCCCACGGGGTTGCCACTATCAGCCTGGTTAAGCATGACGACAAACCTTTTCACGTAGTCGGTATTCTCAAGCGCACCGGTACACCGGTTGACCGCACACTGCATATCTCGCTGGCCGGAATGGAAGCACTGCACGTCGACTGGAAAAACGGCATGCCGGCCCGGGGCGCCGATAAGATCAGCGCAGAACAGGTGCGCAGCATGCGTTTACAGCCAACGGCAATCACCGCCGTATTACTCGGCCTGAAGAGCAAAATTGCCACCTTTAGCCTGCAACGCGATATCAACGAATTTCGCGGTGAACCCTTACTGGCGATTTTGCCGGGTGTCGCCCTGCAAGAACTTTGGGGCCTGATGGGCACCGCCGAGAAAGCCTTGTTTGTGGTCTCGCTGTTTGTGGTAATCACCGGGTTGATCGGCATGCTCACGGCGATTCTCACCAGCCTCAATGAACGACGCCGCGAAATGGCGATTCTGCGCTCGGTAGGCGCCCGCCCTTGGCATATCGCCAGCCTGTTAATATTTGAGGCCTTTACCCTGGCCTTGGCGGGTGTTCTGCTGGGCCTGGTGCTTTTGTATCTGGGCATCGCCTCGGTACAAAGCTACGTGCAGGGCAATTACGGCCTGTATTTGCCACTCAATGCTCCAAGTGGGTATGAGTGGCTGCTGCTGGGCAGTATCCTTGGCGCCGCACTGTTGATGGGCTGCGTGCCCGCATGGCGTGCATACCGACAGTCTCTGGCTGACGGTCTTTCTATTCGTTTATGAGGTTTCCCATGCAGCGCACCCTTGGCGCCCTACTTCTGGCCCTGTCTACCTCGCTGTGGGCGGCTGAGCCTCGCGAACTGACTTGGTCAGAGCTGATCCCTCCGGACGCGCCACCGGTTGTACAACAGATGGCGCCCATGCATGACCTCTCGCAACTGGGCAACACCCTGTCTGAGTCGGGGCCGAGCATGAAGCAGCTATCGCCAGCCGCGCCTGTGGTGAAGGCATTGGACGGCGTCGAGGTTAAGCTGCCGGGTTATATCGTGCCGCTGGATGCGACAGATGACGGCCGTGTTACCGAATTCTTGTTGGTGCCGTATTTTGGCGCGTGCATCCACGTGCCGCCACCACCGTCCAACCAGATCGTGCATGTCATTACCGAATTAGGAGTCAAGCTCGACACCTTGTACCAACCCTTCTGGGTCGAAGGGCCACTCAAGGCTGAACAAAGCACCAGCGAGCTGGCTGATGCCGGCTACCAGATGAGCGCGCAGAAGATCTATCCGTACGAACTACCAGACGAGTAACGCTCAATCACTGGTGTGCAGGGCTAGGGCGACGGCTATACGCCCGATGCCTTTAGTCTCTTGTTGCCGCGCCGGAGCGCTCAGAGCACCGGGTCTAGCGACCGCTTTTAGCTGCAACGGCTGGGTGAAAAAGCGTCGCTTACCTCAGCGAGCGCTGGCCAGACGATCATTGTCGTCGGCATTGAGCTCGCTTTCAGCCCAGTTACGCCACTCGCGCACCTGGCGGCGATCAGCACCGGCATTTTCAGCCTTCTTCAGTGCGGTCAATCCAGCCTTCCAGCGCGATTGTTCCAACTCCAGCTGAGCCACATTCATCCAGTGTTTGCCACTGCCCGAAGCGCTAGCCAACTGGCGATAAATCTCGACCGCATGCGCCCGATCACGCGCTTGCCAATAGAACAAGCCAAGGCGCTCCTGACGCGCACTGTTGTTGGCAAGCAGCCCTTGATCAAGCATCCCTTTCAGTAACTTCGCGCCCTGCCAGGGTTGGTCAGCTGCGCTGGCCAGCAGGGTCAGGTTATCCAGTTCCTTGGCGCTAAAGCTGAGGCCTTTGGTGCGCGCAGCGCGCAGCGTCGCCAAGGCATTCTCATAATGGCCGGAAAGTTGCTGCAACGCCGCCAACTGACGCCAGTGCTGCACATCGTTTGGGCTGCGGGCAAGCAACTGTTGCTGCCATTTTTCGGCTTCTGAATAGCGTTTCAGATCGGCATTCACCCCGACCAAAAACTGCAACCAGCGATCTTCTGCGCGAGGGTTGGCTTGTACATAGCGCTCAGCCAACGGCAGCGCTTTGGCAGGCTGTCCAGATGCCTGGTAGGACTGCACCAGCATCTGCAGAACTTCTTCAGAGGCCTTGGCTGGAACTGGGGTCAGTAGCCGGATAACTTCTTTATAACGCTGCTCGGTCAGATTCAACTTGGCCAAATTGAGCTGCTCATTGGCTTGCTGGGTCTCATCAAGCTTGCCACTTTTAACGGCCTTGTTGAGATAGTCGATCGCCTTGGCGTTGCTGCCTTGCGCCCATGCCAGATAGCCATGACTGCGCCATAAGAGGGTTTCCTCAAGGCTGCCCGCTTCGCCCTTAACCCCATCCAATGCACGTGCAGCGGCGGCATAGTCGCCCTTTTGCTGTGCAGTGGATGCCGTGTTCAACGCCCGCATTACGCTGGGCTCTACCGTTTGCCCGGCGGCAAAAACGTCACTGGCCAGGCCGACATTGACTAAAAAGCTGAAAATCAGCGCTAAACGAATCATCTTAACTATCTCCCTGCAAGCGGAAGTACAAGGTTTTTACAGCCTCACGCGCTACAGCCAAACCACCTTCGGTTCGCGGGGCGAAGCGCCAGCGCACAGCGGCGCGGCGCGCTTCACGCTCAAATACATTCTTCGGGCTGGCCTCAAGCACACGCACGTTCTCGACAGCACCAGCACGGTTGATGGTGAACGCCAGTTTTACGTGCCCTTCAATGCCGCGCTGCAAGGCGTAACGTGGGTACTGCGGGCTCACATCATTGAGCGGCATAACCTCGCTTTCAGGACCGCCGGACTGCTTGCCGGCGTCTGCTGCTGGCGCGGGAGCCGGGGCACTTGGCGCAGCAGCACCCGCCACTAAACCGGTCAGGTTCGGCGTCGGCGCGCTGTTTACCGCGACACCGCTATTCATGGTTGGCAAGTCGATATCCAACTTTGGCATGCTCGCATTCGGCGTAGCCGCAACCGGGGTTGGCGGCGTCGGCGGCTGCGGCGTTTGCGGTTGCGGTGGCTGCGGCGCTTGCTGGCGCGTGCGGGTCGCTGTATCGCTGGAGCTGGTGTCCATGCGTACAAAGTTGGCCACTGTAACCGGCTCATCGGACGGCTTACTGGCTGGCGGAGCGACCATATACAACATCAGGGCAAACAGCAGCACTGCGATAAAACAGGCACTGATAAACGACCATGCCACACGCATCAAAGCGCTCCCGAGGTCGCGGCGAGGGCGACATCCTCGACACCGGCCAGACGCGCCTGATCCATCACCTGCACCACTAAGCCGGTGCGTGCATCTTGATCGGCCTGGACCACTACAGCGCCTTCCGGCTGGTCGACACGCATGCGCTCCACATTGGCACGAACGCTGCGCACATCAACCACTTTTTTGTCCATCCATACCTGGCCATCCGCAGTGATCGCAATGAGGATGTTGCCTTTGTCCTGCGGACTGGCGGTCTGCGCCTGCGGGCGTTGAACCTCAACGCCAGACTCTTTGATAAACGAGCTGGTGACGATAAAGAAAATCAGCATGATAAAGACCACGTCGAGCATCGGCGTGAGGTCGATGCCGGTGTCTTCGTCTTGCTGATGGTGACGGCGCATTCTCATGATTAGCTATCTCAGTCGTGTCGCAGCTGGTCAGCCAGCCGCTCAATAGCCTGTCGGGCGTCGCGTTCGAGGCGCGCCAGGCTGAACAATCCAGTAATCGCCAGCACCATGCCGGCCATGGTTGGCAAGGTCGCTTGCCAGACACCCGCGGCCATTCCGCGCGGGTTGCCAGTGCCGCTCAATGCCAACACATCAAACACTGCAACCATGCCGCTAACGGTGCCGAGCAAACCCAGCAGCGGATACATCGCCACCAAGGTTTTGCTCAGACGCAGCGGCCCGATCAGGTGTTGCCTTGCTTGCGCCAGCCACGCACTGCGCACAGCGCGTTGCCAAGTGCCAGAATCGTCTTGCAGCATCTGCTGCCAAGCGTTGCGGTGCTCATCGACCCATACCGGGAAGACCTTGCGCATAAACCAAAAACGCTCAAGCACCAACGTCCAGAACACCACACAAAGCCCAGCTAACGCCCACATCACCACACCGCCTGCGCTCATGAAATCAAGCAACGCATAGGCGCTGTCGGTTACACGCAGCCATAAGGCGAATAGATCAGTCACGGCGCGGCGCCCCAGACAAATGCAGGGCAATCAAACCGGCGCTTTGCTGTTCAAGCAGTTGAATCAGGGCTTTACTGCGGCTCGCCAACAAGCTGTGCAGGAACAGCAGGGGAATGGCAACCACCAAGCCAAGCACGGTGGTTACCAGTGCTTGCGAGATACCGTCGGCCATTAAGCGCGAGTCGCCGCCACCGCCTTGGGTAATGGCCTGGAAGGTCACGATCATGCCGGTCACCGTACCCAGCAGACCCAACAGCGGGGCTACAGCACTCAACAGCTTGAGCAGGCCTTGGCCTTTCTCCAGCGGCGGGGTTTCCTGCAGAATTGCTTCGTCGAGCTTGAGCTCCAATGTGTCGAGGTCAGACAGCTGAGGCTTCGGCCCCAATACGCCAATCACACGGCCCAATGGATTGTCTTCGTTCGGTGCGCTGAGGTTGTGCATTTGTGCACTTACACCACGACTGACTTTAGCCAGATACACCATACGCCACAGTGCCAGCAGCAGACCCAACGCGCCGAGGGCAACTATCACCCAGCCGACCAGGCCGCCTTGTTGCAGGCGATCCCACAGGCTTGGTTTACGCTGTAGTTGCGCGAGAATCGTACCGCGACTTGGATCGATAGGCAGTGTCGCCAGCGGCTCTTTGCTCGCCAGATAATCACTGACCAGACCTGAACCCGATGGTTGGCGCTCAGGCACCAGCAACTCGTGCGAATCGGCGTCGTAGCGCAAAAACTGGCCATCACTGAAGGCCGAGAATGCACCAACACGCAGGACAGGCTGCTGCTTACGGGTGCCATCAGCGGCGACTACAGGCAGCTTGACTTGCTCAACCCGACCACTGGCGGTGAGATCTTCGAGCAGCACCATCCAATAATCTTCAAGGTCCTGAGCAGAAGGCAATGTGCGGCTTTCAGACAATGCCTGCAAACGCTTGATCCGGTCTGGATATTGCGCATTGATCAGGCTGTCTTGCCATTGCCCGGCTACATCGCCAGCACTTTGACGAACCACGGCGAACAACTCCCCCAAGCTGCCTGAACGTTCTTTCAGCAGCTTTTCCTGCTCAGCCAGTTCCGCTTCCTGGCGATCAAAATCAGCCTTCAAGCGTTCCGCTTCTGATTTTTGCTCGGCCAAAGAAGCCTGCGCCTTTGCCAACAGCTGAGCACGTTCGCCACGCTCGGCGACGAAAGCCTTTTCGCGGTCTTGCATGGCGCTGACTTCAGCCGCGCGCTCACTGCGAATACGTTGCAGCAGTTGGTCCGGGCTCAGCGGCTCAGCCGCACTGACGGTCACTGGCAGCACACTCAAAATCAACGCTGCGATCAGCCCACGATTTATCACAACACTCATTGCTGGGCCCCTAGATTCAAAGTCTTCACTGGCAGATCAAGCAACGTTGGCGCTTGCTCTTGGCGGGCGATGGCGATGGCTTGATGCAGCGGACGGCGCGCGCTGTTATCCAGCACCTGCCAGGCATGTTCCTGGGGGTTCCACCAACCGCTCTCGTGACCATCAAGGGTCTGGTAATACATCATCGCGCGGCCCAAGCGCAGGAATTCAACACTGCGGGTGCCCTGCTCGCCATCCAGCTCACCACGCCATGCTTCAAGCGTGCGACCGTAGTCGCTTTCGACCTGATAAGCCTCAAGTATGCGGCGATATTTCTCAGCTAGGCTGACATCAGCCCGCGGCATCAGCTCTTGCAATTGAGCGAGACGATCAGCCCGCTCTTGCGGCAAAAATGGCACATCGGCGCTGATGAATTCGCCCAGCACCTCGACCATTTTGCGCATCTGTGGGGCGGCGGCCTGCTGAGTGCGCTCAATACCATCGAGCTGGGTTTGATAACCCGTCAATTCTTTTTGCTGAGCAGCAACCAATTCGCGCAGTTGAACGTTGTAGCCTTTCAGGGCTTCAGCTTGTTCCAGCGCGCTGCGGTATTCGGTGAGCATTTCACGGCTGGCGTCATCGAGCTTTTCAATGCGCGCCTGAGAGGCCTTGGCATCTGCAGCCAAACCTTGGCTTTCATCCAGCGCCGCGCCTAAGGGTGCAGCGCTTGCGGCAGCACTTGAAAACATCAGCGCAGCCGCCAATAAGCGGATGGGGTACGGGCTCATGCGGTGAAAATCCTCTGCAACGGGTACGGTAAAGAGAACCATTATCATCTTTATTCGTATGCAAAGGCAATGTGTGAATGCTCTAAAAGGGCAATCGAACGATTTATTGAGCTGGATCAATAGCAATTTTAGTTAGCAAGCTATGATTTAACCATTACCTAAGCCCAGTAACTCAATAGGAGTTATCCATGAATAAATACACTCTCATAGCTCCACTGCTTGCCCTTGCGATCGCCCCCAGCTTTGCTTATGCTTATGAAGCGGGTGACATCATCGTCCGCGCCGGTGCAATCACCGTAGACCCAAACGAAGACAGCTCTGGGGTGAAAAGCCCACTGGGCGATTTGGGTGGTAGCGCAACAGTCGAAAGCGACACTCAATTGGGTCTCAACTTTGCCTACATGATGACCGATCACTTGGGTATCGAGTTACTGGCAGCCACACCCTTTACTCACGACGTTGGCGTGCATGGCCTGCAAGGCGGCCTGGCTGGCCTTAATGGCGACCTTGGTGATGTTAAGCAGTTGCCGCCGACCCTGAGCTTGATCTACTACCCGCTGGACAAGAACTACGCCTTCCAGCCATATGCAGGCATTGGCATTAACTACACCGCCTTCTATGACGCCGACACCTCAAGCAGCGCTGAAGCCAAGGGCTATAGCAATCTCGACCTGGACGACTCATGGGGCATGGCGGCACAAATCGGCGCCGACTATATGATCGACGACCATTGGATGGTCAACGGCCAGGTGCGTTATATCGACATCGACACCAACGCCCACGCTGACTTAGATGGCGTTGGCGCCTTGAAACTCAATGTGGATATCGACCCTTGGGTCTACATGGTCGGCCTGGGTTATAAGTTCTAAGCCCGGCCAGCAATGAAAAAGCCGACACTGAGTGTCGGCTTTTTTGCTATTGGCCTAGCGCTAGGCGCCGGCCATTCTGACCAACCTACTTAGCCAGGCCCAACAACTGACGCAGCCCTTCTTTGAGCGGCGTTTCCTGCGGCATGCGGTAAGCCTGCTGCAGCCGGTCATTATTGGCCCGTGAATGGCGAATATCGCCCGCACGCGGCTCAAGGTAAGTAATCGCTGGCAGGCCGCCAAACAATTCACCGATGGCTTCAAGTAATTGCTTGAGGCTGGTCGCCTGATTCCAACCGACATTGACCGCATCGCCAACCACTTGGTCTGCGAATAAGCCTTGCTGCAGCAACTCGATCAGGTCTGCCACGAAGAAGAAGTCGCGGGTTTGCTCGCCGTCTCCGAAAACACTGATCGGCAGGCCTTGCTGGGCACGCTGGGTGAAAATACTGATCACACCCGAGTACGGCGAAGACGGATCCTGACGTGGCCCGAAAATATTGAAGAAGCGGAAAACGGCTGGCTCAAGGCCATGCTGGCGGCTATAGAAGTCGAGGTAATACTCGCTGGCTAACTTATCCGAAGCGTAAGGCGTCAATGGCGACTTGGCCGTGCTTTCATCAATTGGCTGGCCCGCCCCGTTGTTGCCATATACCGCAGCGCTTGAGGCGAAGACCACCCGTTTGACCCCGTGCTCACGCATGGCCTCACAGATATTCAGGGTGCCGACAAAATTACTTTGATGGGTACTGACCGGATCATCCACCGAGGCCTGAACCGAAGCCACAGCGGCGAGATGCACCACAGCGTCACAGCCTTGCATCGCTGCCGAGACACAAGCAGCATCAGCCACATCGCCGTGAATAAACTGCAACCCAGGGCTAGCCAAAGGCAAGTTGTCGCGGTTGCCCATTGATAAGTTATCCAGCACCCGCACCGCATGACCTTTAGCCAGCAATGCGTCAACCATGTGCGACCCAATAAACCCGGCTCCGCCGGTGACCAGAATTAACTTAGACATGACGATAGTATTGATCCAATAGGCTCGGCAGTCCCGCACGCCATGCGCGAGGCTTGATGCCGTAAGTGTGGAGAATCTTTTTGCAGGCGAGAACAGCGTGCTGAGGTTCTTCGGCGGCATCGGGCCGCGCCGCATGGGCTTGCGCCACCACATCATCGACCAAGTTACTGCGAAAACTGCGCGCCTCACTCAGCAAGGCCTGACCAAGGGCAAGCGATGTCGTCGCTTCGTGCCCGCCATAATGATAGGTGCCCCACAACGGCGACTCGCAGTCCAGCTGCTTGAGGACTGCCAGTATCACTCGCGCCGCATCATCTACCGGCGTTGGATTACCGCGACGGTCATCCGCCAGATACAGCTCTTCATCGCGCTCGGCACGCATCAAAAAGCGCCCCAAAAGGCCGTCAACTGAACTGTCGAGCAGCCAGCCAAAGCGCAGCAACACATGCCGCGAACAGACCGCTCGCACGCTCTGCTCCAAGCGCCACAATGCTTGTCCATGCAAGCCCAGTGGCACAGGTTCTTCTTTTTCACTGTAGGCAGTCGCCCGTGCGCCATCAAACACACGATAGCTTGACGGCTGAATCAAACGGATCTCGTGGTGTTTGCACAGCTCAGCAAGACGCTCAACCGCCCGCTCCTGGCCGGCGAAACGCACTTCACTCACTGTTTCCGCCTGAAACCAGTCGAAGTAATACGCCAGATTAATCAGCGCATCGGGACGGGTGTCATCGAGCAATTGAGTCAGGTTGGCGGCATCCCAGCCTGAGTCAGGAGGTCTAGGTGCGAGGAAGTTAATGTCTTCCTCCGCCCCGAGACGAATCAGGGCCTGCCCTAAAGCGCTGCCTCCACCTAACAGCATCAAACGCATTCGCATAATCGATAGCTATCTCAGCAATCAGAACGGTTATAAAAGAGAAAGCTACAAAGCTTTGTAAAGTTACCTGAGCTGCATACTAAAGCTCAGTTGCTAAAAAACAAAATAACCCACTTAAAAAACAGCAACGGGGCGCTAACCCTCGCGCCCTATGCTGATTTGGTCGAAGGTAACAGCACCGTGATAATGCCTATAAGCGGCAGGAATGAGCACAGCTTGTAGACATATTCGATGCCGTGAATGTCCGCCAAGTGACCAAGCAATGCTGCACCGATACCTCCAAAGCCAAACATCAAACCAAAGAACACCCCGGCGATCATGCCGACATTGCCCGGCACCAGCTCTTGCGCGAAGACCACAATGGCCGAGAACGCCGAGGCCAAGATAAAGCCGATGACCATGCTTAGCACACCGGTCCAGAACAAATCAGCGTAAGGCAATGCCAAGGTAAAAGGTGTGACGCCCAGAATGGACACCCAGATCACCATCTTGCGTCCAATCTTGTCGCCAATCGGGCCACCAAAAAACGTACCTGCCGCAACAGCCCCGAGAAACATAAACAGCTGCAGTTGCGAACTGGCTATCGACAGGTCGAATTTCTCGATCAAATAGAAGGTGAAGTAACTGGTGAAACTGGCCATATAGAAGTACTTAGAAAACACCAGCAACGCCAGCACCACCAACGCCAAACGTACGCGTCGCGTGGACAAACCATGGGTCGCTTTGCTGCCTTGCTTGAGCTTGAACAGATTCAAATGATTGCGATACCAGCGGCTCAGCCCCCAAAGCACCATGATGGCAAATACCGCAAACAGACCAAACCAGGCCACATGGCCTTGGCCATAAGGAATCACAATAGCGGCCGCCAACAACGGACCAAAAGCGCTGCCCGCGTTACCACCCACTTGGAAAGTCGACTGGGCCAGGCCAAAACGGCCGCCAGAGGCTAAGCGCGCAATACGTGAAGCTTCCGGGTGGAAAGTCGACGAGCCAATACCGACCAGCGCAGACGCCAGCAGAATAGCCGCAAAACTGCCGACGAAAGCCAGCATCAGGATGCCCACCAAGGTGCAGAGCGCGCCACACGGCAACAGCCACGGCTTTGGATGGCGGTCCGTGTAATAACCCACCCAAGGCTGTAACAAAGAGGCGGTGAGCTGAAACG
Source organism: Pseudomonas sp. EL_65y_Pfl2_R95 (assembly GCF_963971045.1). NCBI lineage: Bacteria > Pseudomonadati > Pseudomonadota > Gammaproteobacteria > Pseudomonadales > Pseudomonadaceae > Pseudomonas > Pseudomonas sp. EL_65y_Pfl2_R95. The sequence goes on along the minus strand of NZ_CAXAOV010000006.1, from coordinate 23,039 downwards.
TCAGGGTAATCAAGCCCACCTGTGTGAAGGTCAGCCCGTAGTTCAGCTTGAGCATCGGATAAATCGACGGCAACACCGCCTGAATCAGGTCATTAATCAGATGCGCCAAGGCGCAGGCACCGATCACCCGCATTACCAATGGACTGGCCGGGTTAGCGCCAATATTGGCAGCAGACGCAGCTAAGGAAGGGGAGTTGCTCGACATAGACGAGATTCCGTTCAGCTTGTGCTCAGGGCAGCAGGTTGATGAAGCCGACTAGTTTACGCCGGTAAGACAAGGGAAGCGCTAGAACAGCGATGCTGTTTATGCGCTTGCTCAAAGCCAACTGCTCCAACCAGTCTCGACAGCAAAAAACAAAAAGCCCCCGCAGTGCGGGGGCTTTCAGGACAAACCTAACAAAAAGGTCTCTGGTGGTACTTAGAACGGAATATCGTCATCGAAGCTGTCGTAGTCTGGCGCTGGCTGAGCTTGAGGCTGCGGCGCTGGACGTGGAGCGGCTTGCGGCTGTGGGGCACGTTGTTGCGGCGCTGGGCGCTGCTGACGCGGGGCTGAATCGCCGCCTTCGTTGTTTGGACGACCGCCCAGCAACTGCATGGTGCCTTGCATGTCGACCACGATTTCAGTGGTGTAGCGCTTGATGCCGTCTTTTTCCCACTCTCGGGTTTGCAGCTTGCCTTCGATGTAGACCTGCGAACCTTTGCGCAGGTATTCACCGGCAATTTCAGCGACCTTGCCGAACATCGAAACACGGTGCCACTCGGTCTTTTCGACCTTCTGGCCGGTTTGTTTGTCGGTCCACTGCTCGCTTGTTGCCAAGCTCAGGTTTGTAACGGCATTGCCATTGGGCAGGTAGCGCGTTTCTGGGTCCTGTCCGCAGGTACCGACCAGAATAACTTTGTTAACCCCACGGGCCATAACGATCTCCTAGGCTGTCAGCACGGCTCTCAGGCTTGTTCTATCAAGCTCTCAAGCGCCGTACGATCCAATTTTTGGGTGTCTACTTTGATATAGATGGCAGCCTCTTCGGCCACCACAACCGCATCTGTAACACCGGGTAATGCCAGCAAGCGCTCCGCCAGACCAGTATCCTTTACTGCTGAAGCTGAAAGCGGCATGCGCAGACCGGTTACATAGGGTGGTTCACGCATATTAACAGCAAAGGCCAGCCAAAGAAGCGCCATCGCTGCACATCCGAGGAACACCCCCGACAAACTGTAGTGCTGGTACAGCCAACCGCCGACAATACCGCCCAGCGCGGCCCCGAGAAACTGGCTGGTTGAGTACACCCCCATCGCCGTGCCTTTACCCCCCGCCGGTGCGACTTTGCTGATCAACGAAGGCAAAGAGGCTTCAAGCAGGTTGAATGCAGTAAAGAACACGATGATGCCCAGCACCAGCGCCTGCAAACTGTGGCCAAACGCCCAGAAATAGACTTCACAGGCAAATAACACCGAAACGGCGCCAATCAACACACGCTTCATCTGACGCTTTTTCTCAGCGTAGATGATGAAAGGTACCATGCCGAAGAAGCCAATCAGCAGCGCAGTGAGGTACACCCACCAATGCTGTTCTTTAGGCAGGCCGCCCTCCTGAACCAGCGCCAGCGGCAGGGCCATAAAACTGGCCATAAGGATTGAATGCAGGGCCAGAATGCCGATATCCAGGCGCAATAAATCTCGATTGCGCAGCGTTGGCATCAGCGCCTGCTTCGCTACCCCCGATTCACGGTGTTGTAATTGCCCTGGCGTGCTGGGCACCACCACCGCGATGATCAACATGCCGACCAAGGCCATGACGGAAGTCACCCAAAACAAGCCTGACAAGCCGAAAGCGCGAGTCAGCAGCGGGCCGACTACCATGGCTACCGCAAATGACAGGCCGATGCTCATGCCAATCATGGCCATCGCTTTGGTACGGTGCTGCTCACGGGTCAGGTCGGAAAGCAGCGCCATCACCGCCGCTGAAATCGCGCCGGCACCTTGCAGCACACGCCCGGCTATCACGCCCCAGATAGAGTCCGCATTAGCCGCCAGCACGCTACCGGCAGCAAATATCAGCAACCCCACGTAAATCACCGGACGCCGACCGATGCGATCCGAGATCATGCCAAACGGTATTTGTAGAAACGCCTGAGTCAGGCCATAAACACCAATCGCCAAGCCGATTAGGGCGGGCGTGCTGCCTTTGAGATCCATGCCGTAGGTTGCTAATACCGGCAGAACCATGAACATGCCGAGCATTCGAAACGCAAAAACCATCGACAGACCCGCTGCCGCTCGGGTTTCGCCGCCACTCATGCGGTCATTGTGCAGATCGTGCATTACCAAGACTCTAAGTCAGACAAGTCGGCAATTCTAACAGCCATATGTACCGCGGCACAGGAGCACACTTTGCCGCAGGGTAGCGGTCAGACGTATACTCATGGGTTTCCGCCCGCCAAGCGAGGCCGCTGTTTGTGGACAAGATTCTGATCCGTGGGGCACGTACCCATAACCTGAAGAACATCGACCTGACCTTACCGCGCGACAAGCTGATTGTGATTACCGGCCTGTCTGGCTCGGGCAAGTCATCGTTGGCCTTCGACACCCTGTATGCCGAAGGTCAGCGTCGCTATGTCGAGTCGCTATCCGCCTACGCCCGACAATTTTTGTCGATGATGGAAAAGCCTGACGTCGACACCATCGAAGGCCTGTCGCCAGCAATTTCTATCGAACAGAAATCGACCTCGCATAACCCGCGCTCCACGGTCGGCACCATCACCGAGATCTACGACTATCTGCGCCTGCTTTACGCACGCGTTGGTATTCCGCGCTGCCCGGATCACGATGTGCCGCTCGAGGCGCAGACCGTCAGTCAAATGGTCGATCAGGTGTTAGCCCTGCCTGAAGGCAGCAAGCTGATGCTGTTAGCGCCGGTGATTCGTGAACGCAAAGGCGAACACTTGTCGGTATTTGAAGAGTTGCGCGCTCAGGGTTTTGTGCGCGCACGGGTCGACGGCAAGCTGTACGAGCTTGATGAACTGCCCAAACTCGATAAGCAGAAGAAACACTCCATTGATGTAGTGGTTGACCGCTTCAAGGTCCGTGAAGATCTGCAGCAACGTTTGGCCGAGTCCTTCGAGACGGCGCTGAACCTGGCAGACGGCTTGGCACTTATCGCCCCGCTCGACCGCGAAGACGACATCAGCGGCATTAAAGACGAGATGATTTTCTCGGCGCGCTTTGCCTGCCCGCACTGCGGCCACTCGATCAGTGAGCTGGAACCCAAGCTGTTCTCATTCAACAACCCAGCGGGTGCATGCCCAACCTGCGACGGCCTCGGCGTTAAACAGTTCTTCGACACCAAACGCTTGATTCACGGTGAGATGACCCTTGCAGAAGGCGCAATTCGCGGCTGGGACCGGCGCAATGTTTACTATTTCCAGATGCTCGGCTCATTGTCGGCGCATTACGGTTTCAGCTTGGAAATTCCGTTCGACGACCTTAGCGCCGAGCACCAGAAAGTCATCCTGTTCGGCAGCGGTACGCAAAGTGTCGACTTCCGTTACCTCAATGACCGGGGCGACATCGTTAAACGCGCGCATCCGTTCGAAGGCATAGTGCCGAACCTGGACCGCCGCTATCGCGAGACCGAATCGACCAGCGTGCGCGAAGAACTCAGCAAGCTGCTGAGCACACAGCCATGTCCGGATTGCCGCGGCACACGCCTGCGCCGCGAAGCCCGCCATGTATGGGTGGGCGAACGCACCTTGCCCGCAGTCACCGGTTTACCGATTGGCGATGCGGCAGAGTATTTCACTGGGCTGTCGTTGACCGGTCGGCGCGGCGAAATTGCTGACAAGATCCTCAAAGAGATTCGCGAGCGCCTGCAGTTCTTGGTGAACGTCGGCCTTGATTACCTGTCACTCGACCGCAGCGCTGACACTTTGTCCGGCGGTGAAGCGCAGCGTATTCGCCTGGCCAGCCAAATTGGTGCTGGGTTGGTCGGGGTGTTGTACATCCTCGATGAGCCATCAATTGGCTTGCATCAGCGTGACAACGAGCGCCTGCTCGGCACGCTGCGTCATCTGCGCGACATTGGCAATACGGTGATCGTGGTTGAACACGATGAAGATGCCATTCGCATGGCCGACTATGTGGTCGATATCGGCCCCGGCGCGGGTGTTCACGGTGGCCGCGTGGTTGCTGAAGGCACTGCAGCCGAAGTCATGGCGCACCCTGATTCGCTGACGGGAAAATATTTGTCTGGCCGAGTAAAAATCGAGGTCCCCGCCAAGCGCCATCCTGTGAATAAAAAACAGTTGCTGAAAATCAAAGGCGCACGCGGCAACAACTTGCGCAATGTTGATCTGGAAATTCCAATCGGCCTGCTGACCTGTGTGACCGGCGTGTCCGGATCGGGCAAATCGACCCTGATCAACAATACCCTTTATCCGCTCAGCGCTACGGCACTAAATGGCGCGACGACTCTGGAAGCCGCCGCCCATGACAGTTGCGACGGTTTGCAGCATCTGGACAAAGTGGTGGACATCGATCAAAGCCCAATTGGCCGCACGCCGCGCTCAAACCCGGCGACCTACACCGGCTTATTCACGCCGATCCGTGAGCTGTTTGCTGGCGTACCTGAGTCACGCTCGCGCGGCTATGGCCCGGGTCGTTTCTCGTTCAACGTCAAAGGGGGTCGCTGTGAAGCCTGCCAAGGCGATGGCCTGATCAAGGTTGAAATGCACTTTCTGCCGGACATCTACGTGCCGTGCGATGTGTGCAAGAGCAAACGCTATAACCGCGAAACCCTTGAAGTTAAGTACAAGGGCAAGAACATCACCGAAGTCCTCGACATGACCATCGAGGAAGCGCGGGTGTTCTTCGATGCGGTGCCTGCTTTGGCGCGCAAGCTGCAAACCCTGATGGATGTGGGCCTGTCTTACATCAAGCTGGGGCAGAGCGCGACAACCCTTTCGGGTGGTGAAGCACAACGGGTCAAGCTGTCACGGGAACTGTCCAAGCGTGACACCGGCAAGACCCTGTATATCCTCGATGAGCCGACCACTGGCCTGCACTTTGCAGATATTCAACAGCTGCTCGATGTACTCCATCGCCTGCGAGACCACGGCAATACAGTGGTGGTGATTGAGCACAACCTTGATGTGATCAAAACCGCAGACTGGCTGGTGGACCTTGGTCCGGAAGGCGGTTCAAAAGGCGGGCAGATCATTGCTGTAGGTACGCCGGAAGCCGTGTCTGAGATGCCTCAGTCGCACACAGGCTATTTCCTCAAGCCATTACTGGAACGCGACCGCGCGGCGAGCTAAACCCTCACCCAATGAAAAGCCCCGCCAACTGCGGGGCTTTTCATTAGGTGATCACTCAGCGCAACAAATTACATCTGCGCTTGCAGGTAATTCTGCAGCCCCATCTTGTCGATCAACTGCAGCTGAATTTCCAGCCAATAGGCGTGATCTTCTTCGGTGTCCTTCAGTTGAGTCAGCAAAATATCGCGGCTCGGGTAATCCTGCACACGCTCACACAATTCAATGCCTTTGCACAGTGCCGCGCGCACGTGATATTCAAGGGCCAAGTCGAGCTTGAGCATTTCCGGTACGCTCTGGCCAAACACAAAGGTGTCCGGGGTCATGTCCGGCGTGCCTTCGAGAAACAAGATCCGCTTGAGCAACGCATCTGCGTGCTGAGTCTCTTCTTCCATCTCGTGATTGATGCGCTCAAAGAGCTTGGTAAAACCCCAGTCTTCGTAATAGCGTGAGTGCACAAAATACTGATCACGGGCAGCCAGCTCGCCCTTGAGCAGTACTTTGAAATAATCGATTACTTCCTGGTGGCCTTTCATCTTACCGCTCCTGACACAAACGCTCTAAACATTTGCATATGCTCAACCTCAAGCGCGCAGAGGTCAAGCAAAAAAAAGGGGCTGCCATCGCTGGAAGCCCCGTCCTTGCTGGTTGCTAATCTTAACGATTGGCTTTTAGCGCTTGACGAACGCCATTGCCGTAGTCCGCATGGACTTGGTCAAAGTGAGCTAATTGGCGCTCAACAATGAACTCAGGCACGCCACCCATGGCCGCTGCAATATTGCTAAACAACCGCTGTTTTTGCCCTGCATCAAACAAGTTGAACAGTGCACGAGGCTGACTGTAGTCATCATTGCCCTCACGATGATTAAAGCGATCTGCATCACCTTCTAACGGCAACGGCGGCTCAGCCAACTCAGGCGCCTGCGCCGGGCCATTGAACGAGTTTGGCTCGTAATAGGCATCCGGATTCGAGTTGCCACTGAAGAAACGCATCGCCCCATCTTTGTGATAGTGGTGCACAGGGCTTCGCGGCGCGTTAACCGGCAACGCCTCATAGTGTGTGCCTAAACGGTAGCGGTGGGCATCTGCGTAGGAAAACACCCGTGCCTGAAGCATCTTGTCCGGCGAAAAACCAATGCCAGGCACTACGTTCGATGGCGAGAATGCAGCCTGCTCGATCTCGGCGAAATAGTTTTCCGGGTTAGCGTTAAGCTCAAGCTCACCCACTTCGATCAACGGAAACTCGCCATGGGGCCAGACCTTGGTCAGATCGAACGGGTTAAAGCTAGTGTGCTTGGCCTGCTCTTCTGTCATCACCTGGATAAAGAAGCCCCACTTGGGGAAATCACCCTTTTCAATGCTACCGAACAGGTCTTCCTGAGTGGTTTCACGGCTTTTGCCGACGACCGCTTCAGCCTCAGCGTTGGTCCAGTGTTTGTGCCCCTGCTTGGTCTTGAAGTGGAATTTAACCCAAACCCGCTCATTTGCTGCATTTAACAGGCTGAAAGTGTGCGAACCGAAGCCGTCGATATGGCGTACGTCAGTCGGCAGGCCACGATCAGACATAAGAATGGTCACCTGGTGCAGCGATTCTGGCGACAGCGACCAGAAATCCCACATGGCCGTAGCCGAGCGCAGATTAGTCTTGGGATGACGCTTTTGCGTATGAATAAAATCTGGGAACTTGTAGGCATCACGGACAAAGAACACCGGCGTGTTATTACCGACTAAATCCCAGTTGCCTTGTTCGGTATAAAATTTCAGCGAGAAGCCACGCACATCGCGCTCCGCATCGGCAGCGCCCTGCTCGCCCGCCACGGTTGAGAAACGCGCAAGCAGCGGCGTCTTGCTGCCCAGCTCAAATACTTTGGCTTTGGAGTATTGGCTGATGTCGTGGGTGACAGTCAACGTGCCGTAAGCACCCCAGCCTTTGGCATGCACTGCACGCTCAGGTATCCGCTCGCGGTTCTGATGCGCAAGTTTTTCGATCAGTTGGTAGTCTTGCATCAACAGCGGACCACGTGGCCCTGCGCTGAGAGAATTCTGGTTATCGGCAATCGGGCTGCCAGCTGTGGTAGTCAACGTCGGCTTAGTAGTCATTGGCGCTCTCTCCTTGTTAAATCCAATCAGCCAGCTAATTAAGCCAGCGATGAATCAAGGTTAATGGCCAAAGAGAAAGAGAGCCAATGTATTGAGTGAACCGGCCTGATAGCTAAAAACTCTTAAAGCCTGTTAAAGCCTTATGCGATCAAGATAAAGCCTACAAAGGTCAAGCCGGCTGCGATCAGTGCGTAAGGCAGCTGAGTAATGGCATGGCTTATAAGGTTACAACCTGAACCCTGCGCAGCTAAAACCGTGGAGTCGCTGTAGAAGCAGGCTTGGCTACCAAAGGCAGAGGCAGACATGAGCGCACCAATCACCAGCGGGATGTTGGCATTAAGCGCAAAAGCCAACGGCATGACGATCGGAATGGTGACCGCGAATATCCCCCAGGAAGAACCTGTGGCAAACGCCAGCACGGCCATGCTCAAGAACACCATGGCCGGCAACAGGTGAGCAGTCATATAGGGTTTAAGGGACTCGACCACGAACAGCGACAGGTGAAGTTGATCGCAGACTTCTTTAAAAATGAAGGCAGCTATGACAGTACCGATAGCGGGAATCATGGTCTTGAAGCCATCCATCATCTGCTCAAGCATATCCGCCAAGGGCATCAAACCTTGAACCAGATAGAACGGCACGATCAACACCAGCGTCGCAAGCATGCCCATCCAAACGTCAATGTCGAAATACAGGGTAAAACCGACGAGCACCAACAAAGGCACCAGGAAGTTATAGAGCTTGCCGCCCGCTGCATCAGCGCCCTCAAACTCGGCGTCAACTGCTTTCATGGCTGAGTTGTGCTCCGGATTAAAGGCACCCACATGCATAGCACCCGCTGAGCCATGGCGGGCAAGCATTTCGGCTTTACGCATTGGGCCAATCGCCGGAACCACACCAGCGGCCACCAGCAACACCAGAGCGACGGACAGCCAAGCATAAAACATATAGGGAATGGCGCTCATGTACACGCTGATGCCCTGCCCGCTTTCGGCAATGCCGTTGTTCTCGAGCAAACCACCAAAGAACACCGCCCAGGTCGACAATGGCACCAATACACAGACCGGCGCAGCTGTCGAGTCGACAATATAGGCGAGCATCTCCCGCGACACATTGAAACGGTCTGTCACCCGCTTCATGGTTTCGCCAACCGTCAGCGCGTTGAGGTAATCATCAATAAAGATCACCAAACCCAGCACGCAGGTCATCAGCAGCGATGAGCGCCGGCCCTTGGCAAGCTTGATTGAGGCGCGACCGAAAGCCTGTGCGCCACCGGTGCGGACGAGCAGCGCGATAAGCGCACCAAAGCTGCCACATACCAGGATCAACCAGCCGATGGTTTCATCCTGCATAACCTTGAGCGAGATATCGGCAAAGCTGTGCAGTGCCTGGGTTGGCGAAATCATCATCAAGCCGGCAACCGCGCCGATCACTAAAGCCAGGATAGGGCGACGCAACCAAACGGCTAAAACGAGGACAACAATAGGCGGGATTAAGCTTAGGGCAGTAGGTTCAGACATGTGCTTGTTCTTATAAAAAACCAGAGTTGGGCGAACCTTACCTGAGGCAAGCCCTGCACACAATATCAAACACAGCGTTCGGAATATCATTCATCGCATAAACAAAAAACCCGGGCCAAGGCCCGGGTTTTTCTACAACCTACAACTTACTCTGCAGCTTCTACTGTGCCGCCGACCGGACGGTCAACCAGCTCAACATAAGCCATAGGAGCGTTGTCACCAGCGCGGAAACCGCACTTGAGGATACGCAGATAACCGCCCTGACGGGTGGCATAACGCTTGCCCAGGTCGTTGAACAACTTACCAACGATGGCTTTCGAACGTGTACGGTCGAATGCCAAACGGCGGTTAGCAACGCTATCTTCTTTAGCCAAAGTGATCAGCGGCTCGGCAACGCGACGCAGCTCTTTTGCTTTCGGAAGAGTAGTTTTGATCAGCTCGTGCTCGAACAGCGATACCGCCATGTTTTGAAACATGGCCTTGCGGTGAGCGCTTGTGCGGCTGAGGTGACGGCCACTTTTACGATGACGCATGGTTCAATTCCTTACCAAACTCTCGTTCGGTGATGATGACGATTAGGCAGTAGCCTTATCGTCTTTCTTCAGACTTGCCGGCGGCCAGTTGTCGAGGCGCATACCGAGGGACAGACCGCGAGAAGCCAGAACATCCTTGATTTCAGTCAGGGATTTCTTGCCCAAGTTCGGCGTTTTCAACAGTTCTACTTCGGTGCGCTGAATCAGGTCGCCGATGTAGTAGATGTTTTCTGCTTTGAGGCAGTTTGCCGAACGAACGGTCAGTTCCAGATCATCAACCGGGCGAAGCAGGATCGGATCGATCTCGTCTTCTTGTTCGATCACAACAGGTTCGCTGTCACCTTTGAGGTCGACGAACGCTGCCAACTGCTGTTGCAGAATGGTAGCGGCACGACGAATAGCCTCTTCAGGATCCAGAGTACCGTTGGTCTCCAGGTCGATAACCAGTTTGTCCAAGTTGGTGCGCTGCTCAACACGAGCATTTTCCACCACGTAAGAGACACGACGCACCGGGCTGAACGATGAATCCAGCTGCAAGCGACCAATGCTGCGGCTTTCATCTTCATCGCTCTGACGGGAGTCAGCTGGCTCATAGCCGCGACCACGAGCTACAGTGAGCTTCATGTTCAGCGCGCCAGTAGAAGCCATGTTGGCAATTACGTGGTCGCCATTGACGATTTCAACATCATGATCCAGCTGAATATCGGCAGCGGTAACTACGCCCGAGCCCTTCTTCGCCAGAGTCAGTGTCACTTCGTCACGACCGTGCAGTTTGACAGCCAGACCTTTAAGGTTGAGCAGGATTTCAATAACGTCTTCCTGAACACCTTCGATTGCGCTGTACTCATGGAGTACACCGTCAATCTCGGCCTCGACTACTGCACAGCCAGGCATGGAGGACAACAAGATGCGACGCAGCGCGTTGCCCAGGGTATGGCCAAAACCACGCTCGAGAGGCTCGAGCGTAATTTTAGCGCGGGTCGGACTAACCACCTGCACATCAATATGGCGGGGGGTCAGGAACTCATTTACCGAAATCTGCATGGATGCACCCTTTTTTCTAGCCCTTACTTGGAGTAGAGCTCGACAATCAGGCTTTCGTTGATGTCGGCGGAGAGGTCACTGCGAACTGGGACGGTTTTGAAAACGCCCGATTTCTTTTCAGTGTCAACTTCTACCCATTCAACGCGGCCGCGCTGGGCACACAGCTCAAGAGCCTGAGCAATGCGCAGCTGATTCTTCGATTTCTCGCGTACTGCAACTACGTCACCAGCTTTAACCTGGTAAGACGGGACGTTTACAGTTTTGCCGTTGATGGAGATCGCTTTATGCGAAACCAACTGACGAGATTCAGCGCGAGTTGCGCCGTAACCCATACGGTAAACTACGTTGTCCAGACGGCACTCAAGCAGTTGCAGAAGGTTCTCACCAGTAGCGCCTTTCTTGCCGGCTGCTTCTTTGTAATAACCGCTGAACTGACGCTCAAGAACGCCATAGATGCGACGAACTTTTTGTTTCTCACGGAGCTGTGTGCCGTAGTCAGACTGACGGCTACGGCGCTGGCCGTGGATACCTGGGGCTGCTTCGATGTTGCACTTCGATTCCAGGGCGCGTACGCCACTTTTCAGGAAAAGATCTGTGCCTTCACGACGAGACAGTTTGCACTTGGGACCAATGTAACGAGCCATTTCTCACTGTCTCCTGATTACACGCGACGCTTCTTCGAAGGACGGCATCCGTTATGCGGGATGGGCGTCACATCGGTGATGCTGGCGATCTTGTAACCGCAGCCGTTCAATGCACGGACAGCGGACTCACGGCCGGGACCTGGGCCTTTGACGTTAACGTCAAGGTTCTTCAGGCCGTATTCCAGCGCAGCTTGACCAGCACGTTCTGCAGCCACCTGGGCAGCAAACGGGGTGCTCTTACGTGAGCCGCGGAAACCTGAACCACCGGAGGTGGCCCAAGACAGAGCATTGCCCTGACGGTCAGTAATGGTCACGATTGTGTTGTTGAAAGAAGCGTGGATATGGGCGATGCCATCCACAACTGTCTTTTTAACTTTCTTACGAGTACGAGCAGCAGGCTTAGCCATGACTTATTTCCTGTCGATTCGCGGGCGCAATTACTTGCGGATCGGCTTACGCGGGCCCTTACGGGTACGCGCGTTGGTCTTGGTACGCTGACCGCGGACCGGAAGGCCGCGACGATGGCGCAGACCGCGGTAGCAGCCCAGGTCCATCAAGCGTTTGATTTTCATGTTAACTTCGCGGCGCAGATCACCCTCGGTGTTAACCTTGGCGACTTCACCACGCAGCTGCTCGATCTGCTCGTCAGAGAGATCTTTGATTTTAGCTGCTGGGTTTACACCAGTAGCAGCACAGATTTTCTGTGCAGTTGTGCGACCGACACCAAAGATGTAGGTCAGCGAGATAACAGTGTGTTTGTTATCCGGAATGTTAACGCCTGCAATACGGGCCATTCAGTGTAACTCCAATTGACAGCAACCCACGCCCCGGAAGCCAAGAAATGGGGCGCAAGATCTTAACGCTGTAAAAACAAATAATCAACCCGACAGCGCACTAGCTGTCGGGCTTATATCGCAACAATCACACTCAGCCTTGGCGCTGCTTGTGACGCGGTTCCGCGCTGCAGATCACTCGCACGACACCTTCGCGACGAATAATTTTGCAGTTACGGCACAGCTTTTTCACTGATGCACGAACTTTCATCACCAACTCCTCGAACCTTATGGACACTTCAGCGCATCATGCCGCTGCCGTAGCCCTTCAGGTTGGCTTTCTTCATCAGGGATTCGTACTGGTTCGAAACGAGGTGCGATTGTACTTGGGACATGAAGTCCATTACAACCACAACCACAATCAGCAACGAGGTCCCGCCGAGATAGAACGGAACGTTGGCTGCAACCACCAGAAACTGGGGCAGCAAACATACGGCCGTCATGTACATGGCCCCGAACAGGGTCAAACGAGTCAATACGCTATCAATGTAACGCGCTGACTGCTCGCCTGGACGAATGCCTGGAATAAAGGCACCAGACTTCTTCAGGTTTTCCGCTACGTCTTTCGGATTGAACATCAATGCTGTGTAGAAGAAGCAGAAGAAAACGATCCCTGCACTAAACAGCAAAATGTTCAACGGCTGACCAGGAGCGATAGCCTGCGAGATATCTTGAAGCCAGCCCAAACCTTCAGACTGACCGAACCAAGACCCCAGCGATGCCGGGAACAACAGAAGGCTGCTAGCGAAAATAGCCGGGATAACCCCCGCCATATTCACCTTCAGTGGCAAGTGGCTAGTCTGCGCAGCAAACACCTTACGGCCCTGCTGACGCTTGGCGTAATGCACCGCAATGCGACGCTGCCCACGCTCAATGAACACCACAAAACCAATGATCGCTACTGCCAGCAAACCGATGGCGACCAGGGCGAAGATATTGATATCCCCCTGACGAGCAGACTCGAAAGACTGCCCAATCGCCCGCGGCAGACCGGCTACGATGCCTGCAAAAATCAGCATCGAAATACCGTTGCCAACACCACGCTCAGTGATTTGCTCGCCGAGCCACATCATGAACATTGCGCCTGCAACGAACGTAGTGACTGCGACAAAGTAAAAGCTGAAATCAGCTGAGAACGCGACGCCCTGACTCGCCAAGCCAACGGACATGCCGATCGCTTGAACGAATGCCAGGACGAGAGTGCCGTAGCGGGTGTACTGGCTGATCTTGCGACGGCCAGATTCACCTTCCTTCTTCAACTGCTCCAGTTGTGGGCTGACAGCTGACATGAGCTGCATGATGATCGACGCCGAAATGTACGGCATGATCCCCAATGCAAAAATGCTCATGCGCTCCAGCGCACCACCGGAAAACATGTTGAACAAGCTAAGAATGGTCCCCTCATTCTGTCGAAACAGATCCGCCAGTCTATCAGGGTTGATTCCAGGCACAGGGATGTGTGCGCCAATCCGGTAGACGATAATCGCCATGAACAGAAAGCGCAGACGAGCCCAGAGCTCGGATAACCCGCCATTGCCTAGCGCTGAGAGAGCACCTTGCTTAGCCATTTATTCCTCGAACTTACCGCCAGCTGCTTCGATAGCCGCACGCGCACCTTTGGTGGCGGCGATACCTTTAAGGGTAACTGCACGAGTAATCTCGCCGGACAGCATGACTTTCACACGCTGTACGTTTTGATTAATCAGGTCAGCATCCTTCAGCGCCTGCAGAGTAACTACATCACCTTCGATCTTGTTCAGCTCGGATGTACGCACTTCTGCGCGATCCATAGCCTTCAGAGAAACGAAGCCGAATTTAGGGAGACGACGGTGCAGAGGCTGCTGGCCGCCTTCAAAACCTGGAGCAATGGAACCACCGGAGCGGGAGGTTTGACCTTTGTGACCACGGCCACCAGTCTTACCCAAACCACTACCGATACCACGACCCGGACGGTGCTTCTCGCGACGGGAACCCGGCGCAGGACTCAAATCATTCAGGAACATGCGTTAACCCTCCACGCGGAGAAGGTAATAAGCTTTGTTCATCATGCCGCGATTCTCTGGAGTATCCAGAACTTCAACGGTGTGATTGATACGACGCAGGCCAAGGCCTTTGACGCAAGCTTTGTGATTAGCCAGACGGCCGTTCACGCTTTTGATCAGCGTGACTTTTACGGTATTAGCCATGATTAGAGAATCTCCTCGACGCTCTTGCCACGCTTAGCCGCAACGGAGTCCGGAGACTGCATAGCTTTCAAACCTTTGAAAGTGGCGTGTACCACGTTCACAGGGTTGGTAGAGCCGTAGCACTTCGCCAATACGTTGTGAACACCCGCTACTTCAAGCACAGCACGCATCGCGCCACCAGCAATAATGCCGGTACCTTCGGAAGCTGGCTGCATGTACACCTTGGAGGCGCCATGACCAGACTTCATTGCGTATTGCAAAGTAGTGCCGTTCAGATCAACAGTGATCATGTTACGACGTGCAGCTTCCATCGCCTTTTGGATAGCAGCTGGCACTTCGCGGGATTTGCCGCGGCCGAAACCAACGCGACCCTTACCATCACCTACCACGGTCAACGCGGTGAAAGTGAAGATACGGCCACCTTTTACGGTTTTAGCAACACGGTTAACCTGCACCAATTTCTCGATGTAGCCTTCGTCGCGCTTTTGGTCGTTATTTGACATAACTTAGAACTCCAGCCCGCCTTCACGAGCAGCATCAGCCAGCGCCTTAACGCGGCCGTGGTACTTGAAGCCAGAACGGTCGAATGCAACCTGAGTCACACCAGCGGCTTTCGCACGCTCGGCAACCAGCTCGCCAACTTTCTTGGCTGCGTCGATGTTGCCAGTGGCGCCATCACGCAGTGCTTTGTCCAAGGTCGACGCGGTGGCCAATACCTTGCTGCCGTCGGCCGAGATGACCTGGGCATAGATGTGCTGCGCAGAGCGGTACACGCAGAGACGCACGACTTCGAGTTCGTGCATTTTCAGACGTGCTTTGCGAGCGCGGCGCAGTCGAGTAACTTTTTTGTCGGTCATTTGCTAGCCCTACTTCTTCTTGGCTTCTTTACGGCGGACGACTTCGTCAGCGTAACGAACACCTTTGCCCTTGTAAGGTTCAGGACGACGGAAGTCACGAATTTCCGCAGCTACCTGACCAACCAGTTGTTTATCGACGCCCTTGATCAGGATGTCGGTCTGGCTAGGGGTTTCGGCGGTAACGCCTTGCGGCAATTCGTAGTCGATTGGGTGGGAGAAGCCCAAAGCTAAGGACAGAACCTGACCTTTTGCTTGTGCTTTATAACCAACACCTACCAACTGGAGCTTGCGCTCGAAGCCTTCGCTGACGCCGATTACCATGTTGTTAACCAACGCACGAGTGGTACCGGCCATTGCGCGAGTCTGTTGATCACCATTGCGAGCAGCGAAACGCAGCTCACCGGAATCCTGGACCACTTCAACGGACGAGTGAACGTTCAGTTCCAAAGTGCCCTTGGCACCTTTCACCGAAAGCTGCTGACCGGCGAGTTTGATCTCTACACCAGATGGCAGCTTGACGGGGTTTTTAGCAACGCGAGACATGCTTATCTCCCCCTAGAACACAGTACAAAGCACTTCACCACCGACACCGGCAGCGCGCGCAGCACGATCCGTCATCACACCTTTGTTGGTGGAGACGATAGACACGCCAAGACCGCCACGAACTTTCGGCAGATCTTCGACAGCTTTGTATTGGCGGAGGCCTGGACGGCTTACGCGTTTTACTTCTTCGATGACCGGACGGCCTTCGAAATATTTCAGCTCGATGGACAGCTGCGGTTTTGCTTCACCGCTGATCTGATAATCCGCAACATAACCTTCGTCCTTGAGAACTTTGGCTACGGCTACCTTCAAAGTTGAAGATGGCATGCTTACGACGGACTTTTCAGCCATCTGGGCATTACGGATACGAGTTAGCATGTCCGCTAACGGGTCCTGCATACTCATGGGCTAGACGCTCCTGATACAAAAAGAATTAGCCTTACGGCTAGAGTCACCAGACACCTTTGGGCGAACCCAGGCTCAGGCGAGCCGAACATTCTAGTGACTGATCAAAAATGAATCAAGCCCCAAAAGGGGCTTGATTCAAATTGCTTGCTGAATTCACCTGCTTTACCCGGTAAACCGGGCAAAACAGATGACCAGCTAACAGTGGCTTACCAGCTGGCTTTGACCAGACCTGGTACGTCACCGCGCATAGCAGCTTCACGCAGCTTGATACGCGACAGACCGAACTTGCGATAAACGCCGTGCGGACGACCGGTAATGCGGCAACGGTTACGCATGCGCGAAGCGCTTGCGTCACGTGGTTGCTTCTGCAGCGCTACTGTAGCTTCCCAACGCGCTTCAGGAGTTGCTTCCTGATCGACGATGATGGCTTTCAGCTCAGCACGCTTCTTGGCGTACTTAGCAACCGTTTGCTGACGCTTCAGCTCGCGGTTTTTCATGCTCATTTTGGCCATGATCCAGCTCCTATCAGTTGCGGAACGGGAATTTGAAAGCACGCAGCAATGCGCGACCTTCATCATCCGTACGAGCAGTGGTGGTCAGGGTAATATCCAGACCGCGGAGGGCATCGATTTTGTCGTAGTCGATTTCCGGGAAAATGATCTGCTCTTTAACGCCCATGCTGTAGTTGCCACGGCCGTCAAACGACTTGGCATTCAGGCCGCGGAAGTCACGCACGCGCGGCAGGGAGATAGACAGCAGACGATCCAGGAACTCGTACATACGCTCACGGCGCAGAGTTACTTTAACGCCAATCGGCCAGCCCTCACGAACCTTGAAGCCTGCAATCGACTTACGGGCATGAGTCACTACGACTTTCTGACCGGTGATCTTTTCCAGGTCGGCAACTGCGTGCTCGATGATTTTCTTATCACCGATCGCTTCGCCCAGGCCCATGTTAAGGGTGATTTTGGTAATGCGCGGAACTTCCATCACGTTAGCAAGCTTCAGTTCTTCCTGGAGCTTGGGCGCAATTTCCTTCCGATAAATCTCTTTTAGTCGTGCCATGGTCTCTACCTAGCAGTGTTCAAGCATCAACCGCTTTTTGGGTCGACTTGAAGACACGAATTTTTTTACCGTCTTCAACTTTGAAACCAACGCGATCTGCCTTGCTGGTTTCGCCATTGAAAATGGCCACGTTAGAAGCGTGCAATGGCGCTTCTTTCTCAACGATACCGCCTTGAACGCCCGACATCGGGTTAGGCTTGGTATGACGCTTAACAAGGTTGATCCCACCAACGACCAGACGGTCGTCAGCGAGAACCTTGAGCACCTTACCGCGCTTACCTTTGTCTTTGCCGGCGATCACGATGATCTCGTCGTCACGACGAATCTTTTGCATGTCGGATCTCCTTACAGCACTTCTGGGGCGAGCGAGACGATCTTCATGAACTTCTCAGTACGAAGTTCGCGAGTCACGGGCCCAAAGATACGGGTACCGATAGGCTCTTGCTTGTTGTTCAACAGAACAGCAGCGTTGCCATCGAAGCGAATGATCGAGCCATCAGGGCGACGAACGCCATGACGGGTACGGACTACAACTGCAGTCATTACCTGGCCCTTCTTCACTTTACCGCGCGGAATTGCTTCCTTAACGGTTACCTTGATGATGTCACCGATGCCAGCGTAACGGCGGTGTGAACCGCCCAGCACCTTGATACACATAACGCGACGTGCGCCACTGTTGTCAGCAACGTCGAGCATGGATTGAGTCTGAATCATATAATTTCTCCGACCCCTAGTCCTTAGACTTCCACTGCGCGTTCGATGACTTCAACCAGTGCCCAAGTTTTAGTCTTGGCAACGGGACGGGTTTCACGAATCGAAACTTTGTCACCGATGTGGCACTGATTGCTTTCGTCATGCGCGTGCAGCTTGGTCGAACGCTTAACGTATTTACCGTAGATCGGGTGCTTAACGCGACGCTCGATCAATACGGTGATGGTCTTGTCCATCTTGTCGCTGACAACACGGCCGGTCAGCGTACGGACTGTTTTTTCGGCTTCAGCCATGATCACTTACCTGCCTGCTGGTTGAGCACAGTCTTCACACGAGCGATATCGCGCTTAACTTGCGAGAGCAGATGAGACTGCCCCAACTGGCCAGTCGCTTTCTGCATACGCAGATTGAACTGGTCGCGCAGCAGGCCGAGCAGTTGCTCGTTCAGCTGCTGTGCTGATTTTTCACGAAGTTCATTCGCCTTCATCACATCACCGTCCGCTTAACAAAAGTGGTGGCGAGAGGCAACTTTGCAGCTGCCAAGGCGAAAGCCTCACGCGCCAACTCTTCGGAAACGCCTTCGATTTCATACAGGACTTTGCCTGGCTGAATCTGGGCTACCCAATACTCAACGCCACCCTTACCTTTACCCATCCGCACTTCTAGAGGCTTCTTGGTAACCGGCTTATCCGGGAAAACGCGAATCCAGATTTTCCCGCCACGCTTAACGTGACGAGTCAGAGCACGACGAGCGGACTCAATCTGACGGGCGGTGAGACGACCGCGGGCAACAGACTTCAAGGCGAATTCGCCGAAGCTGACTTTGCTACCGCGTTGCGCCAAGCCACGGTTGTGGCCTGTCATCTGCTTGCGGAACTTCGTACGCTTTGGTTGCAACATTTGGCGTACCCCTTACTTAGCAGCTTTTTTACGAGGCGCAGGTGCTTGTGGTTTCAGTTCTTCGTGGCGACCACCAATTACTTCGCCTTTGAAGATCCAAACCTTGACACCGATCACACCATAAGTGGTGTGCGCTTCGTACGTGGCATAGTCGATATCGGCACGCAGGGTGTGCAACGGCACACGACCTTCGCGATACCATTCGGTACGTGCAATTTCAGCACCGCCGAGACGACCGCTCACTTGGATTTTGATGCCCTTGGCACCAATACGCATGGCGTTTTGTACAGCGCGCTTCATAGCGCGACGGAACATCACACGACGCTCCAGCTGCTGAGCTACGCTCTGCGCAACCAGCATACCGTCGAGTTCCGGCTTGCGGATCTCTTCGATATTGATGTGCACAGGCACACCCATTTGCTTGGTCAGGTCCTGACGCAGTTTCTCAACGTCCTCACCTTTCTTCCCGATAACGATACCTGGACGAGCGGTGTGGATGGTGATGCGTGCTGTTTGAGCCGGACGAGCAATGTCGATACGGCTAACGGACGCGCTTTTTAATTTGTCTTGGAGGTACTCACGCACTTTCAGATCAGCGAACAAATAGTCCGCATAAGTCCGACCGTCTGCGTACCAGACGGAGGTGTGCTCCTTGACGATTCCCAGGCGTATGCCAATGGGATGTACTTTCTGACCCATCTGATCGACTCCGTTACTTGTCCGCAACCTTGACAGTGATATGGCAAGACCGCTTGACGATGCGATCAGCGCGGCCTTTGGCACGCGGCATGATACGCTTCAGCGAACGCCCCTCGTTGACGAAAACGGTGCTGACCTTCAAGTCATCAACGTCTGCGCCTTCGTTGTGCTCGGCGTTGGCTACAGCCGACTCCAGCACTTTTTTCATGATCTCGGCGGCTTTCTTACTGCTAAAAGCCAACAAGTTGAGCGCTTCGCCCACCTTTTTCCCGCGGATCTGGTCGGCGACCAAGCGGGCTTTTTGGGCGGAGATTCGAGCGCCCGACAACTTAGCGGCTACTTCCATTTCCTAACCCCTTAACGCTTGGCTTTCTTGTCTGCTACGTGCCCACGATAAGTGCGGGTACCAGCAAACTCGCCGAGTTTGTGACCGACCATGTCTTCGTTCACAAGAACTGGGACATGTTGACGGCCGTTATGCACAGCAATGGTCAGACCGACCATTTGCGGCAGAATCATAGAACGGCGCGACCAGGTTTTAACTGGCTTGCGATCATTCTTTTCAACTGCCACTTCAATCTTCTTCAGTAGGTGAAGATCGATGAAAGGACCTTTTTTCAGAGAACGTGGCACTGTCGTATCCCTCTAATTACTTGCGACGACGGACGATCATTTTATCGGTGCGCTTGTTACCACGAGTCTTAGCACCCTTGGTAGGGAAGCCCCATGGAGACACCGGATGACGACCACCAGAGGTACGACCTTCACCACCACCATGTGGGTGGTCGACCGGGTTCATGGCAACACCACGAACGGTCGGGCGAACGCCACGCCAGCGCTTAGCACCAGCTTTACCTAGCGAACGCAGGCTGTGCTCGGAGTTCGAAACTTCGCCCAAAGTTGCACGGCACTCGGCCAGAACTTTACGCATTTCACCGGAACGCAGACGCAATGTCACATAGACGCCTTCACGAGCGATCAACTGAGCCGAAGCACCAGCGGAACGAGCGATCTGTGCACCTTTACCTGGCTTCAATTCAATACCGTGAACAGTGCTACCAACTGGAATGTTACGCAGTTGCAGGCTGTTACCTGGTTTGATTGGCGCCATGATCCCAGCAATCAGCTGGTCACCAGCACTCACACCCTTAGGTGCGATGATGTAGCGACGCTCACCGTCTGCATACATCAACAAAGCGATGTGTGCGGTACGGTTCGGATCGTATTCAATACGCTCGACAGTGGCTGGAATGCCATCTTTGTCGTTGCGACGGAAATCGACCAGACGATAATGCTGCTTGTGACCACCACCGATATGACGGGTAGTGATGCGACCGTTGTTGTTACGACCGCCAGTCTTCGACTTCTTCTCAAGCAGCGGAGCGTAAGGAGCGCCTTTATGCAGCTCCTGATTGACCACCTTGACCACAAAACGGCGGCCAGCGGAAGTCGGTTTGCATTTAACAATAGCCATGATGCTCCCCTTCCTTACTCAGCACTGCTGGCGAAATCGAGATCTTGGCCTGGCTGAAGCGAGATGATCGCTTTCTTCCAGTCGTTACGCTTGCCCAGACCGCGAGCGGTGCGCTTGCTCTTACCCAGAACGTTCTGAGTAGTAACACGCTCAACTTTCACGCTGAACAGGCTTTCGACGGCCTTCTTGATTTCCAGCTTGGTTGCGTCAGTCGCAACTTTAAATACGAACTGGCTTTTCTTATCGGCCAGTAATGTGGCTTTCTCAGAGACGTGCGGACCCAGCAGCACTTTAAATACGCGTTCCTGGTTCATCCCAGCATCTCCTCGAATTTCTTCACGGCAGAAACGGTAACCAGTACCTTTTCATACGCGATCAGACTGACCGGATCAGAACCCTGAACGTCACGAACATCGACGTGCGGCAGGTTACGAGCAGCCAGGTACAGATTTTGATCAATTGCATCAGACACGATCAGGACGTTAGTCAGACCCATGCCATTCAGCTTGTTCAGCAGATCTTTGGTTTTCGGAGCTTCAACAGCGAAGTCTTCAACTACAACCATACGATCGGTGCGAACCAGCTCAGCAAGAATCGAACGAATCGCAGCGCGATACATCTTCTTGTTCAGCTTCTGGTCGTGATTCTGCGGACGAGCCGCGAATGTCACACCACCGCCACGCCAGATCGGACCACGAGTGGTACCAGCACGAGCACGACCGGTACCCTTCTGACGCCACGGACGCTTGCCGCCGCCAGAAACATCGGAACGAGTCTTCTGTTGCTTGCTGCCTTGACGGCCGCCGGCCATGTAGGCCACAACTGCTTGGTGAACCAGGGTCTCGTTGTAATCGCCGCCGAAAGTAGCTTCGGAAACTTCGATCGCTTGAGCGCCATTTACATTTAATTGCATGTCAGCTTCCCCTTAACCGCGAGTCTTAGCTGCTGGACGCACAACCAAGTTACCGCCAGTCGCGCCAGGAACAGCGCCTTTGACCAACAGCAGGTTGCGTTCAGCGTCGACGCGCACAACTTCCAGGGACTGTACCGTCACACGCTCAGCACCCATGTGACCGGACATTTTCTTGCCCTTGAATACGCGACCTGGGGTTTGGCACTGGCCAATAGAACCCGGAACACGGTGGGACACGGAGTTACCGTGCGTGTTGTCTTGGCCGCGGAAGTTCCAACGCTTGATGGTACCGGCAAAGCCTTTACCTTTGGACTGACCGGTCACATCGACCATCTGTCCAGCTTGGAAGATTTCAGCGTTGATCAAGTCGCCATTTGAGTACTCGCCTTCTTCAAGACGGAATTCCCAAACACCACGACCTGCCGCGACGTTCGCCTTAGCGAAGTGACCGGCTTGAGCCTTGCTGACACGCGAAGCACGACGCTCACCTACAGTGACTTGCACTGCACGATAGCCATCGGACTCCTCAGTTTTGAACTGGGTGACGCGATTCGGCTCGATCTCAATGACCGTAACCGGAATGGAGACACCTTCTTCGGTGAAAATACGGGTCATACCGCATTTACGACCGACTACACCAATAGTCATGTTGTAAACCTCATGAGTGTACGGGGCTTTCACCCGCTATGGCCGCCCATTTCAGAGCGTTACACGACTAAGACCCAAGTCTTAGCCGAGGCTGATCTGCACTTCCACGCCAGCCGCAAGGTCGAGCTTCATCAGCGCATCAACGGTTTTATCCGTTGGCTGGACAATGTCCAGTACGCGTTTGTGGGTTCGAATTTCAAACTGATCACGCGCGTCTTTGTTGACGTGCGGAGAAGTAAGAACTGTGAACCGCTCTTTGCGAGTAGGCAATGGAATCGGACCACGCACCTGAGCACCAGTACGTTTCGCGGTTTCCACGATTTCCTGGGTTGATTGATCGATCAGGCGATGGTCAAAAGCCTTCAACCGAATACGGATTTGTTGGTTTTGCATTTTGACCTCAGATTCCAAGCTGCGATTCCCAACGGACGCAGTACGCCCGTTAAAAGGAGGCGCAATTCTATAGACGCTCATTCCCAGTGTCAACCCAATAAAAAAGCCCCCGCAAGCGGGGGCTTTTTCTAGATCAACCGATTACTCGATGATCTTGGCAACTACACCAGCACCAACGGTACGGCCGCCTTCGCGAATCGCGAAACGCAGACCATCTTCCATGGCGATTGGAGCAATCAGGGTAACAACCATTTTGATG
>NZ_CAXAOV010000005.1:0-506749 GCF_963971045.1 Pseudomonas sp. EL_65y_Pfl2_R95 | reverse complement strand
GGAACCACCTGATCCCATCCCGAACTCAGTAGTGAAACGATGCATCGCCGATGGTAGTGTGGGGTTTCCCCATGTGAGAGTAGGTCATCGTCAAGCGCCTATACCAAAACCCCAGATCATGAAAATGGTCTGGGGTTTTACTTTGCGCCAAAGAAAAGTTTAGACCGCCAAGGTGTTGAGCGTTCGCAGATAGTGGTGGGGGCTGATGGTGGCCGAAAAGAGCGTCGATTACCCTACCAGAGACCGCGTTTAGCCCTGGTGACGTAGGGGAGCAACGCGCAGCTTGGCCACCGAGGTGTGGAGTGCTCGCAGTATGTGCGGACGCTTTAGCCTGCCACTGTTTATAGGCTCACTGGCAGGGGCCGACAGCCGCTATTAGCCGATCCAGAGCCTGGGTTTCAACTTGCCCCTCATCATTGCCCTTGGCAAAAACCGAACAAGTCGCCTGATTACTGCCGTTTGAGCAGTAGTAAACCGCGATGACCCCACCTGGCCCAACACCTGTATGTCCAACAAGAAGATGCCCACTGTTGGTTTTGCCAATCATCAAACCCAAGCCGTAGCCAGGCGCGGCCCAAGGCCTGCCTGATATAGGCCCACCAAGGGCAAACGATTCCTGCATCTCCTGTAGTAATGAGTCAGGGAGCAAGCCTTCAGTCAAAAGTCGATTCAGTAGACGAGTTGCTTGTGAAAGTGGACCGACCAACAAGCCATGGTAGACCCAGCCAGGGTTGTACGATGCGATGGCGGGTGGATAGACATCGGCAAGGTCTTCAGGCTTATTGGCAAACTGAACACCGGTCACATCAAGGGGTATAAATACCCGCTGGGTCAATGCATCATCGATGCACAACCCTGTAACGCGCTCAATCAGCCTGGCAACCAGCATGTAACCCACATTGGAGTATCGCCAGCCCGCCCCGGGTGTGTAGCGCAATCGCGAGGCGTCGAGACGTTGCATCATTTCGTCAGCTGGCCAGGGTGTCTGGCCGTCCGTAACCGCTGCGTGATACGCCTTGAGCTCTGAGTAGTCGGCAAGCCCGGCCTGATGTTTG
The DNA here is from genome assembly GCF_963971045.1 of Pseudomonas sp. EL_65y_Pfl2_R95. NCBI lineage: Bacteria > Pseudomonadati > Pseudomonadota > Gammaproteobacteria > Pseudomonadales > Pseudomonadaceae > Pseudomonas > Pseudomonas sp. EL_65y_Pfl2_R95. Next base: position 505,694 of record NZ_CAXAOV010000005.1, on the reverse strand, counting down.
AGTAGTTGGCGAAGGGTGAACTGAGCATCCTCTAGTGGCTCGTCAAGCTGGACCAAGCCGTCGCGAACAAGTGTCAGCGCTGCTGCAGCCAGCACCGGTTTGGTAAAGCTCCACCAAGGGACAACGACATGGGATTGTTCTGCCGGCAATGGCTGACCATTCACTATCATCGAACAAAGCATTTCTAGACCTTTTTCCAGAGGGTACACGATTCCACCGTCGTTTCAGGCAGGGCAAAACACAGACTATTAGGAGGCGCGAGGCAGCATGCCTGCCTTTATGCGAGTGCAGAGACTACAGGCAGTCAAGGCCCGGTTGAAAGGGTCGTGCTTAAAGCAAAAAAGGCAGGCCCATGCTGATGGGTCTGCCTTTTGTGATTTAACGCTTATGCAGAGGGTGTCAGATACGCGGCCCCAAACTGCTGATAATACTGGCAACCTGACGCGGCTTGCAGTTGAAGTAGGCGGACTGTTGAGTCCAGCGGGCTTTGGGGTGCCATGCGAACAGGAACTGCCCGCCACTCAATTTGTTGACCACCATCCGCGCCACTTGGGGGCGAACTGCCGGGCAACCTAAGCTACGGCCAATACGGCCTTGGCTACGGATCAAGCTAGGGTCAACGTAGCTCGCACCATGAATAACAATGGCCCGCTCGCGGGCTAAGTCGTTTAACCCCGGCTCGAGGCCATCCATGCGCAAAGAAAGGCCGTGTTTACCGCTATAGCTTTCAGCGGTGCGAAACAGTCCTAGGCTGCTTTGAAAACTACCCAATCGATTGGAAAACTGACTGGCTATGTTTTCACCTGACATACGGCCATGGGCTACGTAGTCACGCAAAATCAATTTGTGCTGCTTGAGGTCAAATATCCACAGGCGTTTAGCCGACGAGGGCTGAGAGTAATCGATGACGGCCAGGCTATTTGCGCTGGCGGCCCCGTTATTAACCGCACACTGCATGGCAGCAACAGCGTGGCGTAGGGCTTCTTGATCAATGCCCGGTGCGACTTTAGAGAGCTGAGCAACCAGCGGGTTTTTAACTGGTTGAGTAGAGGCCGCTAAAATAGGACCACAGAAAGACAGTAGCCCCGCAACGCAGAGCCGACGAACCCATACAGACATACACACTTCCCCTCTAGAACAGTTACTTCTATGCATCCTGGCGTCGACCTTGCGATGACTCGCTTATACTTATTGTTCGGCCACATAAGAGGTGGCGGATCTGTATAGCTAAGGATGGAGCAGTATCTTGATCAAAAAACGAGCAGTTTACAGTGTCTTTGCGCTATTTCTGGCGCCATTTGTCGGTCATGCAGTGACGTTGCCGCCACTGGACTCGAACCCGGCAGATAGCATGAGCGTGCTCATTGATACCCTATCCACAAGCTGTGCTCCGCTGCCGACAAGCCTAGACGATTTATCAAGATCGCAACTGCATACCTTTTACCAACCGCTTGCAGGTGAGCTCGCTTGGCCCAATGAGGCCGCACGGGTGATGCTGCTGGAGCAGATCAATCAATTAGCCGATGATGGATTGTCGCCTACTGATTACCCACTAGCGAGCATGCCCCTCGATGCCAGCCCGAAGCTGCGCGCTTGTATCGATATTCAGACTACACGCAGCTACCTTCAAGCTTTGCATGATTTGCACTACGGCCGATTCTCACAACAAAAACTGGAAAGTATTTGGCGATCGCCTGATATGCCGAAGCGACCGCAAGCGGACGCCACCATCATGCCGCTTGCAATGGCCAATACAGCCGAGCCCGAGGTGGCTTTTAAAGCTGCGCGGCCAAGCCTTATGCAGTACCTGCAGTTACGTGCAGCTTATGCAGCGCTGCGCCAAAGACCACTGTCTACCTGGCAAGCGATTGACGAAGGGCCAACCCTTCATCCAGGTCAATCTGATCCTCGGGTGCCAGCCTTGCGCACCCGACTGAATGCCGAAGGCTATAACACCATAACTGGCTCAGGCAGTATTCCATCCGGTAACCGGTTGGATGACGGTACGGTAGCCGCGCTTAAAGTATTTCAGTCGCGCCACGGTATTAACGATGATGGCGTGCTTGGCGCAGCGACCTTAACAGAATTGAATGTTTCGCCACTGGTTCGCCGCGAACAATTGCGCGTGAATCTGGAGCGCTTACGCTGGCTGGCGGATGATCTGAGCCAGGCTCAGGTTGCGGTAAACGTCGCAGGGGCAGAGGTTTTGCTCATGGACAAAGGCGCCGAAGTCTGGCGCAGGCGTACTCAAGTTGGTCGTGCTGAGCGCAAAACACCGTTGTTGGTTTCGCGCATTAATCGCGTGACCTTGAATCCGACATGGACGGTACCGCCGACTATTCTGCGCGAGGATAAAATTCCCGCGATCCGCAGTGACATTGGCTATCTGGATAAACACCAGATGAATGTCTACAACTACCAAGGTCAGCGTCTTGATCCCCATACAATCAACTGGGCGTCACCCGGTGCAATCATGCTGCGTCAGGAAGCGGGGGTGAATAACCCGCTGGGCCGTGTGGTCCTGCGCTTTGATAACCCCTACTCGGTCTACCTGCATGACACGCCAAGCCAGCGTCTATTTGATCGTTCGCCGCGGGTGTTTAGTTCCGGATGCGTGCGGGTCGAGTCCATCGAGACATTGCTGACTAAGATACTCAGTGAGGACGAGCTGCGCACTGTCCAGGCCCGACTTGACTCAGGAAAGACCAGCCAGTACCGCCTCGACCAGCAACTCAATCTAGTAATGGCGTACTGGACAGTTGAAGTAGGAGCCGATGGCGTCGTCCACTACTTCCCCGATATGTACAGCAACGATCAGAAAATCATCACCGCGCAACTGCACGACGATAATCCAGCCATTGCTGATTCGCGGCGGCCTGATATGAATGACTAAAGCGTTATGGCTCGCCAGTAACGGAGATAGGTCATGTCAGGGGCTGGCCGCCGTCTCCAACCTCTGAGCAATTCTTCTTAGCTGGGCCAGCACGCTTCTGGCCGATGGCGAAAGTAAATCCTCATGCTTAGTAATGATTCCATAGGTCATCAAGCTGCGGTTGAGGTCGTCTTCGATTCCCGGTGCCACCTTGACCACAGCGAGCATGTTATAGCGTGCGTAATGGGCGACCACTTCGCGCGGCAGCACGGTGAGCATGTCGTTGTGCTCAAGCAGGGTGGTGACCATTAGCAGATTTTCGGCGTTAACCACCTTGCTCGGCGGGAGCATGCCTTTTTGTTGAAACAGGGCATCAAACTCATAGCGCAGGACGCTGCCGGAGGGTGGCAGCACCCAGTCGGCTTTATGCAACTGTTCGCGAGACAGTTGCTGGTCGATTAATCCGGCACGCGCACAAACGCACAGCGGCTCCTTGTGCAGCGCTTCGAAGTGCATGCCACTGAGACCAACGTCGGCAAAGAAGCGGGCCACCAGAAAATCTAACTCACCGTCATTCAAAATCGTCATCAAATCGCGGCTTGAACCTGTGCGGATGCTCAGTTCGAGATTGGGGTGCAGCTGTTTGACCTGGCGGATCAACTCCGGCAACAGGTCGGCGCAAGGGGTGAGAATAGTGCCGATGCGGACATGGCCGTGGTGACCGGCGCGCAAAGCGGTGACTTCATCAAAAGCGCTGTCGAGACTGGTTTGCACCCGCCGCGCATAACGGATCACAGCTTCGCCGTATAGCGTCGGCGTTACGCCACGAGCGTGGCGATCGAACAGCGGCACTTCGAGTCCGTCTTCCAATTCTTTGACCAGTTTGGAGATGGCCGGCTGAGAAATACCCAGCCCTTCCGCTGCTCGGTTCAGGTTGCAGGTTTCACCGAGGGCGACCAGGACCGGAATGTGGCGGCTTTTAAGGCGGGCACGGACGAACCAATTGTTATTGAGCGGTTTCATTGGGTCGAGGTATATCCATTTGTATATGCAATGGGTCAAATTACATATTTGTTGATTATCCGTGATCTGTCTACTCTCTGGCCTTGGAACGCGTGTGCCATCCTGCTTTTTGACTTGGTACACCTGCGTACAAGCAGCGCCCTAGACGGTGCTGCCATCAAAATGCCTGATAAAAATAAATGGAGAGGCACCATGCAATCCCGTAATTATTCCCAACGCCTGACACTGAGCGCCGTTGCAATGGCAGTGCTCATGAGTTCCTCTGCTGCTTTTGCCAAAGAAGAATGGAAGTTTCAGATCAACGTCAACGCTGGCGATGATGAGTACCGCATTGCTCAGAACTGGGCAAAAGATGTGGCTGAGAAAACCAAGGGTGAGATCGTCATTGAAGTGATGCCCACCGGCACCATCGTCGGCAACAACGAGACATTGGATGCTGTAGGCGCCGGTATCATTCAAGGCCAGATCACCGACCCCGGTTACTTCTCAGGCAAGAACCCAGCCTTTGCTGTGTACGGCAATATGGTCGGCGCCTGGAGCGACACCTCGAGCTTTCTTGATTACATGCGTAACGGCGGTGGCGAAGCGGGTTACAACAAATTGGTTGAGCCCTACAACGTGCACCTGATCCGTGCGGGCGCGGTTGGTGTAGAAGCCTTGATCAGCAAGAAACGGATCAACACCCTGGCCGACTTCAAAGGCATGAAGGTGCGAGCTCCTGAAGGCATGGTTTCAAACATCTTCAAGCTGGTGGGTGCCGCGCCGGTGAACCTGCCCACATCTGAGGTCTACACTGCGCTGGAGAAGGGCGTAATCGATGCCGCAGATTACACGGTGTTCTCCACCAACTATGAGCAGGGCTACTACAAGTACGCGCCGTTCGCTGTGCACCCGGGCTTTCACTCGATGCCGATGAAAGACATCTCGATCAATAAAACCATTTGGGATGGCTTGAGCTCGGAACAACAGAAAGTCCTCGAGGACTCAGTTGACCAATTCACCGCGACGCTGATCAGCGACCTGCACAAGAAAGACCAAGAGCAGGTTGAACTGGCCACCAAACGTGGCGATGTGACCTTGACCACGTTGTCCCCCGAAGAGCTGAAGAAATTCCGTCAGATTGCCCGCACTGAGTGGGACACCTGGCGCAATAGCAGCCCTGAAGCCAAAGAAGCCGTGGATTCAATCAAGGCCTATCTGCAGAGCAAAGACCTGCTCTGATCCCTGTACGGTCTGTGCCTATCGGCACAGGCCGGTCTGCAAGTCAGGAGTTACCTGTGAAAGCGAACCCGCCTTCGAGCGACGATCCGCTCGTTTTTGCTGAGCCCGAATCAGTGCCCAGCAATCCTCTTGACCGGTTCATCCAACGTGTCGGCCAAGCCATTGCCTGGTTGGTCTTCTTGGCGATGTTGGTCAGCGTATATGAAGTGATCATGCGTTACGCCTTTAATGCCCCCACTGACTGGGCGCATGAAACTACCACCTTTCTGGTGGCGTCTATCTTCGCCTTGGGCGGGCCTTATGCGCTGGCAACCAATCGGCATATCCAAATTCGTATCCTGCTGGATCGGTTAACCCCGGGTAAGCGCAAATGGTTGGAAATCTTCAATTTGCTGCTGGGGGTGCTGTTTTGCCTGGCTATTGGCTACGCCGCTTGGGTGCTGGCATTTAACGCCACTCACGCGCCCACCGGTGCATGGCGTCTGGAAACTTCAGGTTCCTCCTGGAACCCGCCGCTGCCTGCTTTTACCAAGATCGTCATCCTCATTGCGATTGCCATTATGGCGGTGCAACAGGTGGTGCGTATTGGTCGCCAATGGCGCAACAAGCAATAACAAGAGATCAGCGCCATGAGTATTGAAATTGCTACGTATCTGATGATTTTTGCCATCTTTGGCCTGCTGGTTATGGGGCTGCCGCTGGCGTTTGTTACAGGTCTGGTTGCTGCAGGTTTTACCCTTGGTTGGTTTGGCCCGATGGCTACACCACTGGTTGCCAGCCGCATGTATGGTTTTATCACCGAGTATTCACTCGTCGCCGTGCCCATGTTTGTGTTTATGGCGGGGTTGCTCGACAGGTCGGGTCTGGCCCGGGACTTATTCAACTCAATGCGTTTCTTTGCCGGCAGGATGCCTGGTGGGGTTGCGGTGCAAACCTTGGTGGTGGCGTTCTTCCTGGCTGCTATCTCCGGCATCATTGGCGGCGAGATCGTGCTGCTGGGTTTATTGGCACTGCCTCAGATGCTGCGTCTGGGCTACGACAAGCGCATCGCAATTGGCGTGGTATGCGCCGGTGGTTCGCTGGGCACCATGGTGCCGCCCTCAATCGTGTTGATCATTTACGGTTTGATCGCCAGCGTGTCGATTGCCGATTTGTTCAAAGCTGCCGTGATTCCTGCCGTTCTGCTGATGGGCTGCTACATGCTTTATGTGGTGGTGATGTGCATGCGTTATCCACAAATGGGTGGCGCACATATCAAACAAGATGCCGATGGCTTGCCACGCCTAACGGTAAGTGAAGCGATCAAAGGCATGTTCTACCCGGTGGCGATCGCAGGTTTGGTGCTTGGCAGCATTTATGGGGGTATCGCCTCGGTTACTGAGGCGGCGGCGATGGGCGCGCTGGGCGTACTGCTGGCGATTGTTTTACGCCGTGAGTTCAGTCTGAAGATGCTTCAGGCCAGCCTGACCCAGACGCTGGAAACCTGCGGCATGATCGTCTGGATCGGGATTGGCGCGGCGTGCTTGGTGGGTGTCTATAACCTGATGGGCGGCAATCGCTTTGTGTCTTCAGCGATCACCGGGCTCGATGTTGCCCCTATCGTGATCATCATGGTGATGATGCTGATCTTTCTGGTGCTTGGGATGATCCTCGACTGGATCGGCATTGCCATGCTGTGCCTGCCAATCTTCGTACCGATTGTGGTGCAGTTGGGCTACAACCCGGTGTGGTTCGGGATTCTCTTCGCTGTGAGCATGCAGGTCTCGTACATCTCGCCGCCCTTTGGGCCCGCCGCCTTCTACCTGAAAAGTGTGGCGCCTCCGGACATCACCCTGACTGACATTTTCAAATCGATGGTGCCCTTCATCATCATTCAGCTGTGCGTCCTCAGCCTGCTGTTGTTCTTCCCCGTGCTCTCTACGGGCTTGCTCTAAACCGAATTTTTCCGATTACCCAGGGATGCTCCCGGCGAGCCTCCCCTTGCCTGACAGGTTGCAATCATGACTGAGAAACGCCCGCTTCGCTCGGCCCAATGGTTCGGCACAGCCGACAAAAACGGTTTTATGTACCGCAGTTGGATGAAGAACCAAGGCATCCCTGATCACGAGTTTCAGGGCAAGCCAATTATTGGCATCTGCAACACTTGGTCGGAACTGACGCCGTGCAATGCGCACTTTCGCAAGATCGCCGAACACGTGAAAAAAGGCGTATTGGAGGCGGGCGGCTTTCCTGTTGAATTCCCGGTGTTCTCCAGCGGTGAGTCCAACCTAAGGCCTACCGCCATGCTGACGCGTAACCTGGCGAGCATGGACGTTGAAGAGTCGATTCGCGGCAACCCGGTTGATGCCGTTGTGTTGCTCACGGGGTGCGACAAGACCACGCCTGCGCTGCTGATGGGCGCTGCCAGTTGCGACGTTCCGGCGATCGTAGTCACCGGCGGGCCGATGCTCAATGGCAAGCATAAGGGCAAGGATATTGGCTCGGGCACTGTGGTCTGGCAGCTCAGCGAAGAAGTCAAAGCCGGCAAAATTTCGATTCACGACTTCATGGCTGCTGAAGCCGGTATGTCGCGCTCGGCAGGAACCTGCAACACCATGGGCACGGCCTCGACCATGGCCTGCATGGCAGAAGCACTGGGCACATCGTTGCCACACAACGCGGCGATTCCGGCAGTGGATGCGCGTCGTTATGTGTTGGCGCACATGTCGGGCATGCGCATTGTCGAGATGGTGCGTGAAGACCTGCGCTTGTCGAAAGTGCTTACCCGCGACGCCTTCGAAAATGCGATTCGGGTCAATGCGGCCATCGGTGGTTCGACCAATGCGGTGATTCACCTCAAAGCGATCGCCGGACGCATGGGCGTTGAGCTTGAGTTGGATGACTGGACTCGCGTGGGCCGTGGCACACCGACCATTGTTGACTTGCAGCCTTCTGGACGTTTCCTGATGGAGGAGTTCTATTACGCGGGGGGCTTGCCAGCGGTGATCCGTCGTCTGGGTGAGAACAACCTGTTGCCTAATCCTGATGCGCTGACGGTCAATGGCAGCAGCTTGTGGAAAAACTGTATCGATGCGCCGATTTATGGCGACGACGAAGTGATTCGTCAGCTTGATAACCCCCTGCGTCGCGACGGCGGTATCAGTATATTGCGTGGTAACTTGGCACCTAAAGGCGCGGTTTTAAAACCTTCTGCGGCCTCGCCAGAGCTGATGCAGCACCGTGGCCGAGCTGTGGTTTTTGAAGATTTTGACGATTACAAAGCGCGGATCAATGATCCTGATTTAGACGTCGACGAGACCTGTGTACTGGTGCTGAAAAATGCCGGGCCCAAAGGTTATCCGGGAATGGCTGAAGTAGGCAATATGGGCTTGCCGCCTAAAGTATTGGCCAAGGGTATTACCGACATGGTGCGTATTTCCGATGCGCGCATGAGCGGTACAGCCTATGGCACCGTGGTGCTGCACGTTGCCCCGGAAGCAGCAGCCGGTGGGCCGTTGGCAGTGGTGCAAAATGGTGACTTTATTGAGCTCGATTGTGATGCCGGTCGTCTGCATCTGGATATCCCGGATGCAGAGCTGCAAGCACGTCTAGCGGCATGGCAAGCACCACAGGGCTTGATCTGGAATAGTGGTTATCGCCGTCTGTATGTTGAACACGTCCTGCAGGCTGACGAAGGCTGTGACTTCGATTTTCTGGTCGGCTGCCGCGGTGCCGACGTGCCACGCCACTCGCACTAATCAGCAGCCCGCCCGGCATATGACAGGTGTGTCGGGTTTACTGACCTCTCTGGCAGAAAAATGCCCGGCACATTGGCCGGGCATTTTATGTAGCGCTATCGCGTCAGGCGTATGCCGTTAACGACTTAAGTCAAGGCACTAGTACTTGGCTTGCCATCAACCAGGCGCTGAATGCCCAGCGGGTTGGCGTTCTGCAGCGCTTTTGGCAACAGGGCATCCGGGCAGTTCTGATAGCAAACCGGGCGCAAGAAGCGATCGATTGCCAAGGTGCCTACCGAGGTGCCGCGCGAGTCAGACGTTGCCGGATATGGGCCGCCATGGACCATCGAATCACAGACTTCAACACCCGTTGGGTAACCGTTAAGCAGCAGGCGACCGGCCTTGTGCTCAAGGATCGCCAGCAGGTCGGCTGCGTTCTGCAAGTCGGCATCTTCGGCGATCAGCGTAGCGGTGAGTTGACCGTGCAGGCTTTGTAACGCACGCAGCAGCTCCGCGCGATCTGCAACCTCAACCACCACAGTGGCCGGGCCGAACACTTCCTCTTGCAGTAGTTCGTCACCTTCGAGCAGCAGGCTTACATCGGCTTTGAACAGCTGTGGCTGAGCTTGCTTGCCGGTTTGATCGCTACCGGCCAAGTGGCTGATGCCCGCGTGAGCATGCAAGCGTTCAAGGCCACTGACGTAGCTCTTGAGTGTGCCGGCATTGAGCATGGTCTGTGCAGGCTGATCGCCCATGCGCTCGGCAAGGGTTTTCAGGAAGGCACTGTACTCCGGCGAGCGAATACCGATTACCAGGCCTGGGCTGGTGCAGAACTGACCGCAACCCATTACCACCGAAGCACTGAGTTCGCCTGCAATTTTCTCGCCGCGAACTTTCAAGGCTTCAGGCAGCATCAGTACCGGGTTGATGCTCGACATCTCGGCAAATACCGGGATCGGCTGCGGGCGTGCGGCCGCCATGTCGCACAACGCGCGGCCGCCTTTGAGCGAGCCGGTGAAACCGACGGCTTGGATGGCGGGGTGCTTGACCAGTAGCTCGCCAACGCCAGAACCGTAGATCATGTTGAACACGCCATCTGGCATGCCGGTTTTCTGCGCAGCGCGGGTGATTGCGCTAGCCACACAATCAGCTGTGGCCATGTGGCCGCTGTGTGCTTTGAAAACGACTGGGCAACCCGCTGCCAATGCCGCTGCGGTATCGCCGCCGGCAGTGGAGAATGCCAGTGGGAAGTTGCTGGCGCCGAACACCGCAACCGGGCCTACGCCAATACGGTATTGGCGCAGGTCCACACGTGGCATTGGCTGGCGATCTGGCAGCGCTTGGTCGATGCGTGCACCATAGAAATCTCCGCGGCGCAGAACCTGGGCGAACAGGCGCATCTGACCGCTGGTGCGGCCACGCTCGCCTTGAATACGCGCTGCTGGTAAAGCGGTCTCACGGCAAACCAGTGCTACGAAATCATCGCCCAATGCGTCAATTTCACTCGCACAGGCCTCAAGGAACTCAGCGCGCTTTGCCGCAGGCAGGCTGCGGTAAGCCGGGTATGCAGTCGCTGCTGCTTCGGCGGCGGCATTGACTTCGTCCGCGGTGGCTTGATGAAACTTAAATGGCAGCGCTTCGCCGCTTTGGGCGTCGTAGCTCTGCAGAGTGGTGTTACCAGCAGCGCTACGGCTGCCAGCGATGTAATTTTGACCGAGAATATCGGACATGTTCGACTCCTTTACCTGGTAGGTTCAGAGGCCCCGAAATGAGTCGAGGCGGTGGGCATAAGCCCGCGAATGATGAGGGCCCGGTTCGTTGTTTTTTTGAAACCGCGGCGAGTTGCCAGTTCCACGGCATTAGAGCGCATCGTCCTGATGCCCCAAGAAAATTGGATCAAAGCGCTTTGACTGTACCGGCGATAAAGTCCGTTTGCTTGATTTCAATACCGTTGCGCAATGGCTCGCCAAAGGCGTCCAGGCTAATTTCGAATTGATCACCCGGTTGCGCTTTGATGCCATCGGCGAATGACAATGTAGCGGTGCCAAAGAAATGCACATGGACATCGCCCGGACGCAGGAACTGCGCATACTTGAAGTGATGGTATTCAAGGTTCTCCAGGCTGTGGCACATGTTTTCTTCGCCGGATAGAAACTCTTTCTCCCACAACAGGGTGTCACCCCGGTGAATACGGCTCATGCCTGCTAGATGGCGGGGCAATTCGCCCAGGCGTACTTCTGGGCCGAATGAACAGTAGCGTAACTTTGAGTGCGCCAAGTACAGGTAGTTCTTGCGCTCAACGACGTGATCTGAAAATTCGTTGCCAAGTGCGTAGCCGATTCGGTACGGCAGGCAATCATCGCCAATTACGTAGAGTCCGGTCAGTTCGGGCTCCTCACCAAAGTCTTCAGCGAAGTCAGGTGCTGGAAAGTTGGCTCCGGGACGCACCACAATGCTGCCGTCGCCTTTGTAAAACCATTCAGGTTGCGCGCCCGGTGTGCCAGGCGTAGGACGACCGCCTTGCATGCCCCAGCGAAACATCTGCATGGTGTCGGTCAGTTTGGTTTCAGCCTCTTCAGCCTGCTGGTGCATCTTGTCCCGGGTCGAGGCGCTGCCCAGATGAGTCAGGCCGGTGCCGCTAATCAGGCAATGTGCCGGGTCTTCATGGTCGAGCGGGGCCAGCACGCGCTTAGCGTCTAGTAGTTCGCGATAGAGCGGCCCTGCGTCAACACCTTGAGCCTCTACTTGCGCTTGCAGGTTGCGCTGATTGCGAATGGCGGTGAGCGCTAGTTCACGGGTGCTACGCGTACCTCTCACAACATCAATACGTTCGCCGTTAACCACGCCGACCTGGCGTTGGCCTTGCTGGGTTTCAAATTGAATCAAGCGCATTGCCGTGGCTCCTGTTGATGTAATAGCCGCATGCACAGCGGTAATTAATAACCACTACTTTAAAAACCCTTGGCGATGCTGCCTAATGAAAGCTTCTGATTGAGTGATAACTTTTAGTGATCCCCATGATCGCGTCCCTACCTTCAATTGTTTCGCGCTTGCGTCTCAAGCAACTGCGTTTGCTTATAGCCCTTGATGAACAAGGCTCACTGCATCGTGCAGCCGAGCAGGTGGCAATTAGTCAGCCCGGTGCCACAAAGGCGCTGCACGAAATTGAAACGACCTTTGGCGCCAGTTTATTTACCCGTACCAGTCAGGGGCTGGAGGCGAATGATTTGGGCCGTTGTGTGATTCGCTATGCGCGACTTATTCACAGCGATCTTGCGCACCTGCGAGAGGAAATGATCGGCATCATGCAAGGCTATGGCGGGCGCCTTTCGGTCGGGGTGATTATGGGCGCTGTGCCCCAACTGATGCGTGCGGTGACGCGCTTGCGTGACAAGCAGCCAGAGTTGTCGGTGGAAATAGTTGAGGACACGAGCGAGCGTTTGCTGAGCCTGCTCGATCAAGGCCGTTTGGACCTCGCCATCTGCCGCAGCAGCGTCAGTCGCCGGCCCGATGCCTATGATTGCTTGAGTGTCTACGAAGAAGAGTTGGTGCTGGTTGCACACCCCGACCACCCGCTGTTGGGGGCTGAGGCGCTGCAACTGGACCAACTCAGCGAATGTCGTTGGGTTATCTACCCGGCCAATATGCCCATGCGCCTGATCCTCGAGCACGAGTTTAGTCAGGCCGGGCTTGAGTTTCCGCGTTACCCGCTGGAGACTGCCTCGACCTTCACCATGCTCAGCCTGTTGCAGCAAGATTCAATGTCAGTGGCTTTGATGCCCCGTGAAGTCGCTGAATTCAGCGAGGGCTTCGGCATGATCAAGCGCCTCAATCTGCAGTTGCAATCCCGGCGTGAGCCCTACGGGGTGATTGTTCGCCACGCCAGCCAATTGTCTTATCCCGCGCAACTTTTACTTGAAGAGCTGCAGCGCGAAACCCCCACTGAGCACGATTGATCACCCACAGCGGTCGCCGATCCGGTTGATTTTCCTGCCCCGCCGCAGTGCGTGTCGGCAGGCAAAATCATCAATAAAATCGCTGAAAGCAGACCGTGCAGGCTCTGGCCCGGTGCACTAAACAGGTTCGTATTTGCACTCCTCTGGAGCATTTAATTCAATTAACTAAATCGTTGAATTATTTAATTCATGCGCCTATGCTCGATCTCGAAACGCCTGTTCAGCTTAGCAGGCGGCCTGCGGAATTGATTTGAATCGAGGAGCTAGACATGAACGTGAAAGTACTCTTGGGCATGGCCATCGCCACTGCGTTTTCAGCATCGACCCTAGCCGCCGATTGGACGGTTGGCGCCAACGTCGGCAACGTTCCGTGGGAGTTCCAGAACGCCAAGGGCGAGATCGTTGGCTTTGAAGTTGACGTGGTTAATGAAGTCGCCAAGCGCGCCGGTAAAAGCGTCGAGTTCGTCAACATCCCTTTCAATGGCCTGTTCAGCGCCGTGCAATCCAAGCGCGCGGATATTGCCATTTCATCGATCACCATCACCCCCAAGCGGCTTGAGTCGGTCGGTTTCGCTCAACCCTACTACGACAGCGATCAGTCGCTGTCTGTGCTGACCAAATCAGGTATCAAAGGCCTGGATGGCATGGCAGACAAAGTGGTTGGCGTCGATACCGGCTCAACCGGTGATATGTGGGTAGGCGAGCATAAGGCTGAGTACAAGTTCAAAGATGTTTCGCGCTACGAAGGCTTGTCGCCCGCCATGCTTGACTTGGCTTCTGGCCGTTTGGATGGCTACGTCAGCGATATTCCTGCAGTGCTTTATTACATCAAAGACAAGCCGCAATACGCCGTGGTTGCGCGTATTCCGACGGGCGAAAAGTACTCGCTGATGCACGCTAAAAACTGGCCTGAAAGCGACAAGGTCAACGAGATCATCACCGCCATGAAGAAGGAAGGCGTCATCGCTGAGCTGCACAAGAAGTGGTTTGGTGCTGAAGCAGCTGCAGACTCGAGCACCGTAAAGGTCACTGACGCACCGAAGTAATCCGACTTACCGCTCACGATCAAGGTGCTTTCTATGGAGCTGCTACATACATTCTTCAACTGGGACGTATTCGTAGATGCGCTGCCACTGATGCTGCGCGGCCTTGGCGTGACCGTTTTACTGGGCGTAGTCAGCATCATTCTTGGCTTGGTCGGCGGCTTGTTGCTGGCCATGTTAAGGCTCTACGCCTTTGCCCCGATTCGCTGGTTATCACGCGCATACATCGATGTACTGCGCTCGATTCCACTGTTGGTGCTGCTGGTGCTGATCTACTACGCACTACCCTTTGTGGGCATTCGCCTTTCGTCCTTCGCGGCTGCGGCGGCAGCATTGTCGCTGGTGTCGTGCGCCTATTCGGCGGAGATTTTTCGCTCCGGCATCGAAGCCATTCCACGTGGCCAGTTTGAGGCTTCTGCGTCGCAAGGCATGAGTTTCTTCAACACCATGCGCGATGTGATCCTGCCGCAGGCCATGCGCATCGTCATGCCGCCGATGACCAGCAACTGCATTAACGTAATGAAAGACACCGCGCTGGCGTCGGTGGTGGCCATGCCGGACTTGCTCAAGCAGGCGACACAGGCCCAGGCCTTGTCTGCAAACCCGACACCTTTGGTTGGCGCGGCGGTGATGTACTTATTGCTGTTATTGCCGCTGGTGCAGTTGGTGGGTTGGGTGGAGCGGCGCAATGCTGCTGGAGGTAAAAGCGCATGAGCAACGTCATCGAAATCGAACACATGAACAAGTTTTACGGCCAGTTCCAAGCGTTGAGCGATATCAACATGACGGTTGAACAGGGCGAAGTGGTGGTTATTCTCGGGCCGTCAGGCTCGGGTAAATCCACGCTTATTCGGTGCATCAACCTGTTGGAGGCGTATCAGGACGGTGACATCAGGGTCGCTGACCAACGCGTGGAAAACGGTCCGAAGCTTGCTGGCATTCGCTGCGAAGTCGGCATGGTGTTTCAGGGCTTCAACCTCTACCCCCATCTCACGGTGTTGGCCAACGTTGCGCTGGCGCCAATACGGGTGCGTGGCATGTCCCGACGCGATGCGCAGGATCGCGCTCGTGCGCTGCTGGAGAAAGTGGGCATGGCGGCACATGCGGACAAGTATCCGAGTCAGCTGTCTGGCGGCCAGCAACAACGTGTGGCCATTGCCCGAACCATGGCCATGGAGCCACGCGTCATCCTCTTTGATGAACCAACTTCAGCCCTTGACCCGGAAATGGTCGGCGAAGTGCTCGACGTCATGCAAAACCTTGCACGCTCTGGCGTGACCATGATCGTGGTCACTCATGAGATGGGCTTCGCGCGCAAAGTTGCCGATCGGGTGATCTTTATGGAGAGCGGGCGAATCATCGAACAGAACAATCCGCAGGAATTTTTTACTGCCCCGCAAGAGCCAAGAACCCAGGCTTTTCTGCAGGCGATTCTGCACCACTGATCCTCCCGGGAGACTTAACTTGACTTTGCTCGATATCAATTACGTTCGCAGCCAGTTCCCCGCTCTGGCCGATGGCTATGCCTATCTCGACAACGCCGGTGGCTCGGCGGTACTCAAGCCTGTTGCTGAGCGCATCAGCCACTACTTGCTCAACCATGCGGTACAACTGGGCGCCTCGTATGAGCCTTCAGTGCAGGCTGGCGCCAAGGTCACAGAAGCGCGTGAATCAGTTGCGCAGCTGATCAATGCGTACCATCCGGAAGAGTGCGTTATGGGTGGCTCGACCACTCATTTGCTGCAAATTCTGACGCGTGCAATTGCGCCCTCAATCCAGCCGGGCGATGAAATTATCGTCACCCACAGTGACCATGAGGCGAATATCGGCCCGTGGAAGCGCTTATGCGAAGAGCGCGGTGCGGTGTTACGCGTGTGGCATGTGGATAGCCAAAGCCTTGAGCTGGAGCTGACTGACCTGGATGCGTTGCTCAGCCAGAAAACGCGCTATGTGGCCATGACCCACGCGTCGAATATCCTGGGCAGCGTTAACCCGGTGGCTGAAGTTGCGCGTCGTGTGCATGCAGTCGGTGCCAAGCTGTGTGTCGATGCAGTAGCGTATGCGCCGCATCGGTTGGTCGACGTGCAGGCCAGCGGCGCGGATTACTACGTGTTTAGCTTTTACAAAGTCTTCGGCCCGCACTTCGCCGTACTCTGGGGCAAGCGAGAACTGCTTTTACAGTTGCCGAGCCTTAACCATTTCTTCATCGGAGCCGAAGTACTGCCTTACAAATTGCAGCCGGGCAACCTCAACTATGAATTGTCATACGGGTGCATCGGCATCAGCGATTACCTGATTGATATCGGGCAGCGCATCGGCGCTGAAGGCAGTGAGCGCGAGCTTATGCAAGCGGCATTTGATGCCTTTGAAGTGCAGGAAAACCTATTGGCCGAGACGCTGTTGGCTTATCTGCGTGAGGCGCCGGGAGTGCGTATCATCGGCAAGCCACGGGTTACCAACGGTGACCGAGTGCCGACCATCAGCTTTGTCGTCGAAGGGGTGCAGTCCGACGCTATCGTGCGGCGCATTGATCAGGCGCGCATCGGCATTCGCTTTGGCGATTTCTATGCCCGTCACCTGATCAACGAACTGGGCCTGGCGCCACAAGGCGGGGTGGTGCGCGTGTCGATTGCACACTACAACACTGTCGATGAAATAACGCGTTTAGTGGCCTGTTTGGCCGAGGCTATTGCCGAACTGCGTCAGTCCTGATTTATACCGAGCGATCTGCCTATGTCACTGCCACACACCTTGGATGAACTACGCGCTGCGATTGCGTCGGGCCAGGAAAAGCTCACCGCACGTATGCGCGATGCCGCACATTATCTGATCGAGCATCCACATGATGTCGCGCTCAACACCTTAGCGGCGCTGGCCAAGCGCTCAGGTATTCCGGCTTCGGCATTTATTCGCTTGGCCCAATCTTTAGGTTACGGCGGTTTCAGCGACCTGCAACGGGTATTTAAAGCACCCCTGGAAAAGGCCGGCCAAGGCAGTTTTAAAGAGCGTATTCGTCATTATCGCGGTGAACAGCTGCTGGATGATCCCACCGATATTGGCGCCATGCTCAGTGCGTTCAGCCAAGCCAATATTGTCTCGCTTGAACATCTAGCAGAAGGCCAGCAAGTGCAGGCGCTTGAGCAGTCAATCGCGCTCTTGCAGAAGGCGCGTACGACCTTTGTGGTAGGCATGCGTCGCTCGTTTCCGATGGCCGCGTACTTGAGCTATGCCTTGAGTCGCGTGGGGCGCCGTGCCGTGCATATCAGTGGGTTGGGCGGCAGCTTGCGTGAGCAGGTCGGTGCATTGCACGGCGACGATGTACTGGTCGCTGTGAGCTTTCCGCCTTACGCGCAAGAGACCATTGATGCGTGCGAACAGGCGTTGGCTGCCGGCACCCCGATCGTGGCGATCACCGACAGCATCCTTAGTCCAATTGGCCAATGTGCCTCGGTGATGATCGAAGTTAACGATGCCGAGTTGCTCGGCTTTCGCTCGCTTACCGCCGCCTTTTGCATTGCTCAAACCCTGGCCATGGGCTTGGCGTTTGCCGACGGCCAAACCGACCATGAAGCCTTGAAAGAGATTGATTGCTGAGTTCAGGCCTGAGTGATTTGCCAAACCTTTAGGAGAGTTTCCCCATGGCGTTACCCCTTCGAGATCTGGTTGGCTATGGCCAACAACGACCGCAAGGCACTTGGCCCAATGGTTCGCGTTTAGCCATTAGTATCGTCATCAATTACGAGGAAGGCTCCGAGCGCTCTTTGGCCATGGGTGACGCTGACCAGGAAAGCATGACCGAGTGGGGCAGTTACCAGTTCCCGGACGGGGTGCGCAATCTGGCGATGGAGTCGATGTACGAATACGGCTCGCGCGTCGGTATTTGGCGGATCCTGGATATTCTGCAAAAGGCCGATGTACCCGCGACTTTCCATGCCTGCGCAGTGGCGTTCGAGCAAAATCCGGATGTGGCCAAAGCAGCTGTTGCCCTTGGCCATGAAATTTGCAGCCATGGTTACCGCTGGGAAGAAGTGTTTCGTCTCAGCGAAGAGCAGGAGCGTGAGCATATTCGACTGGCTGTCGAGTCATTCGAACGCACCTGCGGTAAGCGCCCGGTGGGTTGGTACTGCCGCTATGGCGCCAGTGTGCGTACGCGCCGTTTGGTCGCCGAGGAAGGCGGTTTTCTGTATGACTCAGATGCCTACAACGATGATGTTCCGTATTTTGTCGAGGTCGAAGGCAAGCGGCATTTGGTTGTGCCTTACACCAGTGATGTTAATGACTTCCGCTACTGGAATTCGCCGGGTTTATCGCAGGCGTCGGACTTTCTTGAATACATGAAAGAAAGCTTCGAAGTGCTGCACGAAGAATCTGCCGATGGCCTGCGCATGATGTCCATCGGTTTGCACCCACGCATGGTCGGGCGCCCGGGCCGGGTACGTGCGCTGAAGAAGTTTATCGAGTTCGCCCAAGGCCACGAAGGCGTTTGGTTCGCTACCCGAGAGCAAATCGCTCACGCTTGGTTGCAGCGCGACGCGGCCCTGGCCCGCTAAGTCGCACTGAGCGTTTTTACGAGGTGTCGCTATTGTCACCTCGCCCACTTGATTTCGTCACTCGCGGTGCTGTTGATATACCGATCCGCAGGGCGGCGCCTGTTTATGAGGCCAGATATGCAACCTTTCGATACGGTCATTCGCAATGCCCGCGTGGTGACTGCTGCGGACACCTTTAGCAGCGATATCGGTATTCGTGACGGGCGTATCACTGCGCTGGGGCTGGATCTTCCACGAGGGCTGAATGAAATAGATGCTGCTGGACGGCATGTCACGCCGGGCGGCGTCGACAGCCATGTGCATCTGGATCAACCGACCGGGGATGGCTCGGTCATGGCCGATGACTTCCTCAGTGGCACCCTTTCTGCCGCTTGCGGCGGTACCACAACGGTGATCCCCTTTGCGTGCCAGCAGAAGGGCGAGTCACTGCGTGCCGCTGTTGATGACTACCACCGTCGCGCCGGCAACAAACCGGTGATTGATTACGCATTTCACTTGATCGTGACTGATCCAACCCCGCACGTGTTGCACGAAGAGCTGCCCGCGCTGATTGCTGAAGGCTACACCTCGTTCAAAATCTACATGACCTATGACGCTCTTAAACTGGGCGATCGCGAGATTCTAGAAACCCTGTCTGTGGCGCGTCGCGAAGGCGCCATGGTCATGCTGCACGCCGAGAACAGTGATTGCATCGCCTGGCTAACCGAGCGGTTGCTGGCTGCAGGGTTAAGCGCACCGAAGTATCACGCGACATCGCGGTCAATGTTGGTCGAGCGTGAGGCCACTCACCGCGCAATTGCGCTTGCTGAGTTGGTTGATGTGCCGATTCTTATTGTTCACGTTTCTGGCCGCGAAGCGGTTGAACAGATCCGCTGGGCGCAGAGCCAAGGATTGAAGGTCTATGCCGAGACCTGCCCGCAGTATTTGTTTCTGACTGCGGACTCTCTTGGCTGTGACGACAGTTTTGAGGGCGCCAAATGCATCTGCAGCCCGCCGCCTCGGGACGCCGCCAATCAGCAGGTGATATGGGATGGTCTGGAGAATGGCGCCTTCGAGATCTTTTCATCTGACCATGCGCCGTTTCGCTTTGACGGCGCAGACGGCAAGAAAGCCCACGGCGAAGACATATCATTCGACAAGATTGCCAATGGAATTCCCGGTGTGGAAACGCGCATGGCATTGTTGTGGTCTGAAGGGGTGCGCACTGGGCGTATTACCCCGCAAAGTTTTGTCGCCCTGACCGCAACCAATGCAGCGAAAATGTATGGCCTCTACCCGCGCAAAGGCAGCATTGCGATTGGCGCTGATGCCGATCTGGTTATTTGGGATGAAGGCCAAACGATTGATCTGCGCAATGAACTGCTGCACCACAACGTTGATTACACCCCTTACGCCGGCATGCAGTTGACTGCTTGGCCCGCCATGACCTTGTCGCGTGGTGAGGTGGTGTGGGATGGTGAGCCGCGCGGCGCAGCTGGAAGGGGTCAGTTCCTGGCGTGCGCACGACCCGCCCCCGCGCAGTTGCGGCGGCGCAAAACGGAGTTGCCATTATGAGCACGGTTGAACAAGTCGCCTCAAAGTTGATTCAAGGCTGGCGCACAGGCCAGCGCCAGTCCCATGAAGGTTTGATGCTTGAAAGCGAAGCGCAGGCCTATGCCGTTCAGGACCGTGTGGCGGAAGCGCTGGGTTGGTTTACTCAAGCGCCCGCTCGGGCCTGGAAGCTTGGCGGCGCGCCCAGTAGTTTTATTAGCGCGGCAGGCGTACCGGCTGGCGCAGTTCACCTATCGGGCTGGAAGGCGCCGGGCGATTATTGTCACGGATTCGGGATCGAGGGCGAGCTGATTGTGCGTTTGAGTTGTGATCTGGATGAGCACACCGATTTGGCAAAGGCCTATTCAGCAATTGATGCATGGCTACCAGGTATCGAACTATGCGATACCCGTTGGCTGGAGGCTGAAAACGCCGCGCCAATGTTGCGCCTTGCTGACCAACAGTCAAACCGTGCGCTGATACTCGGTGAGACTTGTGTTTATGCGCAGTTGCCTGATTGGTCAATGCAAACAGCCGAGCTGCGTATAGACGGTGTTTCGCAACTGATCAATACCGGCAGCCACCCCTTCGCAGAGCCGCTTAACTCGATCCCTTGGCTGGCAAGACATGCCGTCGAGCAGGGCAATCCATTGCGTGCGGGAGACCTGATTGCCACCGGCAGCTGGACTGGCATCTATTGGGCGCCAGCTGGGGCAGAGGTTGAAATTGAGTTTGCAGGTATGGGGATAGTCACTTTTTCGACCTGAGTTATCGCCCTAAATGTGGGTGAGGTATTTATCCCTCGCGGATCCTGCTCATTTCTAAACCAACTGGGAGGTTTGAGCGGCCAAGCGGCTAAGCGGTTTTAGTCGCTCTGCCAAAATTGACGCAGCACACTTGGGGCCAGTCCCGTCCAACGCTTAAATGAACGGCGTAGGTTAGTGGAGTCGTGGAACTGCAGGTAGGCGGCGACTTCATCATTGCTCTGGCCTTTTATCTGATACAGATACAACGCCATGTGCTTGCGAGCCAAATCGAGTTGCTGTTGAAAATGGGTGCCGTGTTTCTGCAGTTTGCGCTTTAGGGTCGAAGGGCTCATGCCAAGGGCCAAAGCAACGCTTTCCAGTTGCGGTTGACGGCGCAGGTTCGCCAACAGGTGACGATACAGAGAATCAAGAAAGCTTGCATCGAAACCCAGTTCTTGCAAGTGCTGCAGGCTTTGTTGCTGAGCTGCAAGACCGGCAGTTGGCGAGGCTGACGGCCAAGCCTGGTGTAGGAATTCTCGCGGTAAACTGAGTAAGTCTACCGGCGCATCGAAGCGTACATCTTCTCCGAAGTTGACCCAGTACTGTTCGACTTGTCGGGGTTGTGGTTGAGCAATGCTGACTTTCCAAGGCAGCGGCATCCCCCCCAGCCAGCGACTCATGGCCAGCAATGCAGTCATCGCGGACTCGACTAAAAAGCGCTGCTGCGCCCCGGCCCCGCAACTGTCCAGCCAATACACATAAACATTCTTCTCATCCAGTAACACCCGTGGGCTAAGCAACGGGCTAAGCAGTGCGCGGTGACGGCAGAGGGTGTCTAGCGCCTGACCCAAGTCTGCGGAGTGTTGCAGGGCATGGCTGGCTGCACCGTAATAGCCGGGTAGCAGGCGCTGACCAAATAGAAAACGAGTATCGGCTGCGGCTAATAAACGCTCGCTGTTTTCGATCAGCTGCAAAAACTGTTGTGCACTGAGACGCGCACGGCCGGCTTGTAAGTCTTCATGGAACAAGCCGGTGCCGCGCAGCAGACGATGGCTATCGATACCACGTGACAGCGCCAAATCGACTAGTACAGCAGGTTGCCAGTGGCCTGGTATAAAGCGACTGTCATTCTCGTACCAGCTGTTATTACGCGTCATCGCCGCACCTCATGCACTGCGCGCATAGACAGCGGGTTTAGCCTGCGCTAGCGCTAAGTTGAGGCGTTGCAGCAAACTTTCGGCATCATCCTGAAGGGCCATTACACAGGCGACGCTTGCGCGTAATTGCAAGCGCTCACCATGGGCGCGGGCCTTGTGCGCAAAGTGCTCGACGCTCAGGCGCAGGTCTTCAGCCAGTTGCTGTGCCTGACGCTCACCGGTATGTGGCAGTAACACCACGAAGCGATCACCGGCCAACCGGCAGAGCAGGTCTTGATGGCGCAGGTTCAGCACCAACAGTTGGCTCAAGGCTTGGAGCACGCGGTCGCCCTCGGCATGGCCATGCAGGTGATTGATGCGGCTGAAGTTGTCCAGATCCAGAATCAGCAGCGACAGCGGTTGCTGTTCGCTGCGTGTCTGGCACAGCGCTTTGTCCAAATGCTGGCGCAGGTATTCGGCAGTGTTGAGTGGCGTCAGTGAGTCGAATAAGCGATGTTCGCGAAATAGCTGTTCACGCTTTTCCATCTGCGCGCTTATAGCCAGCTGCTCACGGTGCCAGTGATAAATGCCCAGCGTCAGCAGCAACAAGCCAAACGGCATGGGGGCGGATTCAAGCCAGTGGTCCCACACAATGCTGTCCGGCAGGCGGATGAATTCGTCGAGGGTATCGACCCACCATGAAAAAAATACCAGCCCCAATCCCATCGCCAGAAAGCTGGTCACCCTTCCTGCCGGGCGGCTTTTGAGCACTAATCCCAGCCAGACCAGGCAGAGCAATGTGGAGCCGCCTTCGCCAAGAATATCCAGCCACACCCATTCGCTCATTGGCTTGATATGCCCTGCTGCGAGGTGCAGCAATAGAGCGAGATTGGTGGCGATCAAGAGTACGGCCAATTTCAGTCGATGCAGTCTGAGCAGTGAAGTCATGGCCTTGGATTCCGAGTGAAGTAGCGCGCAGCACAACAGAGTCTTGTTACCAATTGGTTGCAATGGGGGAGGTCAGATCAGCTCAGTTGTACGCTCAACTTTTTTGCCGGTTTTGTTGGTCGGTGTGTGTGGCTCTGGTGTTGGGTTTACTGAGGGGTCAATTTAGCTCGGCCAAGGCGGGTCATTTTGGCTCAAAACCTTGCCCAAGCACGGCATTTACCGGCTTGAGGCAATTGTCTGTCACCTAACTGTCACGCTGCGCTTCTAGCTTGCGCTGCAGATCGCCGGGCATTGCTCGGTCAGCAGACTTATCTGGGGAGAGCAGTATGCTAAAGCACCAACTCAATGCCCGCCGTGTGGGGTTTCGTGTCAGCGCGCTGGCGTTGGCGGTGGCCTTCACACCGGTTTGGGCCAGCGCGCAGGACAGTACCGAGCACGTAAACGTGGTCGGCCAAGCTGCGAGCCTGGATCAAGCGCTGAAAGAGCAGCGCCGCGCCGAGCAGATTGAGAGTGTGGTGCATGCCGACGGTGTAGCCCAGTTACCGGACCAGAACGCGGCAGAAGCGGTGCAGCGCTTGCCCGGGGTGTCGGTTGAGCGTGATCAAGGCGAAGGTCGATTCGTCAGCGTTCGGGGTTTGGGGCCGGATCTCAACAGTGTGACCATCAACGGCACGCTGGTGCCTTCGCCAGACAGCGATCGCCGCGCCGTTGCGCTCGATGTCTTGCCTGCTGAGCTGGTGCAGTCATTGTCGGTCGTGAAAACCCTGACGCCTGATATGGATGCCAACTCCTTGGGCGGCACCATCGAGGTCGAGAGCTTGTCGGCCTTCGATCATAAAGGGTTGTTCTACACCGGCAGCACTGAGGCCAGCTACGACGACAACACCAATCAAACCAGCCCTAAATTTTCTGGGGCGGTTAGTGATTTATTCAGCCTCGGCGGGGGTGTGGATAACTTCGGTGTGGCCGCAGCCTTTAGTGTCCAGCAGCGTGACTTTGGCTCAGACAACGTCGAAACCGGCGGTGATTGGGATTTCTCCGACGGTGACCGACTGGAGCAGTTTGAACAGCGCGATTATGACATTCGCCGTGAGCGTAGCGGTTTGGGTTTGAACTTCGACTATCGTCCAGACGATTACTCCAGCTATTACCTGCGAACGCTCTACAGCCGCTTCAAAGACACCGAAACCCGCAATGCTGCAGGTGTTGAATTTGCCGACGCACAGCTTGCGGGAGAGAGCGGTGATGCCGAGGGGTGGCGCGAACTGAAAGACCGCGAAGAAACTCAGGAAATTCAATCTTACGTGTTCGGCGCTGAACGCCTGATCGGCCAGTGGACGCTGCAAGGCCAGGCCGGTTACAGCCAAGCTAATCAGGATACGCCGGGGCACATTGGCGGCGCGGTGTTTGAAGGCCTTGATGACTTTGCCGATGCGGGCTTTAGCGACAGTAAAAAGCCGCGGTTGAACATAGGCAATGACTTTTACGACCCGAGCAACTTCGCCCTTGATGAAGTGGAGTGGGCTGAAGAAAACACTGAAGACACCGAGAAGAACATCAAGCTTGACCTGGCCCGCGATTACGACCTGGCTGGCAATGCAGCACGGGTCAAGTTTGGCGGCAAGCTCAGCCGTCGCGACAAGGATAACGACACCAATATCTGGACCTACGAAGACCTGGCCGATTTTGGTTTCAGTGACGATCAACTGAATATGGATCAATTCAGCAAAGGCGATGTTGACTACAGTCTGGGCCGTCTTGGTCCCGGTTTATCTGCTGGCAGAGTCGAGGATTTGATCGCGGGTCTCGACCGCAATGCCTTTTACAACGAAGAAGAGTCGCGCGTGAATGACTTCGAAATGAGCGAAGACATTAACTCTGCGTACTTGATGCATACCCTCGACATCGACGACTTGAGTGTAATTGTCGGTGTTCGCTATGAGGGCACTGAGTTTGAGGCCAAAGGCACTGGCGTGCGCGATGGCGACTATGAAGCCATCAAATCAAACAACAAATACCACAACTGGTTGCCGGGCCTGCACCTGCGTTATCAACTGGACTCAGACACCCAGCTGCGTGGCGCAATCACAAACTCGGTCGTACGACCAACCTTCGGCCAACTGGCCCCAGGTTTCGTCATTGATGGTGATGAAGCCAGCTTTGGTAACCCGGAGCTGGACCCATTGCAGTCGCGTAACTACGACTTCGGTATTGAGCACTATCTGGGCCGCGCAGGGGTGGTGTCGGCCTTTGTGTTCTACAAAGACATCGACGATTTTGTCTACAACGCGGACTTATCGGGCACCGGCACTTGGATAGATTTCTCCGAAGCCAATACCTTTGCTAATGGTGACAGCGCCGATCTGTACGGGCTGGAACTGGCTTACTCGCAAAAATTTGATTGGCTGCCAGCACCCTGGAATGGCTTGCTGGTGGGCGCAAACGCCACGTTCAGCCGCTCCGATGCCTCTATCTCAGGCAATGATCCGGCGACCGGCGGTGCTCGTTCGCGGGATATCGATCTGCCGTTTCAGTCGGACACCATCGGCAACCTGATGCTTGGCTGGGAAGACGACACGCTCAGCCTGCGCTTATCTGCTAACTACAAATCTGACTACTTGTTTGAAGTGGCGAGCATCGACGACAAAGCCCACGACCAGCATGTGGATGATCAGGTATTCGTCGATTTCAGTGCCGGTTACTTTTTGACCAAGGGCCTGCAGGTACGCTTCGAGGCGCAGAACATCACCGACGAAAACTATTACGTCTATACCGGCAACCGCTCCTACAACGGCCAGTACGAAGAGTACGGCCCAACCTACAAACTCGGCCTGACCTACACCAACTTCTGATCTGCGACCCGCCGAATCGCCAAGCCCTCATTGGTGTTGAGCCAGGGCTTGGCGAGGGTGAAGTGTTGCTGCTCGCGCTGCACAAAAGGACAAATCCCATAATGAATTCGCTGTTTACCCGCTCTCTGATATTTGCTGCTTTAGCGCTCGCAGGTTGCGATCAGATACCGTCGCAAACCCATGCTGCAACGACCAGTATGGAGCTTGCCCCATGGAGCAAGCCAATTCAGCTCAAGGCCGAAAGCATAGCTTTTGTTCCGACCGAGGTGGCCGCGGGCACTGATTTACGTATCGCCGCCAGTGAAAAACGTGGCCTGCTGCTACTTGATGACAAGGGCGCTGAACTGGCGCGCCTGCCGGGCAACTACGCCATGCTCGACAGTCGAGTGGCTGGGGATAGCCTGATCGTTGCCAGCACCAATACCGCCACTCAGCAAACCACGTTGGTCGGCCTCGATGTTTCAGCTCGAAAGTGGCAGCAACAGCTGACATTGCCTGCCCGCGATTTCGCTACTGCCGGGTTGTGTTTGTATCGAGATGAGGCCAGTAACCTCTTTGTATTTTTGCTAGGTGAGGAAGGTCGGGGCGAGCAGTGGCTGGTCGGCACCGGCAGCCATTTGAATACCAGCGCCAAACGCGTGCGCCGCTTGCCGCTGCCGCCGCAGGCTGAATACTGTCAGGCTGATGACAGCGCAGACTTGCTCTTCGTTAATGAAGAAAATGTCGGGTTGTGGGCCTATCCAGCTCATCCCGAGGCCGATGTCAGCCGTTTGCCAGTGGATATGCGTGCTCCTTTCGGTAGCCTCAAAGCGGTTGCTGGCGCCATGGCCAGCGTGCCCGGTGGCTTGCTGGCGCTTGATCCATCTTCGCGCGAGTTGCACCTTTATCAGCAACAAGATGAACGCTGGAACGCGGTGACAAGTCTGCCGCTTCCTGGCTTGCAAGAGCCAGAGCGAATAGCCGTTCGGCCTAGCGCAGAAGGGTTGCAGCTCCTGGTGCAGGATGATGCCAGCGGCCAGTTTTATCAGGGGCAACTCAAGTGGCAGGCCAAGCCTGTGACCACCCCATCGGTGCTGCCGAATGTTGCGGCTATACGTCAGACCGAACCTGTTGGGCGTCAGGGCGACGCCGCAGATGACCCTGCTATTTGGGTGCATCCAACCCAGCCGAGTTTGTCGCAAGTACTCGGCACCAATAAGAAGCAAGGCCTGCTGTCTTACGATCTCAATGGCAAGCTGCTGCAAGACCTGCCAGTGGGCCGGTTGAATAACGTCGATGTGCGAAGCAACTTCAACCTAGCTGGCCGTCAGGTTGACCTGGCTGTGGCCAGCAACCGCGATAACAACAGCATCAGTCTGTTCGAGATTGATCGCAGCAGCGGAAAGATCAGCGCTGCCGGTGAGATTCCAACACCGCTAAAGGAAATCTATGGCATTTGCCTGTTTCAGCCTAAGCCCGGTGAGCTGTATGCATTTGCCAACGGCAAGGACGGCAGCTTCCTGCAATACCGCATAAGCGATGCCAACGGCAAGGTCGCCGGGCAATTGGTACGCCGCTTTGCCGTTGCCAGCCAGCCTGAGGGCTGCGTTGCCGATGATCGCCAGCAGCGTCTGTTTCTAGGTGAAGAAGATGTCGGTGTATGGGCTGTGGATGCCCGCGCCAATGGCGCAACAGAACTGACTTCCGTACTGGCGGTGGGCGACGTGCTTAAGGCCGATGTCGAAGGGCTTGGCCTGTACCAGTCCAAGACGCAAGGTTATCTGGTGATTTCCAGCCAGGGCAATGACAGCTATGTGCTGCTTGATGCAGCGCCACCATTCGCCATTCGTGGTGCCATTCGTGTTGGCCTTAACGGTGAGCAGGGCATTGATGGCGCTTCGGAAACAGATGGTCTCGAAGTCACGTCTGCCAACCTTGGCGGCCCGTGGGGGAGCGGCATGTTAGTGGTGCAGGATGGGCGCAAGCGCATGCCCGAGACCACCCAGAATTTCAAATTCGTGCCTTGGAGCGATGTGGCCAAGGCGCTGAAGTTGCAGTGAGTGTCATTAATCGGTAACCGCCATGTAATCCAATGGCCAATATTTCACGGTCCTGATCTCAGCTGTTGTGGCTGAAATCACCGGCAGCCAGCCGCCGCCATACACGCGGTGGCTGTCTATAGCAGGAGCCTCATCATGCAAAACTCTCTTGAACAAATGACAGTATGGAGCCTGATCGGCGACGCCAGTGTGCTGGTCAAACTGGTCATGCTCATTTTGCTGCTTGCCTCAGTGGCCAGCTGGTATCTGATCATCCAGCGCAGTTTGTTACTCGGTCGCTGTGAGCGGTTGCAGAAGAACTTTCTCAAGCGATTTCGCCAACAGAGCGACCTTGCACAGCTGTATCGCGAAGGGGCAGAGCAGGTCGATGGCGATGCGGCGTTGGAATTGATCTTTCGTGCCGGTTACGGCGAGTTCGCCCAATTACAACGTCAGCCCGGCGCCACGCCTGATGCGCTGATTGATGGTGTCGAGCGTGGCCTGTTGGTGGCTATTTCCGAGCAGGATGAGCGTCTGGAAAAGGGGCTGCCATTTCTGGCCACAGTGGGCTCGGTTAGCCCGTACATCGGTCTATTTGGCACAGTCTGGGGAATCATGAATTCATTCATCGGCCTGTCACAAGTGCAGCAGGCGACGTTGTCGACTGTCGCGCCAGGCATTGCAGAGGCATTGATTGCCACCGCAATCGGCTTGTTCGCAGCGATCCCCGCGGTGATTGCTTACAACAGGTTCGCTGCCCGAGTCGCGACCCTTAGTTCGCGCTTCTACGCCTTCGGTAACGAGTTGCAGGGCCGTTTACAGCGCAAATTGCAGTCTGCTCCGAACCTGTCACAAGCAGCCTGAGGAGACCGTTATGCGTAAGCCTCACAGCAAGTACGCGGCCAAGGCCGAGATGAATGTGGTGCCCTATATAGACGTAATGTTGGTGCTGTTGGTGATATTTATGGTCACGGCACCGATGCTCACCCAAGGGGTCAAGGTCGAGTTGCCCAAGGTTGCCGCCGAGGCACTGCCTAGCGATAGTCAGCAACAGGTTCTGACCCTTTCGGTGCAAGCTGACGGTGGCTATTACTGGAACCTCGGCCCGGAGCTGGACATCGACAGCCGTGGCGACAGCGCAGTGGATTTGCCGGAAATGACCCGCAAGGTCGGTGAGTTGCTGGCGGCACGTGGCGACACTCAGGTGTATATCCGCGCCGACGGCGCTGTCGACTACTCACGCGTGGTAGCTGGCATGGCCGCATTGCAGCAGGGTGGGGTGACGAACCTCGGGTTGATTACCGAGGCGCCGCAGTGAGTGCCGTGCTGATGTCGAACCAGAGCTTCAGCCTGTCGCACCTGCCCAGTTGCAGCAGTTGGCGTAATTTTACGGCTGCTGGGGTTGCTGTCGGTATACACGCTTTGGTCGTAGCCCTGCTGCTGGCGCAATGGCCCAGCAGTAAACCTGAAGCGCCCCAAGTGCGCACCTTAACCACCCAATTGATTAGCTTGCCTGCGCCCGCTCCACCGGCTTTGCCTGAGATGATTGCACCACCCCCTGAGCCTGCGTCTGTGGCAGATGTGCCGCCCATAAAACCCGTCGAGCCAATTATCGACGCGACGCCGGAGCCTCAAATCCAGCAGCAAAAACTCGAACAAGCAGCATTGGCCCGCAAGCGTGTGGAAGAGCAACAGCAGCGAGAATTGCAAAAAGCGCAACAACGCGAGCAACAACGCCTTGCCGAACAGCGAAGGCTGGAGCGCCAGCGGCGTGAAGCCCAACAAGCCGAAACCCAACAACGTTTGGCCCAAGAGCAAGCACGTCAGGCGCACGAGGCGGCTGCAGTTGCTGCGCGTCAGGCGGAAGCCGCCGCAGCGGCCAGTCGACAGTACCTGCCGATCGCCAAGGAGGCACCAGACTATCCTGATCGCGCGTTGGATAAAAATATTGAAGGCGACTGCACCGTCAGCTATCGAGTTAATTCCCAAGGCCGGGTTGAGAGTCCAGAGGTGGTCGGTGACTGCCATCCTTTGTTTGTCCGGCCTTCACTGGCTGCTGCGAAAACCTTTCGCTATCAGCCACGGTTGGAGAACGGCAAGGCGGTAGCAGTTGACGGGGTGAAAAATACCTTTCATTACCGTATCGAGTGATCGCCTGCGCACATGCAGCAAGGTTCGGCACTGGTGTACAACGTGCACTGGCCTTGCCATTTTGATCGGCGACCAAGGCTGCAAAAGGGTGCCGGCCGCGTGGCTTGGATTCCTCTGACAGTTGGATGGTTTGACGCAGTAGATCATTATCGAGCTCAGACGCGTTGGCAGGGGTGAGGTTGCCAATAAAACCTGAAAATTTGGCGTAGACCGCCAGCGTGATTGTGATTGTGACTGTTACCAAGCCAAGCAGAAGATTGGCAGGCGAGCCAAAATCATCGGCGCCTAGATTACCACCGTCAAGCCAGATGGCCGCAGCAGGCATCAGTGAGATTCCAATAATGGTAATCAGGCTGCCAATTGGGAAATTGCGTTCCACTTGACCACCCGTTGCATTCCCTCTGACCAGCCAATTGCACTCGTGCCGACCAAGTGTTTGCATTCGACTTGACCATTACAAGGTGCAATGACGATAAGAAAAATGTCGGCCAATAGTGGCCTGTCGCGAAAGGTCGTTTTCAACTCAAAGTCGACCTTCGCCTTCCATAAATAAATCAGTCCCCTTTACTGCTTTACTGGATTTATTCGTAGGTTATGCCTCTAAAACGGCGTATTTACGCAGGTGCTATTTGATTCAAGAGAGTTGAGAGGAGGTTGCTTATTGGTTAGGTCATAAGATGACTTGTTAATTATTCTCAATAAGTCGCCCTGCTGAGACTGCTGGAAGTGTTGCTCAATAAGCGACTCGCCAAGGGAACGCCACAAGTCAGCAGAGGGGTATTGCCGGTTTGGGTAAGGAGATCCGTTTCAGGTTTTTCAAGGCGTGCGTGCAGGCTGGTCGTCATTTAAGTCTGAGTCAGCGACAGTGTTTAGAGGTTGCGGATTGAGGTTCTAATTGCACGCGCACATTCAATGACAGAGGGTGCCAGCTTTTGCTCGGCCTCTTCCAGGCTCCACCTACTGCTCGGAATCACAACGTGGACGGCGGCAACTGGTCGCCCTTGGCTGCTTAGGATCGGCGCGGCGATGCTCATATCACCGAGAAACAATTCTTCTTTGTTCAAGGCATAGCCGCGGCGTTGGGTGAATTCAATTTCCTGCTGAATGTCGGGTATCGACGTAAGCGTGTGGCGGGTGTGTTCCTTGATCTCGCTTGCGTTTAACAACGCGAGTGCTTCTGGCTTAGGCAGGCCGCTTAGGTACGCACGGCCAGAGCCCGTGCAATACATGGGTATGCGGCTGCCGATTGGCATGTGGATCGGAATAAATTTTGGCGCAACAAAACGTGCGACATAAACCATATCGAGCCCGTCCGGCTCCGTTAAATTGGTGGTCTCGCCTGTCGCTTGCGCCAGTTCTGCAAGAAAGGGGTTGGCAACGTCTACGAGTGTGTCGGCGGCTAGGTAGTTGTAGCCGATCTCCATCACCCGAGGCGTTAGTTGGAAGCGTTTCGTCTGAGGGTGCTTACGCACGTAACCGAGCTGTTCCAGTGTGTGAATCATCCGCTGTGCAGAGCTTTTAGTGATTTCTGCGGCGTCGGCTATTTCAGCTAGGTTCATGGTGCGCTGTGCTGCACTGAAGGCGCGGAGAACAGCGAGGCCCTTTTCCAGCGATTGGTTGAATAGTGAGTTGTTATTTTCACTCATGGGAGGCCCTTGATTTTGCGCTTTAAGTATCGATATGCGATATTTATAAATCTCTTTACGATTTTTGTAAATCGTTTATAGTCGAATTATACCTGCTGCCCACAATCAGGTTATCCAAAACGGACTTCAAACAATAAAAGTGTCCTATCGGAGATTCGCTATGAAAAATCGTTTTCGTGCTCTTGCATTGTTCTGTGCGTTCTTAGCCAACTTTGCAATTGCTGATCCTCTCTACAAAGTAGGGGCAACCGCTACCGGCATCCCGTTCACATTTCTCGATGTTAAGAGCCAGACTATCGAGGGCATGATGATTGATGCCGCCCGAGCAGTCGGTAAAGCAGGCGGTTTTGATGTGGAAATTCAACAAACGACGTTTGCTTCGCTGATTCCCTCGCTGACAACAAGCAAAATCGACATCATCTCCGCAGCAATGCTGCGCACGCCCCCGCGGGAGAAAGTGGTTCAGTTCTCTGACCCAGTGTTTAGCTACGGTGAAGGATTGATCGTCAAGGCAGACGACTCGACTGCATACGTGCACATGGAAGATTTAGCAGGCGAAGTGGTTGGAGCTCAGGTCGGGACTGTTTTCATTGATGAGCTGAATAAGCGTGGGATCTTTAAAGAAGTGCGAGGTTATGACTCCATTCCTGATCTCATGCGCGATATTGCACTGGGCCGCGTTAAAGCCGGCTTCGCCGATCACCCGATCCTTGCCTACCAACTCGCTCAAGGCAAGCAGTCAAAGGTCAAGTTGGTGAAGAGCTACGAGCCCGTGGTCATGGGTGACGTTTGCTTGGTCGTGCGTAAGGGCGACACCCAGACCTTGGACCAAGTCAACCGCGGCATCGCAGCCATTAAGGCCGATGGTTCTCTCGAGCAGATTATTAAGAAGTGGAAGCTTAATTAATCACTTTTTGGGCCGTGCTTAGGGCCGGCCCACTTCATTTCTGAATTAACGGGCTCTCTTATGTTCCTCCAGAATGCTCTGGACTTCCTGCCCATTCTTTTGAAAGGGGCGGTCGTCACGCTGCAGGTCACAGCTGGATCTTTCGTGATCAGCTCACTGATAGGGCTCGTTTTTGCACTGATGATGGTGTCAAAAATACGCTCGATTTCGCTTTTGGCCATTGGCGTGGTCAATGTTATTCGTGGGCTACCAATCATTGTTCAGCTGTTCTACATCTATTTTGTGCTGCCCGATTTCGGCATCCAGCTGAGCGCAATGCAAGCCGGCGTGGTTGGCCTCGGGATCGCGTACTCGGCTTACCAAGCAGAGAACTTTCGCGCAGGTATCCAGGCTATTCATCAAGGGCAAATTGAGGCAGCTGAGTCCATTGGAATGCGCGGCGGCATGATTATGCGTCGTGTGGTACTTCCTCAAGCATTTCGCATTGCTTTGCCGCCCTATGGAAACACCCTTGTAATGATGCTCAAGGACTCCTCGTTGGTGTCCACGATCACAGTTGCGGAGATGACTCGCGCAGGTCAGCTAATAGCCTCTTCGACATTCGAGAACATGACCGTGTACACCTTGGTGGCGCTGCTGTATCTGGCAATGAGCTTGCCCTTGTCCTATTCCTTGCGTCGCTTAGAGGCCCGTTTTAATACCCGGAGAAAGTCATGATTGAGATCAAAAGCGTTCATAAAAGCTTTGGTGATGTCACTGTTCTCGAAGGGGTCGATCTCAGCGTTAAAAGTGGCGAGGTTGTTTGTCTGATCGGGCCTTCTGGCTCCGGAAAATCAACATTGTTGCGTTGCATCAATGGGCTTGAAAGCTATGAGAAGGGCGACATTTTAATCAGTGGTGAGCGAGTCGATCGTCACAGTAAATCCATTCACGAACTGCGCACCAAAGTTGCAATGGTCTTCCAGCGATTTAATCTTTTTCCGCACCGTACTGCGCTTCAGAATGTCACCGAAGGGCCTATTTACGTTAAGCATCAGAACCCCCAAGTTGCACTTGAGCGGGCTGAGGCTTTGTTAGAGAAGGTGGGCTTGGCTCATCGCATGAATGCCTACCCGGATGAATTATCGGGTGGTCAGCAACAGCGGGTGGCCATTGCGCGCGCTTTGGCGATGGACCCGCAAGCTATTTTGTTCGATGAACCAACCTCAGCACTCGATCCAGAGTTGGTCGGTGAGGTACTGGCAGTGATGCGCAAACTGGCTGACGAAGGTATGACGATGATCGTCGTCACGCATGAGATGGGTTTCGCTCAGGACGTTGCAGATAAAGTGTGTTTCTTACACAGCGGAACCATTGTTGAGGAGGGGCCCGCAAAGAAGGTGCTCAGCGACCCGCAGCATCCTCGGACTCAAGATTTCCTTCGGCGCATGCTTAACCAAGGTTCTGAGGTCTCAGTATGATGTTGCAGAAATCGCTGCAAATGCCTTCTTCGTTATGGGCCGCCACCGCAACCCAAGCGATTACTGCTCCAGCCTTGGCCGGAGACAGCCACGCCGACGTGGTAATTGTCGGTGCTGGTTATACCGGCTTGGTTACTGCTCTGCACCTAGCCGAGCAGGGCGTCAACGTCTGTGTACTGGATGCCGGTGAGCCGGGCTGGGGTGCGTCAGGGCGTAATGGTGGGCAAGTAATCCCGGGATTAAAGTTTGACCCCGATCAGCTTGTGGCTAAGTACGGTTCGGACCAGGCAGAGGCAATGCTTAGTGCAGCTGGCGGTGCCGCCGATGATGTTTTTCGGCTTATCAGCCAGTATCAAATCAGTTGTGATGCCACTCAGAAAGGCTGGATACAGCCAGCCTATTCGGGGAGCAGCATGAAAGCCATCGAGTCGCGCGCAGAGCAATGGCGGCGTCGTGGTGTGAAGGTTGAACTGCTGGATCGTGATGGCGTGAATTCGCGTATTGGCAGTCAGCATTACCACGGCGGCTGGGTTGATCCGCGTGCGGGTAGCGTACAGCCATTAAGTTATGCGCGGGGATTGGCCGCCGCCGCAGTGCAACATGGGGTCCGTATTTATGGACAGAGCCGAGTCAGGGCAATGCGACGCGAGGGTGGAAAGTGGTCGCTTACAACCAGTCATGGGCCGAAAGTCAGCGCCGATCGGGTAATTCTCGCCACCAATGGCTATACCGATGACCTCTGGCCGGGCCTGCGCCAGACGGTTATTGCTGCCAACAGCTTTATCATTGCGACGAGGCCGCTGAGTCACGAATTACGGCAGAGCATTTTGCCGCAAGGTGAAGTTTGCTCTGATGCCCGGCGCCTGTTGTTATATTTTAAACAGGACGCTCAAGGTCGTTTGCTCCTTGGCGGGCGCGGCCCCTTTTCTGAGCCAAGGCACGACTCTGACTGGGGGCACTTGGAACGCTCTCTAGTGACTTTGTTTCCGCAGCTAGCGGGCACTCTAATCGAATACAGATGGAGTGGACGGGTTGCATTGAACCAAGGCTTCCTACCACAGCTGCATGAGCCTGCTCCGGGCTTGTCGATCTTGCTGGGTTACAACGGCCGGGGAATAGCGTTATCGACTGCTCTGGGTAAGCACTTGGCGGCAAGAGTGTCAGGCTTAAGCAATCACTTTCCGTTCCCAGTAACAGCCATGCGTTCAATCCCACTGCATGGATTGCAACGCCTCTACTTGGGCGCTGGTATTGCTTATTACCGCTTGCTTGATGCGCTGCGCTGAGGTGCTGAATGCTATGAATATTACCGGGCTCAATTTACGATTAGGCGGTGGCATCCCCGCTCAGCGTGACGTTAAGCCATGCGCACACTGCTGTCCCGTCCTGATTAAGGTTTACTGTACTTGAATAATGGGTCCTGCTATGCCAATGTAAAGACATATGTCTTTACAGGAGTCTTAGCCATGGCCTCGATCAATGTCCGTGTGGATGATGACCTCAAAACCCGCGCTTATCGCGAACTAGAGCGTTTGGGTGTGACACCGTCTGAACTCATGCGCCAAGCCTTGCAGTACGTCGCTGACCGCGGGCAGCTTCCCTTCCGACCTGTCCTCATGACAGAAGAAGATGAAATCCTCATAAACACTGTACGCGAGCGATTGGCTTCACCTCAGCGCGTTAAGGTGACGCTGGGTGACCTTTAGCCTTGAGTTTGACCAGCGCGCACTGAAGGAGTGGCAAAAACTGGGAGACACGGTTCGACAACAATTCAAGAAAAAGCTGGCGGCGATCCTGAAAAGCCCACGTATCGAGGCCAACCGCTTACGCGAGCTGCCAGATTGCTACAAAGTAAAGCTGCGTAGCGCGGGCTATCGCCTTGTCTACCAGGTCATAGACCAAGAGGTTGTGGTGTTCGTAGTTGCTATCGATAAACGTGAGAATGAAGCCGTGTATCAAAAAGCATCCGAGCGGCTCAAATGAAGCTTGATCACCACGGCGAGGCGAGCGCATCAAAGCGTTCGTTTGCCCGAAATCGAATCGCCCAGTTAGTGACTGTCTCTCGTGGCAAAAAACTCACTGACATGCTTGCGTGCGACCTCCCAGAGTGCCGGTGAACCTCGGGCGATCGTTGGGCCGTAGCGTTCAATTACCTGTTGCTGGCTGACACCATTTTCGCTCCATGTGCCCCCTTCTGACAGGGTATTGATCAGCAAAGGCTGTAACCGATCCAGTGCTTTTGCAAAGATCGCTTCGGGGGTTTGCGCCACTTCAAATTCGCGCCAGAGTTCCAGCATTTCGCGGCCACTGGCGTCTGGTAGTAGCCCAAAATTCGCTCTGCGGCTTGTTGTTCTGCGTGTGCAATCAGCGCACTGGGCTCGCTGCTTGAATGTATCGGGTGATCACCCGCGTCTATCTCGACGATGTCATGAACCATCAGCAGTTTGATCACATGCAGCGTATCGACTTTCTCCTGCGCGTGGGCTGAAAGGACGAGGGCAAACATGCTCAGGTGCCAGGAGTGTTCCGCCGAGTTTTCTTTGCGGCTCTGATTGATCAGTGGCGATTGGCGCAGCACTGACTTCAACTTATCCAGCTCCATAAGAAAGGCCAGCTGTTGGGCGATCTGATCAGTGGGCAAAGCTGTCATGGATTGCGCTCCTGGAGTCCGGGAAAGACCGCGTTGTGACGGCGTAATTGTTCAGCAGGCAGGCTCGTGATCATAGCTAATTGCAGGTGATGTTCCGCTCGGCGACTAGTCTCGCATGTTTGCATTTATGACTTGGTTTTGATCCCGTTTTTTTCGGTAAAACCGCCGTCCATACTGTGCATAAGCCACTATCTACACCACCGAGAACGGTTTGCTTTTGCTCTGCGCCTATGGTTAATTCCAGCGCTTGATTAGGCGGGGGCGAGCAGGGATGAAACTTCATCAACTTAAGGCGCTGGTGGCGATTCACCAGTCTGGAAGTATTCAGGAAGCCTCTAAAGTCATGCACATTACCCAGCCCGCATTGAGCCGCTCTATCAAAGAGTTGGAGCGAGAGTTGGGCTTTGGCCTGCTTCAGCGTTCATACAAGGGAATGTCGCTGACTGAGGAAGGGCGGCGGGTGATTCGGCATGCCAATCTGGTTGTGGAAAGCATCCGGCGCTTACAGGTGGACGCCGCGCATATCCAAGATGCCACGGTCGGACAAGTGGCGATTGGGGTCACCTCGTTAACGGCAATGCTCGAAGGTCTGGATGAAGCCATACTGGCGATCCGCCGCAAATTCCCGCGGTTAACCATCAGCATCACTGACCTGCGCCCGAATCAGATACTGCAACGCCTACGTGATGGCTCACTGGACTTTGCCGTTACCTCCCAGCAACCCCTAAGCCGGCTGAATCTGGATTGGGAAGCCTTGGGCAGCGTCAAAGGATTGGTGGTTTGCCATAAAAGTAATCAGCACAAGTTCTCGCGCTCGCTACGTTCCTTGCAATACGCCAACTGGATTAGCCTGGACGAACTGGACGAACCCGCGTCGCAGTTTCACCAGTTGTTCGAGGTCAACGATGTGCGACGCCCGCAGAGCGCGATTGAGTGCACATCAATCATGCTGGCGCTGAACCTGATCAGAAACACCGAGTCGCTGATGACCATCAGCGAGTTGGCGGTCAAGGATTTCAACCGTTATCCACAGGGTGAAGATTTGGCTCAAGTGGAAATCCAGGAGCTCATTCCGGACTACCCGATCAATCTGGTGTGCATCGACCGGCATAGCCTTACCGCGCCCGCAGAAGAGCTATATCAAGAGATGAAAGCTCGGTTGTTTGCGCCAGAGCAGGTTTGATTTGATCAGAAGTGGTAATACATACCCAGCATCAGGTTTTGCGGGTCATCGCCGGGCTGGTCAACGGGTGTACCGGCATAGCTGAGCGATGATTGGCTTTGGTTGCTGACCATGCCGATGCGTCCATAAACCGCCCACTGCGGTGTGAAAAAGTGATCATAGCCGAGCATGATTCCGGTCGCGTCCTTGCTGCCGAACTCGACTTCTCGCTGGACCAGCACCATCCGCGCCACATCGGCTTTGCCCACCGGCATCATCAAACCCAGGGTATAAGCGGTCATGCTCGGAGAACCACTCTCGTCGACATCCTGGCGTTGCCACGTGAAGCTGGACGACAGCGGCCCAAAGTCATAAAACGCCGATAGGCTTTTGTAGTCATTGCGGGTTTGTTTACGGTGTCCGGCGTCCTCCCAGGGGTCGCTGTAATATTGGTTGTAAGAGGCCAGAAGGATGGTGCGGCTGCTGTTGTATTGCAGCTTCATCCCACGACCGCGCACGGTTTTGCCGGCGCTGGCGACATCATCGAAGCCGAAGGTCAGTGCTGTACCGACGGTCAACCCATTAAAGCTTGGCGTGGTGTAGGCCAAGGTATGCTTGGGACGCAGGTCGAGATAATAGGCGCCTTTGCCCGCTGCTGGCGTAGTCAGATAGGTGTAGGGCGAGCCATAGACGGCCAAAAACGGATCGGCATACGTTGGCGTGCCCATGCCGTAGGTCTTGCCTGCTTCTAACTTGCCATATTGCCTGGAGCGTAAAGCGACGACGGCCAAGCGCAATGCGCCAACATCTCTCCAGGTGCCGTCGAGCGCCTCACCATTGAGGTTGAAGCCTTCTTCGAGGTCGACTTCAACCACAGTGTCTGGAGCTAGAGACGTGCGCGAATAGACGCCGAGCTTGTTGGTCCATGCGCCGCCGCCTTCGACTTTATAGCCTGAATGATGATCAGAGTCGTGGTAGCTGGCGAATGCATCCACGCTGCCGTAAACCTTGAACATATCGTCGTAGCCATTGTTGACGCCGTAGTAACCGAAGCCTGAAGCAATTCTGCTGATTGCCGGAAAGCCATCCGCGTGGGCAACTGGCGCCAGCCCCGCACCTTGAAGCAGCAGAACCAGTGAAGCTGTGCCGGCATAAGTTCTGATCATTGTGTCGTCCTTTTCGCGAAAACTGGGTTCACCCCTAGAGTCGGTGAACATTTCGCCAAGGACGTAATTGTTTATTTGCTCATGCTATGCGAAACAGTTAATTGAATTTTAGCGGTGGCGGGTGGAGTGGGTTTTTATGACTCATTGGCCAATAGATAACGTGAAGGATGGAAACCGATTCGCCAACCCTAAGCTGCGCAACACTGGGCTAATCTGGGGCGGCGCTCTTATCTGAGGCCTATTGTGCCCCGCAATAAAGCAGGCTAGAGCCTTTCATGCCGAGCAAGTTAACCAATAGCTAATGCCTAGCCGAATGTGCATGTGTATTGTTTTTCCATTTGCCAGATAGTGATTTCACAACAACTACGGTGATGGAGATAGGCTCTTATGCAAGCGCAAACGCTATCAGTCACGAGTGTCGACAGCACTCCCACCCCGGCACGCCAGCAAGAGCGCAAAGTGGTTATTGCATGCTCTTTGGGTAACGCGCTGGAGATGTATGACTTCACTATCTACAGCTTTTTCGCCGTCTTGATCGGCAAGCATTTCTTCCCGACCGAGTCGGCCGTTGCTTCTTTATTATTATCGCTCTCGACATTCGGTGTTGGGTTTCTGATGCGGCCAGTGGGCGCAGTGTTGATTGGCCGTTTCGCCGACATAAAGGGGCGTAAAGCGGCCTTGAGCCTGACGATTGGCCTTATGACGCTGGGCACGGCGATGATTGCCTTCTGCCCGACGTATCAGCAGATTGGGGTGCTCGCCACGGTCATCTTGGTTTGCGGACGCTTGATTCAGGGGATTTCAGCCGGAGGCGAAATCGGCACTGCTTCGGTGTTTCTGATGGAGTCCGCAACCCGTGCCCGCCGCTGTGAAGTGGTTAGCTGGCAGCCTGCCAGCCAAGGTTATGCTGCCTTGATCGGTGCAGGATTCGGTTTTGCCCTCAGCCAGTTTTTGGATACCGCATCACTGGAGAGTTGGGGCTGGCGAATTCCTTTTATCTTTGGCTTGTTGATTGGCCCCGTTGGTTGGTACATCCGCACCCGCCTGCCTGAGACTCACGATGAGCAGGCTCCGGCTAAATCAGTTGCGGCCTCGGCCACCTCTGCGGCCTTGTGGCGGCGTATCGGGCTGGGCATCGGTCTGATGGCCAGCGCGACCATTGGCATGTATTTGTTTGTGTTTTATATGCCGACTTATTTAGTCACCGCCTTGAACTACCCGCGCAGTAGCGCCATGGCCATTGCCTGCGTTGCGAGTGCCTGTATCGCCATCATCACCCCGTTGGCGGGACGTTTCGCCGATCGCTATCAATTGCGTAAGAGCCTCTTGGGTTGGACCGTTGCGCTGCCTGTGGTGTTGGTGGTTCCGGCTTTTTATGTTCTCGGCCATACCGCCAGTTTGCCGCTGGCGATGCTGATGGTGGCGGCATTGGTATTGCCAAGCTGTGTGGGCGCCGGCGCCTTTTTCTCGCTGATTATGGAGGGTTTCTCCAAGGAGAATCGCGCGTTGGGCACCTCCGTGAGCTACAGCTTTGGCGTGATGCTATTTGGCGGCTTTTCACCCTTGATCGCCGCATCCCTGACCGCCGCATTCGACAGCCCGATGGCCCCGGCTTTTTACTTGGTGGCGGGTGGT
Organism: Pseudomonas sp. EL_65y_Pfl2_R95; assembly: GCF_963971045.1. Taxonomy (NCBI): domain Bacteria; kingdom Pseudomonadati; phylum Pseudomonadota; class Gammaproteobacteria; order Pseudomonadales; family Pseudomonadaceae; genus Pseudomonas; species Pseudomonas sp. EL_65y_Pfl2_R95. Next base: position 465,306 of record NZ_CAXAOV010000005.1, on the reverse strand, counting down.
GTCGTGAGCCTGATTTGCCTCAACTACTTTCCTGAACATAAAGGACGTGAGTAATGACTATGTCTACTGCCCTGCAAAAAACTGCTGCGAACTATGACAGCGCCACCTTTGTCGATATTCGCCGCCAGATTCACGCATCGCCCGAACTGGGTGGCGATACGCCCAACACCGCGTCGATGGTCGCTGAAATGCTTGAGGGCTGGGGCTACGAAGTGCATCGCAATGTGGGTGGTCATGGTTTGGTTGGCGTGCTGCGCAACGGCGACAGTGACCGTTCGCTGGGCATCCGGGCCGACATGGACGCGCTGCCCATGAGTGAGAAAAATCAGTTCGCACATGCCAGCCGTGTCCCAGGCCGCATGCATGCCTGTGGTCACGATGGCCATACGACGATTCTGCTCGCCGCCGCTGCGCGAATTGCTGAGACGCGCCAGTTCAATGGCACCCTTAACCTGATATTCCAGCCCGACGAAGAAGGCCTTGCCGGCGCCAAGGCTATGATCGACGACGGCTTGTTCGAGCGCTTCCCCTGCGATGCCGTCTTCGCATTGCACAATATGCCAGGCATCCCTGTCGGAACCTGTGTCGTTCAGGCCGGGCCAACCATGGCGTCTTCAGAGCGGGTCGCCATCAATATCACCGGCAAGGGTGGCCATGGCGCCATGCCTGAGCTAACCCTGGATCCGGTTCCGGTATTGGCGAGCCTGATCAACGCCATCCAGACCATCAAATCTCGGGTGCTGGCAGTGCAGGAGTATGCCGTCATCAGCATTGGCTCCGTGCAAGCGGGCACGGTCTACAACATCATTCCTGATGAAGCGTCGATGCTGATTAGCGTGCGCACCGACACCACCGAGACTCAGCAAAAGATCAACGCCCGTCTGACTGAGATCGTTAAAGGCCATGAGCTGAGCTTTGGCGTGAAGATCGACATGAGCATGGCTCAGCTGGCTCCGGCTCTGGTCAACCACGAACATGAAACCGAAATACTACGCCAGAGCCTTAGCCCACTGTTTGCCGAAGGTCAGGTGCTCTCGACGTTGCCGAAAAAAGTCATGGGTACCGAAGACTTCGCCTATATGCTGGAAGAACGGCCCGGCTGTTATTTCATGTTGGGCAACGGCACTGGCGAGTTCCACGGTTGCTCGGTCCATAACCCGCATTACGACTTTAACGATGAACTGATCGACCTCGGCGCAGATTGTTGGATCAAACTGACCGAGCGTTACTTGGCCTAGTGGTTTAACAGGCTGGGTCAAAGGCCTGATGCCCCCTTGGCGGTTTGTCCGCCGTTGCTCTTGCTCTTGCTTGGGTAACGGCTGGTGTGGGTCTTTCATTGCGGTTGCTCCCTCAACATTGTTGTGAGACGTTGAGGTTTTACCGATTATCAGGAAGACCATGGGTATTCGATTGACCCAAGCAAAGGACTGGATGCTTTTGAAGCACGTCCGGCTTGCCGCGCTTTTGGACACGCCGACAGCGTTTGCCGTGAGCTATCAAACTGCAGCGAATTACAGTGACGAACAGTGGCAGGTACGCGCATCGTCCGCCACAACAGAGTTCTGGTTGGCCATCTGTGATGATAAGCCGGTGGGAATGGTGGGGGCAGTGCTCAGCAGCGCGAATCGCTATAACTTGATAGGCATGTGGGTCGAACCCGCTGCACGCGGCTCTGGCGTGGCAACTCAACTCGTTGCGGCAGTCAAGTCTCGTGCGCTTGAGAAAGGCCATGATCGGGTTTTTCTTGAGGTCTCCTCAGACAGCATCAGAGCCTTGAACTTCTACCTTAAGCAGGGTTTTTCACCTATTGAGGAATGGGAACCCCTGGATAGCCATCCGCATATCACCGTCCAGACAATGGTCTGGACTGTTGATAGCGGCTGCCAGTGATCAATCCCTTTTAGCCCAAAGTGATTTACCTTTCTGCTTGGCTACCTTGGAAATATGCCCGTTCTCTTTTCGATCTCTGAACTGTCCTGACGTATGCGCCTGCTCATTCTCAATGAACTTTAACACCTGACAATTTTCCCATTTTTGTACACCAAATGGCTTTTTAGCATCATGCGCGAGGCAGTTCGCTACGGCGCTTGGCATGCGAAAAGCCTCCAGGCTGAATGGGGATTACGCATGAGTAACAATCAGAAGCACGCAACGATTTATCGAATGGTTATGGAAAAGCACCTGTGCCCGTTCGGTTTGAAAGCACTCGACCTGCTTGAAAGAGAAGGCTTCGAAGTCGAGGACAACTGGCTTCGCACTCGCGAAGAAACCGATGCATTTATGGCTAAACACTCGGTAGAAACAACGCCGCAGGTCTTTATCAACGGCGACCGAATTGGTGGTTTTGATGATCTGAAAAAGCACCTGGGCAAACCCGTTAAAGACCCGGATGAAGTCACCTATCAACCGGTAATCGTGGTGTTTGCAACGGCGGCGCTGATGGCGTTGGCTGCATCCTGGTTGGCGTTTGGCAGCCTGTTTACACTACAAGCCCTTGAGTGGTTCGTGGCGTTCAGCATGTGCATCTTGGCGTCGCTCAAGTTGCGCGACCTGGAAAGCTTTTCCAACATGTTTCTGGGCTACGACTTATTGGCTCGCCGGGTGGTTAGGTATGCCTATGCATACCCGTTCGGGGAACTCATTGCCGGCGTGCTGATGATATCCGGTTCGCTGGTTTGGCTTTCAGCTCCGCTGGCCATTTTCATTGGCAGTATCGGCGCTTATTCCGTGTTTAAAGCGGTATACCTTGATAAACGAGAGCTGAAGTGCGCTTGCGTTGGCGGCGACAGCAACGTTCCGCTGGGGTTTGTATCCTTAACCGAGAACCTGATGATGGTCGGTATGGGGCTGTGGATGTTAGTCGCTCATTAGGCGATTCGGCGGTTTACGAGGTTCTGGATTGTGACATGCGTAAACTGCTCGCGATGGCGGCCAGCACCGCAAAGCATCCGGCCAAAATTAGTGAGGCGTGGGTGCCGTTGTCGTGAAACAGGTTGAACATCAAGGCTACCAACGCCGCACCTAAGCTTTGCCCAAGCAAACGCGCCGTTCCCAACATGCCACTTGCACCGCCACTGCGGTTTTTCGGGGCGGCCGAGATAATGGTGTGGTTATTGGGCGATTGGAATAAACCGAAGCCGGCGCCACACAAGGCCATGCGCCAAATAATGTCGAGGCTGCTGGGGTCTTGAGGCAGCAGGACCAAGCCAAACAAACCCACTGCCATAACCGCCAGCCCAATACAGCCTAATAAACCGGCATGGACGCGGCCAATCAAATAACCGGCAACCGGTGCCAAAACCATAGTTGCCAGTGGCCATGGGGTTAACAGTAAGCCCGTCTCAACGGCGGTTCTGCCCAGGACTGTTTGCATGAAAAACGGCAGCGATACCAGTGCCATCATTTGCGCACAAAACGAACAGACCGAGGTGCACAGCGATAACGAGAAAATAGGAATTCGCAGTAAATCAACGGGCAGTAATGGGACCGGAAGTTTCAGTTGGCGACGAATAAAAAAGTACCCAACCACCACAAAGGCTGCGAGCTCACTGGCAATTAATAAGCCGGGTTGTCCTTGTGCAAATCCACTGATGGCTGAAATTAATAAGCCAAAGGTCAATGCATTCATGATTGCGCTTGGAATGTCGAAACGCTGATTGGCGGCTTTTTGCTGATTGGGCGGAAGAAACTTCAGTGCCAGCAGCAACGCGAAAATTCCAATGGGCACGTTGACTAAGAACAGCCACTGCCAAGACGCAACCGACAAGATGGCGGCCGCAACAGTCGGGCCTGCCGCAGATGAAACGGCCACGACAAAGGAATTAATCCCCATGCCCCGGCCGAGAAAGCGCTGTGGATAAATAAGCCGTATCAGCGCGGTGTTAACACTCATTAAGGCGGCGCCACCAAAGCCTTGCAGGACTCGGGCGAGGGTCAGCATATCCAGCGATGTTGATAAGGCGCAAAACACCGACGTTAAGCAGAACAACGCAAGACCACATTGGTAAACACGTCGGTAACCAATCAAGTCGCCAATAAATGACAGGGTCAGCAACGAAATGATAATGGCGATCTGGTAACTGTTGACCACCCAAATGGATTCAGCCGGGCTTGCGTTCAGGTCTTGGGCAATCGTGGGCAAGGCAACATTGGCAATCGCACCGTCGAGCACGGCCATCGTTATGCCAAGACCGATGGCTAAAATTGCACCCAAGCGTTGGCGGCCAGGTAGCCCATCAGCAATACATTTATCCATGGGTGGTTTCTTTCGCCGTCGATTCAATAGCTAGCTATTGTTTTACGCTAGCATCCTTCGATCAGCAAATCAGCATGATTTCGTTGCACGACTATTTGCGGTGAATTGCTGGTGGGCTTATATGGCTTGTGAAGTTAGAACCCGTGAACACATCAGGGCACGCTGCTCTGTCAATTAACAAGCGACCCATAATTGCCTGTTAATTGCTGGCGCTGCAACGCTGTCTGACTCAGGCCAAATCTGCACTGGATGCGCGGCAGGCGGATTACTTGATTAATTGAAGGCGGGCATGCTGCAAACGATGATGGCGCAAGGCCCTGCTGCGCCATCACCTGATCATCGCCCCACATTAGCAGAAATTGCCACGGCGGCTGCAGCCGTGCGAGTTTCTACGCCGAGCTTCACGTAAACGTGCTCCAAGTGTTTGTTCACTGTGCGTGGTGACAGGCCAAGGATGTCCCCGATATCACGATTAGTCTTGCCGCAGGCGACCCAGCTGAGCACTTCGACTTCACGCTCGGTCAGGGAAAATCGTGCAGACAATGTTTCATAAGCCGTTTCGTTGCTCAGGCTGATGTCTCTGGGCGCAGCGGCTTCGCGGGCGGATTTGAGTATTTGCGCGGTGCGCAGGTGAGAGGCCACGCGGGCGATCACTTGTTCGGGGTGAATGGGCTTGGTGACGTAATCGATACCGCCTGCTGCGAAGCCTTCAATCACGTGTTCGCTATCGGTCAGTGCCGTCATAAACAGTACGGGAATATCCGCTGTCTGTGCTTCGGCTTTGATCCGCCGGCAGGTTTCGAATCCATCGAGGCCCGGCATCATGGCATCAAGCAAAATCAAGTCTGGGCGGCGGCGCTGAATACGCGACAGTGCGCTGAGGCCGTCGAGCGCGACCAGCACCATATAACCCGCATCATCTAGGGCATCAGAAAGCAGCGCCAGGTTATCTGGTGTGTCGTCAACAATCAGAATGACGCCGCGGGTGGCGGCCGCATGTTCATGGGGTGATGTCAGCGCGTTCATGGTCGGCCTTCTTGAGTTGGCGGGTGAGTTCGTCGAGTCGGAAGTTTTTCACCAGCAGGCGTAAGGGGGCGGTGAAGCCTATGAAGTCCGCAGATTGCCTGTCGATGTCATCAAGTTTGTCCTGCAGACCCCGGATATAACCGAGTGCGGCCAGTTCATGCAGCGCTTCCAAGTCACTGGCTGCCGGCAAACAAAGCGGTGACGTGTGGGTTTCGAATTGAGTGGTGGGGCGGTGTAGCCACTGCAGGTCTAACTGCTTCTGGATGCGATCAAGTAACTGCGGCGTGTGCACCGGTTTGGCCAAATAGTCATTGCACACGCTGGCCGCGCTGCGTTCGCGATCATCAGCAAAGGCGTTAGCGGAGAGCACAATAATGGGCACTTGCGACAGCGCGTTGCGGCGGATCAGGCGGCTGGTTTCCCAACCGTCCATTTGCGGCATCGACAGGTCCATGAAAATCAGGTCCGGGTGCAGCAGAGCAACTTGGCGAATGGCTTCATGTCCACTGGCCGCTTGGGCGATATTGAACCCCAGTGGTTCGAGCATACCGGCGAGCACGCGTCGATGTTCGAGGTGATCATCGACCACCAAAATCAACCGCCGTGGGCCTTGATAACCGATGATGTCGTGCTCGACATGCACCACCGCTTGCGGTACGCGAACCTCAGAGAGAAACAGGCGCACCTGAAAGCTGGTGCCTTGATCGAGCACGCTGCGCACCGACAACTCGCCGCCCATTAGCGAGGTGAGCATGCGGGTGATTGTTAAACCAAGTCCGACGCCGTTGTCTTGGCGCATTAAATCGCCACGCTCGAAGGGCTGGAAGATTCGTTCGATATGTTCCGGATCGATGCCTATACCGGTGTCGATAATCTCGAAGTTTGCCGTTTCGCGCAGGTAACTCACACGCAGGCAAACTTCGCCGCTGTCAGTGAACCGCACAGCGTTGCCCAGCAAATTGATCAGAATCTGGCGCACACGCTTTTCATCGCCGCGTACAACGGCCGGCATGCGGCCCGTGGTTTCCAAGCGAAAGCGCAGGCCTTTCTCCTCGGCTTGCGGAGTAAACATACGATCAAGCTGGTGAATAAACTCTGGAAATGGAATTTCTGAGAACTCAAGATTGAGCTTGCCAGCTTCAATCTTGGCCACATCAAGCAAGCCGTCTATCAACGAAAGCAGGTGCGAACCACTGCGGAAAATCGTGCCAAGGGCGTCTTTGTGTTGGCTGGGCATGGCGCCATCGCGCTGCAGAATCTGGGTGTAACCGAGAATGCTGTTAAGTGGTGTGCGCAGTTCATGGGACAGCCCCGTGACATAGCGGCTCTTGGCGGCGTTAGCGGCTTCACTGGCTTCCTTGGCTTTTTGCAGTTCTTCGTCGGTACGCCGATGCGCCTCGATTTCCTGCATCAGCAATACGGTTTGTCGGTCTGATTCTTTCTGCGCAACGTGGCGGCTTTCGCGGGTCAGCACCACCCACCAAGCCAGAATCGCAGCAAACAGCGAGAGGGTTAGCAAGGCCTTGAGGAACGACTGATACAGCGTTGCAAGCATCTCCGGCGAATGCGGCAGTAATCCATGGGAAATCTGCCCGTAGATCAACGCCAGCGCGCCGCTTAACACCAGCACCAACACCGTCAATAGCCCCAGATACTGAGCCAGGCGACTGTGTAGCCGTGGAATTGAGCCTTTGGGCAACAGCCAGCGCGCGAAGTCGTCTATCTGTTCACTCAGACGGGCATGCGGTTTACAGGCATCACCGCAGCGCGCATCAAGCGAACAGCACAGTGAACAAATGGGTGTGCTGTAAGCCGGGCAGAACGCCATGTCGGGCACTTCGAAGGCATTGCTGCACAGGCCGCATTCTAAGGTGGCCTGCGGCCCTGAAGGGTAGAGCAGTTGCGGCTCACTGGTGCGCGCAATGTAGTACCGGCCTTGGGTCAACCATGCAATCAATGGCGCAAAAATACAGGCACTGCCGAGCGCAACTATCGGAGAAGCCGCTTGAGCCATGGCGCCAAACAAGCCCGCGTAGGCCAGCCCGGATAACAAAGATGCGATCAACATGGAGCCGACGCCAACCGGGTTGATGTCGTAGAGGTGGGCGCGCTTAAATTCGATGCCTTTGGGTGACATGCCCAGCGGCTTGTTAATCACCAGGTCTGCCACCAGTGCGCCGATCCAGGCGATAGCGATATTGGCGTAGAGGCCCAAGACCTGCTGGATGGCGTCGAATACGCCCAGCTCCATCAACATCAGCGCAATGGCGACATTGAACACCAGCCAGACCACTCGACCGGGATGACTATGCGTCACGCGGGCGAAGAAGTTCGACCACGCCAGCGAGCCGGCATAGGCGTTGGTCATGTTGATTTTGATCTGCGAGATGATGACAAACAACACCATTGCCCCAAGTGCCCACTCGGGTGAACTGAACACGTAATTAAACGCGACGAGGTACATCTGCGTCGGTTCGGCGGCGCGCTCAATGGGGATTTCATGTTGCAGGGCGAGAAACGCCAGAAACGCACCGGCGAGCATCTTCAAGGCACCGGGAATAATCCAGCCCGGCCCGGCCATGATCAAGGCTGCCCACCACCGTTTGCGGTTGGCTTGGGTCTGCTCAGGAAGAAAACGCAGGTAATCGACCTGCTCGCCAATTTGCGTCACCAACGCCAGTGTCACGGTGCAGGCTGCGCCGAAATACAGCAGGTTAAAGGTGCCGCCTTCACCTACGCGGCCGCCGAAACTGGTGAGGTCGCTAAAGGCGGTTGGGTTTTTCCACATCACAAACAGGTAGGGCAGCAGCAGCAAGAACAGCCAAAGCGGCTGAGACCACATCTGCAAGCGGTTGATTAAGGTAACTCCATATGCCACCAAAGGAATAACGATAATCGAACAGATGACATAGGCCACGGCTAGCGGGATCTTGAAATACAGCTCCAATGCCAGCGCCATGATCGCGGCTTCCAGAGCGAAAAACAGAAAGGTAAAGCTGGCGTAGATCAGCGAGGTGATGGTCGAGCCGATGTAGCCGAAGCCCGCGCCTCGGGTCAGCAGATCCATATCTACGCCGTAGCGAGCAGCGTAGTAGCTGATGGGCAGCCCGGTCATAAAAATCACCAGCGCCACTGCCAGCACGGCCCATAGCGTGTTGGTGAAGCCGTAGCTTATCGCCAGCGCGCCGCCAATAGCTTCAAGGGCGAGAAATGAAACCGCGCTCAGCGCCGTATTGGCAATGCGCAGCTCCGACCATTTACGGAATGACTTCGGGGTAAAACGAAGCGCGTAGTCCTCCATGGTTTCGTCGGCGACCCAGCTGTTGTAGTCGCGGCGAATCTTGACGATACGCTGGGTGCCGGTTGGTTGCACGACGCGGTTTCCTTGAGTGTCTGTACAGCGATTGAGCGATCGGCACATTAGCCATAGGGGCCAGGTCGCTGCTTGCAACAAGCATGCCTCAGCGCTCAAGGGCCCGCTCACGCGCGCGAGCTTTAATCTGGCTGCTGTTCAGGCGTGATCTTGCACCAGTGCAGGGCATTTGCCTGTACGTCAGACGACGTATGCCGTTACGTCAACCTGCGTATACCGCCATGACTGCCGACAGCCGCATTCTTGCTGCAACCCGACACGGCACCCGCAAGGCGAGCCGGTGCGGCAACACCACAATAGGAGCAAGACCATGGATTCAAGACTGACGGGTGCGAAAAAACTTCTTCCCCGGCGCCTGACTCTGGGGGCCGCGGCGCTTTCATTGCTGGCAGCCAGTATGTTCAGCCAAACCGCTTTGGCCGATGACGCCAACACCACCGGTTTGGCCGTGACTGATACCACTGTGACAGTTGGCCAGTTGCACTCCGCCACTGGCACCATGGCGATTTCTGAGACCGGTTCGATACAGGCCGAGCGTTTGGCGATTGATCAGATCAACGCCTCGGGCGGTATCTTGGGTCGGCAAATCAAAATCATCCAAGAAGACGGCGCTTCTGACTGGCCAACCTTTGCCGAGAAAGCCAAGAAACTTCTAGAAAGCGACAAGGTTGCCGCGGTATTTGGTTGCTGGACCTCCGCCTCGCGTAAAGCGGTATTGCCGATCTTTGAGAAAGACAACGGTCTGCTTTACTACCCGACTTTTTATGAAGGCCTGGAGCAGTCGAAGAACGTGATTTACACCGGTCAGGAAGCGACTCAGCAGATCCTTGCGAGCCTCGACTGGATCGCCAAAGAAAAAGGCGCCAAAACCTTCTACCTGCTCGGCTCTGACTACATCTGGCCGCGTACCTCGATGAAAATTGCCCGTAAACACATCGAGAACGTGCTGGGTGGCAAGGTGGTGGGCGAAGAATATTACCCGCTGGGTAATACCCAGTTCGGTTCGCTGACTAACAAAATCAAACTGAAAAAACCGGATGTGGTTTTCGCCGCAGTTGTGGGCGGCTCCAACGTAGCCTTTTACAAGCAGTTGAAAGCCGCCGGTATTACCTCCGACAAGCAAACCCTACTGACTATCTCGGTTACCGAAGATGAAATGCTCGGCATCGGTGGCGAGAACATGAAGGGTTTCTACTCCTCTATGAAGTACTTCCAGACCTTGGATAACCCGAACAACAAGAAATTTGTTGAGGAATTCAAAGCCAAGTACGGCAAAGACTCGGTCATAGGTGACGTGACCCAAGCTGGCTACCTCGGCCCATGGTTGTGGAAAGCGGCGGTAGAGAAAGCCGGTAGCTTCGACGTCGACAAAGTGGTTGCAGCCTCCCCTGGCATCGAACTGACCACCGCGCCAGAAGGTTACGTCAAAGTCCACGAAAACCACCACTTGTGGAGCAAGGCGCGAATTGCCGAGATCCAGGGTGACGGTACTTTCAAAGTGGTTCACGAATCCGAGCTGATCGAGCCGAACCCATTCCCTAAAGGCTACCAGTAAGCAACGCCAACAAACGAAGCGATGACCGCATGCGTCATCGCCTCTAAGGTCGCCCGCAATGATTGTCGGGCGAACGCTTATCTCCCTGTTTAATTTTCCACCAGCGGGAGCCTTCCAAATGGACGTATCACTCTCCGAATTCGGCGCGATTGCCGTTATGCAAGGCTTTAACGGCCTGTCGGTATTCTGCGTATTGCTGCTCATGGCCTTGGGTCTGGCGATTATTTTTGGCCAGATGGGCGTGATCAACATGGCTCACGGCGAGTTCCTGACCGTCGGGGCATACACCACTTACGTAATCTCATCCGTCACCTTGCAGTACTTCCCGGCGATGCAGCCGTACTACTTTTTCTTCGCCATTGTCGCCTCATTCTTGATTGCCGGGGCCCTTGGCTGGCTGGTCGAGTGGTTGATGATCAGCAAGCTCTATCACCGGCCGCTGGACACGCTGTTGGCCACTTGGGGTTTGTCTCTGGTAATGCAACAGGCGTTCCGCTCGATCTTCGGTGCACGGGAGGTCGGCGCAGAAATGCCGGAATGGATCATGGGGTCTTGGGCGCCTTCAGCGGCCATTGATATTCCTAAAAACGGTTTGTTTGTGATGGGGCTGACAGCCCTGCTGACCGCCACCATTTTCATCATGTTGTACCGCTCGCGCTGGGGTTTGCATGTTCGCGCGACGATGCAGAATCGGGTGATGAGCCGCGCGGTAGGGATTAACACCAAGAAAGTTGATCGCATGACCTTCGCCCTGGGTTGCGGTGTTGCGGGTGTCGCGGGCGCGGCCTTTACCACTATCGGTTCAACGGGCCCAACCGCCGGTTCGCTGTACATCGTCGACACCTTTCTTACGGTGGTCTTCGGCGGCGCAGCCAGCTTGGTGGGCACCATTGCCTCGGCATTCACTATCGCTCAAGCGCAGTCGATCATGGAATTTTTCCTCTCTGGCTCAATGGCCAAAGTACTGACCTTATCCGCAGTGATCTTGATCCTGATGTTGCGCCCTCAAGGCCTGTTTTCGATAAAGGTGCGCAAGTAATGCAGATGTCTCTTTTGAAAGGCGCCAGTGCGCTGGCGCAGGAGTTTGCAGTAGCCCTCTGGGTGGCTGCAAGCGTGATGCAGAGCCGTAGGAGCCGTCCATGAAAAACGCATATGAAAGTCTGCTCGGTGGCAAGCAGGGGGCCATTGGCTTGTTGGTGTTGGCTGTGTTGATCCTGGTGGTGTTCCCGCTGATGCTCGATACCTTCCGTCTGAGCATGGTCGGCAAGTATCTGACTTACGCATTTGTTGCCGTGGGGCTGGTGCTGTGCTGGGGCTACGGCGGTATTCTAAGTCTCGGCCAAGGCATCTTCTTCGGCCTTGGGGGTTACTGCATGGCGATGTTTCTTAAGCTAGAAGCATCCGACCCAGAAAGCACCAAGATCCAGTCCACTCCCGGCATTCCGGACTTTATGGATTGGAACCAGATCACCGAATTACCCGCGATGTGGCAGCCGTTCCATAGCTTCAGTTTCACCGTTTTGGCGGTAATTGCAGTTCCCACCCTGTTGGCTTTGATTATTGGCATCGCCATGTTCAAACGTCGGGTTGGCGATGTGTATTTCTCTATTGTCACCCAAGCAATTGCCGCGATTCTGACCATCCTGATTATTGGTCAACAGGGTCTCACGGGTGGGGTCAACGGCATCACCGATTTGAAGACGCTCATGGGTTGGGATATCCGCCCAGATAGTTCGAAGATCATCCTTTACTTCGTTAATGCATTGTTGCTGCTGGGCTGTGTATTGCTGGGTCGCTTTATCCTTACCTCGAAACTGGGTCGACTGTTGATGGCCATGCGCGACAAAGAAGAGCGCGTGCGTTTCTCCGGCTATGACGTCGCCAGCTTTAAGATCTTCGTATTCTGCGTGGCGGCCGCTTTCTCGGCTATTGGTGGGGCGATGTTCGCCTTGCAGGTTGGCTTTATGTCGCCCAGTTTCGTCGGCATTGTGCCGTCAATTGAGATGGTCATTTTTGCCGCCGTGGGTGGGCGTATGTCGCTGCTTGGCGCGGTATACGGAACCCTGTTGGTGAGCTTCGGCAAAACCTATTTTTCCGAAAGCTTCCCCGAACTGTGGCTGTACTTGATGGGCGGCTTGTTTATCGTCGTCGTCATGTATTTCCCCAATGGTATTGCCGGGTTGTGGGAGAGCCACGGGCGTAAATGGATTTCACGCACTTCGCTTGGCAACAAGCTATTCGGTCAGCCGGTACCCAAGGCCCGCGCTACGGCAAGCAAGCCCCTCGCCGCGCAAGCCCCCCGTGAACTGGAGACCACGCCATGAATAGCCCAGCAGGATTCCAAGCAGCCAAACCCGTATTGGCCATTGAAGGGTTGACGGTATCGTTCGATGGCTTCAAGGCGGTCAACGATTTGAACCTGTACGTCGATCGCAATGAAGTGCATGTGGTGATCGGGCCCAACGGTGCCGGGAAAACCACGGTGCTGGACTTGATCTGTGGCAAGACCAAATCAACCGCTGGCAGCATCGAGTTCGATGGGCGTGAGCTGACCAAAATGCGCGAGTTCGACATCGTTCGTGCTGGAGTAGGGCGCAAGTTTCAGAACCCGTCGATCTACGAGAACCTGACGGTGTTCGAAAACCTGGAAATGTCTTATCCCAAAGGCCGCAAAGTATTCAGCGCACTATTTTTTAAACGCACTCCAGAGGTCATCGCTCGGGTTGAGGAGGTCGCCAGCGAGATTTTTCTCAGTGATTTCCTCGATAAGCAAGCTGACTTGCTGTCCCACGGACAAAAGCAGTGGCTGGAGATCGGCATGCTGCTGATGCAAGACCCAGCGCTGCTGATGCTTGATGAGCCCGTTGCAGGCATGAGTGTTAGCGAGCGGGCGCAGACCGCGCAGCTGCTAAATCGTATCAGCCAGGGTCGTTCAGTGTTGGTTATTGAGCACGATATGGAGTTCGTTAAAAGCATCGCTCACAGGGTGACCGTATTGCACCAAGGCAAGGTACTGGCCGAGGGCAGCATGGAAACGGTGCAGAGCAATCCCAAAGTGATTGAGGTGTACTTAGGGCATTGATTGCCCTGTGCCAAGAGCCCTATTTATCGAACAGAAAGACCGTGCGTTTGCAGGATTTGCCTGGGGTGATCCTGCGAACCATTACAGGGGATAGCCATGTTTAAAATAAGCAATCTGGTGTCCGGTTACGGCCAGAGCCAAATCCTTCACGAACTTAATTTGGACGTGGCCAAGAAGGAGATCGTTGCGGTCATGGGTCGCAACGGTATGGGCAAAACCACGCTGTTTAAAAGCCTGATGGGGGTGCTTCCGCAGTGGGGCGGGCAGATAACCATCGACGGTCAGGATGTATCCAAGCTGGAAACCCATCAACGGGTGGAGCATGGCATCGCTTATGTGCCGCAGGGGCGGATGATTTTTTCGCACATGAGCGTCCTGGAGAATATTCAGACCGGCCTGCCAGCTTCAGCCAAAGGCAAAGTGCCGGATGATCTTTACGCCTTGTTTCCAGTGCTGCACGAGATGCGTTCACGCAAGGGCGGTAACCTTTCCGGTGGCCAACAGCAGCAGCTTGCGATTGCTCGTGCCCTAGCGACCAACCCCAAGGTTTTATTGCTGGATGAGCCAACTGAGGGCATCCAGCCTTCGATCATCAAAGACATTGCCCACAAGCTCAAAGAGATTCGCAATCTGCGTGATCTAACCATTGTGGTGTCCGAGCAAGTGCTGTCGTTCACCATGGAAGTGGCGGATCGTTTTCTAGTGATAGAGAAGGGCAAGTTTGTCATCGAGGAAACCCGCGACAAGGTCGATGAGGCCACCATTAGTCGTTACTTGTCGGTGTAGCCTCACGCCTAAGCGGTTGTTCAACATCGTCGATAGCCGAGCTGGCACAGGTTTTTGTGCTGGCTTTTTTTGCTTGTGCGCTTCGTGCTGAAAGCCTCGTAAGTAGCGGCTTTTGCCCATACGTCATTCAGCGTATTTCGTGTTTTTCGTCCACGTTTAAGACTAGCTCCATACCCGGCGTTGCCGCGCAATGTCCTATCAATGGTCCCAGGAGTCTTGTCATGACCGAAACGCTAATCAAGGTCGACCTTAATCAGCCAGCCACCGAGAATGAGCAGATCCATAACCGCTGGCATCCAGATATTCCGATGGCGTGTTGGGTGAAGCCGGGCGAAGATTTCATCTTGGAAACCTATGACTGGACGGCTGGCGCGATCAAGAACAATGACGACGCCAGCGACGTACGGGATGTGGACTTGTCTACCGTGCACTACTTGTCTGGCCCGGTGGGTGTCCATGGCGCTGAGCCCGGTGATTTGTTGGTGGTTGATCTGCTCGACATTGGCGCCAAAGCCGAATCTATGTGGGGCTTCAATGGCTTCTTCTCCAAACAGAACGGTGGTGGTTTTTTAACCGATCATTTTCCAATGGCGCAAAAAGCCATTTGGGACTTCAAAGGCATGTTCACCAGCTCGCGGCACATTCCGGGTGTGAACTTTGCCGGTCTGATTCACCCGGGCTTAATCGGCTGTTTGCCTGATCACAAAATGCTGGCCGACTGGAACAAGCGCGAGCAGGAACTGATCGACACCGATCCGCATCGCGTTCCGGCACTGGCCAACCCGCCGATGGCGCCAACTGCGCACATGGGCAAAATGAAGGGTGAAGCGCGCGACTTGGCTGCGCTGACTGGCGCGCGCACCGTGCCGCCGCGTGAACACGGCGGTAACTGCGACATCAAGGACTTGTCCCGTGGTTCCAAGGTGTTCTTCCCGGTTTATGTAGACGGTGCGGGTCTGTCTGTCGGCGATTTACACTTTAGCCAAGGCGATGGCGAAATCACCTTCTGCGGCGCCATCGAGATGGCCGGTTGGATTCACATGAAGGTCGAGCTGATCAAAGGCGGCATGGAGAAGTACGGCATCAAAAACCCAGTCTTCAAGCCAAGCCCGATCGTGCCCAACTACAACAACTACCTGATCTTTGAAGGCATCTCGGTTGATGAGGAAGGCAAGCAGCACTACCTCGACGTTAACATTGCCTACAAGCAGGCTTGCTTGAATGCGATTAACTACCTGACCAAGTTTGGTTATTCGCCAGCGCAAGGTTATGCATTGCTCGGCTCGGCGCCGGTACAGGGGCATATCAGCGGGATTGTCGACGTACCCAATGCCTGCGCCACGTTGTGGCTGCCGACCGAAATTTTCGATTTCGACATCAACCCGAACGCCAACGGTCCGACCAAGTTCCTCGACGGCAGCATTGATCTGCCGATTGCGCCGGACCTTTAAACCCAACCGATTTATCGATCAACACGCCGGTGGTTTACCCCGGCAACCGAGTTCTCCCCCTGGCAAGTTTGGCGCTTTGGACGGCGGCCAGGCTTGTCAGGGTGGTGAACACTAGTATTTCAGGAGCCGGGCATGCCGATCTATGAATATGACTGCGCCAGTTGCGGTGACTTCACCCTGCTGCGCCCCATGGCTGATCGCGATCAACCCTGCGATTGCCCGTATTGCGGCACCTTGAGTAAGCGCGTGATTCTGAGCGCACCGAGTCTGGCGACAATGCCGGGCACCCAGCGTCGCGCCATCGCGGCCAACGAGCGCAGCGCCAACGCCCCGCAAACTCTTGATGAATACAAACAAAATCGCAAACACCCGAAAGGCTGCGGCTGCTGCACCCCCAACAAACCACTGGCCCCAACCAAAGCCAACCCCCACGCCCTGAAAAGCAAACCCGCTGGCCGGCCGTGGATGATTAGTCATTGAGGTGAGTTGTTTTTAAAGTCTGCTGACGGTGAAATTGAAAGTGACATCCAAGCATCAACAACTTTAACTATAACGTTGGGTAATTTTCCCATGTGACACACTCAAAAGATCATCGTTTATCACGAAGCCATTAGGCAGGTATAGACCTAGGGTATTTTGCCCTTACAGGCGCAGCCACTAGCGGCAATGATTATCGGCAGGGAGTCGGGGTGAGCAAAGTAACCAAAGCGATCAGCAGCTGTTATAAACCTTTAGTCTGCAACGGCTGCTTAATAATCAGCTCTGCGCGGCGGGCTCTGAATCGCACTGTTTGTGAGTCGCAACCTTAGACAGACCAATACCTAAAGCAGATAAAATTTTTAGCAGGGTCGATAGCTTTGGATCACCCTGTGCAGAAAGCGTACGGTAGAGGTTGGGTCTAGCTAGGCCGGTAGCATTAGCCACTGCAGACATTCCCCCTCTTGCTTCAATAACGCGTCGAACTGCTTGTAGAAAAACCGCTTCTCCACCCACTTCATCGATCTCTTCGAATGCAGAGGCAAGATACTCAAGCGCGAATCCCTGGTCTTTGCTGAGCATTTCGATCACGGCGTTATCATGCGAAATTGTGCTAACCATTGCTGTTCCCCTCTTTAACCATCTGCCAGATCGCTTTGGCTTGATCGACATCATTCTGTTGCAGTTTTTTTGTGCCTCCTCCCAGTAGGAGAACTATTTCTCTGCTTGCCATTGCGTAGTACACCCGGTAGCCGGGGCCATAATCTATGACCAATTCGTAGACACCCTCTCCAACTGAGTGATGCACGCCAAAGTTTCCCTGCCCGGCGCGGTCCACGCGGGTCATTATTTTCAGTTTGGCCCTGCGGTCCCGCAGGGTATCTAGCCAGCACTGATAGATATCAATGCGGTTGGCTGTAAGAGCACGTCTAATTTCGTATGCCACAAGTGTACCTTTAAAGAGACATTCGTCTAATTAAATAAATGCACAGGACATAAAGGTTGGTGGGCACCTATTAGTGCCAGGGCAAAGGCTAAGCCCCAATACATTTACGCAGGTTAGGCTTAGGCCTAGACGGGTCACGCAGGCAACGTACTTTTGGTCAGCCATGACTGACTGGTTGGATTTACTCAGGATGCAAGTAATTTGCACCGATAATACAAAAGGCCCAGGGTTTCACCTGAGCCTTTGGTTGTATCTGCTATATGAGCTTGAGCATCAATGCGAATGTCTTGGCACGCCGCCTTCACGGGCGATGATTTTCATGTGCAGGGTGGCGGGCTCGAGGCAGCCGCCCGTAGAGAGTTGCCCGACCAGTTGGCGATAGAGTTCCTGCCACGGCGTTTGCGATGCAGGCATGTTCGGCACCCAAGCGGCGCGACGTGTCTCCATTTCAGCTTCATCAATTAACAGGTCAACGCGGCGGGAGTTCAGGTCGACGCGAAGGCGGTCGTTGGTTTGCAGCAGCGCCAAGCCGCCGCCAATGGCAGCCTCTGGTGACATGTTGAGGATTGACGGGCTGGCCGAGGTTCCGCTCTGCCGGCCGTCACCTAGGCATGGCAGCGAATCGATACCGCGTTTGATCAGCGCCGCTGGCGGGGCCATGTTGACTACTTCAGCGCTGCCGGGGTAGCCGACAGTGCCCGCGCCCCGGATGACCAGAATGCATTGCTCGTCGATATTCAATTCTGGGTCGTCGATTCGTGCGTGATAGTCCTCCGGCCCTTCGAAAACAATGGCCCGGGCTTCGAAGCTGTTCTCAGCGCCAGGCTCGGACAGGTAGGTCTTGCGAAAGGCCTCGCCGACCACCGACATTTTCATGATTGCACTGTCGAAGAAGTTACCGCTGAGGACGATAAAGCCTGCCCCATGCTTGAGTGGCGCTGCAAACGGCAGGATGACTTCGTCGTTACTGCTCAAGGTGTTACTCACCACTTCGCCGATGGTTTTTCCACTGACGGTGGCGCAGTGTTCATGCAGGCGTCCGGCTTTCAGGAGTTCGTGCATCACTGCGGGTACGCCACCAGCACGGTGGAAGCCCTCGCCGAGGTACTTGCCAGCGGGCATGCAGTTGACCAGCAGGGGCACGTTTTCGCCGACACGCTGCCAGTCGTCCAGCGACAACTCAATGCCCATGTGCCGGGCAATGGCGATCAGGTGAGGCGGGCAGTTGCTTGATGCACCCAGCGCCGAGGCTACTGCGATGGCGTTTTCGAAGCTGTCACGGGTCATGATGTGCGAAGGGCGTACATCATCCAAGACCAACTCGCAGATGCGCTTGCCGGTGGCATAAGCCATCTGCCCGCGCTCTCGGTAGGGCGCGGGAATACTGGCGCAGCCGGGCAAGGACATACCTAAAGCTTCGGCCAGGGCGTTCATCGATAGCGCTGTGCCCATGGTATTGCAGTGCCCCACAGAAGGCGACGCCGCCGTGGTCATTTCCATAAAGCCTTCGTAATCGATCTCGCCTGCAGCCAACAGATTCCGGGCATGCCACAGCACGGTGCCGGAGCCAATCAAATGGCCCTTGTGGTGTCCATCAAGCATCGGGCCGCCTGAAAGGACAATGGACGGCAGGTCGGTCGTGGCCGCAGCCATCAGGCAGGCCGGAGTAGTTTTGTCGCAACCTGTGGTCAGCACCACGCCATCCAGTGGATAACCATGGAGGATTTCCACCAGCCCCAAATAGGCGAGATTTCGATCAAGCGCGGCAGTGGGGCGGCGGGTTTGTTCGGCGATTGGGTGGACCGGGAATTCCATTGGAATCCCCCCTGCGTCACGGATACCGGCTTTTACCCGTTGAGCGAGCTCCAGATGATGGCGGTTGCAGGGCGTCAGGTCGCTGCCGGTTTGCGCGATACCAATGATGGGGCGCCCCGATTGCAATTCGCCCCGGGTCAGGCCGTAATTCATGTAGCGCTCGACATAGATCGCGGTCATGTCAGCATGGTCTGGATCATCGAACCACTGCTGGCTGCGCAGCGGGCGTTTTGGATTCTGGCTCATGATTATTCTCTTGTGGTTGATGGCTAAGCCATCAGCGTTGCAACGCAGGAGCGTTGGCGAGTTCTGGTGTGGCGCCACTGCCGACTGCATCGTTCAGGTCAGTCAGGTCGCGGCCACGGGTTTCAGTAGACAGCAGGGTGCCGATTAAGGTCAGGCAGGCCAGGGCCAAGGTGTACAACGCCAATACCCAGTAGGCGCCTCCGGCCAAGCCAACCAGCAGGATTCCGAGGATCGGCGCCAGGCCTCCGGAGAGCATGGCGCCGACTTCCCGGGCGAGTGCAACTCCTGAGTAGCGATAACGGTTGCCAAACAATTCGGTGAAGTGCGCGCACTGAGCGCCAAGCATGCTGTTGGCGCCGATTGCAAAACCGCCGACCACGGCGATAGTCACCAGCAGCGGCTCACCACTGTCGATCATCCACCAAGACGGGAAAGCCCAGAATGCGCAGAACATCGCACCGCCGCGGTATACCGCCAAGCGTCCAAACCGATCAGACAAGGCGCCGAACAACGGCGTGGTGAAGACGCTCAAGACGCTCGCGGCGAGCACGGCATTGGTACCGATATCGACCAGATTAGCACCATTGTTAGCCAAGTGACGACTGGCGAAGCTGGTAAGAAAGGCGATTGAAACCGTGGCGTAGAGTGTCGAGCAACCGGTTTCGGCCATGCGCATCAGCGTTGTCGCGGCTAAGGGTCGGCGGGCGTTTTTCAATACGGCGCGCATCGGTGAATCGATGACTTGCTGACTCTGGCTGAGTTGTTTGAACACCGGGCTTTCTTTGAGCTTGAGGCGAATCCATACCGCCATTGCGATCAACACCACGCTGGCAAGAAATGGCAGGCGCCAGCCCCAGTCGAGCAACTCTTCTCGGCTCAGTGATGCGTCAAGCACCCTGAACGTAATAGTCGCCAAGGCGAGGCCGCTGAACACCCCGATAAAGGGTAGCGCCGCATAGAATCCCCGTTGGTTGCGTGGGGCGAGTTCAGCCATCAAAGTCGCGGCCCCCGTTTGCTCAGCCCCTGCGCCGAAGCCTTGCAGCAGGCGCAACAGCACGAGTAACACCGCACCGACTGGGCCGGTCGGTAGAAGCCCAATCAATGTGGTCGCTGTGCCCATCAGGGCAACGGTCAACAGCAACACCAGTTTGCGTCCTTTACGGTCCCCCAGCGAGCCGAAGAACAGCCCACCAAAGGGCCGTGCCAGAAAGCCTGCACCATAGGTCGCGAAACTGGCTAGCAGGCCGCCAGTGGTGCCCAAGGATGGAAAGAATATATGACCAAATACCAAGGCCGAGGCCAAGCCGTAGATCGCGAAATCGTAGTATTCCAGAGCGCTGCCGATTGCACCGGTGAAGATTGCCCGGCGCAGTTGACGCGGGTCAGCCGCGGCGGCAGTAGTGGATGCGGTTTGCATGTCAAACCTCGCTTTTATTGTTATGAAGCGTCTGGTTATGAGGCCATCAGCGGCTGAGCAGACCTCGGTCTGATAGATTGCGCATCAGGGCGCTAACGCCAAATGTCCAAGGTGCGGCCTTGTCGCTGCCGGTGACTTGGTTGTGCAGCGTGCCAAGAAGAGGGCTGCTGATACTCACTTGATCGCCAGGTTTGTGGGTAAAACCGGCGCCTGCATTGTCACGGTCCTCGGTGGGCGCAAACAGCGTGCCGAGAAATAACATGAAGCCATCAGGGTATTGATGGTTGCTGTTAAGCGTCTGCCCAACAATGTCCTCTGGATCGCGGCTGATCTGATCCATCGAACTGGTGCCAGCCAGTACGAAGCCGTCTTCACCTTGGACCTTCAGGTCGACTACGCACTGGCGCACGGCGTCAAGATTGAAACTCTGGTCGAACAGGCGAATGAACGGGCCAATAGCGCAGGACGCATTGTTGTCCTTGGCTTTACTTAGCAGAAGAGCGCTGCGCCCTTCGAAGTCTCGCAGGTTTACATCGTTGCCCAAGGTCGCCCCATGGATCCGACCGCGACTGTCGACAGCCAAGACGATTTCGGGTTCGGGGTTGTTCCACTGCGAGCCCGGATGCACACCGATCAGGTTGCCGCTGCCCATCGACGACAGTACAGGAGCTTTGGTGAAAACCTCGGCATCCGGACCAATGCCTACCTCGAGGTACTGCGACCACATGCCTTGCTCAATTAAGAGTGCCTTGAGTGCCATGGCCTGCTCTGAGCCGGGCTTTACTGCTCGCAGGTTATCGCCGATTACTGAGCGAACGGTGGCGCGTACTTGTTCGGCTTTTGCAGCGTTACCACCGGCCTGCTCTTCGATGACGCGCTCAATCATGCTCGCGGCGAAAGTCACGCCGGCAGCCTTGATCACTTGCAAGTCCAACGGCGCTAGCAAGTAAGGCTTTTCAACATCGGAGTTCGCGCCGGTATTGGCGAGCAGGGCTTCAACGCTGGCGACTAAAACGCCAGGGGTGCTGCGCACGGCCTCTAGGGGGTTGTCTTGCTCAAGCAGTTCACTGAGGGTTGCAAAGCTGGCCGATAAGTCGAACACGCCATCGGCGCGCAAAACGATCGGCGACGGGCCTGCGATATTGCCTGGGATCCAGGCGCGGCCAATCAGCGTTCCCACCAAGCCATCAGCGGGCAGCGTGTTTTCGGGAGTCAAAGTAAGTGGCATCGCAGGTAATCTCTGGTCCATAAAACATGCACGCTAGGTAATTGTGGCGATAAACTCCAATGGCGTATTCTCACCAATCAATAACAGTTAGTTATTGCAACCAGGCGACCTCATGTCAGACCTCTCGTTTTCTCACTTTTGCAATTGGCTCAAGTTTCGGCATTTGATCTTGGTCGATACGCTTGCTCGCACAGGTAACATGCACCTTGCCGCACAGCAGATGAATCTGAGTCAGCCCGCGTTAAGTAAGATGCTCAAAGAGATAGAGCATTTGCTCGGGTTTGCGGTGTTCGAGCGTCAGCCGCGGAACATGCCGCCTACGGATTTGGGCAAGCAGGTGGTGCGGTACGCGCAGATGGTTTTGAATGATGCACGAAATTTCGTCGACCAGATTTCCAGTCTGCGAGAGGGCGGGCATGGGCACTTGAAGGTCGGCGGGATCTTTGCCGCGACCGCAGTCGCTTTGCCAGATGCCATTGTCGAGATTAAGCAACGCTGGCCGTTGTTGGCCATTGAAGTGGTGGAGCAGACCAGCGACCACCTGATGGCCATGCTTGATGAGAAAATCCTGCACCTTGCTGTGGCGCGATTCACTGATGTTACCCAGTGTCAGCGCTTCGATTTTCTACCCCTAGCGCCTGAGCCTTTCTGTTTTGTGGTTAACCATTCGCATCCACTGGCCGAGATCGGGTCGGTGACTTTAGAGCAGTTGCTTGAGTGGCAATGGATCCTCTACCCCAAAGGCTCGCCCATTCGCGGGCGTATGGAGTTGGCATTCGCCGAGGCAGGCGTGGCAGTCCCACGCAACACTATCGATACCATTTCCATGCAGACGTTTCTGAAAGTCCTGCTGGGAGGGCCGATGATTGGCATGTTGCCTCAGGCCATGGTTGAGCCACACCTCAAAAGCGGGGCGCTACGTGCACTTAACACGCCCTTGTACTTGGCCCCTCAGGATTACGGCATCCTGACTCGCAAGGGTGAAGCCCTTAGCGGAGCGGCTCTGGAATTTGCCGAAATCCTCTTGGCTAATTCGCCGCGGGCGCGGGAGCGCGGAGGGTCTGAATGATAACGCTTCGTTATCGATTGATTGGCAAATGCCATTGGGAATGAATCGGTTCACTGCATAAATTGACGCCCGGATTATTCACGTATTTCTGGAGCGTTCATGTCTGTGTATGCGGGTCACAACTTCATTGACCTCTTTCTGCGTCCGGTGTGTTACCAGAATTTCCTCGATTCCCAGCTGCCACTGGCGCTGCAGAATGCCAATCCGCTCGGCCCATTACGCCGTATATATGGCCGACCAAACCGCGAATCTATTGCTTAATCGCTGACCCACCGGGAGCGAGTTGCCCGGTGCTCGATCGATAAAAATAATCAGGCAAGTCAGCCCGCCAAGAGGTCATATTGATGCACGCCCAAATTGAGCCACCTGCTTCTCTCTCCCGCGATAAGGGCTTTGAAGATCGCACTTACCGAAAGGTCATCCTGCGTATCTTGCCAATCCTGCTCCTGTGCTACATGGCGGCCTATCTTGATCGAGTCAATATAGGCTTTGCCAAGCTGGACATGCTCTCTGACCTGCAATTCAGTAATACCGTTTACGCCCTCGGCGCCAGTATGTTCTTCTGGGGTTACTTCCTCTTCGAGGTGCCTAGCAATCTACTGTTGCACCGCTACGGTGCTCGTTTCTGGATTGCCCGAATCATGCTGACATGGGCCGTTATCTCAATGGCAGTGGCCTTCACCGTACCCTTGGCCAACCTCTTCCATGTTGAATCAAGCACGATGTTTTATACGTTGCGCTTTCTACTCGGCATCTGTGAAGCAGGGTTCTTCCCAGGCGTGATTCTGTACCTTAACTTCTGGTTTCCGACCCACCGACAAAGCCAAGTCATGTCTGGCTTCCTGATTGCCATGCCGATCAGTTTGACGCTTGGTGGCGTACTTTCCGGGTGGTTGATGACCCGCTTCGATGGCTGGCATGGAATGGCTGGTTGGCAGTGGATGCTGCTGATTGAAGGCATTCCTTCGGTGATCATGACGGTGGTGGTGTTCACTTGCCTGTGTGACAACATCGACAAGGCCGCTTGGCTTACGAGCGAAGAGAAAAAGCTCCTCAAGGCAAATCTGCAGCAGGAGAGTCACGGCAAGGCAACCCGTTTGAGTGAGGTGTTCTTCAACAAGCGCGTGTGGCTGCTGGTGCTGATCCTGCTGACCTTCAACACCGGCTTCTACGGTTTGGCGTTCTGGATGCCTTCTATTATCAAGAGCACGGGTGTTACCAGTAGCCTCGAAATCGGCCTGTTGACCGCTATCCCCTATGGCGTGGCTGTTGTCGCGATGTTTCTCAATGCCCGTCACTCCAATCGCACTGGCGAACGGCGTCTGCATGCGGCGATACCGGCGTTCATCGGTGGCTGCGGTCTGATACTCAGCGCATATTTTGCCGACAATCTGGTGCTTTCGATCTTGTTTCTGACCGTGGCAGCCTCCGGCATTCTTAGCTTGATGCCCATCTTCTGGACCCTGCCGGGCACCGTGCTGTCCGGGGTCGCTGCAGCGGCAGGCATCGGCATGATCAATGCGATTGGCAACTTGTCCGGCTTCACGGGTTCAATGATCACTGCGGTCGCCGAAAACATGACGGGCAATATCAACAATGGCACCTACGTGCTGGGCTTTTGCCTGTTCGCCAGTGGTTTGCTGATCCTGACTATCCCGGCAGTAATGCAGGGGCGAGCGGCTCGCACGCCAGCAACTAGCGCCGAGCTGGAGGCAGCAGGCGCAAGCATAGCCGTGCGCTGAACATCGCCGCTAACCAGAATAATGCGCGAGGCCGGTCGCTAAATAGTACGGGCACCGCGCCCTGCACAGGCTATAGCGTGGACCCAGGGCGCGTCATCTCACTGGCTGTACCGATAAGGAGCTGCAATGAAGGCTGATTTACTGATGCTTGTGCCGCTGTTAGCGGAGTATGAAGAACGACTGGCTACCCACTTTAATCTGGTGAGAGCCCATAGCCGGGCTGAGCAACAGGCATTGCTAACCGATAATCCACAGCGCTTTACCGTGCTGGTCACCAACGGTGGAGAGGGGGTAGATCGGCAATTAATGGCCGGGCTGCCTGATTTGAAGTTGATTGCGGTCAACGGCGTTGGCGTCGACAAAATCGATAAAGCGCACGCCAGTGCCAGAGGCATTCGCATTGCCACCACTGATAACATTCTCACCGATGCGGTGGCGGATCAGGCTGTGGCGCTGTTATTGGCTCTGTTGCGTCAGGTGTGCGAAGCGGATCGTTTTGTCCGAGACGGCCTCTGGCTTAAGGGCGGCTTTTCGCCCCTGGGCACAAGTTTGCGGGGACAGCGGGTCGGCATTCTCGGTTTGGGCAAAATCGGCAGCGCTATCGCTGAGCGTTTGCAACCCTTTGGTGTGACCCTGGCTTATCACAACCGACGGCCAGTCACCGATTGCCCCTACACCTACCATGACGACTTGGTGGCGTTGGCGCAGTCCAGCGATATCCTTATTGTCGCTGCCGCCGGCGGGCCAGCCTCACAGCACCTTGTTGATGAGCCGGTATTGGATGCACTCGGGCCGCTGGGGGTCATTGTCAACGTGGCTCGCGGCAATGTTATCAATGAGACTCAGTTGGTGGCGCGCTTGGTGGACGGGCGATTGGCGGGTGCTGCATTGGATGTCTTCGAGCATGAGCCTAAGGTGCCTGAAGCGCTTTTTTCACTGCGCAATGTTGTATTGCAGCCGCACAGTGGCAGCGCCACGCTACAAACCCGCCGCGCGATGGCCGAATGCGTGGTGCAGGCTGTGTTGAGTTTATGAGCGAGAAGTTGTGTCGGACAGTCTTATGGTTTCTCAGCCAGAGCGCGGTTTCAGCAAACTAACCGTACCAACTAGACGTTCGATACACGCTATTTTATCCACAAAACGAAGATGCCCCATTAAGGCATCTTCGCTGTGGCTTTCGGCATCAGGAAGTGACAATGCCCTTCTGCTTTTCATCACTCATCAACTTATCAAGGCTGATGGGTAGGTCGCGTACTCGTTTTCCGGTGGCGTGATAGACGGCGTTAGCCACTGCTGCAGCTAGCCCGGTTATGCCGATCTCACCAATGCCGCGAGCACCAAACTCATTGAGGTTGTAGTCGGGATAATCGAGCAAAATCACATCGATATCTGGCTGGTCGGCATGCACCGGCACCATATATTCGGCGTAATTATTGTTCACTGGCATGGCATCGCGCTCGTCGAAATCTGTCGCTTCAAACAGGGCCATGCCGATGCCCATGACAATAGCGCCCTCAACCTGATTGCTGGCGGTCTTGGCGTTGATCACCTTGCCTACGTCAATGGCGCTGACCACCCGTGACACCCGCAGTCTTGAGATACCCGGGTCCCAGCGTACTTCGACGAAGTGCGCGCCGAACGAGCTGAACGCATGCTTTTCGGAATCTGCCATGCCGGTGTGGCCTTCGCCGTCGGCGCTGGCAAGTTTCAAGCCCTTGAGTACATCGGCAAATGCAATGCTTTTGTCACCACCTTCAAGCTTGCCGTTACTGACCCTGATCTCATCGGGTTTGGCATCGGCAAGCCCACCTTCCTCAGATGCGGCAAAGCCTTTGAGCTGCTTCAGCGCTGCACGGGTGGCCTCGGCCACTGCGGGTAATACGCTGGCAGTCACCCAGGAACCGCCCGAAACTGGGCCGGGCGGGAACGACGAATCGCCTAAATTTACAGCGATTTTTTCTATCGGCAAGCCGGTGAGTTCGCTCACGCATTGGGCTATCACCGTGTACGTGCCTGTACCTATGTCTTGTGCGCCACAAAACGCTTCAGCGCTGCCATCGGCTTTCAGCGAAACGCGTGCCTTAGACGGAGTGCGTAGCGCATCCCAGTTGCACTGAGCCATGCCGTAGCCGATAACTTCATGGCCTTCACGCATGCTGCCGATTTCAGGCGTACGCTTGGCCCAGCCAAAACGCTCTGCGCCCTGGCTCAGCGCATCGCGGAGGTGGTTGCTCGACCATGGCAGTTTTTCTTCCTCGTTTTGCTCGGCCCAATTGAGTTGGCGAAAGGCGAGTGGGTCCATCTGGCATTTTTCAGCTAATTCATCAATTGCCGACTCCAAAGCAAACAAGCCCGGTGCCGCGCCAGGTGCGCGCATCGACGTCGGCGCCCCCCGGTTGACCTTGACGGTGGCGTGGTTGGTTTCGACATTGGCACATGAGTAAAGACTTGCGCTCATTCCGGCGCAGTTTTCCACGTACTCATCGCCGGTCCCTCTGGTGTTCAGTGATTCGTGCCGCAGTGACACCAGCTTGCCTTTGGCATCGGCCGCCAGGCGCATACGCTGCTGGGTTTCCGGGCGATGGCCGACGGTGGTGAACATTTGCGCTCGAGGCACAACCAGCTGTACGGGGCGGCCCACCACCTTGGCAGCGGCGCAGGCAGCCACGGAGTGGGGCCACACCCATAGCTTGCCGCCAAAGCCGGAGCCAATGAACGGCGCCCTGACTTCGACACGTTCGGTGGGCAAGCCAAAAATCTGAGCAAGGGTATTGCGGTGTACAACCACGGACTGTGTGGCTTCATATACCACCAGTTTGTCGCTTTCCCACAGCGCGACTGTGGCGTGCATTTCCATCGGGTTGTGGGTTTCAACAGGCGTGGTGTAAGTCGCGTCCAGTTTCTGTACGCCCTGCTCGAAAGCCCCTGCCGGATCGCCACGTTTATGGCCTTGGCCCGTGTCGGCGGGTTTGCCTTGTGCCAAGCCTTGCTTCAGATTGGCCATGGTGGCGCCACCGGTGTAACTGACCTTCACCTTATAAGCCGCCTCGCGAGCGTGTTCGAAGGTGTCTGCAATAACCAGCGCAACGAACTGCCCAGCATACCGAATGATCTGGTCCTCGAACGGCAAACGATTTTCGTCAATGCGTGAGGATGTCAGTATTTTTTCAACGGAGAATTGCTCTGGCGGCACGTGGAACAGTTGCGGAAAGTTGCCATGGTGGAGAATGTCGATCACGCCCACAGCGCTTTTTGCCGCTGCTATATCCAACGCTTCGATCGAGCCGCTCGCCAAGGTGCTGTAGACGCCGTAAGCGAAGACCATGTCTTGCGGGTGTTGGTCGGCGGAATACATGGCCGCCCCGGTCACTTTTAAGCGACCGTCAACGCGCCGTGGCGCGGTGCCTATGATTGAGTCGCTCATGCCAAAGCTCCTTTACCAAGCGTGGAGAGGTTGCGCACTATGGCCTGTTGTCCGAGAGGGATCTTGTAGGCGTTATGCGAGTAAGGCATCGCGCCCTGCAGGGCCATTGCGGCGGCTTTGGTGAAGTTCTCCGGAGTGGCCTTGGCGCCGCTTAATGCGCGTTCAGCTTCAAGGGCACGCCAAGGTTTGGTGCCGAGCCCGCCCATGGCGATACGCGCCTCACGGATAGTTTCGCCATCCATCACCAGGATGACCGCACTGGATGCCAAGGCGAACTGATAAGAGGCGCGATCACGCAGCTTCAAATAGGCTGATTTATTATTCGCCAGCGGTGCGTCCAAGGTGACATGAGTGATTAATTCGTCAGGCTCGAGCGCGTGTTCTTTCCACGGAGTGTTTCCCGGTAGCAGGTGGAAGTCCAAGAAGTCGATCTCACGCTTGCCGGAGGGCCCTTGCACTTCGACGCGAGCGCCAATGGCTGCCATGGCCACGCACATATCTGAAGGGTGACTGGCAATGCATTGATCGCTGGTGCCCAAGACCGCGTGCACGCTGCGGTTATGACCTTCAATGGCTGCGCAACCTGAACCGGGGTCGCGTTTATTGCAGGCAGAAACGCCATCACGAAAATAGTTGCAGCGCACTCGCTGCATCACATTGCCGGCGGTCGTCGCCTTGTTGCGCAATTGGGTGGTTGCCCCGGAAAGCAGCGCCTCAGATAACAACGCGTAGTCGTTCTTGATGCGCGGATCATTGGCCAATTGGGTATTGGTGACCATGGCGCCAATTCGAGTCCGGCCATCACTCAACGTCTCGATCTGGTCAAGCGCCAGACTGTGTACGTCCACCATTTGGTCGGGCTGCATAACGTCTAGCTTGACCAAGTCCAGTAGCGTGGTGCCTCCTGCAAGGAAGGCGGCGGCTGGCTTCTTCGAGTGGCTGGTAATTGCCTGCTCGACGCTGGTTGCACGGGTGTATTCCAAGGTTCTCATTAGCGGGCTCCTTGGGTTTTTTCACGGGCATCCTGAACAGCTGCCAGAATGTTTTTATAAGCGCCACAGCGGCAAATATTGCCACTCATGGCTTCACGTACGCTGGCATCATCGGTGCCGATGTTGGGGTCTTTAATGATTGCCGCCGCGGTCATCATTTGCCCCGAGGTGCAGTACCCACATTGAAAGGCGTCGTGGTCCCAAAAGGCTTGTTGAACAGGGTGCAATTGGCCGTTTTGCTCAAGCCCCTCGATGGTGGTGATTTCATCGTCGGTATGCATGGCTGCCAGGGACAAGCAACTGTTCACCGGCTGACCGTTGACGTGCAAGGTGCAGGCTCCGCATTGGCCGTGGTCACAGCCTTTTTTGGTGCCAGTCAGTTGTAAGCGGTCGCGCAGCACGTCAAGCAATACCGCATTGCCCGGCACGTTAAGCGTATGTTTCTGACCATTCACATTCAGACTGATGCGCTGCTCGCCTTTACCCAGCGGCTTCTGGCTGTCATCGATGGGTGCCTCAAGCTGCGCAGCTTGAGCCCACATCGGGGCTGTCGCCGCAGCCATACCTGAAATGCCGATAGTGCGCAGAAAGTTGCGCCGTGAGGGTGTCGTCAATTCTGTGAACAGTTGGCCGGGGCTGCCTGAGGGTCGTTTTTCAGTCGGATCAGTCATCGCTTCGGTCCTCATCGGTATTTAGGTTTTAAATCACGCTGTGGCTTTGCCTACGCGGTTCGTCAGTTCAGGCTTGATAGAGCCCTTTGTGCGCCGCGTTTTTTTCTGTCCTAGCTGGGGTTCATGCAGGTCAACTCGGTGAGCTGCAAGCTTGTTGACCATAGGCTTAACACCCGTGCAGGCACATGGCGCCAGCTGCAGTGCGCCCCATCAATGGATGCCGGGCTCGAGGGTTTCACCTGCATCGTC
Organism: Pseudomonas sp. EL_65y_Pfl2_R95; assembly: GCF_963971045.1. NCBI lineage: Bacteria > Pseudomonadati > Pseudomonadota > Gammaproteobacteria > Pseudomonadales > Pseudomonadaceae > Pseudomonas > Pseudomonas sp. EL_65y_Pfl2_R95. Next base: position 435,502 of record NZ_CAXAOV010000005.1, on the reverse strand, counting down.
GGGATAATCAGCGAGCCAAATGGGCTGCACATTTATATAGGAGCCCAGATGCGGGCGAGTGTTCAGACTTTAAATCACTGGACACGGGGCGACTTCGCGGAGGCGTGGGATAAGTTGCGAGTGGGCACAGGCTGCTCGAGCCCAAGCTCTCGGGCAGATTCCAATAACTGAACTGCCAGAGGTAGCGTGCCTGCCCCATGCAAAAGGTGCGCTGTTAACTGGCCAACGCAAAAGCGGCTGACTGAAGCGAAACCACTTTAGGGATCAGTCAGGTTGGGTAAGGAGTGCTCACCTGGTGTCCGGTTCAATCAAACTCATTCGGTTGATCACCGGTACTCTACCGAGCAGGCCGAAAACCGGCGCGGTCGCTTTCAGCCACAAATTGCAAGCCACAGCAGCATAGGGTGTGTAATAACCCCAGCCCAGGGCGAGCAACGCGATCATCATGCCGCCGATGTAGTCGTCCTGTCCCCAATGGGCGCCCGCGACCAAGCGCGGTAACATGCACAGCAGTGCCAGCCCCCAAATAAGCACACGCTGAAGCAGCGTGCTGCTAAATGCCGACATAAACATGGCCCAAATAAGCAGCACTGAAGCGTGGTCGCCGGGAAAGCTCTGGCTGGAGCGGTCCTTTAGTTCCCAGCTTTTTTCCAGCGTAGGGAAAATGTCGCTTAAACGCACCGCACCATCGAGCACCATGGATGGGCTGTCATGTTGCAAGTTGGAGTGGTCAAGCCATTTGGAAAACAGCGTGCGGATAATCAACAGCAGAATCAGAATTGAAACAAAGCCGAATATTGCCGCTCGCACCTGCACAGCCTTGAACACCCAGTCACCTTTGATCAGTAGCGCCAACAGGATTAAACCGACCACTGCATCGAAAGGTCGCAGACTGGCAACCGTCCAGATATCCAGCCAGAGCACACTTTGCTCCAGCGGACGATTGAGCAGATGAAAGAACCAAGTATCAAACTGGTTGAACAGAGCATGGCCGGTCGGCCACATCCAGATTCCCAGAAGCCCCAGTGCGATAAAGTTGCACAGTAGCAGCCGGCTAAGGTTCCACTTGGCATGGAAGAGGGTGGGATTGGCCATAAAAAGCTCCTTGTACATGGCAACTGCGCCACTTCCTTGGGCGCGAAAACCTGAGCTTTATAGCCACTTGCCCGGGATTTGTCATCTGGTTTGAGCCATGGCCCCATTGCGAGGCCAAGGCTCAACGCACTTACTCGGCCAAATCCGCGCGTAAGCTTTTCACGTCAGAGCTCGATACCGCAGGTGCTGCGTTGCCCCAGGTATTGCGGATGTAGGTCAGTACGTCAGCGATATTTTCATCGCTTAGATTCCAGGCGAACGATGGCATTGCCGGCGCTGTCGGCGTGGCATCGGTTGCGCCTGCACGGTTACCGGCCAACACCACATGGATCAACGACGTGGCATCGCTGCTGTTAACCAGTGGTGCACCGGCGAGTTTTGGGAACAGGTGAGTGATGCCTTCCCCTGAGCCAATGTGGCATGCCGCACAGCGATCCGCATACACCGCCTTGCCGGCTACCATTGCGGCCGAGTCTGCCGCTAACGGCTTGGCAGAACTCGTGGGCTGTTCTTCGCCCTTGAGGTACACGGCAACCGCCATCAGGTCTTCATCGCTCCAGTGCTGGGAGGATTTTTCAATCTCTTCAGCCATCGGTCCTGAGGCGATATCGAAACGATTGGCCCCGGTTTTCAAGTATTGAATGAGTTCCTCATTGGTCCACTTGCCAATACCGGTATGGGCATTGGCGGTTATATCTGGCGCAACCCAGCCTTGCAGATTGGCGCCGGCGAGAAACTCATCGTTTTTGTCACCGCCAATCAGGTTCTTCGGCGTGTGGCACGTGCCGCAGTGCCCCAGCCCTTCAACAATATAAGCGCCACGGTTCCATTGCTCAGACTTGTTCGGGTGCGCTTTAAACTCACCCTGCGTGAAATTCAGCAGGTTCCAGCCAATCAAGCTGGTGCGCACATTGAACGGGAAGGGCAACTGGTTGCTCTCGACCGGGTGATTAACCGGCTGCAACGTCTGTAAATACGCCCAGATCGCTTGGTTGTCGGCCTGGCTGACCTTGGTGTAAGCGGTAAATGGCATTGCACCGTAAAGCCGTTTGCCGCCACGTGCATGGCCTGCGGACATGGTGTTCTGGAAGTCTTCGAAATTCCAGCGGCCAATGCCTGTTTCTGGGTCCGGGGTGATGTTGGCACCCAGCAATGTGCCGAACGGGGTTTCGATCGGCACGCCACCGGCAAACGGCTGTTTGCCCGCTACCGTGTGGCAGGCGGCGCAGTCGCCGACTGTGGCCAGATAGCGGCCTTTTTCCACCATGTTGTAAGAGTCAGCGCCGCTTGCTGCATGCGCTGCATTGAGGCTCAGACCAATTAGACCGAAGCACAGCGAGAGAGATATTTTCATACGCTGATCATCTCCCCCGGACGCTGTAGATACAGTCGGCGAATCGCATCCGCCGCCTTGAAGGCCAAGGCACCCACGGTGCCGGTGGGGTTATAGCCGGGGTTCTGCGGGAACGCGGATGAGCCGACTACGAACAAGTTCGGTACGCCCCACACTTGCAGATGCTTGTTGACCGAGCTGTTCTTCGGGTCTGCACCCATGATGAAACCACCAACGATATGCGATGACTGGTAAGTGAGATTGCCCCACGGCCCTTTACGGGGCGCTGCAACGATCTCTCGTGGGTTCATTGATTTCGCAATTTCGGCGACTTTGTTGGTGCAGTACTGCGCCATTCTCAGGTCGTTTTCCGGAAAATCGAACGTAATACGAAGCAGTGGTCGACCATGGGGGTCGTTGTAGTTAGGGTCGAGCGACAAGTAGTTGGTGCGCTTCGAGTAACTGGTGGCTTCACAGCCGATAGACATGGTGCTGAGATAGTTGTCGACCGTGGCCTTTTTCCATTTCGAGCCCCACCTAGGCGTGCCCGGTGGCACCGGACGTGAGTCGATCGGTGCGGCGCCTACCGGCGTTACGCGGGTGCTGCCGCCGCCGACAAAGCCCAAGCCGGAGTGGTCGAAATTGTCGTTGTTGAACTCATCGATGCCCATGCCAATAGCACCGCCACCAATGAATGGGTTGAAGTTCTTGTCATCGAAATACATCTTTACGCTGTTGGCGGTCTGGTACGCATAGTTGCGGCCCGTGGTGCCGGTATTGCTGATCGGGTTGTAGGGTTCACCCACACCGGAGAGCAACATCAGGCGCACGTTTTCGAAGATAAACGCGGCCACTACAACGATTTCCGCCGGTTGCTCCCACTCAACACCGTTGGCGTCGACATAGGTGATCCCGGTTGCGCGCTTGCCGGTGCTGTCCATATTGACTTTAAGCACTTCGGAGTTGGTCTTGGCGGTGAAGTTGGGCTTGCGCATCAAAGCCGGCATCACGCTGACAATGGCGCTGGCTTTGGAGTAGTTACCGCAGCCGTAGTTGGTGCAGAAACCACAGAAGGTACAAGGCCCCATGGTGACGCCAAGCTGGTTGGTATAGGCCTGTGATGCCAGCGAGGACGGCACCGGGAATGGCTTGTAGCCGAGGTTGCGCGCCGCGTCTGCGAACAGGGTGGGAGCGAAGGTTTGTTCGGTTGGCGGGTTGGGGTATTCGTTGGCACGGGCGCCTTCAAATGGGTTTCCGCCCTCGACGATGGTGCCTTTGATGTTGCCGGCCTTACCGGAAACGCCAGCCAAGCGCTCGAACGAATCGTAGTGGGGCTCCATCTCTTCCCAGGTGGTGCCCCAATCCTGCAGGGTCAACTCCTCGGGAAGTTCTTTGCCATAGCGCTCAGTTAAATGACTGTGCAGGCGGAATTCGCTGGGTTGGAAGCGAAAGGTAATCCCGGCCCAGTGATTGCCTGCGCCGCCGACACCGTTACCCGGGTGGAACGAGCCCCATGTGCGCATCGGCAGAGCGGTTTCTGCTGAACTGTTGCGCATCGTACAGGTGTTTTGTTTGGTGCGAAGCATCAGTTCCTGGCGGCGGCTGTAACGCAATTCGTCAGTCGCTGAGGCCAAGTTAAAGTCGCTGGCGGTGTCGCGCCAAGGGCCACGTTCGAAGCCAATAACATTGAGACCGGTTTCAGCCAATTGGTTGGCGATGATCGAGCCGGCCCAACCCAGGCCAACCACCACGACATCGGTGGCAGGTAATTTTTTAGCCATGTTGTTTAACCCTTCCTGTTCCATGCGGAGCTACCGATGATCGAAATCGGCGTGAGGTTCAGCTTCTGGTTATGCATCGCGATGTAGTCGCGGTAGTCATAACGGGCGCCGGGAAACCCGATCATTTTCCACGAGACCATGTCGCGATTGCCGCCGTAGATGGGGTCCGCGAAGAAGCCTTCCATGGTGTTATCCAACACCTGCTGGAAGAACAATTTGGCATCGATACCTTCAAGCTCAACCGTGCCGTGTTCCAGATCGGTCAGCATCTTGTCACGCTGCTCTGCTGGCAGTGCGCTGAAGGGTTTTTGGAACTGCGCCTGGCAGTACTTACTCAGCCCGGCGATGCCTAAGCGATAACGCTCTCGAGGCACCAAGGGCGACTGGTCAGCTTGCGGTTCCGTGCCGGGGGTGAAGGGGCCTTGCATATATAAACGGGAAAAATCGCCGTATTCACCGGCCAGTTGGCGGTCAATAAACACCGCGCAGCCCGCCTCTTTGCCGCTGACGCTGAGGTCATCAGCCGGGATCAATTGCTCGACAATCGCCTCGATCTCCTGGGCCTCTTCAGCGGTAAAAAACTGCCAGCCGGGCGTGTCGTAGTGCATCGGTCCGTTGTGGTCGAAGGGTAACCATTTGGGTGTTCCGGTCAGAGTAGCGGCTTGTGCGGTCGCGGCGGCGCCTGCGGCCAAGGTGGTTACTGATGAAACCAGCAACTGGCGGCGTGTCAGGCCTTTGGGTTTTTCAGTCATGCGGGACTCCTGGCGGGGTATACGCCTCAGGGGTATGCGCTTAGCACTCTGCCTAGCGTGTTTTGCGCGCCAGGCAGTTAGCATTTTGGCGCTCGTTACCAACGGTAAATTCGAGCGATGGGAGAGGTACGGTTTAATAGAGTTGGCTCTGACGGCCACTATGCAGCGCAACAAATGTCGGACAGATGTGCTAATCGTTAGCTAGCTACCTTTTATATAATAGCTAGGTTACAAAATGTTTCAACCTTTAAAGTCGCGAGATTGAGGCTTCGGCGCAAGAAAACTGAGATTGGGAAGGACAAATCGAAGCCGGGGCGCAAGCTCACGTACCAATGCTTCCAGTGATGTAGGCCGGTGGTTTTGTCCGCGCAGTCATGAGGTTTTTTCGCAGGCGTCTATCATTCCTTTCTAAAAACCTACGTTCGTGCGGATTATCAGCATCAGGCCTTGTATATCTACTAAATCCTTACGTTCGTGAGGAATTATTGAAAGTCATCGTCTTGATGTATAAAATCCGCACAATCATGTGGATTTTTGCTTTCCTTGCAATATGACGTGAGCAGCCTGCGTGGTCAGAGGTTTTCAAATGAAAATAGATATCGAATCCCCTGAGCAAGTTGGGGCGGTCATACGAGCGAGCCGCAAGGCTATGCAAATGCGCCAAGACGATGCGGCTGGCATCATTGGCGTGTCCGAGAACTTTCTGGGAAAGGTCGAGCGCGGCGGGGAAACGGTGCAGTGGGGGAAGCTGTTTCAGGTATTGCAGGAACTCGGTCTGACCGTAACGATTGAGGTGCCCGAACCTTTCGCCGATGACACCGGAAAATTGCTCATGGATGCGGTGGATAAGAGGCTGGCCAAACAAAACAAGGCGGCCGCCTCCGAGACATCTTCAGCCTCGAGCAAGGTGAAATAATGGAACGGTCGCTCAATGTCTGGATCAACCAGACCCGAGTAGGCGTCCTGCGCGAGCGCAACGGCCTATGGGCCTTCTGTTACAGCGAACAGTGGTTGGTCGATCCTGTAGCGCATCCATTGTGCCCGCTGCTGCCGTTGCAGGCCGCGGAGCACGTCGATGGCGCTACTACTCGCCCGGTGCAGTGGTACTTCGACAATCTGCTGCCCGAAGAGACCCAGCGGCAACTGATTGCCAACGTTGCGGGTGCGGCGATCGAGGATGCTTTCGCCTTGCTGGAACATTTCGGCGCCGAATCAGCGGGCTCGCTCATCTTACTGCCACCAGGTGAAGCACCTGAGCCCGGGAGCACACAATTGCTGCCCAATGCCGAACTCTCTAGGCGCATTTTGGTGATGCCGAAGATCCCCCTGGCCGAGCAAGCGGCAAAGAAAATGTCCCTAGCGGGGGCTCAACACAAGGTGGCGATCATCTTCAAAGATGACCAGTTGCTTGAACCTAAAGGCAGCGAGCCATCGACCCACATACTTAAGCCTGACCACCCTGGCGATGCATGGCCGCATACCGTCATCAACGAATGGTTCGTGATGAAGTTGGCTCAACGGGTTGGATTGCCTGTACCAAGGGTGCACCGCTTGTATGTACCGGAGCCGGTTTACCTGATTGAGCGGTTTGACCGCGTCCAACGAGAGGATGGCTGGGAGCGAATTCACTGTATTGACGCATGCCAATTGAATGGGCTGTCCAGAGAGTTCAAATACAGCGCTGGCAGCATGGAGCGCATTGCAGGCCTGGCAAAACAGTGCCGTCCAGCAGCGCTGGCTAGGTTTCACCTTTTCCAGTGGCTGATCTTCAACGTCTTGGTCGGCAATGAGGATGCGCACCTGAAAAACCTCAGTTTCTTGATGTCTGCCAAGAGCGTGCATCTGTCGCCCTTTTACGATTTGCTGTGCACTGCCGTATATGGGACACAGGCGTATGACCGAGATCGGTGGCCACAGCAAGCTGAGATGGCTTGGCCAATTAATGGTACTTACCGGCTTCAAGAGATAACTGCGCAGCTACTCGTTTGCGCTGGCCAAACCATGGGAATCAAGGCTGCAACCGCACGGGACAACATCCGCAAGCTTGTAGACAGCGTCCGGATAGAAGCGCCGAAGCTATTGGATGAAGTGATTCATCAGAATGAAGAGCTGCTGCATGATCGGCCGGAGCTTGGGGCCACGCTGGGGGGCGAGGTGCGCCTATTGAGGAGCATTAATTCCATCGTCATTGACGAGATGACGACGCAGATCCATCGCGGGTTATAAGGCGGCATAGAGAGTAAAGGGGCAGATCTATTTACATCAGATGGCCAGGGCCGCAGATTCAGCGATGCTTACGCCAATCACAAAAAAGCCCCGCCTGACGATTCAGTGCGGGGCTTTTCGTCGATATTTGGCGCACCAGGCGGGATTCGAACCCACGACCCCTGCCTTCGGAGGGCAGTACTCTATCCAGCTGAGCTACTGGTGCGTTGCGGGCGCAATCATACGCATCTAGCTCGCGGTCGTCCATTGCCTTGGTTTGTTCGTGATTCTGCACAAATTCTGAGCGCTGAGTAGTAGTTTATCGATTAAGGGATAATTTTTTGCCTAAATCGTTAATTTTTTCGAACAGACTATTGCCCTTTACCCCTCACAACCCTAGGATTCGTTTGAGATTTCAAACGCAGGCCCTGAATCTAACCGGAACTCGACAGCATCACGTCGTTCGAAACCTATTAGATGCCGGGGCCATGCTTTATCACCGCGGCCATTCGACCGTTTTGGGCACACGCCCCGGCTCCCATAACAACCCTCCGGTTTCGCGCCGGTATGAAGGAGACTGCCATGCAATTGCAAGACTCTAAGCTATTTCGTCAGCAGGCTTATATCGATGGTGCTTGGTTGGACGCGGATAGCGGCCAGACCATTAAGGTGACTAACCCTGCGACCGGCGAGACCTTGGGCACTGTGCCAAAAATGGGCGCAACCGAAACCCGCCGAGCGATTGAAGCTGCCGAGAAAGCATTGCCAGCTTGGCGCGCACTCACCGCCAAAGAACGGGCTAACAAGCTTCGTCGTTGGTTTGAGCTGTTGATTGAGAACCAAGACGACCTGGGTCGCTTGATGACGCTAGAGCAGGGCAAGCCACTGGCCGAAGCCAAAGGTGAGATTGCCTATGCAGCCTCCTTTATTGAATGGTTCGCTGAGGAAGCCAAGCGTGTTTATGGCGACGTAATTCCTGGCCATCAGCCGGACAAGCGCCTGATCGTAATCAAACAGCCTATTGGTGTGACTGCGGCTATTACCCCGTGGAACTTCCCGGCAGCGATGATTACCCGTAAAGCGGGCCCAGCGCTGGCTGCAGGCTGCACCATGGTGATCAAACCGGCTTCGCAAACGCCGTTTTCGGCATTGGCGCTGGTGGAATTAGCTGAGCGTGCGGGTATTCCAAAAGGCGTGCTAAGCGTTGTTACCGGCAGCGCTGGCGATATCGGCGGCGAGCTGACCAGCAACCCAATCGTGCGCAAGCTGTCGTTCACTGGCTCGACTGAAATCGGTCGTCAGCTGATGGCTGAGTGCGCGAAAGACATCAAAAAGGTTTCGCTGGAACTGGGTGGCAACGCGCCGTTTATCGTATTTGATGACGCCGACCTCGATGCTGCAGTTGAGGGCGCGATCGTTTCCAAGTACCGCAATAACGGCCAGACCTGTGTCTGCGCCAACCGTTTATATGTGCAAGACAGTGTTTACGACGCCTTCGCTGACAAGCTCAAGGCTGCAGTTGCCAAGCTGAATATTGGTGACGGCCTGACTGAAGGCACGACCACTGGCCCGTTGATCGACGATAAAGCCGTGGCCAAGGTCAAAGAGCACATCGAAGATGCGGTCAGCAAAGGCGCCAAGGTGCTGACTGGCGGTAAACCGCACAGCAAAGGCGGCACTTTCTTTGAGCCGACCATTCTGGTTGATGTGCCGCTCAACGCTGCTGTCGCTAAAGAGGAGACCTTTGGCCCGCTGGCGCCGCTGTTCCGCTTTAAAGATGAAGCTGAAGTGATCGCCATGTCCAACGACACTGAGTTTGGTTTGGCGTCCTACTTCTATGCCCGCGATATGAGCCGCGTGTTCCGCGTTGCTGAAGCGCTGGAATACGGCATGGTTGGCGTTAACACCGGTTTGATCTCGAATGAAGTGGCGCCTTTCGGCGGCATCAAGGCTTCTGGTCTGGGACGTGAAGGCTCCAAGTACGGTATTGAAGACTATCTGGAAATCAAATACCTGTGCCTGAGCGTTTAACCCTCTGACGCGCTGCTTGATAGCGCGGGTGGTGGCTGAAGGATTAACTGGCAAGAGTCAGCCGGATCGTTCAGCCATTCACTGTTTACATATTTAACCACCCTGTAACCGGGGAGGGCGCAGCAGTCGATCATCGTATGCTGTTGCGTTTGCCACCGGTTGCGCAGTCCTTGAACCACGCCGCGCGATGAGCGGCGAATGAGGAAGACATGAGCAAGACAAACGAATCATTGATGCAACGCCGTACCGCCGCTGTTCCACGTGGTGTTGGCCAGATCCATCCGATTTTCGCTGAAAAAGCTGAAAACGCGACGGTGACGGATGTTGAAGGACGCGAGTTCATCGACTTCGCTGGCGGTATTGCGGTGTTGAACACCGGCCATTTGCATCCGAAAATCGTCGCCGCTGTGCAAGAGCAACTGACCAAGCTTTCGCACACCTGCTTCCAGGTATTGGCTTACGAGCCGTATGTTGAAGTGTGCGAAAAGATTAACGCCAAGGTGCCAGGTGATTTCGACAAGAAAACTCTGCTGGTTACCACCGGTTCTGAAGCGGTAGAAAACGCGGTAAAAATCGCCCGTGCTGCAACCGGTCGTGCAGGTGTTATCGCCTTCACGGGCGGCTACCACGGCCGTACCATGATGACGTTGGGATTGACTGGCAAGGTCGCACCTTACTCGGCTGGCATGGGCCTGATGCCGGGCGGTGTTTTCCGTGCGCAATACCCGTGTGAAATGCATGGAGTGAGCACTGATGATGCGATTGCCAGCATTGAACGCATCTTCAAGAACGACGCTGAGCCAGCAGACATTGCCGCGATCATCATCGAGCCGGTGCAAGGCGAGGGTGGTTTCTATGTGGCGCCGAAAGACTTTATGAAGCGTCTGCGTGCGTTGTGCGACCAGCATGGCATTCTGTTGATCGCTGATGAAGTGCAAACCGGCGCTGGCCGCACTGGTACGTTCTTCGCCATGGAGCAAATGGGCGTTGCCCCTGACCTGACCACTTTCGCCAAGTCGATTGCTGGCGGTTTCCCATTGGCGGGCGTGTGCGGCAAAGCCGAATACATGGACGCTATCGCTCCGGGCGGTCTGGGCGGCACCTATGCCGGTAGCCCGATTGCTTGCGCAGCTGCTTTGGCAGTTATGGAAGTGTTTGAAGAAGAGAACCTGCTGGACCGCAGCAAAGCCGTTGGCGAGCGCCTGGTGACTGGCCTCAAAGCCATTCAGGCCAAGCATAAAACCGTCGGTGATGTGCGTGCTCTGGGTTCGATGATCGCGGTTGAGCTGTTCGAAGAGGGCGATCACCATAAGCCCGCCGCCGCTCTGGTTGGCCAAGTGGTTGCCAAAGCCCGCGACAAAGGTTTGATCCTGCTGTCGTGCGGTACTTACGGCAACGTGTTGCGCGTGCTGGTGCCCTTGACTGCAGAGGATGAGCTGCTGGATAAAGGCCTGGCGATTATCGCTGAGTGTTTTGACGAGCTGGCATAAGCCTTCGCCCTAAAAAAGACCCGCTTCGGCGGGTTTTTTTTGTCCAGCTATGCGGCGGATGATGCATTCCCATCCACCATTTTCACAGACACATTCGATTATCCGTTACCCCATGGTGGACAAGCTGCGCGTTGTCACACCCTACGGAAAACCAGCATCAACGCCCCAGCCAAGGGTGGATGACGCTTTTTTATCCACCATTTTCACAGACACATTCGACTATCCGTTACCCCATGGTGGACAAGCTTCGCGTTGTCACACCCTACGGAAAACCACCATCAACGCCCAAGCGGTAGGGTGGATGACGCCTTTTTCATCCACCATTGCTCAGCGTATGAGGTCTCAGCGGCTGATAAAGGTTTTCGCAAAGACCAGCGTGCCCACGCCCCATGCGGCATTGACCAAGAAGCCGATGATAAAGCGCCCCGGCAACTGCGCCATATTGAAGCCCATTCCCTTAAGTGGGAAAACCACCAGCAGAGCGACTAACGTTAAAGCAATGCCACCAAATAGCAGGCCCTTGATCCATGGCTGGGGCTGGCGTGCGTCCCAGCGCAATACGCTGAGCATTATGATCGCCCAGATCCCGCCCCAGAAAGAGGCCGAAACTAACGCCGGAACGCCCAGAGGTAAGGTTGCGGCCATGTTAAACGGCGCAAACGGCACCACGCCGGTGGCGTGCAGCAACCCAAGAATGGGTTGGTGGAAAAAAGGCACAGCAAGAAAACCGGCGAGGAAGAACAGGACAATGCGCAGCATGGGCGTCTCCTAAGGTAGCTTGATTAACCAGTGCGGACTTTGTACAAGCTTTGTATAACAATACAGTAAGTTAAAAGCCTGTGTTGGCTGTAACAAAGGCTCGGCAAACAGCTCTATATCCCATACTTTTCATTGGAGCCCCCTGTGCACGCGATGTTACCGCTCCTCGACCGCTTGGCCTTTCCCGCACTAACCCGCGGGGCGCTTGAGGCGTTGCAGGTCAATCTCACCTATTTGTGCAACCAGCGTTGCCTGCATTGCCACGTCAATGCGGGGCCGACGCGCACTGAGTCGATGACCGACGAAAGCCTTGCGCTGTTACATCAGGTGATTGACGCACACCCGGTGCACACGCTTGATCTGACCGGTGGCGCGCCGGAAATGCACCCGCGCTTTCGTGAAATCGTACGGCACGCGCGGCGTGAAGGTTTACGGGTTATTGATCGCTGCAACCTGACAATTTTGAGCGAGCCGGGTTACGAGGATCTCGCCCAGTTTCTGGCTGAACAGCAGGTTGAAATCAGCGCATCGATGCCCTGTTATTCCCGTGACAATGTGGATAAGCAGCGTGGCGATGGGGTATTCGATGCCAGCATCATCGGTCTGCAAAAGCTCAATGCGCTGGGTTACGGCAAGGAAGGCAGCGGCTTGATCCTGAACCTGGTGTTCAACCCGCAAGGCGCAAGTTTACCGCCACCCCAACAAGCTCTTGAGGCGGACTATAAGCGTCACTTGATTGAGGACTTCGGGATTGTCTTCAATCACTTGCTGACCATCACCAACCAGCCGATTGCCCGCTTTGGCAGCACCTTGGTGAGTAAAGGCCAATTCAACAATTATATGCAGCTGCTGCGTGACAGTTACCGCGCGGAAAACGTGGAAGGCTTGATGTGCCGTTCGCTGGTTAGTGTCGACTGGCAGGGCTATTTGTATGACTGTGACTTCAATCAGATGCTTGATTTGCCCCTGGAGCTGCGAGGTCAGGTCATCAGCCGTCAGCGGCCGCACTTGAGCGATCTGCTAAACGCGACGCTGGCTGGCAACAGCATCGTAACCCGTGACCATTGCTTTGCGTGCACGGCTGGACAAGGGTCCAGTTGCGGCGGCGCGCTCAATTCCTAAGGAATAACCTATGCAACCCAACACTGCTCTTGGGCTGTTTTTTTGGGGGTTTCTGGTGCTGTACGGCGTGCTGATGGTGATGCTCTCGCCACGCGCCGTGACCATCGGTGGCTTTTTTCACGGTGAAGATAATCAAGGCCGCAGTGCTGCTCCCTGGCTACTGACGTCCAGCATATTTATCAGCTGGATCTTTGCCAAATCGGTGACCAATGCCGCGAATCTGGGTGCCAGCTATGGCCTGATTGGCGGCTTGGCCTACGCCACCTACTGGCTGGCGATTCCATTGACCGGCTTTGTGATCTATCGGCTGCGGCGCAAATTCGCAGCAACGGGTTTGGTCAGCTTTCTCAGCAGCCATTACGGTCGTGGTGCTGCGCTGGCATTTACGGCGGCGATTTTAATCCGGTTGTTCAACGAGGTCTGGAGTAATACCGCAGTGGTTGGCGGTTATTACGGTGATTCCGGCAGCGCCGGATTTATCACCGCTGCCTTGCTGTTTACTGCAGTCACTCTGGCTTACAGCCTACGCGGCGGGCTGCGCAGCTCGATTCTGACCGATGCAGCACAAGCCGCCATCTTTGTGGTGGCCTTGGTGTGGGTGCTGGGTTTGGTATTGCCGCAGCACTCTGCTGCGCAGCTCGCCAGTACCAGTCATTGGGCCTTTAGTGGCGGGGTGGATTTACTGCTGGTGGCTGGCCTGCAAGCCTTCAGCTACGGCTTTCATGACCCGGTACTGACCGATCGCGGTTTTATCAGCGAAGAAAAAACCATGCGCCGCTCGTTTGTAATCGCTGGCGTATTGGGCTTTGTCGCGATTCTCGCTTTCAGCCTGATTGGCGTTCACGCACAACTCACGGGGATGGCGGCATCAAGCAATGTACCGGCCGATTTGGCCAAGTCGATGGGCGTTGCAGCGTTGATGGTCATGACCGTGGTGATGGTTTCAGCTGCGGGTTCAACACTGGATTCAACCTTTTCCAGTCTGGCCAAACTGGCCGGGCGCGAACTGCCGCACCTGGCCGGGCGTGATTTAGGCCAGAAAGCGATTGGCGTGGGCATGGCCGTGATGGTGGTGTTCGCCCTGCTTGGTAACCTGCCAATGCTGGCGGGCACAGACATTCTCAAGGCCACCACCATCAGCGGCACCATGGTGATTGGTCTGGCGCCGGTGTTTATTCTCCACGGTATCTTCCGGCCGACACGTCTGGGTTTTCATCTGAGCTTCTGGTGCGGATTGTTGTTAGGTCTCGCCTTGAGTCTTGATTGGATACCGCAAAGCTGGGCGATCGGCGACGGCAGTTATGCGTTGCTGCTGGGCACCAATTTATATGGGCTGATTCTCTGCACGCTGGGCTATGTATTGCCCGGCTTTATCTGCGGTCCTGCCGATCCTTCATCCTCTTCTGTAAGGAAGCAAATGTGAGCCAGTTGATCCCACGCCAAGCGGTGCCTGCACTGTCTGTCCCTCTGATGCCTGAAGGCCAGTGGACCTTGAATGCCAATGCGCCCAAGAACTTCACCCTGCTGGTGTTTTATCGCGGTATGCATTGCCCGCTGTGTCGTAAATCGTTGCAAGAGCTCAATGGCCTGGTCGAGCGTTTTGCCGCGCTGGGTGTTGAGGTGATTGCCCTGTCGAGCGACAGCCAGGAGCGCGCACAGAAGACCCAGGCCAGCTGGACAATCGCCAATGTGCCGCTGGGCTACGGTGTCTCGATCGAAGCGGCGCGCGAATGGGGTTTATTCGTTTCCGCTGGCCGGCCTGATTCACAAGAGCCAGCGATATTTGCCGAACCTGGGGTGTTCTTGGTTCGTCCAGATGGCAGCTTGTATATGTCCTCGGTTAATACCATGCCGTTTGCGCGCCCGCATTTTGATGAGTTGTTGGGTGCGGTGGAGTACGTGATCAACAATAACTACCCGGCGCGCGGCGAAGCTTGATGCGCGCAGGTCGCGATTGCCCATTGGATTACCGTTTACCGGCCGAGGCGTTTACTGCGCAACCGCTGTTCGGCTGCGAGACCTTGTATGTGGTCGGTGGTTTATACGGCAATCGTCAGGCCCTGGCAGCGCTGCAGCGTCGGGTTGAATCCGAGCCGGGTGTGCGGGTCATCTGCAACGGTGACGCCCATTGGTTTGATTGCGACCCGCAGCTTTTTTTGCAAGTTGAGCAAGGTCTGAGTGCTTACACCTTGCTGCGCGGGAATGTCGAAACCGAACTCGGGCGCACCCTTGATAGCGGTGCTGGGTGCGGTTGTGCTTACCCGATGTCGGTTGATGACAGCCTGGTTGAACGTTCGAACGCCATGCAGTACCAGTTGAATCAAACCGTGCAAGCCTTACCCGGCATGGCTGAGCAATTGGCGGCGCGGCCAGCGACTGCTGTGGTTGAGGTAGGCGGGCGGCGCGTGGCGATCAGTCATGGCGATGAGCAGTCGCTGGCGGGGTGGCAATGCTCGCGTGAAGCATTAAGCGAGCCTGCGCGACAGCAAGTGTTGGATCAATGGCTGCTGCACAATCACTGCGAAGTATTGGCCACCAGTCACAGTTGCACGGCCGTTGCACTGAATTTGCAGCACGGCGCTGTGATCAATAACGGCGCGGCGGGCATGCCGAACTTTAGTGGCGGTCGTTATGGTGTGATCACGCGTATCGCTACCACGCCCCATGCGGCAGCGCTTTATCGCGCCGAGCGCAACGGTTTGTATATCGAAGCCCTGGCGCTGAATTACGACCATGCACAATTTCTCAATGACTTCGATCGTCAGTGGCCACCCGCTAGTCCGGCGGCCCTGTCGTATCGCTCACGTATCTTAGGGCAGGCACTGCTACCGGTGTCCAGCGCTCTCCTGACGGGCTTCAGCTTGTGTCAGAGCCTATGCGCTATGGAGGCGCTTACATAATGAATACCCGCAAAATCCTGTTGATGGGCGTGATCCTTGCGCTACTCGGTAGCTTCTTTGTCTTCGACTTGGGCCAATACCTGAGTCTGGATGCGCTCAAGGCGCAGCAAGCATCACTTAATGCCCAAGTTTCTGCGCAGCCGTTGTTGGCGGCTGGGGTTTTCTTTCTTATTTATGTCGCCGTGACCGCATTGTCGCTCCCCGGCGCCGCGCTGATGACCTTGCTTGGGGGGGCGCTATTCGGCTTGGGCGAAGGCTTTTTGCTGGTGTCCTTCGCCTCCGCCATGGGTGCCACGCTGGCCATGCTCAGCAGCCGTTTCCTGCTGCGTGACTGGGTGCAAAAGCGCTTTGGCAAACGCTTGGCGAGTATTGATCAAGGGGTTGAGCGAGAAGGCGCGTTTTACTTGTTCGCCTTGCGACTGGTGCCGTTATTCCCGTTCTTCCTGATCAACCTGGCAATGGGCCTGACGCGCCTGCCCGTGCGCACCTTTTGGTGGGTCAGTCAGCTAGGCATGTTGCCGGGCACGCTGGTGTATGTGAATGCCGGCCGTGAACTGGGCCAGCTTGAGTCACTGCGCGGCATCCTCTCGCCGGGGCTGATTGGGGCATTTGTGCTGCTGGGTATCTTCCCGATCATTGCCCGCAAGTTGCTGGGGCTGATTCAGGCCCGACGTATTTACAAAAACTGGATTCGCCCGGATTCGTTTGACCGCAACTTGGTGGTGGTTGGTGCCGGGTCTGGCGGTTTGGTCAGTGCTTACATTGCGGCCGCAGTTAAGGCCAAGGTCAGCTTGATTGAAAAGCACAAGATGGGCGGTGATTGCCTTAATACCGGCTGCGTGCCGTCGAAGGCCTTATTGCGCTCGGCGAAGTTTGTCAGTGAACTGAAAAAAGCCGATGCACTGGGTTTCCGCGCAGCCCATGCTGAAATTGATTTTCCAGCGGTGATGGAGCGTATACAGCGGGTTATCAGTGATATCGAACCGCACGATTCAGTTGAGCGCTACACCGGTTTGGGGGTCGAGGTAATCACCGGTGAGGCGAAAATCACATCGCCATGGACCGTCGAGGTCAATGGTCAGACATTAAGCGCGCGCAGCATGATTATTGCCGCGGGCGCACGGCCCCTGGTGCCCAATATCCCGGGCATTGATCAGGTGCAGATGTACACCTCCGACACCATTTGGAACTTGCGTCAGCAACCCCGTTGGATACTGGTGTTGGGTGGCGGGCCCATTGGTTGTGAGCTGGCGCAGGCATTTCAGCGCTTGGGCAGCCAAGTGATTCAGGTTGAACTGGCTGACCGTTTGTTGCCCCGTGAAGATGCCGATGCCAGCGAGCAGGTCTTCAATAGCTTGAGCAATGATGGCGTTGATGTGCGCTTGTTGCATAAAGCCGAGCGTTTCGAAATGGTCGACGGCGAGCAGCGTATGGTCGCTCGGCGTATGGACACCGGTGAGGAAGTCACCATCGCCTTCGATTGCCTGCTGATGGCGTTGGGTCGGGTGGCGAATGTCAGCGGTTACGGCGCTGAAGAGCTTGATCTGACGGTGCGTAAAAACGGCACGCTGGAAACCGATGAATACCTCGCCACGCGCTTCCCGAATATTTACGCGGTGGGCGATGTAACCGGGCCTTATCAGTTCACCCATGTGGCGGCGCATCAGGCTTGGTATGCGGCGGTCAATTCGCTGTTTAGCGGCTTTAAGCGCTTCAAGGTGGATTATCGGGTGATTCCGTATTGCACCTTTACCTCGCCTGAGGTCGCCCGGGTTGGGTTGTCTGAGACTGAGGCGAAGGCTCAGGAGGTTGAGTATGAAGTCACCCGTTACCAGATCGACGATCTGGACCGGGCGATTGCCGATGAAGCGGCCCACGGCTTTGTCAAAGTCCTCACGGTACCCGGCAAAGACCGCATTCTAGGTGTGAGCATCGTCGGCGAACATGCCGGTGAGTTGCTTGCCGAATATGTACTGGCGATGAAGCACAACTTGGGGCTGAACAAAATTCTCGGCACCACCCACAGCTACCCAACAATGGCGGAGGCGAACAAGTATGCCGCTGGAGAGTGGAAGCGTGCGCATGCGCCGCAAGGCTTGTTGCGCTGGGTCGAGAAATTTCATGACTGGCGGCGCGGATGAAACGCCGCTCAAGCGCTTTATTGATTGCCTGTGCATTGGCGCAGGCAAGTCTAGCCTGTGCCGCGCAAAGCCAGACCGATACTGCGTTGCAAGCATGGACAGCCGGCCCGCCGGCGGGCGAGTGGTCAGCGCCTTGGCGTTTAGCTGACATCCCTAAACTCAAACCCTCGATCCGCACGCTGGAAACCCAGGACGGTCGTCAGGTGTTGCATATCAAGGCTGACGCGGCGGCCGGTGGCCTGTTGCATCCGCTTGATCTTGCCGGTGACAAACCCTGGGTATTGCGCTGGCAGTGGCGCACCGAAAAACGCTTGAACGAGGCGGCATTCTCCACCCGTGATGGCGATGATTACGCCGCACGAGTCTATGTGCTGCTGGACTATCCATTGGATGACTTACCTTTTCTGACCCGGCAGAAAATCCGCTTGGCGCGCACTTTTTATGACCCTGACCTGCCTGCAGCGACCTTAAGTTATGTGTGGGACAACAAGGCCGCGCCCGGCACTCACGCGCGCAGCGCCTATACCGATCAAGTTGAGATGAAGGTACTGCGCGGTCCAGAGGCGCCACTGGCTAAGTGGCTGGACGAGAAGCGCGATCTTCGCGCGGATGCAATTGCCGCCTTCGGCAGCGCCCCGCAACGTATTATCGGCGTGGTGTTTGCTGCGGATAGCGATAACACCGGTGAGTCGGCGGACAGTTATTTTGCTTCGCCGACCTTAACCCTTGAGTCGAACTAAGACACAGCGGGTATGGCCCGCCATGTCGAGATGGATCAAGCCGTCTGCGCCTGTTCGTTGCCTTGCGTCTGTTCTGTGCGCTGCCAGCGATTGGCCCGGGTAAAGGTGCCGAAGTCATTGAAGCGTACACCCGCTTCACGCATCACCTTGTGGGCGAACGGCACGCTCAGTTGGCGGATATAAAACGGCTCCTTGACCACGAAGTGGTGAATCGCATGGCTGCTGCCGAAGTTGAAGCAGAACGCTTGCAGCGGCCATAGCCACCACGGGTTGAGGACTTGGGTTTGCTGGATCACGTTACCCGGCTCAACGTCACCGTAGTAATGCATGTTAGAGCTGACAAAGTGCAGGCAGAAGGTGCGCAATACATTAGGCCCGACCAACACCACCACGGCGATGTCTACCCCGTGCATAAACTGCAGGGTACTGGCTGACCAGTCGACCGGCATGCCCAAAGCGCTGCTGAACAAGTCGATTCCATGGAAGCCAAGGAACAGGTACCACGCGCTCCAGTTGAGCAATGCCAAGGGTGCATAAACCATCAATGAGCGCTTGATCATGTGCCAGCGCACTTTGGCTGTCGGCGCGCGCAGTACCCGAATCAAGGTCGACATGACGTTATCGCCCACCATCAGCAAGCGTGCAAGGCCCCAAGGTTCACCGTTGGTGATGGCGCGCTCTTCCAGATCCTGCTCGGTGCCGGACACCTTGTGATGATTCAAGTGCAAGTGCCGTCGAACCCAAGGATTAATCGTGCTTGGCCGCGCCAGCCAAACCAATGCCAGCATCAGATTGTGGGGAATGCGTTGTTTGCGAAAATACATCGAGTGAATCAGGTCGTGTTCGAGTTCATGGGTCAAGGATGCAAAAAATGCATTCAGTAACACACACAGCCACCAGGCCATATAGCCGTTCATATACAGGGCAGCTGAGCCGAACATTCCGAGCAGGGCGAAGGTCAGAATCCCTGCGCCTAAAGCATCCTGGTGCAGCAAGATCGGAAAACGCTGGCGCAGTTCAGTGCCATGGGCCATCACTTTTTGGCGAATATACGCTGATCGCTGGTGATCATTTAGCGGTGCAGCACTTGCAGAATCGTTCGACATCACCCCATCCTCTTATTCATCAGCGGCAAAATGACTTATGGTGAATTCAGCGTTATTTGCCGGCAGCATTTTTGATGGTTTCAACCTTGCGCCATTTATTGTCTGTACGCCCAACCGAGTACGCCAACCTGTTGACTGGATACGCCAACCTGCATGACCAATGAAGCAACTACCCTAGCCAGCTGGACCCGCGCACTGCGTAAGCAGCTTGATGCACTTGGCCTTGATGGCGAGCAGCTGTGCGCGCAGGCCGGACTCGAGCCAGGCGCATTGGACGATCCCAATGGGCGTTGCCCGTTGTCGGTCACCACCCGGCTTTGGCAGTTGGCAGTTGCGGCCAGTGGGGACCCGGCGTTGGGCCTCAAGACCTCCCAGTTTGTCAGTCCGACGACCTTTCATGCGCTGGGTTATGCCCTAGCTGCCAGTTGCAGCCTGCGTGAGGTATTTGAGCGCACAGTCCGTTATCACCAAGTGGTCAGCGATGCCATGGAGCTTGAATTGCGCGAATGTGCGGACTGCTATGAGTTTCGCTTTCGCAATTCTCCCGGCAAGTTGCTGCCTGCCCCCGAGGCGCTGGATGCATTTGCGGCAATCTACGTGCGCAGTTGCCGAAATCGACTGGGTCGCGACTTTGCGCCCATGGCGGTTTACTTGCAGCGCCCGGAACCGGCAGACCCACAGCCCTGGCATGCAGTCTTTCGCGCACCGTTGGTTTTTTCGGCGCCCGAGAACTTGCTGCGCTTTGCCAAGCCAGTGTTTGAACAGCAGTTGGACGATGGTAATCCTGAACTGGCTGAGCATAACGAGGCGGTGCTCAAACTCAACCTTGAGCAATTGCAGGCCCCGAGTTGGCTGCGCAAAGTACGCGCCCGTCTGCAAACCCAATTACCCGATGGCGAGCCTTCTGCAGAACGCATCGCACAGGCCTTGCACCTGAGTCTGCGCAGCTTGCAGCGGCACTTGGCTGAGGAAGGCACAAGTTATGAAAGGGTGCTGGCTGAAACGCGCCAAGCCCTGGCGCTGCAATACATGCGTGAGGCCAGGTGCACCATCAGTGAAATGGCCTATTTGCTCGGTTTTTCAGATGTCAGTAGTTTTAGTCGAGCCTTCAAACGCTGGACTGGGCAGAGCCCTAGCCAATACCGGGAAACTCTCAAGGATGAGCGCAAAACGTTATGAATGACTACGATTTGATTCTGGTCGGTGCCGGTCATGCACACCTTGGCGTGTTACGGCGCTGGGCCATGCTTGAGCGTCCGCCGGGGCGGATCGCCTTGGTCAGTGCTGATCACCATGCATGGTATTCGGGCATGCTTCCGGGGTTGCTCGCCGGTCGCTTTTCGGCTGAAGATTGCTCCGTCGAACTGCAACCGATGTGCCGCGCCGCCAAGGTCGACTTGATCATCGACGAGGTTATTTCAATTTCGGCAGAACAACGCCAAGTACAGCTGCGCGACGGTCGTCAGTTAAACGCAAAGTGGTTGTCGCTTAACGTCGGCGGTCAGGTGAGTCCATTGCCGCAACAAGGCGATGCCATGCACTGCTTGGCGGTTAAGCCCTTTGCGCAGTTCCTGACGCATTGGCAGACATGGCAGCAGGCGCCTAAACCCTTGGCCATTATCGGGGGTGGTGCCGCCGGCGTTGAGCTGGCATTGGCGCTGGCGGAAAAAGTGCCGCAGTTGTCACTGTTTTGTGCGGGTAAGTTGCTCGCTGGGCATAATCCGGGGTTGCATTTACGAGCGATAGGCGCGCTGCGTCAACGACGAGTGCGGCTGCGCGAGTACAGTCCAGTGAGCCGCATTGAGGGCGATCAGCTTTTTAGTGAAGACGATCTGGTCTGGCGCGGCGAGCGGGTATTGCTGGCAACGGGGGCGCAGGCGTTGCCCTGGCTCGGGCAAAGCGGCCTGCGCTGTGATGCGCGTGGCTTTGTGCAGATAATGCCGACCTTGCAGAGCGACTCACATCGACAGATCTTTGCTGCGGGTGATTGCGCAAGCCTGCCCGGCGCCCTTAAAAGCGGTGTTTATTCAGTGCGTCAGGCTCCTGTACTGGCCAATAACCTAATGGCTGCCCTGAAGGATCAGCCACTTAAAAACTACCGTCCGCAAAAGCACAGCCTGGCGCTGTTGGCCACGGGCGATGGTGGCGCGCTGTTAGCGTGGCGCGGGCTTAGTGCGAGCGGACAGATTTACGGTCGCTGGAAAGATTATCTCGACCAGAGTTTTATTCGTCGTCATCGATTTGTCGGGTGAGACAACGCGAAGCTTGTCTGTTCCGGCGTGGCGCATCAAAAACGCCTGAACCGACTTCTCACTGGTCGCTGGGCTTTACACCCCTGAGAAGCGCAGATGTCGCGGCGGTCAGTTGCGAATTGATTGTTTAGTCGAAAATAATCTGAACATGTAAAAAATATGCTTTAACAAACATTGTGCCCTGTGCCAGTCTTCAGCTCTATGAGTTTGCCAGCACTTCTTCCCAGCCAGCCTGTATTTATTCCGTTATCACGGGAGCGGCTGAGCTTTGCTGCAAACCGGGTCAACCCTCTCTTCCCAAAAATCCTAGCCTTCTGGGCGCTTTGGCATTGCCGACATGCGCGCCCTCCAGACCGGACTTTTTCCGCGATCTGCTAACCGCTGTGCGCATTCCGTGCACCCGCCGGTTGTTCCTTCTCAGTGGTACCCCTGTGCTGCTGCCTGATTGCTTATCCCGCTTGCCCATTGGCAACCGACTTATGCGCACTGCTGCGCTATCGAGATCCCATGCAATTCGCTCCCGTGCAAGAAGCTGAAAAATTCCTAGCGGAAAACCCAGATATCGAGATGTTCGAGCTCTTCATTCTCGACGCCAATGGTGTGCCGCGCGGCAAACTGCTGCACCGTGATGAATTGCTCGCTGTCTACAACAGCGGACGGCCGCTGCCGAGCACCATTCTTGGCCTGACCATGAATGGTGATGACGTTGAGGACTCAGGCTTGGTCTGGGAAGTGGGTGATATCGATTGCCGCGCTTATCCGCTGTCCGGCAGTTTGACGCGCATGCCTTGGCGGCAGATTCCCACGGCTGCCGTACAGGTCAGCATGCACCCGACTGAAGGCCTGCCCGCCACCGTGGCCGACCCACGGCATTTGCTGGTGCAGGTAATTGAGCGCCTCAAGGCAGACGGCTATTACCCGGTCATGGCCTGTGAGCTGGAATTTTATTTGCTCGATCAGAAGCGCGATGCCCAAGGCCGCCCGCAGCCCGCGCTGGACGCTGACGGCAGCCGCCCGCGCAGCACACAGGTCTATGGCTTACGCGAGTTGGAGCAGATTGAGCCGTTTCTGGCAGACCTCTACAGCGCCTGCAAAACCCAAGGTATTCCGGCACGCACGGCGATCTCCGAATATGCACCGGGGCAAGTTGAAATCACCCTTGAACATGGCGATGCACTGGAGGCCATGGACCAGGCGGTTCGCTATAAACGCATTGTCAAAGGCGTCGCTCACAAGCATGGTATGCAAGCTTGTTTTATGGCCAAGCCTTACGACCATTTGGCTGGCACCGGCATGCACATGCATGTCAGCCTGGCCGATGCACAAGGCAATAACCTCTATGCCAGCGAAAACCCGGCAGGTACGCCACTGTTGTCCATGTCGGTGGCGGGCATGCTCCATGGTTTACTCGACTCGCTGCTGTTGTTTTGTCCCAACGCGAATTCCTACCGTCGCTTCCAAGCCAATAGCTATGCGCCTTTAGCGCCAACCTGGGGTGTGGATAACCGCACCGTGAGCATGCGCGTACCGGGCGGCCCAGCCAACACTCGGCATGTTGAGCACCGTATCTGCGGTGCTGATGCCAATCCGTACCTGGCTGCCGCTGCAATTCTCGCGGCGATTCACCACGGCATTCGTCAAGAGCTTGATCCGGGGGCGCCGGTTACCGGCAATGGTTATGCGCAGGCCACCGAACTGTTGCCTACCGACTGGCTTACCTCGCTGCGGGCGCTGGAAAACTCAAGCTGGGCACGAGAGGCGTTGAGCGGCGAATTTCTCGATGTGTACCTCGCAGTCAAGCGCGAAGAATACCGGCAGTTTATGGCTGAAGTGGGTGAGCAGGATTGGCGTTGGTATCTCAGCAACGCCTGATTTTCCGGCCACTGCGCGCAGTCGCACGCCAGCCTGAGCGGCACCTGACAGCTTTAGTAAGGATTTTGTATGAATGCTCAAGTAGATGTTGTGACACCGGCAGCTGAGCGCTGCAAATCGTATTACTCGGCCACCCTTAATCAAGAAACCCATTATCCGACGCTGCAAGGTCATGTAAGCGTTGATGTGGTGATTATCGGCGGCGGCTTTACCGGTGTCGCCAGCGCGGTTGAACTGGCTGAGCGCGGGCTTAAGGTCGCGATTGTCGAGGCCAAGAAGATTGGTTGGGGCGCAACGGGCCGCAATGGCGGTCAAGTCACCGGCAGCCTGTCTGGCGATGGCGCCATGCGCAAACAAATGCGCAACAAGCTCGGCGCTGAGGTGGATGATTTCATCTGGGGCCTGCGCTGGCGCGGTCACGAGATCATCAAGCAGCGTGTCGACAAGTATGCGATTGAATGTGATCTCAAGCATGGTCACCTGCATGCGGCCTACAAGCCGAGCCACATGGATGACTTGAAGCGAGATTATGACGAGGCCGTGCAGCGCGGCATGGGCGACGAGCTGACGCTGTTGGATCGCAATGGCATGCGCAGTCACCTCGACAGCGACTTGTACCATGGCGCGATCAAGAACCTGCGCAACATGCACCTGCATCCGTTGAACCTGTGTATTGGCGAGGCCAAGGCAGCTGAAAGCCTGGGCGCTCTTATTTTTGAGCACTCAGAAGTGCTGGAAATCATCCACGGCGATAAACCTGCGGTGGTAACCGCGCAGGGTCGTATCGACGCCAAACAGGTGTTGCTGGCGGGCGATGTGTATCACAAGCTGGAACCGAAAAAGCTCAAGGGCATGATTTTTCCGGCCATGGGCGGGATTGTCACCACAGAGCCGCTCGGCGAGTTGGCTGAACAGATCAATCCGCAGGACCTCGCTGTATACGACTGCCGTTTCGTGCTGGATTACTTCCGACTTACAGCCGATAAGCGCCTGCTGTTTGGTGGCGGCGCCAATTACTCAGGCCGCGATTCGCGCGATATTGCAGCAGAACTACGGCCAGGCGTTGAGCGTACATTCCCGAAATTGAAAGGCGTTGATATCGACTTCCAGTGGAGCTGTGCCATGGGCATCGTCATTAACCGCATCCCACAGCTGGGTAAACTTTCAGACAATGTTTGGTATTGCCAGGGTTACTCTGGGCACGGCATTGCCACGACCCACATCATGGGCGAGGTCATGGCCAATGCGCTGACCGGCAGTTTAGAGAAGTTCGACACCTTTGCCGGCTGTTCACACATTAAAGTGCCGCTGGGCGACGTATTGGGTAACCCGATGCTGGCCGTCGGCATGTGGTACTACCAACTACTTGAGAAGCTGCGCTAAGCGGTTATGATCTGCGCTGAAACTGCATTTTCAGTGGAGAATAATAATGAAAACCCTGGTCGATCATCTGGCGCAATATGCGGCTTACCACCGTGATCAGCGCAATATAGTCAGCCACTTTGTGGGTATCCCTATGATCGTGCTGGCCGTGGCGGTGTTGCTGTCGCGGCCGGGTGTCGAATGGCTCGGTCTGTGGTGGTCCGGTGCCGCTCTGGTGAGCCTGGTTGCCGCGCTGTTTTATTTACGCCTCGACCTGCGCTTTGGTCTCGCCATGAGCATCGGCTTGCTGCTGTGCGTCTGGGCTGGCGCGGTGTTGGCGCAGCAAACTACCGCGCTCTGGTTGAGTTCAGGAGTCGGCCTGTTCGTGCTGGGTTGGTTGATTCAGTTCATCGGGCATTATTTCGAAGGGCGCAAGCCGGCATTCGTTGACGATGTCATGGGCTTGGCCATTGGGCCGCTGTTTGTAGTGGCCGAAGCGGCGTTCTTGCTCGGCATGCGCACTGAAGTCGAACAGCAAGTCGTTGAACGCGCAGGGCCGGTAAGGCACCGCGGCGGCCATCAACCGATTTAAGTGCTTTTGACCCAGCACGCGGTGGCTAACGCTTTTATTACCCACCTTATACGGCATGGATATTCGGGTTATTGGCTGTGTCTGGCTGGACGGCTTCGCGTTGCCACAGCCTAACTCTACTGCTGCACGGCAACTGCCGTGCTGTCCAATTGGCGGTCCATCCAGTTTTGCGTCAGGGTGCGTGAGTGCCTATCGACGGTGATCGGTGCGAAGGGTCTGCCCGAAACGCTCTGCAGGGTGTTGCTCTTGCTATTCATGTCGGCGAGTGCGCTTTTCAGGTATTCCCAGCGTGACCTGAGTTTGTCCAGGCTTGGGTCATCGGCTGAGTCTAGCGCTTTAAGCTGCTGATCAATATTTGGCAGCAGGATACGTTCATCTTGGCCAAGGTAGGTGTCGGGCTGCTCGCGGGCAATTTCGAAGGTGCCCATGTATGAGCGGCTCAGGTACTGCACTGCCAGGTATTCGACCTCGGCAGGCAGTTCATTGTCACTGCCTTGAGGCATTTGCCGTGCCTCATGCAGAAATTCGCGCAACGCTTTGCTCAGTTCCTGAGGGTAACGCCATGGCACGTTGTCTTCGCTGGGGCCATACGAAACACCGTTGCGCAACTGGGTAACAAGTTCAGTGCGTGTGCCGATGAGGCCTTCACTGGGCTGGGGAATTGCCTGAATTGCGCCATTTAGAGCCTGTAGGTCACTTTCCAATCGCTGTTGATGGGCTTTCTGGAAGCCTTCGCCGCGTAACAGCAGCAGGCTGCTGGTTGCCCGGCAGGCAAACACCTGGGCTTGTTCTGCCGGGCTGAGCGCCGTGGCAAAAGTGGTGGCAGGAAGGCTCGCCATAAGCCCAATCAGAAAAATAAACGCATTATTAATCATAGATTTAGAACGCATTCCGGGGTGCTCCTTATTATTGTTGTGAGCAATGCGGATAAGACTTTGCGTAGCAATACGCTATGTATAGATTACTTTTCTGATGGCGTTATGAAATTAACCGAAAGAGTGATTTCATCGATAATTTGGCGTCAATCCTTCAGCCATTGTAGTTAACAGCTTCAGCGCGAGCTGTTACGGCAGAGCCTTAGGCTCGGCGTTGCTGATTGGCTCGTCCGTGGCGTATATGCAGCGGTCGCGGCCATCGCGCTTGGCCTGTAGCAGTGCTGCATCCGCTCGATTAAGGGTTTGTGAGTAGCTTTCATCTGTTCGGTGCTCTGCGACACCGAAGCTGGCAGACACACTCAGCAATTCAGTGCTGACTCGAACGGCTAATGAGCGTAGACCGATGCGCACGCGCTCGATGACTTGCTCTGCTGCGCTCAGGTCGGTGTCAGGCAGTAAAATCAGAAATTCCTCGCCGCCCCAGCGACCGCAAAGGTCGTAGCTGCGAACTTCGGCCTGCAATACCCGGGCGATCTCTTCGAGCATGCGGTCACCGATGTCATGTCCCCAGGTGTCATTGATCTGTTTGAAGTGGTCAACGTCCACCATTGCCAAGACAAATGTCTTGTTTTGGCGGGTGGCCCGCGAAACTTCTTCTTTGAGCCGCTCAATTAACATCCGCCGGTTGGCGAGGGAGGTCAGAGGGTCGCGGTTGGAGGCTTCTTTAAGGGCGAGGTTCAGGTCACGCATCATCTGTTGATAGCGGTCAGAAATGCGTGCGACTTTTTCGAGCTTGCGCAGTTGCTTGTGATAGCGCTCGGACAGCGAAAGATTTTGCTCGCGGGCGAGGGATTGATAGCCATCAGAGATTCGCGCAATGCGTTCGATGCGACCTAGGTGTTCAATATTTTGCTGATGCAGACGCTGCAGGGCTTCTCTGAGTGGATGATCGGTATACGCCGGGTCAGCCAGCAAGCCTTCTATCAGTGTGTCCAGGTCGCGCTCGCGGTTCATATCTTACTCATCGAAAGTGCTGATAGTGAACGCAAATGTGCAGTCTTCCCGAAACTCTTCAGCGAGTTCTGCAACCCGCTCGTTGCGGCTGTCGTAAAGCCAGGTAACACTGACTTCCCGGCCTTGATTATGCGCATCTTCAAGCAGGTCGAAGATGTCCATCATGGCTTTTATCGAGCTGGTATTGAGGTACAAGAGCTTGAGTTGCAGCGCCAGTGGGCGCGGTTCTTTTTCAAGAAAACGCTCAACCCATTGAATGACTTGATCGTAAAGCTCAAACGAGTTCTCAGGATAGGAATCGCCTTGCATTGCCAGCACGCCCGCTTGCCAATCACCTTGGATAGCGGGTGTAGATTGCGTGCTAGCGATATTAAGTTCGCTCATGGTTGTACTCTCAATGTCCTTATTTAAATGACCGCACTCAGGCTGAAAAAGGCTCTACCATCTTCTTGCTCTCGCAAGCTGGTACGCATTGGTGCGCTAGATTTACGGGCAATATCCAGCAGCCCAAGGCCAGCGCCACTGCTGGCACCTTCTTCACGCGGTTTGCGTAGTTGTTCTTTATAGGCGACTTTGAGCTGAGCTTTGTCTAGCGTAGATAACCGGGCGACAAAGTCGACTAACTCTCGACCATCTTCCAAGGCCACCAGATTGCCTGCCGATACTACATAGCGGCCGTCTTCGTCGCGCGAAATGGCTACGGTAGCAGAGGCGTCCTGGTCACTAAAGCCCTTCTGGGTTGCATAATGCCTGATGTTTTGCGTCATCTCGATGTAAACCGCAAATACATCCATCGCCGCCGAAGGCTTGGCTTGCTCTGCTTGCATATAGTTACGCAGCGCGTTGCCAATTTCTTCGATCAGGCTGCGTGATATCGGGCCATTGAAGCACAGCATCACCCGCTGGCGATTGTAGATTTCCCGCATTGCAAGTAGGTCTAACGATTCCATAAGCGCCCTTGTTATTGTCTGTTCTTGTGAACACAAGGGGCGCTTATTGACCCACCCCTTTCTACCCGGTATTTCAATTTTGCGTTTGGCGGGTCCGATCGACGCGAAAGGACAGCACGGTGATGTCATCCCGTTGTGGAAACTCGCCTTGATACTCCGCCAGTTTTGCCGCAAAAAGCTCGGCCTGCTCAGCTAATGGCAATTTCGCATGCTTTTGCAGCATAGCTGTGAAACGCTTATTGCCAAAGCCGAATCCATGGTCGCCGCCCGCTTGGTCGAGAAATCCGTCGGTGCACATGTAGTAGGTCCAGTCGGGCATTAATGTCAGCTCGACGTTCTGGTATTCGCCTTTACGCTTGTCACCCAGGGCTCTGCGACCGCCGTGCAACTCTTGTATAGCTTCGCCATCCGTTGCAAATAGGCCAATTTTGGCGCCAGCGAAAAGAAGCTTGTTGTGGCCTGGGCAAACCCAGACCAAACCTGCGTCGGTGTTGGTGGCCAGTGCCCGCGAGAGCTGCGCGTCACCGAGCATGCCGCGCAGCGCGAGGTCGGTTTCGCGCAGAATAGCGGCGGGATCATCTGCGCCGGCAACCCCAATGGCATGGTCGATAGCGGCACGGGCGAGCATGGTCATCAATGCGCCCGGCACCCCGTGACCCGCGCAGTCGAAGACGCCGAGCAAATAACCTTCAGGATGTTCGCGGTAGACATAAAAGTCGCCACCGACTGTATCGCGTGGCTGCCAGAGTACAAATTGCTGCTGGCCGAGTGTTGCGCTGAGTTGCCGGTCAGGCAGGATTGCTCGCTGAATCAGGCTGGCATAGTCGATGGAATCATCAATTTTCTTGTGCGCTGCGATCATCTCGCGGTTTGCCTGCTCAAGTGCTTGGGTGCGCTCTTGTACTTTGCCTTCCAACTGACGGGTATGTTGACGAACTTGATCGGCCATGCTCGAAAAAGCCTGTGTCAGCTCGCCAATTTCATCATTACGCGCCTCGGGTAGCGGCTCCTCATAGTGGCCAGCAGCAATTGCCAAAGCGGAGCGCCGTAGCCCTTTGATTGGCCTTACCACCAGGCTTTCAACGGCATAGGCAAAGCCCAGCAACAGTACGCCAAGCAGCGCAACAAAGCTGATCAGCAACAGCGACAGCCAGCGGCTATCGACCACATTGGCAGCCTGCAGATCAACCGAAGTCATCACATACCACTTCAACGGCTCGATGTAGGCTAGGGCCAACAACCGTGGCTTGCCGTTAACCATGGCATCCATGGTTTTAACCCGGTTTGGCTCGGTTTGCGCCTGCAGCATGATTTGTCTTAGTAATTGCCGGTCGTCGCGGTTGCTCAGGTATTCGAATATATCGGTGCCGTTTATGGCATGACCTTGCGTGGGTTGTGCCTGAATAATGCCGTCGTGATTAAACAACATCGGCGTGACGCCCGGCTCTGCTCTGGCGAACAACTCATCAATAAAGGGTTTAAGGCTCAGTTCGCTGCCGGTGACGCCGAGAAGCTTATTTTGCGCATTGCGCACCCGGACATTGAAGCGGATCTTGCTGGCATTGTTTTGTTCGTCGACTTCGATACTTAAGCTGTAGTCGGTGGGGTCATCGCGCAGGGCAAAGTACCATGCATCTTTGGGATCACTTTCGCTGAGGGTGTAACGACGAATCTGACTGACGGGGCTGCCTTCATCATTGCGATAAAGATGCAGTGATGAATCGGCGATGATGAAGTAGGACTTATCCAGAAAGTCGCTACGAAACCCTTCCGCCTCATCAAAAAAACGGGTTCTGTGCAGCGAGCTGCTTTCATCTTGCAGCCACTGACGCGTGCCGAGGGAGTTAGCCAGGCGCTTTGACAATGCCAGCTCACGGCTCAGGGGGGCGGCTATCTGCTGGCGATGGAGGAGGGTGAAATTACGCGCGTAGGCTTCGCCGAAATGGCCGCGAATGTCGCCAAGTGCACGCCAGCCGAACAGCACGGCTGGCACTAATGCGATTGCACACGCAAGCAATACCGCGAGCGCAGACTTTCCCCGTAATCCCCATTTTACAGCCATACGCTGTGCCCTTTAGCTACGCGGGCGACGAGGCCCTGCGTATTCTCTGTAATGTGTTGTGTATGGCAATTGATAGGTAATTATAGAGGCAGGGCGTTGACCGAAAATGCCTGCCAAAGAGACGTGGTTCACAGATAAACGATGTAAGTAGGCAAAGGTGCTACAGGCACAGGAATAAAACAAGCTGTATCCGAAGTGATTCCTGCTTGTTGGTCAATTGCAAACCGTTCTCTGATGCTGGGTGATATCCCGGCGCTATGGCGGTGTTTCCTGTGCGCGTTCGCTGGTCATTTACCCGGTGCTGAGCAGCGAAACTGATTTAATTTGCAGCCAAACCTGCTGTTGCGGCAATAGCTTCAGGGTGTCGAATGAATAGCGGGTAATCCGCGCGACGATTTGCTCATCGCCCACGACGGCATGCACCAGCACCTGGGCTTGATCCGCCACCGCAATGGTGCTGACGATCTGTGCTGGGATCAGGTTGAGAATGCTGCTGTCATGCGCTTTGTGCAGGTTGATACTGACATCTCGCGCCTTGATCTTGACCCGCACGGGTTGGCCAACGCCAAGCACAGAATGGGGAAGCTTAAGCGCGCTATCGCAGCCACTCAAGCGAATGCTCAGCAGCTTGTATTCATCGTCGTAATCACTGACGTGACCGTCAACCACCGCCTCGGCGTCAGCTTCAAAAATAAAGGGCAAATCGTCACGGATCAGTGTTTGCTTCAAGGGGCCAGTGGCTTGCACCTGGCCTTCTTCGAGCACAACCAAGTGATCGGCCAGGCGGCCAATTTCATCTGCACTATGGCTGACGTAGATAATCGGAATTTGCAGTTCTGCATGCAAGCGCTCCAAATACGGCAGCACTTCAGATTTGCGTTTGGGATCAAGGGCGGCCAAGGGTTCATCCATCAGCAGCAGTTCAGGGCTACATAACAGCGCACGGGCGATTGCCACGCGTTGGCGCTCGCCACCTGAAAGCTTGTCGGGCATGCGCTGCAGCAAGTGATCGATACCGAGCAGCTCGACAGCTTGCGGCAACGGCACTCGACGTAGTGAGCGCGTAATGCGCTTCAAGCCATATTGCAGATTGTCGAGCACACTCAGATGCGGGAACAAATTGGCCTCTTGAAACACATAGCCAATGGCACGCTTATGCGGGGCGATAAAGATGCCATTGTGGCTGTCCTGCCAGACTTCACCATTGACCTTGAGGTAACCCTCTTCAGGCTTCTCCAGCCCAGCGAAGCAGCGCAGGCAACTGGTTTTTCCAGACCCTGAATGGCCAAACAAACCGCTCACGCCTTTTCCGGGTAGCTGCAGGTCAACATTCAAGGTAAAGCCGCTGTGGGCTAGCTTGAAGCGTGCCTCGATAGGTGCCAGCGCTGGAGCGTCTGGCATATCCAGCCGGGTATGGCTGCTCATGATTGCCAGCCTTGTTTAACATGGCGACTCGAGTACAGCGCGAGCAGTACAACAAACGAGAACAACAGCATGCCGCCCGCCAGCCAGTGCGCTTGGGTGTATTGCAGAATTTCGACGTGGTTGTAGATCTGTACGGAAACCACCTGAGTCTTGCCCGGGATATTGCCGCCAATCATCAGTACCACGCCAAACTCGCCTACGGTATGGGCAAAACCCAAAATCGAGGCGGTGACGAACCCCGGACGGGCCAAGGGGATGACCACAGTGAAAAAGGTATCGAGCTTACTTGCCCGCAGTGTCGCTGCGGCCTCGAGTGGTGCATTGCCTATTGCCTCGAACGCGTTTTGCAGAGGTTGCACAACAAAGGGCAGGGAATAGAACACCGAGCCGATCACCAGCCCGGTAAAGCTAAAGGTCATAATCCCTAGCCCGAGGCTTTCTGTCAGTTGGCCGATGTAACCATTGGGGCCAAGCACAATAAGCAGGTAAAAGCCGATGACGGTGGGCGGCAATACCAGCGGCAACGCAACGATGGCGCCAATGGGGCGCTTTAACCATGAGCCGGTACGGGCCAGCCACCAGGCGATTGGCGTGCCAATAAGCAGCAAGATCACAGTGGTTAGCGATGCCAGTTCAAGGGTCAGCCAAATGGCGCTTAAGTCATCGTTGCTCAGGGGCATTGCGCACGCTCAGCTTTTAGATTTTGTAGCCATAAGACTTGATGATTGCCTGGGCTTTGGGGCCTTTGAGGTAATCAGTCAGGGCTTTGGCTGCCGGGTTGTTCGCACCTTTCTTAAGGATCAGCGCGTCTTGTTTGATTGGTTGATAGTAAGACTCTGGCACCAGCCAAGCGGAGCCGCCGGTGATTTTGCCATCTTTGTAGACCTGCGACAGCGCAACAAACCCCAACTCGGCATTGCCTGTGGAGACAAACTGCAGGGCTTGAGTAATGCTCTGGCCCTCAACAATTTTGCCTTTGAGGCTATCCGTCAGGCCCAGCCCTTCTAAGGTTTCGCTCGCTGCACGGCCATATGGCGCGGCTTTGGGGTTTGCCATCGACAGATGGCTGTAGTTGTTTTGCTTAAGCACTTCGCCTTTATCATCGACATACCCGGGCTTGGCCGACCACAGTACCAAGGCACCCGTGGCGTAGGTGAAGCGCGAGCCAGCAACACTATTACCCGCCTGTTCAAGCTTGGCTGGGGTGGTGTCATCGGCGCTAAAAAATACTTCAAAGGGGGCGCCGTTGTTGATCTGTGCGAATAGTTGGCCGGTCGCGCCGAATGAAGCCACCACCTTGTTGCCGGTGTCCTGCTCAAAGGCGGCGGCAATGGCCTTCATCGGCGCGGTAAAGTTGGCGGCAACGGCGACATTAACCTCTGCGGCGAGTACCTGAGTGCTCAGTGTGCCGATTGCGAGCAGGGCGCAGAGGGCTTTTAGCGGATGGCGGAACATGGACTTCTCCTTCAGGTTTGGCGGTGGCTAGCGGTGTATATTTTTATATATAGCGCTTGGCGAAAATCGGCCTGTTCATAGGGCAGTGCGACAGGGTTGTGTGCATAGTGGTTAAAGCTGACTTTTAGGTCAACAAATCTTTTTGCTCAAATTTGCGCCGATTGAGGCGCCCCGAAGCGGCATTCTGCTGGGCTCAGCTTATATCGCTCTATACATAGATATACAGCGATTTTTGGCAGGGTCTGGGATATTTCATGGTGATGCGTACAACCTGGAGCCGCTACCGGGCGTCCGCCTGCAGTGTTCGGTCATTTTTACTTCATCAGACTGTCATCGGCAGGTGAATAAATTGTCAGCCAAAACGACCTCCCCATAATGGGGAAACAGGCGCTTTAGTCTGGAGGGATTCAAATGGCTGGCTCCTCAACATCGAGTGGCGTTGTCGCAAATCCGGCAGGTGGGATCTCGAAAATCAGCCTGATATTCGCGGCCTTGCTGATAGCTGTCACCCTGTACTTTATGGTCTGGGGGATGGAGTACACCCACAGTAATTATGCTTTTCTATTCATCCTGGCGACGCTGTTTGGCATCTTCATGGCCTTCAATATCGGCGGTAACGATGTCGCTAACTCCTTTGGCACCAGTGTGGGTGCCGGCACGCTGACGATTCGCCAGGCCTTGCTGGTGGCGGCGGTATTTGAGGTCAGCGGTGCGGTCATCGCCGGTGGTGAAGTGACATCGACCATCCGCGGCGGCATTGTGGATTTGGGCGGTATGGCGGTATCGCCGATGGACTTCGTGTACATCATGATGTCAGCGCTGATCGCCGCTGGTCTTTGGTTGTTGTATGCAACCAAAAAGGGCTATCCGGTCTCCACCACGCATTCCATTATTGGCGCGATTGTCGGTAGTTCGATCGCCTTGGGCATTCTGATGAATGGCACCGAGTCGGCGTTGGCGCTGGTGCAGTGGGACAAAATTGGCCAAATTGCCATTTCTTGGGTGCTCTCACCGCTCTTGGGCGGCGTTGTGGCGTATCTGCTGTATTCGCAGATTAAAAAATACATCCTCACATACAACGATGAGGCTGAAAGCCAGATAACTCAGATCCGCGAAGAAAAACGCGACCACAAGCGCCGCCACAAGGAAGCATTCGAGCGGCTGTCTGAGATTCAGAAAATTTCCTACACCCAGTCCATGGCGCGCGACATGCAGGTGGTCAACGACCGTGATTTTCAAGCAGAAGATCTTGAGTCTGATTACTACCGTGACTTGCAGAAGATCGAGAATAAACGCGGACAGTTGCGGACCCACAATGCCTTGGAAACATGGGTGCCGATGATTGCTGCTATGGGTGCGGTGATTATCTCTTCAATGCTGCTGTTCAAGGGCTTGAAGAACATGCACTTGGGCCTCAGCACACTTAACAGCTACCTGATCATGGTGATGATTGGGGCGCTGGTGTGGCTGGCCACATTTATCTTCGCCAAAACTCTCAAGGCCGAATCGCTGAGCCGGGCGACCTTCGTCATGTTCAGCTGGATGCAGGTCTTTACCGCCTGCGGTTTCGCCTTCAGCCATGGCTCCAACGATATTGCCAACGCCATCGGCCCCTTTGTCGCCATTCTGGAGGTGCTGCGCACGGGCGCCATCGGTTCCGAAGCGGCTATCCCGCCGGCGGCGATGATTACCTTTGGCGTGGCCTTGATTGCTGGCCTGTGGTTCATCGGTAAAGAAGTGATTCAAACCGTGGGCCACAACCTTACAGCCCTGCACCCGGCCTCGGGTTTCTCCGCTGAGCTGGCGGCTGCGGCGGTGGTGATGCTGGCCTCAGTCATGGGCTTGCCGGTATCGAGCACTCACATTCTGATTGGCGCGGTGTTGGGCATTGGCCTGGTAAACCGGCAAACCAACTGGGGGCTGATGAAGCCAATTGCGCTGGCGTGGGTGATCACCTTGCCTGCGGCTGCAGTTCTTGCGGCGATTGCCTTCCTCGTGTTGAGAAATATCTTCTAACCCGGCCTGAACCTGAGGATCTGTCATGACTGATAACGCTAATCTGGATTTCGCCGAGCAAGCGTCACGCTTACATGCCGATATTCTTGACAGTTTTGATGAAGAACTTGAGATGGAATTCGACGATGTTCGTCTCGATCCCATGCTCAAGGATCTGGGGCACGACGTACCTGTGGGCATGGACCGGCGCGTGTATTTGCGCGAGTTGTTGCGCCTGCAGTCCGAGCTGGTCAAGCTGCAGGAATGGGTTGTCGAGCAAAAACTCAAAGTTGTGGTCTTATTCGAGGGCCGTGATGCGGCCGGCAAGGGCGGGGCGATCAAGCGTATTACTCAGCGTCTGAACCCGCGTGTTTGCCGGGTTGCTGCCTTGCCAGCGCCAAGTGAGCGCGAGCGCACGCAATGGTATTTTCAACGCTATACGGCGCATCTGCCCGCTGCAGGGGAAATGGTGCTGTTCGACCGCAGTTGGTACAACCGCGCAGGCGTTGAGCGGGTGATGGGTTTTTGTAGCGACGCTGAGTCCGAAGAGTTCTATCGCAGCGTGCCGGAGTTCGAGCGGATGTTGATCCGCTCGGGGATCATCTTGGTTAAGTATTGGTTTTCGATCACCGATGACGAGCAATACCGTCGCTTCTTGATGCGTATTCACGACCCGCTTAAACAGTGGAAGCTGTCGCCAATGGATTTGGAGTCACGTCGTCGTTGGGAGGATTACACCCGGGCAAAGGAAGAAATGCTCAACCGCACACACACGGAGCAAGCGCCTTGGTGGATCGTTGAAGCTGACGATAAAAAGCGTGCGCGACTCAACTGTATCCAACATTTACTGACGCAGATTCCGTATGGCCAAACCGAGCAGTCGGAGGTCGTGCTGCCTGCCCGCGTCTACAATACGGATTATCTGCGCTCACCGGTTCCACAAGAGATGCTGGTGCCGCAGGTATACTGAGTCGAACTCCGGGGCTAAACGCCCATAAACCGCTGCGTGATGGAGATTTGACCGTCCGCAGTGATTGCCAAGCCGCAGTGGGTATATGCCTTCGACACCTTGCACCCAACAAGCGCCTCAAGCTGTCAGCCTGTTCGAGGCGTTTCGTTTCTGGTTGAAGCTGGGATTGATCAGTTTCGGCGGCCCGGCGGGGCAAATTTCAATCATGTATGACGAGCTTGTGGTGCGCCGTCGTTGGTTGTCCGAACGCCGTTTTTTGCACGCGCTGAATTACTGCATGATGCTGCCGGGGCCAGAGGCACAGCAACTCGCGACCTATATTGGCTGGCTTATGCATCGCACCTGGGGCGGTGTCATTGCTGGGTTGCTGTTTATTCTGCCGTCGCTGTTTATCTTGATCTTGTTGTCGTGGCTTTACATTGCCTTTGGCGACTTGCCGCTAGTCGCAGGCGTGTTTTACGGGGTCAAACCTGCGGTCACCGCCATTGTGATCCAGGCCACCTATCGGATTGGCTCGCGGAGCCTGACTAACCCCGCGCTCTGGTTGATTGCCGGTGCTGCTTTTTTGGCGATTTTTGCCCTCAACCTTGCCTTT
Source organism: Pseudomonas sp. EL_65y_Pfl2_R95 (assembly GCF_963971045.1). Classification (NCBI taxonomy): domain Bacteria; kingdom Pseudomonadati; phylum Pseudomonadota; class Gammaproteobacteria; order Pseudomonadales; family Pseudomonadaceae; genus Pseudomonas; species Pseudomonas sp. EL_65y_Pfl2_R95. The sequence goes on along the minus strand of NZ_CAXAOV010000005.1, from coordinate 398,628 downwards.
CCCCTGATTGTTCTTGCAGCAGCGGTGACCGGCTACTTTGCGGGGCGATATTGGCCGCATTGGTTTAGCACCCCGCACAGTGAAAGCAAGACGCCGAGGACAGGTTTTAGCGCCTTGATCGATGATCAAACGCCAACCCCGGCCCATGCGCGCTTTCGAATGACTAAGCTGATCAAATTAGTCTTGATGGGTGCGGTTCTGTGGTTGCTGCCGATGGCGCTTTTAATCTCGGCATTTGGCTGGGACGGCACGCTAACGCAAATGGCATGGTTTTTCACCAAGGCGGCGCTGCTGACATTCGGCGGTGCCTACGCGGTGTTGCCCTATGTCTATCAGGGCGCGATTGCCGAGTATGGCTGGCTGACGTCTGCGCAGATGATTGATGGTCTGGCGCTGGGCGAAACCACGCCGGGACCGCTGATTATGGTGGTTGCCTTTGTCGGTTTCATTGGCGCCTATGTGCAGCATGTGTTCGGCGCGGAACAGCTATTTCTGGCGGGTGCTGTGGCGGCCATTTTGGTCAGTTGGTTTACCTTCTTGCCATCGTTCCTGTTTATCCTTGCGGGCGGGCCGCTGGTTGAGTCGACCCATAACCAGTTGCAATTCACTGCGCCATTGACGGCAATTACCGCCGCAGTGGTTGGGGTGATCCTTAATTTAGCGCTGTTTTTTGCCTATCATGTATTCTGGCCCCAAGGCTTAAACGCTACGTTTGACTGGCCATCGGCGGTTCTAGCCGCCGCGGCTGTTGTGGCCTTGCTACGCTACAAACGTGGCGTAATAGAGGTGATTATCCTCAGCGCCTGTTGTGGTTTGCTGGTGCATCTGTTTTTTTAGTCCGATCAAGGCAGCAGCCTGTAATCTCACCGGGAGCACTTTTGATGAGTCGCTCGACCCTTGTGCACCTGTGGCTCATATGCTGCTTGATCGTGGTGCCGCTCAGCGCCACAGCCGGTTGGCGCACTGTGCTGCCAGACACCGAGTTGGTTGGCCAAGGCGATTTGCGCATCTGGGGTTTGCGCATCTACACCGCGCGGCTGTGGAGCGCTCAACAACCCTTCGATAGCACGAAACCCTTTGCCCTCGAACTGATTTATCACCGTGATATCAGTCGTGAACAGTTTGTCGACGCCAGCCTCGATGAAATCCGACGTACATCAGGTAATCAGGTCAGCCCAGCGCAATTGGTGGAATGGCGTGGTGAGATGCAGCGTGCATTTGTTGACATAAAAGAGGGGCAGCGCATTACTGGGGTAAACTTGGCTGAGGGGTGTCAGTTCTATGTGGATGGCCGTTTGCACCACGAAGTGCGGGATAGCGCATTTGTCAAGGCTTTTTTCGGCATCTGGTTCGACCCGAAAACCCGTGACTCCGCTCTGCGCGAGCAGCTGCTAGGCCGCCGTTAGCTCGAGGCTAATTTATCGGGAGATCGACCCTTAAATTGCACGAAACCCTCTTGTTAACCTTGTTTATGCAGATTTAGACAGCATATCCAATATAACCGGTCGTCTATTTGAGACGTTGAACGGTTGTGCGCGAAAATCGCCAATACGCCCATTACACCGGGGGCTTAGGGCCCGTTTTCCCCGTGCGTGGTCACCGTGAGCTATCTCGTAACATTCATATGCAAAAGTCCGTCTGGTGTTCTGCTTTAAGATAGACATAATGCTGCTCGGTGATAATTCTAAAGACACCGTGTATTTACCTTCAGAGAGGTTCTCTAACGCATGTGGTACAACGGTATTCTCGACTTGTCGGTCTGGCAATTGATCGCAGTCACCCTACTGATGACGCATATTACGATCGTCAGCGTAACGGTGTATTTGCACCGTTACTCCGCGCACCGTGCACTTGAACTGCACCCGGCGCTTAAGCATTTTTTCCGGTTTTGGCTGTGGCTGACCACGGCGCAGAACACCCGTGAGTGGACGGCTATTCACCGTAAACACCACGCCAAGTGTGAAACCAAAGATGACCCGCACAGCCCGGTAATCAAAGGCCTGAGCACCGTTTTGCGCACAGGCGCCGAGTTGTACGCCGAAGAAGCCAGCAACCCGGAAACCCTGCGTATCTACGGTAAGAACTGCCCGGAAGACTGGATCGAACGCAATCTGTACACGCGTTTCCGTTTGGGTGGCGTGGCTATTATGGCGGTTATCGATCTGGCGCTGTTTGGTGCCGCCGGTATTACGGTTTGGGCTGTACAGATGATGTGGATTCCGGTGTGGGCTGCTGGCGTCATCAATGGCCTCGGCCATGCCGTGGGCTACCGTAATTTTGAATGCCGTGATGCCGCGACCAACCTGGTTCCTTGGGGGATCTTGATTGGTGGTGAAGAGCTGCATAACAACCACCACACCTACCCAAACTCAGCCAAGCTTTCGGTACGTAAGTGGGAGTTCGACATGGGCTGGGCATGGATCAAGCTATTCAGCTTTTTCCGTTTGGCCAAGGTGCAACGTGTTGCGCCTATTGCCCATCGAGTTGAAGGCAAGCACAGCCTGGACATGGACACCGCGATGGCGATCCTTAACAATCGCTTTCAGATCATGGCGCAATACCGCAAGTTGGTGATTGCGCCGTTGGTTAAGCAAGAGCTTGCCAAGGCCGATGCTTCGGTACGTGACCGCTTTCACCGGGCCAAACGCCTGCTGTCGCGTGAGACCAGCTTGCTCAATGATCATCACCAACTGCGCATTGATGCCATGCTTGAGCAAAGTCAGGCTCTGAAAGTCATTTATGAAAAGCGCTTGGCGCTGCAAATGATCTGGGCCAAAACCAGTTCCAATGGGCACGAGATGCTCGAAGCCATCAAGCATTGGGTACACGACGCTGAAGCCAGTGGCATACAGTCGCTGCGCGATTTTGCTGTGCAGCTAAAAACCTACTCGCTGCGGCCTACTGCTAGTATTTAAGTAGCACGTTCGTCGAAAAAGCCCGCCACTTGGCGGGCTTTTTCTGTTTTTTAGAACTAAACACTATGTTTCACCTCTTATCTAGGCATTTACTAGTACCAACCCATGCCAGGAACAGCCCCATGGATGAGCAGAGCCGCCTCTTAACAGAGCTTGAAGAGTTAACGCTAGCGTTGTTGCACAGCCGTTCAGAGGTAACCCGCTTACGTGAGCGTGAACAGCTGATCAGCTCGTTATTGGGCAGTATCAATGCTGTGGTCTGGGCACTTGATTGGAATACCCAAAAAGTCATTTATGTCAGCCCGGCCTATGAGCGCATATTTGGGCGCCCGGCTGCATCGCTGATGGCGGACTACGGCGAATGGCGTAACTCGATCTATCCCGACGATGTTGAGTACGCCGCCAATAGCTTGGCCAAGGTTTTGCAGACCGGTGCTGTAGAGTCCCGCGAATACCGCATTATCCGGGCTGACGGCCAGCTTCGTTGGCTCAGTGATAAGTGTTTCATGGGCCGCCTGAGCCAAGAAGGCGAGGCCACCATTGTGGTTGGCATCGCCGAAGACATCACGGAAAAGAAGCAGCTTGAAGGTGAGTTACAACGCTTGGCGACCACTGATGTCCTGACTGAGAGCAGCAATCGCCGGCATTTCTTCGAGTGTGCCCAGAAAGAGTTCGAGCATGCCCGCAAGTTTGGTACGCCCTTGTCGTTCTTGTTACTCGATATCGATAACTTCAAACAGATCAACGACAAGTACGGGCATCAGGTGGGCGATCAAGTGCTGCGAAAGATGGCCGCCTGTGGCGTGTCGGTGTTGCGGCGCGGTGATCTGTTTGGGCGCATCGGTGGGGAGGAGTTTGCTGCGTTATTTCCGGGTTGTGAAACGGCCTTAGCCAAGCAAATTGCCGAGCGTCTGCAGCGCGAAATCAACCAGTTGCGCTTCAGCCATGATGATAAGCAGTTCGGGGTGACTGTGAGTCAGGGGCTGACGAGCATCAATAGTGCCGACTTGGCATTGGACAGTGTCTTTGCCCGCGCAGATGAGGCCATGTACAAAGCCAAGAACCAAGGTAAAGACCAGATCGTACTGGGCTGATTAGCGCGCTGCACATTGGCTTTGGCCACTGGCGGTATTCCGCCTGCAGTAAGGCTGAGTTCGGCAAAAAAGCGCTCATTGGCCTGTGCTTGAAGCCAGTTTATACACTCAGAATTTACGTAAATATCTGATTTATAATGGTTTTAATGTTTTTTACAATTATTGGCACAGAATCTGTAACACGAGCTTCATAAGTGAGTCGTCCCCCGTGACCGGCTGACAATAAAAAATGAAGAGACCTGTGCCATGAAAGCTTTCTGCCATTCGCAATACTTGCTCTGTCGCACTTATAGATCTAGACCCGCTGCCTTGACTCCCTGATTTTTAGCCTTACCGCTAACGCTTTGCTGGCGCCTATTCGGCTGCCTGAGCGTTAGCGGTGTGGGCTTAACAAAGATTCGGCATGCGCGATGTCTTCGTCCCTGAATGGTGTGCGTGTGTTGATGTGTGTCCCTATAACACTGGAGTAAATCATAATGAGAAAGACCTCCTTGGCGCTGGCTGTCACCGCCAGCACTTTGGGCTTGTCCTTGAGCCAAACTGCCCACGCTGAATTCCTGAAAGACAGCAAGGCCACTCTTGAGGCGCGCAACTTCTACTTCAACCGTGACTTCCGTCAGGATGGCGCTGCTCAGTCTAAATCGGAAGAGTGGGCTCAAGGCTTCATTCTGCGCGCTGACTCGGGTTATACCGAGGGCACAGTTGGGTTTGGTGTCGATGCGATTGGCACTTTTGGTTTCAAACTGGACTCGGGTGGCGGCACCGCGGGCAGTGGTTTGCTGGTTCCGGATCGTTCGGGCGGCTCGCAGGACACTTCCTCTGGCCTGGCTGTTGCCGGTAAAGCCAAGATATCCAAGACTGTATTGAAGGTGGGTAGCCTGCAGTACAAAAACCAGGCAATCGCCTCTAGCGACGGCCGTCTCTTGCCGCAGGTGTTTAGCGGTGGTCAGTTGGTTTCGCAGGAAATCGACGGCCTGACCCTCGACGCTGCGCATATTCGCGAAGTGAACAACCGTAACTCCAACGATTACGAAGATATCTCGGTCACCTCCGGTGGCACCCGTGGTATCGCGGTCACAGGTGGCAACACCACCGACTCGTTCGATTACATTGGCGGCACCTATAAGGTCACCAAAGAGCTGACTGCTGGCTACTACTACTCCAATCTGGAAGATTTCTACAAACAGAACTCTTTCAACCTGGTGCATGTATGGCCTGTGGCTGACGGTCAGACCTTGAAGACTGATGTGCGTTACGCGCATTCGACTGACGACGGTCGCAGCACCATCGACAACGATGCTTACGGCATCATGACTACCTACAGCGTTAGCGGCCATAGCTTCGGTCTGGGTTATCAGAGCATGACCGGCGACAGCGGCTTTGCTTACGTCGGTAACACCGATCCGTTCTTGGTCAACTATGTACAGATCAGCGACTTTGCCAACAAGGACGAGAAGTCCTGGCAAGCGCGCTATGACTATAACTTCGCGGCTATTGGCATCCCAGGTTTGACCTTTATGACCCGCTACCTCAGCGGCGACAATGTTGACCAGGGCGGCGCTAACAACTCGGAAGGCAAAGAGTGGGAGCGCAACACCGAGTTGATGTACGTGTTCCAGGAAGGTCCGCTGAAGAACCTGGGCATGCGCTGGCGTAATGCGTCTGTGCGCTCTAACTTCGGCAACGACATCGACGAAAACCGTCTGATCGTGAGCTACACCCTGCCTTTGCTGTAAGTCGGTAAGCTGTAGTTAGGTCGAGTTCTGATATAGCTTTACAGCTATTTCGCTAAAACGCCCGGTGCAGTGCACCGGGCGTTTTTATTTGAGTGATGGGCGCTCTCCCGCGCGGAACTTATCCACCAAGGTTCAGCCAGTGGGATGCTTCAGGATTGAGCTTGCGTGGTCACCACCGATGGTGGGTGAAAAAAGCGTCACCCACCCTACCGTTTGCCGGGCTTTTAGGGGCCGTATTTAACGTGTTTGACCCGCAGGTTGCTGCTGAGTGATGCAATGGATGTTGCCGCCGCCGAGGAGAATTTCACGCCCAGGCACCATCACAACGCGATGGTCCGGGAACACCCGACTGAGAATGGCTTTGGCTTCTTCATCGCAAGGATCATCAAAGCATGGCGCAACAATTCCGCCGTTGACGATCAAGAAGTTGACATAAGAACCCGCCAGCCGCGACTCAGGGTGGCGATCTTGCGAGCCTGCCACGAGATCCACGCCAGCGCACTCGTCATCCGTTGCATACATTGGACCCGGAATCGGCATCTTATGCACAACAAGCTTGCGGCCTTTAGCGTCAGGCGTGCTTTCTAATACAGCTATGGCTTTCTGGCAGCGCGGGTAGTTTGGGTTCTGCTCGTCATCGGTCCATGCCAGCATGACTTCGCCCGGGCGCACGTAGCAGCAGAAGTTGTCGACGTGACCATCGGTTTCATCATTGTATAAGCCGTCGGGTAGCCAAATAACCTTGTCGATTGCCAAGTGCTGACTGAGCACCGCCTCAATCTGTTCACGGTTCATGTGCGGGTTACGGTTGGGATTGAGCAAGCACTCTTCGGTGGTGATCAGCGTGCCTTCACCGTCGACGTGGATTGAACCGCCTTCCAAGACAAAATCCTCGGTACGATAACGGGCACAGCTTTCGATCTGCAGAACTTTGCTGGCGACTTGGTCGTCACGGTTCCATGGCCAATACAAGCCACCGTTAAAGCCGCCCCACGCATTGAACTGCCAATCAACACCGCGCACTTCACCTTCGCTGTTAATGACAAAGGTTGGGCCGGTATCGCGCACCCAGGCATCGTCGGTACTGATTTCAACCACGCGGATATTGCGATGGTCGAGACGCGCACAGGCGTTTTCATACTGCTGCGCCGATACGCAAACGGTCACCGGCTCAAACTCCGCAATGGCTTTGGCAACCACACTGAAGGCCTGTTGTGCGGGCTTGGCGCCCAAGCGCCAGTTGTCAGGGCGCTGCGGCCAGACCATCCAGGTTTTGCTGTGGGTTTCCCACTCGGCCGGCATGCGAAAGCCATCGGTGCGAGGGGTGCTATTCAATGTGGTCATCACAATCACCTGCAAATAAAGGGTAGAAGCAACCTTTGCGCGCGCCAAGGGCGCTGAGCAGAGGCTGGCATAAATAGGTTACGAGGCCAGCACACCATCGAGGGTTTTCAGTGGCGCATACAAATTCGGACGACGGTCGCGGAAGGAGCCCCAGGCACTGCGCGTATGTTCAAGTTGATCGAGGTCGAAGCTGTGGACGAGCACCCCTTCTTCGCTTTCGTTGAGTTCTTCAACTTTAGCGCCAAATTGATCGGCTATAAATGATGAACCATAAAACCTGATGTCATAGTCGCCTTGCTCCTCACGGCCGATACGGTTACTGGCAACGAGTGGCATCAGGTTGGCGCCGGCATGGCCTTGCTGTACACGCTGCCAGTGATCGCGTGAGGTGATGTTAGGGTCATGTGGCTCGCTGCCAATGGCCGTGGGGTAAAACAGGATCTCGGCACCGAGCAGTGCCATGCTTCGGGCGCACTCGGGGAACCATTGATCCCAGCAGATACCCACGCCGATCCTGGCGTAGCGGGTGTCCCAGACTTTGAAACCGGTATCGCCGGGATTGAAATAATACTTCTCGTGATAGCCGGGGCCGTCTGGAATGTGGCTTTTTCGGTAGATGCCTAAGTTACTGCCGTCGGCATCGATAATCGCGATGCTGTTGAAGCGTGCACGTCCGGCACGCTCATAAAAGCTAATTGGCAACACCACCTGCAACTCTTTTGCGATCTTTTGAAAGTGGGCGATGGCTGCGTTTTCTTCAACCTGGGTCGCCAGTTGCAGGTAGTCGGGGTTGGGTTTTTGACAGAAGTAGGGGGTCTCGAACAGCTCTTGAATCAGGATGATCTGCGCGCCTTTTGCGGCGGCCTCACGCACCAGTTTTTCAGCGTTGGCAAGGTTGGCAGCGCGATCCCACGAGCAAGCCATTTGCGTGGCAGCGACAGTAACGGTACGTGACATTGAACACCTCGGAAAAACAGTCAGCGCTGTGGTGGCACTCTTTGTTGGCGTGTGAAATCAGCGCGGGGTGGTTTTAAGATGGTGCATTTATAGCCGATAAATATCTGCTTTAAAAGCCAATAATTATTTTTAAAGCATTAAAACAGTTAATTTGGCAGGTAAATATCGATAAATATCCGGCGTTCTAACCACAGCCGTTGGCTGTGGCGGGTAATTCGAGCGTTGATGCTCGCTTGGGTAGGAAGGGCGGCAGGTACAGGCCTAGGTAAGCATCGAATACGCGCATGCCTTCTTCGGCGAGGCGTGGGCTGATATGGCCATGCAGTTGGACCGACCGGGCATAGACGCGATCGCCCAACTCCATGGCCAGGGCAAAGACGTCAATATCCTCAGGCAGTGTCGGCAGGGCAAAGTGCTGCTCGAACAACCTTTGCATCAGTTGGCCCAGTTCAATGTCATGCTGGCGGTCAGCCTGGGTGATCTCGCTGAGGCCATGCTGGGCGAGAATCAGTTGGCGGGCTGCGGCGTCCTTTGCGTAAATTGCCAGCATGCGCTGTTCGACAATGGCGGACAGGTCACGCCAACAGTGCAACTGCTGATGATCAACAGGTTCCTGCAAGCAGGCCCGAAAGGCTGCATGAATATCGGCGGTAAGCGCTTCAAGCAAGGCCGGGACACTGGTGAAAAAGTGATAGACCGAGGATGGCGGGATCTGTGCACGTTGAGCAACGCTGTAGATTGATAAACCAGCAACGCCTTGCTCGGCAAGCAATTCACGGGCGACCGCCAGAATCGCGGCAATTCGGGCTTGGCTGCTGGCGCGAGGTTTACGAACAGTTGTCGGGCGCGGCATGGTCTGCTCAGGTCATGGGATGTGAGTCGGCCGAATCAGGCGGGCGCAATGCACGTTTAGCTGACTTGGCGTATGTAGGCCAACGCAGGTTACAGAATAATGGGCTGATCGGGCAGCTCATTTGGGTTGCCGAGGCGTGGGTCTGCAAAGAATTGCCTGAGCAAACCATGGGCTTGGTCTATGGCTTCCAGGCTGCCCTGGCGCCACAGGCCCTGAGCAAAGTGCTCGCACATTCTGCTGCAGACGGCGTCCCACTGTGCTTGATCAACATGGCGAGCAATACCGCGGTCGGCGACGATTTCAACCCGCTTTTCGGCCAGCAGCAGGTAGATCAAAATCCCGCTGTTGTGCTCGGTATCCCAAACGCCTTGCTCAGCAAAAACCTGCTCGGCGCGAGCGCGCGATGTCATCCCGGCAAGCACATCAATAATGTGCATACGGGCTTCAATGGCAAAGCGAACCTCGCCAATATGCTGCGCCTCACCTGAGCCAATGGCTTTGCCGATCTCATCCAGCACCGGCGCCGGAAAGCTTCGGCCCAACTGAAACCAGCCAGAAAAGAGATTGGTGAATACGCGTTTAATCACTGTCATCACCAGCTACCCGACGAACCGCCGCCTCCGAAACTACCGCCGCCGCCGCTAAAGCCGCCGCCCCCGCCACCAAAACCGCCACCGCCAAAACCGCCACCGCCGCGTCCGGATCCACCGCCCATGCTGATACCACCGAAGGGCAGCAGCATGATCATTGCGCCAACCAGTGCGCCGATCAACGCTGCGCCAAGGGTGCCGAGAATGAATGCGCAGACGATGCCCGTGATCACGCCGCCCAGGCCCATACGCAGTACTATCGGCATGCGCCGGGTCATGCCGCGTAGGAACAGCGCAATGACCAAGCCGAATATGCCGATATCTGTCGGATTTGAGCCTGAGCCAGTAGTGTCGTTGGACGGTGCGGGCAGGTTCTCGCCATCAATCAACAGGGTCAGCGCATCAAGCCCGTCGCGAATGCCTGCGAAAAAGTCGCCCTGTTTAAAGCGCGACTCAATGTATTCACGCTGGATGCGCGCTGCGGCAGCATCGGGTATTGCGCCTTCGAGGCCGTAGCCGACTTCGATGCGATCACGCCGGTCATCTTTGGCAACCAGCAGCAACAAGCCGTCATCCGTGCCCTTGCGCCCAATCTTGTTGGCCTCGGCAACGGCTAATGAATAACTTTCGATGTCCTGAGGTGCAGTGGTGCTGACGATCAGCACTACAACCTGCGCACCTTTGCGTTTCTCCAGCTCAGCCAGTTGTTGGTCGAGCTGATCGATCTGCGCGGCGGTGAGGGTGCCGGTTTGATCGGTGACATGACGCGTGACTATCGGCACGTCGGCCGCATGCGCTATCAGCGGAGCGAACACCAGCAGCGCTAAAACAATGCGCTGAAGCCAGCTGCAAAATAGCTTCATGTTATTGCGTAGCAGGTGCTGTGCCGTTGCCGAAGTCGACCTTTGGCGCTGTGGATATTTCTTTTTCGTTTTCGACACTGAAGTTTGGCTTAACTGAATAACTCATGACCATTGCGGTGAGGTTATTGGGGAAGGTGCGAATCAGCGTGTTGTATTGCTGAACGGCTTGCACGTAGCGATTTCGCGCAACAGTGACTCTATTTTCGGTGCCTTCAAGTTGCGCTTGAAGATTCTGGAACAAGCCGTCGGCTTTCAAATCTGGGTAGCGTTCACTGACCACCATCAAGCGCGACAAGGCGCTGGATAATTCGCCTTGTGCGGCCTGGAATTGTTGAAGCTTTTGCGGATCGTTGAGCGAGTCGCTGTCGATCTGCACGCTGCCGACTTTGGCGCGGGCATTGGTAACTTCGACGAATACTTTTTCTTCGTGCTGGGCATAACCTTTGACGGTATTCACCAGATTGGGGACTAAGTCAGCACGGCGTTGGTATTGGTTGATAACTTCAGACCAGGCGGCCTTTACGGCTTCATCCTGACGTTGCATCTCGTTGTAGCCGCAGCCGGTGAGCAGGGTAGTCAGCAGCATGACCAACAATAAATGTGCAGTTTTCATAGGCGCTCCAGAACATTCCATTGCGGCGGATAGGTAGCTGTCAACAATAGGTGATTGGGATTGATTGCGTCAATTTATTGCCATTTTGGACTGCAAACCCTGGCGAGGCCCGTTCATTTCATACTGATCTGTCGAAGTAACGCCTTAACAGTAGCCGTTACCCGACAGGGTTCAAGTAGAGGGCTGGGTTTACGGAGCGATAAACTGTTGCCACACCTCGTCGCGCACTGCTTTTTGCTCCTCAGAGAGCGATTTAAGCGTGTATAGGCGACGTTTGGTGTCACGACTAGGGTAGAGGTCAGGCATCGCTTGCAGTGAGGCATCCAGGAACTGTTTGGAGTCACTGTTGGCGTTCGGGTAAAGCGTTTCAGTGGTGATCTGGGCGGCAACCTTAGGCTGCATCAGGTAATCGATAAAGCGATAGGCGAGGTCGGCGCGGCGTGCTGTGCTCGGAATCACTAAGTTATCGATGAACAACACCGAGCCTTCGGCGGGCACCATAAAATTGATGGGTTGACCGGCCTGCTTGGCTGCCAGGGCGTCGCCGACCCATGCCATGGCCATGCACAACTTGCCGCTGTTGAGGTCTTCGATGTAACGCTCGCTGTCTATATAACGCAAAGTAGGGCGAATACTTTTGAGCACCTCGCCGGCGCGTCGAATGCGGCTGGGCGCACTGCGCGAGAAGTCGCGACCTTGGTAGTTAAGCACCAGCGACAGGGTTTCATCCGAAGCATCCAGAACGCTGATGCCGCAGCCGCTTAAGCGTGCCGCGTTCTGCGGGTCAAACAGCACGCTCCAGCTATCCGGTAATGGACCGCCGTAGGCCGCCTCTGCTTTGGGGGTGTTGATGGCCAAGCCAACGGCGCCCCACAAGTAGGGAACGGCGTAGTTGTTGTCGGGGTCAACCGCTGCGAGCTTGCTCAGCAATTGTTTGTCGAGGTGGATGCGGTTAGGCAACCGACTCTTGTCCAAGGGCAAGATTGCCTTGGCTTTGATTAGTTCGGGGAGGGTGTCATTGGAGGGCACGGCCACATCGATCGCTTCGCCACTGGCCATGGCTTTTTTAAGTTCATCCGCCGTGCTGAAAGTGTGATATTCGACCTTGATGCCAGTTTCTGCTTCGAAGTCCTTGAGGACTTGCGGTGCAATGTAGTCATTCCAGTTGTAGACGCGAATCATCTCTTCGGCATTGGCCGTGAATGGGGCCAATATGAGCAAAACCAGAGCGTACAAACGGGGCATAGATCTGTTCCTGTAAGCATGATCAACCACGGCGTGGGCGGCGGTTGGAAAGTGGGTACTTGGCAGGTCGAGCTGAGTAACTTCGGAAAAACAACGACCTCTTTTTGTTCAGGGCCTCACTACACAAAAAGACGCCGGCTCTATGGCCGGCGTCGGGTATCAACTGATTTTATACAGTATGCAAGTACCAGTTGTACTCCAAGTCTGAGATCGAGTGCTCAAATTCGGCCAGCTCACTTTCTTTACAGGCGACGAAGATGTCGATGTATTCAGGGCTGATGTACTTGGCCATGATTTCGCTGTCGTCCAACTCGCGCAATGCATCGCGCAGGTTGTTGGGCAGGCTCTGCTCACATTGCTCGTAGGAGTTGCCTTCAATCGGCTCGCCTGGATCAATTTTATTGGTCAAACCATGGTGAATACCGGCCAGAATCGAGGCCATCATCAGGTATGGATTGGCGTCAGCACCGGCAACACGCTGCTCAATCCTTACCGAATCCGGGCTACCGGTGGGTACGCGGATTGCGACCGTGCGGTTATCAATCCCCCAGCTCGGTGCGTTTGGCACATAAAACTGTGCGCCAAAGCGGCGGTATGAGTTGACGTTAGGGCAGAGGAACGCCATTGACGCTGGCATGGTTTCCAGAATGCCGCCAATCGCATGGCGCAGGGCATCGTTTTCCAACGGATCTTCCGAGGTAAAGATGTTTTCGCCAGTCTTCTTGTCGAGCAAGGAAATATGCACGTGCAGACCATTGCCTGCCTGACCCGGATACGGCTTGGCCATAAAGGTCGAGTCCATTTCGTGGTCGTAGGCAATGTTCTTGATCAGGCGCTTAAGCAGCAACGCATAGTCGCAGGCCTTGATCGCGTCTTTCGTGTGATGCAGGTTGACTTCGAATTGAGCCGGCGCGCTTTCCTTGACGATGGCATCTGCAGGCAAGTCTTGCTCTTTTGCAGCTTCGAGCATGTCTTGCAGGCAATCTACGTATTCGTCGAGGTCATCAATCAGGTAAACCTGAGTCGAGTGTGGGCGCTTACCTGAAATCGGCGAGCGTGGCGGCTGTGGACGGCCGTTCACGTTCTCCTGATCAATCAGGTAAAACTCTAATTCGAAAGCGGCGCAGATGGTCAGGCCTAGTTCGTCGAACTTCTGTACTACCTGTCGCAACACCTCTCGTGGATCGGCAAAGAATGGCTTGCCATCGAGTTCGTGCATGGTCATCAACAGCTGCGCGGTTGGGCGCTTCTGCCATGGTTCATTGCACAGGGTGTCGGGAATCGGGAAGCAGATACGGTCCGCATCGCCAATATCCAGACCCAGGCCGGTACTTTCTACCGTTGAGCCATTGATATCGAGTGCGAATAAAGACGCGGGAAGGTTAATACCTTTCTCGTACACTTTATGAAGACTGGCGCGTTCGATGCGTTTGCCACGCACCACGCCATTCATATCTGCAATAAGAAGGTCGACGAACTGGACCTCAGGATGTTCCTTAAGGAACGCGTTCGCTTCATTAAGCTGAACGGCACGCGGGGGTACCGACATGATGCAACACCTTTCTTGTTAAAAATATCAATCATGCGAATGCACAGGTGTGAGTCAATCTTAAACACCTGACGCTGTCAAGAGAGGCGTATTTTGCCCCAAAAAGGGGCTGCATGGCCAATTTTAGGGCGTTTCGGGGCATTTCGTGGGGCTTAGAGCCCTTTGCCTGTGCGGTGCTCAGCGGTGTGTGTTTAATTTTTTACATGGCTATTGTGAAAAAAAATGAACAAGGCTAAGCTCGGCTCAAACCCACTAACAGCAATAAAACGGGTGTCCCATGTCACGCCTGCCGATAATCGGCGTTACCTCTGATACAAAACAGATTGGCCCTCATCCCTACCACGTTACCGGCGATAAATATGTTCGCGCTGTGGTGCTGGGTGCCGGTGGTCTGCCAGTGATCATTCCTTCAATTGGCGAGCTGCTCGATCAGCCGGCTCTGCTCAATAATCTGCACGGTTTGTTGTTTACCGGCTCACCGTCTAATGTTGAACCTCATCACTACAATGGACCGTCAAGCGAGCCTGGCACCTTGCATGATCCTGCACGCGACAGTACGGCGCTGCCGTTGTTGAAAGCTGCTATCGAAGCAGGTCTTCCAGTGCTCGGTGTCTGTCGCGGTTTTCAGGAAATGAATGTGGTCTACGGTGGCACGCTGCACCAGAAAGTGCACGAAGTCCCCGGTTTTATGGATCATCGCGAGCCGCAAAATCAACCGCTCGAGGTGCAGTACGCACCTAGCCACGCGCTGCATGTGCAGCCGGGTGGCATTCTCGCTGGCATCGGCTTGCCAGCAGAGATTGAAGTAAATTCTATTCATGGCCAGGGCGTTCAGCGTCTGGCGCCGGGCCTTCGAGTTGAAGCGCTGGCGCCTGACGGGTTAATCGAAGCTTTTTCCGTCGAAGGTGCTAAAAGCTTTGCTTTAGGGGTGCAATGGCATCCTGAATGGCAGGTACGATCTAATCCGAATTATCTCGCCATCTTCCAGGCCTTTGGTGAGGCTTGCAGGAAGAGGGCGGGGCAACGCTGAGGTCGACTTAATTAATAGTCGGCTCAACCAACCCTGAGGTCTCTATGAGTACCAAAATAGACCAGCTTTCCAGCTGGCTGAAAGAACGCAAAATCACCGAAGTTGAGTGTCTGGTAAGTGATCTTACCGGCATCGCCCGCGGCAAGATCTCGCCGACCAGCAAGTTCATCGCGGAAAAAGGCATGCGCCTCCCGGAAAGTGTGCTGCTGCAAACCGTGACGGGCGACTATGTCGAGGATGACATCTATTACGACCTGCTCGACGCCGCAGACATTGACATGGTTTGCCGTCCCGACGAGACCGCTGTGTTCCTTGTGCCTTGGGCCATTGAGCCGACTGCGCAGGTGATCCACGACACCTACGACAAGCAAGGCAATCCGATTGAATTGTCGCCGCGTAACATTCTCAAGAAAGTACTCAAGCTCTACGCTGACAAAGACTGGCAGCCGATCATGGCGCCGGAGATGGAGTTCTATCTAACCAAGCGTAATGCTGACCCGGATTTCCCCCTGGAAGCCCCATTGGGCCGCTCCGGACGTCCGGAAACTGGCCGCCAGTCGTTCTCCATTGATGCCGCGAACGAATTCGACCCGCTGTTTGAAGACATGTATGACTGGTGTGAGATTCAGGGCCTGGACCTCGATACCCTGATCCACGAAGAAGGGCCGGCGCAGATGGAAATCAACTTCCGCCATGGCGAGCCCCTGCACTTGGCCGACCAGGTGCTGGTGTTTAAACGCACCATGCGTGAAGCGGCGCTCAAGCACGATGTAACGGCGACCTTCATGGCCAAGCCGATTACTGATCAGCCTGGCAGCGCGATGCATGTGCACCAAAGCATCATCGACAAGAAAACCGGCAAGAACCTTTTCTCTAATGAAGACGGCACCATGAGCCAGCTGTTCTTGAACCACATTGGTGGTTTGCAGAAGCTGATTCCTGAGTTGCTGCCGCTGTTCGCGCCTAACGTTAATTCGTTCCGCCGCTTTCTGCCGGATACTTCTGCACCGGTTAACGTGGAGTGGGGTGAAGAGAACCGCACTGTGGGTCTGCGTGTACCTGATGCCGACCCAGAGAATCGCCGCGTCGAGAACCGACTGGCCGGCGCTGACGCCAACCCCTATCTCGCGCTGGCCGCTAGTCTGTTATGCGGTTATATCGGTATGGTTGAAGGCATTGAGCCGAGTGCGCCTGTAGTAGGGCGTGGCTATGAGCGCCGCAACCTGCGCTTGCCACTGACCCTGGAAGCTGCGCTGGAGCGTATGGAAAACTGCAAGCTGGCCGAGGAATATCTGGGCCGCAAGTTCATCAGCGGCTATGTCGCGGTGAAGCGTGCAGAGCATGAGAACTACAAGCGGGTGATCAGCTCCTGGGAGCGTGAATTCCTGCTGCTGTCTGTGTAATTGAACGCGCGCCGGGCATAACCCGCCCGGCGCTCGCTACATGCATTTTTAGAGGTGGATATGACTAACCAAGCGACTAACCCGAAAACCCTTGAGTGGCAGGCGATGAGCCGCGAGCATCACCTCGCACCGTTCACCGACTTCAAACAATTGGCGGAAGTAGGGCCGCGCATTATCACCAAAGCAGACGGGGTTTATCTGTGGGACAGCGAGGGCAACAAAATCCTCGATGCCATGGCCGGTCTGTGGTGTGTGGCAGTGGGCTACGGTCGTAAAGAGCTGGCCGAAGCTGCTTATAAACAGATGCAAGAACTGCCGTACTACAACATGTTCTTCATGACTGCCACGCCGCCAGCACTCGAGTTGGCCAAGGCGATTGCAGAGTTGGCCCCTGAAGGTATGAACCATGTCTTCTTCACCGGCTCGGGCTCTGAAGGCAATGACACCATGCTGCGTATGGTCCGCCACTATTGGGCGGTCAAGGGCAAGCCAAATAAGAAAGTCATCATCAGCCGCCTCAACGGTTATCACGGTTCAACCGTGGCCGGTGCGAGTTTGGGTGGTATGACCTATATGCACGAGCAAGGCGATTTGCCGATCCCAGGCATCGTCCATATTGCCCAGCCGTACTGGTTCGCTGATGGCGGCGACATGACGCCTGACGAATTCGGTATTTGGGCAGCAGAAGAGCTGGAAAAGAAGATTCTTGAAGTCGGCGCTGACAATGTTGGAGCCTTTATTGCTGAACCAATTCAGGGCGCCGGCGGCGTGATCATTCCGCCTGATACCTACTGGCCAAAGGTCCGTGAGATTCTCGCCAAGTACGAGATTCTGTTTGTGGCTGACGAAGTGATTTGTGGCTTTGGCCGTACCGGCGAGTGGTTTGGTAGCGATTATTTCGGTAACGCCCCGGACATGATGACGATTGCCAAGGGCCTGACCTCTGGGTACATCCCAATGGGCGGTTTGATCGTCCGCGACGAGATCGTCGAAGTGCTCAATCAAGGCGGTGACTTCAACCATGGCTTCACCTATTCCGGACATCCGGTTGCGGCAGCTGTGGGGTTGGAGAATCTGCGTATTTTGCGTGAAGAAAAAATTGTTGAGCGAGTTAAAGAAGAAACGGCACCGTATTTGCAGAAACGTTTACGAGAGCTGGCTGACCATCCATTGGTAGGTGAAGTTCGCGGTGTTGGCATGCTCGGCGCTATTGAACTGGTGAAGAACAAAGCGACGCGTGAACGTTATCCGAGTGATACAGGTGTTGGCATGATCTGCCGCACACACTGTTTCAGTAATGGTTTGATCATGCGTGCCGTTGGCGACACCATGATTATTTCGCCACCCCTGGTTATCAGTAAGGCAGAGATCGATGAACTGATTGCCAAGGCCCGTCAATGCCTTGATCTGACGGCTGCTGAGGTAATGGGTTAAGGCATCAACGTAAATAACTCGCAGCTGGAATCAGTTGAGTGTTTAAAAAAGTCGATGAAATTGCCAGACTGCGCCAGTGCGTTGGCCAGGCTCGCCGGAAGGTGGTGCAAACAGGCTGCGCCATCTTCTGGAATAACTTATAAAACAACAGGAGCTTTACGCATGAAATTTTTCGGTAAAACCCTTCTCGCGTTGTCTTTGGCGGGTGCTGTAGTGGGAGCAGCGCACGCACAGGATAAAGTTCTACATGTTTACAATTGGTCCGATTACATCGCTGAAGACACACTGGAAAACTTCCAGAAAGAAACCGGCATAAAAGTGGTTTATGACGTTTTCGACAGCAACGAAACCTTGGAAGCCAAGTTACTTGCCGGTACCTCGGGTTATGACGTTGTAGTGCCGTCGAACCAGTTTTTGGCGAAGCAAATCAAGGCGGGCGTTTTCCAGAAGCTGGACAAATCCAAGCTGCCAAATTGGAAAAACCTCAACCCAGACCTGATGAAGTCCCTGGAAGCGGCTGATCCAGGCAACCAATATGCTTTCCCTTACCTGTGGGGCACCACGGGCATCGGTTACAACCCAGAGAAAGTGAAAGCCGCGCTGGGTACCGATAAAATCGACTCTTGGGACATTATTTTCAAACCTGAGAACATGGATAAGCTCAAGTCGTGCGGCGTTGCCATGCTCGATGCGCCTGAGGAAGTTTACGCCGCCGCGTTGCACTATCTCGGTCTGAATCCAATCGCGCAAAGTGTCGAGGATGTTAAAAAAGCTGAAGAGCTGCTGCTCAAAATTCGCCCTGACGTCACGTACTTCCACTCATCCAAATACATCTCCGATCTTGCAAACGGCAACATCTGTGTAGCCTTGGGTTGGTCCGGTGACGTCTTCCAAGCTGAAGCCCGTGCGGAAGAGGCCAAAAATGGCGTGCCAGTCAGCTATGTCATTCCTAAAGAAGGCGCTGCGGCATTCTTCGACATGATGGCCATCCCGGCAGATGCAAAGAACGCTGATGAGGCTTATACCTTCCTTAACTACATCCTCAAGCCTGAGGTAATTGCCCCGATTTCTGATTACGTGGCTTACCCAAATGGTAACGCTGCTGCGACACCTTTGGTGTCGGAAGAAATCCGTAACAACCCAGGCATCTACCCAACTGAAGAAGCTTCGAAGAAGTTGTACACCTTCTCCGAGCTGTCGCCGAAGGTACAGCGTGCGATGACGCGTAGCTGGACCAAGGTCAAGTCGGGCCGTTAAGCCTTACTGATGTAAGCCTGTAGTTCTGTGTCAGGCGGGTTTATCTGCCTGACACAGAAGAGTGGTATCTAAAATGGAAACAGTTGCCTTGGCCTTTTCTGTGCTCGGTCGGCTGGGAAATGGAAGCTTGCATGTATTGTTCAATTCTTCTGTTCGCCACTAAGCGCGTTCAGTATGAGGTCTCGCGATCAGTTGTTGGGTCGCCAGGGAGCGCGGGTAAAGCCGTGTTGTTCAGCCTGACAAGCAATGGACCACTGAACAGAAGCAATCTTATCCGATACAGTGCCGGCCCTTTTTTGGCCGCTCAATAATAAGAGGACATACGTGTGCGATTCTCAATAAGCAAAACTCTGACAGCCAGCTTACTAGCACTTGGTGTAGCGACCGCAGCCCAAGCTGCTGAGTCGACCGTGCACATCTACAACTGGAGTGATTACATCGGCGAGAACACCTTGGCCGACTTCCAGAAAACCACTGGCATCAAGCCGGTGTACGACGTATTCGATTCCAACGAAACCCTGGAAGGTAAATTACTGTCTGGCCACACCGGCTATGACATTGTGGTGCCGTCAAATAACTTTCTGGGTAAACAAATCCGCGCTGGCGCCTTCCAAAAACTGGACCGCAGCCAACTCAGTAACTGGAAGAACCTGGACCCGCGCTTGCTAAAGCAGCTGGAAACCAATGACCCAGGCAATCTGTATGCAGTGCCTTATCTGTGGGGCACGAACGGCATCGGCTACAACGTCGAGAAAGTCAAAGAAGTGCTCGGGGTTGACCATATTGATTCATGGGCCGTGTTGTTCGAACCCGAGAACATGAAGAAACTCAGCACCTGTGGGGTGTCGTTCCTTGATTCCGCGGACGAGATGATCCCGGCAGTGCTCAACTACATGGGCCTTGACCCAAACAGCAAGAATCCGGACGACTACAAGAAAGCTGAAGAGAAGCTTTTGACAGTGCGTCCCTACGTGACTTATTTCCACTCTTCGAAATTCATCAGCGACCTGGCTAATGGCAATATCTGTGTAGCGGCGGGTTTCTCCGGTGATGTTCTGCAAGCCGCAGACCGTGCTGAAGAAGCAGGCAAAGGCATTGATATCGCTTACGCCATTCCGAAAGAAGGTGGCAACCTGTGGTTCGACATGCTTGCAGTTCCAGCGGACTCGAAAAATGTTAAAGAAGCGCACGCGTTTATCAACTACCTGCTGCAACCTGAAGTGATTGCCGGTGTGAGTGATTACGTGGGCTATGCCAACCCAAATATTAAGTCCGCTAAGTTTATGGACGAGGAAGTCAGCACAAATCCATCGGTTTACCCTCCTCAAGAGGTGCTGGATCGCTTGTATATCCAGCAGGAAATGCCTCGCAAGATCCAGCGTCTGATGACACGCAGCTGGACCAAGATTAAGTCTGGACAATAATTTTAAGCAGCCCGCTGCCAAGTCGGCGGGCGCGATTTCGCGGGAGTTTGGTAATGGCAGTTGCTTCTAGTACCTATAAAAAGGTCCTTGAGGGCGATCAGCAACCGAAAGAGGTGCTGGTCAGAATCGAGCGTGTGACCAAAAAGTTTGATGAAACGGTTGCTGTCGACGATGTCTCTTTGACTATCAATAAAGGCGAAATTTTCGCCTTGCTGGGCGGTTCTGGCTCGGGCAAATCAACCCTATTGCGCATGCTCGCAGGTTTTGAGCGGCCAACGGAAGGGCGAATCTTCCTCGACGGTGAAGACATCACCGACATGCCGCCTTACGAGCGTCCGATCAACATGATGTTCCAGTCCTATGCATTGTTCCCGCATATGACCGTGGCGGAAAACATTGCCTTCGGTCTAAAGCAAGACAAGATGGCAAAGGCTGACATTGAGGCGCGTGTTGCCGAGATGCTCAAGCTCGTGCATATGACCCAGTACGCCAAACGCAAGCCGCATCAGTTGTCAGGCGGTCAGCGTCAGCGTGTGGCGCTGGCCCGTTCGCTGGCAAAAAGCCCGAAGTTGCTGTTGCTCGATGAGCCCATGGGCGCACTGGATAAAAAACTGCGTTCAGAAATGCAGTTGGAGTTGGTTGAAATCATCGAGCGCGTAGGTGTGACCTGCGTAATGGTGACCCACGACCAAGAAGAAGCCATGACCATGGCCCAGCGCATTGCAATTATGCACCTGGGTTGGATTGCCCAGATCGGTAGCCCGATTGATATCTATGAAACCCCAACGAGCCGCCTGGTCTGCGAGTTCATTGGCAACGTCAACCTGTTCGAAGGTCAGGTTGTCGATGATGCTGAAGCCCACGCACTGATTGACAGTCCCGACCTTGAACGCAATATTTTTGTGGGTCACGGCGTCAGCACCTCGGTACAGGACAAAAGCATTACCTACGCGATTCGTCCCGAGAAGCTCTTGGTCACCACCGAGCAGCCATCATTCGAATACAACTGGTCGCGCGGCACCGTTCACGATATCGCCTACCTTGGCGGTCACTCGGTGTTCCATGTGCAGCTGCCGAGTGGCAAGATCGTCCAGTCGTTCGTCGCGAACGCTGAGCGACGGGGTGCACGGCCGACTTGGGATGACCAAGTATTCGTCTGGTGGGAGGACGATAGCGGGGTGGCATTGCGCTCATGAACATATCCCGAAGCATCAGTCGCCGGATGCCCAAGGGCCGGCATGTCGTAATCGGCATTCCGTTCATTTGGCTATTTCTGTTCTTCCTGCTGCCTTTCATTATCGTGATGAAAATCAGCTTTGCCGAAGCAGACGTTGCGATTCCACCTTACACCGAGATTTACACCTGGGCTGAAGGCCAGTTGTCGATCATTCTTAATTTAGGCAACTACATCTTCCTGACCGAAGATGAACTGTATCTGGCGGCCTATTTGGGCTCGCTGAAGATGGCCTTTATCAGCACGCTTATTTGCCTGTTCATTGGTTATCCAATGGCGTATGCAATTGCCCGCGCCAATAAAGAAATGCAGACGGTCTACCTGTTGCTGGTGATGATGCCGACTTGGACGGCGATTCTGATCCGAGTTTATGCCTGGATGGGAATTCTCAGTAATAATGGTTTGCTCAACGGTGCCCTGATGTCGATTGGCGTTATCAGCGAGCCGTTGCAGATCCTTAATACCAACTTCGCAGTGTACATCGGTATTGTTTACTCCTACTTGCCATTTATGATTTTGCCGCTATTTGCCAACTTGGTTAAGCACGATCATAGCTTGCTGGAAGCTGCATCAGACCTCGGCTCAAGCACCTTCAATAGCTTCTGGAAAATCACCGTGCCGCTGTCTAAAAACGGCATTATCGCGGGCTGCATGCTGGTGTTTATTCCTGCGGTCGGTGAGTTCGTGATTCCAGAGCTGCTGGGTGGCCCGGAAACACTGATGATCGGTAAAGTGCTCTGGCAAGAGTTCTTCAATAACCGTGATTGGCCGGTAGCTTCGGCGTTGGCTGTGGTGATGCTGGCGGTGTTGATTGTGCCAATCATCCTGTTTAACCGTAACCAAGCGAAAGAGATGGAGGGCCGAGCATGAATAAGCGCTTTAGTTTCTCCAACATCATGCTCTGGGTCGGCTTCCTGTTTATCTACTTGCCGATGGTCATCCTGGTCATTTACTCGTTCAACAGCTCGCGTTTGGTGACTGTTTGGGGCGGCTGGTCGGTGAAGTGGTATGTCGGTTTGCTCGACAACACCCAGTTGATCAGTGCGGTTATGCGTTCATTGGAAATCGCCTTTTACACTGCAATTTCTGCGGTGATATTGGGGACCATGGCCGCCTTTGTGCTAACCCGAGTTACTCGTTTTAAAGGGCGCACCATGTTCGGTGGCTTGGTCACTGCGCCGCTGGTAATGCCAGAGGTGATCACCGGTCTGTCTTTGCTGCTGTTGTTCGTCGCCATGGCGCAGCTGTTAGGCTGGCCATCAGAGCGTGGCATCGTCACCATCTGGATTGCCCACACCACCTTCTGTACGGCTTATGTGGCTGTGGTTGTCTCCTCGCGCCTGCGTGAGTTGGACCTGTCAATCGAAGAAGCGGCAATGGACTTGGGCGCGCGGCCCTTAAAGGTGTTCTTCTTGATCACCATTCCAATGATCGCGCCTTCGCTGGCAGCCGGCGCAATGATGTCCTTCGCCCTGTCACTCGATGACTTGGTGCTGGCAAGCTTTGTGTCTGGACCGGGCTCGACAACCTTACCAATGGAGGTGTTCTCGGCTGTGCGCCTTGGGGTTAAGCCTGAGATCAATGCCATTGCCAGTTTGATCCTACTCTCGGTATCGCTGGTGACCTTCTTGGCATGGGTGTTTACCCGTCGTGCCGAAAATGCACGCAAGAAAGCAGTCCAGCAAGCCATTGATGAAGGTACCAAGACAACGTGGAAGGAAGCGCCCACGAGCGCCAACAGTTGACTGGAACGCGCTGAGAAAAAACGGGCCTTATGGCCCGTTTTTTTATCCCTTGAATTTAAAGTTTTACTGCGCCGTGTCGATTAATAAGTTTGTGCTTTGTACACCTGTGGCTGATTAATACTATTGTACTGCTGACGAAAGTTAATTAAGCCTGCATAGTTGAATCGTCAGTAATGGCAAAGTAATGGCGATCCGCCAAGATCCAAGAGTTATACGGCTTTCGACACTATGTACAAGTTTTTAAGGGCTACTTGTACAGGTTTTTTGCGCTTAAATTCTGTGCCGATAGTGCAAGTAGTGGATTAACTATTAAGTATTAATCACTGCTGGGTGCGTAGTAGGCCATGTAATAACAGCGTGCAACTTCCAATTGAATGCAAGGCCGGCGAGGGTCATTCCATGTTTAATTCATTGCGTAAAACAGACCGTTTAGAACAAGAGCGCGCGACCTTTGCTTTGGCTGAAGTTACCGCAAAATTAGCGGCCATCAGCCGTTCCATGGTGATGATCGAGTTTCAACCAGACGGCATTATCCTCGATGCCAATCCAAATTTTTGTCAGGCCATGGGCTATGGCGCTGAAGAAATTCGCGGCAAGCATCATCGGATTTTTTGCGAAGAGGCTTATTATCGCAGTGATGCCTATGCCAAGCTATGGGCTGATCTGGCGCGTGGTGAACCTATCAGCGACACCTTTATGCGCTTGGATAAATCGGGGCGTGAGCTCTGGCTCGAGGCCAGTTACATGCCGGTTAAAGATGCTCATGGCCACGTCGTCAGTGTGATCAAGATTGCCTCCGATGTGACCCAGCAGATACATCGGGAGCGTGAAGGCAAAAGCCTGATGAATGCGCTGAGCCGTTCAATGGCCGTAATTGAGTTTTCCCCGGATGGCCACATCCTTAATGCCAATGAAAATTTTCTGAAAACAACGCATTACTCACTGGAACAAGTAAAAGGCCAGCACCACCGCATTTTCTGTGACCGCAGCGAAAGTGAGTCGATCGAATACCGAAACTTTTGGGCTTCATTGAATCGCGGCGAGTTTCATTCCGGGCGTTTCCAGCGGGTAGACAGTCGTGGCCAGCGGATCTTCCTTGAAGCCTCTTATAATCCGATCTTTGATGCAAAGGGCCGCCTGTACAAGGTGGTTAAGTTTGCCAGCGACATCACCGAGCAAATGAACAGTCAGCAAAGTGCTGCAGATGCGGCGCACGCCACCTCATTGCAAACTGATACCTGTGCGCAAAAGGGCTCTTCGGTGGTGCAGCAGACCGTCAAGGTGATTGAAAATATCTCTAATGACTTGAACGATGCGGCGAAGAGCATTGATGCGGTGAACAAGCAGTCCGAGGTAATCGGCAATATTGTGCAGACCATTCGTGGTATCGCCGACCAGACCAACCTGCTGGCACTAAACGCCGCTATTGAGGCGGCGCGTGCAGGCGAACACGGCCGTGGCTTTGCTGTGGTTGCCGATGAGGTCAGAAGTCTTGCGGCACGCACCAGCAAGGCAACGCTTGAGATTGTCGAGGTGGTGCGCCAGAACCACGAACTGTCGCTGAGCGCGGTTGAAAGCATGCGCTCAAGCCTGGGCAGGACTGAGCAGGGTGTTGGGCTTGCCAATGAGGCGGGCGAGGTGATTCTGGAGATCCAGCAAGGCTCACGGCATGTGGTCGATGCCATTAGCCAATTCAGTACATCCCTGCGACTGCAGTAACCAAACTACCAGGCCGCAGCAGCGCTCGCAGCTACAGCCACGAGCGTTGTTGTGGCACTTGTTTAGTGCGCTTCTTCCAATTCGTCGTGCAGCAGGCCGAGGATCTGGCGTTTCATGTCGATAAACTGGTGATCCATAACCATGTCGAGATCCCGTGGGCGCTGGATGGGCACATCAAGAATCTGCTTGATTCGACCTGGACGTGCGCCCATGACGTAAACCCGGTCGCCGAGCAGAATCGCTTCGTCAATGTCGTGAGTGACAAAGACCACGGTCTTCTTGCTGTGCTCCCAGATGCGTAACAACAGTTTTTGCATTTGCATGCGCGTCTGACTGTCGAGCGCACCAAAGGGCTCATCCATCAGCAGAATCTGCGGGTCATTGGCCAGTGCGCGAGCAATCGCCACGCGCTGCATCATGCCGCCGGATAACTGTTTCGGATAATTATCCGCAAAGGGTGTCAAGCCCACTTCGTTGAGGTAGAACTCGACTATCTCTTTACGTTCAGCGGCGGGCATGCGTTTACGTTTCAGACCAAACTCGATGTTCTGGCGCACGGTCAGCCATGGGAACAGGGTATAGCTTTGGAAAACCATGCCGCGGTCTGCTCCCGGGCCATCAACCCGTTGACCGCCCACATGGATCTCACCGTCGCTGGGCTCAGCCAGCCCCGCTGTTAAATACAACAGGCTGGACTTGCCGCATCCAGACGGTCCGACTATGACCGCGAACTGCTGATCAGGCACTTCCAGCGAGACATTATCCAGCGCCGTGAAAACGCCACCTGATGGTGTGTTGTAACGCAGGCTGACGTTGTTCACCCGCAGACGTGCAGATTGAATTGTTGAAGGTGCCTCAGTGTCGTATCGCACCGCTGCTACTGCGCCCATGAAGCCACCTTTAAACGTAAGAGTCGGAACAGTTGATCGGTCATCAAGCCCAGCAGGCCGATGATCGCGATCGCTAGAAAAATCACATCTACCTGAAAGCCGCGCATGGCCTTGAGGCTCATGTAGCCCAAACCGCTGGACGCCGCGACCAGTTCAGCGACCACCAGGTAAGTCCAGGCCCAGCCCATGGTGACGCGCAAGGTGTCGAGTATGCCCGGCAGAGAAGCCGGGCCGAGCACATGCATAACCACATCACGGCGGCTGGAACCCAGGGTGTAACTGGCGTTTATCAGATCCTTGGCGACGCCTTTCGACACGTCGGCAATCATCACCAGCTGTTGAAAGAACACCCCGAAGATAATCACCGTCACTCGTTGTTCCAAGCCGATACCTATCCACAAAATAAACAGTGGGACGAATGAGGTCACTGGCAGATAGCGAATGAAGTTAACCAACGGCTCAAGCAGTGCCTGAACAATGCGGAAGCTGCCCATCAGCAGGCCCAGCGGTACAGCGACGATTGACGATACGAGAAAGCCGATCACCACAACTTCAACACTGGCTATTACGTGTTTGCTCAGTGTGCCGTCAGCGCTGAGGCGCACGGCGGCGTCGAGCACGGCGCCGGGTGTTGGCAAAAACATGGTGGGGACGCCGCCGCCATATGACAGCAGCGCCCATAAGCCAAAGACCAATATCCAGCAGGTGATGCTGGCGGTCAGAGTCAGTGCAGCAGGAAGCTCGACTTTAGGTGTCAGGCACCGTTGCAAGGTAGATTTTTGAGTAGCCATGCGGCGTCTCCTGGAGAATAACAAAGCCCGCCGCTGTAACCACAACTGGCGGGCGCCGGGACTATTCTTTGACGAAACGGTTATCGACCAGATCGCTATAGCTCACGTTATACGGCTTGCCCTGCAGCTCACTCCAGGTCTCGTTGGCCAAGGTAATGATGGTGGCGATATCGCCTTGGGCTTCAGGTGTGCCGAGCAGTTTTTCGCTCATGGCCTGGTCGTAGAAATGCACGCCTTTAGCGGCTTCAGCGAGCTCTGCTGGGTCGGAAAGATACCCCCCAACGCCCTTGGCCATGATTTTATAGGCCTCGGCTGGGTGAGCCTTGGTGTACTCAACGGCTTTGTACAAGCCACTGACCAGTGCTTTGACGTCGTCCGGCTGCTTGTCTATGACATCGCAGCTCAATGCCACAACGTCGACAATCACCCCCGGGGTCTCGCTGCTGTCGATCAGCACCTTGCCTTGTTTCTTGGCGCGAACCATCGACAGATGCGGCTCCCAGGTCACAGCCGCAGGAATGCGTCCGGCAATAAACGCCGTGGCCGCGTCATCGGCGGTCATGTTCTGGATATCCAGATCAGCCATGCTCATGCCTTTTTGCTTAAGCAGGTAAGACAGCCAAAATTGCGATACAGAACCTTCATTGACCGCGACTGATTTGCCTTTCAGGTCGCTCAGGCTGGAGACGTCATTGCCGACCAACACGCCATCACCGCCGGCGCTTTCGTCCAGCGCTGCAACGGCCTTGAAGCAGAACTCCTTGGAACGGTATTTGAGGACTTCATCGATGGTCGAAGCCGAGCCAGACAGCTGACCAGAAGCCTGAGCGGCCATGTACATGGCTGCTTCCTCGATGGTGGTCAGTTCAACTTCAAGACCTTGTTCCTTGAAGTAGCCAAGGTCACGGGCCAGATACAGCGTGCCGTAGCCGACCCATGTGGTGTGGCCGATAGACAAGGTGCCAGCTTGAGCGGTTGTAGCGCCGGCTGCCAATGCAGCGCAGACCAGCATTGGGGCGAAGTAATTGCGCAAGGACTTGTTCATGGAGCACTCCCACAGCCTTTCGGCTTGTTATTGGTTTGTAGTGGCAGGGCTGGTCAGCGACCAATAAGTGTCCGTCGCGCCGGCTGCAAGCGGCCGACGCAGGTGTGTTTCTTTACCCTCTATGGGGTTTTTTAGTCTTTAGAGCAGGCCCAGCTGTTTTGCCGTTCGATCAACTGCACGACGGGTTTTTTCGACCAGTTCATCCAGGGTTGCATGGTCTGCAACCAGCGCGGGCGCCATGATCATGCGGCCCAAGGTTGAGCGGATAATCACCCCTTCCTCAAAGCCAAAAGTGCGGCACTGCCAGGTGATATCGCTCTCATTGGCAAAGCGTTTACGCGTGGCTTTGTCTTCGCAAAACTGCAGCGCTGCGACCAGGCCCGTACCTTGGATTTCACCAATCAACGGGTGCTCAGCGAATACGTCACGCAAGGCGTTCTGCAGGTAAGGGCCGGTGTCATTTTTGACTCGGGTGACTATTTGCTCATCGCGAATCGCTTTCAGGTTGGCAATGGCCACCGCAGCGGCAACTGGGTGGCCCGAATAAGTCAGGCCATGGGCGAAGACGCCGCCTTGTTCGACCAAAACCTCTGCCATGCGCTTGCTTAGCACCAAGCCGCCCATTGGGATGTAACCCGACGTCAGGCCTTTGGCGATGCTCAGGGTGTCGGGCTCAAAGCCGAAGTGTTGGTGGGCAAACCACTCGCCGGTGCGGCCGAAGCCGCCAATCACTTCGTCGGCGCACAGCAGGACGTCGTATTTGCGGCAGATACGCTGGATTTCTGGCCAGTAAGACTCTGGCGGGAAGATCATTCCGCCAGCGCCTTGGAAGGGTTCAGCAACAAATGCGGCGACGTTCTCTGCACCAAGCTCGAGTATTTTGCTTTCCAGTTCGCGCGCGGCCTTCAAGCCAAACTCGGCTGGGCTCAGGTCGCCGCCCTCACCGTACCAGTAAGGCTCACCGATGTGGGCGAAGTCAGGCAACATGCCACCCATTTCATGCATAAAGCCCATGCCACCCAATGCGGTGCTGGCCAACGTCGAGCCGTGGTAGCCGTTCCAGCGGCCGATCATGATTTTCTTCTGCGGCTTGCCAAGAATCTGCCAGTAGCGACGCACAGTGCGGATCAACACCTCATTGGCTTCGGAGCCGGAGTTGGTGTAAATCGCGTGGCTGTAATGAGCGGGCAGCAGGCTGAACAACAGCTCGGAAAGCTCGATCACGGCCGGGTGCGTGGTGTGGAAAAACATATTGTAGTAAGGCAATTGCTCAAGCTGGCTGGTCGCTGCTGCTACCAGGTCTTGCCGACCGTAGCCGAGGTTGGTGCACCACAAGCCGGACATGCCATCGAGGAAGCGGTTGCCGTCGTTGTCCCAAAGGTTGAGGCCTTGGCCTTTGACCATGACGCGCGCGCCTTCTGCGTTGAGCGCTTTTTGGTCGAGGAAAGCATGAATGTGGTGTGCCGCATCCAGCGCCTGATAGTCCTCGGTTGTGCGTTTAGGGGTGAATGGGGCAGTCATTACTAAACTCCTCTTTTGGCCAGTGGATACATCGCTCAATGCAGGCAGCGAAGTGCTAGCGCAGTTGGAACCAGGTTGTTTTTAGTTGGGTAAATTTATCGAATGCATGTAGCGACAAATCACGGCCAAAGCCAGACTGTTTGCCGCCACCAAAGGGCACGGTGACATCCAGTGCGTCGACGGTATTCACTGAAACAGTACCGGCTTTGAGTCTTTTTGCGACGCGGTGTGCGCGGTTCAGGTCATCGCTCCACACTGATGCAGCGAGGCCGTAAATGCTGTCGTTGGCGAGCTTGATGGCTTGTTCTTCAGTGTCGAATGGGATCACCGCCAGCACGGGGCCAAACACCTCTTCGCGGGTGATCTGCATATCACTGCTGACATTGCACAAAATGGTTGGCTCAATGAAGTTAGATGAACCGTTGAACTCAAGTTGCTTGGCGCCACACACCACCTGTGCGCCTTGGCTGCGCGCTTGCCCGATGTAGTCGAGGATGCGTTGGGTCTGGCGTGCATCAACAATGGCGCCCGCCGTGCTTGCAGGGTTCAACGGGTCCCCCGGCAACCAAGCACGAGATTTTTCGATCAGTAACTCAACGAATTGATCATGAATTGAGCGCTCAACCAACAAGCGTGAATTGGCTGAGCAGACTTCGCCCTGATTAAAGAAAATACCGAAGGCCGCTTTCTCTGCTGCCAGTTCAAGGTCTTGGCAGTCAGCAAACACTAGGTTGGCACTCTTGCCGCCGCATTCGAGCCACACCTGCTTGAGGTTGGACTGCGCGGCGTACTGCATAAAATATTTGCCCACCTCGGTGGAACCGGTGAAAACCAGGCTGTCGACATCGGCATGCAAGCCCAGGGCTTTACCTGCGGTCTCACCCAAACCCGGTACGACGTTGAGCACACCGGCGGGAATACCCGCTTCAATTGCCAGTTCGGCTAAACGCAGCGCGGAGAAAGGTGATTGTTCTGCTGGCTTGAGCACCACGCTGTTACCGGCGGCCAATGCCGGTGCCAGCTTCCATGCAGCCATATCCAGCGGGAAGTTCCACGGCACGACGGCACCAATTACACCAAGGGGCTCGCGGGTGATAGTGGCTAGGGTATTGGCGGCGGTGGGCGCAATCTGATCATAGAGTTTGTCGATGCTTTCAGCGTACCAGGCAAAGACGTTCGCAGCGCCTGGTACATCGATATTCCAGGCATCCATTACCGGCTTACCCATGTTCAATGAGTCGAGCAGCGCCAGTTCATCGCGGTTGTCTAGAATCAAGGCCGCCAGCTTTTGCAGCACGGCCTTGCGTTCCGCTGGGGCCATGCGCGGCCAGGGGCCGTTCTCGAAGGCCTCACGTGCAGCGCTTACGGCGAGATCAATCTCAGCCTCTGCGCAGGCACTCACCTCTGCAAGTACCTCTTGTGTGGCCGGGTTGATAGCGGCGAAGGTCAATCCAGACGCAGGGGTTACCGGCTGGCCTGCAATCAGTGCGGTGGTTATAAAGCGCTGCTGCTGCGCACGTTGTTGCCAGTCACTGAGTTCAAACACCGGATTAACCCTCGATCACTGCCCACACTGAATAGGCGTTATTGATTGCAGTAGGTTGATGGTGGCTGAAGCGCGCCCCAAGGAAAATTATTAAATATGTCTTCGGGGTATATGAAAAAGCTGGTTAAGGCAGCACCAATAAGGCGCGCCACGCCGGGTGATTGTGCAGTAAGGTGGTTTTATTCATGCGCACTGGCAATCGTGGCTGGTGTTATGGGTTGGAAATAGCTAATAAATTCAATAAAAACAGTGGCCTATTCAAGTGTTTTGCGGTTCAGGGCGCGTAAATTGCTTGCAGCTGTGGATGTTTGAAAACCCATAATTAACCCCTGCAATGCCCCATTGCGGGTCGTTGGAGTGGCAGACGAGGTTTACCGTGGCGGCTTATACCCTGCGTCAATTGAAGTACTTTGTAACCACTGTCGAATGCGGCAGCGTGGCTGAAGCATCGCGCAAGCTTTACATCGCGCAGCCATCTATCTCCACCGCTATCAAGGGCTTGGAAGAAAGCTTTGGCGTGCAGCTGTTTATTCGCCATCACGCGCAAGGCGTATCGCTAACACCCAGCGGCGCACGGTTTTATCGCAAGGCTCAAGAGCTGCTGCGCATGTCCCATGAGTTTGAGCAGAACGCGCTGGCGGATAACGATGTGGTTTGCGGACAGATTGATATTGGCTGTTTCGAAACCGTCGCACCGCTGTATTTGCCGGGTTTGATTGCTGGGTTTCGTAAGCTGTATCCCGGTGTGGAAATCCGCATCTTTGATGGCGAACAGCAAGAGCTGGTGCAAGGGCTAACCGGTGGCCGCTTTGATTTGGCGATTTTGTATGACCATGACCTTGACGCGACCATCGAGGTAGAGCCGCTAATGCCACCGCAGCCGCCGTATGCATTGCTTCCAGAGCATCACCGGTTTGCCCAGCAGGCTCAGGTTTCACTGCGTGATTTGGTGCTTGAACCGATGATCCTGCTCGATGTGCAGCCGAGTCGTACCTATTTTGTCAGCCTGTTTGAAGAGCTTGGCCTGAGCCCGAATATTGGTTTTAGCTCACCTTCAATCGAGATGGTGCGCGGCATGGTTGGCCAGGGTTTTGGTTTCTCGGTACTGGTTACCCGGCCGCGCTCGGAATGCACCTACGACGGGCAAAAAGTGGTGATGGTCGACATCAGTGAGTCAGTTACCGGTTCCGGCTTAGTTGCTGCTTGGCTAAAGCGTGCGCAGCTGACCAAACCGGCGCAATTGTTTGTCGATTATTGCAAAGAACATTTGGCATCCTAGCGTGCGACGCGCGCAGCTTGCCCGCCAGGATTAGCTGACTGAACGGCGGACAAAAGAGCGTTGTCCGTCCTAGGCTTGGAGCCATTGGGCGAGCCGGCCGAGCATGGCGTCGCATTGTTCCAACTGTTCAATGCTGATGAACTCGTCGGGCTTGTGCGCTTGTTCGATGCTGCCAGGTCCGCAGACTACGGTGGCAATCCCCGCTTGATCAAATAAACCGCCTTCGGTGCCGAAAGCGACTGTGCTGAATTCATCGCACTGGCTGAGCAGGGCGATTAATTGCGCGGCCGGGCTTTCGGCGGCGGTGGCCAAGCCCGGGTAGGCTGATAGTTGGCTGAATTCGATGGCCGTTTGCTGATTGACGGCATGCATTATCGGCAACAGTTCGCTGTTGGCGTATTGCTCCAGTTGATCGGCGACTGTTTGTGGATTATCCGACGGCAAGGCCCGCACTTCGAAATCAAACTGGCATTCAGCCGGGACGATGTTCAAGGCGCGACCGCCACTGATCAGTCCAGTCTGAACCGTTGAGAAAGGCGGGTCGAAACGGGTGTCCTGTAGCTCTGGCGCCCGCAAGCCCTGGCCAATTTCACCGAGCTTGCTGATCAGTTGCGCAGCATATTCGATGGCATTCACGCCTTGAGGGGCATAGGCCGAGTGACAGGCTGCTCCCTGAATATTGCAGCGCATGGCCAGCTTGCCCTTGTGGCCCAATACGGGTTTCATCAGCGTTGGTTCGCCGATGATGCACACACGTGGCTGGTGCGGCCGTTGCTGCAAATCGGCAAGTAATGAACGAACACCCAAGCAGCCGACTTCTTCATCGTAGGAAAACGCAAAGTGCACCGGCTGCTTAAGAGGCGCTGCCAGAAACTGCGGCACCGCGGCCAGCACACAGGCGATAAAGCCTTTCATGTCAGCACTGCCGCGGCCAAATAAATCACCGTCTCGCTCAGTCATTGAGAAGGGGGGTAAGGTCCATGCCTGGCCGTCAACCGGCACCACATCGGTGTGCCCGGAAAGCACCACGCCGCCTGCGATATCCGGGCCAATGGTGGCAAATAAATTAGCCTTGCTGCCCTCGTCGTTGAAGAACAATTGACAGGGAATATCAAAGCCCTTCAGGTAGGCGCCGATAAACTCGATCAGCGCCAGATTAGACTCGCGGCTAACGGTATTGAACTCGATCAGTTTGGCCAGCAATTGGCGACTGTTATGCATCAGTGCTTTCTCCCGGTGCTGCTGTTATTCGTCGCCGGGCACGCCGTAGGTCGGTGCTTGGGTAGGGTCAAGTGCGCGGATTACGTAGTCCTGCATCTGCGGGCGGTAGGCTTGCCAGAGCTTATCCAGATCAGCGATTGGATCTTGCTCTGACCAGTCTACGCGCAGGTCGACAATTGGCCACAGCAGATCACTGACCACTGAAAGCGCCGCCGAATGAACCGGCCCGGCTTCACCACCCGCCGTGACTGCTGCTTTCATCGCAGTCAACAAGCGGTCGGCAAGGGGTTCGCCAGCGCTGTGTTCGAAGGCCGCGACCATGGCTTCGATCACCGCCTGATTACTTAACAGATTGCCCGCTGCAACGCAGTTATCTCCCGCGAAAGCATGGTTTACGCCGAGCGCCTGATTGCCGGTGAAATGCGCGGTTTCACCCTGCATATCGATCACGGTCACTTGCCGGTATTGGCTATAGCCGTGACGTGATAAGGCCTTGTCGAGTGCGCTGGCCGGCGATTCTCCTGCCTCCAGCAGGTCGAGAATTTCCGGGCCAAGGGCTGGCAAGGTAATGTTCTGAGTCGATACCGCACCAACAGAGCTTTTCAGCCAAGGGCAACGGGCGCCAACCGCTATGCTTGATGAGCTGATGGCAATGCCTAGCTGGCCGGTTTCAGGGCAACGGCCGACAATTGAAAAGGTCATAGGAGCTCCTCCGGGATGACTGCAATAACGTCAATTTCCATCAACCAGTGCGGTTGGCCAAGTGCCGATACCACCAGCCCGGTTGAAATCGGGAACACCCCTTTGAGCCATTTGCCAACTTCCTGATAGACCGCCTCGCGAAAGCGTGGGTCGGTGAGGTAGGTGGTGGTTTTCACAATATGGCTCATGTCGCTGCCGGCCTCTTCAAGCAGCTGCTTGACGTTCTTCATCGCCTGCTCAGCTTGCGCGCGTGGGTCGCCCAGACCAATCAGGTTGCCGTCAAAATCGGTGCCGACTTGGCCGCGCACATACACGGTATTACCGGCGCGAACGGCTTGGCAGAGGTCGTTATCCAACGTCTGATTAGGATAAGTGTCCTTAGTGTTAAACATGCGGATGCGAGTGTGAGTGGGCATCAGCTGGCTCCCATCATACGAAGTGCTTGTGGTGGTGGCGCGTCATCAGCGTCAGCCTGACGTTGCGCTGCATCGCGGTAGTCGCGGTACTTGTGCTGGGTGACGATGTGATCGGCAATGTGCTTGGCGTCGTGCCACACGCCCCAGATAAAGGTCGAGCCACGACGGGACAGCCAAGGTAAACCGAGAAAGTAAATGCCTGGTTCACTGGACACGCCACGCTGGTGCTGCGGCTTGCCTTGGGCATCGAAGGCATCGACCTTGAGCCAGCTGAAATCGACCGAATAACCAGTGGCCCAGATGATTGAAGTCACCCCAGCCCCTGCCAAGTCCAGTTCAAGAATCGGCTGAGTGACGCATGCCGGGTCCGGGTACTTGTGCCGCGCCTCGGGCTCTTCCGGCAGGTCAAGTTGATTGCGTTCAATATAGGCATCGGCGGCATCCAGCAACGCCAGATAGTTCTCATCGCCTCGGGCCAGGTTGTCGGTCAAGTCCGGCTGGAAAGTCACGACGCCATTGCTGAAGGCTTTGGTCAGTCCGACCAAGGTCATACCTTGGTTAGCCAAGTTGCGAAAATCAATGGTCTGGCCGCCGCGAGCGCCACTCACCGCAATGGTTACGTGCTCTTTGCCCGGCTGTGCTGCTTCTGCATCCCACTGGCCAAGCACGCCCAGCCACCAGCAAAAATCACGGTTGCGATAGGCGCGCGGAGGACGATCATGGGCGCCGACCGAGAGGTAAACCTGTTTGCCCGAGCGCATCAGCTCGTCAGCGATTTGCACCCCGGATGAGCCGGCACCGACCACCAGCACAGCGCCTTCTGGCAATTGTTGTGGGTTGCGATAGGCCGCTGAATGCAGTTGAGTAATTGGGCTGTCAGTCGGCGCAATCGCCGGAATGACCGGGCGCTGGAAAGGGCCCGTTGCGGCAACCACGCGATTGGCCTCGATCACACCGATCGAGGTCTCAATGGTAAAGCCAGGACGGTCACTGTTACGCACAACCTGCTTCACTTCCACGCCAGTGCGAATCGGTGCATTAAAGCTATTGGCATAATCAACGAAGTAATCTGCAACCTGCTCTTTGGAGGCAAAGGCATCCGGGTCGAGATCAAACTCCAGACCGGGGAAACGGTCGTGCCAAGCAGGACCATTGGCGACCAGTGAATCCCAGCGTCCCGTGCGCCATTGTTCGGCGATGCGCTTGCGCTCCAGAACCAGATGCTCAACACCAAGCGTGGTCAGGTGTTCGCTCATGGCCACGCCTGCCTGACCGGCGCCCACTACAAGCGTATCGATTTGAATTTTTTCAACTGTCATATCTGCGCCCATGTGGAAAGCGGGGTCGGTTGCGTCTACGCGGTATTGCGCGAAGGCGACAAACTGTCTACGTCCGCATTCTGTCCACAGGGAGGGATTAGCGAAATTATGTTTTTTGTCGTTGTTGCTTATCTAAAAGCTGCTTTGCCTTGGGCTTATGTGCTTCAAGACCAGTGATTGTGCGGGGTAGCCGAACGTGTGGAGGGATGACTTTTGTCACCGCAGAGGAAACTTATCGTCAATAGCTTCCATGCGAACAAGAAACCGCCAATGCAGTTGAGTCGGAAAAGCGCCGGTCGTGAAAGACTCAGGGAAGAAGATTTACCTGTGCTCAATCCCCAGGTGCTTGCTAGCCCTACGCCATGGACTCAGGCGCAGGCATCGAACTTCACCGCCGGCCTAGTGTGATGACAAACTGATTGCATGGCTCTACTGAGAACAACTATCATTTGCGCGTGGAGTCTTATTTGCGCAAGGAGTTCCGGCGCCGTTCAATTTTTCTTTAATGGCGGCGCGCCGCCCTGGAACCAAACTTGACCAATCCAGCCCGACTTGGCGTTCCATTTCGCCCAACACTGCTCGCCTTGCTCTGTTCGTTATCCGCCACCGCTTATGCCGAAACTCCTGCGACCGCACCTGAAAGCGACGCAAAGCCAGTGGAGCTGGGTGATGTTTACATCAGTGCCGAAGCGCCTCTGCCAAGCGATCTGCCCCCGGTGTATGCCGGCGGTCAAGTTGCGCGAGGCGGACAGTTGGGCGTTCTGGGCAACCAGGACATCATGGACGTGCCGTTCAGCATGACCGCATATACCGAAGAACTGATCCGTGATCAGCAGGCCGAAACCGTAGGCGATGTGTTGCTCAACGATTCGTCGGTGCGTCAAGCATCGGGCTTTTCCAACCAAGCCGAGACGTTCATGATTCGCGGCCTGCCGCTGAACGGTGATGATATTTCGTACAACGGGCTGTACGGCGTATTGCCGCGGCAGATCATTTCCACAGATGCGCTTGAGCGTGTTGAGGTTTTCAAAGGCCCGAACGCGTTCATCAACGGGGTAACCCCGACCGGTTCCGGCATCGGTGGCGGCGTCAACCTGCAACCCAAGCGTGCCGGTGATGTGCCGCTGCGTCGTTTCAGCGCCGACATCAGTGATGACGGGCGCATCGGCGAACACCTGGACCTCGGCCAGCGCTTTGGCGAGGGCAACCAGTTCGGCGCGCGGATCAACCTGTCCCAGCGCGAAGGCGACACCGCCATTGATGATGAAAACCAGCGTTCTAAACTGTTCGCCGTTGGCCTCGACTATCGTGGCGATGCATTGCGCCTTTCCGGCGATTTTGTTTATTCGAAACAACGTATCAATGGCGGCCGCAACTCGGTCAATCTGGGTAATGCGACGCACATTCCGGATGCGCCATCGGCCGACACCAATTATGCGCAGAAATGGGGCTTCACTCAGATCGAAGACACCTTCGGCATGCTGCGCGCCGAGTACGACCTGAACGACAGCTGGACCGCTTATGCCGCCGGCGGTGCCAAACATACCCGTGAAGTGGGCAACTATAACTCCACGACCCTGGTCGGCAACGATGGTAACTCTGTGACGACCGGCTCGTTTATCCCCCATGACGAGGACAACACAAGCGTCATGGCCGGACTCAACGGCAGATTCGCCACCGGCCCGGTCAGTCATCAACTCAACTTCGGCCTGACCGGCATCTGGGCCGAACAGCGCAGCGCCTACGATTTCGATCTGACCCGCTACCCGAACAATATTTACCACCCGGTCGAGGTTCCGGAGCCACAGGGCGGATTTTCCGGCGGCGATTTGAACGACCCGGGCATTACCGGCAAAACCTTCGTCCGGAGCGGAGCAGTGTCCGATACCCTTGGTTTCTTTGACGATCGCCTGCTGGTGACCGTCGGCGTTCGCCGCCAGCAGCTGGTGGTCCAAGGCTACGCTTATGGTACCGGCAGCCGTACCTCCAACTACGATGAGTCGATCACGACCCCGGTGTATGGCATCGTCTTTAAACCTTGGGAGCAGGTGTCGTTTTACGCGAACCGCATCGAAGGTTTGGCCGAAGGCCCGACTTCACCGACCACTTCCGGCTCGCGGGTGGTGGTCAACGGCAGCGAAGTCTTCGCCCCGGCTCGTTCTAAGCAGATTGAAGCCGGCGTTAAAGTCGATATGGGCAGTTACGGCGCCACACTCGGCGTCTACCGCATCGAACAACCGGCTGATGGCTACACCGAAATCATTGACGCCAACACTGCGCGTTATGTACGAGAAGGTGAACAGGTCAACAAAGGCGTCGAACTCAATGTGTTTGGCGAGCCGATCGATGGCCTGCGCTTGCTCAGTGGCGTGACGGTGATGGACACCGAGCTGAAGAAAACCCAGGGCGGTCTTAATGATGGCAATCACGCGATTGGCGTGCCGACTTTCCAGTTCAACGCCAGTGTCGATTGGGATGTTCCAGGCTTACAAGGGGTCGCCCTGAATGGACGGATGTTGCGCAACGGTGGTCAGTACGCCGATGCCGCCAACAACCTTAGCCTGCCGACTTGGAACCGTTTCGACATTGGTGCCCGTTACGCCTTCAAGGCCCAGGAAAAAGACGTGACCCTGCGCTTTGGCGTGGAGAACGTGGCGAACAAGGAATACTGGGAATCGGCCCAGGGTGGCTACCTGACACAAGGCGAGCCACGGATAGCCAAGTTATCGGGGTCCATCGACTTCTGACCACCAGCGCATGGTGAAAAGGCCCCGCTGCTTCACCGTAACGGGGCCTTTTCATTGGCGGGGTAAAGACTGCGATAACTGAGGCGATAAAAAGCCCCGCAATGGCGAGGCTAGGGATCTTTGCAGAGGCTGGTGCCGGCTTTTATTTCTGCGTCACGTACTTAAGCAGTTCAACCACTTGTTCAGGGGTTTGCGCCCAAGCCATTGCGGCGGCATCGACTTCTTTTAGCGGGTGGATGATGTCGTCTGCGTGCAAGGTGATAAATGGCTTACCGAGTGCGGCGCAGAAGCCCGCATCAAAGGCCGCATTCCATTGCTTGTATTTGTCGCCGAAGCGGATGATCGCCACGTCGCACTGTTCCAGCAGTGTCTTGGTGCGAATCGCGTTGACCTTGGAGGACTTGTGATCACGCCAGAAGCTTTGGCTTTCTGCGCCGAGTACATCCCCCGCGGCGTCGCTGCTTTCATGGTCGGTGTTGGCCGAAGTGAAGCGGATATCAAGCTGCGCTTGGGCTGCGCCGTTGATGATGCGTTCACGCCAATCGCTGTGAATTTCACCGGATAAGTAGACTGTCCAAGTCATCAGAACCTCAATGCTTTGTGGAAAACCACCACTATACCAAGCATGGCGCGCCAATGACGGCGCGCCGGGTGGATCAGCGAGCTGGTTCTAAGGTCAGCGTGCTGCTGGTGTGGGCGGCGACATCGCTGTCACTCAGGTGCATAGGCAGGTAAACACCTTGCATATAGCGTTCGGCCTGGTCGCTGTAATGGCTGTCGAACGGCACGCCGCTTTGTCCAACAGGGTTGATGCCCAATGCGGTGCTGGCATCGGCCAAGTCGACCAAGCGGCGGGTTGATGGGCCATAGACTACTGACCATGGCGCCGGACCCACGCGGTGTGACAGGTTGTTCGGCGTTTCATGGCCGCCAGGCGTAGCGAATGGGCCGACGTTAAAGAGGCGATCCAAGGGTTTTTTCTGGCCCAGTGGATGGTTGTGAGTAAGGGTGTGTGCGGTGCCCCATTTCCAGTTCGCCGGGTCGTCGCCGAGGATTTGCTTGAGGTGGGCAATACTCGCTTGCCATGCCACTTTGACGGTTTGCGCGCGCGTCTCGACGGCGTCTGTGCTGCGGTTATCCCACCAAGGCGAGCTCGCATCTGCAGTCAGGCGCGGTAATGCAACATCAAGCACACGGGTGCTTAGCAAGTTTTCGAAAAACGGCCCTTGCAGTTCATCGCCCATGGCTTGCTTGGCTAACTCGTAGACAAGCTGGTTAAACAAGGTGGGTGCCGTGGCATCGAGTGTGTGATCACCGTTCCAGGTCACCAATTGCTCAACCAACGCCCGTTCCTGATCATCACCAGCAGCCTTGCGCAAATCATCGATGATCGGCGCGAGCAGGCGCGGCGCGTAGCCGGTGCCGAGATCAAGCTGCAAGGCTTGGCTGTTTTTCAGATCCCACTTTATGGCGTTATCAGCCAGGCGTTGATTCAAGCGCTGGCCGCGGTCTGGGAGGTTGTAGTAACCGGGAATTTCCATGCCGTTGGGCGCCACCGGTTGGAAGTTGGCCGAGATGATATAGCCGCGCTGCGGGTTTTCTTCCTGCGGGTTATCGGTGAAGGGGTAAAAGCCGAGTTTGTCTGCCTCATCCGTGGCGCCATCAAGGATAAAGCTTGGGTTCACTCCAGCAGGTCGTTTCGGCAGTTTGGCTGCTGCCCACCAGCCGATATCACCCTTGGCATTGGCCCATATGATGTTGAGCCCCGGTGATTCTATTTTCTCGGAGGCGTTGCGTGCTTTTTCCAGCGTATCGGCGCGATTGAGCTGGTAAAACCCTTCGAGAATCGGGTTGTCGGTTTCCAGAAATGCCCACCACATGGCGATTGGCGTTTTGCCCGCTGACTCGCCCAAGGCGTCATTGATGATTGGGCCATGGGGTGAGTGACGCAAAGTCAGGGTGACGGGCTCGGCATCCTTGACTTGGATCGTCTCGGTGCGGGTCTGCAAATCAACCCATTGGCCGTGGTACCAGACCTGATTGGGGTTTTCAGGGTTAACTTTTTCAGCGATCAGGTCGAGGTCATCGTTCTGGAACATGGTGATGCTCCAGGCGAAGTCCTTGTTGTGGCCCAGGGACGCAACTGGGTTAAGCGCCTGATGGTGGCCGTATAAGTCAAAGCCTGGGTAACTCAACTGAGCTTCATACCACACCGCCGGTACCGAGAAACGAATATGCGGATCGCCCGCCAGCAGGGGCTTGCCACTGGCGGTACGACTGCCTGATACAGCCCAAGCGTTGCTGCCTTCGAACTGTGGCAAACCGGCTTCAGCGAGTGCTTCGTTGCTCAGGCGGGCGATGCTGTTGAGGTCTTTCCAATCATTGCCAGCCAGCCCTTGCTGCATGACGCCTTGCGGGTGCCAGTCGAGATCGAACACCTTGAGGTAGTCAGCGCCCAGTTGGTCGCGCACGTAGCTCAATACAGGCTCGGTGCGAAAGGCAGCGGCAAAGCTATACGCCATATATCCCGCGACGCTGATGGTATCGGCGACGGTGAAGGGGCGCTTGTTAATACCCAGTAAGTCAAACTCGATCGGTGCCGGGTTGTTGGCTTGATACTGGTTGATACCGTCGAGATAGGCTGCCAGTGCTTTGTAAGATGCACTGTTTTTATCCATCTTCTGCACATATTCATCGGCGTGTTGACGGATTTCCAGGGTGCGGAATAAGCGATCAGTGTCTACCAGCTTGCTGCCTAACACCTCGGCCAGTTCGCCGCGCGCCAATCGGCGCATAAGCTCCATCTGGAATAGCCGGTCCTGGGCATGGACAAAACCCAGTGCACGGTACATATCCGCCTCGTTTTGGGCCTTGATATGTGGCACGCCACGTTCGTCGTAGCGCACGCTGACAGCTGCTTGCAAGTGTTGCAGCGCAACGTCTCCCCCGCGCTGTGGTTGCTTACTGGTGTAATACCAACCGCCGCCAGCAGCGGCTAGCGCAACAACAACGGCGAGTGCAGTGAGGGAACGCTTCATGTAATTGTCCTTATTATTGTGTGGCGCTTTTAGCCGCGCTTTATCCAGCTATTGTGCGGAATAGACAGCTGCACGACATTGACCAAATACATAATTACTGAAATTATCTGGTCAATTAGTCACTGTTTATCTGTAAGGCATCCATGACAGTTGATCAATCGCTGCCAGCCACTATTAGCCTGACGCACTCGGCAACCATGCGCCGCCTGTTGTACGAAGGGTTGAGCAGCCTCGGTTTCGATCCTACCGATACTTATCGACGCGCTTATGACGGTGCGCGTTTATCGCCACCCCTACTGGATAGTCGTCAGGAGCATGACCACGCGCCCCGCTTCTGGCAGGCGCTGGAGCAACTAACCGGTGATGCGGATATAGGCCTGCATCTCGGTGAGGTGATGAAGCCGCGTCCGATGGATGTAGTGGGTTACCTGCTATTGGCCAGTCGTGATTTGCGCCAAGCGCTGGACAGTTTTGTACGCTTTCAGCACATTCTTTCTGGTGGTTTTGCTGCCCGGCTGGAAGAGCAGGGCGACTCTGTCCGCTTGATTATCGATCTTAACTACCGAGGCTTCGGTTCGCTCCGTCAGCAAATAGAGTGTTTGGCGCTGCTTTGGCAGAAGCAACTCAAGAGTGTGACCGATGATGAGTTCAGGTTGACGGGTGTCGAGTTTCGGCATCCGCAGCCGCGTCGTATCAGTGAACATAAACGGCTGTTTGGGATTACCCCGCACTTTGGCCAGCGCCACGATGCGTTGTTATTTCCCCAAGCCTTGCTGGCGCGTCCGTCGCGCAGTGCTAATGCGCGGTTGTTCAAATTGCTGAGCGAACAAGCGACTCTGGAGCTGGCCGAGTTGAGTGAAAACCTGTTGCTCGACCGGGTACGTAACTGGT
Source organism: Pseudomonas sp. EL_65y_Pfl2_R95 (assembly GCF_963971045.1). Taxonomy (NCBI): domain Bacteria; kingdom Pseudomonadati; phylum Pseudomonadota; class Gammaproteobacteria; order Pseudomonadales; family Pseudomonadaceae; genus Pseudomonas; species Pseudomonas sp. EL_65y_Pfl2_R95. Next base: position 356,217 of record NZ_CAXAOV010000005.1, on the reverse strand, counting down.
TGGAGGCGAGCCTAGGGCAGCAACTGTGTGGTTTAGGGGCATGCGCTGCGGCGCTGAATCTAAAACCGGCTGAGTTGCAGCGCGAATTGGCAGTCCAAGGCAGTAGCTTTCGCCAGCTCCATGATGAGGTGCGCAGGCAACGTGCGCTGGCGCTGCTCGAGCAAGGCATGGTCACGCGAGATGTTGCGCGGGCGTGTGGTTTCGCTGAGTTGTCGCCCTTCTACCGGGCCTTCAAACGCTGGCAGGGCTGTACGCCAAAGCATCAAGGTTAGTTCTGGGTGGTTGCTCGGTGCATGCCTGATGGACGGGTTTATTCAGCCTCAACGGTCCAGTCGCAGAAGCAGCCGACCGCCATATTATTGCTGGCATTGACTGAGCGCCCTTCAGCCAATGCATTGAGGATTGGCTCAATAAAGCTATTGCTTGAATTGCAGGTCAGCCCCGAGCTGTAGGGGCCGAAGTAGGCGAGGTTGCCTGCTTTGTCCCAGATTGCTACCGCTGGGCTGGCTGGCAGCTTTTCACTGCCGGGCAGTTGTGCCAAGGGTTTCAAGTCCTTCAGAGTTTCCGGCAATTGGCCGTGGCTCCCCGGTTTTTGCACCCCGTAGAACTCAACTCCTCGTGCGGAGAAGTGCTCGACCAATTCAGCCAAATGCTGTTGATTGCCGACATTGCACGGACACGCCGGGTCCCAGAAATGCACCAGTCGGATTGGTCCCGGACCGGCAATATCAGCAGGCAAGCGTATAGCTGCGCCCGAAAATATCGCTGTGCGTTCGCTGAATGGGCGCAGGTAACGTGCCTCGAACCACAAGAACGCCGACCCTAGCGCGACAATCACTGCAACGGCGGCGGTAGTGGCAATGATGATTTTACGGCGGCTTGCTGGCATGGTTAGGCGTCTGTTCAAGGCTGTGTAGCTTGCCACGATGTAAGTGGCAGCAAATTATCCGCAGTGTAACCAATGACGTGAAATAATCGCAGTACAGGCCTATTAATCTTGGAAAGTCTAATGCCAGAGCGTTTCGCCCCTGACAGCGTGGTCGCCGGACTACGCCCCCTAGCTGCCGCCGCGATGAGCCTGCCGCACGAGCAGATGTACCGCTCGTTCTATGGTCTCGACAAGCTAACGGCGCAGCAGGTGCGCCTGGGTTTTTTTGATGCTGCCGGTTACCGCATTGCGGCTCAGGTCTGGTGGCCGTCCGCTCCCAAGGCAACCTTGGTGTTGCTGCATGGTTATTATGACCACACAGCCTTGTACCGCCATGTGATTGAGTGGGCACTGAGCATGGATTATGCAGTGCTGGCGTTTGACCTGCCGGGGCATGGCTTATCCAGTGGTGCGCGGGCCAGTATCGGCGACTTTGCGGAGTATCAGGTTGTACTCAAGGCAGCGTTGGCGCAGGCCGCCCAGCTGGAACTTCCGCAGCCTTGGCACCTGTTTGGTCAGAGTACGGGCGGGGCGATTGTCATTGATTACTTGCTCACCGGCAATCCAGGGCCGGAAATTGGCCAGTCGATCCTGTTCTCGCCGCTGGTGCGGCCCCGTGCCTGGGGCTGGTCGAAGCTGAGTTATCGCGTACTCAAGCCATTTGTTCGTCAGATATCCCGACGCTTTACCGAGAACTCGCACGATGCCGAGTTTATCGACTTTCTACATCATCACGATTCGTTGCAACCACTGTGCTTGCCGACTGCCTGGGTGGGCGCGCTAACCCGCTGGGTGCCGCATATCGAGGCAGCTCCGCGCAGTCCGCGAAGCCCGTTGATCGTACAAGGCGAAGGCGATATGACGGTTGATTGGGAATACAACCTCGAGATGCTCAAGACCAAGTTCACCGAGCCGAAAATTTTACGCTTGGCGGAGGGGCGCCATCATATGGCCAATGAGTCACCGCTGTTTCGAGACCAGTTCTTTGCTTATCTGACCGAGCAGCTCAAAGACTCAGCCTGATAAGTACAGCAAGGCGCGGCTGCGGCGCCCTGCTGTTGGATGCATCCTTAGATGCCTTGCGGGGCGGGCGCCAGGTCAGAGGTGTTCTGGCCGACGGCCAAGCCTGCGCGCATCGCGGCCAGTGCGGCCTGGTAATAGGCTTTGCCCGCATCTGATTGAGTGAAGCTGACAAACTCTTCCAGCTCAGCATCGCTGAGGTCGCGGTAAACAAACAGCAAGGTGTTATCCAGCTCAGCCCCGATCTGGCTCATCAGGTTCTGCCGTTGCGAGCTGAGCAGCGCTTGTGCCGCGCCGCCGCCAAGCAGGCCGGGAATCATCTGGCTAAGGCTATCCGCCGCAACGCCAGCCAGTGCGAGGCTCACTTCGGCACCGGCCTCCTTGGCGGGCAAGGCCTGCGCCAAATGGCCAATCAGCAAACGCCGGGTATCCGAGGCTTCAACTTGCGGCAAACCATTGGCGTATCGCGCGAGTTGGTCTTTGCGGGTGGCGAGTGTTTCTGCGGTGACGATTTTCTTGCCCAGCGGCGAATCGAAAAAGGTGAGCGCTGGCGCCGGGTCCGCCAAGTTGTCTTGCATGGCTTTTTGCGCACGCTGGTCCATTGCCTGTGGCGCAAAACGCTTATTGCTGTTATCGACGAGCGCTTGATAAACCGCAGGCGGCAGAGTGCTGCGATAGCGCGCCTGCGCGGCAGTCAGGGCGTCGTTGAAGTGCGCGCGTTGTTCGGGCCAGCCCGCAGCCTGATACAGCTCGACAGATGAAGCCGCCAACGATGGCAGGCTGATAAACATAAAAAGTACAACACATAGGGCGCGCATAAGGACTCCTGTCTGGCGTGCGGCTATTTTCATTGGCCGGTCGATGCTTGTCGAGAAGCAGAAGCGTCGCTGATAGAATATCTGCATGTCTGAACATCCTTCCCTAGAGCAGCTATCGAGCATTGTCGACGACCTGGCAGAGCAGGGCTGGTCACTCCAGCCTGCGTTTATCTCACAGGCTCTGACCCTCGAACTAGCGCAAGAGTGCCGTAAACGTGCCGCGCAGGGTGCATTGCTGCCTGCGAGTATAGGCCGTGGCCAAGCACTGGCGGTGCTGGAAGGCATTCGGGGTGATCATATTCAGTGGCTGGAACCCGGGCAATCGCAGGCCTGTGATCAGTATTTAAGCAAACTCGAATTGCTGCGCGTGGCCATTAATCAAGGTTTGTATCTGGGGCTTGAAGATTACGAAAGCCATTTCGCCTTGTATCCACCGGGGGCATTCTACAAAAAACACCTGGACCGCTTTCGTGATGACGACCGGCGGGCGGTTTCAGTGGTGTTATACCTTAATCAGGAGTGGCAGGCGGAAGAGGGGGGCGAGTTGCGCTTGCACCTGCCAGATGGCGAACTGCGTGATGTGCAACCGCAAGCTGGTGTGCTCGCGGTATTTCTTTCTGCCGATATGCCCCATGAGGTCTTACCCGCCCAGCGCGAGCGTTTGTCGCTAACCGGTTGGTTTCGGCGGCGCGGAGCCTCCGTACTTTAGCAAGGTTGCCTCGCGGCCAATAAATGCTGGAAATGAACATGCAGAAAATCTTGGTCAGTCGGTGCTTGTTGGGCCATCGCGTGCGCTATGACGGCGGTGCGCATGGTCCCTATGATGTGTTGACGCGCTGGCAGGCTGAGGGGCGGATTGTCGCCCTGTGCCCAGAAGTCGCTGGCGGCTTGCCGACCCCGCGCCCAGCTGCTGAAATTCCAACTGGCCAAGGTGCGCAGGTACTGGATGGATTGCTGCCGGTGATCAGTATTGAGGGTGAGGATTTCACTGCTCAATTTGTCTCAGGTGCCGAACAGGCCTTGGTGCTGGTCAAGCAACACAGCATTCGCATGGCGCTGCTAAAGGCGCGCAGTCCGTCTTGCGGAAATATTGAGAATTACGATGGCAGCTTCACCGGCACCAAGGTCGCGGGCGAGGGAGTAACTGCCGCTCAGCTAAGGCGTGCGGGGGTTGCAGTGTTCAACGAGGAGCAGTTAGACGCTGCAATGCAGAGGCTGGCTGAGCTTGAACTAGACTAGAGCTGCTGTTTGCAGGGAACAAACCTGTTTGAAGCAGCGTCAATCGCATGAATCAATTCACAAGGTGTTCATGATGAATAAGTTAGTACCTGCTTTCGCGCTAAGTCTTGGCCTGCTCGGGGCGAGCTTTGTTGCCCTCGCTGAAATGCCACGCACAGCCGCACCGGCGAATGCATCGGTGTATATCGTTGAGCCCAAGGACGGTGCCACCGTCGACAAGACCTTCACCGTGCGTTTTGGTTTGAAAGGTATGGGCGTTGCCCCTGCGGGGGTTGATGTTCCAGATACCGGCCATCACCACTTGCTGATCGACCTCGACAAGCTGCCGGCCATGAATGCACCGCTGCCAGCTACAGAGAACCTGGTTCACTTCGGTAAAGGTCAGACTGAAACGGAGCTGACCCTCGCGCCGGGCAAGCACACCTTGCAACTGCTGGTGGGCGATAAGAACCACGTGCCGTTAGATCCGCCATTGATGTCGAAAAAAATCACCGTCACGGTTAAATAAACGAGGCGGTTGTGACAACGCGGAGCTAGTCGATCCAGACTTATACCGCGAGCAATAAAAAATGGGAGGCCGAGGCCTCCCATTTTTGTGCAACGCCGTTCAGTTTTAGAACAGAACGCGGCTGCGGATAGTGCCGTTTACGTGCTGCAGTTTTTCCAATGCCAGGTCGGAGTACTCGGCGTCGACATCGATGACCACGTAACCCACTTTCTCATTGGTCTGCAGGAACTGACCGGAGATGTTGATACCGTTTTCGGCAAAAACGCGGTTGATCTCGCTCATCACACCCGGAATGTTTTCGTGGATGTGCAGCAAACGGTGCTTGCCAGGATGTGACGGCAAAGCCACTTCCGGGAAGTTAACCGAGGACACCGAGGTGCCGTTGTCGCTGTACTTGACCAGCTTCTCCGCCACTTCCAGGCCGATGTTAGCTTGGGCTTCAGCCGTTGAACCGCCGATATGCGGGGTCAGAATTACCCGATCCAGGCCGCGCAGCGGGCTTTCAAACTCTTCAGTGTTTGAACGTGGCTCAATCGGGAACACGTCGATGGCCGCACCAATCAAACGTTCTTCTTTGATCGCTGCCGCCAAGTGATCCAGCTCAACCACAGTACCGCGTGCGGCGTTGATCAAAATCCCGCCTTGTTTGATTGCGCGAATTTCTTTCTCGCCGATCATCCACTGAGTCGATTGCAACTCAGGAACGTGCAGGGAAATGATGTCGCACATGCCCAGCAAGTCGTGCAGCTTGCCAACTTGAGTGGCGTTGCCCAGCGGCAATTTGGTGACCACGTCGTAGAAGAACACTTGCATGCCCAAGGCTTCGGCAAGTACCGACAGCTGCGTGCCGATCGAGCCGTAACCGACGATACCCAGCTTCTTGCCCCGGATTTCGAAGGAGTTCGCCGCGCTTTTGATCCAGCCGCCACGGTGGCAAGAGGCGTTCTTCTCTGGAATGCCGCGTAGCAACAAAATGGCTTGAGCCAATACCAGTTCGGCGACCGAGCGGGTGTTCGAGAACGGTGCGTTGAATACAGCAATGCCGCGCTCGCGGGCCGCATCGAGGTCAACCTGGTTGGTGCCGATGCAGAAGCAGCCCACTGCAACCAGTTTGTTTGCGCAATCAAACACCTCAGCGGTCAGCTGGGTGCGTGAGCGGATGCCGATAAAATGCGCCTCGGCGATCTTTTCCTTTAGTTCAGCCTCAGGTAACGAGCCGGTGAGGTACTCGATATTGCTGTAGCCGGCAGCCTTGAGGGTGTCCACAGCATTTTGGTGGACGCCTTCGAGAAGAAGGAACTTGATCTTGCTCTTGTCGAGTGAGGTCTTGCTCATCGGAGTACCTGTAGTCCCACAATAGAGTGTCAGGAAAGTTCTCAGCAGCGACTGCTGATAGGCCCGTGGGTTAGTGCTGGGCACTGATTAACGGGGTGCGTATGCTAGCATACGTACCCCGCGAAACACCTACCCTGACAGATGAAGCGTGCTCAGGGTGACCATGAATCGTTTGAGAGTTCTGTAGATGACCAACCCTGCCCTGATTGATGAGTTGAAGTCCCTCGTTGAAGCCGGAAAAGTCCTGACGGACGCCGACTCCCTTGAAGCCTATGGCAAAGACTGGACCAAGCATTTTGCCCCGGCACCGCTGGCTATCGCCTTTCCCAAGAGCATTGAGCAGGTGCAGGCCATTGTTCGCTGGGCAAACCAGAAGCAGGTTGCTCTGGTGCCATCGGGCGGCCGAACGGGCTTGTCAGCTGCTGCGGTCGCGGCCAATGGCGAGGTTGTTGTGTCATTTGACTATATGAACCAAATTCTCGGATTCAATGAATTTGACCGCACCGTGGTCTGCCAGCCAGGGGTTGTCACTGAACAACTGCAGAACTTCGCTGAAGCGCAAAACCTTTACTATCCGGTGGACTTCGCATCTGCAGGATCAAGCCAGATTGGCGGCAATATCGGCACTAATGCTGGCGGTATCAAAGTAATTCGCTACGGCATGACCCGTAACTGGGTCGCCGGCCTCAAGGTAGTCACGGGCACCGGTGATCTGCTTGAGCTGAATAAGGATTTGATCAAGAACGCCACTGGCTACGATTTGCGTCAGTTGTTTATTGGCGCCGAGGGCACGCTTGGCTTTGTTGTCGAAGCAACCATGCGTCTTGATCGTGCCCCACAGAACCTGACCGCGATGGTGCTTGGCGCGGCTGATTTCGCCTCGATCATGCCCGTGCTGCATGCCTTCCAGAATAAGCTTGATTTGACCGCGTTCGAATTTTTCTCCGACAAAGCCCTGGCCAAGGTCATGGCGCGCGGCGATGTGCCACCAGCCTTCGAAACCGATTGCCCCTTCTATGCATTGCTGGAGTTTGAAGCCAGCACTGAAGACGTTGCCAATGCCGCGCTTGAAACCTTTGAGCACTGCGTTGAACAAGGCTGGGTGCTTGATGGTGTGATGAGCCAGAGCGAGCAGCAACTGCAAAACCTGTGGAAGCTGCGCGAATATATTTCCGAGACCATTTCCCATTGGACGCCGTACAAAAACGATATCTCGGTGACTGTCTCGAAAGTCCCGGCATTTCTCGCAGAGGTTGATGAGATAGTCGGGAAGCACTATCCCGACTTTGAAATTGTCTGGTTTGGCCATATCGGCGATGGCAACCTGCACCTGAATATCCTTAAGCCGGAGAATTTGACTAAAGACCAATTCTTCGCCAAGTGCGCAACTGTTAATAAGTGGGTGTTTGAGATCGTGGAGAAGTACAACGGCTCAATCTCCGCTGAGCATGGTGTCGGCATGACCAAACGCGATTACTTGGGCTACAGCCGTTCAGTTGCAGAGATTAGCTACATGAAAGCCATCAAGGCGGTGTTTGATCCGAATGGCATCATGAACCCCGGTAAGATTTTTCCACTTTGATTGTTTAGATAACCGCTGAGCCGCTGCCAGTATCCTTGGGTGCGGTTCAGGCAGTTTTGCCTTTTGAGGAGTGTTTATGAGCTACCAACATCAGTATGTCGACGGCACGTCTATTCATTTTCCATTAGGTAAGGTGGTGTGTATAGGCCGTAACTACGCCGAGCATGCTAAAGAATTGAACAATCCGGTTCCCACTGAACCGCTGCTGTTTATTAAACCGGGCAGCTGTGTGGTGCCGATCAATAGTGGCTTTAGCATCCCTGATGACCGCGGCGCGGTGCATTACGAAGCCGAAATTGCCGTGTTAATCGGCAAGCCCCTGTCACGCTCGCCGAGCAACGAAGAAGTGCGAGATGCCATTTCTGGCTTCGCCCCGGCTTTGGACCTGACCCTGCGTGATGTTCAGGCCAAGCTCAAAGAGAAGGGTTATCCGTGGGAAATCGCCAAGTCATTCGATGGCGCCTGCGTTCTCGCCCCTTTCGTCAGCGGCGATGCCATTGATGACCTGACTGATATGGGTATCCGCTTAAGCATTAATGGTGAGGTTCGCCAAGACGGCAACAGCCGCGACATGCTTAACCCGATCGTGCCTATGATTCAGAACATGGCGGCTAACTTCAATTTGCAACCTGGCGATGTCATTCTCACCGGAACGCCTGTCGGTGTTGGTCCTCTGAACAAGGGCGATGACTTGCAGCTAGAGTTGGTTGGCTTTAGCAGTTTTACCAGCAAAGTCCTTTAGTAACTGGCCTTAACCACCTTTCTTGATACGTGCACGGATGCACGTTGAGCGGTATTTGAACCGAAGGATACGCCTAGCCTGAGCGGTATCGTTTTCATCGAGTAGTAGCGGTGCCTCAAAGCTCAAAGGTGTTCAGCACTGTGTTTCGCAGTCTGCTGGTTTTAATGCTTGTGGTGTTTGTCAGTGTGGGTCTCTACCAACGCTGGGATGAACGTTTTCTGTTCTGGATCAGCGAACTGCAAGTCACAGCTGAGGCGCAAGCGGCGAGCATCTGGCTGCCCAGCTACCACGTGACGGTGCCGGGTAAGCCGATTGCGGGGCTTGAAGAGGGTGAAGTTTCTGGGCTGACCTACCGGGCAAGCAGTAATACTTTATTTACCATATTGGGTAAGCATCCCGAGTTGGTTGAGCTGTCACTGACTGGTAATGTGCTGCGGCGTATCCCTATGACCGGCTTGAAAAACCCGGAAGGGGTTGAAGTACTTTCCGGCGACCTGATGGGTATTGTCGATGAACGTCAGCGCACGCTAACGGTTTTCCCGTTAACCGATACCACTACTGAAGTTAACGCTAGGCAGCAAATTCAGGTGGACCTGGGGTTTCCGGAAGCTGGCAACAAAGGCTTTGAAGGGCTCGGTTGGGACAGTCGCCGACAGCGTGTGATATTGGCTAAAGAGCGAGACCCTCGTGGCTTTTATAGCTTGCCATTGCCAAGCAAGAGTGGCCCAGCGCAGGGCATTCAAGCAATCAACATTGATGATGTCTTCGTCCGCGATATTTCTTCTGTGAGTTTTGATTCGCGTACGGGCCATTCATTGATGCTATCTGACGAGTCCCGTGTGCTGGTTGAGCTTGATGCCAATGCAAAACCGCGCAGCTTTATCAGCTTAGCGGCTGGGTTCAACGGTTTGGGGAGGGGTATTAAACAGCCCGAGGGTGTCACTATCGGCGCTGATGGCAGCATCTATATCATCAGCGAGCCAAATCTGTTTTATGTGCTGACTAAGTCTGAGAATAAGGTGGAGTGATTTAAGTTTGGCTTAAGGCAAAATTCAGCAAGGCTTCAGCTAGGCTCGTTAATCTGACCCTGTCATTCACTGATTAGAGATTCAGACTATGAAACGCACTACTCTTGCACTGCTTATTGCTCCGCTGTTTTCCACTGCCGTTATGGCTCAGAGCTACAACGGTCCTAGCGCCAACGTTCAAGTGACCACAGTCGCTGAGGCCCTGAAGGCTACTGATGATACTCAGGTGGTGTTGCAAGGCCAAATTGTTGAGCGTCTGCGCGGCGAACACTACACTTTCAAAGACTCCACTGGCTCCGTCGAAGTAGAAATCGATGATGAAGACTGGCCGAGCCAGAGCGTTGACGATAAAGCTACCGTCAAATTGTTTGGTGAAGTTGATCAGGGCCGTAGCGGCGTCGAAGTTGAAGTCGACCGCGTAGAGCTGGTCAAGTAAGCCTCGCGCGCTTTCTGTGATTGGCGTTCCGGGTGCACATTACAGGGTGCACCCGGAGTCAGCCTCTAGGGTGATACGCTGCTGCAAGCGGAGCTTGAGCGGCGTTTTTTGTGCGTAATTTCTGAGTAACTCAAAGATGCGTTCTTTGTTTTCGATTAAACGTGTGTTGCTGGCCTTCATAGTGCTGCTGGTGATAGTGCTGGCGGTCGCCGCTCAGCAATTTCGCTTGTTTGAACGGGTTTGGTTTAACGCAACATCGGCGAGCAGCACCGACATGGAAGCGGTCTGGCTGCCAGATTACCGCGTTAGTCTTGAGGCCAAAGAAATCGAGGGTCTCAAGGAGGATATCTCCGCCCTGACGTTCGATCCTGATAGGCGCACGCTGTTTACAGTCACCAACCAGAACCCCCAGTTAATCGAGCTATCACTCGACGGACGGGTACTGCGCAGCATCGCTCTAAAGGGATTTGGTGATGCCGAGGCGGTTGAGTACATCAGCCCAAATGTCTTTGTGATCACCGATGAACGCCGTCAGTTGCTGCTGAAAGTCAAAATTGATGACAGCACCAAGCGGCTAAATGCGGATCAAGCCGAGCAGCTTTCGTTAAATGTTGGGGCTGGCGGTAATAAAGGCTTTGAAGGCTTGGCCTACGACTCGGTTGGCAAGCGTTTATATGTAGCCAAAGAGCGTGATCCGGTGCGGATTCTTGAAATAACCGGTTTTGCTGAGAACAATGCCAAGCAAACCTATTCGGTGCATGTGCTGGATAACGCCAAGCGCGATAAAGGATTGTTTGTTCGCGACCTGTCCAGTTTGCAATTTGATGAGCGCACCGGGCATTTGCTGGCGCTGTCTGACGAATCGCGTTTGGTGCTTGAGCTGGATGTCGATGGTAAGCCGATCAGTACATTGTCGTTGTTGCGCGGCCAGAATGGCTTGAAAAAATCAGTTCCACAGGCCGAAGGCATCGCCATGGACGATAATGGTGTGCTGTATTTGATCAGCGAGCCGAACCTCTTCTATGTGTTCGAGAAAGAACCCTAGGGCCAACGATGCTATTCTCGTCCACACATTGGGCGACCCGGTATCTTGGTCGCACGCGGAGCATCGGTGACATGCTTCGCCTGATCACGCCTTACAGATATAAAAATGCCCGGGACAGCAGAGCTGCACCGGGCATTTTGTTTGGCGAGCGTTTAGCTTTCGTCGTTTAGTACCGCTGTAGGTGCATTTTTCTGCACCGACTCCATACCCGCCTTGCAGCTCGCCGTGCTGGCATACATTTGACTCTGGCCGACGACTTGGCCATTGGTCGACTTGAGCACGAAGTAATGCTTGTCGTTGTTCGAGGCTTTAACCTCGAAAGCACCCTCGCGCGCCGAGTTCTTTTTGACTGACTCAATGCCGTTTAGCGCCGAATCCTTGGCTTTATACATCTCACTGGTGAGGATGATCTCACCGTTACCTGCAAGCAGATTGAAGTGAAATTGCCCGTCTTTAGCTTTTTTCAGATGAAATTTGCTGGCCATTGCGACCTCCTAGGTCGTGATAGGGACAAACCAAGCCTAGCTTGTCTTCGCCATCCGGCCAGCTTTGCTCGCCTATCGAGTCAGGCGCTTAACGCCTTCGCTCGTCCCCAGCAGTAGCAAGTCCGCGCCACGCGCTGCGAACAGGCCGTTGGTGACGACGCCGACGATGGCGTTGATCTGAGTTTCGAGTTCGCTTGGGTTAACGATCTGCATATTGAATACATCAAGAATCACGTTGCCGTTATCAGTCACCACGCCTTCGCGATAGACCGGATCACCACCGAGCTTGACCAGCTCACGGGCCACATGGCTGCGCGCCATCGGAATCACTTCCACCGGAAGTGGGAATGCGCCGAGTACTGGCACTAGCTTGCTGCCATCGGCAATGCAGATAAAGGTTTTGGCCACCGCCGCAACGATTTTTTCGCGAGTCAGAGCCGCGCCGCCGCCTTTGATCAAGTTCAAACGCTCGTCGCTTTCATCAGCGCCGTCGATGTAAAACTCAAGATCGCTAACAGTATTCAGTTCGTAAACCGGAATTCCATGGCCTTTAAGCCGCGCGGCGGTGGCTTCGGAGCTGGCGACGGCGCCGTCGAATTCCATTTTGTGCTTGGCCAGCGCATCAATAAAGCAGTTGGCCGTGGAGCCCGTGCCCACGCCCACAACGCTTTTTGCGTCGAGCTTGGGAAGGATGTAGTCGACAGCTGCCTGCGCCACAGCTTGCTTGAGTTGGTCCTGAGTCATCACGGTTTGAGCCTGAATTGAAGATTGGGTGGACGCTGATTATAGCGGCATGTTCAACAAAACCCTGTTTTTAACGCCGCATTGTCGAGTGCAGTAGCGTTCACGCAGGCTGCAAGGCCTCCGATTCCGTGTGGTCTCGCACGGCCGGCGTGGGGTAGACTCGGGAGCTCCATTGAAAACCGCCTGCGATAGAGATCATGCTCGAACATTACGTTAAGAAAATCCTCACCTCGCGCGTCTATGACGTAGCGGTGGAAACGCCGTTGCAAGTTGCTCCTCAACTTTCAGAGCGCCTGGGCAACAAGATTTTGCTTAAGCGTGAAGACCTGCAGCCGGTGTACTCGTTCAAGATTCGCGGCGCCTACAACAAGCTGGTGCAGCTTAGTGACATTGAGCGTGAGCGTGGTGTGGTTACCGCATCGGCGGGCAATCACGCTCAAGGTTTAGCCATGGCCGCCAAGCACCTTGGGGTCAAGGCCACCATCGTGATGCCCAAGACCACGCCAGAGATTAAAGTGCATGGCGTGCGCTCGCGGGGCGGGATTGTGGTGCTGCACGGCGATAGCTTCCCTGAAGCCTTGGCGCATTCGTTAAAACTGGTTGAAGAGCAAGGTTTCACTTACGTTCATCCCTATGACGACCCAGACACCATTGCCGGACAAGGCACCGTGGCGATGGAAATTTTGCGGCAGCATCAAGGCAAGATCGACGCCGTGTTCGTGCCCGTGGGCGGTGGCGGTTTAATTGCCGGCATCGCTGCCTATGTTAAATACCTGTGCCCGGAAACCAAGGTCATCGGCGTCGAACCTGATGACTCAAACTGCCTGCAAGCGGCCATGGCGGCGGGTGAGCGTGTGGTGTTGAGCCAGGTCGGGCTGTTTGCCGATGGTGTTGCGGTGGCCCAGATCGGCCAGCACACCTTTGATATCTGCAAAGACTATGTTGATGAAGTGGTCACGGTCAGTACCGATGAAATCTGTGCGGCAATTAAAGATATCTACGATGACACCCGCTCCATCACCGAGCCTGCAGGCGCGCTGAGCGTTGCCGGGATCAAGAAGTACGTCGAGCGTGAAGGCAGTCGCGGCCAAGTGCTGGTGGGTATCGACTCGGGTGCTAACGTCAACTTCGACCGCTTGCGCCATGTTGCTGAGCGTTCTGAGCTGGGTGAGAAGCGCGAAGCAATCATTGCCGTAACCATTCCGGAGCAGCCGGGCAGTTTCAAGGCGTTCTGTGAGGCTTTGGGTAAGCGTCAGATCACCGAGTTCAACTACCGTTACCATGCTGCCAAAGAGGCGCATATCTTCGTCGGTGTGCAAACGCATCCCGAAACTGACCCGCGCAAGGCTTTGGTCGAAGGCTTGCAGAGTAAAGGCTTCCCGGTTATTGATTTAACCGAAAACGAACTGGCTAAACTGCATATAAGGCATATGGTCGGCGGCCGGGCGGAGCAGGTCAGTGACGAAATCGTCCTGCGCTTCGAATTTCCCGAGCGCCCAGGTGCGCTGTTTAACTTCTTGAACAAGCTAGGCGGGCGCTGGAACATCTCGATGTTCCATTACCGTAACCACGGCGCGGCGGATGGTCGGGTGGTCGCGGGTTTGCAAGTGCCTCAACACGAGCGCCATCTGGTCCCGGCAGCACTTGATGCTATCGGTTATCCCTACTGGGATGAAAGCGAGAATCCGGCGTACAGACTTTTTCTTGGATAGGCCGTAAAACATTATGGAACATTATCAGCTTATAAAAATTGTCCACAGCGCAGTGGGCGTGCTTCTGCTACTCGGCCTGCTGGCGCATGTGTTTATGCTCTGGAAGGCCCAGCGCAGTGGCGATGCAGCGGTACTGCAGCGCAAGCTCAAGCGCACCCGCTTTATCAGCATGCCGGTGTTGGGCCTGCTGGCACTGACATTGCCATTCAGTGGTTACTGGATGGTCGACATGACCGGGCTGCCACTGAGCCAGATGTGGCTGTTGGCAAGCAGCGTGCTGTTCGCGGTGCTGGTGATTTTAGGTTTGTTGCTCTCGGGGCGCCTGCGGGTCTGGTTGGACCTGGGTGAGGCCCCGGCATCTGCAGGCTTGAAGCGTTTCTGCCTGGCCTACGCCGTGCTGATCATCATCCTGCTGATCGCGATCATGGGCTTGATGGGCGCCAAACCGGTTTAAGCGCATCGTCCCAAAGAAATGGGTTACTGGTGAATGCCATAACCCATTTTTTTTGTCCGCAGATTACTGGCCGGTCCGATTTAACGCAGCGAAATCACCGGCCAGCCGCGCTTTTCAGCCTCGGCTTGCAGGTTGGGATCAGGGTCGACGGCGAAGGCGTGGGTGACCTGTTCGAGCAGCGGCAGATCATTCATCGAGTCGCTGTAGAAGTAGCTGTCATTTAGGTTGTATCCGGTTTCTTCAAGCCAGCGGTTCAGTCGGGTGACCTTGCCTTCCTTGAAGCACGGTACATCGGTGGTGCGCCCGGTGTAGCGGCCATCTGCCATTTCACATTCGGTTGCCAGCAGGGTGTCCACGCCAAGGCGCGTGGCAATCGGCCCGGTAACGAAGCGGTTGGTCGCGGTGATGATGACCAACTTGTCGCCCGCCTTGCGGTGTTTCTCGAGCAGGGCTTCGGCTTTGGCCAGAATAATCGGCTCTACACAATCACGCATAAAGTCTTGATGCCATTGCTGCAACTGGCTCATTTCAGTGCGACCGAGAATCTCCAGGCTGAAATTCAGGTAGTCGGTGATGTTCAGGTTGCCGGCTAGATAGTCCTCATAGAACTCGTCATTGCGGTTCTTATAGGCCACGCCATCAAGGATGCCGCGCTCACACAAATAGTCGCCCCATGCATGGTCGCTGTCGCCGCCAAGCAGGGTATTGTCGAGATCAAATAAAGCCAAGCGCACACATCACCTTCATAGGTTTTGCCTAAGGGACCAGCACAATAGCTGCTTTTGTGAGGTATTCCTATTCCACTATCTAGTGCGTTGCCGCTGTCACAGCCTTTGTGGAACAATGCCGATTCATGCGTTTACGAGGTTGTGCGCCGTGATTGACTCCGATGGGTTTCGCCCGAATGTCGGCATCATTTTGACCAATGATGCCGGGCAGGTGCTATGGGCGCGCCGGATTAACCAGGACGCTTGGCAATTCCCACAAGGTGGGATCAACGATAATGAGTCGCCAGAAGACGCGCTTTATCGTGAGTTGAATGAAGAAGTCGGGCTTGAACAGCGCGATGTTAAAATTCTCGCCTGTACGCGGGGCTGGTTAAGGTATCGTTTGCCTCAGCGGTTGGTGCGCACGCACAGTCAGCCGTTGTGTATTGGTCAGAAACAGAAGTGGTTTTTGTTGCGCCTAACCTCAGATGAGCAGCGCGTACGCATGGACCTCACGAATAAACCTGAGTTTGATGGCTGGAAGTGGGTCAGTTATTGGTATCCTCTCGGTCAGGTCGTTACATTTAAGCGCGAAGTGTACCGTCGCGCCCTGAAAGAACTCGCACCGCGTTTGTTGACGCGGGACTGACATAGACTAGAGTCGAGCCATGCTCAATACGCTGCGCAAGATCGTCCAGGAAGTTAATGCCGCCAAGGATCTCAAGGCGGCGTTGGGCATTATTGTGCAGCGGGTAAAAGAAGCCATGGGCAGCCAGGTCTGCTCGGTTTACCTGCTCGACTCTGAAACCAATCGCTTCGTATTGATGGCTACCGACGGACTGCTCAAGCGTTCGATTGGCAAGGTCAGCATGGCGCCGAATGAAGGTCTAGTCGGCCTGGTCGGTACCCGAGAAGAGCCGCTCAACCTTGAAAACGCCGCCGCGCACCCGCGCTACCGTTATTTTGCTGAAACGGGCGAAGAACGCTACGCCTCATTCCTGGGTTCACCGATCATTCACCACCGCCGGGTGATGGGTGTGCTGGTCATCCAGCAAAAAGAACGTCGCCAGTTCGATGAAGGCGAAGAAGCCTTTCTCGTTACCATGAGTGCCCAGCTCGCTGGCGTTATTGCGCACGCTGAGGCGACTGGTTCGATTCGCGGCTTGGGTAAGCAAGGCAAAGGTATTCAGGAGGCCAAGTTTATCGGCGTGCCCGGTTCACCGGGTGCGGCGGTTGGTACGGCCCTTGTGGTGCTACCTCCGGCTGACCTTGAAGTCGTACCCGATAAAGCCATTGAAAATATCGACGCGGAGCTCGAACTGTTCAGCTCTGCCCTCGAAAGCGTGCGTGCCGACATGCGTGCGCTTTCGGCGAAGATGGCCACCCAATTACGTCCAGAAGAGTGCGCGCTGTTTGATGTTTACCTGATGATGCTGGAAGACGCTTCACTGGGTAATGAGGTGGTGAGTGTTATTAAAACGGGTCAGTGGGCGCAGGGTGCCTTGCGTCAGGTGGTGACTGATCACGTAAACCGTTTTGAGTTGATGGACGACGCCTACCTGCGTGAGCGCGCGTCGGACATCAAGGATCTCGGTCGACGTTTGTTGGCGTACTTGCAGAAAGCCCGCCAACAAAACCTGACCTATCCCGATAACACCATTCTGGTCAGTGAAGAACTGTCGCCGTCGATGCTTGGCGAAGTGCCGGAAGGTAAGTTGGTGGGTTTGGTTTCGGTACTGGGCTCCGGCAACTCGCATGTGGCGATTTTTGCCCGTGCCATGGGTATCCCGACCGTCATGGGTGCGGTGGATCTACCTTATTCTAAGATCGACGGCATTCAGTTAATCGTCGATGGCTACCATGGCGAGGTGTTCACCAACCCCAGCGAAATGTTGCGCAAGCAATACGCGGATGTGGTTGAAGAAGAACGCCAGCTCAGCCAGGGCCTTGATGCCTTACGCGCGTTGCCCTGCGAAACCCTGGATGGCCATCGCATGCCGCTGTGGGTTAACACAGGCTTGCTGGCCGATGTAACCCGCGCCCAAGAGCGCGGTGCAGAAGGCGTGGGCCTGTATCGCACCGAAGTGCCCTTTATGATGAAAGAGCGCTTCCCCAGCGAGAAAGAACAGCTGGCGATATACCGTGAGCAGCTTGAAGCGTTCCATCCGCTGCCGGTAACCATGCGCAGTCTGGATATCGGCGGTGACAAGTGCCTGTCGTATTTCCCGATCAAAGAAGACAACCCATTTCTTGGCTGGCGTGGCATTCGTGTCACCCTCGATCACCCGGAAATCTTCCTGGTACAAACCCGGGCGATGCTCAAGGCCAGTGAAGGACTGAACAACCTACGGATTCTGTTGCCGATGATTTCTGGCATTCAGGAGCTCGAAGAGGCCTTGCATTTGATCCACCGGGCTTGGGGCGAGGTGCGCGATGAGGGTACCGATGTGCCCTTGCCACCCATCGGCATGATGATTGAGATTCCAGCAGCGGTGTACCAAACCCGTGAGTTGGCCAGGCAGGTGGATTTCCTTTCGGTCGGCTCTAACGACCTGACTCAATACCTGCTGGCGGTGGACCGTAACAACCCGCGGGTTGCCGATTTGTATGACTTCCTTCACCCCGCCGTGTTGCAGGCGCTGCGCAAGGTGGTGGATGACTCCCATGCCGAAGGCAAGCCGGTGAGCATCTGCGGCGAGATGGCGGGTGATCCCGCTGCGGCAGTGCTGTTGATGGCGATGGGGTTTGATAGCCTGTCAATGAATGCCACCAACTTACCCAAGGTTAAGTGGTTGCTGCGCCAGATCACCATGACCAAGGCTCGTGAGTTGCTGGCTCAAGTGATGACCATCGACAACCCGCAAGTTATCGACAGCACCCTGCGCTTGGCCCTGCGTAACCTTGGCCTGGGCCGCATGATTAACCCTGCGTCGGATATTCAAGCCTAACCAGCGCTCATGCCTCAAGCGAGCGCTGAGACGCTGCGGCTGGTTTATCGGCCCTTAGCCTTGCAGACTTACATCCCCCATAACGGCCCCGTTCGGGCCAAAACTGCGCTCGAGCAATTGCCAATGGCCGTCTGCTTCGAAGATCAAGGCCGTGCTGGCACGGGTGCCATAGGTTTGGCTTGCAATAAACGCGCTACCCAGCAGGCGCTCTGCAGCAATGCCGACGCCTGTTTCAGGCAGGGCACTGTCAAGGGGTACTTGGCTATCGCTAAGTAACTCAAGCAATGCTCGGGTTTGTGGCGATTCTAAGCACTGAGCCAGGGCCTGCTTGGCATATTCCACCTTGGGCCAAGGGGTGTCGAGACCGGCATTGGACAGGCCGTAAACCCCGGCGCTTAATATTTCAGACGCGCCGCTTTGCGAGTCGAAATAGCACAGTTGCTGACCATCACAGACCAGCAAGTTAAACCTGGAATAGTCCTGAGCATTGGCTTTCAGCCCTTGCACATAGTCGTGCGCGCTTGATTGTCCGCGCAGGAAGTTGACGGGCAGTACGCCTCGTGAGCGCAGGCCCGTAGCGGCGCGCGGATCGCGAATGTTGGTTAACGCCGCAAAGCGGCCGCTACGAGTAATGCCCAGCCAAGTGCCGCCCGCTTCGAGGTCGCGTCCGGCAATTAAACCGGGTGCATCTTGCCACTCGGCCAGCGCGGCACTGGGGCGTGCGTAGAATTCATCGCGATTGGCTGCAACTACCAGTGGTTGAGCGTGGCCCGGGCGCCAAGCAAGGGTTATCAAACACATAATTGCTTCCTAGTTCGATGGTCGTGCCACTTTACGCAATGCGGGGCGTGGCATCCATCGCTCTAAAGTGGAGGCAATCTGCTGCATCCGTTACCATGCGCCATTGTTTTAGGGGGTAGCGATGGAGCTTCTGCTGTATCTGATGCTTGGTGCTGCCGCGGGAGTAATGGCCGGCCTGTTCGGCGTCGGTGGCGGTTTGATTATCGTGCCGGTATTGGTCGCCAGCTTTGCGGCCCATGGTTTTGCCCCTGAAGTACTGACTCATCTGGCGGTAGGCACCTCGCTGGCAACCATTATTTTCACCTCGATCAACTCAGTACGTGAGCACCATCTCAAGGGTGCGGTACTTTGGCAGGTGTTCAGTTGGATGGCTGTGGGTATATTGCTGGGCGCAGCGCTTGGCGCGCTGACGGCGAGTAAGATCCAGGGCCCGCTGTTGCAGAAAATTATTGGGGTGTTTGCGATTAGCGTTGCTCTGCAGATGACCTTGGGATTGAAACCCCAAGCCAGTCGTGCGGTCCCAGGCAAGCCCGGTTTGACGGTTGCTGGTGTGGTGATAGGTTGGGCATCAGCGATTTTTGGCATCGGCGGTGGTTCGCTCAGCGTGCCGTTTTTGATGTGGCGCAGTGTGCCGATGCAACAAGCGGTTGCCACGTCATCGGCGTGCGGCATGCCGATTGCGTTGGCCGGTGCCGTCAGCTTTATGTGGGTCGGCTGGAATGATCCACAGTTGCCGCAATGGAGTGCAGGTTTTGTTTACCTGCCAGCGGTGGCTGGAATTGCGGTTAGCAGTATGTTTTTTGCACGAATCGGGGCGCGCTTGGCGCATCGTTTATCGCCCCTTGTACTCAAGCGTTTATTTGCCCTGCTGCTATTTTGTGTGGGCTTGAATTTTCTGATTTAACGCATTGTTAGGAGTTTTTTGATGCTGGCTTACCCCCAGATCGACCCGGTTGCGATTGCCCTGGGCCCGCTGCAAATCCATTGGTATGGCCTGATGTATCTGGTCGGGATCGGCGGTGCATGGCTGCTCGCCTCGCGCCGTTTGCCTGCGTTCGCGCCGACTTGGACCAAAGAGAAGCTTTCGGATCTGGTGTTCTGGTGCGCCATGGGCGTGATACTCGGTGGCCGCCTGGGCTATGTGCTGTTCTATGACCTGCCAGCCTATATTGCTAACCCATTGTTGATCCTGGAAGTCTGGAAGGGCGGCATGTCTTTCCACGGCGGCTTTATTGGGGTGATGTTGGCTTCGTGGTGGTTTGGCAAGCGCAACGACAAGAGCTTCTTTGAACTGATGGACTTTATTGCGCCACTGGTGCCGATTGGCTTGGGCGCAGGTCGCATCGGTAATTTCATCAATGCCGAGCTCTGGGGTAAGGCCACCGACCTGCCTTGGGCCATGGTCTTCCCGACGGACCCACAGCAACTTGCGCGGCACCCGTCGCAGCTGTATCAGTTCGCGCTTGAGGGCGTGGCACTGTTCACCATATTGTGGATCTATTCGCGCAAGCCACGGCCAACCATGGCGGTGTCTGGGATGTTTGCCATGTGTTACGGCATCTTCCGCTTCGTGGTTGAGTTCGTTCGAGTGCCGGATGCGCAACTGGGCTATATCGCCTGGGGTTGGCTGACCATGGGTCAGATTCTGTCGCTGCCGATGATTCTTGGCGGCTTGGCGCTGATCGCATACGCCTATCGTCGGCAAGCTGTCCAGGGAGCCGTGCAATGAAACAGTATTTGGACATGATGCGTCTGGTCCGTGAAACCGGAACCTTCAAGAGTGACCGCACGGGCACTGGCACCTACAGCCTCTTTGCTCATCAGATGCGCTTTGATCTGGCACAAGGTTTCCCCTTGGTGACCACCAAGAAATGCCATTTGAAGTCGATCATCCACGAGCTGTTATGGTTTTTGCAGGGCGATACCAATATCCGTTACCTCAAGGAAAACGGTGTGCGTATCTGGGACGAGTGGGCCGATGAAAATGGCGATCTCGGCCCGGTTTATGGTTATCAATGGCGCAATTGGCCAGCGCCTAACGGTGAATCGGTTGACCAGATCAGCAAGCTGATCGAGATGATCAAAACCAATCCAGATTCGCGCCGCTTGATCGTATCGGCCTGGAACCCGGCATTGGTTGAGCAAATGGCCTTGCCGCCCTGTCATGCGCTGTTTCAGTTCTATGTCGCCGACGGCAAACTCAGCTGCCAGCTGTATCAGCGCTCGGCCGATATCTTCCTCGGTGTGCCATTCAATATCGCCAGCTATGCGCTGTTGACCTTGATGGTCGCCCAGGTTTGCGGCTTGCAACCCGGCGACTTCATCTGGACCGGCGGCGACTGCCACCTGTACGCCAACCATATCGAGCAAGCTGATTTGCAGCTGACGCGCGAGCCGCTACCGCTGCCCCAGATGAAGCTTAATCCAGCGGTGACTGACCTGTTCGCCTTCAAGTTCGAAGACTTTGAACTGGTGGGTTACGAGGCGCATCCCCATATCAAAGCGCCGGTTGCGGTCTAACCGCTGATGCAGAATGCCGAATTAAAGGCCTTCTATATGGTCGCCCGCCTGGGCAGCATCACCCAGGCGGCGAAAAAACTCGGCCTTAGCCAACCCACCGTCACCACTCAAGTACGCAATCTTGAGAGCCACTACAATGTTGAGCTGTTTTATCGCGGTGGGCGCCGTTTGACCCTGACGGACGCCGGTATAGAGCTGCTGCCGATGGTCAAGAAGCTGATGCAGGAAGAGGCTGACATCGAGTTCTTTCTGCGTAACTGCGGGCAGGCTCAGGGCACCTTGCGTATTGCCGCCACCGCGCCATATTACATGCTTGATCTGATCAAGCGCTTCAATCAGCAGTATCCCGCGATCCAAGTCAGCATGGAAATTGGTAACTCGCAGCAGGTCATTGAGGCGCTGGAAGATTATCGGGTCGATTTAGCTGCCTCGTCACACCTTAATCCGGATGCACGCCTTATCCATCTGACCCTGGGTCAAGATCCTTTAGTGCTGGCAGTACACCGTGAGCATCCGTTGGCGGCTCAGCAAAAAGTCAGTGTTGCAGCGCTGGCCGGACATTGCTTGCTGATGCGTGAGCAGGGTTCGACTACCCGGGTATTGACCGAAAGAATGCTCAAGGACCAAGGGGTCAATGTGGTCAAGCGCCTTGAGATTGGTAGTCGTGAGTCGATTCGTGAGGCGGTGGTGCGCAACATTGGTATCAGTGTGATTGCGCGACAGGAGGTGCCTGACCATCCAGACTTGCGCGTGGTCGAACTTGAGCAGGCACCGTTGATCAGCGAATACCTGTATTGCCTCAAAGAGCGCCGTCAGGCGCGACTGCCAGCAGCCTTTCTTGCGTTGGCCCGAAGCCCGGGCCAGAGCTGATCACACTCAAATCGGTTGCGATTTCACTACAAAATATACTGATGCCACTATCGGTTGCTTTTGCCTAACTGCCATCAAGCCTTAGCACAGGCTGTTTAGCATCAACCTCATTCGAGCAATTTGCTCAGTGAGGTGGCCCATGACTCAACACAATATGCAGGTTCGCGGTATCCACAAAGGCTTCGGGGCCTTTCAGGCGCTCGATGGCGTGTCTCTGGATGTCGAGGCGGGTGAGCTAGTGTGTTTGCTCGGGCCATCGGGCTGCGGCAAAACCACATTGCTGCGCTGCATCGCCGGCCTGGAGCAGCAGGATCGCGGCAGCATCATGATTGGTTCGCGGGATGTTTCCAACTTGCCGCCCCAAGCCCGTGATTACGGCATCCTGTTTCAGTCTTACGCACTATTTCCCAACCTGAGCGTGGCGCAAAACATTGCCTATGGCCTCAGCGGCGATAGCCGTGAAGTTGTGCGGGCACGGGTTAACGAAATGCTTGAGCTGGTTGGCCTGCTCGGTAGCGAGAAAAAGTACCCAGGCCAGCTTTCCGGTGGTCAGCAGCAGCGGGTTGCCTTGGCGCGCGCGCTGGCGCCTGCACCTTCGTTGTTGCTGCTTGATGAACCCATGTCGGCACTGGATGCGCGTGTGCGTGAGCATCTGTGTGGTGAGTTGCGTCAGCTACAGAAGAACCTGGGTGTCACCACCTTGATGGTTACCCACAATCAGGATGAAGCCATGTTAATGGCTGACCGGATTGCGGTCATGAATCAAGGCCATGTCGAGCAATACGCCACCCCACAAGAAATTTATAACCAACCGGCAACCCCTTTTGTGGCTGAGTTTGTGGGTCAGGGTAATTGGTTGCCATTTGCCTGTGGCCAGGATGGCAGTGCTCGGGTCGGCAGTCTACAGGTGCGCTTGCCGCAGGTTCAGGCATTGCAGCAAGGGCGGCTGTTCTGCCGGCCGGAAGCGGTAGTGATCAACCCGCAGGATGCTATCGATAATACGTTTCGGGCACAAATGCGCGATGTCACCTTTCTTGGCAACCGCTGCAGGATGAATTTCGAGCTAACCGAACTGCCGGGCTTGACCCTGCAGGCTGAGCTATCTCCGGACGCTATGCCGCGCTTGTCGAGCTCAGATATATGGGTCGGGTTGCCGTCTGGCAGTTTACAGGTGTTTGCCTGATATGACTGCGCAACAGCAGATCAAGCTGCAGATGCCTGCACAGAGCAACCAGGTGGCCAGCAAAAGTCATACCGGTTGGGCTGACCGACTATTTGTCGAGGGTGGGAAAGGCTTGTTGCTAGCGCTGCTGATAGTCGCCGTATTGCTGCCGTTGCTGGCTATCTTTTGGCGCGGCTTCAGCGGGGAAGGCGGTGGCCTCAGTGCGGCGCGCGAGCTGTTTGCTAGTGACAACTTTCGCTGGTTAGTGAGCAATAGCCTAAAGGTGTCGACCACCGCCGCGCTGATTGTGGTGCCGCTGGCCTATCTATTCGCCTATGCGCTGCAGCGCACGCTGATTGCGGGCAAGGGCCTTTGGCGGGCTATTTCATTGTTACCGCTGATGGCGCCGTCGATGCTGCCGGGCATTGCGTTGATCTACCTGTTCGGCAACCAGGGCATTTTGCGTGGCCTGTTCGCCGACAACATTTACGGCTTCTGGGGCATTGTACTTGGCGAGGTGATTTACACCTTTCCCCATGCCTTGATGATTCTGATCTCTGCGCTGTCTCTGGCGGATGCCCGTCTGTTTGATGCGGCATCAAGCATGGGTGCCTCACCTTGGCGCGCGTTTCGTAGCATCACCTGGCCGGGTAGCCGTCAGGGTGTATTTGCCGCGTTTTGCCTGGTGTTCACCCTGACGATCACCGATTTTGGTGTGCCGGTCGTGGTGGGTGGCGATTATCAGGTGTTGGCGCTGGAGGCCTACAAAGCGGTGGTGGGTCAGCAGCAGTTCGGCCGAGGCGCATTGATTGGTATGGTTCTGCTGATTCCGGCGCTGCTGAGCTTTGGCGTCGACATGTGGCTACGCCGCCGTTCGCGAGATGCCATGAGCGGTCGTGCCCAAGTCTACCACCCACATTCGTCACCCCTGCGTGACAGGGTGTTCCTCGGCATCGTGTTACTGGTCTGCGCCGCACTGCTGTTGGTATTCGGCATGGCTGTGTTCTCGTCATTGGTCAAGTTCTGGCCGTATAACCTGTCGCTGGTGCTGGATCACTACAGCTTCTCCGAGCTGCCGGGTGGCTGGTCGGCGTACAGCAACAGTTTGATCCTCGCCACCTGCAGTGCGGTGTTTGGCAGCCTGCTGATCTTCACCGGTGCCTACCTGATGGAGAAAACACGGCAGAACGCCCTGACCCAAATCCTGCGCATGCTCAGTTTTGTTCCGATGGCGGTACCGGGGCTGGTGCTGGGCTTGGGTTATGTATTTTTCTTTAACTTGCCGAGTAACCCTCTGAGTGGTTTGTACGGCACTTTGACCTTGCTGGTGGTCTGCACCATTGCCCATTTCCTGACCACTGCGCAGATGACTGCAAGCACCGCATTACGCCAGCTTGATGGTGAATTCGAAGCGGCGGCGCTGTCATTGAAAATGCCCCTGGCGCGCCACTATGTGCGGGTGACATTGCCCATTTGCCTGCCCGCCTTGCTCGACATTATCCGCTACATGTTCGTCTCGGCGATGACCACAGTGTCAGCGGCGATCTTTCTCTATAGCCCCGACAGCATGCTGGCCGCCGTCGCCGTGTTGAACATGGATGACGCTGGCAACGTGGGCGGTGCGGCGGCGATGTCGACCTTGATTCTGCTGACCTCGGCGGCTGTTTCGGTGCTGCTGGCTGGGGCTTCGCGCGGCCTGTTGAAACGCTCACAAGCATGGCGCCAAGCGGCTCCTAACCCTTAATTTATCTGGAGATAGATATGCAATACCACAACCCGAAACGCCTACAGGCAGCCATCCTCGATTGGGCGGGTACCGTTGTAGATTTTGGCTCCTTTGCGCCGACCAGGATATTTGTCGAAGCCTTTGCCAGTTTTGACCTGCAAATCAGCCTGGAAGAAGCGCGTGGGCCTATGGGAATGGGCAAGTGGGATCACATCCGCACCCTGTGCAATGAGCCGCAGATAGCCGAGCGCTATCAGCAGCGTTTCGGGCGTTTGCCCAGCGATGAGGATGTGACAGCAATCTACGAGCGCTTTATGCCGCTGCAAATTGCCAAAGTCGGCGAGCACTCCGCGGTCATCCCGGGTGCGCTGGAGACAATCGCCGCACTGCGGGCTCAGCAGCTGAAAATTGGCACCTGCTCGGGTTACCCCAAGCAGGTGATGAGCAAAGTCGTCGAACTGGCCGCTGCCGCGGGTTACAAGCCTGACCATGTAGTTGCTAGCGATGAAGTGCCAAAGGGCCGCCCAAGCCCAGCCCAAGCATTGGCCAACGTGATCGCGTTAGGCATTGATGATGTCGCTGCCTGCGTCAAGGTCGATGACACCGAGCCGGGCATTCTTGAAGGCCGCGCCGCTGGCATGTGGACGGTTGCGCTGCGTTTTTCTGGCAACTTTCTTGGCCTCACCTGGGATCAGTTCAACGCATTGTCCCCTGAGCAACTTGAGGCCGAACGCCTGCGTATCGACGCCTTGTTTGCCGCCAGTCGTCCACATTATTTGATCGACACCATCAGCCAATTACCCGCAGTGATCGAGCAGATCAATGCCCGTCTGGCCCTTGGCGAAACCCCGCAAGCACTGTGATACCTGATTCTGCCAACCGATAAATAACTCTCGATATTGGAGCTTCACATGTTTAAACGCACTGCTTTAGCTACCGCTTTAATTGCCGGTCTTAGTATGCATGCCAATGCGGCGACCGAGTTGACCGTTTACACCGCCCTCGAAGTGGAACAGCTCAAAGCCTATAAAGAGGCGTTCGAAAAGAAGAACCCGGATATCGAAATTAAATGGGTGCGTGACTCAACCGGCATCATCACCGCCAAGCTACTGGCAGAAAAAGCCCGGCCACAGGCTGATGCGGTATGGGGATTGGCAGCATCGAGCCTGGCCGTGCTGGATAAGCAGCAAATGCTTGAGGCCTATGCGCCAGAGCAGCTCAATAAAATCAGCGCTAACTACCGTGATGCAGCCAATCCACCCGCGTGGGTCGGCATGGATGTGTGGGCAGCAACGGTTTGCTTCAACACAGTGGAGGCAGAAAAGCAGAACCTGCCAAAGCCCGTTAGCTGGGAAGACCTGACCAAACCGATCTACAAAGACAAGATCGTAATGCCTAATCCGGCGTCATCCGGCACCGGTTATCTGGACGTCAGCTCTTGGCTACAGACGTTCGGCGAGCCACAAGGTTGGGCCTATATGGACCGCCTGCACCAAAACATTGGTCAGTACACCCATTCTGGCTCAAAGCCCTGCAAGTTAGCAGCGGCTGGCGAATTCCCAATCGGCATATCGTTTGAATACCCAGCCGTACAGTTGCAGCGCAAAGGCGCACCGCTGGACATCATCCTGCCGAAAGAAGGCCTGGGCTGGGATATCGAAGCGACGGGCATTATCAAAGGGACTGCCCATCTTGAAGCGGCTAAGAAATTAGCGGACTTTTCGGCCAGCACCGATGCCATGCAGTTGTACAAAGCCAACTTCGCGGTCTTGGCCCAGCCTGGGATTGCCGAGCGCTTTCAGGAATTACCGGCCGACTACGAGCAGCGCCTGATTAAGAACGACTTTGCCTGGGCTGCCGAAAATCGCGATCAGATCCTCGCCGAGTGGCGCAAGAGGTACGACGGTAAATCTGAGCCTGTGGTTCAGTGACGCAGCCGGCAGCGACGCCCTGGCGGTGTTGCGCGGGCTTGCCGTGCTATTCGCACTGCTCTGCGCCCGCGCGCCTACCCAGAACGGCGCTGCCTGCCGCTCGATTTGTAGTGCGACTGATGGGGTCAAAAGCGATGCCTTGATAGGGGCAAAAGCGCAGCGCATAACGCTCTATCGACACGATAAAGGAACGGCGAAGTTGAGGTTTTTATGAGTCAGCAAGACGGTGACTTGCTGGTCGGCGGCGCGGGCTTGCCGTGCTATGCGCCCGCGCGCCTACCCAGAACGGCGCTGCCTGCCGCTCGATTTGCAGGGCGACTGGTTGGGTCAAAAGCGATGCCTTGATAGGGGCAAAAGCGCAGCGCATAACGCTCTATCGACACGATAATGAAACAGAGAATTCGAGGTTTTTATGAATCAGCAAGACTGTGACCTGCTGGTGGTCGGCGCGGGGATGCTGGGTTTGGCGCATGCCTATGCCGCTGCTAAACGTGGGCTTAAGGTTAAAGTGTTTGAGCGCAGTCACACGCCGCTGGGCGCTTCGGTGCGCAATTTTGGACAGGCGTTGGTCACTGGGCAGGCGCCGGGGCCGATGCTTGACCTCGCGCGTTTGAGCCGTGACTTATGGGCCGGTTTAGCCGTTGATGCAGGTCTGTCAATCAAGCAGCAAGGCTCGTTGCTGTTTGCCCGCACCGAAGCCGAGGAAGTGTTGCTTGAGGCCTTTTGTAAGGGCCGTGCCCGCGAGCACGGATACAAGGTTGATCTGCTACGCGGCGCGGCGTTGAACGATTTATATGAGGGTCGCTTTGCCCATCACCGTGCAGCCTTGCATGGCCATGATGATCAGCAGATCTATTCCCGTGAGGCCATTCCGCAACTGGTCGCCCACCTGCAACAACGCTATGCAGTGGAGTTTCACTTCTCGACGTTGGTGCAAGATATTCAGCCGGGTTGGGTTAAAACCACCACTGGAACCTATCGGAGCAACAAGGTTGTGGTGTGTTCAGGTCATGATTATCAAACCCTGCTGGCTGAGCAGATCAGCGCATTGCAGCCACAGGTGTGTGGCTTGCAAATGCTTCGTGCGCGTTTAAGCCAACCTCTGCAATTACAACACGCATTGCTGACGGGTTTGAGCTGTGTGCATTACGGCGCATTTTCAGACTTGCCGGAGGCTGCGGCCATTCGCGAGCAAATCCGTCAGCAGCAACCGGCGCTTGAGGCTAAAGGCATTCATTTGCTGATCAGCCCTACGCCTTACGGTGAACTGATAATTGGTGATTCCCATGTGTATGGCAGTGACATTGCACCCTTCAATAGCGAGGCAGTTGATCAAATAATGATCGATTTGGCGCAGCAGACCTTAGGTTCACCCATCGAGGTGGTTGAACGCTGGCAAGGTGTGTATGGCTCCCGCGGACCGGGGCCCTTTAGTGTGCTTTGCGTTGATGAAGGCGTCACGGCGGTACTGATGCACACAGGTCTTGGCATGAGTGTCGGGTTGGGTTTGGGTGAACGAACAGTGGCCGCAATGCTCGGCGAAAGCACTTGGCCGAGTGCTCAAGCTGCATAAACTCAGGCGCTCTGAAATTACTTGAACAGAGCGCTTAACGCCATTTATCACGGCACAGCGCGCGAGCGCTGTAATGCTCCTTACCCGGCCACACTGGCAAAGTTTGTTACCCTATGCCTTTGTAGACGAGCATGGAGCGTTGCAGTGCATAGGATTTTTGCGGTGTTTTTTCTGTGTCTGATCGGCTTCTCGGCCGTTGCAGATGAATCCGAAAAACCAGTTCTGCGTGTGGGACTCAGTGAGGTCCCACCCTTTGTCATTCATGAGAAAAGTGGCGATTGGCGAGGGATCAGCGTTGACCTTTGGCGAGACATTGCCAAGCAATTGGGCTATCAGTTCGAATTCGAGCCCATGCAATTTGGCGAACTGCTGCCGAGTCTTGAGGCCGGCAACCTCGATGTGGTGATTGGCGCGTTGACCATGACCGCTGAGCGCGAACGCAAGTTCGATTTTACCCATCCGTTCTATCAAACCGGTTTGGCCATTGCCGTGCCTTATGGCAGCGACAGCAGTGGCTGGGCGGCATTAAAAGGTTTGCTGTCTTGGCAGTTTGCCAGCCTGGTTATTGGTTTGGCCGGCTTGCTGTTGCTAGTCGGGGCGCTGCTCTGGGCCTTTGAGCGCCGTCGCAATAAAGATCAGTTCGGCGGCAACCCAGCACAAGGCCTGGGCAACAGCTTCTGGTGGGCGGCGGTGACCATGACCACTGTTGGTTACGGTGACAAATCACCGGTGACACTGGGCGGGCGGTTGATCGCGATTGTCTGGATGTTCAGCGCCTTGATCATGGTTTCGACCTTTACTGCCGCGGTTACCAGTGCGCTGACAGTCGGCAACTTACGCAGTGGCATTCAAGGCGCTGAAGACCTTAAACGCGCTCACGTCGCGACTATTGGCGGAACAGTCGGCGAGAAATACCTAAGCAGCCTACGCATTCGCAACACCGTTTACCCGGATGTATTGAGTGCAATGCGCTCTGTGCAAGAGGGTGAGACTGACGCGGTTGTTTATGATCTGCCCATTTTGCAGTACCGCAATGCTGAGCTGGATCACGGCGGCTTAGACATAATGCCGGGCACCTTCGACAACCAGTCCTACGCGTTTGCGGTCGCCAGCGGCAGCAAGTTGCGTGAGCCAATTAGTCAGGAAGTCCTGCGCATCACTAACAGCGATGAGTGGCCGCAACTGCAGGAACTCTACTTGGGCGACTGAGCTGTAATGCGGGCAGTCGCAGCCGGCTGCCGAAGGTGCCCGCGATCTCAGCCTTTGCTGATGCGCTGGTTAAGCAGTTCTCGGGTCAACTCTTCAACTTTTTCGCGGCGCTCGCTGCTGCTGCGCCAGCCGCGCTTGTCGATACTTGACCATTGCGGGTAGGCACGGGCATCGCGGAGGGCTTGGGGTAGTTTGCCTTGGCGCCATGTACCGTCTTGTGGTTCCGCGAGTTTTATCACATCCATTGCCGCATGGCCGCGCTCATCGAGTGCACTCAGCAGCAGGTGCTGGCGCAGGGCCAGAAGACGCAGCACGGCGTCATCAACCGTTAGCTCACGCTCACCTTTGAACTTGCTTTTCAACCGCTCGCCATAGCCGCGCAATGTCTGCGCACTGCCGCCAATCAAGGCGCCGAGTGCGGCGGCAGCGCCAAGGGTTACGCCACCAACGAGAAGGTCGATACCTGCGCCGGTAGCAGCGCCTGCCGCCATGCCGCCACCGACTTTGATGCCGAGCTGCTTGAGGGTTTCTGGGTTGAACAGGTCATCGCCCCAGCGTCCGTCGAGCAGGGGCAGGTCTTCAGCCTTGGCGTCATCCTTGCGAAAGGCATAGAGCTTGAGCAGGTCTTCAACGCAGCGTTGTTCGCGCTTGCAAATACTTTCTCGCAGTGCATTGATCGCCGCTTTTTCAAGGGTTGGCTCCGCCGCCACGCTGCGCCGGTAAGCGGCGCAATCAATCAGCAAATCAGCAATCAACTGCACCCCAGCCTGTGTTCGGGTTTCGCGCTGAGCTTGGTGATCCTCGATCAAGCGTTGCAGTTGCGGTGCGGCTTTTTCCAGTAACAGGCTCAGGCTTTCATATAGACGCCGTTCTCCGTCTACCGGCGGCGCCACGCTGTCAAACCGCACCAGTGCATGCAAACCAATACGGGCCAGCGCTTCTCGCCACTCTTCTTCGCGGTGTGCGGTGCTGGCGACAAAATTCAGCACCGGTAAAAGCGGCCGTCCGCACATGCTCAGCACTTCGAGTTCGTCGCGGTACTTGGCCAGCACCGGCTCACGGGCATCAATCACATACAAGCCTGCGTCCGATGTTTGCAGTTGGCGCAGCACTTTGGCTTCCTGCTCGAAGCGTTGATGGGCTTCGCTGCTTTGCAGAAAACGCTCCAGCCGGGCAGGACCATCAAGGCGCTCGCCGGGGTGATCAAGGCGTTCTAAATAGTCGAGCAGGGCGATGGCATCTTCCAGCCCTGGTGTGTCGTAAAGCTCCAGCAGCGCCTCACCCTCGACCGATAAGCGCGCGCCTTCGACATGGCGAGTGGTGCTGTGCAGGTGAGAGACCTCGCCAAAGCCAACGTCACGGGTCAGGGTGCGCAGCAGCGAGGTCTTGCCGACGTTGGTATGGCCGACGACGGCCAGGCGCAGCGCTTTACTCTGAGTCATGAGCACCCTCCAGCCAGCTTAGCGGTGCTGCGTCGTTGTAGGGTAGTTGCAAGTCGTCGAGCGCCGTATGCCAGTCGCTTAAGCGATTGCTGTCGAGGGCCTCGCCGTTCGGCGGTGGTAGCAACCAGATACGTGTTGCACCCGCGCAGCGGCTAAGCTCGCCGAGCAAGCTCAGGGCGCCACGGTCGGGCGAGCGGCGCGGGTCGCAGGCAATTAACAGGCGAGCAGGGGGGAAGCGGGTGAGTTGCTCCAGCAAGCGCTTGCGCTGCTCACGGCTGTCGATAACGCCGGCGTCACGCACGCCTTCAGGCAGTTCACTGGGCGGCCATTGGCGCTGCGTGTCCAGCTCAATGGCCATCAACACCGCCTCTTCGCTGGGATTGGCGTTGTGTCCTGAGTGGGGTTGGTGCAAGGACTCCGGGGCGCTGTCATTCACGCCGATACGCTCACTGCTCGGCTGCAAGCGCTCACGCAACAAGCTGTAGCCGGGCAGGCTGGTGTCAAGTTTAAGTGCGGCCCGGCCACTGCTCCACAGTAGCCAGCAAATCAGGGTAAGGGCCAAGCGCGGAATGATACCGTAGACCAACAACACCCCCACCAGCCAGCCAGCCCAACTCTGTCGTGCCGCTTCGCTGAGTATCACGTTGTCGCCACTGATACGGATCAGCTCGGCATCCGGCAAGCTGAAACCAAACAGCGCTGGCAGAGCGCCGATGCCTTGGGTCAATGCGGTAAAGGTCTCGCCGCTGAGAATGGTGCTTTCCCAGACAAAGCCATAGCGCCGGGTAGCCAGGAGCAACAGCATGCTAACCAAGGTGCTGAGCAAGGCAATCAGCCAGAAACCATTGCTCATGACACCCAACGCCCAGCGGCTTAGACGCTTACGTTGCAGAAGGATAAGCAATGCCGGGGCCAGCTGTGCGGCCTGAGCATCGCGCGCCAGTTTTTCGCTTAGCCACAGCCACAAACGACCCAAGGCGCCAGCACTGTCTCCTGCAAAAAGCAGCCCTAACAGCCAGGCGAGCAGCATCAGCAGGTTCAGTCCAAGCATGCTGCCGAGCGCCCAGAACACATTAACCGGGCGCAAGCCGTCACCCAGTGCAGCAACGCTCAAACCTATCCCGCTTAACACGGCAAACACCAGCATGGCCAGAAGTGCTAGGCGGGAGCCTTGGCGCCAGTGATTTAGGGCTTGTAGCTGGCCGTCGCGCTCAGCTAATAAAAGCGCACGGTGCTGCAAGCGCTCGACAAAGTCTCCGCCCGCCACTTGCACGCGACGATTGGTTTCGCTGTCTTCAAGCGCTCCGGTGTGCTCTTCGCGCAGGCGAATGGTCTCGGTGAGCCAGAGCTTTTGCAGTTTGCTCAGGGTGTTGAAAGCTGCACTCACACGGTATCTCGTCTCAGAATTGAATACTGAGCATAACCGCTGAACGCTGTTTCAACTACGTCATCGGATTATTTGCGCAGGCTTCTGACCTTAACGGCGATGTCGGGTTGGTCACTGAACAGGCCGTCGATACCGGCATCGAGGAAGATATTCATCTCCTGTTCAATAGCACCGCGGGCGCTCGGGTCATCGCCTCTGCGTAGATTAACCGGCAGAAAGCTGTTTTCAGCGCGAAAGGTGTAGGGGTGAACTTTCAGTTTTGCGGCGTGGGCATCGGCGACATAGCGCGTGGTATTCGCCGGGTCGAGCCTGCCCTTGCTATCGAGGGGAATGATCGCGCTCTTGTGTGGGCCAACACCGACAGCGTATTCGGCAACCTGCTTGAAGCCTTTAGGTGTGGACATCTGCGCGTAGGTGAGCGAGCTGCCACTGAGTGTTTGATCAAAGGGCTGACCTTCGCCATACAGCTGGATCAGGCGGATGTTGCTGTCCCGTCTCAGCTGTTTCAGGTTGTTGACCTCGAATGACTGGATATAAACCGCTGCTTCGGCGCTGTCCAAGCCATTTTCCTTGAGGATTTTCAGCAATGGCGCCTCCATGCTCAGGCCTTGTTGCTGGAAATAGCTTGGGTGCTTGGTTTCGATGTACAGACCAATCTCGCGGCCCTGACTGCGTTGCAGGTCTTTTGTCAGGTCGATGATTTCTTGCAGCGTTGGAATCTGCATACTGCGATTCAAGCGTGCGTTACCGGGGCGCACATCGGGGATTCGTTCAACGGCGCGCAAGGTCTTTAATTCGGCCAAGGTGAAGTCTTCGCTGAACCAGCCATTCAGGGCGATGCCGTCGATGGTTTTGCTGCGTTTGCGCGCCGCAAACTCCGGGTGCAACGCCACATCGGTGGTCAGGCCCAGTTCATTGTCATGCCGGGCAACCAGCTCGCCGTCTTTGGTCATCACCAGGTCGGGTTCGATATAGTCAGCACCCAAGGTCACCGCCAGTGCGTATGAGCCAAGTGTGTGTTCGGGGACATAACCGCTGGCTCCACGATGGCCAATAATCAGCGGTTGGGCTACCGGGCCTTGTTCTTCAACTGCCGCATTTGCCATGAAAGACAGGCACAGCAAGCACAGCAAAGTACCTGCGCGAGCATGATGATGAGCGATCCGGTCGTGGTTGAGTGCAGGCATGCGCGTCGTCCTTGTGCGAAACAGTGGCTGAAAGGATAGTCTGCAACGGCTTGGGTGACCGCTTTGTTACAGCGCTGTCAATCAAGTGCGTTATGCGCGTGAGCGATTTTTGATTGCTAGACAATCGCGCCACCGTGCCGCGTCTGGCTTGTACTTTAGAGGCTCTGCTATGCTCGCCCGCATGAAAAATACTCTTCCTCTTTGTCTGATTGCGGCGCTCGCGGATAACCGTGTGATCGGCCTCGATAACC
This sequence comes from Pseudomonas sp. EL_65y_Pfl2_R95, assembly GCF_963971045.1. Classification (NCBI taxonomy): domain Bacteria; kingdom Pseudomonadati; phylum Pseudomonadota; class Gammaproteobacteria; order Pseudomonadales; family Pseudomonadaceae; genus Pseudomonas; species Pseudomonas sp. EL_65y_Pfl2_R95. The sequence continues at coordinate 322,427 of NZ_CAXAOV010000005.1, read as the reverse complement.
AAATGCCGTGGCACTTGCCGGCGGATCTCAAGCATTTTAAAGCCTTGACGCTGGGCAAGCCGATCATCATGGGTCGCAAAACCTGGGACTCCCTTGGGCGAGCCTTGCCGGGCCGTTTAAATCTGGTGGTTAGCCGGCAGAGTGATCTGCTACTGGAAGGCGCAGAAGTCTTCACGTCGCTGGAAGATGCTGTGACCCGTGCCGACGCCTGGGCCCGTGAACAGGGCGTGGATGAGCTGATGCTGATTGGCGGTGCGCAGCTCTACACCCAAGGGCTGGAGAAAGCTCAGCGGCTGTACCTGACGCGGATTAATCTCAGTCCAGAGGGTGATGCCTGGTTTCCCGAGTTTGATGCCCACGCCTGGCGGCAGACATCAAGCGAGGCGCACCCCGCAACAGAGGCAACCCCGCCTTACGTATTTGAAAGCTGGCAGCGTAATTAAGCCGCAAATCAGGAGGGTGGGTGGCGTCTTTTGCTTCACCCACCGTGCCAGGCAGCCAACACCCCTGGAATTAGCGCTTTAGTGGGCCAGAGCCAGGCGTGCAGCCTTACCGTCCTTAGCTACGATCTGCCAATACACCAATCAAAAAGAACACCAGCAACAACACCGGGGCCAGCGTGTAATTGTTGAATTGGCCGAGGCCCGCGCTGAGATAAGGCGTCAGGAATACGATGGCCAGGCCATAGACCACGGCGCACACGACCACGAAAATGATGGTGCGAAAGACAAAGTTCAGGCCGCCAATGCTGCGCTGAACCCAAGCGTTGATGGCGGGGCCGAAGAGCACGAACAGGGTCGCCATGATCGCCAGTGAGATGTCATACAGATGGCTGCGGCTCCAGCGAGACAAGGTGGCGGTTAGGTCAAGTAGCAAGTCCATGGGTTGTCCTTAGAGCAAAAGGCTCATCAACTGCCTATCAAGGCAAAAATTGTTGCAGTAAGTCATTGAGGAACAGCTGACCTTCCGCTGTTGCCGTGAGGCGGTCAGGGTTATCTTCAAGCAACCCCCGTTGCTGCGCTTGTTGACGTGCCTCGCTCAGCAAACTGAGCGGCAGGCCGGTACGCTGGGTGAACAGCTCGCTGGCAGCACCTTCGGTAAGGCGCAGTACATTCATTAAAAACTCGAACGGCAATTCATCCTGCCCGAGAATGCGCTCGCCTGCACTAAAGCGCTTGTTAGGGTCGAGGTAGTCTTTCGGCAGCCGGGTTTTCCAGGTTCGGCGAATGATGCCATCCGGGCTGCTGAGTTTGCCGTGAGCCCCCGCACCAATCCCGATAAAATCGCCAAAACTCCAGTAATTCAAATTATGCCGCGCCGCCTTGCCAGCCTGGGCGTAGGCCGATACTTCGTATTGGGCATAGCCGTGCTCGGCGAGTAGAGCCTGACCCGCTTCCTGAATGTCCCACAAGGTGTCGTCTTCGGGCAGTGTTGGCGGCTGATTCCAGAATACGGTGTTGGGCTCGAGCGTCAGTTGATACCAGGATAAATGCGTCGGCTGCTGTGCTATCGCGGTACGCAGATCGGCCAGCGCATCGTCAATCGATTGATCCGGCAGGCCGTGCATCAGGTCGAGGTTGAAGTTATCAAAGCCGGCGGCGCGGGCCATATCGGCCGCGCGCACCGCTTCATCGCCATCATGAATTCGGCCCAAGGCTTGCAATTTTTCCGACTGAAAACTCTGTACACCGATGGATAGCCGATTGATCCCCAGCTTGCGATACGCCGAGAACTTGGCTTGTTCAAAGGTGCCTGGGTTGGCTTCGAGGGTGATTTCAATGTCGTCGACAAACCTGATGCGTTGCTCAACCCCGGCAAGCAGGCGCCCCAGTGCGTTGGCCGAAAACAAGCTCGGCGTGCCGCCGCCGAAAAAAATTGAGGTCAGTTCGCGGCCATGCACGGCGGGCAAGTCGGCATCTAGATCAGCCAGCAGCGCATCAACGTACTCCTCCTCAGGCAGGGTTGGCGCCGCCGCATGCGAGTTGAAGTCGCAATAGGGGCACTTTTTAACGCACCAGGGAATATGGATATACAACGCCAGGGGAGGCAGCACAAAGCCGTCAACCGCATGGTGGATGCGATCGCTGGCAATGGTTGCAGACGCTGTGGTCATAGCCCCAGCCGTTGCTTGAATAGCGCCATTGCGCGGGCCCGGTGGCTGAGCTGGTTCTTCTCGGTCGGGCTTAACTCGGCGCTGGAGCAGTCGCGTTCGGGCACCCAAAACAGCGGGTCATAGCCGAAGCCGTGCGTACCCTGTGCTGCCGGCAAGATACGCCCGTGCCAGAGGCCTTCACAGATGATCGGCAGTGGGTCATCGGCGTGGCGAACCAGGGCCAGGCAGCAAACAAACTGTGCGCCGCGCTGCTCGGGGGCGACATTTTTCAAGGCTTCAAGCAGCTTGGCATTGTTGGCCGCATCACCTTGACCATCGGCGTATCGCGCCGAGTAAATCCCAGGTGAGCCGCCAAGGTAGTCCACGGCTAGGCCAGAGTCGTCGGCAAGTGCTGGCAAGCCTGATACTCGCGCCGCATTACGGGCCTTGAGAATGGCGTTTTCGACGAATGACAGGCCGGTCTCTTCAGGTTCGACCTGACTGAATTCACCCACAGAGCGTACGTGAATCGAGTCGCCAAGCATGGCTTGGAGTTCTTTGAGTTTGCCAGCGTTATGGCTGGCGAGTACGAGTTCAGTAAGCTGGATCATTCGTCTGGAAAAAATTCCTGGTTGAAGTCGAAGCTGTGCGCTTGGCCATCGCCTGCGGTGACGTTAATGGTGAAGCGTAAGACTTCGCGCTGCTCGAAAGGGAATTGCGCCAAGTAATAGATAGCGCCCGGTTCGCTGACTTGCTTAAAGCTCAGGGGATAGTCTTTGCCCAGCAGATCTTTCACTGAACCGGTGACGTTGGCGGTACTGGCCTTGCCTGCCTTGAGCACAGCAATATTGATAACGCCTTGGGTTTTGCTGCGTACCAAACCGTTGGCTGCGGCGATGTCGGGCTGCAAAAAGCCAGAGTTGAAGGCATTGTAATGAACGTCCAGATCACCATAGGTCTGCTTGCGCTCAGCGAACGCGGGCAGGCTCAGGCACAGTGCCATTAGGAGTACGACGAGGCGGCGCATAAGGGTGTCTCCTGTAAAATAGTCTGTCGGGCTTAGTCGCTACTGCTCGGGTTCATGGCGCTGTAGCCACTGACTCGGTAAATGCCGATCTCACCTAATAGATTAGGCAATATTTTGCTGGCCCAACCGTGTCGGTGGTCGCGATCGACAGCCAGACGCTCAAGAATGGTGGCTTGCTGATCCAGGCACAGGCGCTCGAAGTCTTCAAATGTGCAAAAGTGAATATTCGGCGTGTTGTACCAGGTGTAGGGTAAAAAGTCGGAAACCGGCATCCGTCCTTTACTCGCCAAGTACCAACGGCAGCGCCAGTGGCCGAAGTTAGGAAAAGTGATGACGCAGGTTTTGCCGACGCGGAGCATCTCTTTCAGAATCCGATCGGGAAAATGCACGGCTTGCAGTGCCTGGGTCATTACGACCACGTCAAAGCTGCCGTCGGCAAAGTTGCCCAAGCCTTTGTCGAGATCTTGCTCGATGACGTTGACGCCCTTGCTGACGCACTCGGCAATGTTGTCCGGGTCGATCTCCAGGCCGTAACCAAATACCTGTTTGTTATCGCGTAGCCAGGCCAGCAACTCGCCGTTACCGCAACCCAAGTCGAGTACGCGGCTGCCTGCGGGAATCCAGTCTTGGATAATATCCAGATCAGCTCTCATGCCTGCCTCATAGGGTAATTCGATTCATATAGCTGCTAAATGCCTGGAGATAGCGTGGAATAGGTATCAGAAACGCATCATGGCCCTGGGGGGCGTCGACTTCGAGGTAGCACACGTTTTTCCGGGCTGACGTCAACGCATCGACGATCTCCCGCGATCGCTCCGGTGAGAAACGCCAGTCGGTGGTGAATGAGATCACGCAGAAATCGGCTTTAGCCGTGGCCAAGGTTTGAGCGAGGTCGCCGTCATTGGCGGCGGCCGGGTCAAAGTAGTCGAGCGCTTTGGTCATCAACAGGTAAGTATTGGCGTCAAAGCGCCCGGAAAACTCTTCGCCTTGGTAGCGCAGGTAGCTTTCGACCTGAAACTCAACGCTGTGGAAGTCGTAATTGAGCTTTTCACTCTTTAAGCCGCGGCCGAATTTTTCACCCATGGCATCATCAGACAGATAAGTAATATGGCCGACCATGCGTGCAAGCATCAAACCGCGCTTTGGAATAACGCCCTGCTCCTGAAAGTGACCGCCATGAAAGTCCGGGTCAGTCAGAATCGCCTGGCGGGCGACTTCATTGAAGGCGATATTTTGCGCCGAAAGCTTTGGTGCTGAGGCAATCGCGACGCAGTGACGGACTCGTTCTGGATAGCTGATCGTCCACTGCATGGCCTGCATGCCGCCCAAGCTGCCGCCAACAACCGCTGCCCATTGCTCGATACCCAGCGCATCGGCCAGTCGGGCTTGGCTATGAACCCAGCACTCGACGGTCATCACCGGGAAGTCGGCACCAAAGGGTTTGCCAGTCTCTGGGTTGATGCTGGATGGCCCGGTCGAGCCGTTACAGCCGCCGAGGTTATTCAGGCTGACAACAAAGAAACGGTTGGTATCAATGGCTTTGCCGGGACCAATACAGCTGTCCCACCAGCCGGGCTTACGCTCATCCGCGCGGTGAAAGCCCGCTGCATGGTGGTGGCCAGACAGAGCATGGCAAATCAACACCGCGTTACTACGCGCTGCGTTTAATTCGCCGTATGTTTCATACACCAGGTCATAGTTGGCAAGGGTACGCCCGGAAGCCAGTGATAACGGCTCGGCAAAATGCAGTACTTGGGGGGTGACCAAGCCAACAGAATCTTGTGGAAAGGCAGTCGACATCGACCCTGCTCGCAAAGTTGAGAGTTAAAAAGAAAGTCATGCAGTCTAAAGAGCGCCGCCCCATGCAGCAAGCGATGGGGCGGCGCGATGGGCGTTTGAATGAAGCCCGGAAACAAAAGTGCAGCAGTTTTCGCGTCGGTCTATTCGTTGGCACTCATGCTGCGTGACGCGACGGGCAGGTTGACCACCTTGTTGTGGCGCTGGATAGGTGCGGGCCGGCGCATGTTCCGCAGCATTTCGGAGGCTTGATTCAACTGCAGGCTAAGGTCTTCTCGGTATCGCGCCAATTGCTGGGTTCGCTGGCGGGTTTGTTGGGTTTCCTGAGCCAATGCCTTGAGCCGCAGCATATGAGTTTCGAGCAACTGTTTATGCTCCAGGGTGTGCTGCATTAACGGCATCAAGGCATCGTTGGCCCATTGGTCGACATCCTGACGCAGGCGCTGGTGCATGCCGACCACTTCTTGGGCGAGGGTGGCAAAAAAACGCTTGGCTAAACTTTTTTGTTCGGTCAGCAGCGATTTCAGATGCAAGCGGAACTGGTCCGCCTTGACCTGCAATTGCCTGAGCTCACGTGAATAGCGCTCAACATTAAACTGGGGTGCATCCACGCCGTGCAGTGGGTTTTCCTGGTTGTGCCTGCGATAAACCGCCGCGACCATGGCATTGGCCGTTTCTGCTTCGTAGCTAAGGCTGTGCAGATCGTTTTTGATCGAGCTAAAAAAATGCAGGATTGCCTGATTGATACCTAACGTCGTCCAGCAACTGGTAAGTTCCTTGCGGGCACGCGCCATATGCTTGTCGAGCTGTTCGGGGCGTACGGCGGCACGGAGCAGATCACCTTGACGTCTTAGCAGGCGCTGATTGGTTTTCAGGCCCAGCAGACGTTTGTGATGCTGGCTGTGATCTTCTTTAGTCTTGGCGGTCAGCTCAAACAGCATCTGGCCGTTGTCTTGCTGATGCGCATTAAGCAACGCCTGCTGCTGACTCACCTGCTCAAGACGCACATTCAGTGCATGCTGGCTGTTTTGCATCAAGCCCAGCACCTGATTAACCACATGATCTTCGATTAAGCGTTCTTTTTGCGTGACGATACGCTCGCAGAGCAGTGTTTCTAGATTGTGCATCTGGCTGCGTGCTAGCAATGCTGTGTCTTTGCGGACTTTGGCCAACAGCCCCTGCTTGGCCGAAAGCGGCAGCACCTCGTCCGGTTTGATTCCCAGCTGTTTTGCAGTGATTTCCTGGATCTGGCGGATGCTGTTTTGCACAAACGCTTCGCCGGCCAAATCATCCCAGAGCACATCAATCTTGTTCAAAATGGCAAACAGGCTGGCGTGGCTTTCTTCTTCAAGCGGATGAATATGCTGTTGCCAGGCTGCCATGTCGCTTGCGGTTACCCCGGTGTCGGCAGACAGCAAGAACAAAATGGCTTGGGCACTGGGCAGCATCGACAGGGTTAGTTCCGGCTCGCAACCCAGCGCATTGAGGCCTGGCGTGTCGAGAATGCGCAAGCCTTGGCGTAACAGTGGGTGGTCGAAGTTCACCAAGGCATGACGCCATGCGGGAACCATGACCATGCCTGGTTTACCGCTGCTTTCCAGGGTGTCGGGGTGAAAACCCAGCTGGATAGCGTCCTCAACCTTCATAGGTTTGGTTTTTGACACCTGGGTGAAGGCTTCAGCCATGTTGGCAGGATCACTGATATCCAGCGGGATGTTGATCCAATGCCGAGGCGCACGCTTGAACTGGGCAACGCTGGCCTCCGATTTCCGGGTTTCCACGGGCAGCAGACGAATATAGGCATGCTCGGAGCGAGGGTCGAAGAACAACTCGGTGGGGCACATGGTGGTACGCCCTGCGCGCGACGGCAGCATGCGCTGGCCGTAAGCAGAGAAGAACAGGCTATTGATAAGCTCGGTTTTACCGCGGGAGAACTCGCCGACGAATGCCAGTGTAATGTGATCGGTGCGCAGAATTCGTAATGCCCGCTCAAGTTTCGCGGCAACGCTGTCCGAGTTTAGACGGTTGGTTTCTAACCAACTGCGGTACCGAGTGATCTCACGCATTAGCTCACGCTTCCACGTGACATACGCATCAATCTGCTGGTTGAGACGTTCCATGCTCATGGGTAGATCATCCTTTCGCGAGTTGTAGCATCTAGCGCGTCCTGCACAGATATGGAGGCCTGGCCATGGTTTTATTATGGCGGCTTTTATCCCGCAAACAGGGCATTTTCAGCGATTCTGTGAAGGCCGCCTCAATTGCAGGAAGCCTTTGCGGTAGTGGCATTATGCCTAGGATGGGACGTTCGTCAATTGGCCTTGCCTACAGACGGTAGCTATCTATGACCAGCCGGCCTAATGGCAGGTCTCAGGCCCGCTTAAAGTCTTATTCGGTGGTGCTGGAGGCCTAAGCCGAGAGGGGAGCGTTGAATTATTGAAGGCGAGGCAGATAGCCTCGCCGCCAATACTCAAAGCTGTTTAGATCGCCAAGCTGAGGCCTGAGAGCATGCCGGTCATAACCGCCAAATTGCGGATAACCAGCATATCGATCAGGTTGAGGACTAGAAAGGCCAGAATCGGAGACAGATCGAGGCCACCAAGGTTAGGCAGAATGCGCCGAAACGGCATTAGCAGCGGCTCACAGATCTGATTGACCAGCTCAACAGCAGGGTTGTGACTGCCTTGTGCGACCCACGACAGGATCACGCTGATGATCAAGGCGAAGAAGAACACCTTGAGGAACAGTGCGGTGACACCAATGATCGACCAGATCAGTACCAGCATAGGTGCGCTGAAGCCGTAACCCATAAGCATCAGGGTCAGCTCCATCAGTACAAACTGGACGATTAGGGCAAGTATCAATGAGGATGTATCAAGCCCGAAAATGCTCGGAATAACCTTACGCATCGGCTTGAGCAATGGCTGCGTCGCGCGCACGATAAACTGGCTTAGTGGGTTGTAGAAGTCGGCACGGACTAATTGCAGGATAAATCGCAGCAGTACGATCAACAGGTAAAAACTGCCGATCGTTTGCAGGATGTAGACGCCTGCAGTGTTCAATCCAATCATTATTTGCTCCTTATTTGCCTAGCTGTTCGGCCAGCTCTGCCGAGCGGCGAGCAGCGGCGTTGAGTGCGTCATCAACCAGAACCTCAAAACGGCCAGCCTGGAAGGTTTTGATTGCAGCTTCAGTTGTGCCCGCAGGTGACGTCACCCGGCGGCGCAATTCCCCAGCGTCTACATCACTGGCGACCGCCATGTGGGCCGCGCCCAGAGCTGTTTGCAGGGTGAGTTGGGCAGCGGTTTCCCGTGGCAACCCCAATTTTTCGCCGGCATCCGTCATGGCTTCGATCAACAGGAAGAAGTAGGCAGGACCACTGCCTGAAACGGCGGTAACGGCATCAATTTGCTGTTCCTGGTCCAGCCAAATAGTCATGCCAACCGCTTTGAGCAGCTGCTCTGCCTGATCTTTTTGCTCAGCACTGACTTGGGCGTTAGCGTACAAGCCGCTGACGCCCTGGCGCAGCAGGGCTGGGGTATTGGGCATGCAGCGCACGATAGGCCGGTCGCCCAGCCAGGTTTCCAGGCTGGTGCAGTTAATGCCGGCGGCGATGGAAACCACCAGTTGCCCAGATTTAAGGTGCTGGGCGAGGTCAAGACAGACCTCTTTCATCACTTGCGGTTTGATCGACAGGACGATGACATCAGCCCCTTCAACCGCCTCAGCATTACTGGCAAAGGTGCTGATGCCGTGTTCCGCAGAAATTTTCGCACGTTGTTCTTCGCCGCGGTCACTGGCGCGAATGGCGCTGGCGTCAAAACCCTGGGCGCGCATACCGCCGATGAGGCTGGCAGCCATGTTGCCTGCGCCGATAAAGGCGATGCGAGGAGAAGTCATAACGGAGGTTCCTGTGTTGATTCAGAGGAATAATTGCGGGCACCAAACAGTGCCGTACCGATTCGAACCCAAGTCGCGCCTTGGTCAATTGCCGCTTCAAGGTCGTGACTCATGCCCATGGACAAGGTGTCGAGGTGCATATTCAAGTTTTGCTGCAGCTCGCGTAATAAAGCAAAGGCTGCTCGTTGTTCCGCCGGGTCGTCGCTTGGCTCCGGAATTGCCATTAAACCCCTTAGCTGCACATTTGGTAATTGACAGACTGCCGCAGCCAAAGCCGGTAATTGTTCAGGACTACAGCCCGATTTGCTCGCTTCCTGGCTGACATTGACCTGTAAGCAAATATTCAATGCGGGCAGATGCGCTGGACGCTGTGCAGACAAGCGCTCAGCCACCTTGAGGCGATCAACAGAGTGTACCCAAGCAAAGTTTTCAGCGATGGCGCGGGTCTTGTTTGACTGAATGGGGCCTATAAAATGCCAAATCAATGGCAAATCAGACAATTGCTGCTGTTTATCCAAGGCTTCTTGTAGATAATTTTCACCAAAGTCCTGTAGACCAGCTGTGTACGCTTGGCGAATGGCCGAGGCGGGTTTGGTTTTGCTGACGGCCAGTAAACCAATTGTCTCGGGTTGGCGTGCGCAGGCTTGCGCCGCCTCACGGATCCGAGCTCCGACCTTTGCAATATTCTCTGCTATCGTGGACATTACTTACGCTCTGTGGCCCGTTTGCTCTGCGTGTGGGGCATTCTAACGTCAATGGCCGCTGGTTGAGAAAAACTAACGTGACAGGGCGCTTCATCCTGCTGCGCGAACCTGCGCCAGTTGCGCCAAATGATTTGATTTAAACACTGCATAACCGGGTGCAGTCGTTATTTAGCAGCCTTGGGGAGTTACATGGATATCACAGAACTGCTGGCGTTTAGTGCCAAGCAAGGCGCTTCAGACTTGCACCTGTCTTCGGGGCTGCCACCGATGATTCGGGTTGATGGCGACGTGCGTCGCATCAACTTGCCAGCGCTGGACCATAAACAGGTGCATGCGCTCATTTATGACATCATGAACGACAAGCAGCGTAAGGACTTCGAAGAGTTTCTTGAAACCGACTTTTCCTTTGAGGTCCCAGGGGTCGCACGTTTCCGGGTTAACGCCTTCAACCAGAACCGCGGTGCTGGCGCGGTCTTCCGGACCATTCCTTCCAAGGTTCTGACCATGGAAGATCTCGGCATGGGCGAGGTGTTTCGCAAGATCACCGACGTGCCTCGCGGCCTAGTTCTGGTGACCGGCCCAACGGGTTCGGGTAAATCGACCACCCTGGCGGCGATGCTGGATTACCTCAATGCCACCAAGTATCACCATATCCTGACCATCGAAGACCCAATCGAATTCGTTCACGAGTCGAAGAAATGCCTGGTTAACCAGCGTGAGGTTCACCGTGACACCTTAGGCTTCTCCGAAGCGCTGCGATCTGCGTTGCGGGAAGACCCGGACATCATCCTGGTTGGCGAGATGCGTGACCTTGAGACCATCCGTTTGGCGCTGACCGCGGCTGAAACCGGCCACTTGGTGTTCGGCACCTTGCACACCACCTCTGCTGCAAAAACCATCGACCGGGTGGTTGACGTGTTCCCGGCTGAAGAAAAGTCCATGGTTCGCTCGATGTTGTCGGAATCACTGACGGCGGTGGTGTCCCAAACCCTGTTGAAGAAAATCGGCGGCGGTCGGGTGGCGGCTCACGAAATCATGATCGGCACGCCGGCGATTCGTAACCTGATTCGCGAAGACAAAGTGGCGCAGATGTACTCGTCGATTCAGACCGGCGGTTCGCTGGGCATGCAAACCCTTGATGCCTGCCTGAAAGGCTTGGTGGCAAAAGGTTTGGTTAGTCGCGAAAGTGCCCGTGAGAAATCCAAAAACCCTGAGAACTTCTAAACTAAGACCTGTGACCGACTGCTCCTGAACCTCTGGTGCTCTGCGCACTGGAGCACTAACGCCGATGGCACACGCCCATTGGCGTCACTTTTAGCGTTAATGCGTGACTGCGACGGTGAGATAGAACAATGGACTTTGAAAAACTGCTACGCCTGATGGTCGAAAAAGGGGGTTCTGACCTTTTCATTACAGCGGGCGTTCCACCGTCGATGAAGGTCAACGGCAAGATCATGCCTATCACCAAGACTGCCATGTCCCCTGAACAAACCCGTGAAACCGTGCACTCGGTAATGAACGAGCAGCAGCGCCGTGATTTCACTGAAAATCATGAGTGCAACTTTGCGATCAGTGCGCGCGGTGTGGGCCGTTTTCGGGTCAGTGCGTTTTATCAACGCAACCTTGCAGGCATGGTCTTGCGCCGGATTGAAACCAATATCCCAACGCTTGATGATTTACAGCTGCCGGAGATCCTGAAAAAACTGGCGCTGACCAAGCGTGGTTTGGTGCTCTTTGTCGGTGCGACAGGTACCGGTAAGTCGACCTCGTTGGCGGCGATGATCGGCTATCGCAACAAGAACAGCAGCGGGCACATCATTTCCATCGAAGACCCGATTGAATACATTCACCAGCATCAAAACTGCATCGTCACTCAGCGTGAAGTGGGGATCGACACCGAGTCATTTGAAGTCGCCCTGAAAAACACCCTGCGTCAGGCGCCGGATGTGATCTTGATCGGTGAGGTGCGTACCCGCGAAACCATGGATCACGCTGTGGCGTTTGCTGAAACCGGTCACCTGTGCCTGGCCACGTTGCACGCCAACAACGCCAACCAGGCGCTGGACCGCATTATCAACTTCTTCCCGGCTGATCGACAGAATCAGGTATGGATGGATTTGTCGCTCAACCTCAAGGCCATTGTTGCTCAGCAACTGATTCCAACTCCGGATGGCAAAGGTCGTCGCGCAGTAATTGAGGTTTTGATCAATACGCCGCTGGCCGCTGACTTGATTCGCAAAGGCGATGTGCACGAGCTCAAGGCGCTGATGAAGCGTTCAACCGAGCTAGGCATGCAGACCTTCGACCAAGCCCTGTACAACCTCTACAGCCAAGGCGAAATCACTTACGAAGATGCCTTGCTCTATGCCGACTCGGCCAACGACCTGCGCCTGATGATCAAGCTTGGCTCGGAAACCGATGGCGATCACCTGACCAGCATGTCGCAAGGTTTGTCGCTGGAAGTGAGCAATGACGATAACCCGGGGCGCAGCTTCCGCTGAGGCTTGAGCGGTTGCCAACGATGGCTCAGCAAGCTGCTGCGCAATTGTTTTCGTAGCAGCCGATCTCAGGTAGATTGTTGTCTCAGACTAAGCCTGCAAGCAGGAGGCAGACATGCAGCAACAAGACACCCACAGCAAGACAATCGGATATCTGTTGTGGATTTTTGGTTTTCTCGGCGCGCACCGCTTTTATTACGGCAAGCCGGTCACCGGAACCATCTGGTTTTTCACTTTGGGCCTGTTCTTTATTGGCTGGATCATCGATTTTTTCCTGATCCCGGCCATGGATAAAGAAGCCGACCTGCGCTTCACCGCTGGCGAGACCGACTACAACGTGGCCTGGATTCTGTTGACCTTCCTTGGCATTTTCGGCGTGCACCGCATGTACCAAGGCAAATGGATCACCGGGATCATTTATCTGTTCACCGGCGGCCTGTTTTTTGTTGGCGTGCTCTATGATTTCTGGACGTTGAACACCCAAGTGTCATTGAAAAACGCTTCACGTAGCTAATCATTAGCTATACGAAAAGCCCGCAAATTGAACTGCGGGTTTTTTTGGGCTCATTTTTCGAGCGAGACCAGTCGCCAGGTTAACGGCGAAGCCACTTATTAAGGTTAAAGCTTTAACTAAGGCAGGAAACAGTAGGCATCAATAAAAGGATTTTCCCGCGCTAAATAACCGGTGTAATGGCCCGTGGGCTTCTACGCTAGGGCTGTTGATGGTGCCCACAATCGATATGTCATGTGGGTGCAGGGCTTCGTATCATCTCCGCGCGAAAAGCCACAAAACAAGAGGCCAAGTCTTATGCCAAAAACATCGCAAACTGATTGGGAGCGTCTGTTAAAACTGGACGACACCGATATCGACACCGGTGATATTCCCGAGCTTACAGATGATTTCTTTCGCCGTGCCGAATTGCGTGCACCGGTGAAAAAAGCAGTGACTATTCGCCTTGATGCAGACGTGTTGGAGTGGTTCAAAGAGCAAGGCGCGGGCTACCAGACGCGCATCAACCAATTGCTGCGCCGCTACATGCAGGCTCAGCAGGAGAAGCGCTAGCGGTTGTACAAGCACCGGCTATGCGAGGTTGTTCATGCGAGTAAGCCGAGGCTCAGGATGACGCCCGCAGCAAGCCTGGGGTCGTTAACGCAAGAAACGCGCAGTCATTATTTGTTACGGTTGACGCTCTAATTAAAATAGAGAGACTCCGTTATGAAGCTCACGTCCAAATTGCTCGCCGCTGCACTCTGCTTGGGTCTAGCGGGACAGGCTTTCTCCACTGAGCTCAAACACTGGCCGGCTCCGGCCGCCAAACAGCTCAACGCAATGATCGCGGCGAATGCCAATAAAGGTAACTTCGCGGTGTTTGACATGGACAACACCAGCTACCGTAACGACTTGGAAGAGTCGCTGCTGCCATTCATGGAAAACAAAGGGCTGATCACTCGTGAAACGCTGGATCCCTCGCTCAAGTTGATCCCTTTCAAAGACACCGCAGAGCACAAGGAGAGCCTTTTCAGCTATTACTACCGCCTATGCGAAGTCGACGACATGGTCTGCTACCCATGGGTGGCGCAAGTGTTCTCCGGTTTCACCCTAAAAGAGCTCAAAGGCTATGTTGATGAGTTGATGGCCTCGGGCAAGCCGGTGCCAAGCACCTATTACGACGGTGATAAGGTCAAAACCATCGATGTTCAGCCGCCGAAAGTCTTCGCCGGGCAGACCGAGCTTTACAACAAACTGATGGAAAATGGCATTGAGGTTTATGTGGTGAGCGCTGCGTCTGAGGAGCTGGTGCGCATGGTCGCCTCCGACCCTAAATACGGCTACAACGTCAAACCGCAGAACGTAATCGGCGTGACCATGCTGTTGAAAAACCGTCAGAGCAATGAGCTGACCACCGCACGCAAGCAGGTCAGTGCAGGCACCTACAGCGAGAAGGCTAACCTCGACCTTGAGTTGACCCCGTACCTATGGACGCCGGCCACTTGGATGGCAGGCAAACAAGCCGCGATCCTGACCTACATTGATCAATGGAAGAAACCGGTGCTGGTGGGCGGTGATACCCCAACCAGTGACGGCTATATGCTGTTCCATGGTGTCGACGTGAAAAAAGGCGGGATTCATCTGTGGGTAAACCGCAAAGACAAGTACATGACCCAACTTAACGGCATGATAAAAGCCAACGCCGAAGCTCAAGCCAAAGAAGGCTTGCCGGTGACGGCAGACAAGAACTGGGTCATGGTTACCCCGGATGACATCCAGTAAAGCCTGATCGGCACAGCCCCATTTAACAGTTCGGAGCTGTGCCGCCTTGCCGGCTCGGTCGTGCAACCCAGGCACTCAAGTTGAATGCTTGATCTCCGCCAGGTCATCGACTGCCAGTGCGCCCGTGTCGGAGGTGTCCAATACTGCGTAGGCACTGCTGCAAAACAGAGAGTTCAGGCGCTTCATGTCGGCGATCAGTTCGAGGTGCAAGGAACTGGTTTCGATGCTTTGCACGATCTTGCGTTGCAGCCGGCTTACGTGCGCGTGGGCCAGGCGTCGTTCCTGTGCGCGGAAGCGGCGTTTCTCGCGCAGCAGTTGGCGGGCACTTTCTTTGTCTGAACTCAGAAACACCGACAAGCCCAAGCGCAGGTTGGAAATAAGCTGACTGTGTAACCCGGCCAGCTCTTCCAGGCCAACTTCGGAAAATGAGCGGCGCTGTGAGGTCTTTTGCTGCTGCACTTTGCGCAGCATGCGTTCGATCAGGTCGCTGGCGAGTTTCAGGTTGATCGCCAGTTCAATGGTTTCCGCCCAGCGCCGGCTGTCCTGATCGCTCAAGTCTTCCCGTGGCATTTGTGCCAGGTACAGTTTGACCGCGCTGTAGAGCTCTTCGACGTCGTCGGTCAGGCGGCGCATTTCTTGGGTGACTGCGCTTTGTTTGCTGTGCAGCACTTCGCCCATGGTTTCGAGCATGTTGTCGATCAAATCACCGATGCGCAGAGTTTCCCGCGCTGCATTCGCCAGCGCCAAACTGGGGGTGACCAGTGCTGTGAGATCGAGATGCCGCGCTCTGGCCGTGCCGTTGACTTCCGGCTTTTGCGGCAGCAACCAACTGCAGAGTTTGGCCATCGGCCCGACACTGGGCAGCAGGATCAGGCAACGTGCGGTGTTGTACAGCAGGTGGAAGCCAATGACGATCTCCTGGTGACTGAAGTCGAATGTGTCGATCCACTGCACCAACGGATTGAGAACCGGAATGATCAGCAACAGGCCGATCAGCTTGTATAACAAGCTGCCAAGCGCAACCTGGCGACCGGCAGTGTTTTGCATGCTGGTGCTGAGAAACGCCAACACGCCGCTGCCGATGTTGGCGCCAATCACCAGCCCGATCGCCACCGGTAGGCCAATCAATCCAGCGCCGGCCAAGGTGGCGGTGAGTAGAACGGCGGCGAGGCTGGAGTAGGAAATCATGGCGAACAAGGCGCCCACCAGCGCATCGAGCAGAATGTCGCCCGTGAGCGAGGCAAAAATAACTTTAACGCCTTGAGCCTGGGTGATGGGCGCGGCCGATTCGACGATTAATTGCAGCGCGAGAATAATCAGCCCCAAACCGATGCTGACCCGGCCCATCTGCCCCAATCGGGTTTGTTTGCGCGATAGGAAAAAGATCACGCCGATGAAGATCAGCAGGGGCGAGAGCCATGAAAGGTCAAAGGTCAGCACGCGCGCCATCAGTGCCGTACCGACATCCGCGCCAAGCATGGTTGCCAGTGCCGGGGTCAGCGCCATCAGGCCTTGGCCGACGAATGAGGTGACGAGCATGGCGGTGGCATTGCTGCTCTGAACCATGGCGGTGACGCCAATTCCGGCGATAAACGCCAGCCAGCGCTTGGACATGCTTTGACTGATAACCCGGCGCAGGTTGGAGCCATACACCCGCAGGATGCCGGTTCGGACGATATGTGTGCCCCAAATCAACAAGGCCACGGCAGATAGCAAATTAAGCAGGGTGAGCATTCAGGCCCCCTGAGCTGTTGACACCCCAGAGGGGCAAGCTGACGGTACCGCATCCGATCTACATTTTACTTAAGCTGTAGTTGGCTTACGGCCTTAGCGCCAGCATCGCATAGCTAAACAGCGGATTGAAATAAAACTGTCATAAATTCCGGTGCGAGGCGCTACAACGCTCAGGATGGGCCGCACTAGCCAACCGCGCTCTAGGCTTGTTTATATTTAAAAGCGTCCCAGACAAAACTGGGTCCTGAGGCATTTGCAATAAGCCCCGCCAGATACGCCAAAGCCCGGAGCATCCGGGCTTTGGCTGAGTTGCGACAGGGCAAAGGCCTTGAATCAATCTGGGATGATTGGCAATTCGCGTTTGTGCGCCGTTTTCAGGTAAGCGGCTTCAATGATTGCGGCAGGCGCATCTGCAACGTCATTGCCGAGCAAGTAGTTGTCTATATCGCTGTAGGTGCAACCGTAGGCCACTTCATCGAGCTTGCCGGGTGCCAGCTCTTCGAGGTCGGCAGTAGGTGCTTTGTGCACCAGAGATTCTGGCGCACCGAGTTGTTTGGCGAGTAAGCGAACTTGGCTTTTGGTCAGGCCAGACAATGGCGCCAGGTCGCAAGCGCCGTCACCGAATTTGGTGAAAAAACCCATGACCGCTTCTGCGGCGTGATCGGTGCCAACCACCAGGCCGCCGACGAAGTTGGCGATGGCGTACTGGGCAACCATGCGAGTGCGCGCCTTGACATTGCCCTTGGCGAAATCGATCAGGCTTGGGCTTGGCTCAATGCCTTCAACTGTGATGCTGTTCATCAGGCCATCCACCGCGTCGGCGATGTTCACAGCGGTCGAGACATCGGGCTGGATAAAGCTCAGTGCGGCTTGCGCATCATGCTCGTCGGCCTGGGTTTTGTACGGCAGGCGTACGGCGACGAACTTAACCGCGTGGCCTGCGTCGCGCATTTCACTGACGGCCAACTGGCACAAACGCCCCGCAGTAGAGGAATCGACCCCGCCGCTGATGCCCAGTACCAGCGCTTTGGCGCCAGAGGTGAGCAGTACGTTTTTAATGAACTCGATGCGTCGGCTGATTTCGGCTTTAGCGCTGGTGTCGTCGGTGATGCCTCTGTCGATGGCCAAGGCTGCCTGAATCTCTGATCGCAAAATTGGGTTCATTGCACATCCACCTCTGGGGTTTGTTTCAGTGATGCCGAAAGCGCCTGCAGCGTCGCCTCAGGTCGCTCAGTTCAATACAGGAATTTTTAAGCAATTATCGGGCTACTTTACCACCGCTGGCACATTAGATTGTGGGATTGCTTCGAGCAAATATGATTGCCGGTGGTACTTGTGTTGGCGCGCTTTGTTAAATATTTGGCGGTTAATGTCGGGTTGTGCGCTGGCTCATTGATGAGGATAGACGGTTCGAATATGAGCGTTCCACTCGCACCCAGGCGTTCGATGTGCCGGGTACTAATTCCAATAATTAAACCGGGATACGCCTGATGGATTTACACCGCGTCATTCGTGCTGTCACGACCAGTTTGCTGCCGGTGCTGTTGGCTTCTCAGGCCGTGGCGGCTGAGGGTGATTACCTGCCGCGCCCTGATCCTGTATTCAAGGGCAGTGTGGGCAGCACCTTTCAAGACTCAGATCCGGCCAAGTTTCCCCTGCCACCCAAGGCACCGGCGGGCGCGCCCAACGTGCTGTTGATCATGCTCGATGACGTCGGCTTCGGTCAGTTCGATGTGACTGGCGGCGGCGTGCCTTCACCCGCGATGGATAAACTGGCCAGCCAAGGGTTGCTCTATAACCGCTTTCACACTACTGCACTCTGCTCGCCGACCCGTGCCGCGCTGTTAACCGGGCACACGCCGCAGATGGCGGGCTCGGGAATCATCACTGAGCTGGCAACCGGTTATGACGGTTACACCGGGATCATTCCGCGGGACACCGCAACCATCGGCCGGATTCTCAGCGAAAACGGTTACAACACAGGTTGGTTTGGCAAGAACCACAACACGCCGATCTGGGAAACCAGCGCCAATGGCCCGTTTAACCATTGGCCAACGGGCATGGGATTCAATTATTTCTATGGTTTCAACGCCGGTGATGTCTCGCAGTGGCAGCCGACGCTGTTTGAAAACACCAACCCGGTCCCAGCCTCGAAAGATCCTGACTATCACTTGTCAAAAGACCTGGCCGACAAAACTATCGACTGGATTCATCGCTCCAAGGAAATCGAACCAAATAAGCCGTTCTTTGCCTACGTAGCACCGGGTGCAACCCATGCGCCACACCATGCACCAAAAGAGTGGATCGACAGGTTCAAAGGCAAGTTTGATATGGGGTGGGATGCGTATCGCGAGATGACGTTCGAGCGCCAGAAAAAACTCGGGGTTATCCCGCAGGATGCCGTGCTGACGCCGCGCCCGGACAGCTTGCCGGCATGGGACACGGTCTCGCCCGAAGACCAGAAACTATTTTCCCACATGATGGAGGTCTTCGCTGCGTACGGTGCGCATGTGGATTATCAGATGGGCCGCATCATTGATGATGTCCGCAGCATGCCGGGTGGCGACAATACCCTGATTATTTACGTTGTCGGTGACAACGGGGCCTCTGCTGAAGGGGGGTTGGCTGGAACCTTGAACGAGAACAGCATTTTCAATGGGGTCAGCGAAACGGCTGATCAGATCCGTCCATACGCCGATGAACTGGGTGGCCCCAAGCACTTCAATCACTTCCCGGCTATGTGGGCGCATGCCATGAGCACGCCTTTTCAGTGGACCAAGCAAGTGGCCTCGCACTTCGGTGGCATTCGCAATCCGCTGATCATCTCCTGGCCTGCGAAAATCAAGGCCAAGGGCGAAATCCGTAACCAGTTCCATTATGTCTCAGACATCTTCCCGACCATTCTCGAGGCGGCGGGTATTCAAGCACCGCTGTCGGTCGATGGCATCAAGCAGAAGCCGATTGAAGGCATCAGCATGGCGTATAGTTTCGATGACGGCAAAGCCAAGGATCATCGCCACTCGCAGATTTTTGAAATGTTCGTCAATCGCGGCATGTACAAGGATGGCTGGTTCGCCTCCTCGCGTTCCTTTATCCCTTGGCAGCCAAACCGGGGTGATTTTAATCCGCATACCGCCAAGTGGGAGCTGTACAACATTGACCAGGACTTCACCCAAAGCAAAGACTTGGCGCAAACCAACCCTGAAAAACTCAAACAGCTTGAAGACCTATGGTGGGCTGACGCGGCGCGGCGCAATATTCTGCCGTTGGACTGGCGCGGTGCTGCGCGGTTCTCCGGGCAGCTTACCGGTAAGCCGAGCTTGGCAGCAGGGCGTGATAGCTTCGTCTACCGCTCGCGTTTGACCCATTTGCCCGAAGCCGCTGCACCGGACTTGAAAAATAAGTCGTTCTCAGTGGCCGCCGATGTCGAAATCAAAAGCACAGACCAAGGCATGCTGTTTACCCAGGGCGGCTTCACCGGCGGCTGGGGCTTTATGGTGCAAGCGGGCAAGCTAGTGCTGGTGCATAACTACCTGGACATCAAGCGCTATCGAGTCGAGTCGGATAAACCCCTGCCAACCGGCAAGGTCGTGCTGACTGCACGCTTTGAATACGCGGGCGAGAAGCAGATGGGCAAGGGCGGCAAGGCCACGCTATTGGCCAATGATCAGGTGATTGGCAGTGGCGAGATCGGCCAGACTGTGCCATTTATCTATGCCCTGAGTGAAACCCAGGACATCGGCAGCGACATTGGTACGCCAGTCGATTACTCCTACGAGCCGCCGTTTTCCTTTACCGGCAAGCTCAACAGTGTGACGGTCAAATTGGGTCAGTGACTCAGGATTGATCGCGCACAAGCGTCCAGACCTAAGTCTCAAGTCGCTGATGAAGCAAAACGCCCGATGTTATGCAGCGGGCGTTTTGTTTTATTGGGCGTTTACCCTGTCTTTTGCGTAAGCCTGAACAGGCCGACCTGTGGCGCGTCACTGATCCAGTGCTGAGCAACAGTCCAGCCCGCTTCTGCGACCATGGCAGTAAAGGACTCGACACTGAATTTGTGTGAGTTCTCAGTGTGCAAGCTCTCGCCCTCGGCGAAGGTGAAGCGCTGGCCGGCAATGGTGACTGTCTGGCCGATCAAGCTCAGCAGGTGCATTTCCATACGCTGTTTGATGGGATTCCAACGCGCTTGGTGAGCAAAGTTGCTGAGGTCAAAGTCAGCCCCTAACTCGCGGTTTATGCGCACCAACAGGTTTTTGTTGAAGCTGGCCGTCACCCCTGCCGCATCATCGTAGGCCGATTCAAGGATGGCGGCCGGTTTGACCATGTCGACGCCGACGATAAATTGCGCGTCGTTGCCCAGTATGGTTTTTGCCGACTTTAGAAATGCCACGGCTTGTTGGTGGTTGAAGTTACCGATAGTCGAGCCGGGAAAGAAGCCTACCCGTGGGCGGTGGCTGATCGCAGCAGGCAGTGCCAGAGTGCGGGTGAAGTCGCCGGTTTGCGGTATCACACTCAGGGCAGGGTAGCGTTCGGTTAAGCGCTGCGCCGCTTGCTGCAGGGCATCCGGACAGATATCGATAGGCACGTAGGCCCCGAGGTGCGGCGCGGCATCCAGCAGCAAACAGGTTTTATCGCTGGCACCGCTGCCGAACTCGACCAGCGCGCTGCCGGGGGCGAAAGTGGCGGCGATCTCACCGGCAACTGCACTGAGTAAACGGGTCTCGGCGCGTGTTGGATAGTATTCTGGCGTTTTACAGATCGCTTCGAACAGCTCAGAGCCGGTGGCATCATAGAAATATTTGGGCGGAATGCTTTTATGGTCGGCCGCCAAGCCGTTCAACACATCACGACGAAATGAGCTGTGGTCGTCGGTGATGACTTTTTGACAGTCGCGCGCCAAGCGCAGGCCATTCAACACCCAGCGCTTTTCCGGATGGAAAAAATTGCGATAGCTCAAGCGGGTATGGCCAGGGCTGGTGAAATTGGCCCCGCCGCGCAAGACCATCTGGTTGATCATGAATTTGCCGTTGTACTCACCCACAGCGCCCGGCGCAGGGCGGAATCCGGGGTAGGGGCTGTAAGGGCTCTGGGTCCATTGCCACGCTACATCATCGACCTGCTGCAGGTAGCCGGATTGTGCGGCGGCCTCCCATTCTGCTTCGGTTGGCAAGCGTGCCTCGGCCCAGCAAGCAAAGGCTGCAGCTTCGTAGTAGCTGATATGAGTAACTGGCGCGTCCAGGTCGATAGGTTCTAAGCCGCGCAGGCTCATTTGGCTCCAGCCTTGGCCAGGCTGCCAGTAAAAGGGTGACTGCCATTGCTGGCTGCTGACGATGTCCCAGCCTTCAGCCAGCCACAATTCCGGACGCGAGTAGCCACCGTCATCCATAAATGCCAGCCATTGGCCGTTGGTTACCAGACGATCGCTAATTTCAAATGGCTGCAAGTAGGTGGTGTGTCGCGGGCCTTCGTTGTCAAACGCAAAGCCTTCGCCTTGCTGACCAATCTCCACCAGGCCACCCGCATGGGCCTTGAACTGACCTTTGCGACCGCCAGGCGTTTTTGGCCAGCGCCGGTCGTACTCCGGTTTCAGTGAAGAGGTGCTGAACAGGTGCAGAATATCCATCAGCAACAGCTCTTGATGCTGTTCCTCGTGCGCCAAGCCCAGTTCTATGAGTTTGTGGTTGGCTGCGCTAGGCGGGGTTTGCAGTAACGCGTTCATGTGCTGATCAACATGTTTGCGGTAGGCGAGCACATGATCGGCGCCGGGGCGGGTCATCAGCCCGCGCTCGGGGCGCGGATGACGTGGGCCCAACGCTTCGTAATAGGAGTTGAACAGGTAACTGAAGCTGGGATCGAATGCGCTGTAATTGGCTAGCTGCGGGGCGAGCAGAAAGGTCTCGAAAAACCAGCTGGTATGCGCGATGTGCCACTTTGCCGGGCTGGCATCCGACATCGACTGCACCACCATGTCTTCCGCACTGAGCGGCGCGATCAAGGCTTCAGTGCGGCCTCTGACGTCGAGGTAGCGATCCAGCAATTCATTATGGGCGTGCTTTGGCTTTAGGGCTCTTAATGTGCTGCTCATCAACGAGAGTCTCCGCGGGTAAGGCTGGTGATTGTTGAGGCTGGCTTCTCTGTAGCGTTACAGCTTGGGTCTTGAGAGGTCTGATCTGCCGCGAGCAGGCACACGATGCGGCAAGTTGAATTGGTGAAACGCCTCAGTCCTTGAATAAATGTGAGTCGTTTATTGGCAGAAGGTTTCAGTAAAATAAGGCAACCTGAAGCCCACCTGCAGTGGTTCATCAGCTTGGCACAAGATTGGGAGTTGGCAAACGACGGTGCAAAAAAGCTGCTCGCGCAACTCGCGTGTGGCAAGCCTAGGCTTGACCACCAGCGTTGGAGGTTTGACGAGGGCTCAATGGAAAAGGGGAGTGGACAAAAAAGGCTCTGCCCACCCCACCCAATCATGCTTGATAGCAAATGTGCCCGTCGACCAAGGTGTAGCGCACGGCGCTTGGCAGGCAATGGCCAATAAACGGGCTGTTGCTGCCCTTCGAGAACCAGGTTTCACCCGCAAGGGTTGCAGCTTCTGGATCAAACAGCAAAATGTCAGCCGCTTGGCCGGCCGCTAGCGTACCCGCTGGCAGGCGCATCGCTTCAGCAGGACCAATGGTCAAACGCTGAAGTAAGGTCGGCAGGTCTATCAAGCCGTCCTGAACCAGGGTCATCGCCAGGGGCAGCAACAGTTGAACACTGCTGATACCGGGTTCCGTGGCACCAAATGGCGCCAGCTTGGCATCTGCTTCATGGGGTTGGTGGTGGCTGGAAATCGCCTGAATCGTGCCGTCTTTGACTGCTTGGCGCAGGCCTTCGCGATCTTTCTGGGTACGCAGTGGTGGCTGCACGTGGTACAGGCTGGAGAAGCCCTGCAGGGATTCATCAGTGAGAATCAGTTGGTACAACGCCACGTCAGCGGTGATCTTCAGTCCACGTGCTTGGGCATCGGCAATCAACTCAGCGCCGCGTGCACTGGTCAATTGGCTGAAGTGTGCACGCACGCCGGTTTGCTCAACCAGCAGCAGATTGCGGGCGAGGGCGACGGTTTCAGCCGTTTCAGGAATACCCGGCAAACCGAGGAAACTGGCGGTGGCACCTTCGTGGGCCAAGCCGCCTTCTGCAAGGTCGTGATCCTGTGAGTGGAAAATTACGGTCAGGTCGAATGTGGCAGCGTATTCCATTGCGCGGCGCAGGGTGCGGCTATTGCGAAAGCAATCCAGACCATTGCTGAACGCCACGCAACCGGCATCCCGCAGCGCCACCAGTTCAGCCAGTTGTTCGCCTTCCAGGCTTTTGCTCAGGGCGCCAATCGGAAAGACTTTGGTGTGGCCGGCTTCGCGGGCGCGGTCGAGAATCATCTCGGCTACCGCTGGCGTATCGAGGATCGGCTTGGTGAATGGCGGGCAGCACAGGCTGGTCACACCGCCTGCTGCAGCGGCGAGGGTTTCCGTGGCGATGCTGCCTTTACGGCTGTAGCCAGGCTCGCGCAGGGCGACGTTAAGGTCGACCAAGCCCGGCGCCGCCACTAAGCCCGTGGCGTCCAGGGTATGTTCAGCCACAAAGCCAGCGGGTGCCTGGCCAATGGCGACCAGCAAGCCGCCTTCGATAAACAGCTCGGTGACTTGGTCAAGGCCGCTACTTGGGTCGATTACTCGGGCGCCGAGGATACGGGTACGCATCAGTTCTGCTCCTCGGATTCTTGATTAAGTTGGCGTTGGGTATTTTGTCCGCTCATGGCCATCGACAGCACCGCCATCCGGATGGCAATGCCGTAAGTCACCTGATTGAGGATTACCGATTGCGGACCGTCAGCCACCGCGGACTCGATTTCCACACCGCGGTTGATCGGACCGGGGTGCATGACCAGCGCATCAGGCTTGGCCAGTTTCAGGCGTTGCTCCGTGAGGCCGAACAGGCGGTAGAACTCACCTTCGCTGGGCAGCAGGCCACCCTGCATGCGTTCCCGTTGCAGGCGCAACATGATCACCACGTCGACATCCTTGAGGCCGGCGTCCATGTCGCTGTAGGTGGTCACGCCGAATTGCTCAATGCCAACCGGCAGCAAGGTTTTCGGGGCGATCACGCGAATATCCGGGCAGCCCAGGGTTTTCAGGGCGATCATGTTCGAGCGGGCCACGCGCGAGTGCAGAATGTCGCCGACAATGGCCACCGAGAGATTCTCGAAGCTGCCTTTATGCCGACGAATCGTCAGCATATCGAGCATGCCTTGGGTCGGGTGCGAGTGGCGACCGTCGCCGCCGTTAATGATCGCTACATCAGGGCACACGTGCTCGGCAATAAAGTGCGCAGCGCCGGAGTCGCCGTGGCGCACCACGAACATGTCTGCCGCCATGGCTTCGAGGTTGCGCAGGGTGTCGAACAGGGATTCGCCCTTGCTGGTCGAGGAGGTCGACACGTTAAGCGTAATGACGTCAGCTGAGAGCCGCTGGGCTGCCAACTCAAAGGTGGTGCGGGTGCGCGTCGAGTTCTCGAAAAATACATTGCACACGGTCTTGCCGCGCAACAGCGGGACTTTTTTCACCGCCCTGGCGCCGACTTCGAGGAAGGAGTCGGCGGTGTCGAGGATCTCGGTCAGCAGCTCGCGAGGCAAATCATCGAGCGAAAGGAAATGGCGCAACTGACCTTGGTCATTGAGTTGCAGAGGTCGCTTGGCTTCTGTCGGCGTCATTGCGGTAGGGGTCTCAGTTTGTGAGCGTTTGCAGCTCAAGAGTGAGCGGAGTCGGGCCCGATAATTTTACCCGCTGGTCGGCAGGCAATGACAAGGTTGCGCCGACGACATCGGGGCGAATCGGTAAGTCGCGCGCATCTAGGTCGAGCAGGCTGACCAGGCTGATGCTGGCGGGGCGGCCATAGTCAAACAGCTCATTCATGGCTGCGCGGATAGTCCGCCCGCTCATAAGCACATCGTCGATCAACACGATATGCTGACCTTCGATCTCAAACGGTAGTTCAGATGGCTGGACTTGTGGGTGCAAACCGTTCTGGGTGAAGTCGTCGCGATAGAAGGAAACATCAAGAATGCCCAGCGGCTCTTGATTGCCGAGGGTTTCCAGCAGCGCCTGTGCAACCCATACCCCGCCGGTACGGATACCAATGAAGCGCGGCGTGGTGATCTGCCGCTTGTTCAGGTGGCTGATCAGTGCGCTGGCCATTTCAGGTAACAACTCAGCGGGGTTCGGTAAATTCATCACAAGCTCCTTGGGCGCTGAGCTGGGCTCAACCCGAAATATGTTCTTCCAGCCATCCTTCGAGCAGTAAGGCGGCGGCCAGTGCATCCACTGGGCGTTCGCGGTAACCGCTGTTTTGGCCTTGCTGTAAGCGCTCGCCTTTGGCCGCGTAGGTCGTCAGGCGTTCGTCATGGGTATGAACGGGCAGGTTAAAGCGGCCATTGAGGCGGCGTGCGAATTTCTCTGCACGCTCGCTCATGTCACTTGGGCTGCCGTCCATGTTCAACGGCAAGCCGACGACAATGGCGTCGGGCTGCCATTCACGAATTAGGGCTTCGACTTTTTGCCAGTCAGGCACACCGTTTTGCGCCTTGAGTATGCACAGCTCGCGGGCCTGACCGGTAATTACCTGGCCAACAGCGACGCCAATTTGTTTGGTGCCGTAATCGAAACCGAGCAATAAACGTAGGGGCTTGGGGCTACGCTCCATCAAGCATGTCCCGCTTGTGATGTCAGCAGGCTCAAATTAATGCCAAGCTGCGATGCGGCGGCGTTGAGGCGCTGATCAAAAGGCAGATCGAACAGGATATCCTGAGTCGCCGGGCAGGTAAGCCAAGCGTTTTCGGCGATCTCGGTTTCTAACTGACCGGCATCCCAGCCTGCATAGCCGAGGGTGATCAGGTATTTGTCAGGGCCGGTGCCTGCGGCAATCGCAAACAGGACATCTTGCGAGGTGGTCAGGCCCAGCTCACCCAGCTCGAGTGTGGCTTGGTAATGGTCGCCGGCAGGGTGCAAAACAAAGCCGCGATCTGTCTGCACAGGGCCACCGCTAAAAATTGGCAGGCTCTCGCAGATAATCGGCGGCTCGCTTTCTTCGCTGAGTTGTTCGAGTACATCCGCAAGGTTCAGGCCGCTTGGGCGGTTGATTACCAGCCCCATTGCGCCCTGATCGTTGTGCTCAACGATGTAGGTGACGGTTTGCGCAAAATGCTCATCGTCCATGTGGGGCATGGCGATTAGCAGTTGGTGTTTGAGGTAGCTTGGGCTGGCATCTTTCATGGGCGCTAGCTTAAAGCCTGCGACCTGAGCCGGGAAGCCAAAACACGGTTTTCCTTAACGCGGTTGTGATAATTCGTCGACTAAGGGGATAAACAGACCAGTCAGACTTAGTTGCTCGACAAGCGGTCGCCGCGTTCAAAGCGCCATGTACGGATGATTTCCAGGCGATCGGCGTCGGCCAAATCACCGCTGAAAGGGGCATAAGGTGCGGCCAGGCGGACAATGCGCAGCGCCGCTTTGTCGAGCATGGGTTGGCCGGAAGACTCCAGCACCAGTACTTCATGCAGGCTGCCGTCACGGTTGATCGATACCAACATGCGCAGGCTGCCGTAGATCTGCTTGCGGCGGGCGTCGTCTGGGTAATTGAGGTTGCCGATACGCTCAACCTTCTTGCGCCATTCATCTTTGTACCATGCACCTTTGTCGCGCATGGTCGAGGCGGCATTGAGGCGGACAATCTTCGGCCGTTTGGCATATTGCTGAACATCTTGCGCAAGTTCGGCCTCAAGGCTGGCGATTTCAGTGCTCAGTTGTTCGCGGTCGAAGGTCGGTGCGTCGCGGGTTGGTTCGACTTGCTTGACCTTCTCTTGCTTGGCCTGGACTTTCTGCGGTCGTGGTTTTTGGGTGGCAACAACCTTTTTCGGCTCTTGTTTGCGCACTGGCGGTGGTTGCGGCGCGGCAGGCGGCGTTACATGTTTGACTTGGGTGTCCTGGAATGGCGCTTGTTCCGTGGTTTTCGGCGCGGCCTTGTGCTCTAGCGTGCCGCTGCCCTGCTGGTTGTCTTGGGCCAGGAAGTCTGCCTCTTTGGGCTTTTCTTCACTTTTAAAGGTCGACAGGGTGATTTCCAGTGTTTTGCTGATGGTCACCGGATCAGCCAGGGTGAAGCTCAAGCCGAGAATCAGCGCAACGTGCAGCACGGCAGCAAGAAACAGGGTGAAGCCTAGTCGGTCCGCTGGCTTGACTGCAGAAGATGAGGTGTTTGTCGGTTTGGCTGTAGGTTTCATCAATATAAGGTTCAGCTCGGAATGCCGCGCAGTCTGCCGACTAGAGGCCATGACCTGCAAGTTCCAAGTTCAAAGCTGCTACCTGCTTCAAACTTGTTGGGGAATTTACAGTCACCATTTATGCCTGTCTATTCGAGCATGGGCTGAACAATGGTGGCTAAGTTTCGCGTTAGCCACCAAGGCACTCAGAGTCGCTTGGTTTATCTGGCGGCGAGTTTTTCGGCAATCACATCCATCAGTCGTTCAGCGATTTTTGTGTCATAGGCGGCATCAATTTCGCGGATGCAGGTCGGGCTGGTGACATTGATTTCGGTCAGGTTATCGCCAATTACATCCAGACCAACGAACAGCAAGCCTTTCTCCCGCAGCGTTGGGCCAATGCCATGGGCAATTTCCAGATCTCGCTCGCTCAGAGGGCGGGCTTCGCCACGTCCGCCTGCGGCAAGGTTGCCTCGGGTTTCGCCGGCTGCCGGAATTCGCGCCAGGCAATAAGGCACAGGTTCGCCGTCAATCATCAGAATACGCTTGTCGCCCTCGAGAATGGCTGGCAGGTAACCCTGCGCCATAATTTGCTGAGTGCCATGGGCGGTCAGGGTCTCGAGGATCACCGAAAGGTTTGGGTCACCTTGGCGGTGGCGGAAAATCATCGAGCCGCCCATGCCATCGAGCGGTTTGAGAATGATGTCGCCTTGCTCTTTGGCAAAGTCACGCAGGATATCGGCGCGCCGGCTGACAATGGTTTCCGGCGTGTACTGCGGGAATTGCGTGGCGAACAGCTTTTCGTTGCAGTCACGCAGGCTTTGCGGGCGGTTGACCACCAATGTGCCAGCGTTCTCGGCCTGTTCGAGCAAATAAGTGGCGTACACAAACTCATTGTCGAACGGCGGGTCCTTGCGCATCAGGATCACATCAAGGTCCGACAGCAGCATGTCCTGCTCGGCGCCTAATTCAAACCAGTGATCCGGGTCATAAAACACTTTCAGCGGGCAAACGCGGGCACGGGCCTGGCCTTTGGCTTGGTGTAAATCTTTGACTTCCATGTAAAACAACGACCAGTCGCGCGCCTGGGCGGCGAGGAGCATGGCCAGGGAGCTATCCTTCTTGAAGGATATCTGCGCGATAGGGTCCATGACTATGCCAACACGAATGGTCATGTGTTTTTCTCCGTAAAGTCACAATGTGAGCTGTAAATAAGGTGTTGGAGACTATCACGAGGCCTTTAATGGCTGCTGATTGTGTAGTCGTTCAAGGAAAAAACCTTAGCAGTCGGTAGCTTATAGCTTGCGTGTAGAGACTGTGTTAAAAAGGCCTGATGATCAGGGTAACAATCTATTGGCGTCAGATGTAAGCCGCCAATGTTAGGGAGCCTGCTCAAAGGCTGAGTCCGCAATGCTCACACGCAATAAACAGTTTAGTACCGACAGCTAAAGCTGGAGGTTTGATGGTGTTTACTGGGTTTTGACGCGACATCAATTGATGGGCGGTCGAGCTGAACTGGCTCCGGCAGAAAAATAACGACTCACCGAGGCGATGGTAGGGCAAACATGGAACAGCATTCCGAGGGTTTGAGGGTAATGGTCATTGACGATTCGAAAACGATTCGTCGAACCGCAGAAACCCTGCTCAAAAAAGTGGGTTGCGATGTAATTACTGCAGTAGATGGTTTTGATGCGTTGGCAAAAATTGCCGATACTCATCCGAACATTATTTTTGTAGACATCATGATGCCGCGTCTTGATGGTTATCAGACCTGTGCTCTGATCAAAAATAACAGCGCATTCAAATCCACGCCGGTGATCATGCTGTCCTCCAAGGATGGGCTGTTCGATAAAGCCAAAGGCCGCATTGTGGGTTCTGACCAGTACTTGACCAAACCCTTCAGTAAAGAAGAGTTGCTCGGTGCGATCAAAACTCATGTGCCTGACTTTATGCCGGTGGAACAAGCATCCTGATATCTGCCCGTATCTCTGCAGATGTCCATTAAGTAGTGGGAAACACCATGGCTCGAATTCTGATTGTTGATGACTCTCCGACCGAGATGTACAAACTGACCGCCATGCTGGAAAAGCACGGTCATGAAGTATTGAAGGCGGAAAATGGCGCTGATGGCGTCGCTCTGGCTCGCCAGGAAAAACCTGACGCGGTATTGATGGATATCGTCATGCCGGGCCTCAACGGCTTCCAGGCGACACGCCAGTTGACTAAAGATGCGGACACCAATCACATTCCTGTGATTATCGTCACCACCAAAGATCAAGAAACTGACAAGGTTTGGGGTAAGCGCCAAGGCGCTAAAGACTATCTGACCAAGCCGATTGATGAAGACACGCTGCTGAAAACGCTGAATGCTGTGCTGGCCGGTTAATTCC
The DNA here is from genome assembly GCF_963971045.1 of Pseudomonas sp. EL_65y_Pfl2_R95. Lineage (NCBI taxonomy): Bacteria > Pseudomonadati > Pseudomonadota > Gammaproteobacteria > Pseudomonadales > Pseudomonadaceae > Pseudomonas > Pseudomonas sp. EL_65y_Pfl2_R95. The sequence goes on along the minus strand of NZ_CAXAOV010000005.1, from coordinate 292,726 downwards.
GCGCCAGTTGGCAAACTCTAACCATAAGGCTGCAGTGGGCATGTCTGACGTACAAACTCCTTTTGAGCGACTTCTCGAAATCGACCAGCGTTGCCGTGCGCTAGCGGCTGGCTTGCCTATGCAGCAAGCCGCCCAGCAGACATGGAGCGGTATCGGTTTTCGGATGGGAGAGCGTTTGTTCGTTGCACCGATGGGTGAGGTCGGTGAGGTGTTGCACGAACCACGGTACACCTTGTTGCCAGGCGTTAAGAGCTGGGTCAAGGGTGTGGCAAACGTGCGGGGTCGCTTGCTTCCAGTGATGGATCTATGCGGCTTTTTAGGTAATGAGCTGTCGCCACTGCGTAAGCAGCGACGGGTACTGGTGGTGGACCATCAAGAGATTTTTGCCGGCCTCACGGTCGACGAAGTCTTTGGTATGCAACACTTTTCTGTGGATGCTTTTTCTGAGCAGTTACCGCCACTTGAAGCATCGGTAGCACCGTTTATCCATGGCGTCTTTCAACGCGAGCAAGCCTGGTTAGTGTTCAGCCCTTTTGCGCTGGCACAAAATCCGGATTTTCTAGCGGTAGCATTTTAATAAGATTTTCGGTTGGGTCGGCTTTGCCGGCCTTTTGGCGTTATATGGGAACCGTAGTGCGGTCGGTCCAGGCGGGGGCCAGATAATGAAAAAACTAAATGCAGGCAAATTATTCGCGGGTACGCGCAGCAGTACGCTGATTTTGGGGCTGTTTATCGTCCTGATCGTGTCAGTGGTGTTGTTGTTCGTTAACTTCGCCTATATCAACACCCAGTCCAACTACGATACGGAATACATTGGTCACTCCGGTGAGCTGCGTGTTTTGTCCCAACGTATTGCTAAAAACGCCACGGAAGCAGCAACAGGTACGCCTGAAGCCTTCGGTTTGTTGCGTGATGCACGCAACGACTTCCAGAAGCGCTGGGCAATTCTGACCGATGGCAACGCAGAAAGCGGCTTGCCGCCTGCTCCAGAGTTGGTGCAGCCGCGAATGGCGGCTGTGCAGAAAGACTGGGACAGCTTGCGTAAAAACACTGACTCCATTCTGGCCAGTGAGCAAACGGTTCTGTCGCTGCACCAGGTAGCCGCCACATTGGCTGAAACCATTCCCCAGCTGCAGGTCGAGTACGAAGAAGTCGTCGACATTCTGCTGGAAAGTGGTGCGCCAGCGGCTCAGGTCTCGGTTGCCCAGCGTCAGTCGTTGCTGGCTGAACGTATCCTGGGTTCGGTAAACAAGGTGCTGGCCGGTGATACTGACTCGGTGCAGGCAGCGGATACCTTCGGCCGTGACGCCAGCCTTTTCGGCCGCGTATTGAGCGCGATGCTGGAAGGCAACGCTGCCATGGAAATCACCAAGGTAGACGATAAGGAGGCGCTTGATCGTCTCGGTGAGATTTCCGAACTGTTCGAATTCGTATCGGGTTCGGTAGACGAAATCCTCGAAACGTCGCCAGAGCTGTTCCAGGTTCGTGAATCGGCGAACTCGATCTTTACTGTTTCGCAAACCCTGCTCGATAAAGCCTCTGATCTGTCGACAGGCTTTGACGGTCTGGCTGACAGCCGTCAGATCAACACCCTGATTGGTTATGTACTGGGCTTGCTGGTACTGGCTTCGATCATCCTGATCGGTATCGTGATGGTCCGCTCGACTAACCGTCGACTGGCTGAAACTGCTGAGAAGAATGACCGTAACCAAACGGCAATTTTGCGACTGCTCGATGAAATTGCCGACCTTGCGGACGGTGACTTGACGGTGGCAGCAACGGTAACCGAAGACTTCACCGGTGCCATCGCTGACTCCATCAACTACTCCATCGACCAACTGCGTGATCTGGTTGCGACGATCAACTTGACCGCCGTACAGGTAGCCGGTGCTGCGCAGGAAACCCAAGCCACGGCGATGCACCTGGCCGAGGCCTCTGAGCATCAGGCGCAAGAAATTGCCGGTGCCTCTGCTGCGATCAACGAAATGGCTGTGTCGATTGACCAGGTATCGGCGAACGCCTCGGAATCGTCTGCCGTAGCAGAGCGTTCGGTAGCCATCGCCAACAAAGGTAACGAGGTGGTGCACAACACCATCACCGGCATGGATAACATTCGTGAACAGATCCAGGACACTTCGAAGCGGATTAAACGCCTCGGTGAATCGTCCCAGGAGATCGGTGACATCGTTAGCCTGATTAACGACATTGCTGACCAAACCAACATTCTCGCCCTTAACGCTGCAATTCAGGCTTCCATGGCCGGTGATGCCGGTCGAGGCTTCGCCGTAGTAGCGGACGAAGTACAGCGCCTTGCAGAACGTTCCTCTGCTGCGACCAAGCAGATCGAGGCACTGGTCAAGACGATTCAGACCGATACCAACGAAGCGGTAATTTCGATGGAACAGACCACCTCTGAAGTGGTGCGCGGTGCACGTCTGGCGCAGGACGCCGGGGTTGCACTGGAAGAGATCGAGAAAGTATCCAAGACCCTCGCGGCCTTGATTCAGAACATCTCCAACGCCGCACGTCAGCAGGCTTCGTCTGCGGGTCACATCTCCAACACCATGAACGTGATTCAGGAGATCACCTCGCAAACGTCGTCCGGTACCACCGCAACCGCAAAGAGCATTGGTAACTTGGCCAAAATGGCCAGTGAGATGCGTAAATCGGTATCCGGCTTTACCTTGCCGGAAGGGGAGCAGGCTTAATCGATGGCTGCGCAGCGGCTTGCAAAGGTCGCTGCCCGGAGCCCTGGGACTATGACCGAACGTCACGACAATGCGCTGGGTGCTTGGGCCTTGCAGCCGGTTATGGAAATGTCTATCGACGAATTCCATAACTGGCAGACGCTGCTCGAAGATCGCACGGGTGTGGTGATTCAGGAGCGGCGCAAGGCATTTTTGCAGACCAACCTGAGTTCGCGGATGCGTGAACTGGGCGTTCGTGATTACGCTGACTACTATCGTCAGGTAACTGGCGGGCCGCGTGGCGCGGTCGAGTGGTCGCTGCTGTTGGATCGGTTAACGGTACAGGAAACCCGGTTTTTTCGTCACCGCGCTTCATTTGACGTGCTTGAGCGTTACCTGCAATCAAGGTTGCAGCAACCGTTGGCTAAGCCGTGGGAATTCTGGAGTGTAGGTTGCTCCAGTGGTGAAGAGCCTTATTCATTGGCTATCACCGCCGCCCAGGTCCTTGAGAATGCTGGGCTACCTGCACATTTTGCGGTCACCGGCACCGACATCAGCCTCAATGCGTTAAGTAAGGCCCGTGAAGGACGTTTTGCAGCCCGCAGGCTTGAGCAATTAGAGACACATATCGCTCAGCGGTATTTTTCAACTGAGCCCGATGGCAGTCTCAAAGTATTACCGGAACTGGCGTCGCAAGTGTGTTGCGCCAAGCTCAATGTGCTGGAGTTGGCGAAAGCGCCAATGGCCGGTATGGACGTTATTTTTTGTCAGAACTTGTTGATCTATTTTCGTCGCTGGCGTCGCCGAGAGATCCTCAATTGCCTGGCGGAGCGCCTTGCACCGGGTGGTCTGCTGGTTATTGGGGTCGGTGAAGTAGCGGGTTGGCAGCATCGGGATTTAATACCGGTCGCCGACGAGCGAGTTCTGGCGTTTACCCGTAAGGGCAAGGTATGAGCGGAGTGACTATGGGTGATCGGCACGACTATGTCGCCCTGGAGTGGGTCAAAGGCGAAGTAGCAGAAACCCTGAAACAGGCACGTCAGGCGCTTGAGTCGTTCGTCGAGAACCCTCAAGACCCTACGCGCATGCGTTTCTGTTTGACCTACGTGCATCAGGTACACGGTACCTTGCAGATGGTTGAGTTCCACGGCGCGGCGTTGCTCGCGGAAGAGATGGAGCACCTTTCGCAGGCGTTGATGGAAGGCCGCGTCGGTAACCAGGGCGAAGCGCTGGAAGTGCTGATGCAGGCGATTCTGCAGATGCCTGTGTATCTGGACCGCATCCAGACGGCGCGTCGCGACCTGCCGATGGTGGTGTTGCCGCTGCTGAACGACCTGCGCTCGGCACGTGGTGAAAAGCTGCTGTCCGAAACCAGTCTGTTCGCCCCGGATATGTCGTCGCTGGCGCCTGCGCTTTCCAGTGAATCCTTGGCTGAGCGATACAGCCCTGAGCTGCCGGGCTTGCTGCGCAAGCTACGGCAAATGCTGCAGATGGCGTTAGTCGGTGTGCTGCGTAATCAGGACCTGCCAACCAACCTCGGTTATATGGCGCGGGTATTTGCGCGGCTTGAGTCATTGTGCAAAGACGCACCTCTTGGCGCGTTATGGCAGATCGCCTCAGGCGTTATCGAAGGCCTTGCCAGCGGCAGTATCGCTAACGGCAGTTCGGTGCGCGCGTTGCTGCGAGAGGTCGATAAAGAACTCAAGCGGTTGATGGTTCAGGGTGCAGAAGGTTTTAACCAGCCTGCGCCGGAAGAGCTGATCAAGAACCTGCTGTTCTACGTGGCCAAAGCCAACAACAGAACGCCACGTATTGCCGCCATCAAGGAGCAATTCCGTCTGGACGATGCACTACCAGACGATGAAACGGTTGATGCTGAGCGCGCGAGCTTGGCAGGCCCGGATCGTAACGCCATGCGTTCTGTGGTCGGGGCGCTTTGTGAAGAATTAGTTCGGGTTAAAGACAGCCTTGATTTGTTTGTGCGCAGTGACCGTGCACAGATTGCCGAGCTGGACTCCTTACTGGCCCCGCTCAAGCAAATATCTGACACCTTGGCGGTGCTTGGTTTTGCCCAGCCGCGTAAAGTCATCATTGACCAGCTGGCGGTGGTACAGGACCTCGCTCAAGGCCGGCGTGAGCCGAGCGACGCGGTATTGATGGATGTGGCTGGTGCGCTGCTGTACGTTGAAGCGACGCTGGCGGGCATGGTTGGCCCGTCTGATGAGGGCGGCGGTGAAGAAAGTCATCTGCCAACCACCGATGTGGCGCAGATTCACCAGCTTGTGATCAAGGAAGCGCGTACCGGCCTTGAACAAGCCAAAGATGCCATTATCGAATTCATTGCTTCGCAGTGGAATCATGACCACCTCGCCCGCGTGCCTGAGCTGCTGACGCAAGTGCGTGGTGGTCTGGCAATGATTCCTCTCGATCGTGCCGCGCAGCTGCTCAATGCCTGCAACCGCTACATTCAGGAGCAGTTGTTGGCGCGCAAGGCAGTGCCGAACTGGCAAAGCCTCGACACCTTGGCCGACGCCATTACCAGCGTTGAGTATTACCTGGAGCGCCTTGGTGATGACCACGCCAGCCAAGGTAATCTGATTCTCGATGTGGCTGAAGAAAGCCTCGAAAGTCTGGGTTATCCGCTGACCGAAAAGCCTTCGATAATTGACCAGCCAGCCGTCGCAGAAACGACCGATCTTGCGCCGCTGGATGAGCCGGAAGCCGAATCAGTCGCCGAACCGCAAGCACCTGAAGCAGCCGAATCAGGCGCTGAATTCGATCTCGGCGAGCAGGCATTGCCGACTGAATTTGATCTGGATCTCAATGCGCCCGATATCGAGCCTTTGGCCAATCCACTGGACGATATTGAAGTCATCAGTGCTGAATCTCTAGACGAGCCAGCGTTCGACTTGGATGACCTGTCCTTTGATGCGGCCCTCGAACAACAGCTAGATGCCGAGTTGCCGACCGCTGCTGACACCTTGCCGCCAGCAGAAGAAGCGCCTGTTGATTTCGCTTCGCTGGAGGATTTGAGTGATGAGTTTGCCGGACTTGATTCCGATAACAATGATCTGAAATTTGATCTGGCCGACATCACCCCGGTTGAAAGTAATCCCGAGAACGATATCCAACTGGTCGATTTCGATTTTGCTGAATTTGAGTTTGACTCAGCCGAGTCGCCGGTGGATGAACAGCTGCCCACTTTGCAGCTTGATGAAGCGCCTACGTTCACCTTGGATGATCCTGAGCTGCAGCTTGAACCCTTCAGCCTCGACTCGTTAGAGCCGCAAGCCAGCTGGAATGATGAAGATATAGCTGCGCTCGGTCTGCCAGATGTTGAGCTGCCGAGCCTGAGCGAGCCACAGCCTGATCCTGTTGACGAGGCTGAAAAGCCACTGTCGATGGCGGAGGTCATGGCTGCGCCGGTGCAGTTGGTAAATCCACCCGCTCACGACGTTCCGCCCAGCCTGTTGCCGCCGCCAGCCGATGAAGAGCCTTTTGATGATGAGCTGGCCGAAGTCTTTATCGAGGAAGCGGGTGAAGTACTCGAAACCATTGCCGAGTTCTATCCGCTGTGGTGCGCCGACATCCAGAATAAAGATGCACTGATTGAAGTGCGTCGGGCTTTCCACACGCTCAAGGGCAGTGGCCGGATGGTCCGCGCGTTGATTATCGGCGAGTTGGCTTGGTCGATTGAAAACCTGCTCAACCGCGTGCTCGATCGCAGTATCGAACCTGATGCAGATGTGCAGCAGGTGATTACCGATGTCATCAGCCTGATTCCTGAACTGGTCAGCGAATATGCTGACAAAGCCCAGCGTCAGCGTGACGATGTGGACCTGTTGGCGATGACGGCCCACGCATTGGCCAAAGGTCAGCGGGTCAATCGACCTGTGGCCACCGAATCTGTTGAAATGCCAGTTGCGCCCTCTGACGAGGCGGCAAGCGAACGCGATGAAATGCTCGACCCGCAATTGCTGGATATTTTCCGCAGCGAGGCCGAAACCCATCTCGATACCCTGCTGCGCTTCTTGGCCGATTGCGAGCGAGAGTTGCCACAACCGGTTACCGATGACCTCCAGCGCGCTTTGCACACCCTTAAAGGCAGCGCCTATATGGCCGGCATTCTGCCGGTTGCCGAGATTGCCGCGCCGCTGGAAAAGCTGGTTAAAGAATTTAAAACCAACCTGATTGCCCTGGATCTCTCCGAGGCTGATCTGCTGCGCCGTGCGGAACAGTTGTTCCGACTTGCATTGGCTCAGCTTGAAGACAATCCATTGGCCGCTTTGCCGGGCGCGCAAGCCTTTCTCGATGATGTGCAGAAGCTGCATCAAGATCGCCTCGATTCGGCAGAGAACAGCCGCAAGGGTGAATTGGGCGAGGTGCGTGATCCGCAGTTGATCAGTATCTTCCTGGCTGAAGGTATCGACATTCTACTGGATGCCGAGAAGCTGCTGCGCAATTGGCGCGAGCATCCATTCGAGCGTCAGGAACTCAGCGCATTGCTCGACGAGCTGACCATGCTTGGGCGTGGCGCGGATATGGCCGAGCTGCCGCAAATTGATGAGCTGTGCGAAGCCCTGCTCGATCTCTACGGCGCTGTAGAAGAAGGCCGGCTGGCGGTAAGCGAGCGCTTCTTCAGTGAGGCTGAACTTGCCCACGAAGCGCTGATGGGCATGATGGACCAAGTCGCCGCCGGCCTGCAGGTCAGCGCTGAGCCACAGCGAGTTGAAGCGCTGCGGGTTTTACTCAGTGAGGCGCTCGACCCGGCTAAGCTGGCACTGTTGTCGAGCGATGGTGACAATGGCATTGAAATTGTTGAACTGGATGAAGCAACAGCAGCGCTGCATGCCCAGACAGACACCGATGCGCTTGAGGATTTGCCTGAAGAACCAAGCTTTGAGCTGCCCGAAGGCTCAGCAGAATCCACGGCAGAGGATGAGCTTGGGTCGTTAGCGCAACCCCTTGAGCCGGAGCCATCACCGAGCAACGATGCCTATGAGGCGTTGGACGAGGAGATGGTTGAGATCTTCCTTGAGGAAGCGGTCGACCTGCTTGATAGCGCCAGCCTTTCGCTCGATCAGTGGCTGGCCAATCCTGACGACAAAACACCGTTGCACGCGCTGTATCGCGACCTGCACACCCTCAAGGGTGGTGCGCGCATGGCGAATATCAAGCCAGTGGGTGATCTCGGTCACGAACTGGAAACGCTGTACGAGCGGCTCGTTGATGGTCGACTCAAAGCGGCGCCTGAACTGAACGGGTTGCTCCAGCAAAGTCACGACCGCCTGGCCGTGCAAGTCGAGCAAATGCAGGCACGGACCAACATGGCCCTGGCCGACGATTTGATCGCCGCCATTCAGGCCTTTATTCGCGGTGATCAGCCGGCCGCTGCCGGTCCTGCCGAGCCACTGATGCTTGATGAGCCTGAAGAAGAGCTCGAGCAAGTTGCCGAGCTGTCTACTGGCTCCGAAGCAGAAGTAGAAGCTGAAGCTGAGCCTGCGCAGGACCTGCCCGCAGAGCCTGAAGCTGAGCTTGAGCAAGATGTGACTGACGCTGAACGGGTCGATTCTGCTGCCGATGAACCAGAGGCTGAAGTTTCAGAACTTGAGCCTCTGGACGATGTGTCCGATTTGGCAGAGCCACAGGACGTTGCGCCGGCAGAGCTGGAACCTGCCAGTGAAAGCGACTTTGATTTGCCTTTGGTAGATGAGAACAATCAAGGCGAGCCGACTGAATCAGCGTTACTTGATCTCGACATGTCAGGCCCCTTAGATAATCTGATCGCGGGGCAAATGCCAGTCGCGGAGGTTGCTGAAGAGCGTGATCAGGAGCTGGTTGATATCTTCCTCGAGGAAGGTTTCGATATCCTCGAAAGTTCGGCTGCTGCTTTGCAGCGCTGGGTCAACGATGTTGATAACAGCCTTGAGCTGGAAGCACTGCTACGCGACTTGCACACGCTTAAGGGCGGTGCGCGCATGTCCGAAATCGCTGAAGTCGGCGATCTCGCCCATGAACTCGAATTCCTTTATGAAGGCCTGAGTGATGGCCGCCTGCGGGCGAGCCCTGAACTCTTCACCTTGCTGCAAGCGTGTCACGACAGCCTTGCCTCCATGCTCGAAGCTGTGCGTGACCAGCGTCCGGTGCCGAACGGCGCTGACTTGATTGCGGCCATCAAGCAGTTTCGCAGCAACCCGGGCCAGCAACTGAGTATGCCGTCCAGCGTACATTTGCAGGCAGCTGAAGCGGATGAAACCGGCGAAGAGTCAGACATCCTCGATATCTTCCTTGAAGAGGCAGATGACCTGCTGGAATCAATGGAAGTTGCGATTGGTCGCTGGGACGTAAACCGTGATGACAGCAGTGCGGTTGATGACATCCTGCGTGTGTTGCACACCTTGAAAGGTGGTGCGCGTCTGGCCGGTTTGAAACGTCTTGGCGATCAGAGTCACGACATCGAACAGCACCTGAGTGAAGCGCAGCAACAACCGAGACCATGGCCGGAAAGCATTTATCTCGATGTGCAATCGGGTTATGAAGGGCTGGTCAACGAGCTTGACCTGCTGCGTGAGCGGCTGGCCAATGAACCGCTGGATGATCAGGTTGAAGCGCCCCAAGCGCCTGCTGATTATCAGTCAAACTTGGCTGCGCCGATTGTTGCGGCCAGTGCCATGCCCGCTCAGGAACTGGTCAATAAGGTTTTACCTTTTGTCCGCCGTGCTCAAGAAGCCGCGCAAGAGGCCGCATCACGGCGGGCGCCGCAAGAACTGGTGAAAGTGCCTGCTGAATTGCTCGAAGGCCTGGTGAACTTGGCGGGTGAGACCTCAATCTTCCGCGGCCGGGTTGAACAGCAGGTCAGCGACTTTGGTTTCACCCTTAGCGAGATGGAATCGACCATCGACCGGGTGCGTGACCAGTTACGTCGTCTTGACACAGAAACCCAGGCGCAGATTCTCAGCAGCTATCAAGCGGAAGCTGAGCGTTCCGGCTATGAAGATTTCGATCCGCTGGAAATGGACCGTCACTCACAGCTGCAAACCCTGTCGCGTGCACTGTTTGAGTCGGCATCCGACTTACTCGATCTGAAAGAAACCCTGGCCGCGCGTAACCGCGACGCGGAAACCCTGCTGCTGCAACAAGCGCGGGTTAACACCGAACTGCAAGAAGGGCTGATGCGTACACGCATGGTGCCATTTGAGCGTTTGGTGCCGCGTCTGCGCCGAATCGTCCGTCAAGTGGCGGGTGAACTGGGCAAGCAAGTCGAATTTGTTGTCGGCAATGCCGACGGCGAGATGGACCGTACCGTGCTTGAGCGTATCGTCGCGCCGCTGGAACATATGCTGCGTAACGCCGTGGATCACGGAATTGAATCAGCCGACGCGCGCCGCGCTGCGGGTAAACCTGCACAAGGTACGATTCGCCTGAGTCTGGGCCGTGAGGGAGGTGATATCGCCCTGACCCTGACCGATGATGGCGGCGGTATCAATCGCGATGCAGTGCGCCGCAAAGCCATTGAACGTGGCCTTATGGATGCCGACTCGGACCTGAGCGATTACGAGGTGCTGCAGTTTATTCTTGAGGCGGGTTTCTCCACCGCCGAGAAAGTCACGCAGATATCCGGCCGTGGCGTTGGTATGGATGTGGTGCATTCCGAGGTCAAGCAACTCGGTGGCTCCATGAGCATCGACTCGACAGCGGGAGTGGGCACCAGCTTCCTGATTCGTCTGCCATTTACTGTGTCGGTTAACCGGGCATTGATGGTGTATTCGGGTGAAGACCTCTACGCCATTCCGCTCAATACCATTGAAGGTATTGTGCGGGTTTCGCCTTACGAGCTTGAAGCCTATTACGCGCCGGATGCGCCGCGCTTTGAGTACGCCGGTCAGGCCTATGAATTGCGTTATCTCGGCGACCTGCTCAATAACGGCCAGCAACCCAAGCTGGTTGGGCAAAGCTTGCCGTTGCCGGTCATCCTGGTGCGTTCGAGTGAGCACACCGTCGCGGTCCAAGTGGATTCGCTGGCGGGTTCCCGTGAGATCGTGGTTAAGAGCCTTGGCCCGCAGTTCGCTGGGGTCCACGGTATTTCCGGTGCGACCATCTTGGGTGACGGTCGTGTGGTGGTGATTCTCGACTTGCTGGCAACCATTCGTGTGTTGCACGCGCATTTGCTTAACCAGTTGCAGCCGCGCCTGGTTAATCAGCGCGCCACTGATGCCGAAATCGAGGCGGATCGGCCAACCCTGGTAATGGTGGTGGATGACTCGGTCACAGTGCGTAAAGTGACCAGTCGCTTGCTTGAGCGTAACGGCATGAACGTGCTGACCGCCAAGGACGGTGTAGACGCCATCTCGCTGCTGCAAGAACACAAGCCGGACATCATGCTACTGGACATCGAAATGCCGCGTATGGATGGTTTCGAAGTGGCAACCCTGGTTCGACACGATTCACGCTTGAAGGATTTGCCCATCATCATGATCACCTCGCGTACTGGTGAAAAACACCGCGAGCGAGCGCTGAGCATTGGCGTCAACGAATACCTCGGTAAGCCGTACCAAGAATCGCTCTTGCTAGAGAGCATCCATCAGCTGGTTAAGCGCACATGACCGAGAAGGCCACCGCTCGCATCGCCGTAATTGCCGATACCTCCTTGCAGCGCCATGTGCTGCAGCAGGCGTTGGCGGGCAGTGGCTACGAAGTGGTCATGAACAGCGATCCGGCGCGTCTTGATGAAGCGGCGTTGCAGGCCTGTGAAGCTGACTTGTGGTTGGTCGACCTGGCGCAGTCAGATGACTCGCCCCTGGTTGATAACCTGCTTGAGACGACTTCCGCTCCAGTGTTATTTGGCGAAGGCCACGCGCCTGAACGCCACTCCGAGAATTATCCGCGCTGGGAACGCAGCCTGTTTGCCAAGCTTAAAAAGCTGGTGGGTGACCCATCGAAAGCAGTCGGGCCAACGCTTGAGGCGTTGCTCAGCGAAGCGCAGCGACCGAACCGTTTAGAGCTGCCGCAGGTGCTGGCTGATTCGCAACTGGTGGTGGGCGAGCCTGCCAAGCAAGTTTGGTTGCTGGCGGCATCAATGGGTGGGCCCGGCGCAGTGAAAGCTTTTCTGGATGCCTTGCCCGGCGGCCTGCCAGTTGGGTTTATCTACGCACAACACATCGACGCCAGCTTTGAGACTGTATTGCCGCAAGCGGTTGGCCGGCACAGCCAGTGGCATGTCAATCCGGCGCGTCAGGGTGACAGCGTGCGGTGCGGCGAAGTCATTGTGGTACCGATTACCCGTGAGCTTGAGTTCGCCAGTGATGGCACGATGAACATTACCGAGCGTGCCTGGCCCGAACCCTACAGCCCATCAATTGATCAGATGATGTTGAATCTGGCCCAGCAGTTCGGCGATCAATGCGGGGTTATCGTGTTTAGCGGTATGGGCAGTGATGGCAGTGCCGCAGGCGCCTATGTTAAACGGCAAAATGCCCTGATCTGGACCCAGCGCAGCGATACCTGCGTATGCCCAAGCATGCCCGACAGTTTGCGTGAAGCAGGTTACAGCGATTACACCGCTGACCCTCGTGAACTGGCGCTCGGGCTGGTTAATTATCTGGCAGAGCAGTGCCGTAAATCTGCAGCGAACGCCTGATTAGGACTTTGAAATGAGCCAAGCAATAACCAGCGAAAACAGCGTCACTAACCTCACATGCCTGGCTATTCCGCTGGCTGATCGCACCTTGTTGCTGCCCAACGTGGTGGTGGCTGAGTTGATTCCTTACCGCGCACCGCAAACCAGTGCCGGCATGCCAGCATGGTTTCTCGGGCAAATTAACTGGCGCGACCTGCGTTTGCCGCTGCTGTCTTTTGAAGCCGCGAGTGACGGTCAGGCACAGATTGGCGGTAATGCGCGGGTGGCGGTCATCAACGCAGCGGGCGGTCGCGACAAAGTCAAGTTTATGGCCTTGTTGGTGCAGGGTATTCCACGCTCGGTGAAGGTCGCCAGCGACTTGATCAAAGCAACCGACGCAACCCTGGCTCCGTTGGAATTGGATGCCGTCCAGATGGGTGATGATGTGGTGAAAATCCCCGACCTGATCGGCCTTGAGCAATTGCTGGAGGATGCCGGGCTGATCTGAGCCTGTGTCCCAACGACAAACGCCAGCATCTGCTGGCGTTTTATATTGGGGGTGGGGTTAGAAATCGCCCCATAACTGCTGCGCAACACTTAATGCCACCACGGGCGCAGTCTCGGTACGCAATACGCGGGGGCCAAGGCGCGCCGCATGAAACCCCTGCGCTTTAGCCTGATCGACCTCAGCTTCGTTCAAGCCGCCTTCCGGGCCAATCAAGAATGCCAGCGACTGTGGCTTGGCATGACTCTCCAGTGGTTCAGCCACCGGGTGCAGTACCAGTTTCAACTCGCTGTCTATCTGACCCAGCCAGTCACTCAGGCTGATCGGTGGATGGATAACCGGCACCACTGAACGGCCGCACTGCTCGCAAGCACTAATCGCCACTTGGCGCCAATGGCTCATGCGCTTGTCGGCACGATCATCCTTCAGTCTGACCTCGCAGCGTTCACTGATAATCGGGCTGATTTCGGTTGCACCTAACTCCGTTGCTTTTTGAATCGCCCAATCCATCCGCTCACCACGCGACAACCCCTGACCTAGATGAATGCTCAAAGGCGACTCCGGTTGCCCGGCGATGCGCTCGCGCAGATCAACCCGAACCGTCTTTTTACCGACCTCAATCAGTTCGCCAAGGTACTCATCGCCGCTGCCATCAAACAGCTGCACCCCATCACCCACACCGTGGCGCAGCACACGGCTGATGTAATGCGCATGGGCCTCCGGCAAAGCATGTTGGCCAATGGAGAGCGGAGCATCGATAAAAAAACGAGATAGGCGCATGGCTGAACAGGTAATTGAACACAGGGATGCGCAGTTTAGCGTGTTTGGCCGGGCAGTTGGGGTGGTGCAGATGACGACTGCGTGCCTGACATCTCTGGCCTGCGATATGCCGGGAATATTCCGTAAATTTATAGCTGCGGGCTGAACATCGATTAGGACATAACTTTTGGTTGGTCTTGGAGAAAAGGCAACAGATTAGGGATTAGGATATTTAGATTAAACGTGGTCTGTCCCCTATTATTCCTCTGTTGTAAAGTCCCCGGTTGTAGCGCTGCCAGATGGCCAATTCGTAAGAACAGTTGATGTGGGTCGGACTGTTGGTACTACTACATTGAAGGATGGCGGCATTCCTACGTCTGTGATAAAGGTATTCACCGATAAAGCAGGGAATTTAATTACAACCTTCCCGGTTAAGGTGGGCAACTGATGCATACTCTACCCTTAAAAATATGGCATGAATTCCAGTCGGTAGTGGAAACTCTAAGTGACGAAACACCTTCGAGGCAAGTTCTTGAAGTAATACTATTTTGGATGAGAAGTAACCGTAAGCATCTTACCGGTGAGCCGTTTTCGGTCTATGGGTTCGATAGCCTTGCAAAAATAGATGAGAGGGAGATTCCAGTTGAATACTCTTCCTTTAAGGTAAGTGATTTAATTAATTTCAAGAGTATTGTTTTGAAACGTCAGGCTCGAGATGTAGATTCGATTGCGAGATTCTTACGCGATACGATTGAGGAGCTGGCAGCTGTCGAAGTTGATGAGCAATGCCCCAGATGTGAGTCTGAGGGAATGCGCGCGTTTATAGGTAAGTACAATGGATTGCTGGCTTATCAGTGTAACGTCTGTGGGTACTCCCATTATTCAGATGGATCTAGGGTTGAGAACGGTGGATTAGAGTTTGCGAGTGAGAGGCAGTTGCGAGAGCTTGGCCTGATTTAATGGTGCAAAAGCGACAGCTATCGAGTTTTTGCCCAAGGCTCCTCGAAATAGTGCAGGGCAAATTGAGGCTAATATTACCCAGCGCAGCGCTATAAAAACGCGTGAGTCTAGTGGGTACAAGAAAACAATCTCTCAGGATGGCACGGTGACTGTGTTAACAAATGGTAAAGCAAAAAGGGGATAGATTTATTTTATAGTCTGTTTTCTGTTTTCTGTTTTCTGTTTTCTGTTTTCTGTTTTCTGTTTTCTGATTTTGTCGTTAGTTTTCAGTGTTGTAGTCTTTCAAGGATGGAGGACAAATTTTGCCAAGGATTGTTCGTGTCGTATTACCAAATTACCCGCACCATGTGGTGCAGCGGGGCCACAATCGGCAGGTGGTTTTTGCTGCCGATTACGATTATCAGCGCTACCTGACTGACTTGCGTGAACTCAAAGATGCATTTGGCGTAAAAGTTTATGCCTATTGCTTGATGACTAACCATGTTCATCTTTTGCTCGTACCGGGTGATTCGGCGGCCGGGCTTGGTCAGTTGATGAAAGCATTGGCCGCAAGAGCCACGCGTTATCGCAATCGCATAGAAAGGCGTTCTGGGATACTATGGGAAAGTCGCTATAAGTCCAGTGTAGTGCAGTCAGACACATACTTACTTGCCTGCGCTCGCTATATAGAACTAAATCCAGTGCGCGCCCGTATGACTGCTGAAGCAGGTGATTACGCATGGTCAAGCTACTGTGAGCGCATAGGACAAGATACCGGCAGCGGTTTACTTGATACTGATCCCTGCTTTTTAGCGTTGGGCTGTGATCACGACGAGCGTTGCGAGCGGTATAAATCCTTTGTGAAGCAAGGCATGCGCACTGATGAAATCTGCCTAATTCGTAACGCACTTCAGCGCGGGCAGCTAACAGGCAACAAGCGATTTATTGATGAAATCGAGCTGGTCACGGGACACCGAATAGAGCAAAGGGGCCAAGGACGACCGAAGAAAAACATTAAAAAATAAATCTGTCCCCTTTTCCCACACTTGCTGCGGCAACACTGCCTGATGCAGATGCGGAGAGTTTACAGACCGGTGCTTGGGTGGCGCAGAACGGTACGCAGTATAATTATCTGGACCACGATGATGCTAAATCATTTAAAGAGGCAATGGAGTCATGCGGCACTAGTGAAAAATGTCAGCGTCTAGAGTGGGTCAAAGGAAAGTACGCCGAAGAAAGCATCTATAATGACCAATTTGTTGATAATGTTTCTGGCGCAGTACTTGCCAAGGACAAGATGTTGCAAGTTGCAGGTGGGCTAGATGCTCTTCTGTCAATGAATTGCAGTACAAACACATGTAATTTTTATAAAAACGATATGATTGAGAGTGCTTTGAAGAACTACTCTCAACTGAGTGATATCGCTGGTGAATGGTCGCCGTCGATGGACCGCTTAGGGCTCATTCTCACCGGCGCTGCAACTGTCGAATCTGCTGGACTGAAGCCGCGTCCAGCAGGTACTCCAGTCTCTCCTGGAGCTGCTCAAGTTGAGAAGGCAGTAGTGTATTTTGCGAAGGTTAAGGCTGGTGCAAAAGGCATTCTTACACCTATAGACTTTCCAGAGGTGGCTGGCAAAATCAGCCAGAAACAGCTTCGGCATATCGCTGGAAGGCCTGAGCTTGAAGCTCGAGGAGGCGGTGGGTTCTTGAACAGCGTTGATGATGCTCAAAAAGTACTAGATGCTTACCGCATAGGTCAGGTTAAGATTTTAGGTAAAAATGCTCAAGGGTTCCCGGTGGTCAAGTTCGAGGGCGTAACCGGCACCAACGTTAATGCTGGCGTTGGTATAACCGGTCAGCCAACTAACGTCTTTATCATCAAAGGAACAAAAAGCCCAAGTATTGTTCCAGCTAACCCAAATTGGACTCAGAAATGAATGCAGAAGCCGAATTGAAAACTTGGAATTTTCAAGTCTTAATGCTTGTTCAAGCGATGCTGGGGACCGTTACTCCAAACTTCAGGATGGTGGTGTTGTCTTGTGAAGACGATGTTTGGGTAATAAAATTTTATTTTGAGAAAAATATAGAGGATGATATCGGTGAGGTGGAGGATATCATATGTCAATATACTGCTTATCAGGACTCGAATTTAAAATGCAAGTCGGAAATTTTGGTCGGCAACGGAGATCTACCTAGCTTGTCGGAAGTTGAGAGGGTCGTTTATCGTCGAAAAGAGTGATTTTTGACTTGGTGCAAAAGACGCAGGTGAGGTTGCCTCTATAGGCGGAAAGACCTGTGTTTATAACTGCGTTGTTGATGGCGTGACTCGTTATGTTGGGATAACCGACGACATAGTTAAGCGCGGTCAAGCTCACCTCAGAGAAAAAGGTATAGTGATTTCATAAAAGGGGACAGATTTATTTTATAGTCTGTATTGCGATCTTGTAGCTAGTTTCCAGCGTTGTGGTCTTTCAAGGATGGAGGACAAATTTTGCCAAGGATTGGTCGTGTCGTATTACCAAATTACCCGCACCATGTGGTGCAGCGGGGCCACAATCGGCAGGTGGTTTTTGCTGCGGATTACGATTATCAGCGCTACCTGACTGACTTGCGTGAACTCAAAGATGCATTTGGCGTAAAAGTTTATGCCTATTGCTTGATGACTAACCATGTTCATCTTTTGCTCGTACCGGGTGATTCGGCGGCCGGGCTTGGTCAGTTGATGAAAGCATTGGCCGCAAGAGCCACACGTTATCGCAATCGCATAGAAAGGCGTTCTGGGACACTATGGGAAAGTCGCTATAAGTCCAGTGTAGTGCAGTCAGACACATACTGAGGATATTAGGGGACAGACCACGTTTTTGGTAGAAGCCATGATCTGTAATATGGGGTACCGATCAGCGTAAGTCTTGAGCTGCTCAAGCATGAAGCTATTGCGAATGGAAAAGGAGTTTCCAATGCCAGGTCGAGCGAGGTTACTGCTGCCGGGAGTGACCACGTTTTTGGGATACTTAGATTAAACGTGGTCTGTCCCCTATTGTTCCCTCCTATTGTTCCGGGGACAAGCTTGGGCCATCCATTGATTGGCTGAGAGCTAAAGGCAAAAGCTGGGAGCAGATAACTGAGTCTGCAAGTCGTTCAGGCGGGAAGGATTTAGGTTTTTAAATATGACTGATGAATTTGCATCAATAGTACTGGGTGATGAATACGATGCGGTGTTGCGTAACGCCCTACACATTGTTTTATTCAGGCTTGGTGCTGTAGGCATTGATAAATCATGGGCGGTTGGAGGCTCTCAAGAAATTGAAGTAGCAGAGGTTGAGTTGATGGGTGGGAAAGTTAAAATTGAGTCAGAAACATTCGTAGGTCTTACTATATTCGGCCCCGAGTTTATTATTGATGAAATAGCCGATAAAGTGCGTCAGGAACTTTCTCTATAAGGAAGGTCTGAATTAAGCCAATTTATGGATATCAGGGGACAAGGGATATTAGGGGACAGACCACGTTTTTGTTAGAAGCCATGACCTGTAATATGGGGTTCTGATCAGCGTAAGTCTTGAGCTGCTCAAGCATGAAGCTATTGCGAATGGAAAAGGAGTTTCCAATGCCACGTCGAGCGAGGTTACTGCTGCCAGGAATGACCACGTTTTGGGGATATTTAGATTAAACGTGGTCTGTGCCCTATCGCTAGTGGAGATATTGTACGTTACAACCCTGATCCAGCAGTGCATGGTAAGGGTTCAAACTTGGACTATTTTAATGCTCAATGATAATCAAAAATATGTATGTCCGGTATGCAGATACCCTGATCTTAATGAGCCGTCGTACGACAGTTTTGGTTGTTCCTCGTACAATATTTGCCCGTGCTGCGGGACGGAGTTTGGGTATGATGACTCAACAGCCGCTCATTCCGATTTACGCGGAAAGTGGGTTTCTGAGGGGATTCAATGGTGGAGCAAGCATCAGCCAAAACCTGATGATTGGGATCCGGTAAGACAACTAAAAAATAATTAAATGCTTGATTTGTTGGTGCAAAAGGGGAAGCTGAATAGGCAAAGTTGAGGGCAGCGTATTAGGGGGCAGACCACGTTTTTGGTTGAAGGCAAAGTGGGTATTAGGGGACAGACCACGTTTTTGGTAGAAGCCATGACCTGTAATATGGGGTTCCGATCAGCTTAAGTTTTGAGCTGCAGTGTAGCGCCCTAATAAACCGAACACTGACTCAAGCGAGTGTAAAAAACACAGGTTTATTTACAGGTTCTGGCCTTGCTTGCTATGAGTTTGCAGCGTTGTGCCTGTCGGGAAGCGTTGGGGGGCTCGCTGGGTGTCGGGGAAGGTCGGTCAGGTGAGCGGAAGCTCCCTGACCCTGAGTAACTCAATCCCCCAAACGCATGACCTCAGCCTCAAATGTGGATCGATTCGAAACCACGTGGCAGGCGGTCATTGGGACGTACTTCATGGCACATGACGGCCCACTCATGTTTCCAGTCGAAGGTTTCGCCTGGAACAGATTTTTTCTTGGGTTGTTTTTTAGCTAATTTCTTCGCTTTCTTTTTGTGCTTGGCGGCACCCGGCAGTTCCTGCATAACATGTGAGCCCAGGCAGTTTTTGCAGGTCACCTTGTTTGCCTTGCTGGTGGTATCCAAATTGTCAGTCTCGCGGCCACAGGCAACTTGGTCATCCGCTGTTTCGTAGTGCATTACCATATTTGAGAACCTCTTGAATTAGGGTTGTTTTCTAAGGCTTGAAACCAGATGCACAGTCCAGCAAATCGCTTTGGGCTGGGGCAACAATCGTTCAATTAAATGTCGCTGTTGTTTTAATAGACCCGCCTCTGAATTTTGCGTTCAATGAAAATTAACGGCTGCTTGCGGCCTGGTCGGTTTTATTGACGGGGCCCTTTTTAGACGTCGTATTCATCGTGGCGGCGGTTCCAGGCGTAAGGTGCTGTCTGCAGCCATCCGGGTGGCGATTTCTCCCAGGTCTCCTGACGCCCAAACGGGGTTAAGTCTAGGTAACTCCAGAGGGTGCCGAGGTATTCAACACCCCGCGCGCCGGTGTAGTAGGTCCGGTAAATGCTGTCGCCGTCACGGAGAAACACGCTGACACCGTGTTTTTCTCCAGCCTCTGTGGTGGCGTCGAAATCGTAATTAAACGCGCTGTCGTACGACGAATACCAAGGTATGGCATCACCCCAGCCCATGCGCTCTCGATACTGATTGAGCTTTTCCAGCGGGGCGCGCGACACCATGACCAATGAGGTATCACGCGCGTGCAGGTGGGCCGGATGGGTCATGGCATCGGCCACCCATGAGCATCCGCTACAGCCGGCGTCCCAGTCGGGGGCGAACATAAAGTGATAAACGATCAACTGACGGCGTCCTGCGAATAGATCGAGCAGCGATGCTGCGCCCGTTACCCCTTCAAACGAATAGTGGCTTTCCACTTTTACCATTGGCAGCTTTCTTCGCTCGGCACTGAGGGCATCCCGCGCACGAGTCAGTGCTTTTTCTTTTGTAAGCAGGTTATCCAGCGCGGCTTGCCACTCATCCAAAGAGACAGCGAGTGGCAATGGTTGCTTAGGTGAAGACATAGCCAAGCCTCGGTTGGGCTCTGCGTCGGCGCTTAGGTAAATCGGTGCACCCTAGCGGGCTGACTTCGAGCAGGACGAAGACTTTAAACATAGCACCTGATACGCCCGGCGATGCACCATGCATCGCCTCGGGCGTTGCCAATCTAGCCGCTCAGCGTACCCGGTCTACGCTTTGCACGGTCAGGTCTAAGGCCTTGTACATATCCAGCCTAGCGGAATGGCCTACATCTGGATTGTTGAGTTCATTGGCGCGTTCAGACGGCAGGATAGGTGCGGTCAGGTCGTCGCCTTCGGTCGGCTCGAAATCATATTCCTCGCCGATGGTCATGGCGCTGCGGCGCAGCAGCATGCGCAACTGATCGGGTTCCAGCTCGGGATTGATCGACAGCATCGCGGCGATCAAACCGGCAACCAAAGGGGTGGCGTAGGAGGTTCCACAATGCACGTCACCTTCTTCATCGGCCTTGGCCATTGAGCCGTGCACGCAGGCGGCGGCGGTGATGTCCACGCGCATGTCGATGTTGGAGGCTTTGCGCTTGATCGCGTACTGAGGATCTTTGACCGGCACGTCTTTATCGCTGCGCTGATGGCCGCCGACTACGAACAGCTGGTCGGTGACGAAAGATGAAGGCAGCCGATACTCATCTCGACCCGAGAAAGACGAGCCGTTACCTGCCGAGTTGACCACCACCACGTCTGGATGCTCTTCGCGCAGCCAGAGGAAAAACTCTTCCAGCAGCTCTTCGTAGCCGCTCATGGCAATTCCCGAGCGGACCAAGGAGTCGATGGGGTCGCCTTTGATGTCGACCGCGCCAACGCGGTGAATGCCCCAACTCCAGTTGAGTACGCGGACGCCATCTTCTACGAGGTTGACTGACGCCGCCACATTGGCGGTGATACCTGCATCAGAATCGCGTGCGACTATGACATCAAAGCCGGGGCCGACATCATCCAGTCCACGGAGAAAACCGCTGTTGCCGCCTTTGTCCCAAGCGGCCGCTAATATGCCGCTAACCGTGGTGCCATGCCCGCTCGGCTTGTCGGCGTCACGTGCGTACAGGCAAAGTCGCTTGCGGTCGGCGCGGCAATCGCCACCGCTATAGTCGGCAAAGTCCGGGGCATCAAAATCAACATCGCGCTCGATCACCCCAATACGCACTGGGTGGGTTTTTAACCCGCCGTTCTCGCGTTGCAGGCGGCGTTTATAAAAATTTACCGCATCGAGGAAGCGGTTTGAGGCCCACTCTTGATTGTCTGCCGGTGGCGCCTTTTGCACATCACGCTCGATGGCCTTCTCTGCACCTGACTCCTCTATCACCACCGCATCTACGCTGACTTCACCGCCAAGGCGTAGGACTGTGGCATCACGCTCATCCAGATTCTTGGCCTTCAGGCGCAGTTGGTATGTGTTCAGCGGAGGGATCATGCCAACGACTTTGGCGCCGTATTTTTCGGCCAGGCGCCTGGCTTCTGTGGCGCCCTCGAAATCTTCCTCGATCACCACGCTGATCAGGTCCACATAGGAGGTGAGGCCATCCATGTTTTTCGCCACTTCGTCAGCGTTTGCCGCCACCACATGGCTGCTGCCCAGCGACAACCACACTGGATTGCTTTGCTGGCCGCCTTGTTCAATCACCAGTGGGCCGCTTTGCTTGCCCTTGGTATCAAGCTGCAGTTGCAGTTGGTCCGCTTTGCCGCTTAGCTGCTTTGCACTTAGGGCTTCGCCATTGAGCCGGACCTGTCGATCGCCGGGCTGCAACCCTTTAACCCGCAGGCAGAATGTTTGCTTGTGCGTTTCTAGCAGGTCACCGCAGCGTTGCAGTTGTTGTATACGAATCGGATCTGGATCTGCTGCCGTCACAGTTAACGGTAGCGCGGCAAACAGGAGTGCAGGCAGCGGCCTGCACAGGGTAAGCAAGGAATGCCTCATCGACTACTCCACCTTCGGACTTCAGCTGCGCAATCGGCGTACCCGCTGCGCTTGATCATGTTCCGACAGCCAGAATGTTGAATGTTTCAATAGGAATACTGGGGGCAGGTCCGTTGACATTCTCCATTAAGTCAGTCGGATTGCGTCCAGAGACCTTTAGCGTAAAGCTGCCCGCAGGCAAGTCAGTTGGCATAATATGCCAGCGAGTAATAGCTTCAAATATAACCGTTGGAGACTAGGAGTCTCTTGCGTATAGCGCGTGTGCCGGAAAGAGCTGGTTGCGGCGTCCGAGACGAGATTGCGCCTGGCTCGAGACGTTTTCATCTGCTTCATTCACGCAAGGCCAAGCTTCATCTCACGCAGGACTGATTCTCCCTGCCCTAAGCAGGTTAGGGTGTTCAGCATTCGCGCCGCCCATTAAAGCTAAAAGGATCAGCCCGGAGCGGATTTTCGCTGAGAAATCCAATGGCCGAACAGAATTAACATTTACTGGGTGGCAGTCGGCGGGTATGAAAGATGCGCAACACTTGCAGGCGGCCCCCACGGATGCGGTAGGGGATCAGGTAAGGGGGACCGGCATCGCCCATTCACCTGTACCCGCGATGCGGCCTTCGCGCCCAAGGGTGGGGTGGCTTGCCAATTGGTTAGGGTTGGTCAATACAGCTTGGACGAACGTTATTGCGGCCTTGGGATTGCGTTCAGCACAGTGCACTACAGCCCGAGGCCGAACACTCGTACAGGGGCGCTTGAGACAGGCTTCCTCAATCGCCCCTACCGCCTCAGCCCTTAACCCGGATCACGAAACCCAGGATAGTTGCGGTTGCCTTGGGCAACGCTGACGGAGGTGCGGGTAGCGATATCAATGCCTTCGCTGGCGACTTCTGCGAGAAAGTCGATCTGCTCCGGGGTGATCACGTACGGTGGCAGGAAGTACACCACACTGCCCAGCGGGCGCAGCAGGGCGCCGCGGTCCAATGCGTGTTGATACACCTTTAGGCCGCGCCGTTCTTGCCAGGGGTAAGCGGTTTTGCTGGTTTTGTCCGCGACCATCTCGATGGCCAGTGCCATGCCCGTTTGGCGCACTTCGGCAACGTGCGGGTGATCGACCAAGTGCGCCGTTGCGTCGTGCATGCGTTTGCTCAGGGCGCGATTGGCTTCGATGACGTTGTCTTGCTCGAAGATATCCAGTGTTGCTAACGCTGCAGCACAGGCCAGTGGATTACCGGTGTAGCTGTGCGAATGCAAAAACGCGCGCAGGGTCGAATAGTCGTCATAAAACGCCTGATAAATAGTGTCGGTGGTCAAACAAGCCGCCAGCGGTAGGTAACCCCCGGTGAGTGCTTTCGACAGGCACAGGAAGTCGGGGCGAATGCCCGCTTGCTCGCAGGCAAACATAGTGCCGGTGCGGCCAAAACCGACCGCAATTTCATCAAGAATCAGGTGCACGCCGTAGCGGTCGCAGGCTTCGCGCAACAGCGTCAGGTAAACCGGGTGGTACATGCGCATGCCGCCAGCACCCTGGATCAGCGGCTCGACGATAACGGCGGACACTTCATGATGGTGCTCGGCGAGGGTCTGCTCCATGTGGGTGAACATCAATCGCGAATGTTCCTCCCAGCTAACGCCTTCAGGGCGGTTGTAGCAGTCCGGGCTTGGCACTTTAATGGTGTCGAGTAGCAGGGCTTTGTAGGTATCGGTGAACAGTGCGACATCGCCAACTGACATCGCCGCGACCGTTTCGCCGTGGTAGCTGTTGCTCAGGGTGACGAAGCGTTTTTTCTCCGGCTGGCCGACGTTGAGCCAATAATGGAAGCTCATCTTCAGCGCGATTTCGATGCACGACGAACCATTGTCGGCGTAGAACACCCGGTCGAGGCCGTCTGGCGTTATCTTAACCAAGCGTTCTGAAAGCTCGATTACCGGCTGGTGGCTGCAACCAGCAAGAATCACATGTTCAAGTTGATCGACCTGGTCCTTGATCCGCTGATTGATTCGCGGGTTGCAGTGGCCGAAGACGTTGACCCACCATGAGCTGACTGCATCCAGGTAACGCTTGCCGTCGAAGTCTTCGAGCCAGACGCCTTCGCCACGTTTGATCGGTACGAGGGGCAACTGCTCGTGGTCCTTCATTTGTGTGCACGGGTGCCAAACTACGGCGAGGTCGCGTTGCATCCACTGGTCGTTCAAGCTCATTGGGGCCTCCAAATCTTTAAGCACAGCCTACCAGATGCGCTTGTCAGGCTTGTGGGTGAATCACTTCGAAGCTGCAAAGCAGCGGCCTTTGTTGGAGGGTGTGAGACGACAAGGTTCCGCTATCAGGTCACGGCGTCTTGCAGCTGTAACCGCAGTGATCTACACAGGTAAGGCGTTCGGTTATCGGTTAGTTATCGTATTTCCCGATATTTCAAAGCGAAAAATTACGCTTTATATCGATAGCTTTGTTGCTAATCTTGGCGCTACTTACTTAAAAGTTATCGTTTTCATTTACGGATCAGATTAATGCAGTGGCGAAATTCCCCTTCACGTTACGGCGTGGTAAGTATTTTGATGCACTGGTTGATGGCCTTGGTGGTCTTCGGCCTGTTTGCGCTTGGCTTTTGGATGGTCGGCCTCGATTATTACAGCAGCTGGTACACAGATGCTCCGACGATCCACAAAGGCATCGGCATTTTGCTGTTTTTGGCCATGCTCCTGCGAGTTTGCTGGCGCTGGATTAGTCCGCCGCCGGGCCACTTGCATAGCCACGGCCGGATGACTCAGTTGGCCACCAAATGGGGCCACGCTTTTTTGTATATCGGCCTTTTCGTGTTGATGATTTCTGGCTACCTGATTTCAACCGCTGATGGCCGCGGTATTGATGTTTTTGGTGTGTTTGAAGTGCCTGCAACCCTGACCAGCATTCCTGATCAGGAAGATGTCGCCGGTTTAGTTCATGAATACTTGGCCTGGGCAATTGTCATTTTTGCCGGGCTGCATGGCTTGGCTGCACTCAAACATCACTTTATTGATCGCGATAGCACGCTCAAACGCATGCTCGGTCGCGAGTAATTGTCAGTTGTTAAATCGTGCGGATCACCTCTGCGCATCCCTTTAAACATTGCAATATGACGTTGCAAGATCACCTCGAAAGGAATATTCCATGTTGAAGAAAACCCTCGCGGCACTCGCTCTTGGTACCGCTCTGATCGGTGCAGGCCAAGCTTCGGCCGCTGATTATGCGATCGATACAAAGGGCCAGCACGCCTTTGTTAATTTCAAAATCAACCATTTGGGTTACAGCTGGTTGTACGGCACTTTCAAAGAGTTCGACGGTACCTTCAGCTACGACGCCAAGACTCCGGAAGCGAGCAAGGTCAAAGTGACCCTGCAGACCGAGAGCGTTGATACCAACCATGCGGAACGCGATAAGCACATCCGCAGTGGTGATTTCCTTAATGTCAGCAAGAATCCGACTGCAACCTTTGAGTCGACCTCGGTTAAATCGACTGGCGAAGGCGCGGCCGACGTTACCGGTAACCTGACCCTGAACGGCGTTACCAAGCCAGTGGTTGTTAAGGCCAAGTTTGTCGGTGAAGGCGACGACCCGTGGGGCGGTCACCGTGCTGGTTTTGAAGGCACTACCACGATCAAGATGAAAGACTTCAACATCGAAAAAGATCTCGGCCCTGCTTCGCAAGAAGTTGAACTGATCATCTCTTTTGAAGGTGTTCGTCAGTAATCACTGACTGATCATTAAAAACGCCGGCCTTCCACTGTCTTGTGGGGCCGGCGTTTTTTATGGTCAGCCGATAACTAATTACTAATCCACAGATGCAACAACGCCGGCACTGGGCCGGCGTTGTTGGGTGCAGCAGTTGCCGAATTACTCGTCGCGGTTACGCGTCAGCAGTGCCGGCTTTTCACCGCGGGGGCGGCTGCTAGGCAGCTGATCAAGTTGCTCCGGAGTCGGGAACCGATCAAGTCGCGAGCTTTTGTGCATGATCACAGGTTGTTTGTCTGTGGTCTTATTTGCAGGCTTTTCGCTGCGTGGCAACTCGTCACGATTAAGTGATGTGCTGCGCTCACGATCGCGTGGTGGACGGGACCGGTTAGCACCGGAACCATTGCTACGGCCCTGCGCACCTTGACCGCCACCTTGACGCTTACCTTGACCGCCGCCGCGAGGCTTTTGCGCACCGTCGCCGCCTGCACCACCACTGCGAGGGCCACGACCCTGGCTGCGTGGTTGGCCAGTTGCTGGCTGAGCTGCTGCGGCTGCTGCCGGACGACGGCCGCGATTCTGCTGCCGATTCTGGTTCGGGCTGACGTAGTCGGCACGATTACCAAAGTTATCGATTTCATCGTCACGGAATTCGTCGGGCGCGCGATCTGGTGGCAGCACAGGGATAGCGGCTGTGGATGCAGATGCGGATGCCGTTGGACGGTTAGTGCGCTCGCCACGTGGCCTTGGCTTGCGCCCAGTACCTTCCCGGCCGCCTTCGCGGCTGCCGGCTGGCTTGGCTGCGCGGCCAGTGTCTTTGCCTTTGTCTTTACGGCCGCCACCATGACGTTCGCCATCAGGGGTGGCTGGGCGCGGGGCACGTTGCTGGCGCGGTTGACGCGGCTCACGAACCTCCGGGCGCTCAGCTTCTACCGTGCTGGCGTCGAAGCCCATTACGTCGCCATCAGCAATCTTCTGCTTGGTCATGCGTTCGATGCCGCGCAGCAGTTTCTCTTCGTCTGGCGCTACCAGAGAGATCGCTTCACCGCTGCGGCCAGCACGACCAGTACGGCCGATACGGTGCACGTAATCTTCTTCAACGTTTGGCAGCTCGAAGTTGACCACATGGGGCAGCTGGTCGATATCCAGGCCGCGGGCCGCGATATCAGTGGCCACCAGAATGCGCATTCTGTTGGCTTTGAAATCAGCCAAGGCTTTAGTGCGGGCGTTCTGGCTCTTATTGCCGTGAATCGCAACCGCTGGCAAGCCGCGCTTGTCGAGGTATTCGGCCAAGCGATTAGCACCGTGCTTGGTGCGGGTGAACACCAGCACCTGTTCCCACGCGCCGGCGGTGATCAAGTGAGCGAGCAATGCGCGCTTATGGCTGGCTTGCAGGCGGAATACACGCTGTTCGATACGCTCTACCGTGGTGTTCGGCGGCGTGACTTCGATGCGCTCCGGGTTATGCAGCAGCTTGCCAGCAAGGTCGGTAATGTCTTTGGAGAATGTTGCTGAGAACAGCAAGTTCTGACGTTTGCTCGGCAGGCGGGCGAGGACCTTCTTGACGTCATGGATAAAACCCATGTCGAGCATGCGGTCAGCTTCGTCTAGCACCAAAATCTCGACGTGCGAGAGGTCGATGCTGCCTTGGCCACACAGGTCAAGCAAGCGTCCCGGGCAGGCGACGAGAACGTCAACGCCCTTGGCGAGTGCTTGAACCTGTGGGTTCATGCCAACGCCGCCAAAAATGCAGGCGCTGACGAATTTCAAATCGCGGGCATACAGCTTAAAGCTGTCGTGCACCTGGGCGGCCAGTTCACGGGTAGGTGTCAGCACCAGTACGCGTGGTTGTTTTGGGCCGTGACGTTGCTCGCGGTCCGGGTGACCGTTGGGGAACAAGCGTTCAAGGATTGGTAAGGCGAAACCGCCTGTCTTACCTGTGCCAGTCTGCGCCGCTACCATCAGGTCGCGACCTTGCAACGCGGCGGGAATAGCCCGCTGTTGCACCGGAGTTGGCTGGGTGTAGCCGGCGGACTCGACCGCACGAACCAAAGCCTCGGAGAGACCGAGGGAAGCAAAGGACATGTGAAATCCTGTCTAGTGAGGGCGTTGCCCTATGGTGTATTGCCTGGCTTGAATCGCACGTGGGGCGCGCAATCCCGTCCGGTACTGCTGCCTCTGGGAGGGGCTAGCATCCGGGCGCAAGCCTGGCGGGAAGTCCCGAGTATAACAGAGCTTGGCCGTTGCGCAGTAGTTGCCTGCTTAATGGCGTTTAGATTTGTTGTATACGGGTTCAATTAATAGCATTGCCTTGGTCATGCGCGGTGAGGATTAGTTCGCATGACTTTGATGGTTTTTACCCAATCGTTAGAAATATTACGCCTTAAAGGCTTAAGCAAAGGCCTTTGCAGGTGCGCAGGCCTTAACTTCAGCGCGGATCACCACCACGTCCGCCGGTTAACGCGGCAGCTTGAGGTTGTTCCAGATGGCCAGGCTCGGCTCAGACTGGTTCAGTGTATAGAAGTGCAGACCCGGTGCGCCGCCTTGCAGCAGTTGCTCGCACATTTCAGTAATCACCTGCTCACCGAAGCTCTGAATGCTTTCGATATCATCACCATAAGCTTCCAGTTGCTTGCGCACCCAGCGCGGGATCTCAGCGCCACAGGCGTCGGAGAAGCGGGCTAGCTTGCTGTAGTTGGTGATTGGCATGATGCCCGGCACGATCGGAATATCGACACCCATTTTGCGCACGCGATCAACGAAGTACAGGTAGCTGTCGGCGTTGAAGAAGTACTGGGTGATCGCGCTGTTCGCACCGGCCTTGGCCTTGCGTACGAAGTTGGCGAGGTCATCCTCAAAGTTGCGCGCCTGCGGATGCATTTCCGGATAAGCAGCGATTTCGATGTGGAAATGATCACCGGTTTCTTCGCGGATAAAGGCTACCAGCTCATTGGCGTAGCGCAGTTCACCACTGGCCATGCCCATACCTGATGGCAAATCACCGCGCAGGGCAACGATGCGCTTGATACCGTTGCTTTTGTACAGGTTCAGCAACTCGCGTAACTCAGCCTTGCTATCACCTACGCAAGACAGGTGCGGTGCGGTCGAAACCTTGACCTCGCTGTCGAGCTGCAAAACGGTATTGACGGTGCGGTCGCGGGTTGAGCCGCCTGCGCCATAGGTGCAGGAGAAAAAATCCGGATTATATGTGGCTAACTGACGTGCATTGGCCATTAGCTTTTCGTGTCCAGCTTCAGTTTTAGTCGGGAAAAACTCGAAGCTGAAACGGCGTTCTTGACTCATGACGATGTCCTTGTGAGCGCTGGCCGTACACCGGCAGGCATACGGCCAGTCAGCTACTTAGTAGCGGTAAGCATCCGGCTTGAAAGGGCCTTCAACGGTTACGCCGATGTAATCAGCTTGGGTTTTGGTCAGGCGAGTGACCACGCCGCCAAAGCCTTTAACCATTTCCAGGGCCACTTCTTCGTCGAGCTTCTTCGGCAGCACTTCAACGGTCAGACGCTCAGCTTTCTGGCCATCAGTCAGGTCTGCGTATTTCTGGGCGAACAGGAAGATCTGGGCCAGAACCTGGTTGGCGAATGAGCCATCCATGATGCGGCTTGGGTGGCCAGTGGCATTGCCCAAGTTGACCAGACGGCCTTCAGCCAGGAGGATCAAATAATCATCATTGTGCGCGTCAAAACTGCCAGTGCCGGTACGGTGGATCTTGTGTACCTGCGGCTTAACCTCTTCCCATGCCCAGTTCTTGCGCATGAAAGCGGTGTCGATTTCGTTGTCGAAGTGACCGATGTTGCACACCACTGCACGCTTTTTCAGCGCTTTGAGCATGCCAGCGTCACACACATCAGCGTTGCCGGTGGTGGTCACGATCAGGTCGATCTTGCCCAACAGCGCTTTATCGATGCAGGCGTCGGAGCCGTCGTTGAGACCGTCGATGTACGGCGAAACCAGTTCAAAACCGTCCATGCAGGCTTGCATCGCGCAGATCGGATCGATCTCGGAAACCTTGACGATCATGCCTTCCTGGCGCAGCGACTGTGATGAACCCTTGCCCACGTCACCGTAGCCGATTACCAGCGCTTGCTTGCCGGACAGCAGGTGGTCGGTACCACGCTTGATGGCGTCGTTGAGGCTGTGACGGCAACCGTATTTGTTGTCGTTCTTGCTCTTGGTCACCGAGTCGTTGACGTTGATGGCCGGGATCTTCAGCTCGCCCTTGGCCAGCATGTCCAGCAGGCGGTGCACGCCGGTGGTGGTTTCTTCCGTCACGCCATGGATTTTTTCCAGCATGGCCGGGTATTTCTTGTGCAGGATCTCGGTCAGGTCGCCGCCGTCGTCGAGGATCATGTTGGCATCCCACGGCTGGCCATCTTTAAGGATGGTTTGCTCGATGCACCATTCGTATTCTTCTTCGGTCTCGCCTTTCCAGGCAAATACCGGAATGCCGGCGGCGGCGATGGCTGCAGCAGCTTGATCTTGAGTCGAGAAGATGTTGCACGATGACCAGCGTACTTCAGCGCCCAATGCGATCAGTGTTTCGATCAGCACGGCAGTCTGAATGGTCATGTGGATACAGCCGATGATCTTGGCGCCTTTAAGCGGCTGCAGACCTGCATATTTGCTGCGCAGGCCCATCAGGGCAGGCATTTCGGATTCCGCGATGATGGTTTCGCGGCGGCCCCAGGCAGCCAGGGAAATATCAGCCACTTTAAAGTCGGTAAAACCTTCAGGCGTCATAACAGCGCTCATAAAATGAGTCTCCATTCGTTGTCTGCGAATGGGCGCCGTTGATGCGTATGGTTAACGCCCCATCCGAGCCTGACAAACCACTGGTGACAGGGTCTGCTGCAGCGCCCCTCGGATGGGTGGCGGGCGTAACCGAAGCGGTGTCGGTCACGTGTAGCCGAGCGATTATAGCGAGACAGAGGGTTTTGCCCAAGGCTTTCCGTCGCCCTGCATGCAACTCAATGGTAGCCTTGGCTAATCCCGCAGTATTGGACCCCATATGGGCAATCACAAAATCGAAATCCGCCGGCGCAACATAGAGAAAATCCTGTTCTGTGCAGAAAAGGTTTTTGCCGAAAAAGGCTATGGCAGCGCCTCCATGGGCGATATCGCTGAAGAAGCCGGATTGCCGCGTTCCAACCTGCATTATTATTTCAGCACCAAAGACGAACTGTACCGCGCGGTGTTGCTCGATCTGCTTGAGGTCTGGAAGCAGGATGCCCTGTGCTTTGAGATGTTCGATGATCCGCGCGTGGTGTTGAGTAGTTACATCCGCGCCAAAATGAATCACTCGCGTACCCGTCCACACGGCTCGAAAGTCTGGGCCAACGAAATCATCCATGGCGCACCGATGCTCGGTGAAACCCTGGATGAGAGCTTATATAGCTGGGCCAAGATGAAAGAGGCAAAGATCAGGCAATGGGTCGAAGACCAGCGCATTTTGCCGGTCGAACCCTCGAGCTTGCTGTACATGATCTGGGCATCCACCCAGCATTACGCCGACTTTAGCCATCAGGTCAGAATCTTGAATGACCATCAAGCGCTGAGCGAGATGCAGTTCGAGAAGGCCGTGCAGACCGTGACCAGCGTGATATTGCGCGGTATCGGCTTGGAACCCTGAAATTCGGTGTAGAGCTGCTGCGTTTGGCCATACTGCGTTGAAAACCGCCTCGCCTGCTCATGGACAGTTGTCCACTGCGCGGGCTCGGCGATTTTCGCCTTGCCTGACCTGCACTCGCGACGCTCTAAACCGAATTTAATCATTGGATTTTTGGGTCAAGGGCTTGGTGAAGAACAAAAGCGCTCCAGAGTGTTTCTCCAAACCCTTGGCGCAGCAGTCTTCTTTAGTGGTTCTTTTAGCTGGCTGCGCGGTATGGGTTTCGCGGATCCTCGTTCCAGTTCAGATAAGGTTTGCCGGTGTCTTGCACCACCATCTCGATGCAGTCTGCGACCGGGCAGGTGATTTGGCACAGATTGCAGCCGACGCATTCGTCATCGATCACTTCATATAGGTGGGTGCCATCGGTTTGTTTGAGGCTGGCGATGGCCTGGTGCGAGGTGTCCTCGCAGGCGATGTGGCAACGGCCGCAGCCAATACAGGCGTCCTGGTCGATTTTGGCGATCACCTGATAGTTGATATCGAGGTACTTCCAGTCGGTGGTATTGCCCACTGCTCGGCCAGAAAAGTCATCGAGGCTGGTATAGCCTTTTGAGTCCATCCAGCGAGACAAGCCATCTTTCATGTCTTCGACAATCCGAAAACCATGGAGCATCGCCGCCGTGCACACCTGCACTGCGCCGCAGCCGAGGGCGACAAATTCCGCCGCGTCACGCCAGTTGCCAATGCCGCCAATACCGCAAATGGGCAGACCTTGGGTTTCCGGATCGCGGGCAATTTCGGCGACCATATTCAGGGCGATGGGTTTGACCGCCGCGCCACAATAACCGCCGTGAGTGCTTTGCGTGCCGACAACGGGGTGCGCGACCATGTTGTCGAGGTCGATGCTGGTGATGGAATTGATGGTGTTGATCAGTGACACCGCATCTGCGCCGCCGCGATGTGCGGCGCGGGCCGATAGACGAACGTCGGTGATATTGGGAGTGAGTTTTACAATAACCGGCAGCGAACTGTAGGTTTTGCACCAGCGGGTGACCATTTCAACGTATTCCGGCACTTGACCGACAGCGGCGCCCATGCCGCGCTCGGGCATGCCGTGCGGGCAGCCGAAATTCAGCTCGATGCCGTCTGCGCCAGTGGCTTCGACCAGAGGCAGAATGGTTTTCCAGGATTCCTCAACGCATGGCACCATCAACGACACAATCAACGCGCGGTCGGGCCAATCCTTTTTCACCTGGGTGATTTCGCGTAGGTTGATTTCCAGTGAGCGGTCGGTGATCAGCTCAATGTTGTTGATGCCCATGACTTCGCGGTTGGGCCCGTATAGCGCAGAATAACGGGATGATACGTTAACGGCGGCGGGGTCTTCGCCAAGGGTTTTCCAGACCACGCCGCCCCAGCCTGCTTCATAGGCGCGCACCACGTTATAGGCTTTGTCTGTCGGTGGCGCCGAGGCCAGCCAGAATGGGTTGGGCGACTTGATGCCAGCGAACACAATCGAGAGATCGGCCATTATGCAGCCTCCACTTTCAGAGCGAGGGTTGAGTGAATGGCCTCGGCAGCCAGTTTGCCGTGTTGTACGGCTTGTACTGTCAGATCCTGGTCGAGCGAGGTGCAGTCGCCACCGGCATAAATACCCGGAATGTTGGTACGCAGGTTTTCATCCACCCAAATGCGCTCGCCTTGGCGCTGCAACTGGGCCGCCAGTGAATCACTCAAGGCGCTGCCATCGAAGGCTTGGCCGATTGCTTTGAAGATCGCATCGGCGGCCAGTTCAAAGGTCTCACCGGTGGCGATCAGTTTGCCGTTGTCCATGCGGGTTCTAGCGAAACGCATGCCGCGTACCTTGCCGGCATCATCGAGTAAAACCGCTTCAGGTTGCGCCCAGGTCAGAAGCCGAACTTGATTGGTTTTGGCGATTTCCTGTTCATGACCGGTCGCACCCATGTCACTCAGGCCGCGGCGGTAAACCAGATTGACATCTTGGGCACCAAGCTTGGCCATTTGTACGGCCATGTCGATGGCGGTGTTGCCTGCGCCGAGGACAATGCAGTGTTTAGCCAACGGCAGCTGGCTGAGGTCATCGCTCTGACGCAACTCGCGGATGTAGTCGGTTGCCGCGAGTAGCCCTGGCGCGTCGTCATGGGCAATGCCCAATTGTTTACTGGCGGCCAGACCCAAACCGAGGAACACCGAATCAAACTGTTGGTGCAGCTCGCTCAAGCTCAGGTTGTCGCCCAGTTTCTCACCGTGACGGATTTCAATGCCGCCGATTTGCAGGAGAAAGTCGACTTCCTTTTGCGCAAAGTCATCGACCAGTTTGTACTTGGCAATCCCGTATTCATTAAGACCGCCCGCTTTTTCCCGGGCTTCGAAAATCACCACGTCGTGGCCGTGCATGGCAAGGCGGTGGGCACAGGACAGTCCCGCCGGGCCTGCGCCGACAACCGCTACACGCTTGCCGCTGGCGGCTGAGCGTTTGAATGGATGCTCACGGAACTGGGCGTTATCAATGGCGTAGCGCTGCAACAGACCGATCAGCACAGGTGCGCATTCTTGCGCGTTGTTACGCACACAGGCCTGCTGGCATAGAATTTCGGTCGGGCAAACGCGCGCGCAGCTGCCGCCGAGGATATTGGCGGACAAAATGGTCTGCGCCGCCCCGCTGACATTGTCGTGGCTGATGCTGCCAATAAACGATGGAATGTCGATATCGCTGGGGCAGGCGTTGATGCAGGGCGCGTCATAGCAGTACAGGCATCGTGCGCTTTCCAGAGCCGCCTGGCGGGCGTTAAGTGGCGGCGCCAAATCAGTGAAATTAGCCGCCAGCTCGGTGGTTGGGGTGTCCGGACGGGGTAGATGGTTGAGTGTATCTATCACGGGTCAATGCCTCACGGTTTTGTGATTGTTATCAAGGCTGCCAACCTGTCGGTGAGGGGTTAAGTCCTCGACTTTGTGAGTCAGCAATCTTGTGGGCAGTCAAATCGTTGATACGTATGCGCCGGCTTCTTTGAGCCTGTGCGCTGATGTTCCTGGTGTTGTTCCAGCCTTCTAGCGTTTTACCGCTGTGGGCCGTTGCTGTTCGGCGCGCTTGTTGAGTAAGTCGTATACGGCTGGATAAGCTGGGCGCTCGACATAACGCCCGGCGCCCTGTTCGGCGCGCAGGTCACCGTCGACCCAGACCAGGCGGCCTTGGCTGATGGTATGGCTGGGCACGCCACGCACGGTTTTGCCTTCAAAAATATTGAAGTCGACCTGTTGGTGATGGGTCTTTGCAGAAATAGTGCGGGTGCCTTGTGGGTCCCACAGCACCAGATCGGCGTCAGCACCGACGCGAATCGCCCCTTTGCGGGGGAACAGGTTGAAGATCTTCGCGGTGTTGGTTGAGGTCAGTGCGACAAAATCATGCATCGACAATTTGCCGCTGTTGACCCCTTCGTCCCAGAGCACGGCCATGCGGTCTTCGATGCCAGCGGTGCCATTGGGAATCAAGCTGAAATCATCGCGCCCAGCGGCTTTTTGTTCGGCGCAGAAACAACAGTGATCGGTCGCCGTGGTGTGCAGATTGCCGGACTGCAAGCCTTTCCACAGCGCGTCTTGGTGACCTTGCGGGCGAAACGGCGGGCTCATCACATAACCAGCAGCGGTTTGCCAGTCCGGATCGCGATAGACGCTGTCATCCAGCAGCAAATGGCCTGCAAGGACTTCACCATATACCGGTTGGCCTTTGGCCCGAGCGTAGGTGATTTCATCGAGCGCTTCGCGGGTCGAGACATGCACCAGGTACAGCGGTGTACCGATGGTTTCGGCAATCCGAATAGCGCGGCTTGCGGCTTCGCCTTCAACCTGGGAGGGCCGCGATAACGGATGTGCCTCGGGGCCTGTCATGCCTTGGGCAAGTAGCTTTTTCTGTAGGTGGTAGACCAGTTCGCCATTTTCAGCATGCACGGTCGGCACCGCCCCGAGTGACAAACAGCGCTCGAAACTGGCAACCAAGGTGTCATCGGCGGCCATGATCGCGTTCTTGTACGCCATGAAGTGTTTGAAGCTGTTGACCCCATGCTTGCTGACCAGCTCCTCCATTTCGGCGCTGACTTGCTCGCTCCACCAGGTAACCGCGACATGGAAGCCATAGTCGGAGGCTGATTTTTCTGCCCATCCGCGCCATTGGTGAAAGGCCTCAAGCAAGGATTGCTGCGGGTTGGGGATGACAAAATCGATGATAGAGGTGGTGCCGCCCGCGAGACCCGCAGCGGTGCCGCTGTAGAAGTCTTCACTGGCAACCGTGCCCATAAAGGGCAGTTGCATATGAGTGTGCGGGTCAATACCGCCGGGCATCAGGTACTGGCCGCTGCCGTCGAGTACTTCGCAGCCAGCAGGAACGTCTAGGTCCTTGCCAACTGCCTGGATAATGCCGTCGGCGCATAACACGTCGGCGCTGTAGCTCTCTTCATGGGTCACCACTGTGGCGCCACGGATCAATAAAGCCATACCAGTTTCCTCTCAGGCTGACCGGTGCATGCCGGTTCTTTAATTTTTTTGATGATGCCTGGCAGGGATGAAGTTTTTAATCCTGTCATCACTGTCAGGAATAGAATTTAGTAGCTGTTCGTCGATTGATCAAGATTATTTTTTGATCACTAATCGTTAACTTAACTTATTGATTTATATAGTTAAAAACTATAAATCACCAAAATGGTGAGGCCTGTCACCATTTTGACGCACTTGACAGGATCTCAAAATGAGCGAGATTTCTTATGCAAAATCAGCCGTTTAAACCTGATGAGTGACGAACCTGAGTGGTTTGAAAAAAATTGCCTTGCACCAGATTGAGTCCTGACTGAGCAGACAACATTGGCTAAATGAGCCGTGACAGGTTGTCTGGAGGCTGACTGGATCAAGGTCTTATTTTTAAAGATTATTTAAATCAATGGGTTGTAGTTTTTTTATAATGCATGGAATTGGCTGCATGGCAGTTTAGGCATGGTTATTGAGTGCTGCTGGCTCCATGTTCGTCGGTCATAATGTGCCAATGGCACGGTTCGAAGAACTCCAGCCATCGTTTTAGCCCGATGCGCTAACAATCAAAAAAATAATTGGAGAAGCCCATGCAACAGAGCAGATCGGAAGTAACCGAACGCAATGGCCTGTTCGAGTTGGAAGCAGGCGCCGATGTTCTGGATAGTCCGCGTTATAACCACGATATAGCGCCGACCAAGGTGCATGAGCGAACCTGGAACAAATGGCATATCACGGCGTTGTGGGTGGGCATGTCGATCTGCGTGCCGACTTACACCTTGGGCGGTGTGTTGACTGCTTACTTTGGTTTGTCGGTGGGTGAGGCGCTGCTGGCCATTTTACTGGCCAACATCGTGGTGTTGATTCCACTCACCCTCAACGCATTCCCCGGCACCAAGTACGGCGTACCGTTTCCCGTTCTGTTGCGCTCCTCGTTTGGCATCATCGGCTCCAACGTGCCCTGTCTGATTCGCGCGGTAGTGGCTTGTGGCTGGTTTGGTATTCAAACCATGTTCGGCGGCCTGGCAATACACCTGTTTCTCGGCTCGATCTTCGAGGGCTGGAAAGCCTTGGGCGGCACCGGCGAAGTCATAGGTTTCATGATCTTCTGGGTGCTGAACCTGTGGGTTGTGTTACGCGGTGCCGAATCGATCAAATGGCTGGAAACCTTGTCAGCACCCTTGCTGGTGCTGGTGGGTGCTGGCCTGTTGGTATGGGCGCTGCCGAATGTGTCGATGACCGAGTTGATGTCGCAACCTGCCAAGCGCCCTGAAGGCGCCAGTGTTGTCGGCTATTTCTTGGCGGGTCTAACGGCAATGGTCGGCTTTTGGGCGACATTGTCGCTGAATATCCCGGATTTCAGCCGTTACGCGAAAAGCCAGAAAGACCAGATTGTCGGGCAAATTATTGGCTTGCCGCTGACCATGTTTCTGTTCGCCGCGCTGGGGGTGGTGCTGACTGCCGCATCGGCATCGCTGGTCGGGGAAACTGTCTCGGATCCGGTGAGTTTGATTGGTCATATCCAGAGCCCGGGTTGGGTGGCTGTGGCCATGGCCTTGATCATCGTGGCCACCCTCTCAACCAATACCGCGGCTAACATTGTCTCGCCAACCAATGATTTCCAGAACATCGCCCCCAAGCTGATTAATCGCACTAAAGCGGTGTTGATCACCGGCTTTGTTGGTTTGGGTCTAATGGGTCATGAACTGTTGAAAAAACTCGGCTGGATTGTTTCTGATGTCAGCCTTGAAAGTGTTTATTCCAACTGGCTGCTGGGGTACTCGAGCCTGCTCGGGCCTATCGCTGGGATCATGGTTGTTGATTATTTTTTAATCAAAAAACAACGTCTCAATTTGCCAGGCTTGTACCTCGATAGCGTTTATCCCGCCTGGAACTGGATCGGCTTCGTCGCCTTTGTAGTGCCGGTTGCCTTGACGGTCATGTCGCTCAGCAGCGACGCATTCAGTTGGTTCTATGACTACGGCTGGTTTACGGGCTCAGCACTGGGCGGGCTGCTTTATTTTGCCCTGTGCCGCATAAGCAGTCCGCGCGCCATTGTGGTGGCCAACCCAACGCTTTAAACCCTAAGAGTTACTGCATGCCTGAGGAGGTAAACATGACTGCTGCCCACGCTGTTTTGCAATCCACCGATCAGCACATTAACGGTGATCGCCTGTGGCAATCATTAATGGAGTTGGCCCAGCTTGGGGCTACGGTTAAAGGCGGTGTGTGCCGTTTGGCGCTGACCGATCTCGACCGCCAAGCGCGCGACTTATTCGTTAAGTGGTGCCAAGCCGCTGGGTGCAGCGTGACCATCGATGGCGTGGGTAATATTTTTGCCCGTCGTGCGGGACGCAACCCTGATCTGCCGCCGGTGATGACCGGCAGTCACATCGACACGCAACCGACTGGCGGCAAGTTCGATGGCTGTTTTGGTGTGCTCGCCGGGGTTGAGGTGTTACGCACCCTGAATGATTTGGGGATCGAGACCGAAGCACCGATGGAAGTGGTGGTGTGGACCAATGAGGAAGGTTCACGCTTTGCCCCGTGCATGATGGGGTCTGGTGTCTTTGCCAGTAAATTCACCCTCGAAGAAACCTTGGCTAAGGTTGACGCCGACGGCGTGACCGTTGGCGACGCCCTGAATGCTATTGGCTATGCGGGCAGTCGCGCAGTAACTGGCCATGCAGTTGGCGCTTATTTTGAAGCGCACATCGAGCAAGGGCCGATTCTCGAAGATGAACAGAAAACCATTGGTGTGGTGCTCGGTGCCTTGGGCCAGAAGTGGTTTGACCTGACTCTGCGCGGCGTCGAAGCGCATGCCGGGCCAACCCCGATGCATTTACGTAAAGATGCTTTGGTAGGCGCTGCCGCCGTGGTTGCTGCGGTGAATCGCGTCGCCCTTGAGCATCAACCCCATGCGTGCGGCACCGTCGGTTGTTTGCAGGCATACCCGGGCTCGCGCAATGTTATTCCGGGGGAAGTGCGCATGACCCTGGATTTTCGTCACTTGGAGCCTGAGCGATTGAATTCGATGATTGACGAGGTGCGCAAGGTTATTGAAACCACTAGCGCCGAGCACGGCTTGACTGTGGATCTGACGCCTACGGCGGATTTCCCTGCGCTGTATTTCGACACCGTGTGTGTGGATGCGGTGCGCAGTGCGGCTCAGGGGTTGGGCATGTCGCATATGGATATCGTCAGCGGCGCCGGACATGACGCCATTTTTCTGGCCGAGCTTGGCCCGGCCGGGATGATCTTTGTGCCCTGTGAAGGCGGTATCAGCCATAACGAGATCGAGAATGCTGCGCCCAGTGATCTGGCTGCAGGGTGCGCAGTGTTGCTGCGGGCGATGCTGCAGGCTTCGGCAGCGTTGGCCAACGGAAAACTAGCCGCTTGATTGGCTGAAATGCCCAGCAATTGGCATATCTGCCGATGGACGATCAGCGCCCTACAGCTCAAGCTGTAGGGCCTATCTGACCTACAGCGGAGCTGTTATGACCATTGCCTTCTGGTGCGTGCTGATTGCGATCTTTCTGCCCTACGTTTCAACTGTATTCGCCAAAAGCCTTGGCCGAGGCTTTACCCCGCGAAGCAATCATGACCCAAGGGCTCACCTTGCCACCGTTGAAGGCGCCGCCCGGCGTGCCAATAACGCTCAACTCAATGGTTTTGAAGTCACCCCAGCCTTTGCTGCTGCAGTAATCATCGCTCACTTGGCCGGCGGCGCTCAGCAA
Source organism: Pseudomonas sp. EL_65y_Pfl2_R95 (assembly GCF_963971045.1). NCBI lineage: Bacteria > Pseudomonadati > Pseudomonadota > Gammaproteobacteria > Pseudomonadales > Pseudomonadaceae > Pseudomonas > Pseudomonas sp. EL_65y_Pfl2_R95. The sequence goes on along the minus strand of NZ_CAXAOV010000005.1, from coordinate 253,099 downwards.
AGCGTCATTGATCAACTGGCGATCGCTTTTATCATCAGTCGGATTATCTACACCGCTTGTTACCTTGCCGATTTAGCGCCGGTGCGCTCACTGATGTGGTTCATCAACATGGGCTTGATCATTAGTTTATTTGTGGTTGCAGCCTGATTATTAGCGCCCGGAAGCTGCGTCATGTTGCTCTGCTAAGCAGGCAAATTCAGCGGCATTTGCTGTGTGCGGCAAATTACCGCGCTTGGCCGGTGCTGCTGGAGCATGGATACTGTCGCGCTTGTCGAGCCTGATTGCTGCGCGAAGGTGCTATGAAGCTTAGAAATTTATTACTGATTCTGCTGGCCAGTCTGACACTCGCCGCCTGCGGCGGTGTTGATCCCAATTCTCCTCTGGGTCAGCGTCAGACCATCTTTAAGCAAATGCTCAAAACCAGTGAAGACCTGGGTGGCATGTTGCGCGGACGCATCGTGTTTGACGGGCCGCGCTTTGTGGAAGGCGCTGCCAAGCTGGATGCATTGTCGAAAACGCCATGGCAGCACTTTCCGCAGGTCAAGGAAGAAGACAACAGCAACGCCCGAGATGATGTCTGGAAGCGCCAGGCACGTTTCAAACAGTTGGCTGATGAGCTAGAGGTGAACACGGCTGCACTGGTTGTCGCCACCACTGCCAAACCGCTTAAGAGCGCAGACCTGATTGCACCGATGAAGGCTGTTGAAGACAGCTGCAAGGCCTGCCACCAGGAGTTTCGCAATCACTGAGTTGTCCGTTAACCGGGCAGGCCTGCATGGCCGGGCTTAGCCGTTTAAAAACGGCCTAACTGCTCGACGCTTGAATTTCGACAGATTCAAGTATTTTGCGTGCTTTGCTGAGTTGCTTTTGGTTTGCGGCGATGCTGCTGGGATTGCCTGCGCCCAGCGCCGCCAGTAAGTTTTTCTTGCTGGCGCTGACATCTAGCTGGGCTTTGGACACCTGAGCACCTTGGTCTGAGTGCAAGCCCAGTGACGTGCAATCGCTGTCAACCCTGGCCAGCTCTTGCTGGATGTCACTCAGTCGGGTTGAGTCCACTCGCTTGCCAATGTCTTCGATCTTGTCACTGAGCTCTTGGCGTTTGCTGATGCAGTCTTTCAGAGGGTGGCTGTTTTGCGCTGCAATCACGGCGTTAGTTAACAGCGCCGCGCCGCTGAGTAGAAAAATAAGCGCTGATCTTTTCAGCATTGTTCGCTCCTTTTTTTATTTTTGCGAAGAGTCTTTGACTGCGCAGATAAAGCAAAGGTTTCATGCTGAGGCGTGTATCCGACGAGCGCGCTACTGGTTGGAGCCGTTTGACCTCTGCTAAAAGCCATCAATCCCCTTGGCGTGCAGCTTCTCTTTTAGTCTGATCACCTGCGGGTGAGCGAAGAAACGTTCCAGCTGCTTAGCGCGGGTCATGCCGATTCCTGGTTGCTGTCGCCATGCGAGCAGGTCTCGCCCGGCCAAGCGTTGCCAATTATCATCTGGCTGCAAGCGCAGTCCAGGTGGTACGCCAAGGGCGATCAACCATGTTTTGAACGGCCGCTGGCGGGCTGCGTTGAAGCGCTGATTCAGCTGACTGGTGATTCCCGCCACTTGTTCAAGCTGGTCTGGGTTTAAATCGAGCCAGTCCAATAAGCCGGTTATTAACCCAGCGTCGATTAGTTTGCGCCATGTGCCAGTACCAACGCCGGGCATATTCAATGCGGCCTTGCTGCTAAGCCAGCTGAGGCGGGCGATAAATTGCGCTGAGCAGGAGGTTGATAGCTCCCAGCAACTCAGGCGGTGATAGGCTTTTGGATCTGGGCTGATGAGGGGTTGGCGGATGCTGGCGCGTATGACCACGCTTTCGAGTGTCGGAATGGTCAACCCGGAGAGTTTAATCGCCACATGGTCGCCGGGGCGGATGTCCATCGCTTGCCAGCGCTTTAAGCTGGTAACGCTGACGTGTTTGATAATACGGTCATCCAGAAGCGTGGCCTCCAAGGTCAGCACCGGCGTGATGCGGCCGCTGCGGCCTATTTTGAAGTTAACTGCGCGTACTTCTGCCAGCGCTTGGCTCGGTGGATATTTCCAGGCCACGGCCCAGTGCGGTGGCTTGGCTTGCCAAAGCCGCGCTGTCTGGCGTTTGCTTTGGCGTAGAACAATGCCGTCGGTGGCGAAGGGCAGGGCGCTGCGGTACCAGGTTTGTCGCCAGTGCTGGGCTTGTAGAGCGTTCTCAACCGGGTGGCTGAAGGTTTGACTATCGCTGAAACCCAAGTTATGTAACTTCTGCAAGCGCTCGGGCATATTCGGCGGCCCTTGAGGCCAATCCCATACAAACAGGCCAACCCCCTTTGCCTGTTCGCGGCTGAGTTGTTTGCGGGCGAGCAGGCCAGCAACTTTGCCACGCGCGCCTACGCCGCCTGAATCTGCTTGAACGTGGTTCTCAAGGCGCCAATACAGTTCACCTTGAAGAATTAGCCGGCGTTGATCGGCGATATGCTTGGGGATCGCCGTCAAGAGCAGCGCTTGCGCCGTCCAGTTTTGGCCGTGTTGACCATCGCCCCGGCTAATCATCTGCTCTAACAGGCCGTGTTGATAAACCAGCGTGACTGCGACGCCGTCAACTTTGGGTTGCACCCAGATGTCTTGCCGATGGCTGATCCAGGCGGCCAATGCTTGGGCGCTGGCAATTTTGTTCAGGCCGGTTTGGGCAATGGGGTGTTTGAGGGTGCCACGGCTGCTGGCCAAGGGGACTGGTTGGGCGTGCGAGTTTCTGGGAAAACAGCGCAGCCAGAGTTGATGGGTCGCCAGTGCCTGGTCGTAGAGTTCATCGGCGATTAATGAGATGCCTTGGCGGTGGTAAGCATCATCCCATTTGGCGATTTGTTTGGTGAGAGTGCTTATTTCTGATCGCGCCTGTGGGGCGGTCCAGTCCGGACAGTCTGCGCCATGGTTGGAGGCGCTAAGCAATGCAGCCATTAAACCGGTGAATAGAAATAGCAGGGATTTGGTCATTGGCCGCTGCGCGTTGATGGCGCTTTAGGCTAGGTGCGGATTAGACAGTCGGCTGCCTTACTTTTTGTCAGTGTGTCGGCGCAGAGGGAGGGCAAATCGTATTGGATGCCGTGTCGTAGGGCGCGACAAGCGCAGCTTGTCCACGATGGATCAAACCGCGAAATGCTCGATCACGGGTAAATGGTATAGGTATTTGCGTTGGTTCATGGTGGATGAAGAAAGCGTCATCCGCCCTACGCGGAAGGTGTTGCGAGCGCAGCTTGTCCACCATGCCGGGATATTTCGCGCATAGAAAACCCCGCACTAGGCGGGGTTCTCGGCGGTGCGTTGGGCTTGATTTACAGGCCGGCAGCAGCGCGCAGGTCAGCGGCTTTGTCGGTGCGCTCCCAAGTGAATGCCGTGAAAGTATCGCCTTCAAAGGTCATTTCATAGGGGTCGCGACCGAAGTGGCCGTAGGCTGCGGTGGGCTGGTACATCGGGTGCAGCAAGTCGAGCATTTTAGTGATTGCGTATGGACGCAGGTCAAAGTGCTCACGAACCAGTTGGATGATTTTGTCATCGCTGATTTTGCCGGTGCCGAAGGTGTTCAGCGAGATAGAGGTCGGTTGCGCCACGCCAATGGCGTAGGACACCTGGATCTCGCAACGCTCAGCCAAGCCAGCTGCAACAATATTCTTGGCAACATAACGGCCAGCATAGGCTGCTGAGCGGTCGACCTTGGATGGGTCCTTGCCAGAGAACGCGCCACCGCCGTGACGGGCCATGCCGCCGTAGGTGTCGACGATGATTTTACGGCCAGTCAGGCCGCAGTCGCCTACCGGGCCACCAATCACAAAGTTACCGGTTGGGTTGATGTGGAACTGGGTGTCTTTGTGTAGCAGTTCGGCTGGCAGCACGTGCTTGACGATCAGCTCCATCACGCCTTCGCGCAGGTCGTTGTAGCTGACTTCAGGGTTGTGCTGAGTCGAGAGGACGATGGCGTCGATACCGACGACCTTGCCATTGTCGTAACGGCAGGTCACTTGTGACTTGGCATCTGGACGCAGCCAAGGCAGCAGGCCTGATTTGCGTGCTTCTGCCTGACGCTCAACCAAACGGTGCGAGAAGCAGATCGGTGCAGGCATCAGCACGTCGGTTTCGTTGCTGGCATAGCCGAACATCAGGCCTTGGTCGCCAGCGCCCTGATCTTCAGGCTTGCTGCGGTCAACGCCTTGGTTGATGTCGATCGACTGCTTGCCGATGATATTCAGTACGCCGCAAGTTGCGCCGTCGAAACCAACGGTGGAGCTGTTGTAGCCGATGTCGATAATGACTTTGCGGACCAGGTCCTCAAGGTCGACCCAGGCCGACGTACTGACTTCGCCGGCAATGATTGCCACACCGGTTTTGACCATGGTTTCACAGGCAACACGGGCGTGTTTGTCTTTGCTGATGATTGCGTCGAGCACTGCATCGGAAATCTGGTCAGCAATTTTGTCCGGATGCCCTTCAGACACAGACTCGGAGGTAAACAGGGAGTATTCGCTCATCTATCGGTCTTCCTAATTAATACCGGTGGGTGAGATCGGCTGCGAGCGGAAATTCGCCCTCGAGCCTGTGTATTCATCGGGTTTGGCGAAGTGCCGTACCTGAATTTGAAATCCATTGCGTAGGCCAACATACAGGCTTTCACCTGGCGTTAACCCTGCGGCGATAGCCCAGCGGGCCAGGTCGTCCTGTTCAAAGCCAAGCCAGAGATCACCGCAGGCCTGTTTGACCCAACTCTGGTTGTGGCTGCATAACTCGGTTACCAGCAAGCTACCACCAGGGTTGACCTGCGCAGCGAGCTGTTTAAGCGCTTCTGCCGGGGCTGCAAAATGGTGAAGCACCATGTTCAGCACCAAGCAGTCGGCGCTTGGGTATTGATCATTCAACGCATCGGCGAGCAGCAGCCGCACATTGCTCAAGCTGCTTTTGTCGCACGTCAGGCGCGCTATTTCGAGCATCGCCTGGCTATTATCCAGTGCCGTGACCTGACTGAAACGGCTGGCCAGTGCGGGTAAGAAACCACCGTCGCCGGGGCCTATTTCAATCACGCTGGCGCTGGCTGCAAAACCCAGTGTATCTAGCACTGCCAGTACACTGTCGCGGTATTGCGGCAGCCCTGCGATCAAGTCTTGCTGGGCTTGAAAATTATCCGCCATGCGCGCAAAAAACTCTTGGCTGGCGCTCGCTCGCTGGTTATGAACCTCTGCAATACGTCCCAGTACCTCGGGTGGTAACGCTAGACCATCCACTTCATCGAGCAAGGCACTGTGTAACCTGCCACCGAAACGTTTGTTATCGGCGAAGGCGCGGCGGTAAAAAATCGCATTGCCTTCGCGGCGTGTGGCAACCAGATTTGCTTGTGCCAGCACCTTCAAGTGGTGGCTCATGCCGGATTGGCCAATGGCAAAGATCTGCGCCAACTCAAGCACGCCAAATGAGTCATTGCTCAGGGCACGCAATACATTGAGGCGCAACGGGTCGCCGCCAGCTTTACACAGGGCGGCCAGTTCATCGGCTGGCTCAAATCGGAGCTGGGGCACACGCATGTTCATAGGGTGGGCAGTCTAAGCGGTCATTTTTCATACAGCAACCGCAATATCAAAATATTTTGATATTGCGGTTGATTGAGGCAATTGAGTCCCTCTATTTACAAACGTTGGCTCGGTATTTCAGGAAATGGATTGAATAGTCGTGGACTGGCTAGCGGCCATTTTTAACGCCTGGTGCGAGCAGGAAGCAGGCTTTGACGTGGCAATTGCAGTAGATTTTCGGCTTAAGCGGCAGAAAATCGACAAGATTGCGGCTTTTCCTTAAGTAATCGCTGCTGCACGACTATCTGTCATTGCCCCGCACCGCCTTGCTGGGCGAAAATGGGTGCCTTTTCCAATTTGTCCCTCAGGAGATCAGCGATGCCCAGCCGTCGTGAATGCGCCAATGCCATCCGTGCTTTAAGTATGGATGCCGTGCAGAAAGCCAACAGCGGCCACCCGGGTGCCCCAATGGGTATGGCCGATATCGCTGAAGTGTTGTGGCGCGATTACCTCAAGCACAACCCAAGCAATCCTGAATTTGCCGACCGCGACCGCTTTGTCCTGTCCAACGGCCACGGCTCGATGCTGATTTACTCGTTGCTGCACCTGACTGGCTATGACTTGGGTATCGAAGATATCAAGCAATTCCGCCAGATGGGCAGCCGCACCCCTGGTCACCCTGAATACGGTTATACCCCGGGCGTTGAAACCACCACAGGCCCATTGGGTCAGGGCATTGCTAACGCAGTGGGTTTTGCCATTGCCGAAAAGGTGCTGGGCGCGCAATTCAACCGTGACGGCCACACTATCGTTGATCACTACACCTACGCCTTTATGGGCGATGGCTGCATGATGGAAGGCATCTCCCACGAAGTGTGCTCGCTGGCCGGTACCCTGGGCCTGGGAAAATTGATTGCCTTTTACGATGACAACGGTATTTCCATCGACGGTGAAGTTGAAGGCTGGTTCAGCGACGACACGCCTAAGCGTTTTGAAGCCTATGGCTGGCAAGTGATTCGCAATGTTGACGGTCACGACGCTGAAGAAATCAAAATAGCCATCGAAACGGCGCGCAAAAGCGAGCAGCCAACGCTGATCTGCTGCAAAACCATCATCGGTTTTGGTTCGCCGAACAAGCAAGGCAAAGAAGATAGCCACGGCTCTGCTCTGGGTAACGACGAAGTCGCCCTGACCCGTGCTGCACTTGAGTGGAAACACGCGCCATTTGAAATCCCTGCGGATATCTACGCACAGTGGGATGCCAAGCAAGCCGGTGCGGCTGTTGAAGCCGAATGGGATCAGCGTTTCGCCGCCTACGCCGCCGCGCACCCGGAATTGGCCAGCGAATTGAAGCGGCGCATGGCCGGTGAGTTGCCAGCTGATTTCTCTGAGAAAGCGGCAGCCTATATCACTGAAGTCGCCGTTAAAGGTGAAACCATTGCCAGCCGTAAGGCGAGCCAGAACACCCTGAATGCCTTTGGTCCGTTGCTGCCGGAACTGCTCGGCGGTTCAGCTGATCTGGCCGGTTCCAACCTGACCCTGTGGAAAGGTTGCAAGGGCGTGTCTGCCGAAGACGCTTCCGGCAACTACATGTATTACGGCGTTCGTGAGTTCGGCATGAGCGCGATCATGAACGGTATCGCCCTGCACGGTGGTTTCGTGCCTTACGGCGCAACCTTCCTGATCTTCATGGAATACGCGCGCAATGCCGTGCGCATGTCGGCCTTGATGAAGAAGCGCGTACTCTATGTATTCACCCATGACTCAATTGGTCTCGGTGAAGACGGCCCGACGCACCAGCCGGTCGAGCAACTGACCACCTTGCGTTCTACGCCAAACCTCGACACATGGCGTCCAGCCGATGCTGTTGAATCGGCAGTGGCATGGAAATACGCCCTCGAGCGTAACGACGGCCCATCGGCATTGATCTTCTCGCGCCAGAACCTGCCGCACCAAGGCCGTGATGTTGCTCAGTTGAGCGACATTGCCCGTGGCGGTTATGTGCTCAAAGACTGTGAGGGTGAGCCAGAGCTGATTCTGATCGCCACCGGTTCGGAAATCGGTCTGGCTGTTGAGGCCTACGAGAAACTGACAGTTCAAGGCAAGAAGGTGCGTGTGGTTTCGATGCCTTGCACCAGCGTATTTGACGCTCAGGATGCCGGTTACAAGCAGGCTGTATTGCCGGTTCAGGTTGGCGCGCGTATCGCCATCGAAGCCGCTCACGCAGACTTCTGGTACAAGTACGTCGGCCTTGAAGGTCAGGTTATCGGCATGACCACCTTTGGTGAGTCAGCACCGGCGCCTGCGTTGTTCGAGCACTTTGGTTTCACAGTCGAAAACATTCTGGAAACCGCTGCCGAGATGCTTGAAGGCTAACGGACTCTGTACGCGCACGTTAGCCAGCCTTGCTGGCTGACGTGCAGTCTATCCGCACCTTGTCGAGAACTGAGCTCAGCATGTCCCAGCGTCCTTACAGAATCGCACTGAATGGTTACGGCCGGATTGGCCGTTGTGTGCTGCGTGCGTTGCACGAGCGCGGAGAGGGGGTCGGCATTGAAATTGTCGCGCTCAACGACCTGGCTGATCAGTCGAGCATTGAATACCTGACGCGTTTTGACTCTACCCACGGGCGGTTTCCCGGCGAGGTTCGAGTGGATGGCGATTGTCTGCATATCAATGGTAATTGCGTGAAGGTGCTGCGTGGCGACACCCCGGAAAGCATCGACTGGTCGGCGCTGGGCATCGATTTGCTGCTCGAATGCTCTGGCCAGTACACCACTCGTATTGATGCGCAACGCTTCATTAATGCCGGTGCGCCACGGGTATTGATGTCGCAACCCATGGCCAGCGAGGCAGATGCCGACGCGACTATCGTATTTGGTGTTAACCAGCATGCACTAACCGGAGCTGAACGTCTGGTTTCGAATGCTTCCTGCACCACCAACTGCGGTGTGCCGCTGTTGAAAGTGCTGAATAAAGCGGTGGGTATCGAATATGTTTCGATCACCACAATTCACTCGGCAATGAACGATCAGCCGGTGATTGACGCCTATCACCACGAAGATTTACGCCGCACCCGGTCTGCGTTTCAGTCAGTGATTCCGGTGTCTACAGGCTTGGCCCGTGGTATTGAGCGACTCATGCCGGAACTTGCTGGGCGGATTCAGGCCAAAGCTATTCGTGTGCCGACCGTTAACGTGTCCTGCTTGGATATCACTATCCAAACTGCACGTGATACCGATCCCGAAGAAATTAATCGGGTGTTACGAGAAGCCTCTGAGGCCGGGCCGCTGAAAGGCTTGCTGGCATATACCGAGTTACCCCATGCCAGTTGTGATTTTAACCACGACCCTCACTCTGCGATTGTCGATGGTAGCCAGACTCGGGTCTCCGGCCCGCGCTTGGTGAATATACTGACCTGGTTCGACAACGAATGGGGCTTTGCCAATCGCATGCTCGACGTTGCGCAACACTATTTGAATGTTTCTACCCAAACAGCCCCTATGAAGGACTGAAGACATGGCTTCTGCTTTTAACCCCGTAGTGAAAATGACCGACCTTGATCTGCAAGGTAAACGCGTACTGATTCGCGAAGATCTCAACGTGCCGGTAAAAGACGGTGTAGTAAAAAGCGACGCACGGATTCTGGCCTCATTGCCAACCATCAAGTTGGCGCTGGAAAAAGGCGCGAAGGTGATGATCTGCTCGCACCTTGGCCGCCCGACTGAAGGCGAATACTCCGAAGAAGACAGCCTAACACCTGTGGCTGACTACCTGAGCAAGGCGCTTGGGCGTGAAGTCCCGCTGATTAAGGACTACCTCGGCGGTGTTGAACTGGCTCCTGGAGCCGTTGTGCTCCTGGAAAACGTACGTTTCAATGCAGGCGAAAAGAAAAACACGGATCAACTGGCCCAGCAGTATGCTGCTTTGTGTGATGTGTTTGTGATGGACGCTTTCGGTACGGCGCACCGCGCGCAAGGTTCGACCCACGGCGTGGCCAAATTCGCCAAAGTTGCAGCCGCCGGCCCATTATTGGCCGCTGAATTGGACGCATTGGGCAAAGCCTTGGGTAATCCGGCCAAGCCGATGGCGGCAATCGTTGCCGGTTCCAAAGTGTCGACCAAGCTGGATGTGCTGAACAGCCTTAGCCAGATTTGCGATCAATTGATCGTCGGTGGCGGGATCGCCAACACCTTCCTGGCTGCCGCCGGTTTTCCTGTCGGCAAATCGTTGTATGAAGCTGATCTGGTTGAGACGGCCAAAGCCATCGCGGCTAAGGTCAATGTGCCTTTGCCGGTTGATGTGGTGGTGGCTAAGGCGTTCGCCGAGTCTGCAGCTGCTACGGTTAAGTTAGTGGCTGATGTAGCCGACGATGACATGATTCTCGATATCGGCCCGCAAACCGCTGCGCAGTTCGCTGAGCTGCTTAAGTCATCCAAGACTATTCTATGGAATGGCCCGGTTGGCGTGTTCGAGTTTGACCAGTTTGGCCAAGGCACCAAGACGCTGGCGTTGGCCATTGCCGATAGCCCTGCGTTCTCAATCGCGGGTGGTGGCGATACTCTGGCGGCGATCGATAAGTACGCAGTCGCCGACAAGATCTCCTATATCTCCACTGGCGGTGGTGCGTTCCTTGAGTTTGTTGAAGGCAAAGTATTGCCAGCGGTGGAAATGTTGGAACAGCGCGCTAAAGGCTGAGTTTAGCTCTGCGGTGCATGGATGTGGGCTCTGCTGCGGCGGGTTCTGAATGGATAAGGAGCGAGTTACGATGCGAAATATTATGGTTTTGTTGGCTTCTGCCATGTTGCTGGCAGGCTGCATGAATGAAGGGCGCCACGAGCGTGCGTGCAAGATATTCAGCCCGGCCACTATCGAGACACCGGCCGGCAACCAGGATTCGCGCATCGAGAAGCAGAGCACCGGCGATCCAACTGCTGCGCCTGAAGAAGATACAAACTGCTAAGGTTCGCTCCATGGGCTTTGTGCAAAAGCGTGAAATGTTGGGGGCCGCAGGCCGTTTTGCTTTATTGGGACTCGCTTGTCTGACGGTTGTGGGCTGTAGTTCAGCTGTAATCGATGATCAGGACTGCAATGTAGTGATGCTGCAGTCAGCGCAACCGGCGGTAACCTATGACCGTTATAGCCGTGACGGAGTTACCCGGCATGTGCTGCAGCATTCAGTCCCGGCAGCGGGCCCAGCGTTGATGAATGATTGTTAGTGAGGCAATGCGATGAAGCTTAAAGCACTCTGCGCTGCGGTTATGTTGTCGGCGCTGGTCAGTGGCTGTTCGACCGAGCAGCCGACCGACACGTGGACGCGCTGGGTTTGTGACAGTCAGGCTGAAGTGCTTTGGCGCTTTGCTGATTCGTCTGAAGAGGCTGTCGATGTACGTGTAGGCGGTGGTGATGTTGTTCATCGTCTGAAGCGCGAGCCTGCTGGCTCTGGAGCGATGTATAGCGATGCAATGTTGACCTTTCATACGAAAGGTAACGAAGGTTTGATTTACCGTACAGCCACCAACGATCTGATTGGTCGTGGCTGCAAGGCACCCTAAGCACTTTTAAGTAAGTTTGCCTGTGTGGCAGGCTTGAATGATTAATGAGCCCAATCGGGAGACAGTAAAATATGGCACTTATCAGCATGCGCCAGATGCTCGACCACGCCGCCGAATTCGGTTACGGCGTTCCAGCATTCAACGTAAACAACCTTGAGCAGATGCGCGCCATCATGGAAGCTGCTGACAAGACCGATTCCCCGGTCATCGTTCAGGCTTCCGCCGGTGCGCGTAAATACGCGGGTGCGCCTTTCTTGCGTCACCTGATTCTCGCGGCAATTGAAGAGTTCCCGCACATCCCGGTGTGCATGCACCAGGATCACGGCACCAGCCCTGGTGTTTGTCAGCGCTCGATCCAACTGGGCTTCAGCTCTGTGATGATGGACGGTTCGCTGAAAGAAGACGGCAAAACTCCGGCTGATTACGACTACAACGTTCGTGTCACTCAGGAAACCGTTGCCATGGCCCACGCTTGTGGTGTGTCGGTTGAAGGCGAACTGGGTTGCCTGGGCAGCCTTGAAACCGGTCAGGCTGGCGAAGAAGACGGCATTGGCGCCGAAGGCATTCTTGATCACAGCCAGATGTTGACTGATCCAGAAGAAGCCGCTGATTTCGTTAAGCGTACCCAGGTTGATGCATTGGCCATCGCCATTGGTACCAGTCACGGTGCTTATAAATTTACCAAGCCACCGACTGGCGACATTCTGGCCATTGACCGGATTAAAGCGATTCACCAGCGTATTCCTGACACCCACCTGGTTATGCACGGTTCTTCTTCGGTACCGCAAGAGTGGTTGGCGATCATCAACCAGTACGGCGGCGATATCAAAGAAACCTACGGTGTGCCGGTTGAGGAAATTGTTGAAGGCATCAAGCACGGCGTGCGGAAGATCAACATTGACACCGACCTGCGTCTGGCGTCGACGGGTGCCATGCGCCGCATGATGGCTGAACAGCCGAGCGAATTTGACCCACGTAAATTCTTCGGTAAAACCGTAGAAGCCATGCGTGATATCTGTATTGCACGCTATGAAGCCTTCGGCACTGCCGGTAATGCTTCGAAGATCAAGCCTGTTTCGCTCGAAGCAATGTTTCAGCGTTATGCAAAGGGTGAGCTGGCCGCCAAGGTCAACTAAGCCTCTGTAACCTCAAGAAAGCCCGCAGTTGCGGGCTTTTTTGCGTCTGGCGTACGGGAAATAAGCGCTGGCTGGGTAAAAAACGCTGCGCATTTTATGACCGCCCAGGTCGCTACGAAAAACCATGTAAAACTCCTAACGCCCTTCTTGCGCGGGTCTGGCTCATACTTGCCAGATATTTCGCACAGGATGCCCTCATATATGCCCAACCACTCGCGAGTCTTGCTGCAGTTTGTTCTCGCTGTGTTGGTGACGACGCTGGTGGGAAGCATTCTGCAAACGCAATACAACCTCGCTCAGTTGCAGGCATTAGGTGCGCCGATGCCTATCGATGTGCGCGTGGAGACGACCTGCCTGGATGTGCTCGGGTTTAGTCCGATATTTGCGATTTTGGTGTTGCTGGGTTTTGCCGCCGCGTTGCCAGTTGCGGCGTGGTTGAGCAAAAAAATACCGAGCGCCCGTTGGCTGCTCTTTGCTCTCGCGGGGGGGCTGGCGATTTTTCTTGGGTTAACGCTGGCAAATGCTGCGTTGCCTATGCCGACGTTTATCGGGGCTAACCGGAGCTTTGTCGGCACCTTGGGGTTAATGGCCAGCGGCAGCGTCGGTGCATTATTTTTTGCCATCCGCTGCCGGACTGCAGAGTGATGTTGCGCCGGATAGAAGGTTTTACCATGTTCGATAAAGCACGTAGCTGTTTAGCCAAGCCCTTGTATGGCGCTGCAATTGTGCTCGCCAGCTTCTGGCTGGGCCCAGCATCGGCCACTACTGATTATCACATAGAGACCCTTACCCAAGGGCTGGAACATCCGTGGTCGATGGCGTTTTTGCCCGATGGGCGCATGCTGGTTACCGAGCGCCCAGGCCGTTTACGCATCATTGCAGCTGACGGTAAGCTGCAAGAACAAGCGGTGTCGGGCTTGCCCGAAATCTTTGCCACGTCGCAGGCTGGCCTGTTCGAAGTCGCGCTGGACCCTGAGTTCAGCAGCAATCAGCGCATATTCATCAGCTATTCCTACGGTGATCGTGACGCCAACAACACCCGCCTCGCCAGTGCCCGGCTGGTGGATAACCAATTGCAGGATGTGAAGACGATCTTCACAGCGCTGCCGGCCAAAGCAGGAACCGCGCACTATGGCGGCCGGATTGCCTTCTTGCCGGACAACAGTTTGCTGTTAACCCTGGGCGATGGCTTCGATTACCGCGAAGAAGCGCAAAACCTCAGCAACCATCTGGGCAAGATTATCCGTATCAACCGCGACGGCAGCGTACCGGCAGATAATCCATTCGTTGATGTAAAAGATGCCGCGCCGGAAATCTACAGTTACGGCCACCGCAATGTGCAAGGCATTATCTACGTGCCACAGCTCAAGCGAATCTACAGTCACGAGCACGGCCCCAGAGGCGGTGATGAGCTGAACTTGATCAAGCCCGGTGTCAACTACGGCTGGCCGTTGATCACCTATGGCGTTGATTATAACGGCGCGCAAATCTCGCCTTACACTGAGCTTGCAGGGTTGGAGCAGCCACTGCTGCACTGGACGCCGTCTGTCGCCCCCTCCGGTCTGATGGTCTACAACGGCACACGTTTTAAGTATTGGCAGGGGGATTTCTTCGCCTCGACCCTAGCGGAAAAAAGCGTCAGGCGTATCCGCATGAAAAACGGCATGTTGGCGGGCCAGGAAGTGCTGTTTGAAGAGCTTGATGAGCGTATTCGTGCGGTTTACAGCGCCCCGGATGGTTATATCTATTTGCTCACCGACAGCTCGGAAGGGCGCGTGCTCAAGGTCATTCCGACTGAGTGAGGCGATGCGGCATAATGGCCTGTCTTCACGCAGCTGAAAATTTTGACCATGACGCCGCTTAAATACCTGCAAGCCTATCCCGTAGCCCTGCAAGATCAGGTTCGCCAACTGATAGATCAAGGTCGCCTGGGCGATTACCTGGAGCAGCGCTACAGCGGTAAGCACAATGTGCAGAACGATAAGGCCTTGTACGCCTATACAATCGGGCTTAAACAAGAGCACCTGCGCAATGCCCCGAGCATCGACAAGGTGCTGTTCGATAACCGTCTCGACCTGAGCCACCGTGCGCTGGGGCTGCATACGGCGATTTCGCGGGTGCAGGGCGGCAAGCTCAAAGCCAAAAAAGAGATTCGGGTCGCGGCGTTATTCAAAGACGCCCCTGCGGAATTTCTGCACATGATCGTGGTGCATGAACTGGCCCATTTGAAAGAGTCCGACCACAACAAGGCGTTCTACAAGCTGTGCGAATATATGCTGCCCGATTACCAACAAATTGAATTCGACCTGCGGGTTTATTTGACCTGGCAAGAGCTCAGTCGCCTGCCGCAAAGTTAGTCTTGGTGGGATGGGGCATGTTGAAGCGTGTTCGTTGTGAGTCAATTAATAGTCGAATTTTCCTGTGACAATGGTGGATGAAAAGAGCGTCATCCACCCTGCGAGGGGCCGGCCGTTCGGGCAGCGACGGGTTGCTTACGGATTGTCGACCACTACGTAAACCACTGTGTTGTTGTTCCATTGCGGTTGGTAATACTGGTTGTTGCAGTAGTAATACTCGTTGCCATAGCGATACACCTGTTGGCAGCTGGGCGGCAACGTGTTGATCATTGAGCCGATGGCCAGAACCGTTCCTGTGACGATGGCAGCAGTGGCTACGGGATGGCGGTGGTCCACGTCGACGTCAATATCCCAGTCGCCACGGCCATTATGGTCAACATCGATATCCACATCGTCATTCCAGCCCCAGCCGTGATGGTCGACATCAATGTCGACGTCGCCGTGGCGGTTGCGATTATTGTTAATGTTGACGTTATTGTTTTTGATATTGACCTTGCTGTCGCGCTTAACCGGCGGGTTGTTGTGACTCACATTGCGCTGAACATTGCGGTTCTGCTGCACCCTGGGCTGGCTTGCCACCCGCGCATGACTTACCGAGCTGTGGGCTCTGACGCCACCTCCGCCGCCGCCATGGCCGGCAAGGCGCCCAGCATCTGCAAAGGGCGCGGCCAAGACAAGCAATGAAAGAGTGGCGCTGCCAAGGCACTTCAATGTGATCATGGCTGTGGCTCCTTTTTCGGTGCTGCGCGGTCAGTGGTAAAGGGAATGCGGGTGGTATCTTTATCCGCAACGAAGGCGAAGTGGTCAGCGGCAAACTGAGCATCGGTGTTCCACTTCATGGTTGCCTGGTATTGCGGATCGCCGAGGGTATAGCGCGTTGTGATCACCAACTTGCAGGGTAAGGCCTGTTGACCTTGGCTGACCCAGAGCTGCCAGTCTACCGAGGCTTCGCGAAACGCCAGGTGATCACAGGTTTGTCCGTCAATCTGTTCGCTGCCCACGAGCAAGCCCCGCTTGACCCCGTCGAGTAGTTGGTCTTGCAGGCTTTGGCTGAGGAAATCGATCAAGGGAATTTCAACATCATGCTCAATCAGCCCGCTGATTACCTGGCTTAATGTTGCGGGGGCAGGTGTTTGCGCGTAATAGCCCTCTGCGGGGCTGGATAAGGTCAGGGTTTTACCGTCGTAGACAAAGAGTCGAGGCGCTTCCCCGCTGACCTGCGCGCGCAAGTGCGTGGGCGGTTGCACATCAAGGGTCGCATAGGCGTTGTGTTGCAGCTTGTAGCCGTAGTCGAGTACTTCATCCTGGCTTGACTGCACAACGACGGAGTATTGCTTGAGTGCGCTCAGGCTCTTGCGCATACGCTCATAGACGCCCCGGGCTTCGGCCGTTACAGCTTGCTCTGGGGCGTCTTGGCTTTCGGCTGCCAGGGCCAGCGGGCCGTACACCACCAAGCACAGGGCCAAGCACAGTCGCGTTCGACGTGGGACGTTCATACAGGCTCCAGCAATCTAAGTGGATAGCTGTATGAGCGTAGCCCAGCATGGTGCTGCCTGTTATTTGGGCGGGCGGTTATTTGCTGGGCTAGCCGCGCAGCATCAAGTTCAGTTGGTCCACGATTTCAGCCCAGTCGGCATCTTCACGTATTTCTTCACGCAGAAATGCAGCTTGGGCTTTGCTCCAAAAACTTGCATCGGCCAATATCAAGTCTTCTGGCAGTGGCGAGTGCGTGCTGATAAAGGCGTCAATGCTGGCAGGGTCGTTGGCCAAACCCAGTTGCGCAAATAGGCTAGGTAGATCATGAACAGGCTGTTCCATGGAGTTCTCCGGCAATGGTTTGGGCGCTTTCGCAAGCAATAATAGATGCACAGTTCGCCTCGGGTTAATTATTCGACCCAGAGAATCTCGAAGTGTTGCGTGCTAGTGGCGATTTTCAAACTGACTTCATCACCCGGCCCCTTACCGATCATGGCTTTACCGAGCGGCGCGTCATGACTAATAACTTGAATCGCGAGGCCCTCATGGACCAGTTTCATGCTGGCGCCGTTGGGGCCAAGTAGCATCAATTGCTCAGTGCTGTGTTCATCAACCAGGCATATAAGCGCGCCAAGTTCGATGCCGTTCCCTGGCGAAAACGCTCGCAGACGTAGCTGCCGCCAAGTGGCTATGGTCTGACGGATGGCTTCGACTCTGCGCGCTTGTCCTGTTGCCAAATATGCGGCCTCGAGACCTAATGTGTCGTATTTGTTTTCGGCAATATTCTCTTCATGGGTGGCGGTTTCGTGCGCCACTTTGGCTGCGTGTTGCGCGACTTGCAGGTCTGTTTCAAGGCGCGTCAGCACCTGCTGTTGCAGCAGTGATTTATCCATCAAGTTAGGCTACTGAGTAAGGACTGGGGCAATCGTGAAGGGTAACGGAATTACCCTGGCAGCGGGAGAGCTGCCAAGTATCTTGCACCAATGTCTAGTGTTAGTGATGTTTCACTCAGGCGATCCTTGAGGTATCTATAACGGTGGCTGAAAATTACTGCGCTGGCGATTCCAGCCGGAGGACGATTGATGGACCTGTTACGTGCAATTGGGTTTTGTTTTTTAGCGGTGGTGGTGCCGCTTGGCGCTTTGTTGGCGAGTAATCCGTCAGGTATTGCGCAGTGGTTATCCGAGGTGCTGGGTACTGATGTCACCCGCGCCGCACTGGGCATTGGCTTTTTAGCGCTGGCGGCTATTTGTCTGAAAATTGATCTGACCCTTCGCCGCCGTGCGCAAGCAGCCAAAGCCAAACTGGCGTGATCATCACGCCCGTGGTCGCGCGTCTAACCTGGCGTTTGCACGCCTTTAAGTAAGTGCGCCGAGGCGGTGCGCAGCGGTCCAAGTTGCCGGCCAATCAGGGCGAGTTGGGTTTGTACCAACCGTTGTTGGTCATCCAGCTCATCGGGGATTTGCTCAAGGGCCTGCGCCAGCTGTTCTTCTGCATCACTGTGAATCGCTACGCCGGTCTTATCAATTAAACCCTTGGCAATCTCGTCGAGGCTGGCAGCCAGTTGCTCGGCGCTGGTGAGCAGGTGTTGCTGGGTCTCATCCAACTGAATCTCACCACGATGCGCGCCCAAACCGGAAAGGTAGCTGAGCAGGGTGTGCGACAGCACCAAAAAGCGAAAGCCAATGTCCGATTCTTTGCGAAAGTGGCCCGGCTCCATAAGCATATTGGCCAGTGTGGTCGACAAGGCAGCATCGGCGTTGTGGGCATTGCGTCGCGCCAGTCGGTAGCTCAGGTCGTCACGTTTGCCCTGGGCATATTGCTGGATTATCTGGCGCAGGTAAGTGCTGTTGCAGTTCAGGGTTGTGGCGACCATGCGGTTGAGGCTGCGGCCTTGCCAGTCAGGCAGAATAAAAAACACGGCTAAACCGGCAATCAAACTGCCGAGCACGGTGTCGACCAGACGCGGAATAAACAACCCGTAGCCGTTGCCTACTTGGTTGAAGCAGAACAACACCAGCAAGGTAATCGCGGCGGTTGCCAAGGTGTAACGGCTGGTGCGGGTGGCGAAGAAGGCGACGCCGGCCGCCACCGCAAACAGCGATTGGATCAGTGCATTTGGAAACAGGTCAAACAAGGCCCAGCCGATCAGTAATCCGAGTACGGTGCCACTCACACGCTGCACCAGCTTGCGCCGTGTTGCGCCGTAGTTCGGTTGGCAGACGAACACTGTGGTCAGCAATATCCAATAACCTTGGGCCGGATGAATCCAGTTGAGCACCGCATAACCAACGGTCAGCGCAATCGCCAAGCGTAACGCGTGGCGAAACAGAAATGAGTTCGGTGTGAGCTGTGAACGGAAGCGGTTAAGCACGTCTTTAAACGTCTGGGGTTCACGGTCGAGCAGGCTGCTGTCTTGCTCGTCAGCCAGTGCGTCCGGGTTGCTGGCATTGCTGAACAAGTTGTCCAGGGTGCCGAGGTTGTTGGCCAGAGAATTGAGCGAGCGCAGCAAGTGACGGCGTGGCGGGTTGGCTTGCTGGTGCAAGTATTCGAGGGAATCATGCAGGTCGGCCAGAGCCTGGCTGCACAGTTCACGAAACATGAATGGCTGGCGCAACTCGACCGCTTCAGCCAGTCGCTCGCAGGCCTCCCCGTGCAGGCGCAATAATCGTTGGCAGCGGAACATCACATCGCTGTGGAAGAAGGCTTCAGCCAGTTCGTTGTAAGGGTAGTGCGATGAGCTGGCGCGCTCGTGGATGTCTTGTGCGAGGAAGTACAGCTTTAAGTAGCGGCTGACTTTACGTCCGGGTCGGCCGTTGCCCACTCTATGCAGAATTATTTCTTTGGTGGCGTTGAGCGCGGCGACGACTTGGCCGTTTTGCTTGGCCAGCGCCAGCCTGCGTTCTTCAACATCGAGCTGGCGCAATGGCTCGAACAATGCGGATTTAAGTTTGAGGTAGCGGCCCAGCTCACGAAACAGCCGGGCCAGGCTCAGCTGTACCGGTTGATTGGAGAACACTGCCTGCCACACCACCGAGAGCAAGCCATACCAAGCGGCACCCGCAACCAAGAGCAAGGGTTGTAGCGTCGAACCACTGGCGCCGCCGCGTTGCTCGACGCCAATCATACTGTAAATTGCCAGGATTAAAGTCGCCGACCCGAGGGTTGCATAGCGCTCACCCAGTGCGCCAAGCATGGTCAGCGAGAAAGCGGAGACAGCCAGTGCTGCAGCGAACAGCCAGGGGTAGGGGAAAACCCATTCGACGGTGAACGCGGCGGCGCTAAAGCAACACAAGGTGACCAGCAATGCGGTAAGACGGCCTTGCCAGCTGTCATCTGTCTCGGCCAAGGCGCTGGCGATAACCCCGAGAAACAGTGGGATTAATGCGCGCATATGGTCTTGTGACCAGCACAGGATCAGGATGCCGCTCAGTGCGATAAACACGCGCAGGCTGTAGCTGAATTTGTCTAACGCCCAAAGGCGGCGCAAAGATTGGCGGACTGAACGACGAGTCATCGGCTGGCCTTGCTGCATAAGTAGGTGCAGATTAACGGATCAGTTATGACGAGTGCTATGGGCTCAGCGATACAAGTTTTCCACGCACATGAGTGCCGAAAGCATTGGTGGGTAGCGCTTGTATTTTGGAACCGATCGGTTCTAAATGCAGATATGAATCGCGGACGTCCAAAATCATTCTCCCCTGAGCAAGCCCTCGAAAGCGCCATGCAAGTGTTTTGGCAGCGCGGCTATGAAGCCACATCGCTGCAAGACTTGCTCGCGGCGACTGGTTTGTCGAAGAGCAGCCTGTATCAAACCTATCCCAGTAAGCAGGCGTGGTTTGAAGCCGCCTTCGCGCGTTACTGCCGCAATCGCCAAGAGTTGCTGCTTGAGTTGCTTGAGCAATCCAGCTCGCCACTCGACTACATTCGCAGTCGCTTAATCGGTGTGTTGGATGACGATGGCCTTGACGGCATACCGCGCGGTTGCATGCTGGTTAATGTGGCCAATGAGTTTTCCCTTGGCCAGCCTGCCGTTGTGCTGCTGGTGAAGAACGCCACTGAAGGTTTTTCTCGGGTCTTGTCCATTGCGCTCAAGCGCGCGCAAGTGAACGGCGAGTTGAGTGCGCAGGCGGATTGCGCGGCCTTGGGCTTTTACCTGCAATGCGTAATCAGTGGTTTGCGCACGCAAGTGAAGTCTGGGCTGGCGGCAGAGCAAATTGAAGCAACCGTCAATAGCGTGATGCGTACATTGCGCTAATTTTTTTGGCCAAAAAGGGACTGAGTTGTCCTTAAACAAGGAGTAAAACATGCTGGAATTGTTTGAACTACGTGGCGCTGACCCTGAGGTTTTATTCTCGCCTTATTGCTGGCGGGTACGGTTAGCCTTGGCGCACAAGGGGTTGCCATTTACCGGCACCCCGCTGCGTTTTACCGACAAAGATCCACTGGCGTGCTCGGGGCAGAAACTGGTCCCGGTGATCCGTGACGGTGAAACCGTGGTCAACGACAGCGTGGCGATTTTCCAGTACCTCGATGCCACCTATCCTGAGAAAACCCTGCTGGGTGATAGCCTTGCGGCCAATCGTGCGCGTTTGTTGGAAAAGCTTATTTTCACTGCCGTGCGCATGCCGTTGCTCAAGCTGCTGGTGCCCCGCGTTTTCGCAGCCATTGATGAGGCGGATAAAGATTACTTTCGCAGCAGCCGTGAAAAAGCCCTAGGTATGACCCTCGAAGCGTTCGCCGACCGGCAAGCGGGTATCGATGCATTTGTTCCGGCCGTTGCGCCGCTTGAGGCATGGCTCGAAACCCAGCCGTACCTGGACGGTGAACAACCCGCCGGTACTGATTATCTGGTCGCCGGCTTGTTCTTCTGGGCATGGTGTCTTGGCGAGCAGCCATGGACCTCTGGTTCAGCAGTTGATGGCTGGTTCCAGCGGATTTTGCAGCAGTATGAAGCTCAGTTCGGCACGGTAAAACGCGCCGTTTAAGCGGATCGGAGAGGCGCCATGATCGACTTGTATTACTGGACCACCCCTAACGGCCACAAAATCAGCATCTTCCTTGAGGAGGTCGGCCTTAGGTATCAGGTGCGGCCGGTTCATATCGGCAAGGGCGAGCAATTCGCACCTGATTTTTTAAAGATTGCGCCGAATAATCGAATTCCAGCCATTGTCGATCATGCGCCTGCTGACGGCGGTGAACCCCTTTCCTTATTCGAATCGGGTGCGATCCTTGAGTACCTCGGGGACAAGGCTGGACAGTTCTTGCCGCGCACGCTGCGTGAACGCACCGAGGTGCTGCAATGGTTGCACTGGCAGATGGGCGGACTCGGGCCTATGGCTGGGCAGAATCATCACTTCAACCGCTATGCCCCTGAGCCCATTCCCTATGCCATTGATCGTTATGTGAAAGAAACGGCGCGCCTGTATGGCGTGCTCGATCGCCAGCTTGAGGGCCGTGATTATGTAGCCGGTGAATATTCGATTGCCGATATGGCCATCTATCCCTGGGCGAAAGGCTGGGAAGGGCAGAAACAACGGCTGGAAGATTTCCCGAATATGGCCGCATGGCTGCAACGTATGGCCGGGCGACCTGCAGTGGTGCGCGCCTATGCGCTGGTTGAGGCTATTAACCCAGACCCCGACGCGCTGATGTCTGCCCAAGCGCGCAAGCTGTTGTTCGGTCAGGACAGGTAACAAATCTGTGCAAGCACTTACGCCGCATGGGTTGCTCAGCTGCGGCGTCTGGTGCGCTGGCTGGTGGAGCTGTTTAGTGCCGTATTCGCATAGCTTTTAGGGGTTTTAACTGAAATCAGTGGCTAATTCAGACGGGCATGTGCGTCAGGTTTTCTAAGCTTAATAGGACATCCTAATGACTCACTTGTCTTGCTGGAGGTGGCTATGCGCATTGGCGTGCCCAAAGAAATCAAAAACCATGAATACCGTGTCGGCCTGACGCCCCACTCGGTTGCTGAATTAACTGCCCTTGGTCATGAGGTGATGATCGAAACCCAGGCTGGCACGGCGATTGGGTTTAGCGATGAAGATTATGTCGCTGCAGGTGCTCAGATAACGACCAGTGTTGATCAGCTATTTGCGGATTCGCAGATGATCGTCAAGGTCAAGGAGCCGCTAGCGATCGAGCGGGCTCGCTTACGTCCCGAACACACTTTGTTTACCTATTTACACCTTGCCCCGGATCGTCCGCAGACCGACGATCTGGTCGGCAGTGGTGCCACCTGCATTGCCTACGAAACCGTGACAGACAGTCATGGACGTCTGCCGTTGTTGGCGCCCATGTCTGAAGTGGCCGGACGTATGTCGATCCAGGCTGGAGCCAGTTGTCTGGAGAAAGCCAGAGGCGGGCGCGGCGTCTTGCTTGGCGGGGTGCCAGGCGTGGCCCCGGGCAAAGTGGTGATTCTGGGTGGCGGTGTGGTCGGCAGTCACGCCTTGGCCATGGCGGTTGGGCTTGGCGCGGACGTTACGGTGCTGGATAAAAGCGTTGATGCCTTGCGCCGCCTAGACTCACTTTACGGTAACCGCATCACCACCTTGTACTCGACGCGCTCAACCTTGCGTGAGCAGATTCTAGGCGCTGATCTGGTGATCGGCGGGGTTCTGATTCCGGGTGCCGCTGCGCCGAAGCTGATCAGCGCCGAGATGGTCAAACACATGCAGTCAGGGGCAGTACTGGTGGACGTGGCAATTGATCAAGGCGGTTGTGCCGAGACTTCGAAAGCCACAACCCACGCGGACCCGACTTATGTGGTTGATGATGTAGTGCATTACTGCGTGGCCAATATGCCTGGTGCTGTCGCGCGAACCTCGACGCTGGCATTGAATAACGCGACGTTGCCGTTTGTTATTGAGTTGGCGCAAAAAGGCACACGTCGCGCACTCGAGGAAAACCAGCATCTGTGCAACGGCCTCAATGTCGCCAAAGGCGTGATTACCTGTGCCAGCGTGGCAGAGGCTTTAGGCCTGGAGTATCACTCAGCGGCGAGTGTGCTCGAACACCTTTGACCTGATCAGGCCTGGTCGTTACAGCGGCCAGGCCCACAGCAACATTGGCACGCTGACCAGCACCACGACAATTTCCAGCGGCAAGCCCAGACGCCAGTAATCTCCAAAACGAAAACCGCCCGGGCTGAGAATTAAAGTGTTGTTCTGGTGACCGATTGGGGTGAGGAAAGAGCAGGAAGCACCAATGGCGACTGCCATCAGCAGCGCGTCTGAGTTGACATCAAGCTGAGTCGCCAGACTTAAGGCAATCGGGCACATCACCGCCGCAGTGGCGGCATTGTTCATAAAGTCGGAAAGGGTCATGGTGATGATCAGCAGCACGGTCAACACGATGATGGGTTGCCCTTGGGCAATGTTCTCCATCAACAGACGGGCCAGTAAGTCAGCCGCACCTGTTGATGACATAGCGCCCGCCACGGGGATCAGGGCTCCGAGCAAAACAATCACCGGCCAGTCGATCGACTCGTAGAATGAGCGCAGGGGCACCACGCGCATTACCATGTACACCAACACGCCACAGGCGAAAGCAACGGCCGCCGATAACAGGCCGAAGGCAGACAGGGCGATGGCACAGATCATAACGCCAATGGCTAATCCGGCTTGGCCGGGGTTAGGGATGCTGATGGCACGATCAGCCAAGGGGACGCAGCCATAGTCAGCGGCAAACTCTGAAATGTCTTCCGGCGTGCCTTGCATCAGCAATACGTCAGCACTCTGGATCTGCGTCGAGCGCAGCCGTTTGACAGAGCGGTGGCTTTGTCTGGAAATAGCCAGCAGGTTGATCGAGTAACGGCTGCGCAGTCGAGTGCCGCTGGCCGTGCGGCCGATCAGCTGGGCATCAGGCCTGACCAGCAACTCTTGCAGTACGCTGGCTTCGCCGTTGTCCTTTTTATCGGATTCAGCATCCTCAGGTGGCGTTTCTTCGGGGCTAGGCTCGCGCTCGTTCTTTGGATCGGCTTCTTTGTTCTTCTTGGCCGAGTCGCTGGCTTCCAGTGTCAGCCCAAGGGTGCTTAACACGCTGCCCAGTGACTCGGGTTCGGCTTCAATGACCAACACATCGTCAATCTGTAGCACGCGCCTTGGGTTTGGGGCAGATAAACGCATTTTATTGCGCACCATTGCCACAATCTGTGCGTCTACTTCCTCCAGGGACTGTTCGACTTCACGGATGCTTTGGCCAACGGCTTTGCCGCCCTTGAGCACCCGCGCTTCAGTGAGGTAGGTTCCAGTTTCGAAGCTGGCGGCGTTGCCGACTTCGCGTTTTGGCACAAGACGCCAGCCAATCAGCAAAATAAAGGCGATACCTATCACTGCAACCGGGACACCGACCATGCTGAAATCAAACATGGCAAAGGGGCCCGCATCGGTTTTTCCGCGAAAACTGGAAACGATCAGGTTGGGGGGGGTGCCAATCAAGGTGGTCATACCGCCAAGGATAGTGCCGAAGGCCAGTGGCATCAGCACGCGACCCGGTGGGATCGACTGTTTGTTGGCGACTTGCAGGGCGATGGGCATCAGCAAGGCGAGGGCGCCGACGTTGTTCATAAACGCCGATAACAATGCGCCTAAACAGGTCAGTGCCGTCATTGTCATCATTGGCCCGGCTTTGCTGGGGATGACCCGCTGCGCCAGCGCGTCTACCGCCCCGGTGATTTGCAGGCCATAACTGAGCACCAAAACACAGGCGACGGTGATCACCGCAGGATGACCGAAACCGGCAAAGGCGTCGCGGTCGGGCACCAGTCCGCAGATAACACAGGCCAGCAGCGCGCCGAGCGAGACAATGTCGTGCCGCCAGCGACCCCAAATAAACATCCCCATGGTGATGGCGAGAATGGCGAAGATCAATCCTTGGTCTTGAGTCATGCAGCGATCAATCCTGTGTAGGTCGGACAGCAGTCAAAGGAGACACTCGTGCTACAGATGCTCTCTACAGCAGATTGCGCAGCCTGGCAGCAGTTCCGTGCTGCGTATCTTATTTGAACGCTAATGGCTTAATTAGACGTACTGCGCCGCGGCGTAACCAGAGGCCCAGGCCCATTGGAAGTTGAACCCGCCCAGGTGCCCGGTGACATCCAGTACTTCACCGATGAAGTACAGATTAGGCGACTTCAATGACTCAAGAGTCTTTGATGAAACTTCATGAGTGTCGATTCCGCCCAGGGTCACCTCGGCGGTGCGATACCCTTCGGTGCCAGCCGGTATCAGTTGCCAGTTGGATAATGCCTCGGCAATGGCCTTTAGCTCGCCAGGGGTGTACTGCTTCATGGGTTTTGAGGCAAACCAGTTGTCGGCCAGCAAGCCAGCCATCTTCTTGGTAAAAAGTTCCGCCAAAAGGGTTTTAAGCTCGCTGTTGGGACGCTCGCGTTGCTGGGTGGCCAGCCATTCAGTCAGATCAATATGTGGCAACAAGTCGATGGAGATGCTGTCGCCGGGCTGCCAGTATGAGGAAATCTGCAAGATCGCCGGGCCACTCAGGCCGCGGTGAGTGAACAGGATATTTTCCTTGAAGCTGGTGCCGTTGCAGCTGACCACACAATCTTCAACCGAGGTGCCAGACAACTCAGTGCACAGGGTTTTGAGCTGTGGGTCAGTGATGGTGAAAGGCACCAGGCCTGCGCGAGTTGGCAGCAGCTCATGGCCAAATTGCTTGGCCACCTGATAACCAAAGCCGCTGGCACCGAGGGTTGGGATGGAAAGACCGCCAGTGGCGATCACCAATGACTGGCATTGCACTGCACCCAGCGTGGTATCGAGGCGGTAGCCCTCAGCGTGCTTGCTGATGGTTTTGACCGAGGTGTCGAGGCGCAGATCAACGCCTACCGCTTCGCACTCGGCCAAGAGCATCTGCAGAATGTCACTGGACTTGTTGTCACAGAACAGTTGGCCGAGCTTTTTCTCGTGATAAGGCACGCCATGCTTGGCAACCAGGCCGATGAAATCCCACTGGCTGTAGCGGGCCAGGGCTGATTTGCAGAAATGCGAGTTACCAGAAAGGAAGTTGCTCGGCTCGCAATACATATTGGTGAAGTTGCAGCGGCCACCGCCCGACATAAGGATTTTCTTGCCGGCTTTGTTGGCGTGGTCGAGCAGCAATACGCTGCGACCACGGCCAGCGGCAGTCAGGGCACACATAAGACCGGCAGCACCGGCACCGATGATTACAACATTTGCAGCCAGCACAGCGCGTCCCTCAACCCAGATTTACAATTGGCGCATATTACCCGAAGGCGCATTGCGCGTATCGCTGGATCACTGGGCTTGAGGCGTTACAGATTCTTCAGCAATTGCCTGCAACACAGTTTGCAACTTGGCTATTACCGGGCACTGGCTGGCGCCGTGACGAGCGCCGATATAGGCCGGGTCGTTGTAGCCAACCCAGACTTGCCCCGCGGCGTCCTGCCAGACCAGGATTTTAAGCGGCAAATCAATGGCCGACGTCTGGGCGCACTCCATCAAGGGAGTACCCCCTTTAGGGTTACCGAAAATCAGCAGTTGAGTCGGGCGCAGGTCCGTGCCGATTTTCGCTGCACCGGCGGCATGATCGATCTTGGCGAAAATAGTCAGGTCACGGCTGGTGGCGGCATGTTCAACCTGCTGCATGGTCTGGTTGACGCTGTACGGGCTTTTGACACTGACCAGCCCGTTGGCTGCATAGCTCATTGAGCTGATCGCCAGAAGGATAAAAGCTGAGAGATAGCGTATGGCATTCACGTGCTGCTCCTGCTTGATTGGATGATCCATCACAGCTATAGAGCGGGGTGAGGCCGCTTTGTTTCAGTCCTGGCGGGCCAGATGAACCAAAGGCGGCTTCAGGCATGGGACGCACACTGATAATCCCATGCCTGCTTAGGGCCTAAAGCGCGCGAACGCGCAGGGCACGGCCTTTGATCTTGCCATCGCTGAGGCGCTTGAGTGCTTGCTTGGCGACGCTTCGCTCGACTGCCACATAGGCCTGGAAGTCAAAAATAGCGATCTTACCGACCTGAGCGCCCGGAATACCGGCATCGCCAGTCAGTGCGCCGAGAATGTCACCAGGGCGCAGCTTGTCTTTGCGTCCAGCGCCAATGCACAGGGTAATCATCGGCGGTTGCAGCGGCTCTCCGGCGAGCGGCTTGAGGCTGCTCAGCGGGTGCCAGTTGAGCGCGCCTTGCTGGAGTTTTTCAATGGCCTGCGCGCGATGCGCTTCCGGCGGTGCCACCAGGCTGATCGCGACGCCTTTGGCGCCGGCACGGCCGGTACGGCCTACGCGGTGAATATGGGTTTCAGAGTCTCGCGCCAGTTCGACATTGATCACCATGTCGAGGGCATCGATATCCAGGCCGCGTGCGGCAACATCGGTCGCCACCAATACGCTAAGGCTGCGGTTGGCAAACATCGCCAGCACCTGGTCGCGATCACGTTGCTCAAGGTCGCCATTGAGCGAACCGGCGGAGATGCCGTTGGCGGCCAAGTGATCAACCACTTCCTGGCATTGCTGTTTGGTGAAGCAGAAGGCCACGGCGGATTCCGGACGGGCGCTGGCCAATACTTTGACCACGGCGTCCATGCGCTCCTCGGGGGAGATTTCATAGAAGCGCTGCTCGATTTGCGTGTCGTCGTGCATGGCTTCGGCTTTAACGCGCTGAGGATCACGCATAAAGGAGGCTGACAGCTGTTTGATCGCACTCGGGTAGGTGGCCGAGAACAACAGCGTCTGCCGGCGATCAGGCGTGTGGCTGATGATTTCAGCGATGCTGTCATAGAAGCCCATGTCGAGCATGCGGTCGGCTTCATCGAGAATCAGCGTATTGAGACCATCGAGCTTCAGGGTGCCCTTGGCCAAGTGCTGCTGAATGCGCCCCGGAGTGCCGACGATAATCTGCGCGCCGTGTTCCAGCGAGCCGATTTGCGGGCCAAACGGTACGCCGCCGCACAAGGTCAGGACCTTGATGTTGTCGGCGCCACGGGCCAGACGGCGAATTTCCTTGGCAACCTGGTCGGCCAGTTCGCGCGTTGGGCACATCACCAGCGCCTGGCAGCCAAAGAAGCGCGGATTCAGCGGGTTGAGCAAGCCAATACCGAAGGCGGCGGTTTTACCACTGCCGGTTTTAGCCTGGGCAATAAGGTCCATACCTTTGAGAATCACCGGCAGGCTCTGCGCTTGAATCGGGGTCATCTGCGCATAGCCGAGCGACTCGAGATTCGCCAGCATGGCGGCAGAAAGCGGGAGAGATGAAAAGGCGGTGTTAGTCACGGTACAGACCTGCAAAAACGAAATGTCGCGCAGTGTAACAGGTGCGGCGCCAATCGCTGTGGTTGGCCGACCGAAGTGCCGCCAAATAGTCAAACGACGGATAGAAATGCGGTGGCCCGGCGTGGCCACCTGGGGGGGTGCAGCGCCTAATCGTTAGCGTCTATTTCGGGGTTTGCCCGTCTTGGACTGCGGCCCTCTGCAGGCGCCAGCTGCATAAATATTCCGGCGGCAAACATCGACAACAATCCGATGCACAAGTAAGTGGCTTTGAATGCCCAGATAACCTGGTCCGGGTTGCCTTTATTCTCTGCGGTGAAGCCGCTCAACAGCGCTGCGGCTGCGGCAATCCCGATACTCATCGACAGCTGCACCACAACTGAAAGCAGGCCGTTGCCGCTGCTTGCCTCATCGTCGCGCAGATCAATCAGGGTCACGGTATTCATGGCGGTGAACTGTAAAGAGTTGAACGCGCCAATAAGCGACAGCTGAATAATCAGTTGCACCGGCGAGCTCTCGCCGTCGACCAAGGCCATGCTGGCGATCAGCGCACCTAGAAGCAGGGTGTTGGCGGTGAGAATGCGGCGGTAACCCAAGCGGTCAATCAAGGGCTTGGCCAGCGGTTTCATAATCATCGCCGCGAGCGCCAGCGGGATCATGCTCATGCCCGCTTGCGACGGCGAATAACCCATGGCCAACTGCAACAGTAACGGCGTCAGGAACGGCAGTGAGCCACTGCCTAAACGGGCAAACATATTGCCCAAAATACCCACGGCGAAGGTGCGCGTATTAAAGAGCTTGGGCGAGAACAGCGCATTCTCGGTGCGCGCTGCGCGTAGCCAATATGCGGCCAGACAGGCCAGGCCGCCGAGCAACAGCAGCATTACCCTTACATGTGCCATGCCAAGCTCGCCCAACCCCTCCAAGGCGATGGTGATTAACACCATTGAGGTGCCGAACAGGGTAAAGCCAATGGCATCAAAACGCGTGCGCTCGGGCCCGCGCAGATCGGGCATTAATTTGAATGCGGCCCAGCAACCGAGCGCGCCAACAGGTAGATTGATAAGAAAGATCCAATGCCAACTGGTGTATTCAACCAGCCAGCCGCCCAGTGTCGGGCCAATTAACGGGCCGAGCAGGCCGGGCAGGGTGATGAAACTCATGATCCTGACCAAGTCGCTCCGCGGGTAGGCACGCAATACCACCAACCGGCCGACGGGCATCATCAACGCGCCACCCAAGCCTTGAATTACGCGGGCGCCGATCAGCATATTGAGTGATTGTGACAGCGCGCAGAGCAGTGAACCGAGGCTGAACAGGAGGATGGCGCCAAAGAAAATCCGCTTGGTGCCAAAACGGTCGGCGATCCATCCCGAGGCGGGAATTAATAGCGCCACGGTGAGCATATAGGCGATCACCACCGACTGCATGCGCAGTGGATCTTCGGCTAAGTCATGGGCCATGCTCGGCAAGGCGGTGTTGAGAATGGTGCCATCCAGCGTTTGCATAAAAAACGCAATGGCGACAATCCAGGGCAACAAGCGGGCGGTGCGGGCGTCAAGCGGCAGCATGGTGAACCTCAGTACAGCAGAGGCTATAACTGTAATTCAATATTGCGTTTTGTGCTGTTGTCGGCGGTGCTCCGGTGGGAGCACAGATAAGCCGTGTCTGTCCTACGCAAGCGTGCGCATGGCCGGCCCGCGTACCGCCGCGCCGTTGGCAACGTAGTAAGGTGCGGTGCTGCGTGGCAATGGCGTTCGCCCGCGGATGTTGTCGGCGATTTTCTCGGCCAGCATGATGGTTGGCGCATTCAGATTGCCGGTGGTGATCAGCGGCATGATTGAAGCATCGACTACGCGCAGACCTTGCACGCCATGGACGCGGCCCTGGCCATCGACCACCGCCATCTCGTCTTCACCCATTTTGCATGAGCAGGATGGATGAAATGCGGTTTCGGCGTGCTCGCGGATAAAGCTGTCGAGCTGCGCGTCGCTGGTGACATCAATCCCGGGACTGATTTCGCGTCCACGGTAGGGGTCAAGCGCGACTTGCGCCATGATCTCGCGGGTAATGCGGATGCCGTCGCGAAACTCCTGCCAGTCCTGCTCGTGGGCCATGTAGTTGAACAGAATGCTGGGGTGCTGGCGCGGGTCTTTCGATTTAGCGCGAACGCGGCCACGGCTGGGTGAGCGCATGGAGCCGACGTGTGCCTGGAAACCATGCTCGCTGACTGCATTGCTGCCGTTGTAGTTAATCGCAACCGGCAAGAAGTGGTATTGAATATTGGGCCACTCGAACTCGTCACGCGAGCGAATAAAACCACCTGCTTCAAACTGGTTGCTGGCGCCGACGCCCTTGCCCCTGAACATCCAATTGGCCCCAATCATCGGCTGGTTCCACCACTGCAGGGCAGGGTAGAGCGACACCGGCTGTTTGCAGCTGTATTGCAGGTACATCTCCAGATGGTCCTGCAGGTTTTCGCCGACGCCGGGAAGATCGTGAACGACCGAAATATCCAGCTCGTTAAGCAGCGCTGCAGGGCCTACACCCGAGCGCTGTAGAATTTGCGGGGAGGCAATCGCGCCGCTGCACAACAGCACCTCCCGACGTGCGCTGACATTGACTGGGGTGCTGCTGTCGCCCTGCAAATAGGCAACGCCAGTTGCACGCTTGTCGCTGAACAGAATGCGGTCAGTCAGGGCGTGAGTGACAATAGTCAGGTTGCTGCGCTCACGGGCTTGATCCAGGTAGCCGCGGGCAGTGCTGGCGCGGCGGCCTTTGGGCGTCACCGTGCGGTCCATGGGACCGAAGCCTTCCTGCTGGAAGCCATTGAGGTCATCGGTACGCGGATAGCCGGCCTGTACACCTGCTTCGATCATCGCGTGAAACAAGGGGTTATTACCGGTTTTCGGGGTGCAAACGCTCACTGGGCCGTCACCGCCATGATAGGCATTGGCCCCAATGTCGCGGCTTTCGGCTTTGCGAAAATACGGCAGGCAGTCGAGATAGCTCCAGTCTTCGAGCCCAGGATTTTTTGCCCAGCCGTCATAATCCATGGCGTTGCCACGGATGTAGCACATGCCGTTGATCAGGGATGAGCCACCCAGGCCTTTGCCACGCCCACATTCCATACGGCGGTTATTCATGTGCGGTTCAGGATCGGTTTCATAGGCCCAGTTATAGCGGCGACCTTGCAGCGGGAACGCCAGCGCTGCAGGCATTTGCGTACGAAAATCGAGGCGATAGTCCGGGCCGCCGGCTTCTAGCAGTAGCACGCTGACGTCGCTGTCTTCGGTCAGGCGCGTAGCCAGGACATTACCGGCAGACCCGGCGCCAATGATGATGTAGTCAAATTCTTGATTCATGCTCTGTACCTGCATTCGGCGGTGACAATCAGGCTCTGAAAGCACGGCGCTCGTAACGGCAGCGCTTTTTTATGGGTGCTTTCAAGCTCGTACTAACGGCAGTTGCAGGGCTTGGCTGTGTTGATCAATGCTGCCAAGCCCAGCGCTTGCGGCTAGAAAACCGAGGCGTAATCGCCCAACTCGACTTGAACCGACTTGATCCGGGTGTAGTGCATCAAGGTGCTCAAGCCGTTTTCACGGCCGACCCCTGATTGCTTGTAGCCGCCAACGGGCATTTCGGCGGCAGACTCGCCCCAGGTGTTGATCCAGCAAATGCCGGCTTCGAGCTTATGGATAACCCGGTGGGCGCGGTTGAGATCACGGGTGACCACGCCAGCGGCCAAACCGTAATCGGTGTCATTGGCGCGGCGCACCACTTCATCTTCGCTGTCGTACACCAGAATGCTCATGACCGGGCCGAAGATCTCTTCGCGGGCGATGGTCATGTCGTCGGTGCAGTCGGTGAAAACGGTCGGGGCCACGTAGCAGCCTTTGGCATATTCGCCGTCAGTCACCTGTGAGCCTCCGCAGAGCAAGCGGGCGCCCTGCGCTTTACCGGTTTCGATATAACGCAGCACATTGTCCATGTGGGCCGCGCTCACCAACGGGCCAAAGTTGATGTTCTCGTCTTGCGGGTCGCCTAAGCGAATGCGCTTGACCCGTTCAGCGATCTTGCTCTCAAAGCGCGATTGCAGCATGCGCGGGATAAACACCCGAGTGCCGTTGGTACAGACCTGCCCTGAACTGTAGAAGTTGGCCATCATCGCAATGTCGGCGGCGCGGTCGAGGTCTGCATCTTCAAAAATGATAAGTGGCGACTTGCCGCCTAACTCCATGGTCACATCTTTCAGCGAGGAGCTGGATGCGCTGGCCATGACTTTCTTGCCGGTGGTGGTGCCGCCAGTAAATGAAACTTTGGCGATACCGGGATGCTCTGTAAGCATCTGGCCAACGGTGCTGCCGCTGCCGGTCAGTACGTTGAATACACCGGCTGGAACCCCTGCTTCGGTATAGATTTCAGCCAGTTTTACCGCGCTGAGGGAGGTGACTTCGCTGGGCTTGAAAATCATCGCGTTACCGGCCGCCAGGGCCGGTGCGGATTTCCACAGGGCGATCTGAATCGGGTAGTTCCATGCGCCAATACCGGCAACTACACCCAGCGGCTCACGTCGGGTGTATACGAATGACGTGTCGCGCAGTGGAATTTGCTCGCCTTCGATAGCAGGGATCAAACCGGCGTAATATTCGAGTACATCGGCCCCGGTGACGATATCAACAAAGCGGGTTTCGGACAGTGGTTTGCCGGTGTCGAGGGTTTCCAGTTCAGCCAGTTCATCATTTCGTTCGCGCAGAATATCCACAGCGCGGCGCAAAATTCTTGAGCGCTGCATGGCGGTCATGGCGGCCCAGACTTTTTGCCCCTCGCTGGCGCTGGCAACGGCGTTATCAACATCTTGCTGATTGGCCTGCTGAACCTTGGCCAGCACTTCACCTGTGGCGGGGTTGATGCTTTCGAAGGTTGATGTGCTGCTGGAGTCGAGGTAACGACCGCCAATGTAGAGTTTCTGGTCTTCGAATCGAGCCATGGGAAATCCTCTTTTCGGTGTTCTGTGCAAGGCAGGCAAATGGCGTAATACGCCTTTGCTAAAGATGTCGGCGGTTTGACAGCGGGTGTACAACTGCAAAGCTACGGCCGGAAATGATGTCACTAGGCTACGTTATTTTTATTGAACGATCAATCAATAAAAAGCCTAGGGGCGACCGAAACCGCTCTGTTCACGACAGGGTCTACGTGGTCTGCAGGGTGTTTCGCAAGTGTGCAGTACGCCGGCTACAGGGCGTCGCCGAGTTGCATGTCGAGGTACTCGAAGGCGATGTTCAGGGCTTGCTGGGTATCAAACCCTTCACCGGATAACGCCCCACGCAGCCACAATCCATCGATCAACGAGGCCAAGCCGCGCGCGGCAGTGCGAGCCTGTTCTTGAGGCATCACTCGGCGAAATTGCCCGCACAGATTGGAGTACAGTCGGTGGTCGTTTACCCGCTGCAAGCGCTGTAGCGAAGGTTGGTGCATGCTGCTGGCCCAGAACGCCAGCCAGGTTTTCATCGCCGGGCCGTTGACTTGGCTGTGGTCAAAGTTCCCCTCGATGATCGCTCGCAGGTTGCCCCGCGGACTGTTGTCCTTGAGCGCACTGCGCCGGGCGCGAACCGCATCGCTCAAAGCCAGCATCAAATGACGCATGGTGGCTTCGAGCAAGCCGTTTTTATCTTTGAAGTAATGGCTGATGATGCCATTGGAAACGCCTGCAAGCTTGGCGATATACGCAATGCTGGCGTCACTCATGCCAACCTTGTCGACGGCTTCGAGCGTCGCGGCAATTAGCTGTGAACGACGGATCGGCTGCATTCCGACCTTGGGCATCGGATACTCCAACAGGCGTATGAAAGGGCAGTCAGTCTATGGCTTTTTTTGTTGATCGATCAATCAATACCAGCGCTGTTGATCAGGCTAAGGGTTTGATGGGAGCGGGGCGACAGGCTCAATCATGCGTACCTGCAGTTCACAGCGCAGGTAATTCATGCGCTGCTCATGAAATTCGCGCATGTGCGGCAACGCCACATGGCGGTCGAATGCCGCCCGGTCTTGCCAGACTTCGTAAAAGCTAAAGCGCGTTGGCTCAAGTGGATCGCGGAGCATGTGGTACTCAACGCAACCGTGCTCGGCTCGGCTGCCTGCAATGTAGCCGGCAAAGAGTTCGGCGAATGCCTCGGACTGTTCCGGGCGCGTGTAGGCGTCGAGGATAAAAGCGTATGGCTTGCTCATAAAGTGCACTCAAAGAATGATTGGTAATCAAACTTTAAAGCAGTAAATAAGGTTTTATTCATGACTTTTACGCAAATGTAATTTGCCCACCACCCCATTTTTAGCTGTGCGCGTGACCTCTAGACTGGGCACAACTAAAACTTAGGGAGTGTCTTCTTATGTCAACCGCAATGAAAAAAGTGCTGCTGCTCGACGGCGGTAAAGAGTTCGCCCATTCTGCGGGTCGCTACAACACGACCATGCATGAGACTGCCCTGCAGGTGCTTGATCACGCTGGCTTCGAGCTGCAAACCACACGGATTGATGACGGCTACGATATTCAAACCGAGGTTGAGAAATTTCTTTGGGCGGATGTGATCATCTATCAAATGCCGGGCTGGTGGATGGGTGCGCCATGGATTGTCAAGAAGTACATCGACGAGGTGTTTACTCAAGGTCACGGCAGCCTGTACGCCAATGATGGACGCACCCGTTCCGATAGCTCGCAGAAATATGGCAGCGGCGGCTTGCTGCAAGGCAAGCAATACATGCTGTCGTTGACCTGGAATGCACCCACCCAAGCCTTTGATGACCCGATTGACTTTTTCTCCGGCAAGGGTGTTGATGCTGTGTACTTTCCCTTTCACAAAGCCAACGAGTTTTTGGGCTTGAATGGTTTGCCGACCTTTATTTGCAACGATGTGATGAAAGCGCCGGCCGTCGAGCAAGACACTGCGCGCTATGCTGCCCACCTGGCTAAGGTGTTCGGGCTCACCGTTTAACGGAGACAGGCTAAGGCGGTGTCGGGCCAAGCACGTTGACGGGCGTTTCGCTCAGCGGCAAGCGCAGCGTTGGCCGGGAAGCCCCGGCATTCGTATTGGTAAATGGTGGATGAGCAGAGGGTCATTTCCCCTCCCGCTCATCGACCATTTCGCTGCCGGGCTGCCAGCCGCCACCCAGGGCTTTATATAGATTTACTTCGCTGCTGAGTTGGGCGAGACGATCGCTGATCAAGTCCTGACGCACCTGAAACAGCAGGCGCTGAGCATCGAGAAACAGCAGGTAGCTGTCGACCCCGCCGCGATAACGTTGTTGCGCCAGGTCGAAATACTGCTGGGTGCTGTTGAGTAACTGCTGCTGCGCGTCGAGCTGTTCTTTGTAGGTCAGCCGCGCAGTCAAACCATCGGATACTTCTTGAAAGGCCAGTTGAATGGCTTTTTCGTATTGCGCGATCTGGCTGTTCTTCTGGATCTCAGCCACATCCAACGAGGCGCGAAGGCGCCCGGCATTGAATACCGGAATATTGATCTCCGGTTGAAACAGCCAGGTGCCGGTGCCGCCGCTAAACAAATCTGACAAGGACGAGCTCATGGTGCCGGCATTGGCGGTGAGGCTGATGCTCGGGAAAAAGGCCGCGCGCGCAGCACCGATATTGGCGTTGGCCGCTTTGAGCATATGTTCAGATTGGAGAATGTCCGGGCGCCGCTGCAGTAGTTGCGAGGGTAAGCCAGCGGGCATTTCCGTTAGCAGGTTGGCGCTCAGTTTCGGGCTGGCGGGCAGGTCTTGCGGCAATGCACTGCCGAGTAAAAGTACCAGCGCGTTTTGGTCCTGGGCAACCTGACGACGGTATTGCGCCAGTACCACATTGGCGCCATCCAGCGCCGTTTTCGCTTGGCTTAGAACAATGGCTGAAACGGCACCGGCATCCAGGCTGCGCTGAGTCAGGTCGTAGCTGTCTTGGTAGGTCTTGCCGGTTTGCTCGGTCAGCTTCAGCAGTTGCCGGTCGGCCTGCAAGGTAAACCACGCATTGGCGACGCTGGCAATCAGGCTGATGCGCACACTTTGTTGTGCTTCAATCGTGGCGAAATACTGTTCCAGCGCTGCCTGATTAAGGCTGCGTATGCGGCCAAAGAAATCCAGCTCCCACGCGCTCACACCTAGCGTGGCGCTGTATTGGCTGTTGATACTGGATTCACCGCTCTGGTTGACCCCTTCCGGCAGGCGCTGACGCGTGCCAGTGCCGTTAGCATTGATCTCGGGGAATAACTCAGCGCGTTGTATGCGGTATTGCGCCTGATAGGCTTCGACATTCAGCGCGGCCACGCGCAGATCACGGTTGTTGTTGAGTGATTGCTCGATCAGCTTGATCAGCGCCGGGTCTTTGAAAAAGCTGCGCCATTCCTGCAACGGCAAGGCCTCGCCCGCCGCCTGCGCCGGATAGGCGCTGGTGCTCGGATAAGCGCCATCAACAGGAACCGCCGGTTGGCTGTACTCGGGGTTCATCGAGCAACCGCCGAGTAGCGCCAGACTGATAAGGGTCAGGGCAAACGTCTTCATGGCTGCACCTCATCTATATCTTTGGCAGTATTGGCAGCCTTTTTCGGTTTAAACCACGAGCTGATCAAGACAAAGAATAACGGCACCCAGAATATGGCCAACAGGGTTGCGCTTAGCATACCGCCGATAACCCCAGTACCGATGGCGTGCTGGCTACCTGCGCCCGCGCCGCTGGATAGGGTGAGCGGCACTACGCCGAGAATAAATGCCAGCGAGGTCATGATGATCGGCCGCAAACGCATGCGACAGGCTTCCAGTGCAGCCTCGGTGAGGCTTTTGCCGCCGTCGTAGAGTTCCTTGGCGAATTCGATGATCAAGATGGCGTTTTTTGCGGCCAAACCAATGGTCGTAAGCAGGCCAACCTGAAAAAACACATCATTCGACAGGCCGCGCATACTGGTGGCCAGCAGTGCGCCGACAATACCCAACGGCACCACCAGCAGGACTGCCAGCGGAATGGTCCAGCTCTCATAGAGGGCCGCCAGACACAGGAACACGAAGACCATCGACAAGGCATACAACGCAGGTGCCTGTGAGCCAGACAAGCGCTCTTCATAGGAAATTCCCGTCCAGGAATAGCCCACACCTAAAGGCAGTTTGCTGGCCATTTCCTCCATAGCCTGCATGGCATCACCGGTGCTGTAGCCCTCGGCGGGAGCACCGAGCACCTCCAGGGCCGAAACACCGTTGTAGCGCTGCAGCTTCGGCGAGCCGGTGACCCATTTACCGCCCGCAAAGGCACTGAAAGGCACCATTTTCCCTTCGCTGTTGCGCACGTACCATTTGTTCAAATCTTCGGGGACCATGCGCGCTGCCGATTCGCCTTGCAAGTAAACCTTTTTCACCCGGCCTTTATCGATGAAATCGTTGACGTAGCTTGAGCCCCAGGCAATCGACAGCGTGTTGTTGATGTCGCTGAGGCTCAGGCCTAGCGCCCGCGCTCGCTCATCGTCGATTTCCAGTTGGTATTGCGCTTCATCTTTCAGCCCGTTGGCTCGCACGCCTGTAAGTACCGGGTTATCGCGAGCCATCTTAAGCAACTGATCTCGGGCTTCAGTGAGAGCTTCATGGCCCACTCCCGCACGGTCTTGCAAGTACATGTCAAACCCGCTGGAGTTGCCCAGCTCTCGAATAGATGGAGGGGCAAAGGCAAAGACCATGGCGTCATTGATCGAGTGAAAACGTTCTTGGCCACGTTTCACCAGACTGAAGACGCTGTTCTCGTCGCCAGGACGGTCTTCCCAGGGTTTGAGGGTCACAAATGCCATGCCAGAGCTTTGTCCGCGACCCGCAAAGTTGAAGCCGCTGATACTGAATACCGACTCGACAATATCGCTCTCGTCGTTAAGCAGGTAGTCACGCACCTCATCCATGACCGCTTTGGTCCGCGTCATGCTGGAACCCGAAGGGGTTTGTACCTGGGCGTAGAACGAGCCTTGGTCTTCCTCTGGCAAGAAAGCGGTGGGTATGCGCGAAAACATCCAGGCGATGATGCACAAAATTAATGCATAGAGAATCAGGTAAGGCAGTTTGCGTTTAAGGATGCTTGTAACACTGCGCTCATAACCGCTTACGCCACGCTCGAATGTTCGGTTAAACCAGCCGAAGAAGCCGCGCTTGCTGTGGACTTCGCCGTCTTTGATGGGTTTGAGCAGGGTGGCGCACAGTGCGGGGGTGAAGATCAGTGCAACCAGCACCGAGAGGCTCATGGCGGCAACGATGGTGATCGAGAACTGACGATAGATAACCCCGGTGGAGCCGCCGAAGAACGCCATTGGCAGGAATACAGCAGACAGTACCAGCGCAATACCGACCAAGGCGCCCTGAATCTGGCCCATGGATTTACGCGTGGCTTCGAGCGGCGAGAGTTTGTCCTCGGCCATCACCCGCTCCACGTTTTCCACCACCACAATGGCGTCATCCACCAGCAAACCAATGGCCAGCACCATGCCGAACATGGTCAGGGTATTAATGCTGAAGCCGAATGCATCGAGCACTGCGAAGGTGCCAAGCAACACCACCGGTACGGCCAGCGTTGGAATCAAGGTGGCGCGGAAGTTCTGCAAGAACAGGTACATCACACAGAACACCAACACCACGGCTTCCAGCAGGGTGAAAATCACCTCTTTAATCGAGCCCGCGATAACGGGGGTGGTGTCGTTCGGGTAAACAACTTCAAGGCCCTTTGGAAAGTACGGTTTGAGGTCTTCAAGGGTGCTGCGAATAGCGGCCGAGGTTTCAAGCGCGTTGGCGCCAGTCGCCAGTTTGATCGCCATGCCAGCGGCTTGCTTGCCGTTATATTCCGCTGAGGTGCTGTAGTTTTCTCCGCCCAACTCGACTTTGGCGATATCACCGAGACGAACCTGTGAGCCGTCTGCGTTGACCTTGATCAGGATTTTTTCGAATTGTTCCGGGGTTTGCAGGCGGGTCTTGCCAACAATGGTCGCATTTAGCTGTTGGCCATCCTGCGCGGGCAGTTCACCGAACTGGCCTGAGGAAATTTGTACGTTCTGCGCCTGAATAGCGGTTTTGACATCGATCGGCGTCAGTTGATAGTTGTTAAGCTTTTCCGGATTAAGCCAGATACGCATGGCGTACTGCGCGCCAAAAATCTGGAAGTCACCCACGCCCTTGGCCCGCAGCAGCGGATCTTGAATATTGGAGACGACGTAGTCGGCAAGATCGTCGCGGTCCATGCTGCCATCGGTCGATACTACGCCGACAATCATCAGGTTGTTGCGCACCGCTTTGGTCACGCGAATCCCTTGTTGCTGCACCTCTTGCGGCAGCAGCGGAGTCGCCAGTTGCAGCTTGTTTTGCACCTGTACCTGGGCGGTATCGGCATCGGTGCCCTGATCGAATGTCACCGTGATGGTCATGGTGCCATCGGAGTTACTTTCCGAAGCGATATAGCGCAGGTTGTCGAGCCCGTTAAGCTGCTGCTCGATCACCTGAGCCACGGTGTCCTGGACGGTTTGCGCAGAGGCGCCGGGGTAGGTCACCCTGATGCCGATGGCGGGTGCCGCGATGCTGGGGTATTGGTTGATCGGCAAATTGACGATGGCCAGGCCGCCGACCAGCATGATCATCAGCGCAATGACCCAGGCAAAGATCGGCCGGTCGATGAAAAAACGAGACATGCGTGCCGCTCCTTATTGAGGGTCGACGGCAGGTGCCGGAATGGTCGAGGGGTCTGCTTCTGTCTCTATCTCGGGTTCCGGCGCGGCATCGGTATCGTCTTTTATATTCTTGGCAGCGACAGGCTTGACCGTATCGCCAGGCAGCACGTACTGCAAACCTTCGGTGATCAACCGGTCGCCATCCTTCAGGCCCGCAGTAATCAGCCAGTTGCTGCCGGAGGTGCTGTGGGTGGTAACCGGGCGCAGCACTACTTTATTGTCGGCGTCCACCAACATGGCCACCGGTTGGCCTTTGTGGTCGCGGCTGATGCCTTGCTGGGGCGCAAGAATGGCTTTTTTGCGCACGCCGCTAATCAACTTGGTGTGCACAAACATGCCGGGCAGCAAAATATGGTCGGGGTTAGGGAATACGGCCCGCAGGCTGACCGAGCCGGTCGTTTCATCCACTGACACTTCGGAAAACTGCAGGGTCCCGGTGTGTTGGTAATAGCTACCGTCGGGCAGGATCAACTTGGCTTGTGCCTGATTCTTACCGGCCTTGTCGAGCTCCCCGGCGGCGATGGCTTTGCGCAGTGCCAATTGCTCTTTGACCGACTGAGTAACGTCGACATAAATCGGATCGTACTGTTTGATCGTGGCCAGGGCCGTGCTCTGGCCGTTGGTCACTAGCGCGCCTTCGGTAAACGCCGAGCGCCCGATGCGACCGCTGATGGGGGCGGTAATCTTGCTGTAGCGCAGGTTGATTCGAGCCTGATCTGTTGCCGCTTCAGCTTCGAGGCTGGCAGCGCGTGCGGCTTCGTAGTCTTGACGACTAACCGCCTGGTTGGAGACGAGCAACTCATAGCGCTTGGCTTTGGCTTTAGCCGAGGCCAGTGTCGCCTCGGCGCTCTTTAGCGTGGCTTGGTAGGTGGCGGGGTCGATCTGATAAAGCACTTGCCCGGCTTTTACATCATGGCCTTCTTCAAACAGGCGCTTGAGGATGATGCCGTCAACCTGAGGCCTGACTTCTGCGGTGCGCAGTGCCGTGGTGCGTCCTGGCAGGTCGACCGTTTGCTCGTATGGCTTGGCTTTGAGCGTGATGATGCCAACTTGTTGTGTCTCTTTGGCTTTTGGCGCGCTGGCCTCATCGCAGCCAGTTAACAAGATACTCAATGCAACCATCGAGCTAATTATCAGGGGTCTCAGGTTGCCTTGCATGCCCAGCTCTCCGTTACGACCTACTGAAAACCGCGCTGCTTTCTCGAGCAGGCACGTCCAGTACAAAAGGCGATATAGTTGATAGGGTCAACATTCTCGCGATATGGTTGACAGAGTCAACATTGTTTACAGAATCCTTACTTCAGAGTGTTTCACCGTGACCAACCAAGCGTTATCTCGCACTTTGCGTCGGCTGATTATGACAATGAGGCACAGTGTTTTACGTGATTTGCGTGACGCAAAACTTGCACTTAATCCGCCCGATGTCTTGTTACTTGAGCAATTGGCGCTGCAACCGGGTTTAAACCCGCTGGCGCTGACAAAACTCAATGGTTGCGACAAGGCCTTGATTACGCGGCGAGTGCGCAGTCTTGAAGGCCGCGGCTGGATAACGCGTAAACCAGACCTGCAGGATCAACGCAGCGTGCAATTGAGCCTGACCGCTCAAGGCGAACAGGTTAAAGAGCAAGCCTTGGATATTTTCTATGCGGTTGAAGTGTCGGCATTTTCACCGCTGACTGATGCTGAGCGCGAAACCCTGCTGGTGCTGCTCCAGAAGTGCCTTCCTCCTGAGAGTTAACCAGGCACAGCCTGATCAACAGAGTTAAACGCCAGAAAAAAACCACAAAAAAACGGACCGAAGTCCGCTTTTTTTAAAGCTGCAGAAAACAGCCAGGATGAAATCCGCAGTTGCGCACGAGGCCTTGGCTTATTTAAGCCACTGCGCTACACGCTCAGGGTTATCAGCAATCCACTTCTTGGCCGCATCTTTAGGATCAGCGCCCTCACGGATGGCCAACATAACGGCACCCACTTCTTCGCCATTCCAGGAAATTTTCTTCAGGAACGCAGCCGCTTCAGGCGCTTTGGTCGCCAGCGCTGGGTTTGCCACTGTGTCTACGTGCTCTGCGTCACCGAAGACTTTCTTCGGATCTTCCAGAAAGCGCAGTTTCCATTTGGCGAACATCCAGTGTGGAATCCAGCCAGTGACCACGATTGCTTTTTTGTCCTTCTCGGCACGGGTCAGGGCGGTCGCCATGCCTGGGCCTGAGCTTGGCATTAGTTTAATGTCGAGGTTGTACTGTTTGATAGCATCTTCTGTACGGCGCATAACCCCGGCACCGGCATCAATCCCGGTAATTTTACCGTCGATGTCTTTGCTGTACTTGTTCAGGTCTTCAATGCTTTTAGCGGCAAAATAGTCAGGGACGATCAGACCGATTTTAGCCCCTTCGTAGTTAGTACCCAGGACTTCAACCTTGTCCTTGAACCGCTTGAAGTATTCGCCGTGCGTCACCGGCAACCAAGCAGACAGGGTGGCATCAAGGTCCCCGCGGGCCACGCCTTGCCACATGATTGCGGGCTCTACAGCTTGCAGCTTAACGCTGTAGCCAAGTTTGCTTTCGAGAATTTCAGCGGCGACATTACTCACTGCGACGCTGTCGTCCCAGCCGTTTACGAAACCGATTTTCAGTTCCGGCTTGTCAGCAGCCATTGCTGATGACATGCCAAGTGCCAGGGCCGCAACGCCGAGGCTTTGCAGACACAATGATTTGATTTTTCGCATAGGGTTTTGCTCCGTCAGTGTGAGTGGCAGTTGTTATAGATTGACTGGCTCGTTCTGATTGCGGGCCTTGTTGCAGCCGCGCTAACGCCGGCTACACCCTTTTGGTCCACAGGGACGCTCGATTTAAATCGAGTCGCCCAGTCAGCTGGCAAACACTGTTTGCCAGCTTTATCAACGCCCCCCGTCAAACCGGCTGGGAAGGCATTGAAACAATCGGCCGGTTTACAGGCCGACGAATTTCTTAACGGCGGCAACGCCATCTTCACCATCAACAGTGG
This sequence comes from Pseudomonas sp. EL_65y_Pfl2_R95, assembly GCF_963971045.1. NCBI lineage: Bacteria > Pseudomonadati > Pseudomonadota > Gammaproteobacteria > Pseudomonadales > Pseudomonadaceae > Pseudomonas > Pseudomonas sp. EL_65y_Pfl2_R95. The sequence continues at coordinate 210,036 of NZ_CAXAOV010000005.1, read as the reverse complement.
TTACACCGGCAAGCCACTTATCAAGGGATTCTGGGTGCGCTTTGATCCACTCTTTAGCCACTTCGGTCGGGTTCTGCTTATCCAGAACTTTTTCCATCAGCTGGCTTTCGATTTCGACCGAGAACTGCAGGTTGTTGAGCAGCTTGCCGACGTTAGGGCACTGCTCTTCATAGCCTGGTGAGACAACGGTGTAGACCTTGGCTGCGCCGTAGTCAGGGCCGAATACATCGTCACCGCCGGACAGGTAAGTCAGGTCAAACTGGGTGTTCATCGGGTGCGGTGCCCAGCCAAGGAAAACCACCGGCTCTTTCTTCTTCACGGCGCGTTGAACCTGAACCAGCATGCCCGCTTCACTGGACTCAACCATGCGGAAGTCGCCAAGGCCGAACTGATCGCCTTTGATCATCTTCTCGATCAGCAGGTTACCGTCGTTGCCCGGCTCAATGCCGTAGATTTTGCCGCCCAGTTGATCTTTGAACTTGGCGATATCCTGAAAGCTTTTCAAGCCCGCCTCAGCAGCGTAGGTCGGTACAGCCAGGGTGTACTTGGCCCCTTCGAGGTTGGCCTTAGGCAGCACCTTAACCCCGCCGTCCTTAAGGAAGGGCTCGATGACCGCATCCATGGATGGCGCCCAGTAGCCGAGGAACACATCAATCTGCTTTTTCTTTACGCCGGTGAATGCGATAGGCACTGAGGCGAGGATTTTGCGTGGCTGATAGCCCAGACCTTCAGTCAAGGTCATGGCAACGCCTGTGGTCGCGGAAATATCTGCCCAGCCAATTTCTGCAAACTTTACCTGCTTACAGCTAGCAGGCTCTGCAGCCCATGCGCCCTGGATCATAGCGCAGGTCAGCAGGCCAATTCCTGCAAGGGTCTTAATCGTGTTCATTTGCCACTCCCTAGTCTTTTAAATGAAAAAGCACACTTATTGACGTTGTAGTTTTTCGCTCAGCCAAGTAACAACACTGCTGCGATTATTTTCTTGCTTAGGTGTGCCAAAGCTTTCAGTAATGCGGTCAAGGATGATTGCCAGCAACACCACGGCCATGCCGCTTTCAAAGCCTAGACCGATATCCAGACGTTGGATGCTCGCCAGTACGTCGTTCCCCAAGCCACCGGCGCCGACCATCGAGGCAATAATCACCATCGACAGGGCCATCATGATGGTCTGGTTAACGCCCGCCATAATGGACGGCATCGCATTGGGCAGTTGCACCTTGAACAGTAATTGACGACCGTTACAGCCGAACGACTGGCCGGCCTCAACGATTTCCTTGTTGACCTGACGAATGCCCAAGCTGGTCAAGCGCACGGCAGGGGGCATCGCGAAGATCACGGTTGCAATGATGCCGGGAACGCGACCAAGGCCGAAAAGCATAGCTGCCGGGATCAGGTAAACGAAGGCTGGCATGGTCTGCATAAAGTCGAGGATTGGCCGGATAATCATCGCCACGCGCTCGCTTTTCGCAGCCCATATGCCGAGCGGAATACCCAGAACCAAGCTGATCAGCGTTGCCGAGAAGGTCAGGCCGAGGGTCACCACCGTTTGCTCCCAGAAGCCGGTCATGACGATCAGCACGAACGCGACCGCAGTAAAAATCGCGAAGCGCAAGCCGATACGCCAGAGGCCCAGTGCAACGAATATAGCGATTAACAGCCACGCTGGCGGGTACATCAGCACCGCTTCAATGGCTTCAGAGAAACCACTGACAACCTGACCGATGCTGTCGAATGCTCCGCTGTAGTTATCCAGCAGGTGCTGGACAACATCATTTACCCAGCTGCCGAGGTCGAGTTTTTTATCGCTCATGATCAGTCTCCCTGCTGCATGCGGGTCAGAAGACGACCCTTGCTGATGGCACCGCTGTAGCGGCCATTTTCATCCTTGACGGGAATGGGGCCTTCGTTATCAACCAAGCGCTCGATAACTTCGTTGAGCGGCATGTCTTCAGGTGCACATTCGATCTGCTTGAGCACCTCGGCATCGAGCAAATGCGGTTGACCGTCTTCGACCAATAGCGCGATTTTTTCGAGGCTGATAGAGCCTTGAAAAACGTTGTCCTGGTCAACGATAAAGGCGTAGTGCTTGTCCATGTCTTGCAGTTTCTGGCAAACCATTTGTGCATCGGGCGCACTGCCGTTGTGCACGAAAAGCGGCACGCTGTCTGCCTTGAGTTGGCCGGCAGTCAGGTAGCGATTGGTGTCGACGGTGTCGAAGAAGTTACGCACGTAATCATTGGCGGGGTTGTCGACCAACTCTTGCGGCGTGCCGACCTGAATCAGTTTGCCGCCCTCCATGATGCCGATGCGGTTACCGATGCGCATGGCTTCTTCGATATCGTGGGATACGAAGATGATGGTGCGACGATCAGTTTTTTGCAGTTCCAGCAGCACATCCTGCATTTCACGACGCTTGAGTGGGTCGAGTGCCGAGAAGGCTTCATCCATGATGATCATCGAGGGGTCTACTGCCAGTGCGCGGGCCAGGCCAACACGCTGCTGCATACCGCCGGAGAGTTCATGAGGATGCTTGTGGGCAAAGGTGTCGAGGCCTACTTGGGTGAGAACCTTCATTGCCCGCTCTTCGCGCTCTTTACGGCTGATGCCGGCCACTTCAAGGCCGAATGCTGCGTTGTCCAGCACGGTACGTGAAGGCATCAATGCGAAGGACTGAAAGACCATGCTCATGTCGCGACGTCGCAGATCGATCAATTGCGACTTCGGCAGTTTTGCAACGTTCTGCCCATCAATGAAAACATCACCTGCGCTCGGTTCAACCAGGCGGTTGATCAAACGAATCAGCGTGGATTTACCCGAGCCGGAGAGGCCCATGAGGACGAATATCTCGCCTTCTTCGACGCTAAACGAAACGTCACTGACGCCGATTACCGAACCTTTTTCAGCAAGGATTTTGTCCTTGCTCCAACCTTCTTTAAGCAGGTCGATTGCTTCTTGTTCATTTTGGCCAAAAACCTTGTACAGGTTCTTTACGACGATTTTTCCAGACTGCATGGGATTTGTTCCCCTTCAGAAGACATCCAGATCAGTTACGCGGAACGCTGCTCGATGGCAGAGTGATGCCGACTGTTCGTGTCTGTGTGGGTTTACGTGGTTCCAGGATGTGGTTGGCCAATTGCGTTGCGGTGAACGAGGATTAATCAGGCACCACCAAAGCGTCGCCCCATGTGCCGTTAAGGCGGTGGGCGATTGATTGGCGTTTTTTTGATCAAACCCTGCTATGCCGTGTTGCAAACTGCTTTCCAAACCCTCTGGCAGTGTTTTGAAGCCCAATCCTTTGGGTGAACACATCTCAACCTGAGATGCGCGTACATCCGAATATTTTTTGTTGGGCTGGCGCCCACTTCGGGGTTGGCCAGCACGTTTTTCTACTTCGGTCCGAGGCTTTGGGCCTCGGTCTGTTTGCTCGGTTCAAGCAACAGCGACGAAATCGGCTGACTCAACGATATAGGCTTCTAGTGGCGACAATTGTCGATTAGCGACCCTGACGTGTTGGGCGGCGACATTGCGCATACCTATTAAAACCATAACAGACTTTTTACCCTCAAGGCCAAGGCTGAAAGCCGCGCCGTGCGTGGTTTTCAGGGTTTGAGTCGGACGCAGCCGCCGTAGGCCGGGGCCTGTGGCGGAATCAGAAAATGCTGAAAAAAAACTGTTTTTTGGTGAAATTTCACGCCGCAGTGTAGTTTTTATTGCACATTTTTGACCCTGAACAGACTGTTGCCGAACCCTCCGGTTGTTGCATTTTTAGCATTAATGCGCCGTTGTGTTGCGTTGTTTTTCTCAACTATTTCATTGGTTTGGACGCTCGGGTTGGCAGCGTTTTATGGCTTAGGTATAGCTCACATTGGCAGTGTCGATGTGCTCGATAAAAACAGCACCCTGTCTTCAGTTCGCTGGATAGGTCTGTTGGTCCTGAGTCGGCAGCACTGACGGATTTGGATATGAACAAGTCGGTGTTAGGCGTCAGTCGCGCGCTGAAATCCTGATCATGGCGGCCATACAACGATTCCCTTGAGGAAACTGTCGTGGCTATTAGTGTATTTGACCTTTTCAAAATTGGTATTGGTCCCTCCAGCTCGCACACAGTAGGGCCAATGCGCGCTGCCGCTCAGTTTCTAGCTGCGCTGCAAACCCATCAGCTACTGATGCAAACTTCACGTATAGAAGTGCGCCTCTATGGTTCGCTCGCGGCGACAGGGGTTGGCCATGGCAGTGACAACGCGGTGCTGATCGGCTTGATGGGCGAGCTGCCAGATACGGTTGATCCGCGACAGGTGCTGCCGCTAATCAGCAAACTTAAGACAGATTGCCAGCTTCAGTTGGGCGATGGCCCGCTGATCCGCTTTGACTGGCAACGTGACATGTTGCTGCTCGAGGAGAATCTGCCGTATCACCCCAATGCGCTGATCTTGAGCGCTTTCGACGCCGACCACCGCGAGCTGCACAGCAATACCTACTACTCAGTAGGCGGAGGCTTTGTGGTGGATCAAGCGCAAGCAGCGACCGGCACGCTGGATCAGGATCACACCCAACTGCCCTATGACTTTTCGAGTGCTGCGCAGTTATTGGCATTGTGCGAGCAGCACAGGTTGCGGGTCAGTGAGTTGATGATGGCCAACGAGCAGGCATGGCGCAGCGAAGCGCAGATCCGCAGTGGCCTGCTGACGCTCTGGCAGGCGATGCGTGATTGCGTCGAGCAGGGGCTGCGTCATGAAGGTATTTTACCCGGCGGCCTGCAGGTGCAACGGCGTGCCGCGAAGTTACATCGCAGTCTGCTTGAGCTGGGTAAGCCGAATGTGATCGGCTCTACGCTCTCGGCAATGGAATGGGTCAACCTCTTCGCCCTGGCAGTTAACGAGGAGAATGCAGCGGGTGGGCGCATGGTCACGGCGCCTACGAATGGCGCCGCAGGCATTATTCCGGCGGTGTTGCATTACTACATGAAGTTCAACCCGGACGCATGCGACGATGATGTTGTTGACTACCTGCTCAGCGCTGCAGCAGTGGGTATTTTATGTAAAAAGAACGCGTCCATCTCCGGCGCAGAAGTGGGGTGTCAGGGGGAGGTGGGTTCGGCCTGCGCCATGGCGGCTGCAGGGCTGGCCGAAATTCTCGGGGCAACGCCCGAGCAACTGGAGAACGCTGCGGAAATTGGCTTGGAGCATAACCTTGGCCTGACCTGCGACCCGGTAGGCGGCTTAGTGCAGGTGCCCTGCATTGAGCGCAACGCCATTGCTGCGGTCAAGGCCATTAATGCTGCACAAATGGCATTGCGTGGCGACGGTAAACACTTTATTTCTCTGGATCGAGTGATCCGCACCATGCGTGATACAGGCGCGGATATGCAGGATAAATACAAAGAAACGTCACGCGGCGGCTTGGCCGTGAGCGCGATCGAATGTTGAAGATTTGAACAGTTCCAGGTCGTTGAAACCCTTTCTGCCTGCTTCTGGTGCGCGCCCACCTCGAATACGGTGCTTTCGTTCCGCTGGTGACCCCGTGCTTCCATTACCGCTGGTCTGTTACTGCGTGGTTGAAGTTTTGAGGCGGGGTTACAAACAGCTGTTTGAATGGTGCTACGAAAATGCTCAAAGCCGCATGGCTACTTGCCTTCAGGTCGTTTTCCGAATGGTTTCGTCGTTGTCGCGCATGCTGATATGGCGTGGCTTGTAGCGAGGGATTTTTTTTATTGAACGGCCAATCAATTTAGGCATGGCCTTTGCGTTGTGATTACTGCCAGTCTGGGGCTGCGGTAACCAGACGTACGATGCACAGTGTGGATGTTGAGTTATGGACAGTGACTGAAGCCGTTCATGACTGGCCTGAGTTTCGCGCTGACAATCGTAGATCTATTCCAAGAAAGAGCTGTTAAAGCTCAACTACGTGCTTGTGTGAGGGTTTGCTAAATGTCGCAGTCCACCAGCGGGGCTCAGCCTCCGAACCAGTTACCTCAGACCATCGGCTTTTTGCTTCTGGATAATTTCACCCTGATTTCCCTGGCTTCGGCAATCGAGCCTCTGCGTATGGCCAATCAGCTTTCTGGTAAGGAGCTGTATCGCTGGTACACCATTACCCTAACGGGTGCGCAAGTCACAGCCAGTGATGGACTGAATATCAGCCCAGATGCTTCTCTGAGCAGCGTACCCAAGCTGGACGCGGTGATCGTGTGTGGCGGCGTCGATATCCAGCGCAGCGTGACCCGCGAACATTTGCAATGGCTGCAACTCATGGCCCGTCAAGGGCGGCATATCGGCGCAGTGTGTACCGGTAGCTGGGCCTTGGCCAAAGCAGGCCTGCTCGACGGATATGACTGCAGTGTGCATTGGGAATGCCTGGCTTCGATGCAGGAAGCCTTCCCGCGTGCAGCCATCACCACACGCCTGTTCTCGATTGATCGTAACCGCAATACCTCGTCTGGCGGCACCGCGCCGATGGACATGATGCTGCACCAGATCGGCCGTGAGCACGGGCGTGAGCTGGCGGCCGCAATTTCCGAGATGTTTATCTACGAGCGTATTCGAAACGAGCAAGACCATCAGCGGGTTCCCCTCAAGCACATGCTCGGGACGAACCAACCCAAGTTGCAGGAAATCGTTGCGTTGATGGAAGCCAACCTTGAAGAGCCGATCGACCTCGACGAACTGGCCTGCTATGTCGATGTTTCGCGGCGTCAATTGGAGCGCTTGTTTCAAAAGTACCTGCACTGCTCGCCATCGCGTTATTACCTGAAGCTGCGCCTGATTCGTGCGCGTCAGTTGCTCAAGCAAACCTCGATGTCGATTATTGAAGTGGCTTCGGTATGTGGTTTTGTTTCAACGCCGCACTTTTCCAAGTGCTACCGCGAGTATTTCGGGATTCCACCGCGTGATGAACGGGCGGGCAATAGCCTGTCGAAGATCGTCTCGCTGGTGCCAGTAACCGAAGACCTGATGCGGCCTTCGTCATCCAGTGCCATGGCGGCATTGACCCGGGCGCAAGGTGAATCGACCTTTGCCAGCGTGCGTATTTAAGGGCTCAGGCGGGCAATGCGCAGGTTGCCCGCCGACAGGTTGAGCAGAGGGCGCAGTCGCAGGCGCAAAGGGTCGTGACAACGCTAAGCTGTCGCCCATGGCTCAATCAATATTGCATCAATATTGGCTAGTTACGCGGGGATCGACGGCGGATGATAACGGCGTCATCCGCTTTACTTGTTTTGTGGTACCAGGGCCGGTAACAGCGTGCGCGAAATCGCCTCGCGCACCGCAGGCAACAGGGTGGCACTGCCGCCCAATAAATCCTCGACCACTCGGCGTAAGGCCAATGCACGGTCCGGGCTTAGGCCACTGACGGCCTGAGCGCAAGCTTGCTCAGCGGTTGCTCCTGATGGAATCGCCAGGCCAATGGCATTGAGGCGCTCGCGCAGGTCTTCCTGATCAATCAAGTCAGCGTGCATCATGGTAAAGCTCCTGCGATTGGCGGCTTAACGCAGCACGCCTTCATCGATTAGTAATTTGAAGATAGCCTCGGCTGCCTCCGTTGGCGAGCAGTCTTTTAGCACTTGGCCACCGCCGCCCGATGCTTTCGCTGTCGCAGCTTTCATCCGTTCGGCGCCGGTTTTGGCCTTGATCACTTTAAGCCGTTTGGGCCTTGGCCGTGCGGGCTGCAATTGGCCGTCACTGAACAGAGGATCGGGGCAGACGTTGGCTGCTGTAGCGTGCAACTCACCGCGTCGTGCTGGACCAAAGGCACTTTGTCGTGCAAGCGGCGCGGCGTTATCGACACTGGCGATAAACGGCATCTGCACTTGCAAGCGCCGGCGTTGGCCGCGGGGCAGCGCTTGCAGTACGTGCGCAATATCCTGGTCAATGCGCTCAACTTCAGCCAGCCCGACTACGATCGGCCAGCCCAGTTGCTCAGCCAGCAAATAGGGGAGCATGCCGGAGCCTTCGCCGGTTTCCGCCTGGCTGCCGGTGAGGATGAGCTGGGCATCGGCGTCCTGCAAATACTCGCTCAGGGCATGAACAACATCGGTTTGCGGCGGCTGTTCAAGCACCTGAAGTTGTCTGATGCCCATGCCTAAGTAACCCCGTAAAGCTTCTTGCTGCGGATCACCGGCATGCACGACCTGAAGCGCTTCGCCTGCGATCCGCAAACCGAGTTCGACTGCGCGGGCGTCTTGTTCAGCGCGCCGGGGGCGGCCCGAGGTTGGGTGAGCGCCGACTGAAACCAGGGCCACGACCTTGAATTCTGTTGAAGTTAGCGGATCAGGCTGCATCACGAATGCCTCCCTGCCGATGGGCGTCAATGCGCGCAATCAATGCCTGAAGGATCGCCGCCGAGTCGCCGATAACCGATAAGTCAGCGCGTTTAACCATGTCGCAATTGGCGTCCATGTTTACTGCGACAACTTTGTCGCAGGCGCCAATCCCTTGTAAGTGTTGAATGGCGCCGGATATACCCACGGCGAGGTACACCCGTGCGGTAACCCAGGTGCCGGTTGCGCCCACTTGGCGATTGCGCGGCATAAAGCCGTCATCGACCGCCACCCGCGAAGCGCCTTCGGTGGCGCCCAATGTTGCCGCCGCCTGATGGAACAGTGGCCAGTCTTTAACACCGTTGCCGCCTGACAGAATAAATTCCGCCTCAGCCATCGGAATCAATGCCGGGTCCACCGCCACCGCACCAAGATCATCGATGCGCGAGCGGCTTGTATTGATTGCATCCTGCAGCTGTAAAGGCAGCGCCTGATGGCGGGTTTCACTGATCGGTTCAGCACATTCAGCCATGGCCAGAATCAAGCGCGGGGCAGGGCGCTGTAGATCTTCACGGCCCGCACCGGCTCGCCCAATACTCTGTTCGTCGGCCACTTGCCAGACGCGGGTAGCCGGACGCTCTGACAGTTTCGCGGCCAGCCTGCGGCCTAGTTCGCCGCCACCATTGCGGCTGTCTGGCAGCAGCCAATGGCGCGGAGCCAGTTGGCTTTCGACGCGAACCAGGGCACCCACACGCTGCTCCGGCGCATAGCCGTCAAACACCGCGTCGGTAAAGTGCACAATGCGGTCGACGCCCGCAGTGTCGAAGGCACTTTCCTTGTGTTCGGCAAAGATCACCCCCACCACCGCACCCTCCGCGCCTGCCAGTTTACGGGCGAGGCCAAGCAAATCCTTGTCGTGACTGCTCAAGCGGCCGCCGACCATGTCGGGTACCACGCAGATATGAAATGCCGGCTGCTCGACGATGTGCAGTGGCAATTCCACCACGGTTGGCGCGCTGCTGCGTTTGTCGGTGCTGGCTTGCTGCGCACCAGAACGGTCGATGCGTTTGATCCCGTTGGGCCCGATAAACCCGACCGCATGTGGGTTCTTGCGCGGCACGCCGTCTGCGCTGAGCCAGCTTGAAACGCTGCTTTGCAGGCTCGCATGCAGCGGATGCAGGCGGTTGCGTGCAATCCACTCGGCATGCGGGTCGCGGCGAATAATCTCACTCATACGGCCTCCGCTGCTTGGCGTTGAGCGGGGCGAACCGCTGCGGATTCAATCAACACCTCGGCAACCAGTTCGGCGATGTCTTTGATTTGCGGCCGCGGTTCAACCACGCCTTCAAGCATCACAGTGCACTGCGGGCAGCCTACGGCGACAACCTCTGCGCCGGTTTCGATGATATCGACCATGCGCATGTCAGGAATCCGCTGCTTGCCGGGAATATCGGTAATGGGCGCGCCACCGCCGCCGCCACAGCAGCGTGAGCGAAAGCCGGAGCGCTGCATCTCTTTGACTTCAATGCCAATGGCATCAAGAACCTTGCGCGGCGCTTCATATTCGCCGTTGTAACGGCCCAGGTAGCAAGGGTCGTGATAGGTGACAGAGGCATTCTGATGCTTGCCCAGATTGAGTTTTCCAGCGCTGATCAGCTGTTCGATGAAGGTGCTGTGATGCATCACGCTGTAGTCGCCGCCGAATGCGCCATACTCGTTTTTCAGTACATGGAAACTGTGCGGATCGGCGCTGACGATGGTCTTGAAGCGGTATTGGGCCAAGGTGTCGATATTGCGCCTGGCCAGCTGTTGAAAGGTGGCTTCATCGCCCAAGCGGCGTGCGACATCGCCGCTGTCGCGCTCCTCCAGACCCAGCACGGCAAAGTCGACGTTCGCGGCTTTGAGGACCTTGACCAGTGCGCGCAAGGTGCGTTGATTGCGCATGTCGAATGCCCCGTCACCGACCCAGAACAGGACATCGGCCTGTTGCTTGTCGCGCATCAGGGGGAGATCGAGATCTGCGGCCCAGTTCAATCGGCCGCCGGGTGCGAAGCCGCCGGGGTTGTCGGTGGCAATCAGGTTCTCCAGCACTTCGGCACCCTTGTTTGGCGTGGCGCCTCTTTCCAATGTCAGGTGGCGGCGCATGTCGATAATGGCATCGACATGCTCGATCATCATCGGACATTCTTCAACGCAAGCGCGGCAAGTGGTGCATGACCACAGGGTTTCCGCATCGACCAAGGCCTTGCCGTGCAACGCGACAATGGGCAGGTGCGGACCGCCACTGTGTTCACCAATGCGCTTGCCCGGGTAGGGCGAACCGGCAAACTTGGCATCAGTGCCGCCAGCGAGGCCGACAACCATGTCCTGAATCAGCTTTTTCGGGTTCAGCGGCTGGCCGGCGGCAAAGGCCGGGCACGCGGCTTCGCATTTGCCGCATTGCACGCAGGCGTCAAAGCCGAGCAGTTGGTTCCAGGTGAAGTCGCTGGGTTTTTCGACCCCAAGCGGCGCCTGCGGGTTGTCCAGGTCAAGGGCCTTTAATCCAGTGGAGCGGCCGCCAGCAAAACGCTCGGCGCGACGGTGCCATGCCAGATGCAGGGCGCCGGCAAATGCGTGCTTCATCGGCCCGCCCCATGTCATGCCGAAGAACAGCTCGCTAACGCCCCAGGCAATACCCACCAGCAGAACTGCAGCCAAGAGCCAGCCGCCGAAGCCAATCGGCACAATTCCGGCAACCGGTAAAGTGGCGATAAACAGGCTGGCGGAGAACATCAGCAAGCTTTTCGGCAAGCGCATCCACGGCCCTTTTGACAGCCGCGAAGGAGGATTGAGGCGCCGCTTGGCGACAAATATTGCGCCAATGAACATCAGCACCGTGGCGGCCAACAGAACAAAGCCAAGAATGCGGTTATGCAGGCCAAAGCCATGCACCAGAATCGCTAATACAGCGGCCAACACGAAACCGCCAGCAGTTGCGACGTGGGTATTGGCGATGTATTTGTCGCGAGCCACCACATGGTGCAGATCAACCATATAACGGCGCGGCATCGCGAGCAGCCCGCCAAGCCAGTCAACCTGAGCGGCACGGCCGCGTCGCCACATGGCAAAGCGTTTCAGTGCGCCCACGACTGCCAGCGCCAGCGCGACGAACAGCAGGACAGGCAAAACAGTATTCAACATCTCGGGTCTCCCTAGCGGGACCGCATAACAAGGGGGAGTTGGCTAATTTCCAGCCCACCAGTTTTTATATTCAGTGCTGATTTCCCACCAGCGCGGTGTAATTCAGGCTTAGATTTTCTACTACAAAAGCCTCTGCTCTTGCCCTTGCCCTTACCAATCTATGTCGTACTTGATCGAGTCACTGAGTGTGCTGGGCAAGGCGTTCACCGCAGCCAATAGTGGTTCTATTGGCAAGGGGAACAACGCAGCACAGCGCGCTCAGGGGCCGATCAGGCCGATCAGAAGTCTTTACACAAGCGCAGGGCGTCGTAGATGGCGGCGTGTGTATTTCGCTGAGCCACGCAGTCGCCGATGCGAAACAGCAAGTAGCCATCGCCGCTCTCACTCAGGCAAGGTTGCGGTTCAATGGCAAAAAGCGCTTCAACATCAATCTGGCCTTTGTTGCGTGAGCCTTCTTTGAGTGCGTAGTACAGGCGTTCATCGGGACGCACGCCGTTCTCGACCACCACCTGATCGATCACGCGCTCCTCATGGGCGCCGGTGTATTCGTTCTCCAATACCGCCACCAGTTTGTCGCCTTCGCGGTAGACTTTTTCCAGCATCAGGTCGCCAGTCATGATCACTTCTTTGGGGTACATGCTGCGGTAGTAGGTGGGGAACGATGTGCCGCCAATTGCCACGCCGGGCTTTATGTCGTCGGTGACGATCTCAACCTGCGCACCTTTGTCGGCAAGGAAATCCGCCACCGACATGCCGGTGAACTCGCAAATGGTGTCGTACACCAGCACGTTTTTACCCGGCGCAACGGTGCCATCGAGAATGTCCCAGCTGCTGACAATCAAGCCTTCTTCCGCACCCCATTGCGGATTTTGCTCAACAAATGGATGACCACCGTTGGCCAGCACCACGATGTCTGGGCGCAGGTCGAGAATGGTTGCTTCATCAGCGCCAGTGCCGAGGCGCAGGTCCACATGCAAACGTGCCAGTTCGAGCTGAAACCAGCGGGTAATGCCGGCAATCTGGTCGCGTTGTGGAGCCTTTGACGCCGTGGTGATCTGCCCGCCGAGCTGATCTTTCTTCTCGAACAGGGTGACATCGTGACCGCGTTCCGCCGCCACGCGCGCCGCTTCCATCCCCGCTGGGCCGCCACCGACTACCACCACTTTGCGCTTAACGCCGGTGGTCTTCTCGATAATGTGCGGCACACCCATATATTCACGGGAGGTGGCGGCGTTCTGGATGCACAGAACATCCAGGCCTTGGTATTGGCGGTCGATGCAGTAGTTGGCGCCGACGCACTGTTTGATCTGATCAATCTGACCCATTTTGATCTTGGCGATCAGGTGCGGGTCGGCAATGTGCGCGCGGGTCATGCCGACCATGTCGACATAGCCGCCTTCAAGAATGCGTGTGGCCTGATTCGGGTCCTTGATGTTCTGAGCGTGCAGCACCGGCACCTTGACCACTTCCTTGATGCCGGCTGCCAAATGCAGAAATGGCTCTGGCGGGTAGCTCATATTGGGAATGACGTTGGCCAGGGTGTTGTGCGTGTCGCAACCTGAGCCAACCACGCCGATAAAGTCGAGCATGCCGGTGTCGTCGTAGTACTTGGCGATTTGCTTCATGTCCTCGTGGGTGAGGCCGTCCGGGTGGAACTCGTCACCGCAGAGGCGCATGCCCACGCAGAAATCATCACCGACTTCGGCGCGCACCGCTTTAAGCACTTCCAGGCCAAAGCGCATGCGCTTTTCAAAGCTGCCGCCCCATTCGTCTTCACGTTTATTAACCCGTGGCGACCAGAATTGATCGATCATGTGCTGGTGTACCGCCGACAGCTCGACACCGTCCAAACCCCCTGCCTTGGCCCGGCGTGCGGCTTGCGCATAATTACCGATAACCCGCCAGATTTCTTCTGGCTCGATGGTTTTGCAGGTGGCGCGATGTACGGGCTCGCGGATGCCCGACGGTGACATCAAGGTTGGCCAGTGGAAGCCGTCCCAGCGTGAGCGGCGGCCCATGTGGGTGATCTGAATCATGATCTTGGCGCCGTGCTTGTGCATGGCGTCGGCAAGATTCTGGAAGTGCGGAATGATCCGGTCGGTCGCCAGATTTACCGAACTCCACCACTGTTGCGGGCTATCGATGGCAACAACCGATGACCCGCCGCAAATCGCCAGGCCGATGCCGCCCTTGGCCTTTTCTTCGTAATACTTGACGTAGCGCTCGGTGGTCATGCCGCCATCAGTGGCATACACCTCGGCGTGCGCTGTGCTGATTACACGGTTGCGGACCGTCAATTTGCCGATCTGGATCGGCTGGAACATTGCCTCGAAAGCCATTTCATACTCCTCAGCTGGCGGTGCTTTACAGCGGCTGGGTCAAATAGGTTTAACAACGAAGAGGCCGTGCTCGTGGCCGTCTTCGGATGCACCAAATTCTTGTTCGGCGACGGTGCGGACATCGCTTCCGCTGGCTTCGAGGATTTGGTCCATGGCCCCGGCAAACCAGCCGGTGAACATGTAATCGACCTTGCGTCCGCATTTGCCGTACACATAAACAAAGGCCGAGTGCTCAAGGCGTACTTCAGCGGTGCCTTTCTCAAGGTTGATATGCTCAATTTTGAACAAGCCCCAGCCGCGCTGTGACAGGCGCTTCATGTAGTGCTCAAACACCGCTACGCCGCTCATGCCGTGACATTCGGCTTCTTTCTCACACCAGTGCCAAGCCGACTTGTAGCCCGCTTTGTAGAGGATCTCGGCATAGGCCTCTGCGCCCAGCACTTCTTCAATACCCTTGTGGTTATTGACGAAGAAGTGGCGTGGAACGTAGAGCATCGGCAGGGCATCGGTGGTCCAAACCCCAGTCTCATCGTCAACTTGGATGGGCATTTCAGGTACGTGTGTGGACATGGTCAAACTCCAAAATTTGTGTGCTTTGCACAGAAGTGGCGATGTCGCCCTAGCGCTGGATGGCTGCAGGCAGGTGGCGACTATTCGCCCCAGACGTCGGCAAGCACACGTACCCAGTTATCGCCCATGACCTTGCGCACAACGCGTTCTGGCATGCCGCGCTTGAGCAAGGTTTCGGTGAGGTTGGGAAATTCGCCGACAGTGCGGATGCCCAGCGGGTTGACGATCTTGCCGAAGCTGGTCAGGCGCCGTGCATAGCCTTTGTCGTGGGTCAGCCACTCAAAGAAATCCTGACCGTGACCCTGGGTAAAGTCGGTGCCAATGCCGATGGCGTCTTCACCGACAATATTCATCACGTACTCAATCGCTTCGGCGTAATCGTCGATGGTTGAGTCGATGCCTTTGGCGAGGAAAGGGGCAAACATGGTGACGCCGACGAAGCCGCCGTGGTCGGCAATAAATTTAAGCTCTTCATCGGATTTGTTGCGCGGGTGATCTTTGAGGCCGGAAGGCAGGCAATGTGAGTAGCACACCGGTTTTTTCGATTCGAGAATGACTTCTTCACTGGTCTTTGACCCCACGTGGGACAGATCGCACATGATGCCGACGCGGTTCATCTCGGCAACGATCTCCCGGCCGAAGCCGGACAGGCCGCCGTCACGCTCATAGCAGCCGGTACCAACGAGGTTTTGCGTGTTGTAGCACATTTGTACGATGCCAACGCCCAGCTGCTTGAACACCTCAACATAGGCAATCTGGTCTTCAAAGGCGTGGGCATTCTGGAAGCCAAAGATGATCCCGGTTTTGCCCTGTTCTTTGGCGCTACGGATATCAGCCGTGGTGCGCACCGGAATAACTAAGTCGCTGTTCTCGCGAATCAGTTTTTGGCTGGCGCCGATGTTATTGACGGTGGCCTGGAACCCTTCCCAGACCGACACCGTGCAGTTGGCCGCTGTCAGGCCACCTTTGCGCATGTCAGCAAACAGTTCACGGTTCCATTTAGCGATAATCAGCCCGTCTATAACGATGCTGTCGGCGTGCAATTCGGCTGGGCTCATCAGGCTGTCCCCTCAGGTTCTTGCGTCACATCTGCTGATGACGCTTTGAGGTGAGCATATCCCCGAGGGGTGAAATAACCCGGTGTAAAAACGACTGAGGGATTGCCGAAAGCGTCAACAACAGGTCGCAAATTGATAGGTCATCGCATCGCCCGTTACGCGGGATGATGCTTTTCCCATTCGCTCTCTGTGCTTGTTCATCGCTTGCTTATTTGCTCGCCAGAGATTGATCAACTGTGCTCATGGCGATCCTGGCTGGGGCTGGTCTGGAAACGTTTGCGGTAGCGCCGGGAGAAATAGGACGAAGATTCAAAGCCGCAGGCGAGTGCGACTTCCAACACGCTCATATCACTTTGGCGCAGCAGTTGCCGGGCTTTATCCAGGCGCAGGTTGAGGTAGAAATTGGCCGGAGTGTCATTGAGGTGCTGGCGAAACAAACGTTCAAGCTGACGGGGGGTTATCTGCACCATATCGGCCAATTGCTGCGGCGTTAGCGGGTTTTCACTGCGACGTTCAATTTCAGCGATAACCAGGCTGAGCTTTTTATTGTGCACGCCGTAACGGCTGGTGACCTGCATGCGCTGGTGATCCTGACGTGAGCGAATACGACCGAGTACAAACTGTTCCGAGACCTTGACCGCCATGGGTTCGCCGTGATCCCGGGCGATCAAGGTCAGCATCATGTCTATGGTCGATGTGCCGCCCGCCGTGGTAATGCGTTTGCCGTCTATCTCAAATAATTCCTGGGTGACATTAAGGCTCGGGTAGCGCTCCTGAAATGCGTTGATCGCCTCCCAATGCAGGGTGATACGTTGTTTATTCAGCAATTTGGCTTCGGCCAGAATAAAGCTGCCGGTGTCGATAGCGCCCAGCACCACATCTTCACGATCCAGCCGGTGCAGCCAGCTCGACAATGGCTGGGTGTAACCGGCCAGGGGCTCAAACCCGCTGATCACAAACACCGTATGAGGCTGCTCGTGATGGTCCAGAGCACTCTCGACGTTCAGTGACATGCCATTGCTGGCCTCCACGGGGCCACCATCTATGCTGATCAAGCGCCAGTCATAGAGCTCGCCCTTGAAGCGGTTGGCGACGCGCAAGGGCTCAGTGGCGGACATCAAGCCCATCATCGAAAAGCCCGGTAGCAGCAGAAACCAGAAAGTAGTGGGCATTGCCTTGATTGACCTCTTCGTGACGGATTCAGATGGCGCTGGGCAGCAGCGCTACCCCGTGTTGCAGTCGCTATAGTTCCATAAACAGTCGTTAAAGTGCGCTTTATCCAGCGCATTCTTGGGTATTGTGGCTGCATCGGGTGTTATCAAGCCCGAACACGGAGGGGCGGCAAAGCCTCTACAGAACAAAATCCGGGCCCTGTCGCAGGCTGTTTTTTCTGCACATCGAGACCTTGGATATAAACCGTAAAGCGAGGGAGCAAAACTATGAAACGTCTTAATTTAATCGCCGGTGGCTGTGTACTCGCCCTGTGCAGCTCGTCGTTGTTGGCTGCGGAACAAGCAAGCTGTAAGAACGTGCGTGTCGGTGCAGTCGGCTGGACGGATGTTGTTGCAACCACCGCAGTAGCCTCCACCCTGCTTGAAGGGCTTGGCTATGAAACCAAGCAGACCCAGGCATCGCAGCAAATCATTTTCGCCGGTATCCAGAAAGACCAGATTGACGTGTTCCTCGGCTACTGGAAGCCGATCATGGACGACAATATCCAGCCGTTCCTTGAGAAGAAAGCAGTCAAGGTGATGGATACACCCTCGCTCAGTGATGCAGTGGCGGCACCTGCCGTACTCACCTCCAGCGCTGACAAAGGTCTGAAGACCATGGCTGACATTGCCAAGTTCAAAGATCAGCTCGATGGCAAAATCTACGGTATTGATGCGGGTTCAGGCGCGAACACGGCGATTCAGAAAATGATTGATACCAACCAGTTTGGGTTGGGCGAGTTCAAGCTTATTGAGTCCAGCGAAGCCGGCATGCTCGCAGCGGTTAACCGTGCGGCGCGCAGCGACAAGCCAATCGTGTTCTTCGGTTGGAAGCCGCACCCAATGAACCTGCAGCACCCAATCACCTACCTCTCCGGCACAGAAGACGTATTCGGCCCGAATGATGGCGCTGCCACGGTTTCGACTGTTACCGCACCGGATTACGCTGAGCGCTGCCCCAATGTGAACCAACTGCTGAGCAATATGCGTTTTACCAGCGAGCAGGAAAGCCAGATGATGGCACCGATTATGGACCGCAAAAAGCCTGAAGATGTTGCCCGCGAGTGGATCAAAGCCAATCCGCAGGTTGTTAGCGGCTGGCTCAAGGGTGTCACCACCTTTGACGGCAAGCCTGCTGACGGCGTTATTGCCACCCTGAAGTAAAACTACCTTGATGCATTCCCATGCGCGGCGTGTCCGCGTATGGGTTGTTGTTGCCTGAAATAAAGGAGTCGCACCATGAACTATGAAGTCATTGTCACCTGCGCAGTCACCGGTGCTGGAGATACAGTCGGTCGGCATCCGGCAATCCCTGTGACGCCTAAGCAGATTGCCGATGCGGCAATTGAAGCGGCAAAGGCTGGCGCTACGGTTGCTCATTGTCACGTCCGTGACCCAAAAACCGGCAAGCCGAGCCGCGATGTTGAACTGTACCGTGAAGTGGTTGAGCGCATCCGCGAAAGCGGCACTGATGTCATTATCAACCTCACGGCCGGTATGGGCGGTGATCTTGAAATCGGTCCAGGTGAGCAACCGCTGGAGTTTGGCGCAGGTACTGATCTGGTCGGCCCAATGGAGCGGCTCAAGCACATTGAAGCGCTGCGCCCGGAAATCTGCACCCTGGATTGCGGCACCCTGAATTTTGGTGATGGCGACTATATCTATGTCTCCACCCCGGCGCAGCTGCGTGCCGGCGCTAAACGCATTACCGAGCTGGGCGTAAAGGCCGAGCTGGAAATTTTTGACACCGGGCACCTGTGGTTCGCCAAGCAGATGCTTAAAGAAGGGCTGCTTGAAGACCCACTGTTCCAGCTGTGCCTGGGCATCCCATGGGGCGCACCGGCAGACACCGTGAGCATGAAAGCCATGGTCGATAACCTGCCAGCCGGTGCAACCTGGGCAGGTTTCGGTATCGGTCGCACGCAAATGCCAATGGCCGCGCAAGCCATGCTGTTGGGCGGCCATGTGCGAGTTGGGCTTGAAGACAATATCTGGCTGGACCGTGGCGTTCACGCCACCAATGGTCAACTGGTAGAGCGTGTGGTTGAAATTATCCAACGCCTTGGCGGCCGCGCACTGACGCCGGCTGAAGGTCGGGTGAAGATGAAGCTTAAATCCGTTTAAGGAACCTTTGAAAAACTACTGCGCTAGGTATTACTGGGGCAGCCCATGCTGCGTTGAAAAACTGCTCAAAATGCTCATTTAGGACAACTAAAGTCGAACGCGACCCCGGTCGTTTTTCGCATCTTTTCGCCTTGTACTCCCCGCGCTCGCTACCTTTTTCAGAAGGTCCCTAATCCTTGCGCCGCACCTGCTTAGAATCAATGGAGTCGCTATGAAGTTTGTCACCGAAGTAAAAACCTTCGCCGCCATATGCACCGGTGTCATCGGCAGTGGTTGGGTGGCCCGTGCATTGGCTCATGGCCTTGATGTTGTGGCTTGGGACCCTGCGCCGGGTGCAGAAGCTGTATTGCGTCAGCGGGTGGCGAACGCCTGGCCGGCGCTGGAAAAGCAAGGTCTGGCTGAGGGCGCAGCACAGACGCGTTTGCGTTTTGCCGTGAGCATTGAAGAGTGCGTGCAGGAGGCCGATTTCATTCAGGAAAGCGCACCTGAGGTGCTGGCCCTGAAACTTGATCTACACGCTAAAATCAGCGCGGCGGCGCGGCCTGATGCACTGATCGGCTCCAGCACCTCCGGGCTGTTGCCCAGCGAGTTTTACGCCAAGTCACAGCATCCAGAGCGCTGCGTGGTGGGGCATCCGTTTAATCCGGTCTACCTGTTGCCATTGGTCGAAGTGGTTGGCGGCGAAAAGACCGCACCTGAGGCTGTCGAAGCGGCAATGCAGGTTTACACCGCCATTGGCATGCGCGCCTTGCATGTGCGTAAAGAAGTGCCGGGTTTTATTGCCGATCGTTTGCTCGAAGCCTTGTGGCGTGAAGCATTGCATCTTATCAACGATGGCGTTGCCACCACCGGCGAGATTGATGATGCAATCCGCTTCGGTGCTGGCCTGCGCTGGTCATTTATGGGCACTTTCCTGACCTACACCTTGGCCGGTGGCGATGCCGGTATGCGCCATTTCATGAATCAGTTTGGCCCGGCGTTGAAACTGCCGTGGACCTATCTCGAGGCGCCGGAGTTAACCGAAGGCCTGATCGACAGCGTGGTTGAGGGCACTGCCGCGCAGCAAGGCGAGCGCAGCATTGCCGAGTTGGAACGCTACCGCGATGATTGCCTGATTGCTGTGCAAGAGGCGATCAAGCAAACCAAAGCCAAGCACGGTTTTGCGCCCGCAGACTGATCAGGGTTCACGCTGCCAAGCCGGACTTGGCAGCGTATCGATAGGAGTCGTCAATGACCCGGCTAACGACATACAAAACCGAGGTGTTGCCTGAGTGGGTAGATTACAACCAGCACCTGCGCGATGCCTTCTATCTGCTGATTTTCAGCTATGCCACTGACTCGCTGATGGATCATCTCGGTCTTGATGAAGCGGGCAGGGCGAATACTGGCCATACGCTGTATACCCTTGAATGCCATCTCAATTACCTCAACGAGGTGCGTTTGGGCGCGCTGGTTGAAGTGCGCACACAGATCCTCGCCCATGACCAGAAACGTCTGCATATTCATCACAGCTTGCACCTGGCTGGCGTCGAGGCGGCGTTGGCCGAAAGCGAGCAAATGCTGATGAATATCGACGTTAACAGCGGGCGCTCAGCGGTATTTGCAGAGGCCGTGCAAGCGAGAGTCGATACCTTGGCCGCCGCCCATCACCCTCTGCCGGCGCCAGTGTATGTTGGCCGCGTTATTGGCTTGCCCAAGCGCTGATAATCACCGACGTGGCCTAGTCATCTTGCGTTGGCAGCCGCCAATGGTGGCCCTTGTAGGGTGCGGCAACGCGAAGCTTGCCCACCATGGTTCGTGCAACGCGGGCTTCAAACGTTGTCGCTGGGTTTAGCCGATTTGTGGCTCGGCACTAGCGCCGTTAGCCCGTAAACCAATAGCGCTATTACCAGCAGCAAACTCAGCGACATACCCAGGTTATTCCGTTGCGACTTGGCGCAGCTGGGGGATTGGCTGCGCGCCAAGGTTATTGAGCAGGCGCTCGCTGTACCAGTCGATAAAGTTAACCACCGCAAACTCGTAGGTTTTCGAGTATGGGCCGGGTTGATACGCGGTGGAGTTGATGCCGCGCTGATTTTCTTCGGCCAGACGGCGATCTTGGTTGTTGGTTGCATCCCAGACTTGAGTGAGCCGGGCAGGGTCGTAATCAACCCCTTCAACTGCATCCTTGTGCACCAGCCATTTGGTGGTGACCACGGTTTCCTGGGCGCTGATCGGCCATACCGTGAATACAATCAGGTGATCGCCCATGCAATGGTTCCACGAATGGGGCAAGTGCAGGATGCGCATCGAACCAAGCTCCGGGTTTTGGATGCGGCCCATCAGCTTCTGACAGCCACGCTTGCCATCCATGGTCATGGACTCAGTGCCCTTGAGCAGCGGCATGCGCACGATACGGTTACGCAAGCCAAAGCTGGCATGGGCAAAGGGGATTTTCTCGGCGTCCCATTTGGCGGCTGATTCGGCGACGTGATCTTTGAATGCCTGATCGGCACGGGGGTCGGTAACGTCATCCCATTCGAGCAGGCTTTTCAGCAGCTCAGGGTGCGCGCCATTGCAGTGATAGCACTCGCGGTTGTTCTCTAATACAAGTTTCCAGTTGGCCTTTTCCACCAGGGTGGTTTGCACCGCCACCTTGGTGTTTTCCATGTCATAGGGCTCCATGTAATGGGCCAGGGTTTCAAGGAAATCGTCGATTGCGGGCGGGTTTTCCGCCAGCGAAATAAACACATAGCCGCCTGCGACCTTGCAGTTGACTGGCTTGAGGCCGTATTGCTGCATGTCGAAGTCGGCGCCCATTTCAGTTCCCGCAAAGAGCAAACGGCCGTCAAGCTCGTAAGTCCATTGATGGTAGTGGCAGACCAGTTTGGCAACCTTGCCTTTGTCGCTGGTGCACAAGCGTGAGCCACGGTGGCGACACACATTGTGAAAGGCGTGAACCACGCCTTCTGCACCGCGAATCACGATGATCGGGTTATCGCCAATTTGCAGGGTCAGGTAATTGCCCTTGGTGGGGATTTCGCATGTCATGCCGGCGATCAGCCACTCTTTATGGAAGATCTCCTGCATATCGATCTGGAACAGCCGCTCATCGTTGTAGAAGGGTTGCGGCAAGGAAAAGGTTCGCTCGCGGTTGTGCAGCATCTCGGCTGTGGCCTTGCGTGCCGGCTCAAGAGGGTCGCCCAGGCTCAGGGTCGAAGTGACGTCCATCATTAACTCCTCAATGGCGGGTTTAGCCGCCGTAAAAGTGGTTTTAACTGCAATCGCAAGGCGAGCTAACGGGTCTGTTTTCGCCGGCCGAGTGGCGGATTATCTGAAGCAGACAACCCTGCTTGAGCACAGACCGTAGGCGCGGTTAGTTGTGTTTCGGCTGAGGTCGAGTGTGGCTGGGCGCGCGTTGTTATCCATATCTATGGGCGACACGGCTGAATCCGTTTCCGACGCGCTATGGCCCGTGTTATCAGGCAGGTCGCGATAAGTATGTGAATGTCGCTGACAGGTAAATGGCGGGGCAGCAGCTTAAGCACAATCCGCCCCATCTAGGCCGATATCCGGCCGCGCGCGGAGACACGTGCATGACCACCAATGATTTTTTAAACCCGGTTACCACCCAGACCTGGAGCAACGGGCGGCACCTGGTACGCTGCGTCAAGGTGATTCAGGAAACCTGGGATGTGCGCACCTTTTGCTTTATGGCGGACCAGCCAGTGCTGTACTTCTTCAAGCCGGGGCAATTCGTGACCCTTGAGCTTGAGATCGATGGTTTACCGATCATGCGCTCGTACACCATATCCAGCGCGCCGTCGGTGCCCTACAGTTTCTCCATCACCATTAAGCGCGTACCGGGCGGCAAGGTCTCCAATTGGCTGCACGACAACCTGCAAGAAGGGCAGGACCTGGCTGTGCATGGCCCGGTGGGTAATTTCAATGCGATTGATTTTCCCTCGGACAAGGTGCTGTTTCTCAGTGGCGGTGTCGGTATCACACCGGTGATGTCCATGGCCCGCTGGTATTACGACACCAATGCCAATGTGGATATGGTGTTTGTGCACAGTGCGCGTTCGCCAAAGGACATTATTTATCACCGCGAGCTGGAGCACATGGCCGCGCGGATCAACAACTTCAGCCTGCATGTGATTTGCGAAAAACACGGCCTGGGTGAAGCCTGGGCAGGGTATCGCGGTTATCTCAGCCAGCCGATGTTGGAACTGATGGCTCCGGATTACCTTGAGCGCGAGATTTTCTGCTGCGGACCTACGCCATACATGGCGGCAGTCAAACGCTTGTTGCAAGCCAATAATTACGACATGCAGCGCTATCACGAAGAAGCCTTTGGTCCGACGCCGCCAGAAGTGCGCGCCGATGTCAAAGAGCTAGCCGCCGAGGCTGCAGATGCTGCAGAAGTGCCCGCCACTGACCTGCGTCAGGTCGAGTTTGTCTTGACCGGTAAAAGCATTCGCGTGGCGCCGGGGGAAACCGTTCACTCCGCAGCCGCGCAGTTGGGTCTGCACATTCCCAAAGCCTGTGGCATGGGCATTTGTGGCACCTGTAAGGTGCTGAAAACCTCGGGTGAGGTGAGCATGGAGCACAACGGTGGGATCACTGATGAGGACGTTGCAGAGGGCTACATTTTATCCTGCTGCAGCGTGCCTCAAGGTGATGTGGCGATCGAGTTTTAAGCTGCGCCAATCAGGGTCCGCTGAGCGCTGACCCTGTGCGCCTCCGGCTTACTCCATGCCCCAGCCGTGGCTGACGATCAGCGACTGACCCGTTAGCGCGTTGCTCGGAAATGCAGCAAACATCAGGGCTACGCGCGCCACATCTTCGGTGCTGGTGAATTCGCCATCGACGGTATCTTTAAGCATCACATTGCTGATCACCTGTTCTTCACTGATGCCCAGTTCCTTCGCTTGCTCGGGAATCTGTTTATCCACCAGAGGTGTGCGCACAAAGCCGGGGCAAATGACATTGGCATGGATACCAGCTGGGCCACCTTCTTTGGCCACTGTTTTGGCCAAGCCCAATAAGCCGTGTTTAGCCGTGATATAGGGTGCTTTTAGCTTGGAGGCCTCTTTCGAATGTACCGAACCCATGTAGATGATGCTGCCGCCCCGGCCTTGAGCGTACATATGCTTGAGGCAGGCCTTGGTGGTTAAAAAGGCGCCGTCGAGGTGAATCGCCAACATCTTCTTCCAATCGGCATAGCTTAAATCCTGAACCGGCTGGATGATCTGGATGCCCGCGTTGCTGACCAGAATATCAATGCCGCCAAAGGTCTTAACGGCTAACTCAACCCCGGCGTTAACTTGATCCTCATCGGTCACATCAACTTCGACTGCCAAGGTTTTGCCCCGGCTGGCGGAGAGTTCTTTGGCGGTTTGTTGGGCGGCCGCGAAGTTGAGGTCGGCAATCACTACGCTGGCACCTTCGGCGGCAAAGACGGCGGCAATCTGTTTACCAATGCCGCTCGCTGCGCCGGTAATAAAGGCGACTTTTCCTTGCAGTTGCATCCTCTGAATCCTCGGGTTGGGGGTGATGGGTCAGCGGCCCGGTTGCCACTCTGGATGGCGCGGAATATGGGTATCGTCAGGTGCCAGCCAGGGTTTGTCGTGGCTGCACCAGATATGTTGAGCGGGTTTGCTGCCCGGGTCTTCATCCAATGTCGCGACGCGCACAATGACATGGGCCTGAGCGGGCCGCTGGGCTATCAGTTGTGAGCCGCAAATCGAGCAAAAGTGCCTGAACTTGCCCGCGGATGACTCATAGGCGCTGAGTTTGTCTTCACCCCTGGTCCAGTGAAAGTGCTCGCGCATCACCCCTGCCGTTGAAGCAAAGGCCGCGGAATGCGCCTTGCGACAAGTGTCGCAATGGCAATGGCTGATGGGCATATCGAGTTGCTCAACATGGTATTCAATCGCACCGCACAAACAACTTCCACGCATGGCGTCACCTTGATTATCGATGAGTTGAATCAGGCGCAGGGTTGCACCTCACACACAGCCGATAGCATAGGGTTATTTAACCAGTCGGTGTCTTTATTCAACGCCTGCGCAGGTAACGATAGGTCCGAGACCAGTTCTTTACAGGCCTGATACCGCATTAATTAGAGCAGGGCGGTTGCCAAACGAGTCTTATTTTTCTCGACAAATACCGAAACCGCTCGTCGGCTTTTGATCCTGAGAGTCTGTGATCTGCTTACCTCTTAGGGTGCGCTGGCATAGGCGTTTCAAGCTGATTGCCCCACGACCAGAACCTGCCGTCCTAATGACTGCCAAGAAGGGATTCTTAATGCTCGGCGATTTGATCACCCTAGTTGTTGAGGCATTACAGAATGTCCCCGGGCTGGCCATTTTTCTGGCGCTGAGCATCGGCTATGCGATTGGTCAGGTGCGGTTAGGGCCGATTCAGCTGGGCGGTGTGTGCGGCACCCTGATCGCCGCGCTGGTGATAGGCCAACTGAACATTACAGTCGATGCCGGCATCAAGAACGTGTTTTTTATGTTGTTCATTTTTGCCTTGGGATACAGCGGCGGCCCGCAGTTTTTTTCCAGCCTCAATGCGAAAGGCATACGTCTGGGTCTGTTCTGCCTGATTGAAGTGGTCGTGGTGCTGGCTATGGTGCTAACGGCTACTGCGGTCATGGACCTGGACCCCGGCACGGCGGCAGGCATGATGGCGGGTGCCGCGACTGAGTCCGCGGTGGTCGGAACCGCTACCGACGCCATTTCGCGTTTGCCCTTGCCTGATGCCGAGATCGTCCGCCTCCAAGGCAATGTGGTGACCGCGTATTCCATTACCTATATCTGCGGCTTGATCACCATCGTCATTATCACCAGCCAGCTATTTCCGCTGCTGCTGCGGGTTAACCTACGCGAAGAGGCAGAAAAACTCTGGGTGCAGATGGGTGGCAGTGTCGACAGCGACGGACAGGATGCCGCCCCCAATGTGATCGGACGGGCCTACCGTGTGGAGGCGGGTGCTGGCCACAGGGTTGCGGATATTCAACAACGTCTGGGTCAGCAGAGCAGTATTGTTCGAGTACAACGAAATGGCCATATGCTTGCTATGTCGCCCTGGCTGAAATTGCACCGGGGCGATCACGTGTTATTGGTGGGGTATCGAGGGTCACTGATTGAGGTGGCCTCGTCACTGGGCACCGAAACGGCTGACGCCCGGGCGCTGACCCTTGCCCTGGAAACCTACGACGTGGTGGTGCTTGCCGATGGCCTGGTAAACCAGCCGCTGCAAGCGTTGGCGCTGCCGATAGGGGTACACGTGTCGGCCATACGCCGGGGTGAAGTGATGGTGCCTGCGTTGCCCGCCACCCGCTTGCAGCGTCAGGATATTCTGCAGATTTACGATGCTAACGCCCACGGCCGACGCGCCTCCGACTCGCTGCTGAATCGCATCGGCAAACAATTACCGGACAAGCTAACCAGCAATATTGGCATTGTCGGCATTGGTATTGCGCTGGGCACCTGGCTGGGCAGCTTTTCGCTGAAAATCGGCACCATTGAGTTCTCGGCGGGCACCGGTGGTGGTGTGTTGGTGACCGGGCTGGTGCTGGGTTGGTATCACGCGCGCCGTGCGGACCTGCATACGGTCAACCCTGATGCATTGGCCCTGCTTAAAGACTTGGGCCTGGCCGGTTTTATCGCGGCGGTGGGCTTGGCTTCCGGACCGCAGGCCATCGAACTGATTAAGCAATATGGCTTTACCTTGCCTATGCTCGGTGTAGCCATTGCTGTTGTGCCTGCCACTGTGTCGCTGCTGGCAGGCCATTTCTTGCTAAAACTCAGCGCGCCGATTTTGTTAGGGGCGATTGCCGGGCAACAGTGCAGTACCCCCGCACTCAGTGCCATTCAAAGCGCATGTGGAAACTCGACACCGCTGTTGGGTTACACCATCACCTATGCCATTTCCAACGTTGTACTGCCCTTGATGGGGCCCCTTATTGTCGGCTTGGCCAGTTCCATGCAGTCAGGCTAGCGGTCAGTACTTTATATCCATTACTCCGAGGTGGACTCATGAGCTGGTTACACGAGTTGTTCAACAAATCGCCGGAAATTGCATTGTTTCTGTCGATTGCGGTGGGCTACTACATCGGCAAGATCAAGTTCGGCAAGTTCCAGCTCGGCGGTGTCGCAGGCTCGTTGCTGGTGGCGGTGGTGGTCAGCCAGGTAGGGGTTCAAATTGATGATGGGGTCAAGGCGGTCATGTTTGCCCTGTTTATTTACGCCGTTGGCTATGAAAGCGGGCCAGATTTTTTCAGGTCGCTGGGCATGCAGTCGATCAAGGAAATCATTTTGGCTGCAGTGCTCGCCATCACTGGGCTGCTGACCGTGGTAGTCCTGGCCAAGTGGTTTGGCCTGGACAAGGGGTTGGCCGCTGGTGTTGCCGCTGGTGCACTGACGCAGTCGGCGATCATCGGCACCGCCGGTGACGCCATTGCCCGGTTGGGACTGGCCGCCGATGAGGTTCAGCGCTTGCAAGGCAATGTCGCGGTCGGTTATGCGGTGACTTACGTGTTTGGTTCGTTCGGCGCGATTTTGGTCTGCGTCAACTTGCTGCCACGGTTTATGGGGCGCTCGATCAAGGAAGATGCACTGAAGGCCGAAACCAGCGCCCAGACCGGCGTACAGGTTTACGGACCGGATCAACAGGCCGCCGCGCCTGATCTGGTTGGGCGGATCTTCCGGCTGCCGGCGAACACCGCAACCACCATTCAGGCGTTGGAGCTGAGTACCGAGATCCCGATCACCATCGAACGGGTCAAACGCGACAAGCAAATTCTGCAACCCAGCCCCGAGATGCTGCTGCAACCCGACGATATCGTCCTCGTAGTTGGGCGGCGGCCTGCGGTGGTGAGCATAGCGCCACGACTGGGAACCGAGCTGAATGACGTCGAAGACATGGAATTGACCATGCAGCGTCGCGATGTAGTGCTTACCAACCCGTTGTTCGACAAACGTAAATTTGGCGATATCCGCGCCGAAGTTGCGCAGGACGTGCGCCATGGCGTGTATGTCTCGCAGATCACCCGTCAGGGCAAAGCCCTGGCAATGGAGCCCGATACCACGGTGCTGTTGGGTGATGTGGTGAGTATCTTTGGCGCCGATCAGGATGTTAATCGGGTGGTTGAGCAAGTCGGCCATGCCATTGTTCCAAGCGCTAAAACCGACTTCGTCTACATGGGCGCCGGTTTGGTTGTCGGCCTGTTAATTGGCCTGCTTACCGCGCGTATTGGCTCTATTCCACTGACCTTGGGCAGCGGCGGCGGTGCCCTGTTATCGGGCTTGCTGTTCGGTTGGTTCCGCTCGCGTCGGCAGACCTTTGGCGAGATGCCCAGCGGCGCGGTGCAGATTCTCAAGGATCTGGGCCTGGCAGGATTTGTCGTCGTGGTAGGGATTTCCTCTGGCCTGCAAGCGGTGCATACGGTGATGGACCAAGGGCTGCTGATTTTCGGTATTGGCATTGTGGTCACGGTGTTGCCTTTGGTGCTGACCATGCTGTTTGGCCGCTACATTTTGCGCTACGACAACGTGGCCATCTTCGCCG
Source organism: Pseudomonas sp. EL_65y_Pfl2_R95 (assembly GCF_963971045.1). Taxonomy (NCBI): domain Bacteria; kingdom Pseudomonadati; phylum Pseudomonadota; class Gammaproteobacteria; order Pseudomonadales; family Pseudomonadaceae; genus Pseudomonas; species Pseudomonas sp. EL_65y_Pfl2_R95. The sequence continues at coordinate 181,742 of NZ_CAXAOV010000005.1, read as the reverse complement.
GCGCACTTAGCGGTTCGCGCAGTGCCAACCCGGCCTTTGGTGAAGTACTGGATAAAGCCGAAAACACAGTGCCGACTGTGCCGTTCGCGATTACCTATGCGCTGGCGAATGTGTTTTTGACCTTGTTGGGGCCGTTGGTGGTGGCCTTTGTTTGACGATGTGCTGTTTTCGGAAGCCAGGCTGCGCCTGAGTGCGGCTGGCAGTTTGCTTAGTCATAAGTAAGGAGAGGCAACATGGATTTTAGCGACCCGGACAAAATCGCGCTGTTGAGCCCTTTTGAGTTAAAAGACGCCTTGATGCAGCGAGCGGTCCAAAGTCACCAGTTGATGTTAAACGCAGGGCGGGGAAACCCCAACTTCCTGGCAACCACCCCTCGTCATGGTTTTTTCCAGTTTGGTCTGTTCGCCATGACTGAAGCCGAACGATCCTACATGTACATGGAGCATGTCGGCGGCTTTCCCAAGCGTGAGGGCATTGAGGCGCGCTTTGAGCTGTTTGCCAAGCAGCATGAAAATGCGCCCGGTGTGCGCTTTATCGAGGCGGCGGTGTCCTATGTAAGCGATCAGATGGGCCTTAATGTCGGCGACTTTATTTACGAGATGTGCGAAGCGATTTTGGGCTGTAATTACCCGGTGCCCGATCGCATGCTGGTGATGAGCGAGATCATCGTCGGCAAGTACATCTACGACGAAATGATTGGCAATTATCCCTTTGTCGGCAAGTTTGACATGTACGCCCTGGAAGGCGGCACCGCAGCAATGACGTACCTGTTTGCCAGCCTCAAAGCCAACCATGTGATCAATGCAGGTGACACCATTGCGCTGGGCATGCCGATCTTCACGCCCTATATCGAGATTCCGCAGCTAAGCGATTACAACCTCATCTCGCTGTCGGTCGAGGCGCCGCAATCGAACAAATGGCAATTCACCCACAAAGAGCTCGACAAGCTGCTGGACCCTAAAGTCAAAGCTTTTTTCCTGGTCAACCCAAGCAACCCGCCATCAGTGAAGATTGATGACGAGACCCTGCATTACATCGCCGAGATTGTTAAAAAACGGCCTGACCTGATCATTCTCACTGATGATGTCTACGCCACCTTTGCCGACAACTTTGTTTCGTTGTTTGCGGTCTGCCCTTACAACACCATTCTGGTCTACTCGTTCTCCAAGTATTTCGGCGCAACCGGCTGGCGCATGGGGGTCGTTGCGACCCACGAAGACAACATCATCGATGCCAAGATTGCCAGCTTGCCCAAGGCCAAGCGCGATCAACTGAATCATCGTTACAGCTCCATTACCACGGCCCCTGAAAAACTTAAATTCATTGACCGGCTGGTGGCCGACAGTCGCACCGTGGCGCTGAACCACACCGCAGGTTTGTCTACGCCGGTGCAGGCGCAGATGACCTTGTTCTCACTGTTCTGCCTGATGGATGAGCCGGGTGCCTACAAGGCTGAAATGAAGCGCATCGTGTTGCGCCGTAAAGAGGCGCTGTACCGCGAGCTCGGCCTGCCTATGCCCCATGATCCCAACTCTGTTCGCTACTACCATTTGATTGATTTGGAAGAGCTGGCCGAGGAAATGTACGGCGAGAAATTCGTCGCCTGGATGTTGAATAGGCTGCAGCCCAATCAGGCGCTGTTCCGCCTTGCAGAAGAAACCGGGGTGATCCTGCTGCCGGGTAAGGGTTTCGGCACAACCCACCCTTCATGGCGTGTTTCGCTGGCCAATCTCAATGAATATGACTATGCCAATATTGGCAAGGCCATTCGCAGACTGGCAGAGGAGTACTACAAGTTGTTTGTCGAAAGCACCGGCGCAGCCGTTCCAAGCCCGGCGGCCAAAGCCGCGGACAATGCGGCAGTCAAAGCGGGTGCGAAAAAATCCGCCAAACCTGTGGCTAAATCGGCAGCCAAACCTGCAGCAAAACCCGCCGTTAAGCAAGCGGCTAAGCCGGCCGCGAAAAAGGCCACAAAGCCGAGGGCACCCAAGAAGTGAGCTAAACGCCGCCAGGCCATCAGAGGTACAGGTGTTGACCTCTGATGGCTTTGCTTGCGATTAAGTTACAGGGCTGTTTTGCCTGTGTTGAGGGAGGCCTCAGGTAGGCTTTTATTGAGGTTTAGGCATTGACCATGGCCGCACGGATATCAGCTGCCAGCTCGCGCACGCGTTCTTTATCGGTGTCCCATGAGCACATAAACCGTGCGCCGCCGGCACCAATAAAGGTATAGAAACGCCAACCCTTGTTGCGCAGGATTTCCAGCGCCGGTTCCGACATCTGCAGGAATACGCCGTTGGCCTGCACCGGGAACATCAGGCTGACGCCGGGAACATCGCTGACCAACTCAGCCAGCAAGCGTGCGCAGCTATTGGCATGTTGGGCGTAATGCAACCACGCACCGTTCTGCAGGATGCCAACCCATGGCGCTGACAGGTAGCGCATCTTGGAGGCGAGCTGGCCCGCTTGCTTGCAGCGGTAATCGAAGTCTTCGGCCAAGTCCTTGTTGAAGAACAAAATCGCTTCGCCTACCGCCATGCCGTTTTTGGTGCCGCCAAAGCACAGCACATCGACCCCGGCTTTCCAGGTCAACTCTGCGGGGGTGCAGCCAAGAAATGCGCAGGCGTTGGAGAAACGTGCGCCGTCCATGTGCAGGTTAAGGCCGAGCTCATGACAGGTCTCGCTGATCGCCCGGATCTCTTGCGGGGTATAGACGGTCCCGACTTCAGTGGCTTGAGTCAGGGTCACAACCCGGGGTTTTGGGTAGTGAATATCCTGACGCTTAAGGGCGACTTCACAGATGGATTGTGGGGTCATCTTGCCGCTTTCACTGCTTGCGACCAGCAATTTCGAGCCGTTGGAGAAGAACTCCGGAGCGCCACATTCATCGGTTTCGACGTGGGCTGTCTCGGAGCAAATAACGCTGTGATAGCTCTGGCAAAGCGCAGCCAATGCCAGTGAGTTGGCGGCTGTACCATTAAAGGCAAAGAATACTTCGCAGTCAGTTTCAAACAGCTTGCGGAAATGGTCGGCCGCGCGGGCGGTCCACTGATCATCACCGTAAGCCCGGTCGTGGCCGTGGTTGGCTTCCGCCATTGCGGCCCAGGCTTCTGGGCAAATACCGGAATAGTTGTCACTGGCGAACTGTTGCGTTTGGTCGGTCATCTTGGGTCCTTCTGGCCGTAGCCTGAATGCCCCTCGTGAGGGCAGGCGGGTATGGCCGCATTTTACGCGAGGTTGGGCGAACAGCCCAGATATTCACAAACCCAGGTGGACGGAATAAGCGCTACCCGCCCGGCGGATACTTGGGGCGCACAAACGCGAAGCCTGTCCACCCTGGCTTGGGGTAAAACTCAGCAAGTGCCTGACGAAGGTGATTTGGGCTGGCGAAATACCAGTGCCAGCCCCAGCAAAATAGCCATCATCCCCAATAGGCTCAGGCCTGAAAGCAGGTTGCCGAGAAACACATAATCCATAACGGCAGTGACTACGGGCACCAGATAAAACAAGCTGGTGACGTTAACCAGATTGCCGGCGCGGATTAACCGATACAGCAAGAGTTGCGCAATCACTGAAATCACCAAGCCCAGCCACAGCACAGGAATCAAAAAGCTAATCGAGTGTTCGAAGTGAAGCGGTTGCGTGGGGGCTACCGCCACGCACAATAGCAAGCTGATCGCATATTGCAGTGGCAGCACCTGGGCGGGTTCTTGCTGAATGCTTTTTTGTGCAATTGCGCCGCTGGTGACGCACAGCACTGCACCCAGCGCAAAAGCAATGCCGACAACAGAGAAGTCGGCTTTGAGCACGCTCTGCAATACCACCAAGACCAGACCCGTCAATGCCAGCCCCAGCCCGAGCAAGCGGGACACTGCAAACCGACGCTCCAGAACCAGCAGGGTCAGAATGGGTTGTACGCCCAGCAGGGTGGCGAGTACCCCGGGTGTGATGCCGTTATCGAGCGCCATCAAATAACACACCGAGTAACCGCCGATCATGATCAAACCGGTCGCTGCAACGCGCGGGCCTGTGCCGCTTTCTGGCAGTAAGCGTTTGCGATAGATGCCGATCAGCAGTAATGCGCCGAAGGCGATGGCAAAGCGCAGCAGTAGAAAAGCGAATGCCGATGAGTGCTCAAGGCCCCATTTGGCGAAAATTGCACCGCTGCTCCAAAGCAGCACAAATAGCGTGGTGGAGACATAAGCCTCCAGTGCGTGGCTGGATTTCATTGGGTTGATCCTGTCGTAAAGCCAAAGGCCCCAAACACGGGCTAATCAAACCGGTGCAAGGTTGATACTGGGGCCAGAAAAAAGTGTCGGTGTTAAACGAACGCTTATGGCGCTGGCGGCGGGCAAACGCCGCGAGGGGGAGTTGCGACAGGTGGTGGTGCGATGGCGAAGGGCAATGCTCGCGCGAACTCAGCAGTTAACGTAACTGTGGATACCTGAGTTGATGGATGCGCGAAAGTCATGGGTGCTTCAGCCATTTTGCTTGAAAGGCAGCAGGAGACGCCTGCTGTGCAACGACTATAGCACGAGGTTTTTTGCCAAGTCAGCCTTAACTCGCGATCTTTTCTGACGTGCGGACCGCGAGCTGATGCGGCTGGAAACGCGCAGTTGCTGATTTGCGACATCGGCATGTCGTAAACGAATTTCCCCATGACGTACATAGGCATCTGGCCGTCTGAGCCGAGTCTTACCATCGCTGCAAACGGGAACTCACCGTGCCTAACAAAAGTGCCGCAGGAGATCAGCGATGTTCAGCAAGCATGACCAGATTCAGGGTTACGACGACGCTTTACTGAGTGCCATTAATGAAGAAGAGCAGCGTCAGGAACACCATATCGAGCTGATCGCCTCGGAGAACTACACCAGCAAGCGGGTGATGGAAGCGCAAGGCAGCGGGCTGACCAATAAATACGCGGAAGGTTATCCGGGCAAGCGCTATTACGGCGGTTGCGAATTCGTGGATAAGGTTGAACAGCTAGCGATTGATCGCGCCAAGCAACTGTTTGGTGCTGATTACGCCAACGTCCAGCCGCACTCAGGTTCATCAGCCAACTCGGCGGTGTACCTGGCCTTGTTGCAAGCGGGCGACACCATTTTAGGCATGAGCCTGGCCCATGGTGGCCATCTTACTCACGGCGCTAAAGTCAGCTCATCGGGCAAGCTGTACAACGCGGTGCAGTACGGAATCGACACCAGCACCGGCTTGATTGATTACGACGAAGTCGAGCGCCTTGCTCTGGAGCACAAGCCGAAGATGATTGTGGCGGGGTTCTCTGCCTACTCGAAAACCCTCGATTTTCCGCGTTTCCGCGAAATTGCCGACAAGGTTGGCGCCTATCTTTTCGTAGACATGGCTCATGTTGCCGGCCTGGTTGCCGCAGGTCTGTACCCCAATCCATTGCCATTTGCCGACGTTGTCACCACCACCACCCACAAAACCCTGCGCGGACCGCGTGGTGGTCTGATTCTGGCCAAAAGCAACGAGGAGATTGAGAAGAAACTCAACTCTGCAGTATTTCCCGGCGCTCAGGGCGGACCTTTGATGCACGTCATCGCCGGTAAGGCGGTGTGCTTCAAAGAGGCCTTGGAACCCAGCTTTGTGGCGTATCAGGCGCAGGTTATCAACAACGCTAAAGCCATGGCTCAGGTGTTTATTGATCGCGGTTTTGACGTGGTCTCTGGCGGCACGGACAACCATCTGTTTCTGGTTAGTTTGATCAAGCAAGGCATCACCGGTAAAGACGCCGATGCCGCCTTGGGCCGTGCGGGCATCACAGTCAACAAGAATGCTGTGCCCAACGACCCGCAGTCGCCGTTCGTGACATCGGGCTTGCGTATCGGCACACCAGCCGTGACCACCCGTGGCTTCAAGGAAACCCAATGCATCGCCCTGGCGGGCTGGATTTGCGACATCCTCGATCACCTCGGTGATGCCGATGTTGAAGCACAAGTCGCCGCTCAGGCTGGCGGTCTCTGCGCGGATTACCCCGTTTACCCTTGATGACATAACAAGCGACTGGGTCATGGCGGGTTAAATTTTAGGAGCATCACATGCAACGATATTCTGGCTTTGGCCTGTTCAAACATGCCTTCAGTCACCATGAGAACTGGCAGCGCATGTGGCGCAATCCGACTCCCAAACCAGTCTACGATGTGATTATCGTCGGCGGCGGCGGCCATGGCCTGGCAACCGCGTACTACCTCGCCAAAGTATTCGGCGTAAAGAACGTCGCGGTGGTGGAGAAAGGCTGGCTGGGCGGCGGTAATACCGCGCGTAACACCACCATTGTGCGCTCCAACTACCTGTGGGATGAGTCGGCTCAGCTTTACGAGCACGCGATGAAGTTGTGGGAAGGACTGTCGCAGGACCTGAACTACAACGTCATGTTTTCCCAGCGCGGGGTCTACAACCTGTGCCACACCCTGCAGGACATGCGTGACTCTGAGCGCCGGGTCAGCGCCAACCGGCTTAACGGCGTGGATGGCGAATTGCTCGATGCGCGTCAGGTAGCCGAGGAAATTCCCTATCTTGATTGCAGCAAAAACACCCGTTACCCGATCATGGGTTCCACGGTGCAGCGTCGCGGTGGCGTGGCCCGTCACGACGCAGTGGCCTGGGGTTACGCCCGCGCCGCCGATGCCTTGGGCGTGGACTTGCTGCAACAAACTGAAGTGACCGGGTTTCGCAAAGAAAATGGCGTGGTGATTGGCGTTGAAACCAATCGTGGCTTTATCGGCGGCAAGCGCGTTGGCGTGGTGACTGCCGGTAACTCGGGGCACATGGCAAAACTCGCCGGTTTCCGTTTGCCGCTGGAATCACACCCCTTGCAGGCCCTGGTATCTGAACCGATCAAGCCGGTGATCGACAGCGTGATCATGTCCAACGCGGTGCACGGTTACATCAGTCAGTCAGACAAAGGCGACCTGGTGATCGGTGCCGGCATCGACGGCTGGAACGGCTACGGCCAGCGGGGCTCCTACCCCACCATCGAGCACACTCTGCAAGCCATCGTCGAGATGTTTCCCGTGCTGTCGCGGGTACGGATGAACCGTCAATGGGGCGGCATCGTCGACACCAGCCCGGACGCATGCCCGATTATCTCGAAAACCCCTGTGCCTAATTTGTTCTTCAACTGCGGTTGGGGCACCGGCGGTTTCAAGGCGACGCCCGGCTCGGGTCATGTGTTCGCCGCGAGCCTGGCCAAGGGTGAAATGCACCCGCTGGCCAAACCCTTTGCCATGGACCGTTTCCACACCGGCGCATTGATCGACGAGCACGGCGCTGCTGCCGTAGCTCACTAAGAGGGCCACAGACCATGCTCAATATTTTTTGCCCTCATTGCGAAGAGATGCGCTCTGAAGAAGAGTTTCACGCTCACGGCCAAGCCCATATTGCCCGCCCGGAAGATCCGGGCGCCTGCAGTGATGTCGAGTGGGGCGACTACATTTTCTTTCGCGACAATCCGCGCGGTATCCACCACGAATTGTGGGTGCATTCAGCCGGTTGCCGTAAGTTTTTCAATGCCACACGCCATACCGTGACCTACGAAATTCTTGAAACCTACAAGATCGGCGTGAAGCCGAGCGTTACCGAGGCCAGTGTCGCTGCGGCAAAAGCCAGCGCTGAAGGAGTCACGGCATGAGTCAGATCAATCGTCTTGCAAGTGGTGGCCGGGTCAACCGCGGCCAGCCATTGAGTTTCAGTTTCAACGGCGAGTCCTATCAGGGTTTTGAAGGTGACTCATTGGCTGCGGCATTGCTGGCCAATGGTGTCGATGTTGTGGGGCGCAGCTTCAAATATTCGCGCCCCCGCGGGATTGTCGCCGCTGGCAGTGAGGAGCCTAACGCCGTGCTGCAAATCGGGTCGACCGAAGCGGCGCAAATTCCCAACGTGCGGGCTACCCAGCAAGCGTTATATGCAGGCCTCGTCGCCACCAGCACCAACGGCTGGCCGAGCGTGAATACCGACATGATGGGGATACTCGGCAAAGTCGGCGGCAAGATGATGCCGCCCGGTTTCTACTACAAGACCTTTATGTACCCGCAAAACCTGTGGCTCACGTATGAGAAGTACATTCGTAAGGCCGCAGGGCTTGGTCGTGCACCGACTGAAGTTGACCCGGACAGTTATGACTACCTCAACCAGCACTGCGATGTGTTGGTAGTTGGCGCAGGGCCAGCAGGCTTGGCCGCCGCCTTGGCTGCCGGACGCAGCGGTGCCCGAGTAATTGTGGCCGACGAGCAGGAGGAGTTTGGCGGCAGCTTGCTTGACACCCGCGAACAACTCGATGGCAAACCTGCCGCTGAGTGGGTGGCAAAGGCGCTGGCTGAATTGCAGGGCATGGCCGAGGTGACTTTGTTGCCGCGCTCAACGGTTAACGGGTACCACGACCATAACTTTCTGACCATTCACCAACGCATGACCGACCACCTTGGCGAATTGGCGCCAATGGGTACGGTGCGCCAGCGTATGCATCGGGTTCGTGCCAAGCGCGTGGTGCTGGCAACGGGCGCCCATGAACGGCCGCTGGTTTACGCCAATAACGATGTGCCGGGCAATATGCTGGCCGGCGCTGTCTCAACCTATGTACGCCGCTACGCAGTGCTGCCGGGGCGCAAGCTGGTGCTATCAACCAACAATGACTACGCCTACCGCGTGGTCCTCGACTGGCTTGATGCAGGCCAGCAAGTGGTGGCGGTTGCCGATGTGCGGGCTAATCCACGGGGGGCTTGGGTTGAAGAGGCCCGGTCTCGCGGCGTACGAATTCTTACTGGCAGTGCTGTGGTCGAAGCCCGCGGCAGTAAGCGGGTCAATGCGGCGCGAATCTGTGCGATTGATGTCGCCTCCTTTAAAGTCACAAGCCCAGGTGAGGTGCTTGATTGCGACCTCATCGTCAGCTCTGGTGGCTACAGTCCGGTGGTTCACCTGGCTTCACACTTGGGTGGTCGGCCAACCTGGCAAGAAAATCTGCTGGCATTTGTCCCGGGCGAAGGCCTGCAGAAACGAGTGTGTGCAGGGGCTGTGAGAGGTGTTTTTGCCTTGGGCGATACCTTGGCAGATGGTTTCGAGGCCGGTGTTTTGGCCGCATCCGAGTCTGGGTTCAAAGCTGTTGTGGGTACGCTGCCAAGTGCTGAAGCGCGCCAGGAAGAAGCCAGTACTGCCCTGTTTCAAGTGCCGCACGACAAACCCACCGCCCGTGCGCCCAAGCAGTTCGTTGACTTCCAGAACGACGTCACCGCCGCGGGTATCGAGCTGGCAACCCGTGAAGGTTTTGAGTCGGTCGAGCATGTTAAACGTTATACCGCGCTGGGTTTCGGTACTGACCAAGGCAAGCTTGGCAATATCAACGGTTTGGCCATTGCTGCACGTTCGCTGGGGATCAGCATCGAGCAGATGGGCACAACCATGTTCCGGCCGAATTACACGCCGGTTACCTTTGGGGCGGTGGCTGGGCGTCACTGCGGTGCGCTGTTTGAGCCTAATCGCTATACCGCGATGCAGTCCTGGCATCTGGCCAATGGCGCCGAGTTTGAAGATGTCGGCCAGTGGAAGCGCCCTTGGTATTTCCCAAGAAATGGTGAAGACCTGCATGCAGCCGTCGCCCGCGAGTGCCTGGCCGTACGCAACGCCGTGGGTATTCTGGATGCCTCGACCCTGGGCAAGATCGATATCCAAGGCCCGGATGCCCGTGAGTTTCTCAACCGGGTCTATACCAACGCCTGGACCAAGTTGGATGTCGGCAAGGCGCGTTATGGCCTGATGTGCAAAGAAGACGGCATGGTCTTCGATGACGGTGTTACCGCCTGCTTGGCCGATAACCACTTTCTGATGACCACCACCACCGGCGGCGCAGCGCGGGTACTGGATTGGCTGGAAATCTATCACCAGACTGAGTGGCCAGAATTGAAGGTGTATTTCACTTCGGTCACTGATCACTGGGCGACCATGACGCTGTCGGGGCCTAATAGCCGCAAGTTGCTGGCTGAAGTCACTGATATCGACCTCGATAAAGAAGCCTTCCCGTTTATGACGTGGAAAGAAGGTGAGGTCGGAGGCGTTCCAGCGCGGGTGTTCCGGATTTCCTTTACCGGCGAGCTGAGCTACGAAGTCAACGTCCAGGCGGATTACGCCATGGGCGTGTGGGAAAAGATCATTGAAGCTGGCAAGAAGCACGGTTTGACCCCTTATGGCACAGAAACCATGCACGTTTTGCGGGCTGAGAAGGGCTTCATCATTGTCGGTCAAGACACCGATGGTTCGGTCACTCCGGACGATCTCAATATGGGCTGGTGTGTCGGCCGTACCAAGCCGTTCTCGTGGATCGGCTGGCGCGGTATGAACCGAGAAGATTGCGTGCGCGAACAGCGCAAGCAATTGGTCGGCCTGAAGCCGGTTGATCCCAACCAGGTGTTGCCGGAGGGCGCGCAGTTGGTGTTCGACCCGAAACAATCGATCCCGATGACCATGGTCGGTCACGTCACCTCCAGCTACATGAGCGCCGCATTGGGTTATTCGTTTGCGATGGCGGTGGTCAAGGGTGGTCTGCAACGCATCGGCGAACGGGTTTTTGCGCCGTTGGTGGATGGCAGCATGATTGAAGCCGAAATCGTCAGCTCCGTGTTTTATGACCCGAAAGGGGATCGCCAGAATGTCTAACGTCAATGTGTATAAGCAGCGTCCTGATGCTGCCCAAGCCGAGTCGCCGCTGTTCCACGCAGGCTTGAATGAGCTGGTTGGCAAAGGCGGGCAACATGCCGGGGTCAACCTGCGCGAGAAAAAACTGCTGGGCCATTTGACCTTGCGTGGCGATGCCAGTGACCCGGTTTTTGTCAGTGGTGTGCACAGCGCACTGGGCCTGGAGTTGCCGGTCGCACTGACGCTGGCAAGCAGCGGCGGCACCTCGCTGCAATGGCTGTCGCCTGACGAGTGGTTGCTGATCGTGCCGAGTGGCGAAGAGTTTGCCATTGAGCAAAGGCTGCGCGAGGCCTTGGCCGGTCAACATATCTCGATCATCAACGTCAGTGGCGGGCAAACCCTGCTTGAACTCAGTGGCAGCAAGGTGCGTGAGGTGTTGATGAAATCGACCTCTTACGATGTGCACCCCAGCAATTTCCCGGTCGGCAAGGCCGTGGCCACCCACTTTGCCAAAGCGCAATTGGTGATTCGTCACACCGCTGAAGACACTTGGGAACTGGTGATCCGCCGCAGCTTTTCCGATTACTTCTGGCTTTGGCTGCAAGATGCCAGCGCAGAGTACGGGCTGAGCATCACCCAATAGTTGTAGTTATCGATGATCAACCCAGTGCAGTCTCAAGCGCAATGCTGGGTTGATGACGCTAGTGATTGCAGGGAGAGTGTAATGAGCCGAACCCCGGATACCTGGATTTTGACAGCGCAATGCCCGAGCGTGCTCGGCACTGTTGATGCGCTGACACGGTTCTTGTTCGAGCAGCGTTGCTATGTCACTGAGCATCATTCGTTCGATGATCGCTTGTCGTCGCGATTTTTTATTCGCATTGAGTTTCGCCAGCCGGATAGCTTCGATGAGCAGGCTTTTCGCAAGGAGCTTGATCAACGCAGTGGCATGTTCGAGATGCAAACCGAACTGACCCCACCGGGCTATCGGCCCAAGGTGGTGTTGATGGTGTCCAAGTCGGATCATTGCCTGAATGACTTGCTCTATCGCCAGCGGATTGGGCATCTGCCGATGGATGTGGTGGCGGTGATTTCCAATCATCCGGATCTGGAGCCATTGGCCCGCTGGCATGAGATTCCCTATCACCATTTTGCCCTCGACCCCAATGACAAGCCGTCGCAAGAGCGTAAGGTGCTGCAAGTTATCGAAGACACCGGCGCTGAACTGGTCGTGCTAGCGCGTTATATGCAGGTGTTGTCGCCTGAACTGTGTCGCAAACTGGACGGCTGGGCGATCAACATCCACCACTCATTGCTGCCGGGCTTCAAAGGTGCCAAACCCTATCATCAGGCCTATCAAAAGGGGGTGAAGTTGGTAGGGGCCACTGCGCATTACATCAATAACGATTTGGACGAAGGGCCGATTATTGCCCAAGCGGTTGAACCCGTGGATCACAGCCATTACCCCGAAGACTTGATCGCCAAAGGCCGAGACATTGAGTGCCTGACGTTAGCCAAAGCGATCGGCTATCACCTTGAACGACGGGTTTTTCTCAATGCCAATCGCACGGTCGTGTTGTAACGCGACCGGCACTCTATCACCCCGTTGAAGCTGATGTTTCACACTGCCTTGAGGGGCTTGAATTGGCCCCTTTGTGAATGCTTCAGCAACGTTAAATGCTCCAGTGCAAAGCCGCGTGGCCTTGGCTGCGCTTTTGTTTCGACAACAAGAAGGAGAGCAAACAATGTCTGATAATCGTGGTGTGGTGTATCTCGGCTCGGGAAAGGTCGAGGTGCAAAATATCGATTACCCGAAAATGCAGGATCCACGCGGCAAGAAAATCGAGCACGGCGTCATTCTCAAGGTCGTCTCCACCAATATATGTGGCTCTGACCAACACATGGTTCGGGGCCGAACCACTGCTCAGGTGGGTTTGGTGCTGGGCCATGAGATTACCGGTGAGGTGATCGAGAAAGGCCGGGACGTTGAACACCTTAAAATCGGTGATCTGGTTTCGGTGCCCTTTAACGTCGCCTGCGGCCGTTGCCGGAGCTGCAAAGAGCAACACACCGGCGTTTGCCTGACGGTGAACCCGGCGCGGGCTGGCGGCGCTTATGGTTACGTCGACATGGGTGACTGGACTGGCGGACAGGCGGATTACGTGCTGGTGCCTTACGCTGATTTCAACCTGTTGAAGCTGCCTGATCGTGATAAGGCGATGGAGAAAATCCGCGATCTGACTTGCCTTTCTGACATTCTGCCGACCGGTTATCACGGTGCGGTGACTGCAGGTGTTGGCCCGGGCAGCACCGTTTATGTCGCCGGCGCTGGACCTGTAGGTTTGGCAGCGGCTGCGTCGGCGCGTCTGCTGGGCGCTGCGGTGGTGATTGTCGGTGATGTCAATCCCGTGCGCCTGGCCCATGCCAAATCCCAAGGCTTTGAGATTGCTGACTTGTCGAAAGACACGCCGCTACACGAACAGATCGCTGATCTGCTGGGTGAGCCGGAAGTTGACTGTGCAGTTGATGCGGTAGGGTTTGAAGCGCGTGGCCACGGGCACGCGGGTGCGCAACATGAGGCGCCAGCCACGGTGCTTAACTCGCTGATGGGCGTGGTCCGAGTGGCAGGTAAAATCGGCATCCCCGGCTTGTACGTGACTGAAGATCCTGGGGCAGTGGACGCTGCAGCGAAGATTGGCAGCCTGAGTATCCGCTTTGGTCTGGGCTGGGCCAAATCGCACAGTTTCCACACCGGGCAAACACCGGTCATGAAATACAACCGTCAATTGATGCAGGCGATCATGTGGGACCGGATCAATATTGCCGAGGTGGTCGGTGTGCAGGTGATCAGTCTCGACCAAGCGCCGCAAGGTTATGGTGAGTTCGATGCCGGAGTGCCGAAGAAATTCGTTATCGATCCGCACCGCTTGTTTAGTGCCGGTTAACTAGGCAAATCAGGAAAAGCCCGTCGTTTATCCGAGCGGCGGGCTTTTTTATTTCTGCAGCTGGTATTCAAGACAACTGAAACTCGCCGCGAATCTGGGCAATGCGCACATCTTTGCGCTGCCACATCTCGGTGACCCATTGTTGCACCTGTTGCCGAAATTGCTCGTCGTTTTGGTAATCGCCTTGGTGCAATGCCGGGTCGAGGTCGAGTGTTTGAATATCAATGACCACCTTCGGCACCTGCCCGCTGATCAAGTCCCAGAATCCGGGAATTGTCTCGCTCGGATACACCACTGTCACGTCCAGCACCGCATCAAGTTGCTCGCCTAATGCCGCCAATACAAAGGCCACACCGCCGGCTTTGGGTTTTAGCAGGTGGCGATAGGGCGATCCTTGCTGGGCCTGCTTGGCTGGCGTGCAGCGAGTCCCTTCGAGGTAGTTGACCACGGTCACCGGCAGGTCTTTGAATTTCTCACAGGCGCGCTTGGTAATGTCCAGGTCTTCGCCTCGGCGCTCAGGGTGCTTGGCTAGATAAGCCTTGGAATAGCGGCGCATAAAGGGGTAATCCAGGGCCCAAAATGCCAGCCCTAGAAACGGCACCCAGATTAACTGTTGCTTGAGGAAGAACTTGAAATATGGCGTCTTACGGTTGAACGCCTGCACCAGTGCCGGGATATCGACCCACGACTGGTGGTTGCTGATGACCAGGTACGAGGTGGTCTTGTGCAGTTGCGCATTACCGCGAATATCCCAGACAGTCGGCAGTAGGCTGGCGAAAATCAGCTTGTTAATTTCTGCCCAGGTTTCGGCAACCCACATCACCCCGCGCGAACAACTCGCCTTCAGCGCCTTGCCCGGCAAAATAAATTTTCCCACGGCAATTAACAGCAACGGGCCGATCAGAATCAGGGTGTTGGCCAGCAATAAAAGGGTAACGCTCAGGCCAGTGAGCAAGCGGCGCATGGCAACTCCTTGATATTTTCAGTCGCGTACATCATAGGCATCGCGGCCGCGCAGTCCAAGTCAGGGTGCGACATCTTGTGTTGCAAGTTAAGCAGAACCTCTTTTCAAGGTCAGGGTCAGACACACCAGACTTTTATGGAGAACTGACGTTTGAAGATTGTGATTGCGCTAACTGCATTACTGGTTTTGCCGGCTGCAGCACTGCCGGTAATGGCTGCCGACAAGCCAGCTTCCGAACTGAACACCTATGGTCGCTATGAAATGGTCACGCTGCCGCAAATAGGCCAGACCTTAAAAGCCAAGATGGACACAGGTGCTATGACAGCGTCCTTGTCTGCCAAGGACATTGAGCGGTTTAAACGTGATGGTGGTGAGTGGGTTCGCTTCCGTTTAGCCGTTAAGGATGCAGACGACACTGTGTATGAGCAGCCATTGGCGCGTATTACCGAGATCAAGAACCGGGCAGAAGAGGGCACCAATGTCACTTCAAGCAGCCCTTCGACCACTGAACGTCCTGTGGTCAATCTTGAAGTCTGTGTGGGGCATCAATCGCGCACTGTAGAAGTCAATCTGACGGATCGTACTCACTTTGACTATCCGCTATTGATCGGTGCCAGCGCCATACGCGAGCTTGATGGCGCCATCAATCCGGCTGAGCGTTATACCGTCGAACGCCCGGAGTGCTAGGTTTCTAGGGCGTGACAGCGCTACGCTTGTCCAGCCTGGTTGAAAAACCAATTGACCAAGATGACATGGACGCTCGGAGTAGCAGTTGGTGGGTGAAAAGAGCGTCACCCACCCTACCGGACTTACGGTTGGTGTCATTAGGGGTTTGAGACTTGAAGGCGAGTGTTCTATGTTTGTCGCTATAACAATATTGGACTAGCGCATACAAGGATGACTCACATGCAACTGCAAGACGTTCACTACCTCTCCCTGGGCGGGCTTTTGTTCTAGTGTCGCACGCGTCAGGTATCAGGCTTATGGGCTCAGGCCTTATGCGTATTGCTGTGCTGGCGGTGTTAAGCGTCAATCTGCTCGCCTGCAGCGGTCAGTCGCTTGAGCTGCGTAATGTTGCCAAGACCGATATCGACATGGTGGTCGATATGCACTGGCGCACCATCGACCAGAGCCTGATTGTGCTGATGGGCAAGCTTTACGAGCGCAATCCGGATGAGCTGCACAAAACCCCCAATGCCACCATTCTTTCCCGCCAACAGCAGCTTTGGTCAACGCCGCTTAACCAGCAAACGGCCTATCTCGGCAAAAGTGAATTGTCGACCATGGATGTTGCTCTCGATGTGCATTTTCAGGGTGACCGGGTGTACGCCGTCATGGCCGGGTTGCGGGGCATGCTCAGTCGCTCCTATGGCTACATTGATGACTTCTACTTGTTTGATACGCCTGATCAGCAGGCGCTCTATAACAGCGCGCGCAATGTTGAAATTCTGGTCTGGCGCTTAAAGCATCGCGTGGAAGCGGACGGTGCACGGCTGGTGTTCACCAATGGTTTTGATAAGCCGCCGTATAACCTGAGTTTCGAGCGTTTATTCGGCAAGATCATTGCTTATCAGGACATGATGGCGACCATCACCTCTGAGCGCTCCCAGCGCAGCATAAATTATGCAACTCACAGCATATTGAGAATGGCTTTCCTGCCGATATAACTATGAACCGAATGTTTCAGTCACTTGATTCGGTAGTGGCTATTTAGCATCGGCGTAGTTCTTGCTTGGACATTAGCTTGTTGCGCTTGCCAGTGAGCGTGCATTAAGTGTTTTGAGGTGTCGTCATGACTGTAGTACTCAAGCCGGGCGTGAGTTTGCTCGAGCGTTTTAGTTTTGCCCGTAAATTTTTGATACTCGCAATCCTGTTCATATTGCCGTTGACGTATGCCTTATGGGCGATATGGTCTGAGCATGTGGCAGGTCAGCGGCTGATTGATAATCAGGTAAAAGGCCTTCACGATATTCATGCATTGGCCCAGGTGCAGCGTGAAGTGTTGGAGCAGCGCACTTTATTGGCGCGTTGGAAAGGCACCGATGAACCTGCCCAAGCATTATTGCGCACCCGCGAAGCTAAGCTTGATGAAGCGCTGAAGCAGGCGACTGAGCAATTGTCGGCCGGCGCCATGTCGAGTCAAGCAACTGAGCTGATGCAAGCGCTCCAGGCCGATCGCAATCGTTTGGCTGTCTCTGAGTTGGGTAGCATTGCGTTACCTGATGCGCTTGAGCGTTACCAAATGAATCTCCAGCACATCACCGCCCTGCGTGAGCAAATTGCTACTGACAGTGGAATGATACTTGACCCTCATCTTGATACTTACCTGATGATGGAGCAGTTGACGTTCACCCTGCCGCGTCTGCTTGAGAACCTCGCCAGCTTTGCCAGTCGCGGTTACGGTGCAGTGGTTTCCGAGCATTTCACCTTGCAGAGCCGCGTGGGGATTCGTGATCTTCGGCGCAGCATTGATGAGTCCAGTGCGCAGCTGCTCAAGGCGCATAACACCCTTGAGCGCACCGCGCCTGACTCGATGAACATTTTGGAGCAGCCGTTCAAGACCGCTGAACAAGGTATAGATCTGTTCTTGAAAGAAATTGACCGGGACATGTTCGACGCCAACCCGATGGCCTTGACCCCAGCGCAGTTTATTCAGCGCATTGAAGCCTTGCAGCAGCACCTGCTCGATCTGCAGGACGCAGAAACCCGGCAATTTGAACAAAGCCAAAAGGGCTATCAGCAGGCCGCTCAACTGCGCATGCTCAATGTTGTCCTGGTATTCGCCTTGCTAACGCTGACCGCACTCTATGGTTTGGTCTGTCTCAACTGGTCGATCCGTCGCAGTGCCAGCGAGATTATTGCGGCCGCACAAGGACTGCGTGATGGCGATTTGCGTGTGCAGATGCAGGTCTATGGCAGAGATGAACTGGCGCAGATCGCTTCAGCGCTGAATACCTCTGTGGATCAACTGCGCGGCTCGCTTCAGGGAGTTAACCATGAAAGCGAGGGCTTGGGTGGCACTGTGCAAGTGCTCAGCCGACAAGCGCAAAATGCCTTGCAGGCGGTTGAGCGCCAGCAGGGACAGATGAGCCAAATCGCTGCGGCTGCCACACAGATGGCGGCCACTGCACAAAGTGTCGCGCAGAGCTGCGAGGAAGCAGCGGTCGAGGCGGTGCAAACCCAGGAAGTGGCCAACCAAAGTAATCAGCGCAGTGAGCGCACCAGTTCCAGCATGCGTCAGCTTAGCGCGCGTCTGGGTGACAGCTCGGCAACCTTGAAACAGTTGCAACAACAAACCGAGCAGATCACCCGGGTTGTCGATGTGATCAAGGGCATTGCCGAGCAGACCAACTTGCTGGCGCTTAATGCGGCAATCGAAGCGGCACGAGCCGGTGAGCAAGGGCGTGGTTTTGCTGTGGTTGCCGATGAAGTCCGTAGCCTGTCGCAGCGCACGCAAAACTCTACAGCTGAAATTGCCCAAACCGTGGCCGACCTGCACAAGGTGGTGGGTGAGTCGGTAAGCATGATGGATCAAGCCGTGGCACAGGCCGAAGGTGATGTCAGCAGTGTGCTGGCGATGAGCGAAGACCTCAGCGGTATTGTCGAATCGGTGCAGCGGGTCAGTGACCGCCTCGCGCAAATCGCCACTGCTGCCGAGGAACAAGCGGCCACCGCGGATGAAGTCAGCGGCAATATCCAGCAGGTTGATCAAGACGCCAGCACCCTGCTTGATGGAGCCCAAGCCGTCAGCCAAGCCTCAGAGCAGTTGCGTTTGGGCAGTGAAGGGCTGGCGCAAAACACTGGCCGCTTTCGTCTCGGCTGACCGGCCATAGCTGCAAGCGGCTCATGCTCGGAGCACCTTGAGCATGTGCCTGCTTGACGCTGCAGGGCGCCTGTCGCAGTCTGCCTGCCGTGAACGAAACGGAAACAGACCCTGATGCCACATATTCTGATTGTTGAAGACGAAGCTGCGATTGCCGATACGCTGATCTATGCCCTGCAATCAGAGGGGTTCACCACCACCTGGCTGGCGCTGGGGCAGGCTGCGCTTGAATCGGTGCAGCAAGCAGAGCCGGATCTGTTGATCCTGGATGTGGGCTTGCCTGATGTCAGTGGTTTTGAGGTGTGCAAGCAGCTGCGCCGGTTATCTGATGTGCCGGTGATTTTCCTCACCGCACGCGATAGCGAAATCGACCGGGTGGTAGGGCTGGAAATTGGCGCTGATGACTATGTGGTCAAGCCTTTTAGCCCACGTGAAGTGGCTGCACGGGTCAAAGCCATTCTCAAGCGTGTGACGCCGCGGGACGTCACAGTCAGCGCCACAGTGCTGCGTTATCACGAGTTTGAGTTGGATGCCCAGCGCGCCCGCGTGTTTTACCTCGGTCAACCCTTGAGCCTGACACGTCATGAGTTCAAGTTGCTCAATGTGCTGCTTGAACAGCCAGAGCGGGTGTTTTCTCGCGAACAATTGCTCGGGGGGCTGGGTGTTGCGGCCGATTCAGGTTATGAGCGCAATATTGACAGTCATATTAAAAGCCTGCGCGCCAAGCTGCGTCAGGTCGATGCCAGTCATGATCCTATCCAGACCCATCGCGGCTTGGGTTATAGCCTCAGATGCGCAGCCCAGTGATGGGTAAAGGTAAACGCTGATGCCCATCGCGATTCGCATTTTTCTCGTGTATTTCCTGTTTGTCGGTTTATCCGGCTGGTTCGTGCTGAGCACGGTGATGGACGAGATTCGCCCTGGTGTGCGCCAGTCAACCGAGGAAACCTTGGTCGACACCGCGAACCTGCTGGCCGAGGTGCTGCGCGAAGATGTACAGGCGGGCAAGCTTAATCAAAGCCGTTGGCCAGAGCTACTTAAGGCCTATGGCGTACGTTCGCCCAGTGCGGATATATGGGGCGTGCAGAAAACCCAGGTGAATCACCGCATTTATGTCACCGATGACAAAGGGATTGTTCTGCTCGATTCGACAGGGCAAGCGGTCGGCGAAGACTATTCGCGCTGGAATGATGTCTATCGAACACTGCATGGCGAATACGGCGCCCGCTCGACCCGCGAAAATCCCGACGATCCGGAAAGCTCGGTAATGTATGTTGCGGCGCCGATCAAAGACGGCAAGCGGATTATCGGCGTGGTGACCGTGGCCAAGCCTAATCAAACCCTGCAGCCTTATATCGAGCGCTCACAACGGCGCTTGTCATGGCTGGGGTATGGGTTGATTGGCCTTGGTTTGCTGGTGGGGGCCATACTGAGCTGGTGGCTGAGTTCATCACTGCGCCAGCTGACGCGCTATGCGCAGGCGGTGAGTGAAGGGCAGCGGGCTGCCCTGCCACGCATGCCGGGTGGCGAGATGACACAACTGGCTTTGGCGGTCGAACGCATGCGCACCGAGCTTGAAGGCAAAGCCTACGTTGAACGGTATGTGCATACACTGACCCACGAATTGAAAAGCCCGCTGGCGGCGATTCGCGGTGCGGCTGAATTGCTGGATGAAGATTTGCCCGACGCTTCGCGCAAACGCTTTATCGCCAATATCAGCCAGGAAAGCACGCGCTTGCAGCAGCTGATCGAGCGGCTTTTGCATTTGGCTCAAGTCGAGCAAATGCAACGATTGGAAGAACGGAGCCAGGTTCCGCTGGCCGAGTTGGTGGACTCACTGATTCAAGCGCAGGCGCCGGCGATTGAGCAGGCCAGTTTGCGCGTTGAAATCACAGTCGCCCCGGATGTCTGCTTGCTCGGTGAGCGCTTTTTGTTGCGCCAGGCCTTGGCCAATATTCTCGATAACGCCTTGGCGTTTGTTCCTGATCAGGGGTTGATTTCGATCAAGGCTGAATATGCTCATCAGGCTGTGCTGATACGCTTTTTCAACCAGGGCGAGGCGATTCCCGACTACGCCCTTGAACGTCTGACAGAACGCTTTTACTCGCTGCCTCGTCCGCAAACCGGGCGTAAAAGTACAGGTCTGGGTTTGAATTTTGTCGAGGAGGTCATCGCGTTGCATGGCGGTCACCTGCACATTGGCAATGTCGAGGGTGGCGTTGAGGTAAGGGTTGAACTCCCGCTCCCCGTCTAAACTCCACAGGCTCTCCATACAGACGCCATAAAGCCACCACATCGGCGGCGCACAGTGCTCTCCATCAACCCCTGCATGGAGAGCTGCACCATGAACCGTCCTTTGTTTTTCAAGTTGGGCACTATCGCCCTGTTAATTGTGCTGTTGCTGGTTCCCTTGTTGATGATCGACAACCTGGTCAGCGACCGGCAGTACCAGCGTGATCGGGTGGTCGCCGACATCGCCCGCAGTTCCAGCTTCGCTCAGCAACTGACTGGCCCCATTCTGATCGTGCCCTACACCCAAGCGATGCGCGGTTGGAAAACCAATAAAAAAACCGGCGAACGCTTCTGGGAAGAATGGAAGGTTCGCGGACGCCTGTATTTTTTGCCCGAGCAGTTCAGCCTCAATGGAACCCTGCGCACAGAGCTGCGCAGCCGTGGCATCTACCAGGCGCGCTTGTATCACAGTGATAACCGCATCACGGGTTCGATCATTCTGCCGGCTAATTATGATGTCAGCGAGAATGTTGCAGACTACAGCTTCGAGCAGCCGTTTCTTTCGGTGGGCATCAGTGATATTCGCGGTATCAACAACGACCTGAAGCTTGAGCTTAACGGCCAACGCCTGAGCTTTCAGCCGGGTAGCAGTGAGCCAATCCTGGGCACTGGCGTGCATGTGCCACTGCCCGGATTGGATGGCGCTAAACCGCAGATCCTCAACTTCGCCTTCGACCTCAAGCTGCAAGGCACCGGTAGCCTGCACGTGACGCCGATTGGCCGTGACAGTGTGCTGGAGTTGTCTTCCGATTGGCCGCACCCAAGTTTCAGCGGGCTTTATCTGCCTACTGAGCGTTCAGTCAGTGCCCAGGGTTTCAAGGCCAAGTGGCACACCAGTTTCTTTGCCACCAACATGGAAGAGATCTTGGCCGGCTGTGGGTCGGGTAGCGAGTGCCGGGAACTGAAGTCACGCACCATGGGGGTGGGCTTTGTCGACCCGGTGGATCACTACCTCAAGGCTGAGCGCTCAATCAAATACGCCATGTTGTTTATCAGCCTGACTTTCGCTGTGTTCTTTCTGTTTGAAGTGCTCAAGCGTATGGCCGTTCATCCGATGCAATACGCCTTGGTTGGCTTGTCGCTGGCATTGTTTTATTTGCTGCTGATCTCACTCTCGGAACACATCGCTTTTGCCTTGGCGTACCTGATCTCGGCCAGCAGCTGTGTGGTCTTGATTAGTTTTTATGTCAGCTACGTTTTGCGCAGTGTCGCCCGGGGTATTGGCTTTGGCTTATTGCTCGGCATGCTCTACGCCATGCTTTATGGCCTGCTCAGCGCAGAAGATTACGCACTGCTGATGGGGTCGATACTGGTCTTCGCCGTGCTCGGCAGCTTTATGGTGCTGACCCGCAACCTCGACTGGTATGGCGTCGGTAAGAGCGCGCTAACCAGCCCTGCCAACTAATCAGCCAGTGGCGCGTGCACTGCGCGCCACTCACGGAGTGCCGAACATGCGAATCTTTATGCGCTTTTCCCTGTGCTGTTTTCTGGGTGCAGTACTGAGTGTTTTGCTGTTGGTTGGGTTGATGTTTGTGGGGCGGTTTGACTTGATCGGTGGCCTGGCAATGACCGGTGTACCACTGGGTTGGCTAAGTCTGAATATTCTCCCTGCCGAGTTTTGGAATGAATTGACCGGGACTACAGATGCCGTTAATAACTCTTCAGTTCAGTCCTTTATGCAGTTGTGCGCCGCACTTGGCCAACTAGCACTGTTGTTGGGCAGCAGCTTTTATTATTACTGGTACCGCACATGAGTGGGCATGTGGGGTTGCGCGAGGATGCGCGTTGCGGCGCCAGGCTGGCACGGCAAATTGCCCACCTTTTCATGCCTTTGTCGAGACGCTTGACTACAGCCCCTCAGGGCTGCAGCGAGACTTACGCAGGGCATTTGGCTGGCGACCACACAACGCCAGCCAGCTGTAAACGGCTTGGCTGATGGACCTGGCTGATCTATGCCATGCACTTATGCCGGCGGCTGACTGTCAAGCATCGACCCACGCTGGCTGGCCTCTGCATACCAGCTTGCCAAACGTGGGAACCGGTTGCGCCAGTCCAACTGAGGCTGGCGGAAGTCAAGGTAGCCCAGGGCGCAGGCAATGCTGATGGAGGCGATATCAAAGCACTGCAACTGGCCGGTATCGGCCTGGGTTTCCAGCTCAGCCAATACCCGTTCGATTTTATCTTGCTGAGCGTTCAGCCACGTCGGCCAGTGCAGGTCTTCAGGGCGCAGAAAGGTTTCGTAGCGGATCAAAATGGCCGCATCGAGAACTGCATCTGCCAGTGAGGCCAGCGACAGGCGCTTCCAGCGATTTGCGCCGTCACGGGGGATCAGTGGCTCGCCACTGTGTTGGTGGTCGAGGTAGTCAAGAATTACCCGGCTGTCATGCAAGGTATCGCCATTGGCCAATTCCAGCGCAGGAATCTTTCCGGCGGGATTGCGCGCAATCACTTCGCCACTGGGTGACACCGGGCTTAGCTGAACATCGAACAGTTCGACTGTCGGTAGTTGCCCTGTCTCATGCAGGAGCACAAGCACCTTGCGCGCGAAGGGAGAGGCTGGTGAGTAAAACAGAGTCATGTTCTTGCTGGGCATGGGGCTGTTTCCAACATTTTGAGGGGTGCGTCACGTTAACGGCTTATTTCGATTTGCCGAGCAGTATACGACCTTGGTCGCGGGTCGCCAGTGCTACTGGCGGGGCACCATGCTCCAGGCCCTGTAAACAGTGAGGTGCAGTGCACAGCCCGATTGCACTCGACCAAAGTCTGACTGGCGCTTGCGCTATGGGCTGCTAAGTTGCAGGTGTCATAACAACAAAAACAATTGAGGAGAACCTCACATGTCTGCGTCTAAGCAAGAGGCTGCGAAAGCCTATTGGAAAGATAACTTACGGCTGATGTTGACGCTGTTGGTTATCTGGTTCGTGGTTTCATTCGGCTGCGGTATTTTGTTCGTTGATGAACTCAATACCATTCAGTTCTTCGGCTTCCCCCTGGGTTTCTGGTTTGCCCAGCAAGGATCTATCTACGTGTTTGTACTGATGATTTTCTTCTACGTGTGGAAGATGAATCAATACGACCGCAAACACGACGTCCACGAAGAATAAGGCGCCGATAATGGATACCCAAACTCTGATTTATCTGTTTGTCGGTGCAACCTTTGCGTTGTATATCGGCATCGCTATCTGGACCCGTGCCGGGTCTACCAGCGAATACTACGTCGCCAGCAAAGGCGTTCACCCGATTCTCAACGGTATGGCTACAGGCGCTGACTGGATGTCGGCAGCGTCGTTTATTTCGATGGCGGGGATTATCTCCTTCACCGGTTTCGACGGTAGCGTTTACCTGATGGGTTGGACCGGTGGTTACGTACTCCTGGCCATGTGCCTGGCACCGTACCTGCGCAAGTTCGGCAAATTCACCGTGCCTGAGTTTATCGGCGAGCGTTACTACTCGCAGACGGCTCGTGTGGTGGCGGTTATTTGCGTGATCTTTATCTCCTTCACCTACGTTGCCGGCCAAATGCGCGGCGTTGGTATCGTCTTCTCGCGTTATTTGGAAGTCGATATCAACACCGGTGTAATCATCGGCATGTGCATTGTGTTCTTCTACTCCGTACTCGGCGGCATGAAGGGCATCACCTACACCCAGGTAGCGCAATACTGTGTGATGATCTTCGCCTACATGGTGCCAGCGATCTATATCTCGATGTTGATCACCGGCAATCCAATCCCGCAGCTGGGCTTTGGTAGCGAAGTGACAGGTACTGGCCAATCGGTTCTGGAACGTCTTAACGGTCTGGGCACTGAACTGGGCTTCGGCGTTTACACCGATGGCAGCAAGTCGACTATCGACGTCTTCTTCATCACCATGGCGCTGATGGTAGGTACTGCGGGATTGCCGCACGTAATTGTGCGCTTCTTCACCACCCCGACTGTGCGTGCTGCGCGTCAATCTGCAGGTTATGCACTGTTATTCATTGCCATTCTCTACACCACTGCTCCTGCAGTTGCGGCGTTTGCGCGTACCAACCTGTTGACCACCATTCCTGGCGTTGAATACGCCAACGCACCTGAGTGGGTGAAAAACTGGGAGAAATCGGGCCTGATTGCTTGGCTGGATAAAAACGGTGACGGCAAAATTCAGTACGGCCCTGGCGCTCCATTTGCCGGCGCACCTACCTTCGCTGCTGAAGCCGGTGCTCATGGTGAACGTCAGGTCACCAATGCCCCAACCGATGTTGCGACTGAGCTCTACGTTGACCGTGACATCATGGTGTTGGCAAACCCGGAAATCGCCAATCTCCCAGGCTGGGTTATCGCGCTGATTGCGGCGGGTGGTTTGGCTGCTGCACTGTCGACTGCCGCTGGTTTGCTGTTGGTTATTTCGACCTCGATTTCCCATGACTTGCTGAAAAGCAACATCATGCCGAACATCAGCGAGAAGAACGAACTGCTGGCCGCCCGTATCGCTGCAGGTGTTGCGGTCATCGTGGCGGGCTTGTTCGGGATTTACCCTCCAGCGTTTGTGGCGCAGGTGGTGGCCTTTGCCTTCGGTCTTGCTGCGGCATCGTTCTTCCCTGCCATCGTCATGGGGATTTTCTCCAAGAAGATGAACAAGGAAGGCGCGATCGCCGGTATGGTTGTGGGCCTGGTCTTCACCTTCAGCTACATCGTGTACTTCAAGTTCATTGATCCGACTGCAGGTGCCGCTGACTGGTGGTTTGGTATCTCGCCAGAAGGCATCGGTACCTTGGGTATGATCTTCAACTTCGTGGTGGCTGTAGCTGTAGCTTCGGTTACCAGCGCTCCACCAGAGCGTATCCAGCACTTGATCGAAGACATCCGTATCCCACGTGGTGCGGGCGCGGCAATCGATCACTAAGCGGTACTAGCGGTAGCGCACGCCCTTGGTTTTGGGCGTGCGACAAACAAAAATCCGGCGCCTGTGAGGGCGCCGGATTTTTTTATGCCGGGGCATAAAGCGGAGCTTCTCCGCCGTTATGTGGACAACTCGACGGAGATTTGTGGCTGTAAATGGTGGGTTCGTAGGGTGTGACAACGCGAAGCTTGTCCACCATGGATCAAGCGACGAGGTGCCTGATCATTGGTAAATAGTTAGGGTTTTTACGGTGTTTGCGGGTAAATGAAAAAGGCGTCATCCACCCCGGCGAGCGGACGGTTTTCGTGGGCGAAATACGAGCGGCCAGCAGCCGAGTAATGAGGGAATACCCAAGCCGAGCCATGCGACCCAATCCCACAGGCCATCGCCGAGCAGGGCGCAAAACAGACCCAGCAAACTGAGCAGCCCAATGACCAGCGGGATGGCAAAGGTCGATTGGCGCCAACTCATACCGCCACCTCTTTACCAACTGGGCGTGAGGCCGAGCCGTAGCGGCGCACCCACCACAGATACAGGCCGCTGATCAGCACAATAATGGTCAGCACATCGAGCACTGCCCAGAAGATCTGCATCGGCCGTCCACCGTAGTCACCGAAGTGCAGGGGTTGCGACATCGACAAGGCATCCATGTACCAGGGGCGCTGCGCGACTGCAGTGACCTCAAGGGTGCGCGCATCGATCAATACGGGCGTCCACAGGTGCGCCGTGAGATGGGTGGTGCCTTTCATAAACACGCTGTAATGGTGCTCGCTTGAAAAGCGGGTTCCGGGGAATGCGATAAAGTCAGGCTGCATGCCGGGCGCCGCTTGCCGGGCGATGCTGATCAAGTTATCTGCTGATGCGCGATCCGTCAGTGGCGGTGCATTTCGATAAGGCTCCACCAGTGCGCTCAAGGCGTCATTGCGCCAGGCACCGATCAAGATATCGGCGCATGCACTGATAACCCCTGTGGTGCCAACCACGATGGCCCACGTCAGGGTGACGATGCCTATCAGGTTATGCAGATCAAGCCAGCGTGCCCGAGTGGATTTATGATGACGCACGGTGGCGAAGTCGAGGCGGCGCATAAAGGGGGAATAGAGCACCGCCCCGGAGACGCAGGCGACCACAAACAGCAACCCCATAAACGCCAGCAGCAGTTTGCCGGGCAAACCGGCGAACATGTCCACGTGCAATCGCAGGATAAACATCAACACTCCGCCGTTGGCAGCTGGCATTGCCACGGCTTCACCCGTGCGCGCATCGAGCATAAAGGTGTGCGATGAGTTGGGCTCGGTACCTGCGGTAGCTGCAGTAATGGCAATTACGCCATTGCTGTCATCTTCGTCGTAACCAATGTATTGAATGACTTCACCGGGACGGCTGCTTTCAGCCTTCTCAACCAACTGCTGCAAGTTGAGCTGCGGCGTATCCGCTGGCATTTCCCGCAGTTCAGGCGCCTCGCCGAGCAGGTGCTCCAGCTCATGGTGGAAAATCAGCGGTAGGCCGGTCAACGCCAACAGCAAGAGAAAAGCGGTGCAGATCAAGCTGGTCCACGTGTGGATTTGTGACCAGCGTTTAATGGTGGTGCTACGCATAACGGGGGTCCATCAAAAAATGCGGCCAGTGGCTGCTGGCCGCCACTCGGATCAGAATTCCAGCTGAGCCGAGAAGGTCAAGGTGCGTGGCGCTCCGAGGTAATAGCTGCTCAGCCAGTACTCTTTGTCGGCCAGGTTGCTGACATTGGCGCGCAGGGTCAGGTTGCTGTCATCGGACACCGCTGTGCGGTAACGCATGCCTGCGTCAAAGGTGGTCACTGAGGGTAAGCTGTGGTTGTTGGCTTCGTCGGTGTAGATTTTGCCTGTGTAATAGGCACCTCCGGTCAAGGCCACGCCCGGCAGTCCACTTAGCTCGTATTCGTTATAGAGCTTGGCAAATTGGCTGGCGACATTGGTTGGCTTTTGGCCTTCGCTGTCTGCATTGCCTGAGTCTTTCACCTTTGGATCAAGCAGTGTCAGACCACCTACTACGGTCCACTGTGGAAGAACCTTACCGGTAATGCCGAATTCAACACCGCGGTTTTCCTGCTGGCCGTCAGCAGTGAAAATGCCTTGGCTATTGGTGTAGCTGTTGGGCTTTTCGATATTGAACAGGGCCATGGTCAGCAGGGTTTCGCCAACGGTAGCCTTTACGCCCAATTCATATTGTTCGCTGACCTGAGGCGCCAATGCCTGACCGGCGTTTAGCGCGGTATTGGGTGCGATACCGCCGTTCTCCAGACCTTCAATGTAGCTGGCGTAGGTGGTTAACCACGGCAGCGGTTTGTAGATAAGCGAGATATTGGGTGTGGTCTCGCTTTCTTTGTAGGTGCTTGCGGTTTCTGGATAACCAAACGGGCCGGCAAAGACGAAGTCGTTGCTGTAGGTCTCGATCGTGCTATGGGTCAGGCCGAGGATGGTCGACCACTGCTCGTTGAAGGTGATGATGTCACCGATAAGAAAGTTGTCGCTCTGGGTGCGACTGGACAAGCGTTGGTCACCGTTGCCAATGCTGTAATCCGGTTTGTCTACCTGCGGATGTTGATTGAAAGGCAGATCGGGCGTCACGGAACCATACTGCGGCCCAGGGTAAGGGATGTGATCTTCGTAGCTGCGTTCGCGCGAAACATTGCCTTGGTAGCCCATGGTCACTTTATGGCCGATGCTGCCAGTGTTAAAGACTGAGTCGAGAAACAAATAACCCGAGGTTTCCTCGGTTTCAACTGGGGCGAAGGCATATAGGGGCTGGGTGTAGACATTGGCATTGTTAACGGTTGGACCCGTGTAGGTGTACTCATTTTCATACTCGGTGTACGCCAATGCACCGCGCAATGTGAAGCTGTCATTGAGGCGCCAGTTGAAGCGGCTACCCACACGGTCATGCTCGCTGTCAGAAAAGGCCCAGCGCTGGCTGTACAGTTTGTCATTGTCGAGCTTGTCAGCATCCGGGCGCAGACCTTGGTCGGCGAAATACCAATAGCTGGTCAGACCGCGGGTTTCGCTTTTCTTGTGCGAGGCATCGAACTGGATCAGAAGGTCGTCGCTGACGTTCCAGTCAAGCGCCAGAGAAATCATCTCGCGACGGTTTTTTTGCATGTCGATTGCCGTCTCGCCATCCTGGGTCAAGACATTGAGGCGATAAGCAAATACCCCGGCGTCATCGATTGTGCCGCCGAAGTCGCCGTGTAAGTAGTAGTTCTCCCCGCCAGCGTTGCCGAGCGTGACGCTGTTATAACGCTGGTAAGTCGGGCGTTTGAGTACATAGTTAACCAGGCCGCCCGGGCTTGCAGGGCCATACAGAAAGCCGCTGAGACCGGTGAGAATCTCTAGCTGCTCCATTTCTTCAACATAGTTGCCGCTGTCATAACCGTTGCTAAAGCGCAGGCCATCGTTGGCCAGGCTCAGGTTGCCGGAGCTGCTGAAGCCACGCATGCTCACTGAGCTGGCGTAGCCTGCTGAGTCTGGCGATGTGAACTGAGTCGATGGGTTGAGCTTGTAGACATCATCCATCGAGGTCGCCTGGATGTTCTTCAGTAGATCACTGCTGATCACGCTGACTGAGTAAGGCGCATCACGCAGGGACATGCCGCCCAGTGCGCCAATGTTTTGGACTGACTCGTTGCGGTAGCCGTCTGCTTCGCTGCCGGCGGTGAGCTGGGTGCCAATCACTGTAGCGTCAGGCAATGCCGCCGCGGAGGCGTCGCTGGTTACTGATTTGAGGCTATAGCTGCCCGCGCTGTTGCGTTCTAACTGCAAGCCACTGCCTTGCAGGGCCGCTTCGAGGGCTTGAGTGGCTTCTAAATCGCCTTCAACGGGTTGCGAGATCTTATTCGCAGTCAGTTTTGGGTCAATGCTCAGGGCTATTCCGGATTGCGCAGCAATGCTGTTGAGTGTGCTGGCCAGCGGTCCAGCAGGCAGTTGGTAGGTTTCGGCTTTAACCGCTTCTGCGGCCCCGCTTAAGGTGATCGCAGCCAGCAACAGGCTTGGGCGCAAGCGTGAAGGGGATAGTGGCATTGTGAATTGCTCCCAAAGGATAATATGTATCATTACCTTATTGCCGAAGCAGATTCGAAAAGTGACAGGGCTTGGTTAAATTATTTTTTTCAGCTGCTTATTCAGTGTCTTTTTCCGCCAGTTTTGCTGCGGGCACGACACGGACCCACCACTTGCTGTGTTCCTCGATGCGCACCGGCAGACTCGGCGGCAAGGTTGCCAGTGCGAGGTCGCTGTTGTTCAAGGGAAAACTGCCGCTGATACGCAGATCGGCGAGTTCAGGGGCCAGGCTCAAATAACCGCTGCGGTACTGAGCGAGGGTGGCAATCAGATCAGCCAAGCGCTGGTTTTCAACCACCAGCATGCCATGCACCCAGGCATCTGCGGCCATTGGCGCGGTGCCTGTCTGGCTCAAGCCTTGGCCGGTAATCAGCACTTGTTGGCCGGCGTTGATGATGCGCCGGTCCCGGTCCCGGCCTTGCGCTGGTGCGGCCGCCACTGCTGATTTCAAGACGACCAGGCGGGTAGTGTGCGCTGACTCGCGGACCAAAAATCGCGTGCCGAGTGCTTGCATGCTGCCTTGGGCAGTCTCGACGATAAAGGGGCGTGTGTCTCCATGGGCGGTTTCCACCAGAATCTCACCGCTGCGCAGGACCAAGCGCCGCTCGCTGGCACTGAACTCGATGTCCACCGCTGTGCGGCTGTTCAGGCGCAGCATACTGTTGTCGTCGAGCCTGACTTGCAGTTGCTCGCCGCTCGCGGTGGTTTGATCTGCAAACCAATCGCTCAGTGGTCGTTGCTGATTAGCTAAGCCCAAGGCCAGCACTGCAAGCAGGGCGATACTTAGCACTGACCGGATCTTGCTGGTTTTAACCGAGCGGGCTGGCGGGTCCTTGATCAAGGCTGCGCGCACCAAGGGGGAGGCATCACGGCCAAAATCTTGTTCTATTTGCTCCAGTCGGGCCCATGCTTGAGCATGTTCAGGGGCTGCTCGCAGCCACGCCTGAAAACCTTTGTGGTGAGCCGGATCGATTTCTTCAGCGCTGAACTTAAGCCGCCAGTGGATAGCCCGGTCCAGCACCGCGCGGCTGATATCACTCACTCTGGTGCGCCGTAGCGGGCGATGTAGCACTGGCGCAGGGCCTGAGCCAAGTATTGGCGCACCCGTGAAACCGAGACGTTTAGTTTCTGGGCAATCTCATGCTGTTTCAGGCCATCAATTTGGCTGTAGAGAAACGCCGCCCGTGCATTGGCCGAGAGTTCGCCCAGTAATTGGTCGATCCGCATCAAGGCTTCGAGGGTTATTTGCTGCTGCTCGGGGTTTGGCTGCAGTGGTTCAGGCAATTGCGCCAGTTCAGCGAGATACGCTTGCTCCAGGCGTTTGCGCCGGTGCTGATCAATCAATAAGCCTTTGGCGATGGTCGTCAGCAGTGCACGGGGTTCGTTGGGCGCGAAGAGGTCTGAGCGTCCGAGCAGGCGCACAAAGGTGTCCTGACTGATGTCTTCGGCACGTTCGGGGCAATTGAGGCTTTTGCGTAACCAGCCGAATAACCAGTCACGGTGGTCACGATAAAGCACGCCCACCTGGTGATGGTTAATAGAATTTCCGGAGGTCACGCCAATTGCTCTGTTAGCTAAATAGAAAATACATCGAGAATTATTCGCATATATTCGCAAGAATCCCCAGTGTCGCGCAATCTCCCCTGAGCAAAAGGCAGATCAGTGGTCACATTGCGTGTGCCGCCGAACTGACTGACGCAAATGTGGGGGCTGTGAGGTGCGCAAGACTGCTGGCAGACACTCTTGAGATCGAGCTGGGTTATGCCTTGCCGTTGCGAGACATCGACTCGGGGCCAATCATGGTCTCTGAGGCCGCTAAAGCGAGTGCTTACGCGGTCGTCGGCTCCATTGGTCAAGCCGCTGTTGCAGGGTTAGCAGATTATCGAGCTTTTGTTGGCGGGCCTTGCTGAACATGATCAAGCCCAGCTCTGCGGTGGCCAATGCATCGGCGCTGGCGTTATGGCGTTGCTGTACCTGCAAGCCAAAGTGTTTTATCCAGTCATCCAGCCCGGCGCGTTCCAACGAGGCGTCTGGGCATAGCAGTGGCGCAAGCTGGGCGACGTCAAAGAAATTGTGCTGCAGACGGTACCCCAGGCTTTGCTTGAGCGCCCGGCTGAGCATGCGTTGGTCAAAGGCGGCATGAAATGCCAGCAGCGGGCTGTCACCGACAAACTCCATAAAATCCAGCAGCGCTTGCGCCGGTTCAACGCCAGCAGCGATTACGCTGGGTGCCAAACCGTGAATCAACACGCTGGCGCTGACTTTATGGTTCTCGCGTAACAAAGTGCATTCAAACTGCTGTGAGAGGTCGATGGCGCCGTTTTCAATTACCAAGGCGCCAATCGCGATCAGTTCGTCGCGCTTGAGGTTCAAACCCGTGGTTTCTACATCCACGACCACCATGCGCTGCTGGTTGAGCGCAGTCGTGTCGAGCGCTGCAGCAGCAGGTAGTTGTTCCAGTCGCCTTTGTTGATCTGCATTTAATTGGGCGCAGCGGCCGCTCAGCCAAGTCAGTGCATTCATAATTGATAGCGTAGCGCCAAGCTGGTTTGCAGGCGCTTAGCCTGACGAAAAGACTCACGCAGGATGCGCCGGTCAAGATGGTTGAGGTCGTCTGGGTCAATTCGATTGGAGTAGGGCAAGCCTTGTTTGGCCTGCTGTTGATGATGCTGCATGCGGGTTTGCTGAATAAAGTGGTAGGCCTCTTCATACGCCGCACCATCTTGCTTATCGATGACCCCTCTGGCGGCTAGGCTTTGCAGGCGTTCAAGGGTGTTGCTGTCTTCGATGCCATTGGCCAGGGCCAGAACTCTGGCGCCATCGACAAAGGGGGTTAAGCCCTGAACTTTCAGGTCTAAGGTATCTTTCTCGTTGCCTTTGCGGGCCACTACAAAGTCGCGGAATAGACCTACAGGTGGGCGCTGGCGCAGGGCATTTTCAGCAAGCATGCGTTGGCTCAAGGTGTTCTCGGAAAACTGTTTCAGCAGTTCGCTGCGCAGATGGACACAGCCTTGCGGATCGCCCCATACCACCCGTAAATCAAAATAGATGGAGGCGCTGAGCAGGTTCTCAGGCGTTGCCTCGTTAATAAAACTATTGAAGCGTTGCGACCATTCCTGTTGCGACAAACAAAGCTGAGGATTGCCCGCCATTATGTTGCCTTTGCACAGGGTAAATCCGCACTGGGCCAAATGCAGGTTGATCGCATGGGCAAGCGGTAGCAGCAACTGACGTTTGGCTTGCGCATCGGCTGAATTCTGCGCGGCAAACATAATGCCGTTGTCCTGATCAGTCAGCAGCGTTTGCTCACGACGTCCTTCGCTGCCAAAGCACAGCCAAGTGAACTCAATACCCGGATCGCCTAACTGATCAATAGTCAGCTCAATCACCCGGCAAACGGTGTGGTCGTTGAGTTGTGTGATCAGTTGGGTTATCTGCGTTGAGCTCGCGCCGTGAGCCAACATCCGATCAACCAACTGTTGAATGTTGGTACGTAAACTCACCAGCGTTTCCAGTTTGTTGGCATTGCGAATGCTGCGTGCCAAGTACACCAGATCAACCCGCTGCAGCGAGAATAAGTCCCGTTCCGAGACCACTGCGCTCAACTGACCATGTTCCACCACGCAGACGTGGGCGATGTTGCGCTCTGTCATGGCAATGGCAGCATCAAAGGTGCTGGCGCTCGCGGGTAAGTGGAAGGGTTTAGCGGTCATTAATTGTTCGATTGGCAATTCCAACGAGCTGCCATCGGCGATCACTCGCCTTAAATCACGCAGGGTAAAAATACCCAGCGGCTGCAGGCGAGGATTGACGATGACAATGCTGCCCACGTGCTGATCATGCATCAGTTTTACCGCTTCACGTACGCTGGTATCCGGTGCACAACTAACGGGTTTACGCAGCAGTCGCTCGCTGAGTTTGCTGTCCAGCGAGTATTGCGCGCCAAGGGATTGCGCGGCGCGCTGCTGGACCTGTTGATTGACTTGATCAAGCAGGCTACTAACACCGCGCAAGGCAAAGTCACGAAAAGGTGTGGAGCGCTCGAAAAGCTGGCTGAAGCAGGTTTTGCGTAACAGCAAACAAAAGCTGTCCTGTGCGGCGAAGTGCTCGGTGCGCGTGGCGCGATCGCCAATCAGTGCCGAAAGTGGGAAACACTCACCCGTGGTGATCTCAAAGGTGCTTTCGTCCTTGGCGTATTCAGCACCTGAGCGCGTGCCACGGATAAGCCCTTGCTTGACGATATAAAAAAACTCGACCGGGCCGTCGCTGGGCTTGAGGATGCTTTCACCTTGGCTGTAAAAGCGCAGCTGGCAATGTTCTACCAGATAGGTGAGTTGCGACAGGTCCATTTGCTTGAAAGGCGGGAATTTCTGCAGGAACTCAACAGTGCCGTGGATGTTCTGCGCCACCGCGGTTTTGCCTGCCTGTTCGAATGCGTCGTCCGCCATACCTGTACGCCTTGTTTTTTGCATGGTGCAATGTCAGGCGTTATGCGCCCATTGGACGTAAGTCTAGTCGCCAGAGCAAGGAAGCAAGGCAGAGGGGCACTGATGTAGAGGCAAAGGTGCGTGAGGGGTATCTCATTCACCTTTGCCTTTAGGGCTTAAACCAACCGGAGTTTCGAGTCAGGTTTCAGGACACGTACCTTCGGTCGTAGCATCATGGGGTCCTCGATCCAGCCCAGATCACCCTGTTCGGTGTTGTGCAGAATAAGCACTTGCCTGTGATGCAGAATGTTCAGGTCCTCCAGCGTCACAAAGAAACTCGCAGACAGGCCTTTGTCACTGAGATTGGGAATGCGCTCGCGGCGTAAGAGACGGCTCGCCCGCAGTTGATTGTATTTGGCCCAGAGCAGCAAGGTCCCGCCAAGCAGTGCGCCATCTAACAGGTAGCTTGAAAGTTGCTGGATAAGCGGCATAAATGCGCTGTTGAACAGGCCTTGGACGTTATCCGGGTTGACGATAAGTTGTTTGATAAACGGCACTGCGCCATTGCCGATCAAGTACAGAAAACCTGTCCATGCCAACAATGTCAGCAAGGCGTCGATGGATTTAGGTAGCCAGTGTTGTTCAGTTCTGATGATGCTCATGGTTCATTCCTTTTGATCCCACGATCGGGGCTGGTCCAACGCGCTCGTTTTCCTCGTGCGCTGATCATGACTTTGGGGAAGCTCACTAATGTGGTGAAAAACGTTAGCAGCCAAAACGCCAGCGGATACCAAATGGTCCAGAACAAGGCCTTCCCCAAACCCTGTTCATACTTGCGTTCAATAACGAGGCTGAGGGCGAACTGCGCCAGACATACCGCAGCGAGAAGCACGCCAGTGAAACCCGGCGGTAGCATGTCGTTGACCCGATAGTTAGGCGGCATGTCAATGAACTGACCTACACCCCAGAGCAGCAATGACAGCGCTAAAGCGAAAGACCAGGTTGCCGACATGGCGAACTCCAGGAGTAACGGCCACATATAGCGATAGCGCCATGACCAAATCGTGCGGACGTTTTTCAGCAACACTTCGGCGCCACCTTGTGCCCAGCGTTTACGCTGTTTCCAGAGGCCGGCTAGGGTTTCAGGCATCAGTATCCAGCACAGCGCACGTGGCTCGTAGAAGATCGTCCAGTGGTCGAGTTGCAGCTTCCAGCTGACGTCAATGTCTTCGGTGATCATGTCCGGGCTCCAGTAGTTGATGCGGTCTAGCGCGCTGCGCCGGAAACCCGTAATCACCCCTGAAATGGTGAACACTCGTCCATAAACCCGTTGCGCACGTTTGATCAACCCAATAATTGAGGAAAACTCCCCCACTTGAATCCGGCCAACCAGGGTTGAGCGTGTCCGAATTCTTGGGTTGCCGGTGACGGCGCCAACACGCGCATTGTCGATCAAGGGCTTGACCAGGAATGCCGCAGTGTCACGGCTCAGTAATGCATCACCATCGATGCACACAAGGTACTCGCTGTTAGCGGCGACCGCGCCCATACGCAAGGCCACAGCCTTGCCCTGATTCTGCGCAAGGTGCAGCACGCGCAGGCGAGGCTCACCGGCGGCAATTTGATTGAGCACCTCGGCGGTGTTGTCCTTGGAGCCGTCGTTTACTGCGATGACTTCGATATTCGGGTAACGCTGGCTCAACGCCGCACGGATGGTTTCATGGGCGTTATCACCTTCGTTGTAGCAAGGGACAATGATTGAAATCAGGGGCTCTCCGGTCACGTCTGGCGTTGGATTGTTACCGTCATGCGCCCAGTGCCAGTGGCGTTCCCAGTGAATCCAGAAGTACATCCCACCGACGATCCATAGCATCGACATCAGCAATGGGTAGAGGAAGATAAAATTGAGCATCACCGCGCCGCTGATGCCTTCCGCCAGACCCAAAGGAATACCCAGAATAATGCCAAGGACGAGTAGCGCTATCAGACGATCCCTCATGGCTCAGGCATCCAGGCATTGGAAAACGTCGGGCGAACTTGCTCCACTTCAGGCAGATTGCGGACAAAGTCGTCTGGGTAATAGCCGTAGTTGACAGCACCTTTCCATTGCAAGCGCGTCATCCACTGGGCAAGTTGTTTGCTCGCAACGGGGGGCGAGTCTGGTTTGCTCCAATCCCGTGCCTGCAGTTCAAAAACGGTACGGTCGAGTGCTCCCGGACGTTTGCTGATGATATCGACCATTTGGTCTAGCCAGGCATTGGAGTCCTCGGGCTTGATGCCTTCCATCAACGGCATGGCCATGGGCGCAGTCCAGTCGTAGCTGGCTAGAAAATTATCCAGATTTTGCGCGTACCAGGTTTCGCTGGCTGGATTCATAATGGGCTGCGCATAGATGTTGCGTGCAGTCAGAACCTGCGGACCACGGATCTGCTTAACCTGGTTTGCAAGTTCCAGTGTGAAGTTTGTCAGGGCGTTGGTTTTGAATTGCGTCCATTTTTTGAGGATTTCAGGGGTGTTACGCAACTCCTCGATCGTGCTGGGTAGACCCGCGTTGCCATAGGCCTCCAGCGCATCGGGGCTGGCATCTTCAAAATCTGAGAGCAGGGCGTCATCATGAAACAGCAAACCATTAAAGTTGCTGTAGCGGGCGAGGTCTTGATAAATCTCGGTGATCTGCTTGCGAGCTTCAGGGTTAAAAGGTGAAAGCCGTTGATACTGCTTGGGGTCAACCGACTTGATACCGGTTTTTGGGTCCCAGCGTTGAACCCTAGGCAGCCTGTTGTCCAAGGCAAAGCTGAGCACGGGCATCCACGCATACACCTGGACGTGGGCGCGGGTTTGTAGCTGCCATGACGCCCGATTAAATAGATCCGCACGCATCGGCAGATGACGGTTAGGGAAATACGTCTGGCGAACCGTACCGTCGCCTTCCGGGTCGGCAAATGCCTGCAGAAATACCGTGTTGATGCCCAGGTCATAGATGCGTTGGACTAAGGTGCCAATATTTTTATCCATCTGCGTCGGGTCCGGGTCGTAAACGTAGTCAAGGTCTACGTGGGCGACACGCATGGAATTGGTCTCGCGGATACTCAGGATGGAGGATGCAAACTGACCAATCTCGGGGTCACCGCTGACCAGGTGGCGGGGGCCTTCCTTGATGGTTGAGATGCTGCTCATGCCATCATTGAGCGTTAGCGCAATGCTGTAGCCATTTTGCGCAACAATATTGAGGACTTCACCGTTTTGCTGGCCATAGGGCCATACCCACACCCGTGGTTTGCGCCCGGTCGCGTTTTCTATCTTGGCGCTAATCTGCGTAATGTCCTGGCGCCAGCGGGCCTGTGCTTGTTGATCCGTCTCATAGCGCTTGAGCACCGGGTCGTAATGGCGATTGGCTGCCGATGGTTCCAGGTTTCCTTGCGGGTTGGCCAAGGCCCCGGTGTGCATGTTGTTGGTGTGCGCGGCTATTTCAATCAAAGGGTTGTTAGCCATTCGTTTGATTTGCGCCCAGGTTGCAAATTTACGCCGGTCAGTTGGCAGGCCTGCGAAATCGACTGGACTGCTTAGTGGCGTGCTAACCCAGGCACCCACTGGGGCAAAGACTGCTGGCCATTTGTAGGCTTCAAGCAGCGGCATGACGCGGTCATAGAAGCTGCTGTAGCCATCATCAAATGTCAGCAAAATGGCTTTGTCGGGCAGCGCTTTGCCGCCTTCCCTTGCCGCGATAATCTGATCAATTGAGACGGCTATATAGTCGTTGTCGTGCAGCCAGTTAAGCTGGGCGATCAGGTTGGCTGTGCGCACCGAGACATAGTTTTGATCGGCTTCTTGGTCTTCGAT
This sequence comes from Pseudomonas sp. EL_65y_Pfl2_R95, assembly GCF_963971045.1. Taxonomy (NCBI): domain Bacteria; kingdom Pseudomonadati; phylum Pseudomonadota; class Gammaproteobacteria; order Pseudomonadales; family Pseudomonadaceae; genus Pseudomonas; species Pseudomonas sp. EL_65y_Pfl2_R95. The sequence goes on along the minus strand of NZ_CAXAOV010000005.1, from coordinate 143,841 downwards.
ATCGTGGTAGCAAATCGCTAAAACTTGGCCTTTTGGCCAAGGCGCTTCGCTTGTCGGCAGTGTGCGGCCAAGGGGCGGCACAAAGGGCGGCGCTTCTGAAGCGCAGGCGCTGAGCAGTATCAGGCATAGCCCGCAAAGAAATATTTTAGAAAGATAACGCATGGTAGTACTCATCAAAAACGGTACGAAAGGTCAAATACAAGCCGGTATTCCGTCTCGCGCTCACCATCGTAGGGGCGACTGAGTCCAGAGGCGGTTGCGCCAAAGTTGAGTTGATCGTCCAGGTTCACTCGCTGGCCGTAGCTGATAAAGCCGATAGGGTCGGTGCCATAATTGCGCTGGTTGTAACTGCCCAGTCCGAACTGCGCCTGCTGGCTCCATGTCCGCTCGTAGCGTTCATACAACGAGTGGGAAAGGCGTAAGCCAGGCATGATGCTGAAGTCAGTTTCCGGGCTGAAATATGGACCTTCGGCGGGCTGGCTGTTGTGGCTCGTACCGACATCGAGCAGGGCGTCGGCAATCAGCTTGGGTGATGTATAAACCCGTTCCTCACCTGAGACCGAGCCGCTGATGCGGTTGTTGCCATCATCAAACCGCTGAGGAGACAGAGCAATGCGCCATTTGCGCCCCTCGTTCTGTTGCCACTGCAGGTAACCTGAAACGCTGTCGGAGGTAACGTCACTGTTTAACGCGCGCAAGGGTGTTTCGCGAGACAACCAGTCCAGCGACCAGCCGTATTGCCAGTAGTCGTTGATTTCATGGCCGGCGCTGAGTCGAAACCCTTGCTTATTACCTTGGCCGTAATTCTGGTTGTTTATCTCGGCTGCAAATGTGTGATTGCGGCCGCGCCATTCAACGCCTCCGCGCTCATAGCGGTTACGGCCTTTGCCCTCCTGAAATTCACCCTGGCTGTAACCCAGACCACCGAACACACGCCAGTTGTAATCGATCGGCGAGCTGTACAGAACGGTATCGAGACCAAAGTCACCGCTGCCAGTGACTGTGTTGTCAGGGCTTATACCGCCATTGCTCGAGACTCTCAGCTCAGCCATGTTGTGTAACTGGCGTGCTCGCTCGAGCCGTTGCGCTGAAAGCCTTTCCGGGTAGCGTGAAAAGACATCATCGGCATACAGTTCGAACTGCCGCCATTCCTGCAGTGCCTGGGCGGTGTAACCTTGGCTGATTTCAACATCGATAGAGCGCGGTGAAATGTTTTCGGCCTCTTTCAGTTCCGCCTCTGAGCGGCGTGCCCAACCCCGAGCCGAAAAAATATCGGCGCGCATCGTGCGCAGCTCTGTATTGCCCGGCGCACTGTTGGCTAGGGTCTGTATTTTTGCCTCGGCAGTGTTCAAGTCGTTACTTGACTGGGCGGCGCTGACCTCCATGACTTTGCCAGTTAGCCAGTCGGGGTTGGCTTTTCCCTGGGGCAAGCCTTTTTGATAGACCCGTTTCGGTTGATCGGCAATTATTGGTACAAGCTTTGCGGCGGCACTCGCCTGCTGACTTTCGTTTAATGCGTAATACAGTGCTTGCAGGTCAGAGAGGCGGGCCGGGGACTTCTTATCGCCTTCGGCCAGAATCTGCTCATACAGTTGGGCGGCGCTTTCAGGCTGTTTTAAATACAGTTGGGCCCCTGCCACCCAGCGCAATGCATAGGCTGGAAGTTGCTCGCCTTGAGCATTGAAATGCTCATATTCATCCAGCACCTTTTGCATGTAGGCGCGGTTATACAGTGCGCCAATGCGGTCAATTCGCAGGGTCTTGGCATCGTTTTTCGCGAGGGGATCGGTTGCCCACGCCTTGAGTAACCTGTCGGATTCGGCAATGGCCTTGTCAGCCTGATTGAAGCGCTCATGTTCTTTAGCGGTCGGCAAATCTGACTGGCGTACATAGTCGGCAACCCGCGCTCTTTGCAGTGCGCGTAACTCACCGCTGTTGACCAGTTCTGGATTTTTCTCGGCGAGTTCTAGTGCTTTGCTGTGTACGCCCGCGCGCTGTAAAGCCAGCAAGTATTCGCGCTTTACGCTGGTGTTTTCGGGTGCGAGCAAGCGCGCTTCATCTACTTCACGCAGGGCGCTGTATGTTTGTTGATTGCGCAAATAGGCATAGCCGAGTGCCAGACGGCGATCAACACTCTGCGGTTGCTTAGCCACTAAGGCTTGAGCTTGGCGCACCGCCTCACGTTGCTTTCCTGAATCAGCCAGGGTCATGACCCGACCAACGAGTGCACCGTTGTCGTCAGGTCTGAGTTGCAATGCCTTGCTGTAAGTATTTAGCGCCTCTGGCCAGCGCTGTAAGTTGCGATAGGCACGGGCAACCGCTTCCAGCACATCGCCATTAGCAGTCAAGTAAGCACGACTGCGTTCATATTGGTTGACGACTTCCTGGTCAAGCCCGGCCCAGCCAGCGATAAGAATGTGGTCGCTGGCATAGAGCTGGGATTTTTGGGTTTTGTTTACGTTGCGCAAAAAATTTAGTGCTGGCACAACGTCGCCATTACGCGCGCCGATAACAAGTTGGTCATAGCTCGCGGGTTGGGCGGCAAGCGCGCTTGAGCACGTTAATGCGATAAAGCACAAAGGGCGTGCCGATTGCACCAGCGATAGAGCCCTTTTGCGCAAGAACAATAGGGACGAATTAGAATATGAAGTCACAGTAGCCATCTTTAAAATGGGCGAGCGGCCTATGCATTAAGGGCATTGATAGGCTCTGCTCAGAGGAAACTAGTACGGCTGCCTGCTGAGTAAACGCCACTTAGCAGGAGTGGCTAAATGCTGATATTCAGGCGGAGCAAGCTCGGTTTTATACTGAGTTGGTTTGCACGGTTCTGGCGTGGCTGGAGCGTTTAGCTCTCGGCGTCATAGCACCGGCGGGCTTTGGTCCAACTCATGCCGCTGCTGGCGAACTGCAAAACCTGCTCATGTGTTCAATTATTTCAGCGCTGGCGCGGGGGGAGGGGAATCTGAAAGAATTTTTCAGATTTGAAACCAGGGTAATGGCCAGCAATTGCAGGGCCATACGCGTGCTTATTTGTTTGTGCCTTAAACAAAGAAACCGCCCAAATGGGCGGTTTCTTTTTTGCGCTTAACTCAGAGGCCGTTTTTAGCCTTGAACTCACGGCGGCGACGGTGCAGTACCGGCTCGGTATAGCCGTTTGGCTGCTTGGCGCCTTCTACGACTAATTCCAGCGCTGCCTGAAAGGCAATGTTGCTGTCGAAGTCTGGCGCCAGTGGGCGATACGTCGGGTCGTTGGCGTTTTGACGATCAACCACAGGTGCCATGCGCATGAGGCTGGCAACAATTTGCTCCTCTGTCGCGATGCCATGGCGCAGCCAGTTGGCCAGCAGTTGGCTGGAAATACGCAGGGTAGCGCGGTCTTCCATCAAGCCCACATCGCTGATATCCGGCACTTTCGAGCAACCTACACCGGCGTCGATCCAGCGTACGACATAACCGAGGATGCCTTGAGAGTTGTTGTCGAGTTCGTTCTGAATCTCTTCGGCCGACCAGTTGGTGTCGCTGGCCAGAGGGATGGTCAGAATGTCATCAACCGAGGCTGGGGTGCGGCTCTTCAGTTCTTCCTGACGAGCGAACACATCAACCTTGTGGTAGTGCAATGCATGCAGCGTTGCAGCGGTCGGTGATGGAACCCACGCGGTATTTGCGCCCGACATCGGATGACCAATTTTCTGCTCAAGCATCGCGGCCATCAAATCAGGCATGGCCCACATGCCCTTGCCGATTTGCGCGCGCCCTTGCAGGCCGGTGGCCAAGCCAGCATCAACGTTGTTGTTTTCGTAAGCGCCAATCCACTTTTCAGCTTTCATGGCGGCTTTACGCACAACGGCGCCAGCTTCCATTGAGGTGTGGATTTCATCACCGGTGCGGTCGAGGAAACCGGTGTTGATGAAGACCACGCGCTCGCTGGCGGCTTTGATGCACGCCTTGAGGTTGACCGTGGTGCGACGCTCTTCGTCCATGATGCCGACTTTCAGCGTGTTGGTCGCTAAGCTCAAGGCGTCTTCAATGCGGCTGAACAGTTCGCTGGTGAAGGCGACTTCTTCAGGGCCGTGCATCTTCGGCTTGACGATGTAAATCGAGCCGGTGCGGGTGTTCTTGCGGCTGGTGTTGCCGTTGAGGTTGTGCATGGCGATCATGCTGGTCAGCAAGCCGTCCAGAATACCTTCTGGCACTTCAAAGCCGTCTTTGTCGATGATGGCGTCGATGGTCATCAGGTGACCGACGTTGCGCACGAACAACAGTGAGCGGCCATGCAAGGTCAATTCGCCGCCGTTGGTCTTGGTGTAGACGCGGTCGGGGTTCATGGTGCGCGTGAAGGTGGTTCCGCCTTTGGCAACTTCTTCGGCCAGGTCACCTTTCATCAGGCCCAGCCAGTTGCGGTAGATCACTACCTTGTCGTCGGCATCAACAGCAGCGACTGAATCTTCACAGTCCATGATGGTGGTTAGCGCAGCTTCCATCAGTACGTCTTTAACGCCCGCTGCGTCAGTGCTACCCACCGGGGTGTTGGCATCGATCTGGATTTCAAAGTGCAGGCCGTTGTGCTTGAGCAGCACGGCAATCGGCGCGTTGGCGTCGCCTTGGAAACCCACTAACTGGGCGTCATCCTGCAAGCCGGTGTTGCTGCCGCCTTTAAGGCCAACAACGAGTTTACCGTCGACAATCTTGTAGCTCGTCGAATCAGCGTGCGAGGCTGCTGCCAAGGGGGCGGCTTCATCAAGGAAGGCACGGGCAAAGGCAATCACCTTGTCACCACGAACCTTGTTGTAGCCCTTACCTTTCTCTGCGCCGCCTTCTTCACTGATTACGTCGGTGCCATAGAGCGCGTCATACAACGAGCCCCAACGGGCGTTGGATGCGTTCAGGGCAAAGCGCGCGTTCATGACCGGCACAACCAATTGCGGGCCGGCCAAACGGGCGATTTCTTCGTCGACGTTGGTGGTGGTGGCTTGGAAATCAGCCGGCTCTGGGAGCAGGTAACCGATTTCTTCAAGAAATGCTTTGTAGGCAACAGCATCATGGGCCTGACCGGCGCGAGCCTGGTGCCAGCTATCCACCTGAGCCTGGATTTCGTCGCGCTTGGCCAGCAAGGCACGGTTTTTCGGTGCGAGTTCGTTAATTACCGCCTCGGCGCCGGTCCAGAATTTTTCGCTGGAAATACCGGTACCACTAATGGCTTCGTTGTTAACGAAGTCGAACAGCACTTTGGCGACCTGCAGGCCACCGACTTGAACGCGTTCAGTCATCACTTGCCTCACTCTGCTCAGCTCTACTTAATAGCCGCTTCGGACTTGGGGACTCAGTCTTGTAGTCCAAGCCGCGGCATACTACATCAAGATCCATGGAAAATCAGTGGGGTCGCGTCGTTATGCGACCCAGAATCGCTTAGCAGTCACGGCTGGAACGTTGTGCATGCAAAACCAGATAATATTGTTTCATAAAACAGCTAAAACGGTACACGATTTGTTGCGTTGATCTTCTTTGCCGTTTCCGCCCGCCACAATGGCAGGGCACCTATACTGCTTGCAGGCCACTGGAATGTTAAGCATGCACATTATTCAGGCAGCTGCAGACGATCTTGAACCGTTGAGCGGTTTATTCACGGATTACCTAACTTTTTATCAGGTTGATAAACCCCTCAGTGCTGCGCGCGAATTTCTCGCGGCGCGGATCGAGCAGGGCAGCTCAACACTATTTGTCGCCTACGACGATGCCGGTAATGCGCAAGGCTTTGTGCAGCTATACCCGCTTTATGCCTCGTTAGCGTTGGCACCGATGTGGTTGCTTAGCGATCTCTATGTGAACCCTGCTGCGCGGCGTCAGGGCATTGCCGAGGCGTTAATGAATGCCGCGCGTGATCACGCCCAAGCCTCGGGTGCCTGCGGTCTGCAACTGGAGACGGCAAAGAATAATTACCCGGGGCAAGCGCTTTACCAGCGACTGGGGTATGTTCGGGATGAGGCGTTTTATACCTACTGGCTGGCACTGCCGGACCAGTAGTCGAAACTGCAGCGGGGTGCCTGGATGCGCCGCTTTAATTGGATAAGAGAGAGAGGTCTGCAATGGATCATCTGGTATTGACCGTTATTGCTCAGGATCAACCGGGGCTGGTTGAGCGGGTTGCGCAGTGTGTAGCCAACCATGGCGGAAACTGGCTTGAGAGCCGCATGTCACGTATGGCTGGGCAGTTTGCCGGGATATTGCGTGTGGCGGTGCCAGCTGAGTCGCACGCCGAATTGGTGTCTGCGCTGCAAGAACTGAATGCTCACGGTATTCGGGTGTTATTGGCGGAAAGTGGTGCGGAGCCTTCCTGTACCTGGAAGCCGATTATGCTCGACTTGGTTGGCAATGATCGGCCCGGCATTGTGCGTGATATCACCCGTTTGCTGACCGAGCTTGGGGTAAACGTCGAGAGCCTGCAGACCGAGGTAATGCCAGCGCCGATGAGCAGCGAACCGTTATTTCATGCGGAATCGATGCTTGCCGTTCCGTTAGGGCTATCGCTCGATGAGCTTAAGGCTCAGTTGGAAACCCTGGCGGATGACTTGATGGTTGAGCTGAATATCAGAACCGATCATTAATGACGCTTACAACATATCCACGGTCTGTGTGCGTAGGGCTGTGGATAACCTGAGGTTAGTTGGGTGGCCCTTTAGTGCTGCGTTGTTCTTGCTGATATGGTTAAAAAACCAACAGTTTCAATAGCTTGTGCACAAAGGCCGGGGATGGTTCTGTGGATAAGGTTGGGATGACTGGCTGCACGCCACGGCAGACTAGGCGTGCCGCCGGTTGATTGTTTTTTGATCAGCCGTTTCGGCGCTGCTCAGGGTCTTTCTTGTCCCGCTCAGGTAGCTTAGGTATCGGGTTGGAGGTAAACGGGTGGGCACTTTCGTGGTGCCAACCCGCCCAATACCTTATGCCGCCCTGCGCCTGGGTCGCAGGGGGCCAAGCTGTTTGCCTTAGCGGATCTTCGATCGACGAATGGTTATCCATGCATCAATGCTGTAAATCACCAATCCGGCCCAGATACAGATAAAGGCCAGCAATTTGCTGGAGTCGAATGTCTCGCCAAACAAGAAGATCGCTTGTAGCAGGACCAACGTCGGCGCGAGGTACTGCAGAAAACCCAATGTGGTGTAGGGCAAGTGCCGGGCCGCCGCGTTAAAGCACACCAATGGCACCAAGGTAATCGGCCCGGCAACAATCAGCCAGAACGCCTCAGAGGTGGACCAGAACTCGGCGTGGCTGCTCACTGCATTCGGATTGAGCGCAATCCAGGCAATTGCCAGGGGTAGCAAAATCCAGGTCTCAACCACCAAGCCAGGCAAGGCCTTGACCGGTGCCTGTTTGCGGATCAAACCGTAAAAGCCGAATGTCAGTGCCAAGACCAATGATACCCAGGGAATGCTGCCGACCTGCCACAGTTGCTGGAGCACACCCACCGCGGCCAAGCCCACGGCTATCCATTGCAGGCGGCGTAGCCGTTCGCCAAGAATGACCAAGCCAAGCAAGACGTTAATCAGTGGGTTGATGTAGTAACCGAGACTGGCCTCTAGCATGCGTCCATGATTGACCGCCCAGACATACACCATCCAGTTGCTGGCGATTAACAGGCCGCTAAAGCCCAGCACCGCAAATTGCCTGGGGTTTTCGCGCAGCTCGCGAAACCAGCCGGGATGCTTCCAGACCAGTAATAACAAGGCGCCAAAGATTGCCGACCAGACAGCACGGTGGACAACAATTTCCAGCGCAGGCACTTCAGCGATGGCTTTGAAGTACAGCGGGAACAGGCCCCAGATGATATAGGCGCTGAGGCCCAGAATGTACCCGCGCTGCGGGTTTGCGGTGGACATGGAGATCCTTGGTTAGGGTGCTAACGAACGGCTGCTAATTCTATGCCCATGGGGCGCTATTTGTCTGTTAACTCAGCTTTTAATTGCAGGGGATTGCAGGAATAAGCGTAAGCCTTTTGTTACATCTGCGCCTGTGCCAATCCTATGCCTGTCATCATTCCAATAGACACTGTTTGGAGGTGTGCCACTGATCAATCTGAATCGCCCGTTCAAAAGACCTTGGGGCGGTTTCAAGAGCTGATGAGGTGGCGTTTTATTCCCAACAGGTGATTCATTTAATGAGTAGTTCATCCTGGTTCGGCCCGCAGCAAAAAAACCTCTTTGTCAGATCCAGAACGCATTTCATTTATGCGCTGCTGGCCTTGGGGGTTTTGATTTATGTCATCAACTCACAGCGTTTGGCCGAGCGTCTGTATTTCAATTGGCTCCACTGGGTTCAGTTCGATGAGTTGCATGACAATGCGGTGTGGCTGCCTGACTACCGCGCTGTCATTGAAGCTAAACCTATTGCTCAGATAGCCAGTGACCTTTCCGGCATCACCTACGACTTCGATAACGACCAGTTACTGGCCATAAATAACGCTGGCCAGATGCGCATCGTCGCGATGAGCAAGCAGGGCGATGTGTCGGCTATCTATCCGCTCATTGGCTTTAAAGACACCGAAGACATTAGCTATATGGGCGATGGGCTTGTCGCCGTGGTGGAAGAGCGTAGCCACAGCGTGTGCTTTATCCAGTTGCCCGCAACCCCCGGCCCGATTAACCGGGCGCACGTTCGCTCGGTGACTATTGGCGTGACCAAGTCAGGCAAGAACAAAGGCTTTGAAGGGGTGGACTACGATGCGCAGCTTGACCGGTTGTATATCGTTAAGGAACGCGATCCGCGGCAGCTCTATGTGGTGAGTGGTGTGCGTGAAAGTCTGAAAGGAAACCTGCAGTTGGATATTCAAGACCTCACCGAATGGGTCAATCGCAGTGTGTTTTCGACTGACTTGTCGGCGGTGCATCACGATGCCAGGACCGGGCATTTGCTTGTGCTCAGTGACGAAAGCAACGCCTTGTATGAACTCAATGGGGACGGCGACTTAGTCAGCAGTCGCACCTTTATTCGTGGCCTCAGCGAGGTGAAGCAGAGCGTTGCGCAAGCTGAAGGCGTGACCATGGATGCACAGGGCAATCTTTACCTGATCAGCGAGCCCAACCTTTTTTATACCTTTGAAAAAAGTCAGGCCAAGCTCGCTAAGCGTTAATTACCCAGCCCCTTAAAACAGCTTTAGCGGCTCTTCATCCAAGGCCGCTAGCTGTTCGCGAAGCATCAGGATCTGCTCACCCCAGTAGCGTTCAGTGCCAAACCAAGGAAAGCTGTGGGGGAAGGCTGGATCATCCCAGCGCCTTGCCAGCCAGGCGCTGTAGTGCATCAGGCGCAAGGAACGCAGGCCTTCGATCAGCGGCAGCTCGCGTGGGTTGAAGTCATGAAACTCTTGATAGCCATCCATCAGCTCAGACAGTTGGCCAAGGCGTTCGTGGCGTTCACCGGCAAGCATCATCCACAGGTCCTGCACCGCCGGGCCCATGCGGCAGTCATCAAGATCGACCATGTGAAAGGTTTCATCGCGGCACAGCAGGTTGCCGGGATGACAGTCGCCGTGCAGGCGAATCGCGGTGACTGGATTATTGGCGAATAGGCTATCGAGACGCTTGAGCAAATCGCGGGCAACCGACTCATAAGCCGGCAGCAGGCTTTTGGGAATAAAGCCGTCGTCGAGCAAGGTCTTTAGCGAGGCATGACCGTAGTTCTCGACCTTCAAGCTTTCGCGATGGCTGAAGGGCTTGGTTGCGCCAACGGCGTGCAGCCTGCCGAGGAGTTGGCCGAGGCGATACAGTTGGTCGAGGTTGCCAGGCTCAGGCGCGCGGCCGCCGCGACGTGGAAACAAGGTGAAGCGAAAGCCGGCGTGCTCAAACAAGGTCTCGCCGTCCCGTTGCAGGGGCGCAACCACGGGGACATCGCACTCTGCCAACTCGAAGGTGAAGCTGTGTTCTTCACGGATCGCCGCATCGGTCCAGCGGTCTGGACGGTAGAACTTGGCGATGATAGGCGTCTCATCCTCAATCCCAACTTGGTAGACCCGGTTCTCGTAGCTGTTCAGGGCTAATACCCGGGCATCGCTGAGAAAGCCGATACTTTCGACGGCGTCGAGAACCAAATCTGGAGTGAGTGCTGCAAAAGGATGGGACATGAAATCTCCTGCGCGCAGCAGGCCGCCGCGTTCGACCCAGCATGGTAACGCAGGTGAGCAGGCTTTAGTGGACAAGGTTGGTGTTGTCAGGCGGATGACACTTGTCGATCCGCCATTGTGGCCGCGAAGCGCTTAGCTGCCGATGATGCCGCCATCCTCCCGGCTGATTATCATGACCGACGAACGCGGTTTGCCGTTAGGCAGGTGCTCAGGGAAGGTTGAGCCGCCAGCTTCGCCTGGGTGTTGAATGCCAACGAACAAGGTGCGTTGATCCGGCGCAAAAGCGATACCCGTGACTTCGCAACCCACGGGGCCGACCATAAAGCGTCGAATCTCGCCGCTGTCCGGGTCGGCGCAGAGCATCTGGTTGTTGCCCATGCCGGCGTACTCACCGGTATTGCTGGTGTCACCGTCGGTCAAAATCCACAGGCGACCGGCGTCATCAAAACTCAGGCCATCGGGGCTGTTGAACATATTTTGCGGGGTGATATTCGCTGAACCAGCGGTGGGAAGCCCAGCATGGACCACGGGGTTGCCCGCAACTACAAACAGGTCCCAGGCGAAGCTGGTTGAGGCGTGATCATCATTGGCTTCGCGCCAGCGCAGGATTTGCCCGTAGAGATTGTTCTCGCGGGGATTCGGCCCGTTTACCGGTTGCTCGGCTTGGCCGCGCTTGATGTTGTTCGTCAGGGTGCAATAGACCTTGCCATCTTTAGGGCTCACGACCAGCCATTCCGGGCGGTCCATCCGAGTTGCTGCCACTGTGCTGGCGGCCAGGCGCGCATGGATCAGCACCTCGGCCTGGTTGTTGAATCCATTGCTGGCATCCAAGCCGTTTTTACCAAAGCTGAGCTCGACCCACGTACCGTGGCCTTTAGGCCGGTCGGGATTTTTGTCCCCTGCATCAAAACGCGCAACGTAGAGCGTGCCGTGATCAAGAATGTGCTGGTTGAGTTTGGCCTCATCTTTGCCGTTGCCGCGCTTGATTTTGTCTTTGCTGATGAACTTGTAGATGAACTCACCGCGTTCATCGTCGCCCATGTAGACCACCGCGCGACCGTCTTTGGTTTCGGCCAATGCTGCGTTTTCATGCTTGAAGCGGCCGAGCGCGGTGCGCTTGATCGGGGTCGATTGGGGATCGAACGGGTCAATCTCGACGATCCAGCCATGGCGGTTGAACTCGTTAGGCGTCTTGGCCATGTCGAAGCGTGGATTATGCAGGTGCCAGTCGTTGCCATCGCCGGTGGTGGTGGCGCCGTAACGTAACTGCGCCTCATCGAATGGGTGAGCCGGGTCAGTGCTGCCGAAGCAATCGTCAAAGTTCTCCTCGCACGTTAGATAAGTGCCCCAAGGGGTTTTACCGTTGGCACAGTTCTGGAACGTGCCCAGCACATGCTCGCCGGTTTTATCGGCTGCGGTTTTCAGCCAGTCATGACCAGCAGCTGGGCCGCTCATGCGGATGGGCGAGTTGCCGTGGATGCGGCGGTTGTAGCTCGATCCCTGTACAAACTGCCATTTGCCATCGACTTTTTGCACTTCGATCACCGACAAACCTTCACTGGCCAGCGACTTGTGCACATCCTCGGAGGACTTCGGCGTGCTGCCGTGATCGAGCAGGTAGCGGTAGTTGGTGTACTCGTTGTTGATCGCCATCAGCGCACGATTTTCGTCGTCCGCGAACGGGAAAAAGCTCATGCCGTCGTTGTTGTCGCCGAACTGGACTTCGTGATCGGCTGCCGAGTCTTTGCTGGTTGGGTCAAATGCCGGACCATTGGCGGCTAAAGGCTGGCCCCAGCTGATCAATACCGATGATTTGTAGCCAGCAGGCAGGCTAATGCTGTCTGCGGTGGAGATTGCGATGCTGTCAAACCCAAGCAGCGCACTGTTGGCGCTGCCGACGCCTGCGGCCATGACGCTGCGGCTGAGCAGGTTGCCGCCCAGGAACATGGCAGCTCCGCACAAGGCACCGGCGCTGATAAAACGGCGGCGGCTGATGCCGGTGATGTGCTCAAGGTCGGTCAGTTGATTGTCTTCTAAACGCTTCATTGCAATAAGGCTCCGTGCCAAGAATGGCTGTACCTTAATCAGCGTCTGTGACGAAATGGTTGCAACGCGGTTTTAGAGCGGCGTGCCTAACAACACGTGGGTCGGTGAGAATTGCACCTGCACCTTGCTGCCAATGGCCAACCGCAAGGCTTCTAGCAGCGACGGCTCCGCCAGGGCACACAGTGTTTGTCCGCTGGGCAGGGTGATTTTGATTTCAGTGGGGCTACCGGGCGCACTCAGCAGTTCTTCGATGTTGCCCTGCATGCTGTTATAGCCGAGCGTGTTGGCTTGATGCGGCGCTTGCAACTCTAGCCAGCCGGCTTTAATCAAGGCAATCACTTGGCTGCCAATTTCCAGCTCAAGGGTTTGCGTGCTGTCGTGGGTTATCTGCGCGGTTAAACATTGTCCGCCTGACAATTCGAGGTGTATCTCATCGTTGCGCCCATGGCTGTCGATCCTGACGACCTGACCGTGCAGTTGATTGCGCGCGCTGGTACGTAGCATCAGACGGCTGAGCAGGTCGAGGTCGCTAATATCTTCAGTGGCTTCCAATACCTGCGCCTGCAGGGCTTGCAGCCGTTGGTAAAGTCGTAACACCCGCTCGCCTTCTATCGATAAACGTGCGCCGCCACCTCCTTTGCCGCCAACACTGCGTTCAACCAACGGCTTTTTCGCCAGGTTGTTCAGTTCATCAATCGCGTCCCAAGTCGCTTTGTAGCTGAGCCCTGCGCTTTTGGCGGCGCGGGTGATCGAGCCTTGCTCGGCAATATGCTGGAGCAACGCGATACGCTGTGGGCGACGAACAATGTACTGGGCAAGAACTGAAGTCAGCGACATAACGGCTTAACGAGTGAAAAGAAGACTTCAACGGTGGCGACTGGCTCAATACAAGTCAAGTAGGCTGCCGGGTTTTGGGGTGCGGGCCAGGCAATAAATATCCACGCGTGCAGCGCCTGCCTGTAATAGCAGGCGGCTTATGCTCTGGGCCGTGGCGCCGGTGGTAAGTACGTCATCGACAAGTGCGATGTGCAGGCCATGGAGGCCTGCATCTGGCTTTACCACAAAGGCGTTGCGCAGGTTTTTTTTGCGACTGAGCGCATCCAAGCCTTGCTGGGCGGGTGCCTCGATTATTCGTGCTAGCACATGCTGTTGCAGGGGCGTATGTAACTGGCTACTTAAACTTTTACCGAGCATCTGCGCCTGATTGAAACCCCGTTGACGCTGGCGGTGTGGCGTTAGAGGGACGGCCAAAAGCACGTCGGGACGGGTCAAGCCATGATCAAAGCTGTGCTGCACATAATCGCCCAGCAAGTCGCCGAGCAGCCGCCCCAGAGGCCACTGCGCCTGATGCTTGAAGCGATTGATCATGCTGTCGATCGGAAAACTGTAGCTCCAGGGCGCGATGACCGTGGTGAACGATGGCGGTTGTTTTTGGCAGTCGCCGCAGATCAAGTCAGGGCTGTGCATAGGCAGAGCACAGACCGTGCAGTGCTCGCGCAACCATGGCAACTCGCGCTCACAGTCGGAGCAGAGGGGCAGTCGTGTACTCTCGCTGGTTTCGTCACAGAGCAAGCACTTCAAGCAGGGTTGAAGGGTTGCAAGTTGATGTTTCAGCCAGGGCAACATCACCATAATGCTCCTCCTTGAGCAGGTCGATTTCGGCCCGGTTGGTGTTTCAGCGTTTGGCGCTGATCAACTGAGGTGCTAAAAACGAATGGCGGAAATACTCACGAAAGGCTTGCATGGTCGGGGTGAATGCTTTGTTCTTGTGCCACGCAAGGCCAACACTCATAGAGGGTACAGCGTCGGTTAGGGAGATGGTTTCAATACGCTTGCCCTCCAGCGACCAAGGGCGATAAACCAAGTCGGACAGCACGGCGACTCCTGAACCATTCGCCACCATGCTACGGACTGCTTCTACTGAGCTGGTCCGTAAAATTACCTTTGGACTTAGGCCGATCTGTTGCCAATAACTCATTGCAGTTTGGTCTGCTTCATCGACGGTAAGCAGAATAAAGGGTTCATTGGCCACTTCAGCTAGACCAACTGATGGGCGTTCACTTATCGGGTGGCGATTAGGCAACCAAAGCCTTCGTTCAGAGTTAAATAGCGGTTCGGCTGCGATCTCTGGATGGCGTAGGTTTCCAGTTAGCACAACCGCCATATCCAGACTGCCATCCAACAAGCTCTGCTCGATGGTTTTACGTTCTTGTTCATACAGATTGACTGCCATGCTTGGATACCACTGAGCTAATCGCTGCAAGTGATAGGGCAAGAAGTAACCCATCACCGTGTAACTGGCTGCAACGCTTAAGCTGCCACTTATTCCTATATCTGGCAGTGGGCTCTGCAGTGCCTCGTCAACGCTGTTTTGAATGGAATAAGCGTGATTGAGGAAGTGTCTGCCGTTGTCAGTCAGATTCATGCCTTGTGGGGAGCGTATGAATAGGCTGACTCCCAGCAGGCTCTCCAGATCTTGTATTGCGCTGGTGACAGCCGATTGAGAGATATTCAGGTGAATTGCGGCTTGTGAGATTTGCCCAACTTCGGCTGTGGCAATGAAGTAGCGGACCTGACGCAGAGTAAAAGCCATGGCATGGACCTGTGCAGAGGTATCTGTTTTTCAGAACACACCCTATCAAATAATTGATCTTCCCAATACCTGTCTCAGCTTTTAACGTCGGTTTCATCGAAACCTACAACGAGGTGCTGGGTTAAATGAATCAAATTGATCTGAATTCGGATATGGGCGAAGGGTTCGGTCCATGGACTATTGGAGATGGTGTTGATGGGCAAATTATGGCGCTCATCAGCTCGGCAAATATCGCCACCGGTTTCCATGCCGGTGATCCGAACATTATGCGTCGCACCGTTGCTGCTGCTAAGCAACACGGCGTTGCAATTGGCGCTCATCCAGGCTTTCGCGATCTGGTCGGCTTTGGCCGGCGTCATATCAATGCCCCGGCTGAAGAGTTGATCAACGACATGCTCTACCAGCTTGGCGCATTACGTGAGTTTGCCCGACTTGAGGGTGTGCAGCTGCAGCACATCAAACCCCACGGGGCGCTGTATATGCACTTGGCGCGCGACGAGGTTAGTGCGCGTTTATTTGTTGAAACCCTTCAGCAGCTTGACCCTCAGTTGATGTTGTTCTGCATGGACGGCTCGGCTTCTTGGTTAGTTGCCCAAGAAGTTGGGCAGCCAACGGTGCGTGAGTTCTATGCCGACCGTGACTACGACAATAGCGGTTCAATTGTGTTTGCCCGTCAGGTTAATGCGCTGGATCCACAGCATGTCGCGGACAAAGTTTTGCGTGCTTGTGAAGAGGGTTGTGTGCGCACTGTCGAGGGCGATGACATCGCCATAGCCTTTGATTCCGTATGTATCCACAGCGATACGCCTGGTGCATTGTCACTCATTGAATCAACCCGAAAGCAGCTTCTCGGTGCGGGTATAGCGGTGGCTGCTCCGCGCTGATTGGTAACTGACTCTTACCCCATTTGCTAACAGATAAAGACGATAAAAAGAGGAATTGAAATGGCTGAGCACTCAATAGTTTCTCCCTTGCCAGGCACCTTTTACCGCCGTTCTGCGCCGGATGCACCCAACTATATCGAGGTCGGTGGTGCGGTGGAGTGTGGTGCGGTAATTGGTTTGATCGAGGTAATGAAGCAGTTCTCCGAATTGCACGCTGACAAGACTGGAACGCTAGTGGCTTTTCATGTTGAGGACGGTGATCCAATCGAACCTGGTCAGTTACTCGCCGTGATTGAAAGCGATGAGTAAGGAGAGCGGTATGACGAGTGCTATCACCAAGCTTTTAGTGGCCAACCGAGGCGAAATTGCTGTTCGTATCATTCGTGCTGCCAAATCGTTGGGAATTCCTACTGTGGCGGCTTGCAGTGAAGCCGATGCCGGCTCAATGGCTGCGCAGTTGGCGGATGAGTTTTGCATTATCGGTCCGGCGCGGGCCGATCAAAGCTATCTAAATGCTGACGCATTGCTAGAGGCTGCAAAGCAAACCAAGGCCAATGCAGTTCACCCTGGTTATGGATTTCTCTCCGAGAGCGCTGCATTCGCTGATGCAGTGGTGGCGGCAGGCATGATCTGGGTTGGACCCAATGCCGAAACCATCCGCCGCATGGGTGACAAGGCGCAAGCCCGGAGCACTGCGAAAGCCGCTGGCGTACCTGTGGTGCCGGGTTCTGAAGGTGAGCTTGAGTCACTGGAGGATGCGCTGAAGTGTGCTGAAGCCGTTAGTTATCCACTGCTGATAAAGGCCTCGGCTGGTGGCGGTGGGCGTGGGATTCGTATTGCACATGATCGCGATGAGTTGAGTCGTGAGTTTCCCTTGGCACAACGTGAGGCGCTTGCCGCGTTTGGCTCTGGAGCGGTCTATCTGGAACGCTTTATTGGTCAGGCTCGACATGTCGAAGTACAAGTCCTCGGCGATGGCCAGCATGCCGTGCATTTGTTTGAGCGTGAGTGTTCACTGCAAAGACGCCGACAGAAAGTCTTCGAGGAGGCGCCTTCGCCAGCACTATCGAATGAGCAGCGTCTGCGCTTGTGCGATAGCGCAGTGAGGCTGGTACAGGCCTTGGGGTATTGCGGGGCTGGCACGCTGGAGTATTTGTTCGATGCGCAAAGCGGCGAGTTCTTTTTTATCGAGATGAACACGCGCATTCAGGTTGAGCACCCGATCAGCGAGATGGTGACTGGCATTGATTTAGTCCAGTGGATGCTGCGCATTGCGGGGGGCGAGCCACTGACCTTGCGCCAGAGTGATATCTGTCTCAACGGTGTCGCACTTGAAATGCGTATTAACGCTGAAGACCCTGAACGTAATTTCTTTCCTTGTCCTGGCGTGGTTGAGTCGTTGTCTTGGCCAGAAGGTGAAGGGGTGCGTATCGAGAGCCATATTTTCCAAGGTTATCGAGTGCCGCCTTATTACGACTCGTTGTTGGCAAAAATAATTGTTCATGGTGCTGGTCGTGAGCAAGCTTTTGCCCGCGCCCGCGAAGCATTGGCAGCCACTGAATTAACGGGAATGGCAACCACATTGACCTTGCATCGCTCCCTGCTAGAAGAGACGTGCATCTGCGCTGGTGATTTTGACACTGGCACGCTTGAGCGCTTGCTTGCTGAGCGCTCAGTTTTACCGGCGCCAGTCGCCGCGGAGGTCTGATATGCAAACACAACCAATACGTTACAGCTTTGGTGGTGATGAGCATTTGTTCGCTGAAGTTAGCGAGGCCATGTCACTTGAGGCGTTTTTCCGGGGTATGTCGATCACCCGGGCTATCGAAGAGCGTCAGATTCCCGGGGTACTCGACGTATGCCTGGCTAATGCGTCTTTTCAAGTGCGTTTCAACCCCGATGTGATTGAACCGCAGGCACTGCTTGAGACAGTGCGTGGGCTTGAGACGTCGGCAGTCGCTGGGCGCACAATTGAAACGCGAATCATTGAAATTCCAGTGCTCTATAACGATCCCTGGACCCATGAAACCTTGATGCGTTTTCGGGACCGTCATCAGGATCCAGAAGGAACTGATCTTGAATATGGTGCGCGGATTAACGGCTATGCCGATGTACAAGAATTTATTGATGCGCACACCGCATCGCCGTGGTTTGTGTCGATGGTGGGGTTTGTTGTTGGCCTGCCGTTTATGTACCAGATGGTCGAGCGTGAAAAGCAGTTAGAGGTCCCCAAGTATCTGCGGCCGCGTACCGATACACCGAAACAAACCTTGGGCCACGGTGGCTGTTTTGCATGCATTTACTCTGTAAAAGGTGCTGGTGGCTACCAGATGTTCGGGGTCACTCCTGCGCCGATCTACGACCCGCAGCAAGGTCTGGACTACTTGCAGGACTCTATTGTGTTCTTCAGGCCTGGCGATATTGTTCAGTTCAAAGCGATAGACCGAGAGCAATACGATTTAGCAGTGGAAGCGGTCGAAGCAGGTACTTTTTCGTTGCGCATACGTCAGGTCAGCTTCGACCTTGATGACTATTTGCAAGATTCCGATGCTTGCAAACAGCATCTGCAGGAGGTACTCAATGTCGATTAATGTTCTGAATCCGGGGCTTGCGACATCCATTCAAGATGTTGGGCGTGAAGGTTACTATCACCTTGGCATCCCACCGTCAGGTGCACTTGACCAATATGCCTTGCGTGCAGCCAATCTACTGGTTGGCAATTTACCAACTGCTGCCGCCCTCGAGTGCACCTTGCTCGGGCCTAAGTTGGAATTTCAATGCGATGCGTTAGTCGCCATTACAGGCGGGCGAATGACGCCACGGGTTGACGGGGTGGAGATGCCTTTTGATGCTGCGTTTAGGGTGCGCAAGGGACAAACTTTAAGCTTTGACTACCTAAAGGCTGGCGCGCGGGGTTATCTGGCCATTGCGGGTGGTATTGATGTTCCTGAGGTGCTTGGTAGTCGCTCGACTTATACCTTGGGCGGTATTGGCGGTATTGCTGGACGGCGCTTAATTGCGGGTGATCTGATCCCTCTTGGGCAGCCTTCAGATAAGGGCATTGAAGGTACAGCGCTACCACGTTCATTGCAGTCTGAATTGGGCGGGGAGGTCGAATTGCGTGTTCTACCCGGACTTTACTATCACCGCCTGCTGGCACAGGCTGCCGAAAGCTTTTTTGCCGACACCTGGACAGTTGGATCAGAAGCAGACCGTATGGGTTATCGCTTCAAAGGCGGTTCTCCGCTGGGGTTCGAGCCCCGTGAACAGCCATTTGGTGCGGGTTCAGACCCATCAAATATTGTTGATGCTTGTTACCCAATTGGTTCTATTCAGGTTCCGGCAGGTATCGAGCCTATTGCCCTGCATCGAGACGCGGTGTCGGGTGGCGGTTACGCAATGATTGGCACTGTCATCAGTCCGGATTTGAATCGTATTGCGCAGCTGCAACCGAATCAGCGCGTACGCTTTGTATCGGTGACGCTTGAGGAAAGTCTTAACGCGCGAAAACACTACAACCAACAAATCGAACGCATGTTGAGATTTTTTAACGCGTAAGAGTAAGCCCTCGGTCGTTATTTAGTTTCGGGGCGTGGTCGTGACTGACTATGTCTTGGGGCTAACTGTTGCCGAAAATAACAATAAATATATGGAGATTTCGCAATGGCTGGAATGGCGCAACATAAATCAAGGGACGTATTGGAAAGTGGGGAGCAATCCGGAGACGTTGATCAGCGAATGGGCCGAACATCGTTAACCATGGCGTGGTGGGCTGTGTGTAGCGCAATGTTTTATATCGTAATTGGTGCATCGCTTGCGCTCAATTTCGGTGCTCGAAATGCAATCATCGGCATGCTGTTGTCCGTGCTCAGTTACGGTTTGATCAATGCGGTCATAAGCCGTTATGCAATACGTACCGGACTGACGGTGGCATCATTTTCGCGCATTCTGTTTGGCAGCGTGGGGGCCTCTTTAGCCACCTTAATCTTTTTCTCAACAGCGATTTATTATGCGGTGTTTGAGGGATCCGTCATTGCCGTGGCGCTCAACCACCTTTATCCCGAATTGGGGTACAGCGTAGCTGCGTTGATCGTGGTGCTTTATAGCGTGCCACTCATATTCGGCAGTGTGCAGAATTGGCTAGATAAGTTTAACGGTGTGTTGTTGCCGTTTTATTTGCTTGGCCTGCTTGCGGCGGTTGCGCTGTCAATTGCCCAGTATGGCTATCAGTCACAGTGGCTGGAGCTTGGTCCGCAAGTACAAAGTTCATACGGTTGGTGGCATTGCTTTGTCTCATATATGGGCGTGTGGATACTGATGATGTTCACCTTCGACTATGCCCGTTTCGGTAAGCCTGAGGATGCCCAGTATCACGGGCGTTGGAACTTTGGTATGCCGTTTTATCTCGTGACCTTTCTCTTAAACGGTGTGGCCGGTATCTATTTGGCGAGCAGCATTCCGCAAGAGGGTGCATTGAGTGAAGTGAGCGTGGTATTGGCTATTTTGCAGCTCATGGGCATTTGGGGGCTGTTGTTTGTTTGGGTCACACAAACGCGGATCAATACGGCTAACTACTACTTGGCTGCGGTCAACATGCAGGCGTTCTTTGCGTTGATGTTCCGCATACATCACGCACGCTGGGTATGGGCCATTGTGGTTGGCGCTGCGGTTTACGGCCTGATGCTGGCGGATGTGTTTTCTTGGCTGCTTCAAGCCCTGGCCTGGCAAGGCGTATTTGTTGTGGCATGGGTCGGTATCGCCTTGGCGCATATTTTGGCGAACCGCACAACCAAGGTCGATTCAGCTGATATTCAGCATATGCACGCTTTCAATATCACTGGCCTGATCGCCTGGTTCAGTGCGACCGCTGTTGGCATGATTTTGCTGGAGTTGGCCAACCCTGTGCTATCGAGCTTATCCGCTCCGGCCACTTTTCTGGTTTCGTTTGGCGCCTACAGACTTCTTTATTCAAATGCTCGACAAGCGCGGCTGAGTCAACGCGGCAAGCTTTGAGCTTTCCACTCGCTCGGCTATCTGCTGTCGGGAATGGCGGCAGGTATTTCAATGCATCTCACAACAATAAAAATGGAGTGGTTCATGAAACTGCAATGGATTCGGCTTGACTCAATTCTTGTATCCCTACTCGCTGCTGGCCTCGTTCAGCAGGCTGGGGCTATGGAGATAACCGACAACCTCGATCTGGGAGGCGCCATTCGTGCCCGCCTTGACTATGACCCAGACCGGGATATTTCCGAATTTAATTTCGATACGTTATTTTTTACCGCCGATTACCAATCTGACACTTGGACCGCGGCCGCAAAGTATCGTTTTTATGGCGATGCCTATCCCTATCGCTATACCGATAACGTGGGAGATATCGCCTTTGCTGAATATGCTTGGGTTGGCTACAAATTCTCCCCGACTCAGCAATTACAGGTCGGGCAAACAGCTATTCCATTCGGCTTGCCGGCCTACTTTGGAAGCACTTTTTTTGAAAGCTTGGGTAATGTGATCGGTCTAGAAGATACTCAGAATATCGGTTTCAAATACCTACAACAAAGTGTTGATTGGAATGTTCAGGCTGCCTACTACCCGATTCCAGCAGAGCAAGGCAGAGGCACGAGTCAAGGGGGACGTACTTACGGCACCAGCGTGGCGACCGCAGATGATTATGTGGGGGGTGGCAGCGATAATCATGAACAGAACATATTAGTTGGGCGACTTGCCAGACAGTTTGAAGTTGCAGGTTGGAAGTCGGAAATAGGCCTGTCGGGGCTTGCTTCGACCCTCGAAAATCAAGATACCGACAAAGATGGCCATCGCTTTGCCACGGCTCTACATTTCACCGGCAAGCACGGCGCCTGGGGAGTCCAGGCTCAGGCTGCTCGGCAACAGATGAGCCCGAAGAACCCCGTTGATGATCATTTGGTGAGCTTTGGTAGTTTCGATGGCACTTTCAATGTCGCTGCCAAGGGCAACCTTTATGTTGCGGACCTCAGCTACGATATTTCCGGGCAATATGGCTGGTTCTCGGGCATCAAGCTCTATGTCAATTACAGCATATTCGACAAGGATGAAAGTGCTTACTTGGATTCACAGCGTTTTATTGCGGGTAGTTCTTTCACCTTAGGACCTCTATGGATCGCCTTGGAATGGCTGCACGGGAAGAATGACCCGTACATCGGCGGGAGCGATTACACGCAAAGTTTGGGTGCTGGTGGTAGCAACCGTTGGGAGAATCAGCTCTATAGCAACATTGGCTATTATTTTTGAGGGTTGGCGCATTAGATTAACTAAATCTAATGCGCTGTATGCTTTTTGATCAGATGTCAACCCGTGTCTCGCGGTGGGTTGACAGCGTCGAAACACAACATATGATGCCTAAAGCCTGATTCGCGGCGTTTGCCCGCAACCCTGACAACAGACGCAGTTGAGCGTCGAAGGAACTCTTCCATGAATGCCACCGCATCCATCGCAACTCGCCACAACTGGTCGCTAGCCGAAGTTAAGGCCTTGTTTGAGCAACCGTTCAACGACTTGTTGTTCGATGCGCAGACCGTACACCGTGCGCATTTCGATCAAAATCGGGTGCAGGTTTCGACTTTGCTGTCGATCAAGACCGGCGCTTGTCCGGAAGACTGCAAATACTGTCCACAGTCTGGTCACTACAACACCGGGCTGGAAAAACAGAAACTGCTGGAAGTTGAGAAAGTCCTGCAAGCGGCTGCTGATGCCAAGGCAATCGGCTCTACCCGTTTTTGCATGGGCGCGGCGTGGAAGCATCCATCGGCCAAAGACATGCCCTATGTATTGGAAATGGTTAAAGGGGTTAAAGCGCTCGGTCTGGAAACCTGCATGACCTTGGGTAAACTGGATAAAGAGCAAACCGCATCGCTGGCCGACGCCGGGTTGGATTACTACAACCACAACCTCGACACCTCGCCAGAGTTCTACGGCAATATCATCACCACCCGTACCTACGCCGACCGTCTGGAGACGCTGTCCCACGTGCGTGATGCCGGGATGAAAATCTGTTCAGGCGGCATTCTCGGTTTGGGCGAGTCGCTGGATGACCGCGCGGGTTTGTTGATCCAGCTGGCCAATTTGCCGGAGCATCCAGAGTCGGTGCCGATCAATATGCTGGTCAAGGTTAAAGGTACGCCACTGGCTGATGAGAAGGACGTGGACCCGTTCGACTTTATCCGTACCCTTGCGGTTGCCCGGATCATGATGCCCAAGTCGCACGTGCGCTTGTCGGCAGGCCGTGAAGCAATGAATGATCAGATGCAAGCGCTGGCCTTCTTCGCGGGGGCCAACTCGATTTTCTATGGCGAGAAACTGCTGACCACGGTTAACCCCCAAGCCAACAAGGACATGGAGCTGTTTGCACGTTTGGGCATCAAACCCGAAGAACGCCAAGAGCATGCCGATGAAGTTCATCAAGCGGCTATCGAACAAGCGCTTGTCGAGCAGAAAAGCAGCGAACAGTTTTACAACGCCGCGGTTTGATCCGTTCTCTGGCGGCCGTTGGCTGTCATCTTGATTAGTCTCCTGACGCCCGGCCCTGTGCCGGGTTTCAGCGGCTGCGTAAACGGGTAACTACCATGTCTTTTGACCTCGCGAATCGCTTGGCTGAGCGCCGCGCCGCACAGCTGTATCGTCAGCGCCCGCTGCTGGAGTCGCCGCAAGGCCCTCAGGTTGTGGTGGACGGTCGCCAACTACTGGCCTTCTGCTCCAATGATTATCTCGGCTTGGCGAATCATCCTCAGGTGATTGAGGCCTGGCAGGCGGGCGCGACCCGTTGGGGCGTTGGCGGCGGCGCTTCGCATTTGGTAATCGGTCACAGCACACCCCATCATCAGCTTGAAGAGGCGCTTGCCGAGTTCACTGGCCGCCCGCGTGCGTTGCTGTTTACCACCGGTTATATGGCCAACCTCGGCGCCGTGACCGGATTGATTGGACAGGGCGACACGGTGCTCGAAGATCGCCTTAATCATGCGTCCTTGCTGGATGCTGGCTTGCTCAGTAATGCGCGCTTTTCGCGCTATCTGCACAACGATGCCAGCAGTCTTGCCAATCGCCTGGAGAAGGCCGTGGGCAATACCTTGGTGGTGACAGACGGCGTGTTCAGCATGGACGGCGACCAGGCGGATCTACCGGCCCTGTGTGCAGAAGCAAAAAAACGCAGTGCCTGGGTCATGGTCGATGATGCTCACGGCTTTGGCCCGCTGGGCGCCACCGGTGGCGGCATCGTCGAGCAGCAAGGCATGGGTATGGATGATGTACAGGTCCTGGTCGGCACGTTAGGCAAGGCCTTTGGCACATCCGGGGCATTTGTGGCAGGCAGTGACGAGTTGATCGAAACTCTGGTGCAGTTTGCCCGGCCATATATTTACACCACCAGTCAGCCGCCCGCGCTGGCCTGCGCCACCCTTAAGAGCCTTGAGCTGCTGCGCAGCGAGCACTGGCGTCGCGAGCACCTTAATGCCCTGATCAAGCAGTTCCGCGATGGTGCGAAGACTCTGGGGTTGCAGTTGATGGACAGCTCAACGCCGATTCAGCCTATTGTTATTGGTGACAGTGGCCGCGCCATGCAGTTGTCGCAGAGGCTGCGTGAGCGGGGCATTTTGGTTACCGCGATTCGGCCGCCAACCGTGCCAGCAGGCAGTGCCCGCTTGCGGGTTACCTTGTCGGCTGCCCACAGCGCGGCGCAGGTGGATTTATTGCTGTCTGTGCTGGCTGAGTGTTGGTCTGAAGAGGAGCAAAGCCATGCGTAATCGCTTGGTTCTATTGCCGGGGTGGGGACTGGGCACTGCACCGCTGGAGCCTTTGGCGGAAGCCTTGCGTGGGCTCGATCCACATTTGCATGTGCAGGTCGAGCCCCTGCCGTTGCTGACCAGCAGCGAACTGCTTGATTGGCTTGATGAGCTTGATGCCAATCTGCCGGACGATGCATGGCTGGGGGGGTGGTCGCTTGGCGGCATGCTTGCAGCCGAACTGGCCGCCCGTCGCGCCGATAACTGTCCGGGGCTGGTTACCCTGGCCAGTAATGCCAGCTTTGTCGCCAGCACGGATTGGCCCCATGCCATGGCTGAAGAAGCCTTTGATCTGTTTCGCCAAGGCTGTGCGAAGAACCCGTCGATTACCCTTAAGCGCTTTGCCTCGCTGTGCTCGCAAGGTGCAGGCGATCAGCGCGGTATGTCGCGCTTGATGCTGGGTGGCGCGCCACATGAAAGCGGCGAGTTGCTACTGGCCAGCCTTGATTTGCTGGCCAGTCTGGATACCCGTGAAGCATTGCAGGGTTTTGTTGGCCCGCAACTGCATCTGTATGCCGGGCAGGATTCATTGGTTCCCGCTGAAGTGGCGGGCGATATTCTGGCGCTGTTAGGTGATGTTGAGGTGGGGCTGATTGATAGCGTCAGCCATGCATTGTCGCTTGAATGTCCACATGAGCTGGCTGCTGCGATTCAAGGTTTTTTGCATGAGGCCAGCGATGATTGATTTGGCTCGTGATGCGCAGTCCCATCTGCCGGATAAGCGTCAGGTTGCCGCCTCGTTTTCCCGTGCTGCGGCCAGCTATGACGGGGTTGCGGCCCTGCAGCGCACGGTTGGTCACCAGCTCTTGCAGTGCATTCCTGCGACAGCTTCCGCCCAGCGGTGGCTGGATCTAGGCTGTGGAACGGGGTATTTCAGTCGTGCGCTTGCCGGTCGTTTCACTGAAACTCAAGGAATTGCCCTGGATATTGCCGAGGGCATGTTGCAGCACGCGAGGCCGCAGGGAGGGGCTGAGCAGTTTATTGCAGGTGACGCCGAGCGTTTGCCATTGCGGGCTGAGTCCTGCGATTTGATTTTCTCCAGCCTTGCCCTGCAATGGTGTGAGTCCTTTAGTTCGGTATTGGCTGAGGCTCAGCGCGTATTGCGGCCGGGTGGCGTGCTGGCGTTCAGCAGTTTGTGTGTCGGCACCTTGCAAGAGCTGCGCGACAGCTGGCGAGCAGTGGATGGGTTTGTTCACGTTAACCGCTTCCGCCACTTTAGCGACTATCAGGCATTGTGCGCGGCGAGTGGTTTGCAGGTGGTGTCATTGGAGACCCGGCCAGAAGTTTTGTACTACCCCGATTTGCGTAGCCTGACCCATGAACTGAAAGCATTGGGTGCACACAATCTCAACGCAGGCAGGCCAAACGGGTTGACTGGGCGCGCACGTATGCGGGCCTTGGTTGAAGCCTATGAGCATGAACGCCAAGCGCAGGGCCTGCCTGCGACCTATCAAGTGGTATACGGTGTTTTGCAGAAAAGGATAACGCCATGAGTAACGCCTTTTTCGTCACGGGTACTGATACCGAAATCGGTAAAACCACCATCGCGGCTGCTTTGCTGTACGCCGCGCGTGAGGCCGGAATGTCGACGGCAGCGGCAAAACCTGTGGCCTCTGGCTGCGAGAAAACCGCAAAGGGTCTGCGCAACGAAGATGCACTGGCGCTGCTTGAGCAATGTTCGCTAGCACTGAGTTACGAAGACGTGAACCCAATGGCTTTTGCACCGGCGATAGCCCCGCACTTGGCTGCACGTGAGGCGGGCGTGGTATTGAGTGTGGATAGCCTGCGTGGCGCTGTGCAGCACGTGCTGGATAAAGGCGCCGACTTCACTGTGGTTGAAGGCGCAGGAGGCTGGCGCGTGCCGTTGTCGGGCCAGGCCTCGATGTCTGATTTGGTTGTCAGCTTGAAACTGCGAGTGATTATGGTCGTTGGTGTGCGCCTAGGTTGCATCAACCATGCAATCCTCACGGCTGAAGCAATTGCTGCGGATGGCTTGGAGTTGGCCGGATGGGTGGCCAATGTGGTTGATCCCAAAACCTCACGTCTGGATGAAAACCTTGCCACTTTGGCTGAGCGCTTACCCGCACCTTGCTTGGGCTATGTGCCGCGATTGAGGGCGGCGACGCCGGCTGCGGTTGCGGCCTGTTTGGATCTCAGTTTGCTTGAGCTTGAGGTATAAGGCTCTTGCAGCCTCCCGGGTATTTGCGGCTAATGGTGGATGAGAAGGGCGTCATCCACACTACCGGACACCACTTGTCCGGCTGGTGATGGTGGCTTTTGTAGGGTGTGACAACGCGAAGCTTGTCCACCATGGTTCGTGCAAACAACCTCCTTATTCGAGACCGCAACGGTGGAAGAAAAGGGCGTCATCCGGCCTGCCGCCCTTTGATTTTCCGGTTATAGCAAAAAGCCATTATCGAAGAGTGAGCATTTCTGTTTTAATACGGGCTCTGTGTAACCCTCAACTGGAGCGAAATAGATGAATGCCATAACAGGCAGCGCCTTTAACGCCGGTCTTTCGACCATTCAGTCGGGGCAGCAGCGTGTCGATCAAGCGGCTCAGGGTATTGCTAGTGGTGCGGCGCCCCAGCCGGCCCGTTCAGCCGAACAGGTAGCAAGCAATAGTCCTGCACAAGCGGGTACTCCTGAACTCAGCAGTAATCTGATTGAATTGCGTGTCGGCCAATATCAAGCCCAAGCTGGCGCCCGGCTGCTGGAAACCGCAGACGAAGTGCTCGGCACCCTGATTGACACCCGCGCCTGACGCTTTCGAGCACCCCCAGCCAAGCTACGGCCCCTCTCGCTGGCACTGAATCTGTTAGGCCTGATGCATAGCGACGTGCCTATTGCGGTCATATCTTTTGGCTAAAACAGGTGCATGAGCGATGCATTGGCATGCCTGTAATAACACCTCAATTAAATAGCCCATTCAGACCGACGGTTGAAGGCTGTCTGGTTTCAAGGTGTTTCGACTTTTATTTCAGGTTGCAGGAAGGCTCAAGCGTGCCGGTTTGCTGAATGGACAGGGCAGGCTTCGCCATTCGTCGTCGACGCATCGCAGACTTGACAACCTTAGGGCGTAAACGTATGTTTCAAACACCTGTTTGATTGTTGTTTTATGGCAACCGTCAGGCATTCGGGATTTTCCCGATTCAAACAACTATTCGGTCACCTATACCGACCACCGCAGAGGTTATTAGCTATGCCTGACTACAAGGCCCCCTTGCGTGATATCCGTTTCGTACGTGACGAGCTGCTCGGCTACGAAGCGCATTATCAGAGCCTGCCTGGCTGCGAAGATGCAACGCCAGACATGGTCAATGCCATTCTTGAAGAAGGCGCCAAGTTTTGTGAGCAGGTGCTGTCTCCCCTGAACCGTGTAGGTGACACTGAAGGCTGTACCTGGAGCGAAGCTGGCGTAAAAACGCCAACGGGCTTTAAAGAAGCCTACAAACAATATGTTGAAGGTGGCTGGCCGAGCCTGTCACACGACGTTGACCACGGTGGACAAGGTCTGCCTGAGTCGCTTGGCCTTGCTGTAAGCGAAATGGTCGGCACGTCCAACTGGTCGTGGGGCATGTACCCAGGCCTGTCGCACGGCGCGATGAACACCATCGCTGTGCACGGCACCGAAGAGCAGCAGCACACTTACTTGACCAAGCTGGTAACCGGCGAGTGGACAGGTACCATGTGCTTGACCGAGTCGCATTGCGGTACAGACCTTGGCATGCTGCGCACCAAGGCTGAGCCACAGGCTGACGGCTCTTACAAAGTGTCCGGTACCAAGATTTTCATCTCCGCCGGCGAACACGACATGGCCGATAACATCGTCCACATCGTCCTTGCTCGCCTGCCAGATGCGCCTGCCGGCACTAAAGGTATTTCGTTGTTCATCGTGCCCAAGTTCATGCCCAACGCCGACGGCGGTGTGGGTGAGCGCAACGCAGTGAGCTGTGGTTCGCTGGAACACAAGATGGGCATCCACGGTAACGCGACCTGTGTGATGAACTTCGATGGCGCCACCGGCTACCTGATTGGCCCAGCCAACAAAGGCCTGAACTGCATGTTCACCTTTATGAACACCGCGCGTCTGGGTACTGCTTTGCAGGGCTTGGCTCACGCTGAAGCCGGCTTCCAAGGCGGCCTGAAGTATGCGCGTGAGCGTCTGCAGATGCGTGCTCTGACTGGCCCGAAAGCGCCGGACAAAGCGGCTGACCCAATCATTGTTCACCCTGACGTACGCCGCATGTTGTTGACCATGAAAGCGTTCGCCGAAGGCAACCGCGCAATGGTTTACTTCACCGCCAAGCAGGTTGATATCGTCAAGCACAGCCAAGACGCTGAAGAGAAGGAGCAAGCCGATGCGCTGCTGGCTTTCCTGACGCCAATTGCTAAAGCCTTTATGACTGAAGTTGGTTTCGAATCAGCTAACCACGGCGTTCAGATCTATGGCGGCCACGGCTTTATCGCCGAGTGGGGCATGGAGCAGAACGTTCGCGACAGCCGTATTTCGATGCTGTACGAAGGGACCACCGGTATTCAGGCACTCGACCTGCTGGGTCGCAAGATTCTGATGACCCAGGGCGAGGCACTCAAAGGCTTCACCAAGATCGTGCACAAGTTCTGCCAGGCAAACGAAGGCAACGAAGCCATCTCTGAGTTCGTTGCTCCGCTGGCCAAGCTGAACAAAGAGTGGGCTGATGTGACCATGAAGGTCGGCATGGCAGCCATGAAGGACCGTGAAGAAGTCGGTGCAGCATCGGTTGATTACCTGATGTACTGCGGTTATGCGTGCTTGGCTTACTTCTGGGCTGACATCGCCCGTGTGGCAGCTGAGAAGCTGGCCGCCGGCACTGGCGAAGAGGCGTTCTACACCGCCAAGCTGCAGACTGCACGCTTCTACTTCGCACGTATTCTGCCGCGCACCCGCGCTCACGTAGAAACCATGCTCTCAGGTGCTAACAACCTGATGGACATGGATGAAGAGAACTTTGCCCTGGGTTACTAAGTAGCCCGGGCAGTGCTCGACAGACCGGGCGCCTAAAAGCCGTTGCGACCAGCACCGCGGCTTTCAGGCGCCAGCCAACACCCTGCGAAGGTTCCGCTTTCGCAGGGTGTTTTGGTTTCTGGGGTATGTGTAGTGGAGCAGACCTGATTGCAGGGCGCGTTCAGCTTTATCTTTTTCTACTGGAGGCCAGGTGCTAGTGCGGCGCTTGGCCGGTCCTGGACCCGCTAGGCGGACTCTTGTTTGACCAGCTCATATTGGTCGTGGCCGTCATCCCAGCCGGCCTCCCAAGCCGCAATCAGCACTTCGGCCGTTTGCTTGCGTGGGGCTTTGGGTTGTCCAGTTAGACCTGACATATAACCTTGTTGGTAGGCCTTGTTGAGGTTTTCAAGGCTCCAATCTTGGTGGTGCTCGGTCTGCGAGTCTGACGCCATGGGAAATGCCCAATTAATTCAACTAGTGCTTATGCTAGCTGTGTTGAGCATCAATAACTGGGCCGCTGGTCTCACCTTTTAGGCCGCTGGTTATATTTGTGACCTGTGCCTCCATCTGCTGACAGAGTTGTCTGCCAGCAGATGACTTGAGCTTATTGCAGCGGTTGGTCGTGACCAAGAATACTGGCTTGATAGGCGGCAACGAAGGTGTCGAAGTCACCGTGTTGATTGCCTTCAATCTCGGCCTGATCCAGCAGGGACTGTTTGCTTGCCTGCTCAAGCTCTGCTGATTGCGCGTGACTCAAGGCCTGGCTGTTGAAGTAGTCCGCATGCAGTTTGCTTTGGCGCAGCGAGAACTGGGCAAAGCTTTCCCCTTGCTGCAAGTGTTCGAGTACCTGCGCCGATGGGGTCAAGCGGACATCAGCAACCTTATTCCGTTGAGCCTGCAGGGACTGGCTATGGGCGTCGCTGCCATTGCTGCGGTCGAGAAGGTCGGCCATTTGCTGAATTTCGTCAAGCAGTTCGCTGGCCCACACTTTAAGCTCGACGGGTTTGCCAGCGCGCTGCAGGTGCAGGCCAGGGCGGCGACCTTCTTTGACCACTTTCAGGAAGTTGTCTGTGCATGTCGTGCACTCGGCACTTTCAAGAGTCGGGCTTTCCTGAAGTGCGCAGTAGAGCAAAAACGCATCAAGGAACTGAGCTTGCTCAAGGTCGATGCCCATTGGCATAAACGGATTGATATCGAGGCAGCGCACTTCGATGTACTGCACGCCGCGGGACACTAGCGCTTGAATTGGCCGTTCGCCGCTGTAGGTCACGCGCTTGGGACGAATGCTTGAGTAGTATTCGTTTTCTATCTGCAAAATGTTGGTGTTGAGTTGCAGCCAGTCGCCATTGGCGTTGTGAGTACCAATCTCGACATAGGGTAGATAGGGTGTGCCGACCGCTTGGCGCAGGCTGTCAGTGTAACTGGCAAGGTCGTTGTAGCAAGGCGTAAGCGCTGCCTGAGCATTGCTCTGATAACCCAGATCACTCATGCGCAAGCTGGTTGCGTAAGGCAGGTAAAGGGTGTCTGCGTCGAGCTGCTGCAACTTGTGCGGATTGCCCCGCATAAAGCCCGCATCGAGGGCTGGCGAGGCGCCGAACAGATACATCAGCAACCAGCTGTAGCGGCGGAAATTACGGATCATGGCGATGTAGCTAACCGACTGGTAATCGCGCGCGCAGTGGTTGCAGGGGTCGAGGCTCTGCAGCAGCGGCCAGAGTTTATCCGGCAAGGAGAAGTTGTAGTGAATGCCGGCAATGCATTGCATGGTCTTGCCGTAGCGCAGGGCTAGACCCTGACGGTATACATACTTCAGCTTGCCAATATGCGAGTCGCCATACTGAGCGATCGGGATGACGTCTTCGGCCGGCAATGCACAGGGCATCGACGGGCTCCACAAGTACTCGCCCGCCAGCTTGCTGTAGGTATAGCGATGGGTTTGCTCAAGGTTGGCCAAGGTGCTCGCTGGATCGGCCAGTGCCGGGGTAATGAACTCGAGCAGGGCTTCGGAATAGTCGGTGGTGATCTGCGGGTGGGTCAACGCAGAGCCAAGCGCTTTGGGGTGCGGTGTAAGTGCGAGCTGGCCATCGCTATCAACCC
Organism: Pseudomonas sp. EL_65y_Pfl2_R95; assembly: GCF_963971045.1. Lineage (NCBI taxonomy): Bacteria > Pseudomonadati > Pseudomonadota > Gammaproteobacteria > Pseudomonadales > Pseudomonadaceae > Pseudomonas > Pseudomonas sp. EL_65y_Pfl2_R95. The sequence continues at coordinate 112,307 of NZ_CAXAOV010000005.1, read as the reverse complement.
GCAGGCATTCACGCTCGATGCCATGCAGGCACTGAGTCAGCAGCGAGAGGTTATTTGGCTCGCCAAGCAGTGCCACGCGGCGGGATAACAAATTGCTCAAAGTCGAATTCCTTCACCCATCAGTCGAGCCAATATGGGGGCACACTGAACAGTCTGCAAGGGGCGTTAGCAATTTGCCTGACCACAGCTGCGTGTTTATCCAAGCGGCAGGCCGCTGGCGTAGCGCCGCCAGCAAGGGTCACTACGCCAAGCTCCGGCATAAGCTGTATATACCGCAGCATAGCCCAGGGCAGTTACACGCGAGCGAAGGTGCCTTGCGCTTTAGCGACCAGTTTGTCGCCTTGATGCGCCTCGGCTTCCACCACTAAAGTGCGGCGGCCAGCGTGCACCACTTTAGCCACGCAAATCACCGAGCCTTCGTCGATAGCGCGAATGTAATTGATCTTGCATTCAAGGGTTACGCTGCCCTGATCGAAGCCGTGGGCGCTGGAACACGCCAGCCCCATGGCAATATCAACCAGAGAAAACAGCGCGCCGCCATGCAGTTTGTTGTGCCTGTTACGCAATGGGTCGGTGAGGTTCAGGCGTACCTGAGCCTCACCATCCGCCACGCTCAGTGGTTCTACACCGAGCAATTGGCTGAATGCACTGGAGGTGAACGCTTCTGGCAGGTCGGTCATTTTTTCTTCAACTGTTTAGCGTTGGCGAACAGTGACGCCATTGCGTTGTTGACCGGTGCGGGTTTGTTTTCCGGGCGTGGGGCCGGTGTGTTGCTACGCGCGTTATTGCTGCGATTACCATTGTTGCGCGGGCCTTCGACTTTCTCGCCGGGGGTATCGCTCATGCGCATGCTCAGGGCAATGCGGTTGCGTGGGATATCCACTTCCATAACCTTGACCTTGACCACTTCGCCGGCCTTGACGGCTTCATGCGGGTCTTTGATGAACTTCTCGGACAGCGCCGAGATATGCACCAGGCCGTCCTGGTGTACGCCGATATCGACAAAGGCACCGAAGTTGGTCACGTTGGTCACCACGCCTTCGAGGATCATCCCCAACTGCAGGTCCTTGAGGGTTTCGACACCTTCCTGGAATTCCGCGGTTTTGAACTCAGGGCGTGGATCGCGGCCCGGCTTTTCAAGTTCTTGCAGGATATCGCCGATGGTCAGCAAGCCGAAGGTTTCGTCGGTGTACTGTTTCGGGTCGAGGCGCTTGAGGAAGCTGCTGTCACCGATCAGCGAGCGAATATCACGGCTGGTGTCTTTGGCGATGCGCTGCACCAATGGATAGGTTTCCGGGTGCACCGCCGAGGCGTCCAGCGGGTTTTCACCGTTCATGATGCGCAAGAAGCCGGCCGCTTGTTCGAAAGTCTTGTCGCCTAGGCGCGGTACCTTCTTCAGCTCATCACGGGATTTGAATGCGCCGTGGGTGTCGCGGTGAGCCACAATATTCTGCGCCAAGGTGCTATTGAGGCCAGAAATACGTGCGAGCAGGGCGCTGGAAGCGGTGTTCACATCAACGCCGACGGCGTTCACGCAGTCTTCAACCACCGCGTCCAGGCCGCGGGCCAGCTTAAGCTGCGACACGTCATGCTGGTATTGGCCAACGCCAATGGATTTCGGGTCAATCTTCACCAACTCAGCCAGCGGGTCTTGCAGGCGACGGGCAATGGACACCGCGCCACGGATGGTCACGTCCAGGTCCGGGAATTCCTTGGCGGCCAGTTCGGACGCTGAGTACACCGAAGCGCCAGCTTCGGAGACCATGACTTTGGTAGCTTTGAGCGCTGGATATTTTTTGATCAGCTCAATCGCCAGCTTGTCGCTTTCACGGCTGGCGGTGCCATTGCCAATGGCAATCAGGTCAACCGAATGCTTGGCGCACATTGCGGCCAGTACAGAGATGGTTTGATCCCACTGATTCTTCGGCGCATGGGGGTAAACCGTGGCGTGGTCGAGCAGCTTGCCTGTGGCATCAACTACAGCGATTTTGCAGCCGGTGCGCAGGCCTGGATCGAGACCCAATGTTGCCCGAGGGCCAGCCGGGGCGGCGAGCAGCAGGTCATTAAGGTTGCGCGCAAAAACAGAAATCGCCTCATTCTCGGCGCTTTCGCGCAGGTCGCCGAGCAGGTCGGTCTCAAGGTGGGTATAGAGCTTGACTTTCCAGGTCCAGCGCACCACTTCTGACAGCCACTTGTCGGCCGCGCGCCCTTGATTGCTGATGCCGAAACGTTCGGCAATCATGCCTTCACAGGGGTGCATGGTCCCCGGTAACTCGTCGCCAACTTTCAGGCTGGAACTGAGGATGCCTTCGTTGCGGCCACGGAAAATCGCCAGGGCGCGGTGTGATGGCATGCCTTTGAGCTTTTCATCGTGCTCAAAGTAATCGCGGAATTTCGCCCCTTCAGTTTCTTTGCCAGCCACGAGGCGAGCACTGATGATGGCGTTGTCGCTCATGAAGCTACGCAGGCGGGTGAGCAGAGTGGCGTCTTCAGCGAAACGCTCCATAAGAATGTATTTGGCGCCTTCGAGCACGGCCTTGCTGTCGGCGAAGCCTTTTTCGGCATCGACAAACCGTGCCGCTTCGGTTTCAGGCGCCAGGCTTGGGTCGTTGAACAGCGCATCGGCCAACTCACCAAGGCCGGCTTCCAGGGCAATCTGGCCTTTGGTGCGACGCTTTTGCTTGTACGGCAGGTATAAGTCTTCGAGGCGAGTTTTGCTGTCGGCGAGGTTGATCTCGCGCTGCAACTCGGGGGTTAACTTACCTTGTTCTTCAATACTGGCAAGAATGCTGGCGCGGCGGTCATCCAGCTCACGCAGGTAGCGCAGACGCTCTTCCAGGTTACGCAGCTGAGTGTCATCCAGACTGCCGGTGACTTCTTTACGGTAGCGGGCGATAAAGGGAACAGTCGAGCCTTCATCGAGCAGCGCCACGGCGGCGGCAACCTGTTGCGGGCGTACGGCCAGTTCTTCGGCGATGCGGTTGTTGATGCTATCCATATATAAAAAACTACCCACACTGGATCGAAAAAACAGTCTCGCAATTAATCGGGCATCTGAAAAATACATCGCTACGGGCCGGGTTTGCGGCCGGATCTTTTCAAATGCACCTTGCGGACTAGACACTAAAGCGGCGCATTATAAACACCGTAAAGCAGAGAGCTGGGACCGTTCGGGGAAAAATCTGCTAACAATGGCTATCAGCAGACCACATGGCACATGCGCCATAATGCTGGTATTGGAGACTATGCAGCGTTTATGTCCCGCTAAATAACGGCTTGGGCCGTTAGGATATGGGTTATAAATGGCTGTGACAGGTTCTCGGTTTAGGAGTTATACATGAGCGGCACTGCACCTGTGGTTGAAGGCGAAAAAATTCTGATTGTCGATGACGATGCCCGTCTTCGGCGCTTGCTTGAGCGTTTCTTCGAAGAGCAAGGCTATCGCGTGCGCGCGGTTGAAAACGTCGAACAAATGGACCGGGTGCTCGCGCGCGAGCTATTCAGCTTGCTGGTGCTTGACCTGATGCTGCCCGGCGAAGACGGCCTTTCAGCATGCCGCCGTTTGCGTGAGTCGAACAATCAAATGCCAATCATCATGCTCACTGCCAAAGGTGACGAAGCCAGCCGTATCCAAGGACTGGAACTGGGCGCGGATGATTACTTGGCCAAGCCATTTAATCCTCGCGAGTTGCTTGCCCGGGTCAAAGCCGTGCTGCGCCGTCAAGCGCCAGTCGTGCCCGGCGCTCCGGGTAGCGAAGAGGCCAGCGTAACCTTCGGCGATTACGAGTTGTCGTTGGCCACCCGTGAGCTGAAAAAGGGCGATGAAGTCCACATGCTGACCACCGGTGAGTTTGCTGTGCTCAAGGCATTGGTTCAGCACGCCCGAGAGCCATTGACCCGCGATAAGCTGATGAATCTGGCCCGTGGTCGTGAGTGGGATGCGCTGGAGCGTTCGATCGACGTACAGATTTCGCGTCTGCGCCGCCTGATTGAGCCAGACCCATCCAAGCCTCGTTATATCCAGACAGTCTGGGGCGTTGGCTATGTATTTGTCCCGGACGGCAACAAGTCCTGATCGTCTTATCACGGCGCAGGTACCGCATCAAGGCTGGACGCTTCGGCGTCCGGTTGTGTTTCCCCTAGCTTAAAAAGTGAATGATGAAAGCACCGCTGTGGTTCCCACAAAGTTTCTTCGCGCGCACCTTGTGGTTGGTGTTGATCGTCGTACTGTTCTCCAAAGCCTTGACCTTGGTTTATCTGTTGATGAACGAGGACATGTTGGTTGATCGCCAATACAGTCACGGCGCCGCGCTGACGCTACGTGCTTACTGGGCGGCAGACCCCGATGACCGCGATCGGATTGCCCAGGCGGCTGACCTCAAGCAAGTGCCGCTGCAAGTGGTGCCAGCCAGTGAGCAGCATTGGCCATACAGCGAAATTTTTCAGCGGCAAATGCAATCCGAGTTGGGTCCTGAGACCGAAGTTCGGGTGCGTGCCAAAAGCCCGCCAGCCCTGTGGGTGCATGCGCCAACGCTAGGCGAGGGCTGGATTCGCGTGCCTTTGTATCCCCATCCCCTGCGCAGTCAACAGATATGGAGCGTGCTGGGTTGGTTTCTGGGTATTGGGCTGCTTTCAACCGCTGCCGCATGGATTTTCGTGCGCCAACTCAGTGCGCCGCTTAAAGGCTTGGTGTTTGCTGCGCGGCAATTGGGTAAAGGCCGCAGTGTGCGGTTGCCGGTAAGTGATACGCCCAATGAGATGATGGAGGTCTACCGCGCCTTTAATCAGATGGCCGAAGACGTTGAACAAGCGGCCCGCGAGCGCGAGTTGATGCTGGCCGGCGTTTCCCATGACTTGCGCACACCCTTGACGCGCCTGCGCTTGTCATTGGAGTTTTTGCAGAACGACTCGGAACTGACTGATGACATGGTCCGTGATATTGAGGATATGGACGCCATCCTCGATCAGTTCCTGGCCTTTATTCGCGATGGCCGTGATGAACCGGTGGAGTCCCTGGATTTGCTTGGGCTGGTGCGTGAAGTGGTGACGCCTTATAACCAGCAACGAGAACAGGTACGGTTGTGCCTTCAGCCAGTGCCGGTATTCCCGTTACGGCGTATCTCGATCAAACGGTTGCTGACCAATCTGATCGAGAACGCATTGCGTTACGGTGGCGACACTGCCGAGGTCGCGGTTTCGATGTCAGGTGATACCAGTGCGCCCTATGTGGTGCTAAGCGTGCTTGATCGTGGCGTCGGGATTGATCCGTCGGAGCTTAACAGCATCACCAACCCGTTTATTCGGGGAGACCGTGCGCGCGGCGGCCAGGGGGCAGGACTGGGCTTGGCCATCGTCAAGCGTATCGCCGCCTTGCATGGCGGCAGCGTTGAGTTGCGCAATCGCTCTGGCGGTGGGCTTGAGGCGCGAGTTTGCCTGCCTTTGGGCTTGTTGCTGCCTCGGGATGCAGTTTAATAAAGCTTGAGTTGGGCGAACAACGGCAAGGTTGCCCGCCAACACACCAGCCTTAGCCTTTGCCTTTGGTGCGGGTCAGGCGTGGGCTGCTGTTCTTTTCCAGGTATTGAATAATGATCCCGGCGACATCCTTGCCAGTGGTTGATTCGATGCCTTCGAGCCCTGGCGATGAGTTAACCTCCATCACCAATGGCCCGTGATTCGAACGCAGGATATCCACGCCCGCAACGCTAAGCCCCATGACTTTCGCCGCCCGAATCGCGGTCATGCGCTCTTCGGGGGTGATTTTAATCAGGCTGGCAGAGCCGCCACGGTGCAGGTTGGAGCGAAACTCACCGGGTTTGGCCTGACGCTTCATCGCCGCGATAACTTTGTCGCCCACGACAAAACAGCGGATATCCGCACCGCCCGCTTCCTTGATGTATTCCTGCACCATGATGTCTTGTTTGAGGCTCATAAACGCCTCAATCACCGATTCAGCGGCTTTTTCGGTTTCGCACAGCACCACACCGATGCCTTGGGTGCCTTCCAGCACTTTGATCACCAACGGCGCGCCATTGACCATGTGGATCAAATCCGGGATATCGTCCGGGGAGTGGGCAAAGCCAGTAACCGGCAAGCCAATGCCGCGGCGCGAAAGCAATTGCAGGGAGCGCAGTTTGTCCCGTGAGCGGGCAATGGCGACTGATTCATTGAGTGGCACCACACCCATCATTTCGAACTGGCGCAGCACGGCACAGCCGTAAAACGTGACTGAGGCACCGATTCGCGGAATGACCGCATCAAACCCTTCAAGCGGTGCACCACGGTAATGGATCTGCGGCTTGTGGCTGGCGATGTTCATATAGGCGCGCAGGGTGTCGATGACCACCATTTCGTGGCCTCGCTGCTGGCCAGCCTCAACCAAACGACGGGTAGAATAAAGTCGCGGATTGCGCGACAACACAGCGATTTTCATTGAGCACCCGAGAGGTCGTTAAGCGAAGGTTTGTCTTGGACGTAGGTTTGCGCTGGATTGACCACAAGTTGGCCCGTAATCAGCGCTTTGGAGCCGAGTAAAACCCGGTAACGCATGGTTTTCCGGCACGCGAGGGTGAATTCTATTGGCCAGACCCGATCGCCGAGGGATAGGTTAGTCCTGATCACATAACGATTTTGCGCGTGGCCATTGGAGCTTTTGATCCGTTTAACGGTGACCAGCGGCGCTTCGCAGCGATGCCGACTTTGCACCAAAGTACCTAGGTGTGCGGTGAAACGTACCCAATCCTCACCGTCGCGCTCGAAAGGTTGGATATCCGACGCATGTAGGGTTGAGGTGCTGGCACCGGTATCAATTTTAGCCCGGATACCAATCATTCCCAGGTCAGGAAGGTTGATCCATTCGCGTAAACCGATCACGTTGAGTTGGTCAAATGTCTTCAATAGGGTGCGCCTGCATTAATTCCCGGCATTCTAGTAGTGCTGTGTGACAACTGCATCAGGCAATATTCACCGCACAAGGTTGTTTTTGAGTAAATAATGAACAAAACAGATGACGATAAAGTCCGTTTGGACAAATGGCTCTGGGCCGCGCGCTTTTTTAAGACCCGAGCGCTGGCCAAAGCTGCAATTGAAGGTGGCAAAATTCATCATCGTGGAGAGCGCTGCAAACCCAGCAAAGAGCCGAAGGTCGGCGATGAACTGGTGATTCGCAATGGCTTTGACGAACGTACGATTATAGTTCAAGCCTTATCAGTCGTGCGTCGCGGTGCGCCCGAAGCGCAAGCCCTTTACAGCGAGACAGCAGATAGCATTGAGCGACGCGAGAAGGCTGCGGCGCAACGTAAAGCCGGTGCTTTAGGCATGCAAACGGACGGCCGGCCCAGCAAAAAACAGCGCCGGCAGATCCATCAGTTTCGCGATAATCAGGATGACTGAAGGGTTAAGCAGGCACCTTTGCAGGCTGTAATAGGCTTTTTTGTCGGCAACGATAGATAAGAGGCCCTTGGTCAGTTGACCATTTGCGCCTAAAATCCTTGGCCCGGTCACTGTTTGTGAATTAGGCATGTCAGATTCTACCCAACGCTTTTTGTTCGACGACACCGATATCCGCGGTGAAATGGTCAGCCTGACTGACACCTATAGCCATGTCCTGGCGAAGCACCCGTACCCGCAACCCGTCGCCCAGTTGCTCGGCGAACTGCTGGCTGCTGCCTCGTTGTTGATCGGTACCTTGAAATTCGATGGCCTGCTCATTTTGCAGGCGCGCTCTTCAGGCGCGGTGCCATTGCTGATGGTTGAGTGCTCCAGCGCGGGAGAACTGCGCGGTATTGCCCGCTACCATGAAGAGCAAATATCCGCTGATGCTGGGCTGCGCGACTTGATGCCCGAAGGCATGTTGGCGATGACGATCGACCCGACCAAGGGCCAGCGTTATCAAGGCATTGTCGGCCTGGAAGGCGATACCCTTGCTGATTGCTTCTCGAACTATTTCGCCACATCCGAACAATTGCCGACTCGATTCTGGTTAAGTGCCGATGGCAACCGTACGCGCGGCCTGCTACTGCAACAATTGCCCGCCGACAGGATCAAGGATGCCGAGGGCCGTGAAGCCAGTTGGCAGCATATCTCGACCTTGGCAAATACCCTGAAAACCGAAGAATTGCTGGGCCTGGACAACGAAACCGTGCTGCACCGCTTGTATCACGAAGAGCCGCTTCGGGTCTTCGAGCCTCGCGCTTTAATGTTTCGTTGCAGCTGTTCGCGTGAACGCTCAGCCAATGCGCTGGTCAGTTTAGGTCAGGAAGACGCCGTGCAGTTGCTCGATGAGCACGACGGCAGTGTGGTTATTGACTGTCAGTTCTGCAATCAGCGTTATTCATTTGACGCGGCAGACGTAGCTCAATTGTTTGCCGGTGGCGGAAGTCAGTCGCCGTCAGACACCCGTCACTAAAGGAACACACTGAAGAGCGACAGGTTTTTCAGGGGATCCTCATAGCGGCGAACACCCATAATGTGCCGATTTGTTCTGATCAGAGGCTGCACTTTTTAGTTTCTTTTCTGGCATAATCCGGCGCACTTTTTTCTATGTAGTAGTGTGCACGCCCTACTACAAAACGCACGAAGGAATCGGCCAGCCGGCCGACGGGGACTCACATGACGCAAGCCAATAACGCCGTGTACACCGACATCAGCGCCGCCCAACTGGTTGAAGAGGCTCTGCGTCGCAGTGAAGGCGAATTAGCCGATAACGGTTCTCTGGTGGTTCGCACTGGTCACCGTACCGGCCGTTCGCCTGCTGACCGTTACATTGTTCAAGAGCCGAGCACTGAGTCGAAAATCGCTTGGGGCGCGATCAACCGCCCATTCCCAGCCGATAAGTTCGACGCATTGTGGGATCGCGTTCAAGCCTTCTCCGACGCTCAGGACAGCTTCGTATCCCACGTTCACGTAGGGTCGGCTGACGCTCACTACCTGGCCGTTAAAATGACCACCCAGACTGCTTGGCAGAACCTGTTTGGTCGTTGCCTGTTCATTAATCCTGAACAATACAATCCAGCCGGTCGTGATGAGTGGCAAGTCCTTAACGTGGCTAACTTTGAGTGTGTGCCTGAGCGTGACGGCACCAACTCCGATGGCTGCGTTATTCTTAACTTTGCTGCCAAGAAAGTGCTGATCGCGGGCATGCGTTACGCCGGCGAAATGAAGAAGGCCATGTTCTCGGTGCAGAATTTCTTGCTCCCGGAAGCTGACGTGTTGCCAATGCACTGCGCGGCCAACATTGGCGAAGAAGGCGATGTGACCTTGTTCTTCGGCCTATCTGGTACCGGTAAAACCACCTTGTCTGCAGACGAAAGCCGTTACCTGATTGGTGACGACGAACACGGCTGGGGCAAAGGCGTGGTGTTCAACATCGAAGGCGGTTGCTACGCCAAGTGCATCGACTTGTCCGAGAAGAACGAGCCGGTCATTTGGAAAGCCATTCAGTTCGGCGCCGTGCTGGAAAACGTCGTACTCGACGAAAACCGCACCCCTGACTACGCCGATGACAGCCTGACCCAGAACAGCCGTGCGGCTTACCCGCTGGAACTGATCGAAAAGCGCTCCGAGAAAAACCTCGGTGGCGAGCCCAACGCTGTGATCTTCCTGACGTGCGACCTGACTGGCGTACTGCCGCCGGTGTCGATCCTCAATGAAGAGCAAGCGGCCTACCACTTCCTGTCGGGTTACACCGCACTGGTGGGTTCCACTGAAATGGGCTCGGGCGGCGGCATCAAGTCGACCTTCTCAACCTGCTTCGGTGCACCATTCTTCCCGCGCCCTGCAGGTGAGTATGCTGAACTGCTGATCAAGCGTATTCAGGGTTTCGGTTCCAAGGTTTACCTGGTTAATACCGGTTGGACTGGCGGTGGCTATGGCGTGGGCAAGCGTTTCAACATTCCAACCACCCGTGGCGTGATTGCGGCTATTCAGAGCGGCGCGTTGATTGGTGCTGAAACCGAGCATTTGCCAGTCATCAACCTGAGCGTGCCTAAATCGGTACCGGGCGTTGAAACCAACTTGCTCAACCCACGCAACACCTGGGCTGACCAAAACGCCTACGATGAAGCTGCAAAAGGCTTGGCCAAGCTGTTCGTCGATAACTTCGCCAAGTTCGACGTGTCGGATGCAATCCGCAACGCCGGTCCTCAGCTTTAATCGACTCTTTAAATGGTCGTAACTGGGTCAGCCCTTCAGGTTGATTCAGCAGCTGATCAAACACCCCGCCCTGGCCAAGCTAGCGCGGGGTGTTTTGTTTGCAGCGACCGGCTAATTTATGGCAGCGCATTCATCGAGGTGAGGTTGATTGCCCGGCGCGGTATGACGCAGTAGCGTGGATTCATTATTACGCGCCCTGCGCGCCTGCTGATGGAGAGCGAACATGCCTGAATACAAAGCGCCCATGCGCGACATGCGTTTTTTGGTCGATGAAGTTTTTGATTTCCATACAAGCTATGCAGCGCTTGGTGCGACCGATGCCTCGCCGGATATGGTCAGCGCGATTCTCGAAGAGGGCGCCAAATTCTGCGAGCAGGTGCTGGCGCCGATCAACCGTTCCGGTGATGAGCAAGAGTGCCAATTCGATAATGGCGTGGTGACAACCCCTGATGGCTTTAAAGAAGCCTTTGCCCTCTATGTTGAAGGCGGTTGGAATGGCTTGGCAGCTGATCCCGCCTACGGCGGTCAGGGCTTGCCGCACTCGCTGGGGCTGATGATCAGTGAAATGGTCGGTGCCAGTAATACCTCTTGGGGCATGTACCCTGGGCTGACCCATGGCGCCATGTCGGCGATCCACGCCCACGGCACAGAAGCGCAGAAACAGGCATACCTGAGCAAGCTCACCGAAGGCACCTGGACCGGCACCATGTGCTTGACCGAAGCGCATTGCGGCACGGACCTGGGCATTATTAAAACCCGTGCAGTGCCCCAAGCTGATGGCAGCTATTCGTTAACGGGCAGCAAGATTTTCATCTCTGCCGGTGAGCACGATATGAGCGAAAATATCGTCCACCTGGTGCTGGCTAAATTGCCCGATGCACCTGCGGGTACCAAAGGTATTTCGCTGTTTATCGTGCCTAAGTTTATTCCCGACGCGGCAACGGGCGAGGCGGGTGAGCGTAACGGCGTGTCATGCGGTTCCATCGAACACAAAATGGGCATTAAAGCTTCAGCCACCTGCGTGATCAACTTTGACAGCGCCCGCGGCTTTTTGATTGGTGAGCAAAACAAAGGCCTTAACTGCATGTTCACCATGATGAACCATGCACGGTTAGGCACTGGCATGCAGGGCCTGTGCCTGGGTGAGGCCAGTTTTCAGGGGGCGATTAAATACGCCAATGATCGTCTGCAGATGCGTTCGCTCACCGGACCGAAAGCCCCGGACAAAGCAGCCGATCCAATCATCGTTCACCCTGATGTGCGGCGCATGCTGCTGACCATGAAAGCCTTCAATCAAGGCAATCGGGCCTTGGCCTATTTCACCGCGCAACTGCTTGATCAGGCGCACCGCAGCGACAGTGCTGAAGATCGGGAAGAGGCGGAAAATCTACTGGCCTTCCTTACCCCCATCTGCAAAGCCTTTATGACCGAGACGGGGCTGGAGGTGACCAACCATGGTATGCAGGTCTTTGGTGGTCACGGCTTTATTCGTGAATGGGGCATGGAACAGCTGGTGCGTGATTGCCGTATCGCGCCGATCTATGAAGGCACCAATGGTATTCAGGCGCTGGACTTGCTCGGGCGCAAAGTGCTTGGCAGTCAAGGCAAGCTGCTCCGTGGTTTCACCAAGATTGTGCATAAGTTCTGCGAGTCGCAAGCCGCTAACAGTGAGTTCAGTGCCTATGTCAGCCAGCTTGCCAGCCTGAACAAACAATGGGGTGAGTTGACCCAGCAGATTGGCATTGCCGCGATGAAGAATCCGGATGAAGTCGGTGCTGCATCCATGGATTACCTGATGTTCTCGGGCTACGTGATTCTCGCGTATTTATGGCTGCGCATGGCCTTGGTTGCCTCGGAAAAACTTGCGTCAGGCAGTGACGATGCTGAGTTCTATCAAGCCAAGCTGGCAACCTGTGAGTTTTACTTCAAGCGTTTGCTGCCACGCACGGCCAGTCATCTTGCGGCAGCTCAAGCCGGAAGTGATTGCCTGATGAATATGAGCGCTGAAAGTCTGGCGTTCTGACCAACGGCCGCGCTGACCAGGACCTGCCATTCGGCGGGTCTTTTTAATTCAATAAGCTGCAAACCTTTTGTGAATTATCGGTCACAACCCGACCCTATGTGTCGTTAAAGTTGTTCGGGTACACTCGAAAGACTGTTACGAATCTGTATTCAAGTTTTGAGGAATGACCCCATGGCGGACTACAAAGCCCCCCTGCGCGATATGCGTTTTGTACTTAACGAAGTATTTGAAGTATCCAAGCTGTGGGCTGAGTTGCCGGCTTTGGCTGAAGTGGTTGATGAAGAAACCGCCAACGCAATTCTTGAAGAGGCTGGCAAAGTCACTGCCGGCATCATCGCGCCGCTTAATCGCAGTGGCGACGAAGAAGGCTGCACCTGGACCAACGGCGCGGTGAAAACCCCGGATGGTTTTGTGCAAGCTTATAAAACCTACGCTGAAGGCGGCTGGGTCGGTGTGGGCGGCGACGCCATGTTCGGCGGTATGGGCATGCCTAAAGTGATCTCGGCTCAGGTCGAAGAAATGGTCAACTCGGCCAACTTGTCGTTTGGCCTGTACCCAATGCTGACCGCAGGCGCATGCTTGTCGATCAACGCGCACGCCAGCGAAGAGCTTAAAGAAAAGTACCTGCCAAATATGTACGCCGGTGTTTGGGCGGGTTCCATGTGCCTGACCGAGCCACATGCAGGGACTGACTTGGGCATTATCCGCACCAAGGCTGAACCACAGGCTGATGGCAGCTATAAAGTCAGCGGCACCAAGATTTTCATTACGGGCGGTGAGCACGACCTGACGGAGAACATTATCCATCTGGTGCTGGCCAAGCTGCCGGATGCACCTGCTGGCCCGAAAGGCATCTCGTTGTTCCTGGTGCCAAAGTTTATGGTGGGCGCCGATGGCTCGCTCGGCGAAGCCAACAGCCTGTCGTGCGGTTCAATCGAACACAAGATGGGCATCAAGGGTTCAGCCACCTGCGTGATGAACTTTGACGGTGCGACCGGCTACATCATCGACGCGCCGAACCGTGGTCTGGCAGCAATGTTCACCATGATGAACTACGAGCGCCTCGGCGTTGGTATCCAAGGCCTGTCGACCGGTGAACGCTCTTATCAAAGCGCGATTGAATATGCCCGCGAGCGTATTCAGAGCCGTGCGCCAACTGGCCCGGTTGCCACCGATAAAGCCGCTGACCCGATTATCGTGCATCCCGATGTGCGTCGCATGCTATTGACCATGAAGTCGCTGAACGAAGGCGGTCGTGCATTCTCCAGCTACGTGGCAATGCAACTCGACACGGCTAAATTCAGTGAAGAGCCAGCCACGCGCAAGCGTGCTGAAGAGTTGGTTGCCCTGCTGACACCGGTGGCCAAAGCTTTCCTCACCGATGTTGGGTTGGAAACCACTATCCATGGCCAGCAGGTGTTTGGCGGTCATGGTTTTATTCGTGAATGGGGCCAGGAGCAGTTGGTTCGTGACTGCCGTATCACTCAGATCTACGAAGGCACCAACGGTATTCAGGCGCTCGACCTGGTCGGGCGGAAGGTCATTGGCAGCGGCGGTGCTTTCTACCAGCACTTTGCCGACGAAATGAAAGCCTTCACCGACTCAGCAGATACTTCGCTGGCTGAGTTCGTGGAGCCACTGAAGGGCGCCGTGAGCATCCTTGAGCAAATGACCGCAGACCTGCTGGAGCGCGCCAAGACCAACCCGAATGAAGTCGGTGCAGCTTCGGTTGAGTACTTGCACGCCTTCGGTTACACCGCGTATGCCTACATGTGGGCATTGATGGCGCGCACGGCGCTGAGCAAGCAGGGCGAAGATGATTTTTATGCCAGCAAGCTCGGCACTGCACGCTTCTATTTCGCGCGGATCCTGCCACGCATCCATTCATTGAGTGCGTCGGTTAAAGCCGGCAGTGAAAGTCTGTATCTGCTCAACGCTGAGCAATTTTAAGCGGCAGCTCGTAGCAATTAAAAAACCCGCTTCGGCGGGTTTTTTAATTCTCGAGACGCGCTAGTTATTGCTGATGCCGGCCGCCAGTGAAGGGTTGTCAATAAACGGATTGCGGGTGCCTTGCAGTTCGCCAATTTTATCGTTGCGGGCTTGTTCGGCCGCGTCAGGCGGGTCCATCTGGTTCCACTGCTTGTACATCTGTACGGAGCCAATGATTGGCAAGTCGTACTCGCTGGCCATGTAGAAAATCGCCCGGGCAATGTTGCCCTTGGCCTCATCACGGGGTTCTACCAGTTGAAAGGTCGCCTGCATCTGGCAGCCAATGTCGGCAAGTTTATTGGCGGCGCTGTCATCCAAATCACCAAATTGGGCATTGCGCCGCACCAGCTCGGCCCGGGTTAACGCCGGATACAGGTTGTGCAGATCAGCCTTCATATAGGGGTAACGCGGATTGACCACGGTGCATTGGTTGTCCGTGCTGCAGCGTAAGGCGCGTTTGAGTTGTTTGGTGTTGTAGATCTGACTCACCGTATACAGGCCGGTCTGTTGGCTGAATGTCTGGTCACAATAGAGCGTGGTTCCACCGCCAGCGTAGAGCTCTTTCCACAGCAATTGTTCGGCAGCCTTGAGGTCAGCTGTTTGTTTTTGTCCCCCGGTAGGATTCGCCCAGCTGGGGTTGCAGGCTAAGCAAGACAGTGCGGTTAGCAGAAGTATTTTTAGGCTTGGCATGGTCAGCTTTATAGTTTTTGTAGGACAAGATGAATGTGGGCATTTTCCCACTGAAATGCAAGCCAAGCGAATGCTTGGTTGGGTAAGTGTAGGAGAATGCTTACACACCGTGTCGCCTTTTACGACTATTGCCCAACGTGGGTATCGCGTAACTTATGGGGTGTGGACGTAGCGCAGGAAGCGCGAATTACTATCATGGATACGATGGATTGCCTGCCAGGATGGCAAGCGGATCAAGGATGATCGGAAACAGTCTGCATGAACCTCGCTTTTAAAGCGGGGTTTTCTTTTTTCTGGGATATGCTTTTCAGCTATCACCCGCCCCCAAGTCTGGCAAGTAACGTCGCAGCGTGACTGCGACGCAGCTATTGCAACATGCCTCAGGCTTTGTAGTGCTGCTCAACCCATTGAGCAAAGGCGTCGATAAACTTCTGCAAGAAAGGCTTTACGCCGTCACTGAGCTTGCCGTCCTCATCGAAGAAACTACCCGCGCCGCCAAGGTAGGCCTCAGGTTGTTGCAAGACCGGTACATTGAGAAATACCAGTGACTGACGCAGATGATGGTTGGCACCAAAACCGCCAACAGCACCCGGTGATGCGCTCAGCACGGCGCCGGGCTTGTCACCGAAGGCACTCTGGCCATAGGGACGTGAGCCCACATCAATGGCGTTCTTCATCGGCGCCGGTACTGAACGGTTGTACTCGGGGGTGACGAACAGCAGCGCGTCAGCCGCTTTCACTTCATTGCGAAACTCGGTGTAGGTGTCCGGTGCCGGATCGACATCGATGTCTTCGTTGTACAGTGGCAAATTGCCGATTTCGACGATATTCAGTCGCAGGGAAGGCGGAGCCAGATCAGCCAGGGCCAGTGCAAGTTTGCGATTAATTGAAGCTTTGCGCAGGCTGCCGACCAAGACGGCAACGGTGTATTGCTTGCTCATAGAAAATCTCTCTGCTGATGAGGGAACAGGTGTCTACAGGTGCAGTAAAGCAAACTATAGCGACATAACCTTGACAGTCGTATTAGGCAAAGGTTGACCTTGAGTCGATATGAGTGGACTGTGCAGTTAAATCGTCATCTGCGCTGGCGATAGTTAAGCAATAACAATCTACTGGCTAAGCCTGTGCGCAACGGTACTTGCTGTACCTTTTTTGCTGAACTGCCTCCTAATCACTCTCTCAAGTGACATCAAAGGAGAACACCATGAGCCTATACAACCTCACTCCGTCTGACCTGTTCGATCCGGCGAAACAGCTCGAATCTGAAGGGCTTTATGAGGCGCAATCGGAGATCTTGTTTGCACTGGCCTTTTCTGTACCGCTAGGCCTGCCCGGCGCGTCCACGACTCATGCGCTTAAACCGCCCACTATTCACGATAAAATTGTCGGTGTAGTGGCTGTAATTGAGCGATTCAAGCAGCAGTTCGGTAGGCAAGAATCCCAGCCGAAAACAGAAAACCGATCACGACTTTAGGGCAATTTTTGCGTGCGCCCAGCAGGCGTTCATCCTTTATTTGCTGGGCGCCGTTTATTTTCCGGCGCCTTTAAATCAGCACGCAGGCTGAACTGTCGCGGTGATAGCGGGTCATAATATGCGTACCCGATGCTGGGCTTTTCGAAAAGGAGTTTTTCAATGGATCTGATCCGAATTTTGATTGCTATCCTGCTGCCGCCACTTGGCGTCTTTCTGCAAGTTGGCTTGGGTGGCGCATTTTGGCTGAATATTTTGCTGACCCTGTGTGGCTATATTCCGGGCATCGTCCACGCTGTGTGGATTATCGCCAAACGCTAAGTATCAATTAGCGACTTAAAAACCGCACCGTATGTGCGGTTTTTTGTGGGCGCTGTTCAGCCGCTAACTCAAGGTTGTTATAAGGCCCATAGGATCTTGGCTGAACAGCCGGGCATCCATAAGCCGGGGTTCCCGGACGATGGGAGCAAATGCCATGCGCTGCAGAATATCGCGTTGCAGGTCTACGCCCGGCGCGATCTCGATCAGCTCCAAACCTTCGGTTGTCAGTTGGAATACACAACGCTCTGTGACGTAAAGCACAGGTTGCTGGCGCTGCGCGGCAAGTTGTCCAGCAAAGGTGCGGTGTTCAACCTGCTCGACGAATTTGCACATATCGCCGTCCTGATTGATTTTCAACTGACCTTCGGCAATCTGAATGTCTTGCTTGCCAGCGCTGAAGGTGCCGACAAACACCACGCGCTTGGCATTTTGACTGATATTGATAAAGCCGCCAGCGCCTGCCAGACGACTGCCGAATTTGGAGACATTGAGATTACCTTCGGCATCCGCTTGGGCCAGCCCAAGTACGGCGAGATCAAGCCCGCCACCGTCATAGAAATCGAACTGATAAGGCTGGTCGAGCAGGGCGCTGTGATTGCTCGCGGCGCCAAAATCCAGGCCAGAAGCGGGCACCCCACCAATCACTCCGGGTTCTGCGGTGAGGGTGAGCTTATCGATCATGCCTTCCTCTGCCGCAACGGCCGCAACCCCTTCCGGCATGCCGATTCCCAGGTTCACCACCGCCCCTGACTTGAGCTCCATGGCTGCGCGCCGGGCTATCAGCTTGCGCACGTCAAGCGGCAGAGGCGCAAGGCTGTCGAAGGGTACGCGCGTTTCGGCAGAAAAGGCTGGGTTATAGGTTGTGGCGAAGGTCTGTTGATGATTTTCCGGCAACGACACCACGATGCAATCCACCAGTATTCCCGGAATCTTTACTTCACGCGGGTTAAGGGTACCGCGCTCGACAATTCGTTCGACCTGGGCAATCACCAAACCACCGCTGTTATGCGCCGCCATGGCAATCGCCAGGCTTTCAATGGTTAGGGCTTCACGCTCGAAACTCAGGTTGCCGTCTGCATCAGCGCTGGTCGCCCGGACAATGCCGACATCAATGGCAAAGGTCGGGTAAAACAAATAATCCTGACCATCAATGGGCATTTTGCGCACCAGATCAATTTGGGTGCGCTGGTTGAGTTTGCCGCCGCCAAAGTCGGGATCAACGAAGGTGCCAAGTCCAACCTTCGACAGTTGGCCGGGCTTGCCAGCGGCGATATCACGGAATAATTGCGAGATGACCCCCTGCGGTAAGTTGTAAGCCTCGATGAGGTTATCCACCGCAAGCTTCTGTAAACCAGGCACCAGGCCCCAGTGCCCACCAATGACCCGACGGATTAAGCCTTCATGGGCCAGGTGATTCAGGCCGCGTTGCTTGCCGTCACCTTGGCCGGCTGCGTACACCAGTGTCAGGTCGCGGGGGCTTTGTTCGCGCTGGAAGCGTTGCTCCAGGGCAATGGCGATTTCTTCAGCGAAACCGATGCCGACGAAACCGCCGGTGGCGATATTGCTGTTATCGGTGATGCGCGCCACGGCTGCGGCTGCACTCATGACTTTACTCATGGTGAATACTCGAAAGCTAAGGGGGGAATGCAGCAGTTCAGCCGTTATGCCGGGCCGCGTTGGCCCGGCATGGGTGTGGTTTAGAAACTGCCGAACAAGGTGCCGAGTGTGATGACTACTACCAGTGCGACCATCGGGAAGGCCACAGTGTTGACGAAGATATACTTGTAGGACTCGCGGTGCGTCAGCTTACAAATCGCCAGCAGCGAGATAACCGCGCCGTTGTGCGGCAGGGTATCCATGCAGCCTGAAGCCATGGCTGCGACTCTGTGTAACAACTCCGGGCTGATGCCGGCGGCGGTTGCTAGCGTCATATACTGCTCGCCGAGGGTTTTCAGGGCGATTGACATGCCGCCGGATGCCGAACCGGTGATGCCGGCGAGAATGTTCACGGCCACCGCTTCAGAGATCAGTGGGTTATCCGAGACGCCGAGGACCAGATCGCGGATCACCACGAAACCGGCGAGTGAGGCGATAACGGTGCCGTAGCCCACTTCCGCTGCAGTATTCAAAATCGGCAGCATGGAACCAAATGAACCTTCGTTGACGGTTTTCTTCAGGTCCATCCAGCGCCGCCAATGGATCACAATCAGCATCAATACCGCGACCGCCAAAGCCACAATAATCGCCCAGATACCGATTAACGATTTGGCATCAGCCAAGCCGCCAAACTCAGGCTTGGCCAGATAGCTGGCGTCGATGTTGGGCAGCACTTGCTTGGCCATCAAGAAGTTCAAGCCGATCACCAGCAAAATCGGCAGCAGCGCCAGCCAGAAACTCGGTGTGTAGGCGTGCGACTCAATGATTGGATCGTCTTGGTGTTCGCCGTAGCCTTCACCCGCGGCTTTGAGTTTGCGCGCTTGGGCGTTTAGCCACAGAGTGCCCAAGCCAAACATGATTGAGCCTGCAATGATCCCAAGCCCCGGCGCAGCAAAGGCGTCGGTGCCGAAGAATGGATTTGGGATGGCGTTTTGAATCGCCGGCGTGCCCGGCAGTGCAGTCATGGTGAAGGTGAATGCACCCAAGGCGATTGCGCCGGGAATCAAGCGCTTGGGAATGCCAGCCTGGCGAAACAGGGCAGCGCCAATCGGGTAGACCGCAAATGCCACCACGAACAACGACACCCCGCCGTAGGTGAGAATCCCGCAGGCCAGCACAATGGCCAGAATCGCCCGTTCGCTGCCAACCTTTTCGACAATGCCATGGGCAATTGCCCGGGCAGAGCCGGAGTCATCCATCAACTTGCCGAATAGCGCCCCGAGCAAGAACAGAGGGAAGAACTGAATGACATAGCCACCCATGGCCTTCATAAATATCTGGGTGTAAGTCGGCAGCAGCATGCTGGCCTCGCCGGAAAACAGCAGGGCGAGCAGGGCAAGCAATGGGGCGAGAATCAGCACGTTGATGCCGCGATACGCGAGGTACATCAACAGTGCGAGAGAAATCAGAATACCGAGGGTACCCATAGGTCATTCCTTTTTGTTGTTGTTTTAGGCGCCACTTTCTAGGGCGGGCCGATCATGGTTGCGCGTTACAAACCGGCATACGCACACCGTACCTTTACTAGAGCGAAACATGTGCCAAGTTGTTTCCGACTTTAGTTGAATTCGAGCTGCGCGGCTCAAGCATGGGGGTCTTGTAGAGGCATAGTCGTATTGAGTGGCTTCGCTGTCAGGCTTCTTCATCCTCTTGAGTGTCTACTTTTTTAGACATGTCTGGAATGTTGGAAGGCTCACAACGATGAGTGTCCATATTATTGGACACTGCTCGGCGGGCGTGGCTATCGTTCGACCATGCCATGGAGTTGCAGTTTGTTGTAAAGGCTGGCGCGGGAGATGCCCAAGTGAATTGCCGTTTGCCGGCGGTTGCCCGAGCAGGCGAGCAACGCGGCCTGCAAGGCTAAGCGTTCGGCGTGGGCAAGGCTCTGAGCCAATGGAGTTGGTTGGGTTTGGCTGGGCAGTTGCATTGGAGTTGGCGCGCTTGCCGGTACAGCGGTGTTCACAGCTGACGGATTGAGTAACGGCCGAATCAGTTGTGCATCAAGCAAAGTCCCTTCAGCGGCGAGTTGCACCCGTTCAAGCAAGTTGCGCAGTTCACGCACGTTGCCGGGCCAAAGTTGCTTGGTCAGCAGTTGCAGGGCTTCATTCGTCAGCTCCATTGGCGCCTGACCTGAGCGATTGGCGATGTCATCCAGCAGGTGCTCGATCAGTGCTGGAATGTCTTCCTGGCGTTCACGCAGTGGCGCTACATTCAAGCTCAGCACATTGAGTCGGTAGTACAGGTCGTCACGGAACTTACCGCTGGCTACTTTGGCTTCCAGATCAATATGGGTGGCCGCAATAACCCTCACATTCAAGGGCTTCACCTGGTTCGAGCCCAGCGGTTCCACTTCTTGCTCTTGCAGCACGCGCAGCAACTTGGCTTGCAGTGGCAGGGGCAGATCACCGATTTCATCGAGGAACAGGGTGCCGCCATCGGCCAGCTCGAACTTGCCTATACGTGCTTTGCGATCCGCACCGGTGTAAGCGCCGGGTGCGGTACCAAATAGTTCTGCTTCGACCAGTGTTTCCGGAATTGCCGCCACATTGACCGCGACAAAGGGACCGTTGGCCCGTGGCGAAAGGTTGTGAATGCCTTGGGCTAGTAATTCCTTGCCGGTGCCGGTTTCGCCGCGTAGCAAGACTGTTGCATCCAGTTGCGCGGCACGTCGGGCTTGACGTTTAACCTCACTGGCAGCATGACTCGAACCGATAAAACCGGCGATCGTGTAGCGCGCCCGGCGAGCTTTGGCCAGCTCATGTTGAGTGGCGCGCAATTGGTTCTGCAGAATGTTGTATTTGGCCATTAGGGGCTTTAGGTGGCGAGCGCGGTCGAACAACACAAAGCCGATCGCGCCGACCAAGGTGCCATCCTCATCGCACAGTGGAATCCGGGTGACCACAAAGTGCTCCTCGCCGAATGCCATCAGGTCGAGCATGCTCGGCTGACCGCTTTCCACCACTTCGCGCAGTTTGCTGGCGGGCAACACCTCCTCAATTTGCTTACCCAATACGCTGCGCGCATCGCTGATGCCGACCTTTTGCGCATACTTGTCGTTGATCCACACAATGCGCGCCTGGCGATTCACCGCAATGGTGCCTTCGCACTGTGCATTGAGATGGTCAAATAACAACGGCATGGCCACCGCGCGAAAGCGCTCGGGGGAGACGCCGATGATCAAGCCATCGTGATCGAGGTCTTCGCGGGAAATGGTCATCGCCAGCAGTATCCTGATAAAACAATCCGGCGATTATGGCCAGCCTGGTTCCAGGTTGTCCAAAGGATGCGCATCATCCCTTTTGATAATGGCGCTTTGTGCAGGCATTTGAGATAGTTAGCAGGCTATGCGCTAGCCGCTAGCAGGCCGCTCACAACTCACAAGGTTAAATGAGCGGTTTAAGTGCGTGCACTAGGTGCCAACCCGGCACACTCAGGCGAATCATCCGCTCGCCGTTGGATCTGCCGCTCATGGCTTTAACTGCTGTGATCGAGCCTCGAGCCCTCAATAATAAAACGATATCGATCCACATCAAGGATGCCCGATGAAATTTCCCCGTTGCTTTACGCTGCTGGCGACTGCCGCTGCTTTATCTGTTGCGATGACTGCCCAGGCGCGCGAATACTCCGTTTCAACCGTCCTTTCAGATGCTTTCCCTTGGGGACAAGCCGCGCAGAAGTGGGCGGACTTGGTTAAAGAGCGCTCAGAAGGGCGTATCACATTGCGGGTCTATCCCAATGCTCAACTGGTGGCTGGTGACCAGACCAAAGAGTTTTCGGCCATGCGCTCCGGGCTGATCGACATGGCTGTTGGCTCGACCATCAACTGGTCGCCTCAGGTGCCTGAGCTCAACCTGTTTTCTGTGCCTTTCCTGATGAAGGACAACGCTGACCTTGATGCGATTACGCAGGGCGAGGCGGGCAAGTTGGCGTTCGGCGCAATCGAGAAGCGCGGTATTGTTCCCCTGGCTTGGGGCGAGAATGGCTTTCGTGAACTGTCTAACTCCGTCAAGCCATTGCGTGCGCCAGCGGATCTCGCCGGTCTGAAAATCCGGGTAGTAGGTTCGCCACTCTTCCAGGACACCTTTACTGCACTGGGGGCTAACCCGACGCAGATGAGCTGGTCAGACGCCAAGCCTGCCCTAACCACAGGCGCGGTTGATGGCCAGGAAAACCCGATCTCGGTATTCGATGTGGCGCGGGTTGATCAGGTCGGTCAAAAGTACCTGACGTTGTGGCACTACATGGCTGACCCGTTGATTTTTGCGGTTAACCAGCGTGTATGGAAGGGCTTGCCAGAGGCTGACCGTGAGTTGCTGCGCCAAGCGGCACTGGATGCCGGCAAGTGGGAGACAGAACTGTCCCGTGGTCAGCAAGCACAACGCTTGGCTGATATCCGTTCACGCGGTGTTGAAGTTGTCGAGCTGAGCGATGCTGAGCGCAGCGCATTTGTTGAAGCAACGAAAAGCGTCAAGCAGAACTGGGCACCGAAAATCGGCCCGGAACTGATGAAAGCGGCCGAAGACGCCATCGCTAAACCCTGATCCTGTGTGACCCTTGGGCACTTCAGCCCAAGGGTGTTTGAGGTGTATATGAATAAACAACCGGACGCACGCCTGGAGCGTGCGCTGGCGACGCTGGCACTGGTAATCATCAGTTTGATCAGCCTGGCTAACGTAGTGGTGCGCTATTTCACCAATGCGTCCTTTGCCTTCACTGAAGAGTTTTCAGTGTTCTTGCTCGTTATCCTGACCTTCGCCGGTGCCTCTGCGGCGTTGCGACATAATCGGCATATTCGCATTGGCATGCTTGAACGGATGTTTCCGCGATTGCGCACACCGCTGATCTACTTGCAGTGGCTGGCGGCTGTCACCGTGCTGGGTTTGATTGTTTGGTACGGCGGTCAGTTTGCGCTTGAGGAGTATCAATGGGACTCTGAATCACCGGGCTTGGGGCTGCCCAACTGGTGGTATGTGGTCTGGTTGCCAGTGCTGGCGTTATTAATGGCCTTTCGACTGACCCAGATGACCCTTGATCGACTGCGCGGGAGACTCAGCGATGAGCCCTGATCTGTGGTT
Organism: Pseudomonas sp. EL_65y_Pfl2_R95; assembly: GCF_963971045.1. Taxonomy (NCBI): domain Bacteria; kingdom Pseudomonadati; phylum Pseudomonadota; class Gammaproteobacteria; order Pseudomonadales; family Pseudomonadaceae; genus Pseudomonas; species Pseudomonas sp. EL_65y_Pfl2_R95. The sequence continues at coordinate 88,933 of NZ_CAXAOV010000005.1, read as the reverse complement.
GATTGTCAGCTTTATTGGCTTCCTGGTGCTCGGCGTACCGGTGGCCTTTTCCTTGGGGCTTGCTGGCGCTATCGGCATCATGACCGGGTTGTCACCCGACATGTTGGCAACCCTGGGCACCAACACTTATAACGGCGTTGCCAAGTACCCCTTGATTGCAATTCCGCTGTTTATCCTCACGGGCCTGGTGTTTGAGAAAGCCGGAGTGGCTTTGCGTTTGGTGCGCTTTGCCCAAGCGCTGATCGGGCCCCGCCATGGCGGCTTGGCTCTGGTGGCGATTCTGGTCTGCCTGATCATGGGCGGCATGAGCGGTTCGGGGCCGGCGGATGCCGCTGCGGTTGCAATGGTGATGCTGCCGGGCATGACCAAGGCCGGTTACCCAAAGCCTTTTTCGGCAACGCTGATAGCCGCATCCGCCTCGACTGCGATTCTTATTCCGCCTTCGATTGCCTTGATCCTGTATTCAATCGTCGTACCGGGCGTGGACCTGCGCGCGTTGTTCGCGGCGGGACTGTTTCCGGGAATCATCGCCGGGCTGGTGTTGTTGTTGCCAGCGTGGCTGCTGTCGCGTCATTACGGTTGGGAGTCCCCGGATAGCGCCGAGCGTCCCGAAAAATGGGCAAGCTTCAAGCAAGCGTTGCCCGCGCTATTTGCCCCAGTGATTATTCTGGGTGGTCTGCGCAGCGGTTTGTTTACGCCGACTGAGGCGGCGGTTGTGGGCGTGGCCTATGGTGTGGCGATCGGCTTGTTTATCACCCGTGATCTCGACTTGCGAAGCCTGTGGAAGCTCTGTGGCGAAGCAGCAATGATTTCGGGCGTGGTGATGTTGATTATCGCCCTCGCTGGAATATTTGCCTGGGCGGGCACGATGCTCGGCACATTCCGTCATTTGGCTGAATGGCTGATTTCGCTGTCAGACAACAGCACAGTGCTGCTCATACTGGTGATGGTCGCCGTGTTGCTTGCGGGCATGTTGCTCGATGCGATATCGATCTACCTGATCCTGATGCCCATCCTGATTCCAGTGATGCAGCACTTCGGTTGGAATCCGGTGTGGTTCGGTATTCTCCTGGCGATGAATATTGCGATTGGTCAGTTCACGCCACCGGTTGCGATTAATCTGATGGTGACTGCCGAAGTCGCTAAGATACGGCTTGAGCAAACCGTCGGTTGGGCGCTGTTATTCGTGCTGGTGATGGGCAGTGCGCTGGTGTTGGTCGCGGTATTTCCAGAAATTGCACTATGGTTACCTCGCGTACTGGGCTATGCGGTTTAGCTGTTAGCGGGTAGGGCTGCGCTTATGTGATCCATAAGCGCAGTTGCCGCGACATCTCTGGCTCATGGTGCGAAGCCTCTGCTCGGTATCTTTTTCTTCAGCGCTTGGCGCGTGATGCGAGACGATCCCAAATCAAGACGCCCTCAAAAGCACTGTTTTAGTAGTGGCAATTTGTTCCTATGGCGCTTTCGCGGTGCTATAACTGGGGGAAACTACCCATGCGGTCAGGATAAACCGATGTCACTGTTGCGGCCCCAACCCCCGCTAAATAAAGAGCTACTGGCTTCGGGGATCGAAGACGCGAGCAAGCGCAGAATGCTGCGCGTGATTATTATCGCGACCGGCATTACCTTAAGTGGTTTCGCGTTGCTGCAGTTTCTGGCGGGTAACCATTTATTCGCCTTATTCGAAGTCTGTGCTTCAGTGCTGCTAGTGATAGGCGGCTGGCATATCATTTATGTGCGCCACTTGATGCCTTGGGTCTACGTTTACGTATTGCCGACTTCATCGTTCTTGGTTTACATCATCGTCATGCCCAATGCATCGGCGTCTGCCTTTGTCTGGATCTACATGATCCCATTGCTCAGCTATCTCCTGCTGGGGCGGGTGCATGGCTTTTTTGTATCAGTGCCATTTATGCTGGTGTCGACGCTGCTGTACTTCCAGCAACACCGTTACACCCTTGATGCTGGCGGGATGATTGACCTTGGCAATGCCATGCTCTGCGGGTTGCTGATTATTGTCTTCGTACACATCTATGAGAGCCTGCGGGCGCAAGCCTATCGGCAACTTGAGCGACTGGCCCAGACCGATGCCTTAACGGGCGTCGAAAGCCGTGGCTGTTTTCAGCAGGCGTTGGAACGCAGCATTCAAGAAGCTGAGCGCAGTAAGTTGTCCTTTGTCCTGGTGATCCTGGATGTCGACCACTTCAAGCAGGTCAATGACCAATGGGGGCATGTGGCGGGTGACTTGGCGCTAAAGCACCTGTGCACCTCGATTCTGCAGCGTTTGCGGGTCACCGATAGCATGGGTCGTTTAGGCGGTGAAGAGTTTGGCTTGTTGCTGCGCAATACCGACCTCAACGGCGCCAAACCCTTGGTCGAGGATTTACGTCAGCAGCTCGCCAGTTCTCCTTTGGCCTACGGCAACCAGGAAATTCCACTCTCGGCCACTTTCGGCGTTGCTGAGTGGCCAAGCGATGGGCACAGTCTCGATCGACTTTATCGTTGCGCTGACCGGCGTTTGTATTATGGCAAGCAACAAGGCCGCAACCAGTTGGTGACTGCCGATAGCATCAGTGAGGTCGATTTCCGGACGGACTTTGCCGGTGGCTCCGGCACGTGAGGGGTGGGTTAATAAAACCTCATCCAACTACCGGACGCAGTTAAAGACCAATGCCTTCAAGCCGCTATCAGGGTTGTTGTCGGCGAACTCTGGCGGGTTCGGCAAACGCTGCTCGAACTGCAAGCTTGGGGCATCGGCCGCCATGCCATCAATCAAGAACTGCGGGCCCACATCCGGGTCATTAACACAGGCCAGCACGGTGCCGTGCTCAGTCAGCAGTGTCGGTAAGCGCCGAATAATCCGCTGATAGTCCTTGCTCAAGGCAAAGCTGCCTTTCTGGAACGAAGGCGGATCGATAATGATCAAGTCATAAGGGCCGAGCTTGCTCACCTTGCCCCACGACTTGAACAGTTCATGGCCCAGAAAGCTGACTCGGCTCATGTCGTGCTGGTTCAAGCGGTGATTGTCACGGCCCCGGCTGAGCGCCGCCCGGGCCATATCCAGATTGACCACATGTTCCGCGCCCCCGGCAACTGCCGCCAGAGAAAAACCGCAGGTATATGCAAAGAGGTTCAGCACCCGCTTGCCTTGCGCTTGTTCACGCACCCATTGGCGGCCGTAACGCATATCAAGAAACAGGCCGTTGTTTTGTTTTTTACCGAGGTCAAGTTGGTAGCGCAAACCGTCTTCGCTGATGACGCATTCATCAACCATCTCGCCCTGGATGACTTCGATGCTGCTTTCCGGCAGGTAGCGATGCTGCAGCAACAGGCTTTTCCCCTGGCTGGCTTGCCAAGTGGGCGACTGGGTCAGTGCCAACAGCATTTGCTTGAGTGATGCGAGTTCAGCCGCTTCTGGCTCGCGAAACAGTGACACCAATAACACAGCTTGCAGCCAGTCTGCCGTGACGTGCTCAAGCCCAGCCCACAGACGGCCACGGCCATGGAACAGCCGCCGTGTTTCATCCGGGGCTGGGTCAAGGGCGGCGGTCAGGTGGTTGAAAAGCGTGTCAAGCGCGGCAGGGTTCATAAATCACGACGGTTGCGAGGATGCTGAGCATTTTAAAGGCAAGTGCCCGAAGGGGTTGGAAAAAGTTGGGGGCTTTTTTGAGTTCTGGGTCCATCACCGGGGTATGGCTGTCATTAAATGACAACTCGCTGACGGGCAATGACAATTATTGCCCGAGGTTGGGTGCGATTATTTAGCTCAAATAACAACTAAATCCCTAACAGGGGAGAACCATCCTATGAGCAATCGCCTAATTACACTGTCGCTTGTTGCCGTGTTTCTGAGTAGCGCTTGGTTTTTTAAAGCCGAGGTAAAGGCTAAACAGCCTGTCGCTTACAACGTGAGTATCGCCCAGGTGCTGAGCAGTCGCTGATACTGCTGCCCACTTGATGCATGGTGCGATGCAACATTGATTGTGCATGTTGCTCGCCATTGCCGACCTTGAATAATCTGCAACAGCAATGTGCTGGCGGACAAGCGCCGCATTGTCAGGCCCTGCATAAAGTGAATCCACAGAACGGATGCCGCTTCTCCCGCCCGTGTTTCCCTCCTGCGAATAAGTAGATCAACTTCCATCATGTGGCGTACAAGCGTCGCCTTGCGACGCCGTACAAAACAAGCTTATGCGTTCGGGCGAATCATGATTTTGATTTGATCCTGCGGGGTGGCAAGTTGCTCGAAAGCCGTGGTGATCTGCGACAGCGGCAAGTCGTCAGTGATCATTGCGTTGGCCTCCAGTTGACCCTCTGCCAGGTGGTGCAATGTCTGGGCAAACTCTTCACCTGAGTAGAAGCTGGAAAAGCCGACATTCAACTCTTTCATTACTGGAAATACCGGTTCAATTTGATCTGCTTGCATGCACAGGCCCACAACCATAATGCGGGCGCCATAGACTGCGCCCGCCATCACTTGCTGGATCATGCCCGGCACACCCACACATTCAAAAATAACCGATGGACGCCGACCAGCCCCACCCAGCATTGGGGAGATGGCGCCGAACAGGTCTGCGTCATCGGTCTGGGCGGCCTGCTCCCAGGCTTCGTAGGGCGACTGTTGGCGCGGATTCACCACCACGTCGGCACCGAGTTTTTGGGCCTGAGCTAAGCGCCCGGCGGAGACGTCCGCGGCCACAATTGGCTGGATACCGCGCATTTTCAGTACTGCGATTATTGCTAGGCCAATAGGGCCGCAACCCACCACCAGGGGCACGTCACGTTGAGTCACTTTGGCTTGGTTAACGGCGTGCAAGGCGACGGCCATTGGCTCGGTGAGTGCTGCCATTTCGCTGCTCAGACCATTGGGGACCGCAAAGGTCATGCGGCTGTCGATTGTCATCCGCTGAGAAAAACCACCGGGGATATGGCTCGGCGCCGAGCCAATAAAGACCATGCCATCCTCTCGCGCCAAAAATGGCAGCGCTACGACTCTGTCTCCGGTTTTGAAGCGGTTATCGCCTTTCGCAGGTTCAAGCACTTCAGCGCAAAACTCGTGGCCGAGTGAGATGGGCTGGCTCGGGTCGACAATGGCCTTGCCGAGTGCGCGAACGCTGGCGTCGCCCATTTCTTTTGCGCTGTGAACGCAGTGCAAGTCTGTACCGCAAATACCACATACCAAAGAGCTAACCAGTAATTCATGGGCAGCGGGGGTTGGCTCTGCGATGTCTTCTACGGTGAGTTTTTTGTCTATAACCAATGCGGCTTTCATGGCAGTTCCTTATTGACTCAAGGTGCTGAGAGCACAGTTGAATGCTGTTTATTATGGGTAATGTCGTTTCACTGCAGGTAATGCAGTTGGGGGCCGTGAATGCCGAATACTGGGCCGAAGAATCCAGCTGGAATTGTCATTAGGCGGCTTTTTTTTGACATTTGATGTCAGGCGTCATGAGTATTAGGGGTGGCGTAATATGTCAAGTAACCGGCGTGAAATGCCCAGCACGGATGTATAACCAAGCGTAAATATGCAGCGTTGATACGCACCGGCCTCTTTGAATTTTCGAGGAGGTCATTTAAGTCAGGAGTCGAAAATGCGTTTAGAAAATAAGATCGTTCTAGTGACAGGCGGTGCATCGGGTATGGGCTTGGCGTTTACCCGTCGTCTTGCGAGTGAAGGTGCCAAAGTCTATTTCACCGATATCAACACCGAGGCCGGCAAGCAGGCTGAAGGCGAGATGCGTGAGCAGGGCTTGGATGTAGTTTTCAACACCCATAATGTCACCAGCGAAGAAGACTGGGCGCACGTGTTGGAAGTGATTCGTGATAAAGAACAGCACCTCGACGTATTGATCAACAATGCCGGTATGGTGATTCCCGGTAGCATCGAAGACTGCACATTGAGTGATTTTGATCGCACCCTTGACGTGAATTTGCGCAGTGTATTCCTCGGTTGCAAACTCTCATTGCCACTGATGAAAACGAAAGGCGGTTCCATCATCAACATGTCGTCGATTACCGCTATCTGCGGTGAACCTGACGCGCTGGCCTACAGCACCTCTAAAGCCGGGGTGCGTTTTCTGTCCAAGTCGGTTGCGTTGCATTGTGCGGCCAAGGGTTACCCGATCAGGGTTAACAGCTTGCACCCGGGGTACATTGAAACGCCATTGGTGGCAGGTGCCACGCAGGTTATCGGCGAAGAGGCTGGTCAGGCGTTTCAAGCGCGCTTGATGCAAGAAATTCCGGTCAAACGCCTCGGTAAACCTGATGAGGTTGCAGGGGCAGTGGTGTTTCTGGCCAGCGATGATGCTATCTATGTCACTGGCACCGAAATGGTTGTCGATGGTGGCTATGCGTGCCACTAGGTCGAGCTAACGCTTCTTTATAGCTCGGTTTGACGCAACTGATTACGTCGCTGTTTGGGCGACGTAGCATGCCAGCGTTTGCAGGCACGATTGAATGAGCTCTGCTCCGCGTAGCCGAGTAAGCCGGCTACCTGAGCCATGGGCATTTGCGCTTCCATCAGGTAGCGGTCTGCCAGCTCCCTGCGGGTTCGGTCCACGAGCTCTTCGAATACTATCCCGCGATCCGACAACCGCCGTTGCAACGAGCGTTCGCGCATGCCCAGTCGTTCGGCAATCAATGGCAGGCTGCAGCGCTGGGTCGGTAATAGACGCAAGATCAACTGTTCCACCTGGTTGCAGATCTCCAGCGGGTTGGCGTCGCTGATGGTGCTGACATATTCGATCAGGGTGTCGCGCAGTTCCTGGTTGTGTTGGTCGATGACTTTGCTTAAGTGTTCAGGCCGCAGAACCAGCGCATTACAGGCTTGACCGAAATAGACGTGTGCGCCAAAGAAGCGCTGATAACGTGTGTGCGGCAGGTTTGTGATGGTCCGCATCATGACGGACTCTGCTTTAAAGCCACTGCCGAACAGCATTTGCAACGTCTTGTGCGCGACGCCCAACGACAGCTCGGTTATTTGCCGAAGCCGGTTAAGGCCGGGCAGGTGCACTTCCAACAGCAATTGCGGACGCATTGGGTCGGTGTTGGTATCGAGTTCAAGCAAAATTCCCGGCGTGTAGATATGCAGGAACTTGGCGATTTCTTGCAGGGCACCGCCTACGGTTGATGAGTTCTGAGCAATCACTGCCAGCGGTCCAAGAATCATCATGCTTTGCCGCTCGGCAAGCTGCAGCCCGAAATCCGCACAGTTCAACTTCTCTGCTGAGTACTCCAGCAGGTTAATCATTGATCGATATGAAATAACGGCTGAAATGTTTTCGAGCAGATGCGGATCAATATTGAAGCGTTTCAGCATTGCATCAGGCTCGCCACCCAGCTCGCGAACGAGTTCAGGGAAGCCTGTGAGCGATGTAATTCGGATGAGTGCAGTCATTGGTTTTAAACGGAATTTAGCTCGCAGTAAATGCAAGTAACTATGGGCCTTGTGACAGCTTAACGCCACTAATTACTGTTGATTTCCCCCTCAGTTGCTGGTGCTGTTATACGACTAATCAAAAGTTTGTTGCCGGCTTGCCTTGTCTTGGTTTTCTCGCAACTGAATGCCCGGCAATACAGTACTGACGCCTCCCGAATTGCCCATATGACGCTTGTCCTTTCATGGGGAAAGCCAGACAAATATTGCTGAGTTTAGTCGGTAGGTAGCAGTCAAAAGGCGACTCTGTAGTTCTCAACAAGGCGTATTTAAGAAAGTGGAAGTCCTCTGATCGGTTATTGGTTGGTTAGGTCAAATACTGACGTCTACTGACAAAAAAGTGTCATGGGAAGACAAATAATTCACGGGGCTGTTCAGCATAATGTTGGCAACAACAAAAAATGCTCATCCCGGCACACACAGGTGTTCACGGGTAAGAGCGAACCCGGAGGTCGCCAATGCATAACAACAAATTCAATTTCTGTGCCTTGTTAAAACCGCTTTCAATCGCGGTCGCATGCGCAAGTGCTGGTTCCGCCAATGCCATTTCCTTTCAGACCGAAAACGGCTGGGAAGGGCAATGGAACACTACGCTGACGGTTGGATCGCAGTGGCGTGCCGAAGATCAAGACAGTGCTCTTTACAACTCATTCAATGGTGCCTCTGTTGGTAAGTCAGGCGGTACAGGCGGTCCTGTGGACGCCGGTAACCTCAACTATGATAAGGGTGACCGCTTCTCAACTATTGGCAAGTTTGTAACTGATTTGTCGATGCGCAATGGCGATATGGGTGGCTTCATCCGGGTGAAAGGTTGGTATGACTACACCCTCGACCATGAAGATGTGAATTACGGCAACATCTCCAATGGCTATCAAAAGAAGCCGCTGGATGATGACGGCTACAGTGATTTGCAGAAGTACAAAGGTCTGTACCTGCTCGACTCCTACGTCTACAACACCTTCTATTTTGATGACACCCCCGTCCAGGCCCGACTTGGCCGTCAGGTTGTGAACTGGGGTGAGAGTCTCTACATCCAGGGCATCAACCAGATCAACCCGCTTGACGTTCCGGCTCTGCGCCGCCCAGGTACCGAGCTTAAGGAAGCGCTGATTCCAGTGTGGATGGGCTACGTCAATATCGGTTTGCCTGCTGGCATTTCGATGGAAGCTTTCTACCAGCTTAAGTATGAGAGCACCGCAGTCGAAGGCTGTGGCCATTACTGGTCGGTCACCGAGAGCAACATCGGTCAGTCAAACGGTGACTGTGATGTGGGTGTACTGCTGGGCGGTGCGGGTACTTCCGAGGATCGCATCAACAGCGGTCGCTATGTGCCTCAGTACAAGGGTGATAAGCCGAGCGATAGCGGTCAGTGGGGTGTTTCTTTCCGCGTCCCGGTTGATGCGCTGGACGGCGAAGTAGGCCTGTACTACCTCAATTACCACTCGCGCACGCCATACCTTAGTGTTCGCAATGGTAATCCAGGATCGCCAAAGCAGTTTGATGGAGCGAACTCCGCAGTGGTCGGTGCCACCGGCCAAACCCCAGGTCCTGCGTGGGAATATCCAGAAGATATCCGCCTGTTCGGTGCGAGCTTCACCACAGCAATTGGCGGCTGGTCGATTGGCAGTGAGTTGAGCTACTCGCCGAACCAACCCGTTCAGCTCAACGGTGCTGATTTGCTGAATGGCGCGTTAGGCGGTATCGGCCCTCTCGGTGAGTTGCAGCAAGCGGTATTGATTCAAGGTGCCGACATGACCGAGGGCTGGGATCGCTACGAGAAGACCCAGTTCCAAATCAACGGCGTCAACCTTTATCCCAACGTGCTTGGCGCTCAAAACCTGACTGTTGTCGGTGAAGTCGGCTTCCAATGGAACAATGTGCCACAAGGCGACGGTGATCGTCGTTATGGCCGTGGCTTTATCTACGGTCTGGGTTCAGATCCATCAATTCCTGCAGGTGGCAGCACCTGTTCGAATCCAGTTGCTGGTTTGGTTAACAGCAGCCCACAAGGTTGTAAAAACGATGGTTATGTAACCGACTTCGCGTGGGGTTATCGCCTGCGCGGTCAGCTGGATTACAACAACGTTTTTGGTACCAGCATCACCGCTTCTCCGTTCGTCTTCCTCGGTCAGGATGTGGATGGCGTGTCCATGGATGGCCAGTTCAACGAAGGCCGTATTACCACATCGGTTGGTCTTAGCCTGGATTACAACAAGCAGCAAAAAATCGACTTGAGCTATGTCAGCTTTGATAACAGCGCTCAATACGACCCCCTGCACGACCGCGATTTTTATGCTGCGAGCTACAGCTATAGCTTCTAAAAAATAGAACAACCAGAGGTTCTGTGTATGATGAATAAACTAAATTCTGCCCGAATGAGTGGACTCACTGCGGCGGTATTGCTCGCACTGAGCGGTACGGCTAACGCCAAACTGACTGCTGATGAAGCGGCTCGCTTGGGTGCTGACCTGACGCCACTGGGTGGTGAAATGGCTGGCAACGCCGACGGCACGATTCCGGCTTACACCGGCGGCATGGCTCAGCCACCTGCCGGTTGGAGTGCTAAAGACGGTTACGTTGACCCCTTCGCTGACGAGAAGCCACTGTTCACTATTACTGCCGCCAACATTGCGCAGTACAAAGACAAAGTGACGCCGGGTATGCAGGCGCTGCTGGCCAAGTACCCAAGTTACAAGATGCCGGTCTACACCACCCACCGTACTGCGATGGTTCCTGCTGATGTAGCGGCCAAGGTCAAGCAAGAAGCGGTAAATGTTGACCTCAATGGTTTCGGCCTGGTTAACCTCAATGGTTCGACTACACCGTTCCCGATTCCGAAAAACGGTCTGGAAGCTATCTGGAACCACACCGTGCGCTATCTGGGTGGCGGTCTTGACCGTACCTATTCATCGTTCCCGGTACGTGGCAGCGGCGACTATTACAACCTGCGTATCAATGAAAAGCGCGTATTCGATGCCAACATGGATAAGCAGTCGGACAACCGTTTGCTTAACTACACCGCGCGCTTCCTCTCGCCAGCCACTCTGGCCGGTACTGTGCAGTTGGTTCACGAACCAATCGATCAGGTTAAAGAAGTCCGTAACGCCTGGATCTACAACACCGGTCAACGTCGTGTTCGCCGTGCTCCGGACCTTGCCTACGATAACGTCAATGACGGTACAGAAGGCTTGCGTGTAACTGACGACTTCGACGGTTACAACGGTGCCCCGGATCGCTTTGACTGGAAGCTGATTGGCAAGAAAGAAATGTACATTCCGTACAATGATTACAAGCTTGGCTCCAAGGATGTTAAGTACAAAGACATCCTCACGCCGAACACACCAAACCCTGACTTCATGCGCTATGAGCTGCACCGCGTATGGGTCGTTGAAGGCACGCTACGCAAAGATTCCAAGCATGTGTACGGCAAGCGGACCATGTACCTCGATGAGGACTCCTGGACCGTAGTGGCCTCGGACGCCTATGACACACGTGGCACGCTGTGGCGCATTGGTGTTCATCCAATGATCCAATTCTATGACGCCCAAGTTCCATGGTATCGCGCCAACATCTGGCACGACCTGAGCAACGGCGGCTACTACATGGCCGGTCTGGCCAACGAAGAAGCTACGCCTTGGAAGTTCGGTATCAAGGGGCGCTACGTAGATTTCCAGCCGGATGCACTGCGTCGCTTGGGCAAGTAACACTCCCAACGTCTTTACAGCACAGCACACGCTTCCCTTGAGGAAGCGTGTGCGTTAGCTATACAGGTTATTTTTATGTTGTCTTTACGCCACTTGTCATGCTTGGCGGGGCTCTGTCTGGCCTTGGCCAGCGGTTTAAGCTGGGCTGAGAAACCTGCACTTGATTACCCAATCGATTCCAGCCGAGTGTTGCTGCTCAACATTGTGGACAGCGGTAAACAGCTGGTTGCTGTGGGTGAGCGCGGAGTGGTCATGCTGTCGGCTGATCAAGCCAGCACTTGGAAAAGCATCCGCACACCCAGTAATCGCACCCTGACAGGGGTTGCTTTCGTCAGCCCTGAGGTTGGTGTAGCTGTCGGTCACGGCGGTACGGTTTTGCGCACCGAAGATGGCGGCCAGTCATGGACCCCAGTAGAAGCCGATACCAATGGCGACGCGCTGTTGGGTGTCGTTTCAATGGGGCAGGGGCGGCTAGTAACTTGGGGGGCATTCGGGCTGTACCTGGTATCCAATGATGCCGGTGCAAGCTGGGAGCGTATCAGCATCATCGATCCAGACTTCGACCGTCATATCTCGCAGATTATTGGCCTCATTGATGGCCGTTGGCTGCTTGTCGGTGAAAGCGGGACCATGGCTGTGTCCGCTGACCGCGGCATGACGTGGGAACGTCTCGAAAGCCCTTATCAAGGCAGCTACTTCGGTGCGTTGCAGGCTGCTTCCGGTGACCTTTTTCTATTTGGTATGCGCGGCAATATCTGGCATTCCAGTGATGCGGGCGCTACGTGGAGCAAAGCTGAGACCGGCATCACCATTGCTTTTAATGGAGGGCTCCAACTCAAGTCCGGACGCATTTTGGTATTCGGTAATAGCGGCTTGATCATGGCCAGCGATGACCAGGGTGAACACTTTCAGCGTCTTCCAACTACCCAAACCAATCTGGCCAAAGCGCTACAGCTTAAGGCGGGTGATGTTGTGGCCGTTGGTGACCGCGGTGTCATGACTATCGACGCCGGGCGCCAGGAGTAAGTACGTGAAAAAGCATGAAGATACTATAAAAGACGCCGACCACCTTGACCGCAAGGATTTCTCACGCGGCATAGTGGGTAAGCTTTCGTACTGGATTTTCCATCAGCGCAAGCCGCTGCTGGCGCTGTTTATTCTAATCACTATTGGTTTAGGTTTTAGCGCAAGCAACCTCAAGATTGAAGCGGGCTTTTTCAAGATGATCCCGCTGCACCACGACTACATGAAGACCTTTTTGAATTATCAAAAGGACTTCGGCGGTGCGAACAAAATCCTTGTGGCGGTAAAGAACAAAAAAGGTGAGGTGTTCACGCCTGAGGCCATGAGCATTCTGCGTAAAGTCTCTGATGAAGTATTTTTCATCAATGGCGTTGAGCGCAGTTCGGTTACCTCCCTGTTCACCTCTAATGTGCGTTATACCGAGGTGGTCGAGGATGGCTTTACTGGCGGTAACCTGGTCGAGTCGGACTATGCCGGGCGCCCAGAGCAAATCGCTCAGGTGCGTGAACGCACACTGAAATCTGACTGGGTTGGGCGCATTGTTTCCAATGATCTTTCCTCCGCGATGGTGGTTGCCAACCTGCAGGAGAAAGACCCGCAGACAGGTGAGCGACTCGACCTGCAAACGGTAGCAAATAAGCTGGAGGCTATACGTCAGGAAAATCAAACCGACGATGTCAGCATTCATATCATCGGCTTTGCCAAGTCGATCGGTGATATTGCCGACGGCGCCTCGGGCGTTATGGTGTTCTTTATCGTCGCGTTCCTGATCACCGCTGTACTGCTGTTTTGGTACTCGGGCTCATTGATGCTGACCAGCTGGGCGCTCATTTGTGCGGTGGTTCCCGTCGTATGGCTGCTCGGCTTGCTGCCATTGGTTGGGCTCACGCTCGACCCGATGTCTATCCTGGTGCCGTTCCTGATTTTCTCGATCGGGGTTTCCCACGCCGTACAGATGACCAACGCCTGGAAGCTTGAAACGCTAAATGGCGCCGACGGTGTGACGGCTTCGCGTAATTGCTTCCAGAAGCTGTTTATTCCGGGTGCGGTTGCGTTGTTGGCCAACGCGTTGGGTTTCGTGGTGATCGCGGTCGTTGACATTGAAATGGTACGTGAGCTGGCAATTACTGCCACCCTCGGCGTTTCGGTGATGATCATCACCAACAAGATGTTGCTGCCTATCCTGCTCTCCTTTATGCGTTTGTCGGCTGACGATGCTCAGCGGCTGCGCGGTAAAGAAACCATGGGCGCAGGCTTGTGGGAAAAGCTCGGTGTTTTGGCGACGCGTCGCGGTGCAACAGTTGCGCTGTTGATTGCCGCCTGCTTGTTGGCCTTTGGTTTGATTGAAGCGCGTAAGTTGCACGTGGGTGACCTCGGCGCTGGTGTACCTGAGCTGCGCGCAGACTCACGCTACAACCAGGACGTAGCCATGATCACCAGCGAGTTTGCCATTGGTGTTGATCTGCTGCAGATCATCGTCAAGGCCCAAGGTGATGAAACACCGTGCGTCAAGCGTGAGGTGCTTGATCCGATTAACGAGTTCGAGCTTTATCTGCGTCAAGACGATGGTGTGTCGTCGGTGCGCAGCTTGTCGGGCTTCGTTAACAACGTGACCCAAGCCTACGCCGAGACTGACTTGAAGTGGCGTGTGCTGCCTGAGTCAACCCCGCAAATCGCTCAAGGTGTCGGCTTTGCCACACGGGTCGGTACTGAGTACATGAACTCGGCCTGTAACGCGATTCCGGTATCGATCTACACCAAAGATCACCAGGCGGACACCATCACCAAGCTGATGGACAAGATCAAAGCCTTCAAGGCCGCTTACGACAGCGATGAGATCGAGTTTCAGCTGGCATCCGGCAATGTCGGGGTCATGGCTGCGACCAACGAGGTGGTGCACGCTGGCGATAAGCTGGTGAACATCGCGCTGTTTGCCTCGGTGAGCATCCTTTGCCTGATCATGTTCCGCTCCCTGCGCATCACCTTGTGTGTGATCATCCCGTTGGCACTGGTCACTGTGCTGTGTAATGCGCTGATGGCGTTCCTCGGCATTGGCGTCAAGGTGAATACCTTGCCAGTTGTGGCCTTGGGCGTAGGTGTGGGGGTCGACTATGGCATCTACCTGTTTGAGCGGATCAAGCACGAGATGCATGAACGTAATATGGACCTGCGCGACGCATTCGTTGAGTCGCTTAAGCAGCGTGGTACAGCGTCGGTATTTACCGCTGTCACCATGACCCTGTCGATTGCAACCTGGACCTTCTCAACCCTGAAGTTCCAGGCGGATATGGGCATCCTGCTGGCATTTATGTTCTTGGTGAACATGTTCGGCGCGATTCTGCTTCTGCCAGCTCTGGCGGCTTGGTTAATCAAGCCGACTGCTCACAAAAAACACTGACCTGTTTTATTGAGCGAGGCGGTAGCTTTTATAGCTACCGCTTTTTTTTGCCTGGCGTTTGGTACGGGTGCGCATGTCCGAGGAAATGGTGGTTCTTGTAGGGTGCGGCAATGCGCAGCGTGTCCGTCATTGATCAGGCCGGGCGCAAATCGTCCGGCTGAATATCTGCGGTGTGAGGTTTTAATTGAGTGTTTACTTGGGATACAACAAAACAAAATTGAGCCTGAATGCCAGCCCTTCCGGGCCTGCCTCGGTGCTCTGAGCCCAATAACGCAGACCTGCACCGTACTGAATCATCTGGCCGCCGATCTTGGTGACTTTATTGATTTGAAAGTTGATGGGCACAGCACCTTCGTTGCCTTTCCAGTCGTAAGTGGACTCCGAGTTGACGCCGTAGGTGACGCCATTTGGGGTCGCATACGAGAGGAAGGGTTGTAAAAAAGTGCTGCTCACATCAGCCCGGTCATCATCGCCGGCCACGCTGGCAATGTGGTTGACCAGGGCACCGTAAGTCCAAGGGCCTGATTGTTTAAGTGCGACTGCTGTTGGGCCAATACCCCACTTATCGGCAGTGAGCAGATCATCAGAGCCGGTGGGCAACAGAAAGGCAGGGCCTGCCCCTAAAATCCAGCCATTTTCGGTTGGCGCTTTAGGCGAGAAAAACAAACTTTGTAAAACATCGCCCGTTCCCGTTTGGTTACCGGAGCCGGGGGCAATGTCGGTTTGGTCGATGATCGGCAGAATAGTCCGGGAAATGAGGTTCCAGTCCTCACTGATATCCATAGGAATGACTGGCTGAATGTTCAGCGTATGGCGTGAGCCTTTGTCGTCCGGGCCGATATTTTCATCATAGTTATATTGGAAAGGGACGCTGATTAACGCTGCAACAGGGTTGGACAATTGCTTCGCCAACTCTTCGCTGCTTTTCTCTGCCGCTGTAGCGCTGGTACCAAGCGTTAGCGCCGATGACATGGCCAGCACGCTAGCTGTTGCGAGTTTCTTACTCATCTACTTGAGTCTCCGTACACCAATGGACACATGCGAATCGCCGTTGCGTGATTGCACTAAAACGCACGGTTTGAGCATAGACAGGCTATTGATGATGAGAGGGTAAATTGAGATTCTTTGAAACCACTACGCCATGCTCGAGTGCGCACCCGAGTTTTAATTGTGCGCACACTGGCTTTGGGTTTTATTCAGCCAATAAAAACGCCTGCCTAACATTCCAGTGTGATCAGGACTATTGAGCAAACGTAGTTAGGCGACAGCAATTGGCCTTAAGTGCAGGCCTTATTCACGACTTGGTAAAGCTCGGTACTGGGCTGCTGATGTACTTAACATCTTGAGCGCCAGGCTGCTGCTTGATCGCTTGGTCAACCCACGTCTTGATCAGGCCAGCATCCATCATGTTCACGTACTCGCCTTCTTCTGTGAAGTTGACATTGGCGCCGGACACAATCATGAAGGTGTCGGTGTCTTCGGTGTTGTCTGCGGGGACATTGAACTGGTGAATTGATCCACCGGGTTCGAACAGGTAGCTGCCTGCTGTTTGTTTCTGATCAGGGTATTCGGTGTAGTACCAGCAGCCAGACAGGGTGTAGAGATGCACAACCCCGGTGTGGTAGTGGATTGGCAGGGTGACGCCGGGTTTGAACTTGACGCGCAGGCACCAAACGCCATTGTGGGTGTCGAGAAACAATGGCGCTACACTGATGCCGGGGTGCAGCAGGCCGTCGAGAAAAGGCTGGGCGTTGCTCGAGACGGTGAGCAGTTCGTCTTGATGGGTAAAGGTTTCTGGCAGGGCCATATCTGGTTCCTCGTTATTATTTTGGCTTATCAAGCGCTTCGGCTATGGAGAACAGGTCAAGGTCAGCTGTATCGAATCAGTCAGCTTTCCTGCATCCTCGTTTGAACAGCACCGATTCTGTAAGCTATTGAGTTTTAAATATTGGCATCACCCGCCATAAATTTGACAATTTGCGCCACACCTGTCGAGCTCGTTTTTCAGTTTCGTGCTCGTCGCTTCGGGGGCTGTTAATCCAGTGGCACGCTTTGTTGATTGGAATCGCCGCGGGTCGGTTGTTGTAAAAGGTGCAACTAAGCCAAGACGAACCTGCAACAGGCCATCGCCTAGGCTAAGCTTGCGGGGTAAAGAAATCCGCGATTGAAATTGTTTCTAGCCCTACTTGCTGGGCCGCGTCTGTGTGTTCAACAGACAGGATGTGAACGTCGTAATGCTTTGCCAGTTTCTACTCTGTGAATCAACAGGGGTAACGTAGTCGGTTTGTTCATTACGGGTTTTCTGCCGGTTTTATAGCAGGGCCCGAAGTGGGCTCAATTAGCGGTTTTGTGCTGGGGCCACAGCGTTGTGGTAGTCGATGTGATGGAGAATCAGTAATGCGCGTTGCAGCCAACTTGTGGATAGCGGTTTGTTGTTGTGTTCTGTGGTCGAGTTGGATAAGTGGAGTATCTGCTGCAGATCCCTCTGAAATGGTGGTTGCAGGGGTGCCGGCGGAGCTGAAGATTGCCAATCGAAGTATTGCTGTCATCCGTGCAACCTTACTTAGTGAAACACCTGAACAGCGCGTTAATCGGGCCCGTGCAGTGATTGATGAGGCACTGGACAGTAATGAGGCACTAGAGGTCAGGGTTGAGCCGGTGCTGAAAAGTTTCGTGGTGCTGCTCGGCCAGCGCCGGGCGTTTATTATCTCTCCCGGGGATATTGACACCGCTGATACGTCAGCCCGCGATACGGCGGAAATTGCCGCCGAGAAACTACGTATTGTCGTGGCCGAAACGCAACAAACCCGCAATGTGCATTTCATGCTGGTGGCTGCGGGATTAAGCCTTGTTGCTACCCTGATCTATTTTGTCTTGTTGCGTGGTGTGAGTTGGGTTCGACGCAAGCTTGCCGGGCTGCTACCACGCCTTATGCAGCGCCATATCAGCGCGCTTAAGGTCGGTCGCACACCGCTGATAGATATCAAAAATATTTACTATGTAGTCGACCGCCTACTGTGGCTGCTGTACTGGGTGTTGGTGCTGTTGTTCAGCTATCAGTGGCTGAGCTTTGTGCTGTCACGGTTCCCCTATACCCGGCCATGGGGCGAGAGCCTCAATGTTTATCTGTTGAACCTGGCCAGGTATTTACTGGAGGGCATAATCGGGGCCTTGCCAGGGCTGGCAGTTGCTGTGGCGATCTTCTTTATTGCCCGCGGCATTATTGGCTTTACCCGCAGTTTATTGATGCGCATGTCGCGCCCTGGAACAATCAGCTGGTTGAGCGGTGAGACGCTGCAACCAACGATGCGCCTGACCTCTATTGCGATTTGGTTGTTTGCATTAGCCATGGCTTACCCCTACTTGCCGGGTGCAGGGACTGACGCTTTTAAAGGCTTGTCGGTGTTGGTCGGCCTGATGATTTCCCTTGGGGCATCAAGCGTGGTTGGGCAGGCCGCAGCCGGGCTGATCCTCACTTATTCGCGGACCTTGCGTCCGGGGGAGTTCGTCAACGTAGGCGGGCATGAAGGCACGGTAACCGAGTTGGGTATGTTCACCACTACCATCCGCACCGGCTTGGGTGAGGTGCTGACCATTCCGAATGCGATGATTACGGGCGGTGTGACCAAGAACTATTCACGCACGGTCGATGGCAGTGGCTACATTGTCGATACCGTAGTCACCATTGGCTATGACACGCCGTGGCGACAAGTTGAAGCCATGCTGCTTGAGGCCGCTAAGCGCACCGACGGCATCGTTCACGATCCATCGCCGGTGGTGTTCCAGACCGCTCTGTCAGACTTTTACCCGGAGTACCGCCTCGTGGCCAAGGCGATCCCCAGTGAGCCACGACCTCGGGCGCAGTTGCTCAGCGTGTTGCACGCCCATATCCAGGACGTATTCAATGAGTACGGCGTAGCGATTATGTCGCCGCATTACCTCGGTGATCCGCAAGATGCCAAGCTGGTGCCGCGGGAAAACTGGTATGCAGCCCCAGCCCAGGAGCCCAATGCGACCTTGACTAAAGGTAAGGCAAACGACAGCTAAACAGTGCGTTGGCGGAACTGAAAAAGGATGCATGGGCAGGGCAACTGACTGTGCAAAAAAATGGGAGCAGATTAATGTCTGCCCCCATTTTGTTGTGCTGCCTTTACTGCATGACTAAGCCATGCGCGCCTCTGAAGGGTTAGATACGGAACTGGCTAACCAGCGCGCCTAAACGCTCGCCCAGGCCTGACAAGTTGCGTGCAGTTTGCGCCCCTTGTTGGGTTTCATCGGCAACGCTGTCCACTGCCACGGCAATTTTGTGCACGCTGCGGTTGATCTCTTCGGCCACTGCAGTTTGCTCTTCGGCGGCGCTGGCGATCTGTGCGTTCATTGCATTAATGGTGCCGATCAGTTGCGCAATTGCATCCAGGGAATTACCGGCGTGGTTGGCCTGCTCGCTGGTGGCATCTCCGGCTTCACTGGAGCGCTGCATCGAGTTGACTGCATCCTGCGTACCTTTTTGCAGACGGTCGATCATGCCTTGGATTTCTTGCGTGCTCTGTTGCGTGCGGCTGGCCAGTGCGCGTACTTCATCGGCGACTACGGCAAATCCGCGACCGGCTTCACCCGCTCGTGCCGCCTCGATCGCCGCATTGAGCGCGAGCAGATTAGTCTGCTCGGCGATTGAGCGAATCACATCCAGCACGCTGACAATTGAGGTCACGTCTTTTTGTAAGGTATCCAGGGAGACACCGCTGTTGCGGATATCCTGAACCAGGGTGTGGATACGTTCGATGCTGCCGTCGACCACTTTCTTTGCCGCTTGGCCTTCGGTGTCCGTCTTCTGCGCAGCTTCAGCCGCACCTTGGGCACTTTGCGCAACTTCCTGCGCCGCTGCCGACATCTCGTTGATCGCGGTAGCAACCTGATCGGTCTCATGGCGCTGGCGCTCCATGGCATTTTCCGAGCGCTGAGCCTGTTCCGTCACTTGGCCGACCAACCCGGTCAGTTGGCCGGTTACGTCGACCATTTGGCTGACCATGCCATGGATCTTCTCGACAAAGCGGTTGAACGAACCGGCCAATTGGCCAAGCTCATCATCGCCATTGATCGGCAGACGCCGTGTTAGATCACCTTCACCGGCGGCGATGTCATCCAGATTGTCCTTGATCTGCTGGAGCGGGCGCAAAAAGTTATTGCTTAAAACCACACCGGCAATGCCGAATACGACCAACAGTACTAACGCGACCACCACGATGCTGCTGATGATGGTGCTGATGCGTTGATCTATCGCCAATTGCACCTTAACGATTTGTGCCTCGACGCCGTCCAGATTAATTGCGGTGCCCAAGGCCATGTCCCACTTTGGCAGGTAATAGCTGTAAGCCATTTTGGGGACCATGACCGAGTCATCGCTCGGCAGTGGCGAGCTGTAATTGACGTAGTAGGTGTTGTCCTTAGCGACCCGCACCAATTCGCGGTTGATATACACGCCATTGCTGTCGCGGCGGTCGTTCAGATTCTTGCCGACATCAACTGGGCTGTCGCCTCTAAACAGGCGAACCACGTTAGAGTCATGGCCAAAGAAGTAGCCATCTTTGCCATACTTGATTTTCGACAAAATGGCGATGGCTTGTTCACGGCTGGCCATATCGCCCGGGGCTGCGTTGTCATACAGCGACTGCACCGAACCCAATGCGATTTGCGAGTAGTGCTGCAGTTCATCGCGGCTTTCTTGCATCAGTCGTTCGCGGGTTACTTTCAGTTCTTGGGTCGCCAGGCTTTGTAACACCCATGCGGCCGCGCCGCTTATAACCAAGGCAAAGAGCAATACCGGTATCAGTGCGAGCAGCACCACTTTCGTTTTCAGTTTAAGCAACATCAGGCAGGTCCTCGTTCAGCGCAAAGGCAGGTTAAACGTGCGCTTGCTTCTGTATCGGTCGGCTGGCCTAAAGGTTGAGAGACTAATGCCGGTGCGGGCTACAAAGCGTTGTTGGGACGTGGCGTAAGGGCGCCAAATGCGCTGCTGGGGCGTTGATTTCAAAGAAGATTATGTGCGCGCTGTGCACAGGTCGCGAACATCTGATTTTCAGCGCTTAGGTTTTTATTCGGTGGGCAGCTTGGCCTGCGCTACCTGAATCATTTACTGAGCGGCAACAGGCTTGCCACCTTGGATGACCAAAGTCACGCGCTACGGTGGGGAAGGATTGGTTATTGGTCGTCTGGTCGAGCATTGGGTATTCGCAGAACAAGGACAGACTTATTAATGCACCAAGATTTGTTGGGCGTTAATAAGTCTGTCCCTTGTGCAGGGCTTAAACGAATTTCTGTTTAGCGGCGCTGCGTGGCAGGCGGTTGTGGCCCGGCATTTGTTCTAACTTCTGGCGCCATGCGTCGCGAACGCTTTGGGCTGGCTTCGCTGTCGCCTTTACAGGGGGTGGTGCAGGCGTAGGTGCAGATGCTACTGCGGGTGCCGCTTTTGCTGCCTTAGCTGCCGCGCGCAGGTCGGCCAAGCTCGGTGAGCGATTAATAACGGCAGGCGTCGCCTCTTTTTCCATCGAGCGCAGGCAAAGCTTGCAGGACACCTGCGCTTTTTCCTGTGTGCTGCTGAGGCTTGCGCCCGTGCGGCCACATGCGATGGCGTCAGGGGAGGGCGAGTAGTGAATTGCCAAGGGTAGATCTCCAGCTTTTTAACAAAGCCGGCTATTTTACCTGCCACTCGATAGCCTTGTCCCTGTTAATAACGCCATCCAGAAAGCCCGGGAATTTGCGCCCGAGATAATCCCATTGCACCGCGCTTAACTTGTATTTTCGCTGTTATCGGCCCTTAGTACTGCCCAGTTTTTGGCCGATGAATCTTGTGGTGTGGGTTGCAAAGCCGCTGGCGTGACTGCGATAAGCGCATATTCAAGGTGGCTGACGTGACCAGTAAATCAGTGATTGCGGTGATCTCGATACAGTCATAGGATGACTGACCACTATCATAAAAATAAAGGATTTCCCATGCACAAACCTCTTTTTATGGCAGCAGCAGTTGCTTGCGGCCTAAGCCTGCAGGCTAATGCTGCCACTTTTGCCTATATCTCCAGCCCAGGCGACGGGATGATCTCCCAATACCTGCTTGATCAAAACAGCGGCGCCCTGACCTTGGTGGAACAAACAAACGCCGGTGATCAGGTTAACCCTATGGCCCTTTCGCCTGACGGCAAGGTGTTGTTCGCGGCATTACGAGTTAAGCCATTTCAGGTGGTGGGCTTCAGCATCGATGCCAAAACGGGTCATCTGAAACCCTTATCCAAAGCGCCGTTGGCCGAAAGCATGGCGTATCTGTCTACCGACAAAGAAGGGCGATTCCTGCTCGCTGCTTCCTATGGCGGTGACCTTGTCAGTGTGCAGGCGATTGATAAGTCCTATCAGCCTTCTGACAAGATCCAGACGTTCAAGACCGGGCTGCATGCACACTCGATCCGCACCGACCCGAGTAATCGTTTTGCCTACGCAGGCAATCTCGGCACCGATCAGGTTTTGCAATATCACTTGGATGCCAAAACCGGCACGCTTTCGCCGATCGGCAGCGGTTACGTGAGTCTCCCGGACAACACCGGACCACGCCACCTGGCATTCTCTCCTGACGGCAAATATCTCTATGTTGTCGGGGAAATGAGCGGCACCGTCACCGCGTTTTCGATCGATGACAGCAGTGGCGCACTGACACAAACTGCTGTCGCCAATGGCATTCCTGAACGTTTGAAACTGGCCCATGGCGAAGTGCGTGATGCACGCAACAATGACCTGAAGGACGACCCGACGCCGCGCATCTGGGCGGCGGACTTGAGAATGTCGCCAGATGGCAAGCTGTTGCTCATGAGTGAGCGCACGACCAGCTCTGTTTCGGCGTTTGCGGTTGATACCGCCACCGGTGGCTTGAAGTTTCTCGAAAACTATCCGGTAGAAGAGAAGCAGCCCCGCAATATCGCGTTCTCGCCAAATGGTAAGTGGCTATTGGTCACCGGCGAGAAAAGCGAAAAAGTCGGCGCCTATTCGGTTAGCGACAAAGGTGCCCTGAAACGCGTCAGCGAAGCGGCGTCGGGCAAAGGCGCACTTTGGATTGAAGTGCTGAACACCTCAGACGAATAATCGTCTGCGATGCCAGGAGGTCAGGATTAACACCAGACCTCCTGGCGTTTTCCCGCCTGATAAGACGGCCGCAGAGCCGACAGCGTCCATCCACTTGGCTGCTGGCGCGCAACACTCTGCCGAAGACCGCGCTCACTCACCCCTAAAAATCCGGCTCGCTGGGCTATCGCTTTGTGTTTGGGTTGGGTGATTGAACCAACGCCTCAACTTTGGGTTGTGCTCGCTGATGGCCGATGGTGATGGGCTACCACAAGCGCAGGAAGTCGACGTCCATCTTGAGAATCCAGACTTCGCCGGCGGAGTCTGGGCTGTGGTCGATTTCGATGTGACACCTTACCTAGGCAAGTCGATGCGCTTTAATGCCACACTGCCAGAAAACTTGCTGAATCGGATCGATACCTTAGTCAAAAAAGATCACCGTTATGCCTCACGCTCAGGCTTTTTGACCACTGCAGCACTGCGCGAACTGTCTATTGCATAAGCTTTTAACTCGTGCGGCCTAAGGTGACGCCGCGGGAGTTTGCATGCGGATTGCGCAGGCGCAAAAAAGCCGCGCGGGGCGCGGCATTAAGAGTGCATATGGACGATAGGTCCGTTCTATTGAGGTGAGGGCCTGCACGGGGGTATTTCCCCCCCGCATCGGCGATCCTATGTACGCCGGTAGGCGCGCGTGGTCAGCAGATAAACCGGTAAACCGGACACCAGCACGAGCAGCGCGGCATAAGGTGCAGCGCCGGCGTATTCCAAGTTGCCGGTATGCGACCAGACCTTTGTCGCCAGGGTTTCCAAGCCGGTTGGGCCAAGGATCAACGTGGCCGTCAATTCCTTCATGCAGTCGAGAAACACCAATACGAAGCCCGCGCCAATGGCGGGCGAAATAATCGGCAGCGTTACCCTGAGAAAGGTTGCAATCGGCGTATGCCCCAAGGTTCGCGCGGCCTCTTCAAGTTGCGGTGAAGCCTTTTCCAGCGCCACGCGAATTGGGCCCTGCGCCATCGGCATAAATAGTAGCGCATAGGCCAACAGCAGCAGGATGCTGGTCTGGTACAACGCTGGCACGTAGCCAAGGGCGAAGAACACCATCGATAAAGCGATCACCAGCCCCGGCAATGCATGTAGCAAGTAGGGCAGCCGATCCGCGAGCGTAGCCATGCGCCCGTAGTAGCGTACGACCACCAGGCACACCGGCAAAGCCAGCAGGCAACTTAACAGGGCACCGCCGAAGGAATAGGACAGTGACGCCCAAAGCGTTCGCGCGATCTCGCCAACAGGAAAGCTCGCCGAGCTACCCTCGACTATCCAGAAAACCAACATGGTCAGCGGCGTGCCGCAACCAATTGCGACCAACACCAGCAGCAGCACCTGCGCCGGTATCGCCCAGCGGCCCAGACGCAGGGGCGCCGCAGTACGGGCAACCCCTTGGCCCGTACGCGCAAAACCCCGACCGCGCAAACGGAACTCGCCCCACAGCAGCAGCATGCACAATGCCAACAACAGGGCGGACAGCATGGCGGCGGTACTGCCGTTAAATTCCAACTCGAACTGTTGATAAATGGCGGTGGTGAAGGTCTGGTAACGCATGATCGACGGCGCACCGAACTCGACCAGCATATGGATGGCCACCAGCAAACTTGTGGCCATCAGGACCGGGCGCAGCAACGGCAGGGTGACCTGCCAGAACACTTGCTTGCGGCTGCAACCGAGCATCCGCGCGGATTCTTCCAGCGCAGGGTCGAGGCTACGCAGCGTGGCTACCACGGGCAGGTAAATCAGCGGGTACTTGGACAGTATCATCACCAGTACCGTGCCGCCCAAACCCTCATATATCGGGCTGATTGATATCCAGGTGAATCCACTGACGAACGAAGGAATCGCGAACGGCAGACATAGCAGCACGTTCCAGTGCTGGCGCCAGCGCAGGTCAGTGCGCTCGACCAACCAGGCCAATGCCAGGCCGATCACCGCGCAGCCAACCGTCACCAGCACCATTAATTTCATGGTATTGGCCAGCAAACCGAACACAAATGGCCGCCACAACAGCGCAAAGGCCTCGTGTAAACCGGTTTCTGCGGCGCGGGTAACGACGAAGAACAACGGCAAAGCCGCCACCAGCAGCAAAGCCAGTACAGGAATCTGCAACCAGATCGGCGGCGACTTGCGCCGCCGTGTGTGGCCCACCGGAGCTAGTGGCAGGTCGGGAGTTACCGCTTGGGGTTGCATGATCAGTTCATTCCGACTTCGCGTTGCAGTTCCAGCGCATCTTCAGCCAGACCGATTTGAGCGGCGGTAATCGCCGGCGGCTTGAGCTGGTCATAAGGCTTGAGCAGCGGATCAGCTTGTACATTCGGGTTCACCGGGTACTCGGCAGACTTGTTCAGGATGGCCTTCTGGCCTTCGTCGCTGATCATAAAGGCCAGGAACGCCTGAGCCTCTTTCGGATGCTTGCTGGCTTTCACCACGGCCGCACCGGAGACGCTGGACAGGCCGCCAGCATCGCCATCTGCAAAGTAATGCAGCTTGGACTTGAGTTCGCCTTTCTCTTTCTTCAGCGCCGTCCAGTAATAGCTGTTGACCAGCGCCGCACCCACTTCACCGTTCTCCACCGCCTTCATGGCCACAACGTTGTTGGTGTAGGTAGAGCCAAACGCCTTGAGACCGGTTAACCATTCTTCGGCAGCTTCACGACCATTGAGGCGGATGACTGCGGCGGTCTGGCCGAGGAATTCGCCGCTGCTCGGCACGAACGCGATCTTGCCCGCCCATTCAGGGTCGGCCACTTCCAGCAGTTTGCTCGGAAGTTCGGCTTCAGTGATCAGGTCCGGGTTATAAGCCAGCACACGCACCCGTGAGGTGATGCCGAGCCAGTTGCCGTTGTCATCGGAGAACTTGGAATCAACCTGCGACAGGGTGCTCGCATCCACTTTGGCCAATAGGCCCTGGCTGCCAAGCTTGATCAGCGGTGGCGCCTCTTCGGTGTAAACAATGTCCGCCGGAGAGCGCTCGCCCTCTTCGGCGATCTGGTTGGCCAACTGGCCACCACCGCCCTTGCGGATCAGCACCTTGATGCCGGTTTTCTTCTCGAACGCCGCGGCCACGGCTTTGCCGGTAGCCTCATGCTGGCCGTTATAGAGGGTCAGGGTCACCGGTTCATCGGCGTGCACGCCACTGGCGAACAGCAGGCCGAGGGACAGAACACCAGCGCCGATTACCTGCGCCAACCCGGTTACTCGATTTACTGACATAAGCCTCTTTCCTCTGACACAAAAAGTTACCGCAGTATTATACGGGCCAATTGATGATGATTCTCAAAAACTATTGAGATGCGGCGATGAGGCGCAGGCTTACACCGGGGAGTTTGCAGCAGAATGGCTTGGGGGATTGCTTATAGGCACCGAGGACTGGGCCTGTTGATGGCTTAAAGGGCGGTTGTAGCGGGGCTTGGGTTTGGATGAAATAGATGAAAACCTATTTCTGCCTAGTAGGAGGCAACCTACACCTTTTTCGCTTTTGTCTGCAGATTCAAAGATTCTGCATGGTCCGGCATTTGGGGAAGGTTGAGCAGCCCCAGAACTGCTGACCCGCTTTAGCCCCTGATTTCACAGTACGGATCAGCAGCGCACTGCCGCACTTCGGACATTGCCGCTCGGCTGTCGGATCGCTGCGTTGTTTCAGGTTTTGAACATGCTCGCGGTGGGTGGCGAGGGTGGGTGCGCGGCGGCCGGTTTGCAGGGCGTGCCCCAGACTTGAGCGATGATTGGCGTGAAGTCCATTTCTCAACCTTCGGAAATCCTGAGTTAACCGGATAGTACCGAAAGTAAGCGTAAATGGACCAAAGTATCTGTCGGGGTTAATCGGCTCATTAGGTGAGCCGATTATTCCGGCTATTCGGCTCACAAGCCTCTAAGCCCCTTTTCAAGCTTGAGTATCAACTGCCGCGTTGATTTTTCATTAAGTCAGGTATACGTTACATCTAATCTATTTAGTAACGTATTCATAACATGGACCATTCCCTTATCACGCAGCGCCTTGGCGAGCAGCTTCGGCAGCGCCGTATCAATCGTGGGCTGACTCAGGCTGCGCTCGCTTCCTTGGCTGGCATTACCCGTC
The DNA here is from genome assembly GCF_963971045.1 of Pseudomonas sp. EL_65y_Pfl2_R95. NCBI lineage: Bacteria > Pseudomonadati > Pseudomonadota > Gammaproteobacteria > Pseudomonadales > Pseudomonadaceae > Pseudomonas > Pseudomonas sp. EL_65y_Pfl2_R95. The sequence goes on along the minus strand of NZ_CAXAOV010000005.1, from coordinate 62,142 downwards.
AGAAAATCATCGCTACCGAGAAGGGTGACCTGTCGGTGGGTATGTTGGCCTATGCGCGAGTGCTGGCCGCTCTCGACTGCGAGCTTAGCGTTGTACCGGCAGCCATGCCTACGCTGGATGAAATACAGGGAGTATTCGACTGATGGCGACCGTGCAGCAGGTTGCAACACCAGAGGGTGGCAGCGGGAAGATCCTTACCAGTGCCGGGGACTACCTGTTCCGCTACCACGACGACGCTAAGACACAGGCGGCGATTAGTTTGCTGATGCCTGTGCGTTTGGATGAGTACCGTCACCGAGAGCTGCACCCGATCTTCCAGATGAACCTGCCAGAAGGTTATGTTCTAGAACAGTTGCGTAATCGCTTGGCCAAGGTGGTGAACGTCGATCCTATGTTGCTGTTGGCGCTATCTGGCAGCAGTTCGCCTATTGGGCGGGTGACGGTGAGTTCAGCAGAGGTCGATGTGCTGTTGCAGAGGCAGAAGTTCCCCGGCGAAAAGCTGGAAGAAATTCTCACTTGGGACGGTGCAGAAGATATTTTTGCCGGCTTAGTCGACCGCTACATTCTGCGCGCCGGTATCTCGGGTGTGCAGCCCAAAGTACTAGTGCCTGAGCGTCCGGACGCTGCCCCGCAGCGCTTCACCTCGAAGACCTCTGACCTGATCATCAAGAGCGGCCGGGATGAGTTTCCGGGGCTGGCGATCAATGAATTCCTCTGCATGTCGGTGGCTAAACAGTCGGGGATTGCGGTGCCGGAGTTCTACCTGTCCGACAACGCTAAGCTCTTCGTCATGCGCCGCTTCGACCGCGATGACCAGCTTAATCCAATAGGTTTCGAGGATATGGCGGCACTGATGGGGCTGGCTGCGGAGCAGAAGTACAGCAAGAGCTATTCAGCCATCGCTAAGGCTGTCCGTCTGTACTGCCCACCTGAGCAAGTGCAGGGCTCATTGGCGCAGCTATTCGCTATGGTCACCTTGAGTTGCATCGTCGGCAACGGCGATGCCCATCTGAAGAACTTTGGATTGCTGTATTTAAATCCTACCCAGCGCGATGCGCGGCTCGCACCGGCCTACGATATCGTCAACACCACAGCCTATATTCCCGAGGATGTTTTGGCGCTGGATCTGGTGGGCAACAAGTCGTTGTTTGCCTCGCGGCAAGGGTTAATGGATTTCGCCAAGGCTTGTGATGTTGAGCGTCCAGAAAAAGTAATCCGTGAGCAGCTGCAGGCATTGGAACAGGTGCTGGCTCGTTCGACCGAGCTGTGCGAGCAGGCACCGCATGTGGTCGCGGCAATCAGGCGGTGTGCTGAGCCATTTATGAAAACATTCGCTTAGCAGGGTTTTGGGTTGCGGTGGGCCGCACGTAACTCCCGTTGCATGGCAGAGTGGTTATCTCACTTCCGGTTGAGGTTGATCATCAGTCCTGTACGCAGCGCTGCTCGTCAAGAATGTCCTCAATAGTGCGTTGATGGCCTGCCTTAACTAGCTTCAAATCGTACCCCGCCGCTTCTAGCAGGCGAACCAGCGCCGAGACACTCATATCGCCTTTGGCCAGTGTTTCCATGCGGGCCACTGTAGAGCGCGATACGCCGGCACTTCTTGCCAAGGCTTCTTGGCTTAGCTTTGCTTCACCTCGTGCTTGTTTCAGCATTTCGGAGACATCGTATAGGGAGGTCATTTGTAGCCCTTGAGCATCAGAAATGGCGATTTCACAATTAAATGTAGCTCCTGAGCTACATTTTAAAAAGAGGCCATTCAAATCAAATTGTGGCTTATAAGCTACAGTTTCAGGTTGGTAGTGCGTATTTGTGGCTCAAGAGCTACAGAATGCCAAGCAAGTTTCAGACGGTGAGGGTGTTGAGTCGCCCAGAACTGTCGGCCGACTGTAGAAGGAGGAGGGTCTAGCGGTTTTGTGGCGGACACAAAAAAGCCGCGCAGTGCGCGGCTTTCAAGTTGGTGGGCCCACACGGACTCGAACCGTGGACCAAAGGATTATGAGTTGCCTAGAAACGCTGCAAACCTAATGAAATCGTGCGTAGCTTGGCGCAGGTACAGTGAGCTGAAAGTAGCGTGGTTACGAGTGTTGAGCATAACTCAGCGAAGTTAAGAGAAGCTGCTCACTGTACCGCTGGTGTACCGTTTTCTGTATCGAAAATGCCCTACCAACCCCCTTGTAACACCTAGCGGTGCAGGCGCTCCTACCGGGGGGCAGCCATGTGCCGAATCGAGTAGCGCCAAAAAAACCGTTACAGGTCGTATTTTTGGCTGAATCTATCCAGTAAAGTCGAAGCTTTATGACGCGGCTATTGCGCCCGGCGACGAATCGAACTAGCGTCTACAGCGGCTACTAGCAACTAGCCGTCGAGGGTGACCGTTCGAGTTTGCCCCCTTTATTTATTAGGCTTAGGAGGACGGCGTGGTTTGGTATCTCATGGATGAAGGGGAGGCTTTGGACGCTAAATCCGCTAGTAGTTCTCTAATAAAATTCATCGTCGATTCTGATTTTCGGCTGACCTTGGAGGTATCTCCATGGGCCGTTATTGTTTTTTTATTGGTCTTGCTTATTTTCTTCATTGCGAAAGGTTTTCCCTCTAGCTCAAGAGTTCGAGACTTTGAAATTGATGAGGCTGAATTTGGAATCGGAGATCAGAAGATTAAGCTGCGACCTAATCTAATTGATAAGCAAATTGCCTATAAAATTTGGGTTGAGCTAAGTACCCGAAAAATTGGATTGCCTATAGATTTGAATGATGACGTTATTTTTGAGGTCTATGACTCATGGTTTAGTTTTTTTTCGGTTACTAGAGAGTTAATAAAAGATGTCCCCGTTTCAAAGTTTCAAAGAAAAGAAACTGAGAAGATCATCCGGTTATCAATAGATGTACTGAACCATGGGTTACGTCCTCATCTTACACGGTGGCAGGCGCGTTATCGTAGATGGTATGAACGAGAACTAGATGCATCTTCTAATCACGATCTAGAGCCTCAGGCGCTTCAGAAAAAATACCCAAAATTTGATGAGCTGTCGAATGATCTACTGACGGTAAATGCACGGCTTATAGGTTATAGGGACAAAATGTACCGGCTTATATCTACCATGGATAAGGCCTGAGTATGTAAAGTTTTTATTAGCTATCACCACAAGAGGGAGCTGTACATTAAGGAAAAGCTGTTTTGTCTTAATAGGCGCATGATGCGCGAGATGGTATTGAAAGCGACATGAGTCGTGAGGTGAGAGCGAGAGACTATAGTTCGGGAATTATTGTATAGTTTCTTAATCATTCGATCATTATGCGTGTGCCGTCACCTTGTTATTTTCTGCTGAATATCTAGATTTTGCTGCTTCGAAATCGAATGGGTCGCCATGTAAAATATTGTGGTGAAAGTTATCTAGAAGAAAAGTAATAATAGGTTTGGCTTGACTCAAGCTAAATTTTCTGTGTCCTCTCGAGTTTCGATAACCAATTCCTTCAAGCGTGTCGGCAGGGATTGTTACGGCTGCGACGCCAAAGTAATAAAAATGGTTAGATACAAGCACTCTGTTGGTTTTTGTGTCGTTCGCTATGTTGTGAGGATTGGGAGAGCCGTCTGGGTAGCTATGGTGAGAATTCAGCTGTTGCCAGATTCCATTGTTTTGATGGTAAATGTTGTCTCCGACAATAATCTTCTTGCTACCATTACGTATGGGTTTCTTGTCTCGATATAGCGGGTTTGTCCAATATTCATCGAGTGTAATTGATTTGGAAATTTCCATGGCGAATATGCATTTTCCGGTCGCATTCAGTCTTGTACCGCCCATCCCTATGACCCAGTCTCCTACGTTGGCGACTCGCCTTATGTCAGGTTTGCATGTGGCAAGAGTACACATGTTATGGAAGGGGTTAGGCGCGAACCCAAAGTCACGATCTACAACGTACATATAGACATTGGGCATATTCAGCACTCGGAGTTTGCGGAAGCATTTACAGATGAGCGAATAGATCCGTCTGGATTTTGAAAGGTGTTTTCTCCCCCGTCGACTGCTTCTTGTATGCTATTTGCGTTCCAGCCAACAATTGCAGAAGCATATTTTTCAAGATTCTCAGGTATGTCTGATTCTTTTCCTTTTTGCTCATACACTCCTACAATTCTCTTTCCTTGAGCATGTGCCTGCTGAATCTCCCAATTAACCCAGGGGCGCTGATGTGTCTGCTGGCCAATTAGAACAACCACTGTAGAGGCCCAGGAGATTTTCATACGAAGCAACCGCGCAATGGTTGCTTCTTTGATCATCCCCTTGTCCAGTCGCTCTTGGTTTGCTGGTTTGGCCCTAATCGAACTGTTTCGTACATCCCACCCCTTCGACCCGAGTAGGCGAGTAAATTTGTCGACGAGCGCGTCATCGCGGTGGTGGTGGCTAATAAACAAATGTCTCCGGCTCTCAGACTTGCTCATTTCTATGCTCCTAGCGATTTGTTTTATTTATTAGTTTCCTAGGTTAAGTTTTGACTGAGCAGGTAGGCCGTTTTTCAATGTCTCAAACGCCGGCAGAACACCTAGATCAGCTTCAATCTTTGAATTTATACCCCACTTTGGAGGATACCAGGGTCTTTCCAGTGGTCCCGTCGGGGAAAATTTCTGCTTAATGCGAGTGCGTCCAGAGATTCCGGCAACTTCAGGGTGCGCGACCCGCGCATACTTGTCAACTTCACAAAATAGGTTTTGGCAGTCAATAAGTTGAAGTCTACGGCCCCATAAAGATTGAAAATTAATACCGAGGCGTTCAAATTCAAGTTCCTGATTTTCTGCCATCATCCGTATCAGTTTAGATTCGCTACGGTTCGCTTGATCACCGAAGCATTTTCTCAGTCCGTCGAGTGCGCCGGGACCGGGCATAACGAAGTCCATTTCAGAAAAATTAGTGATTTCACTATAGTTGATGTCGGTCACGAATTGATACGCTAAAAAGTTTCCAATTGATGGGTAGCTTTTAAGCAGTTCGAATGCGCCTTGCATGTTATTTTGTAGTGACAACTGGTTTGCAAGACCGTCATTCATCATACTTTCTAGCAGGCGCAGGTGGTTTTGATGTTTAGCTGGGTATCCGAAAACTGAGCCGCTGGGTGGCATTATATATGCTGCAGAATAAATCCTACCTCCAGCGCTCATCGCTTGGCTTAAAACTTTATCATAATGTTCAAATTTATAATTTTTATAAGTTATTTCGCCAAACGTGTGTTCAAGTAGCCTCCATGTCTCAATTTTATTGAATATCTTGAAAAGTAAGATTCGAAAAAACACTTCTAGTGGCGAGTCCGGAAGATCCGAGCGGTAAATGACGTGTCTTATTAAAAACTGGCTGACGCGGTCCGAGGCACGATATGCGTTTGTGAATTTATTGGTGGCCATTACAGGGTCGGTAGTCCATGGTGCAGGTTGGCCATTTAGTCTTTGGCGGAACACGTTTTGCCGTTCCGCGGCGAACCGCCAGTAGCTATCGAATACGGGAGTTACCTGTATCGAGTGCAAACTCGTCGTGTTTTGATACACGTGCACCGGACTCGTTTGGCTGGACTGTAAAGGATCGCGATTTATCGGGGTTTTGGCCTTCACACTTTTTCTCTACAGAGGATGCATGCTTTCGAATATGTAACCATGGCCAGTGGCAGGATCAAGCATAACTAGTTGTAATTTTGACCATGCTAGTGGAATGGCGCATAGCTTGGATTAGATTTGTGGTTACATCGTCTAGTTTTTCCGAGCGGGAGTGCGGGCGGTATTAGACAAGGTGGAATGTATACGCAACTTCATTTTTTTGTTTCCCCTGCCCTTACCCAAGAGGCTAAAAACGAAATTAGGTATACAGCAAGAACCACTCCTAGCCATATTAGGAGTATTTTTGAAATAAAGACGGTTTGTTGGACTTTAACTGCAGATTTGATTATTTCTATGTGGCATGTCTTTAGTGCTTCTTGATGGGCCGCTACGGCTATTTTTGGGTTTTCGAGTTGCATTAGGCAGGGAGCAATATCCGCCTGAGTGGGGATGTAGTGTATAGAAGTGATTGCTACGAACAGTCCAGATAGAAGCGTTAGGAGGATTCCGAGGCGCTGCCAAAACCCAAGTTTTACATATATATGAATGTGCATATTTTATCCGTTGTACACTTTATTTCTTAACGTTGAGCACTTCCTTGTCCGAAGTCTCCTCGGGGGCTGGAGTTGGCACAAAAAAGAAATGTGAGCCGGTAATGTCATTTATGGCTTCGAAAATTTTGTCTCGCATGCCAAATCCTAAGATAGCTACAAATATTGCAAAAACCACAGTTGAGTATCGTGTAACTATTTTACTTTCAAGGGTTAGGATTTCTTTTTTTAACGCGTCTAGTTCACTTTTCAGCTTGACGGGGGAGAATACCTCTCCTGTCATATTTGAAATAAGTTTGCTATCTAAGGACATAAGCGGGCTGGTGGTGGCTTTCTTTTTATAGTCTTCTGTGGAGACTCGATCTAGGTCTGCGAACCAGATAAGCGCGAATGCGTCGCCTTTTTCTAAGGTGATGTCCAGTGGACCTGCGTTGTAAACTGAAAATATCAGTCTTCCATGCCAGCCAGGATCCACATGGAAGCCGGAAACATTTATCAGACCTTTGAATTTATACGTGGCTTTGAAAGATATGAAAGCAAGAGCGTCGTTGGGGACGGTAATTATTTCGTTAGTTAGCAGAAACGCGAACTGTCCCTTGGGGATTACAAACTGAGATTTTTTATCAGTTAATTTCTTTTTTACACCAGTATCTTTACTGTTGTCCGGGTCGCTCGGTGTAATATAAATTTCATCGCCGAGCGTAAGCGAAACGGCAGCGCAATCAACCTTAATGTTGTCTGTGCTGCCGTCTTCGTTTGAAACTATTTTTTTGAGTTCTTCTTTGAGCTTATCACCGCTCCAAAACATTTGAATACCCTGTTTCGTAATTCCCGAGTCGGTTGAAGAAGATGTTTTTCTTCTCAACGGCAATTAATCGCTTGGTAAATAAGGCATCCAAATCTTCGTCTGTGCTCATGTATAGAGCGGCAAGGGAGATCTTGAAAAGCCTTCCGATACTATCAACAAGCGTCTGCCTAAATGGATAAGGCTCTAGGTGATCTAGTGATTCTGCGGCCTTACACATCGCCCCGACTTGTATAGTGATTGCTCTAGATAAATAATTTAGCTTATCGCTTGATGATTTATCGTAGTCAGCCTTCATCAAATAGCCTGCTAGACTTTTTATATCGGGAAAGTCCTTTTCTTGCTCGCTTAGCGAAATGTCGTAAATTCTGGAATTAAAAATATTTGCCGAAGAGAGCAGGATTATTAGGCAGTCCACTATTGTGGTTTTAAATTCATTTTCGTTTTTTTCAAACGCGGAAACTGTAAGCTTTGCGCTATATTTTGCCAAATGCAAAACCATATGCGTAATGCGCTGCTGAACAGTTAAAAGCCAAATATCCTTGTGATACTTTTCGTCATGCTGCAGCTGCTTCCACTGAAGCTCTTCAAGTTGACTGAAAAGTGACATGGTCGCCCCCCAATGCGAATGGTATTGGAGCTCCTCCGTAGGAGCTATTTGAGAACCAGTATACCTCCACTTCAGAGGCTTTGGAGTATCGATCTCATCCATATTTGTCACCTTTTGTGCGACTAATACGCTGCTTGGTCCAGTGGACAAGAGGAAATAGATGGCAGGCCACGGTTCCCAATTCGTTTTTCGCTTGAGCACTCTGGGCGGCCAGCGTATGGAATGCTCGCCTCCGTACGCCGTTGTCCAATCGTGGGGCCTTATTCCCCCGTACGATCAGTCGCGAGTCTCCACATTGTAGGCGTTTAATTTCGGATGCCGAATTGCGCGGAATCCTTATTCAGGCTCTTGGCTACTAATCTCGCGTGCAACCTGTTTAGGTCGCTTTGCTGTCTTGCCCGTTCACTGCACAATTGACGTAATAGCGAGCGAAAAAGGGGACGAAAAGGGACGAAAAGGGGATTTATTTTCTACCCCGAGACTCCTTGATCGTTTCATTGCTCCGTCACTCAAAGATTCTGCATGGTTCGGCACTTGGAGAACGTCGAGCACCCCCAAAACTGCTGACCGTTATTGGCGCCAGTTTTACGGATGCGAATAACCAGCGCGCTGCCGCATTTCGGGCATTGCCGCTCGGCTGTTGGATCGCTACGGCGCTTAAGGTTTTGAACATGCTCGCGGTGGGTGGCTAGCGTCGGCGCACGGCGGCCCGCTTGCAGGGCATGCAGCATGGCGTCGACTTCAGCCTCGCTGAATACCGGCTGCTGGAATGACTTGATATAGCGGATAAAGCCGATGCCTTGGGTCACGTTGGCCGGCACTTCGGTTTTGAAGGTGCTACCGCCAACGAAGGTAATAATCGAGTGCAAGTGCTCCGGGCTCACAGGCCGCTGCGAAGCTACCTGCGTTGGCAACACTGCGTTAAAAACAGGCTCGGAATGCTCATTTACAGCACGTAAACTCCGCTTCCTCGCCTGTTTTTGCCTTGCGTTGCCTGCCTCGCCTACGCTTTCCAGCGCCCTGTTTGTGTTTAGGAAGGCTTCCAGTGCTTTGAGGTGCTTGTAGTTCTGCCGCAGCGGGTTCTGGAATTTGAAGGTGCGTTTGTAGAGCTTCTGCGTCCATTGCGCCTGCTTTTCGCTGCCGAAGATCCAACCGCTCATGTTCTTGGTTTCCAGCACAAAGATGCCGTAGGGCGAGAGGAATACGTGGTCGATCTGCGTGGTGCCGTCTGGCGTGTTCAGCGTGACGTTGTGCAGGCGGCGGTAGGTCTGCTTATCAAGCTGCCAATGGGCAAATAGTCGCACTAGCAACTCGCCGACATAGCCCTTGAACCAAGGCGACTTGAGCAGGCCAGCCAGCAGCATCAGCGGGATCAACCAGCCGAGCGTGCCCCATAGCTGTGTGATGATCGGAGTGAAATCCATTTCTCAACCTTCGGAAATCCTGAGTTAACCGGATAGTACCGAAATTTGATGTAATGGCACGATAATATTGCGGCCGTTAAGCGAGTGCGGCGCTGTCGTGAAATCTAGGTAGGTGCATTGCCTGCGCTATTTACCTGGTAGCGAGTACTGCGCCCACCACCGGGTAGCCGGGTGATACAGCCTTTCTCTAGAAGGTCGCTCAGGTGGCGAGTGGCGGTCGCTTTAGAAACCTTGGCTACGGCCTGGTACTGCGCCGCGCTGATGCCATTTTCAAAGCCTTTGTCGCCGCCATCGAGCAGGCGATTAAGTACTTTGATTTGTTCGGTCGATAGAGCTTTGTCACGGTGTGTTTGCCAGAAGCGAGTCTTGGCCAGCACGCGGTCGATACGGGCAAGTGCCTGCTCCAGACTCTTGAGCAATGTGCCGAGAAACCACTGCAGCCAGGCAGTGATATCCAGCGTGCCTTTTTGACTGGCTTCGAGGGTGCGGTAATAGCCTGCGCGGTCGTCGAGAATGCTTGCAGACATCGCGTAAAAGCGGATGGCTTGCTGTTCGCCCTGTGCTAATGCCAAGTCTGTGATGGTGCGAGTTATGCGGCCATTACCGTCATCAAATGGATGCAGGGTGACGAACCAGAAATGGGCAATGCCGGCGCGCAGCAATGGATCAAGGCTGGCATCGCTACGGCTGTTTTCGAACCAGGTAAGGAAATCTGCGAGCTGTTCTTCTAGCCCCGCGTGCGGCGGCGCTTCGAAGTGTACGATGGGGCGGTCGAGCCGACCGGAAACAACTTGCATGGGCTCTTCGCCCCGCAGTCTGCCAATGCGTAGCGGGCGGGCCAAAAGATTGTAGTCGCTCGGGAACAGCCAGCGGTGCCAGGCATACATTCGCTCTAGGTCTAGCGGCTGCTGATGTGCGCGAGTGGCATCGAGCAGTAACTCTGCCAAGCCTTCCGAGCGTGCCGTGGTACGGCCTTCTTCGTTCAATCCCAACCGCCGCGCCAGTGATGAGCGCACCGAGCCGACATTCAGCTGCTCGCCCTCAATGGCTGACGAGGTGACGATGTTCTGCAGCATGGCATCTAGGCTGCTCTGCACCTCAGTATCACTACCAACAGCGCCGAGCATGCCGAGCAAACGCCCCTGAGCCTGTGCACAGGCGCGCAGCAGCGGAGCAAGCGATTCGGCTTGCCAGCTGAAGTGCGGCCAGTTGGGCTGCTGCCAGATCCAGAAGGGTTCATTCATGGGGCTTGCTCATCTGTGAGCCGATTAGCGAGTCTATTCGGCTCATTAGGTGAGCCGATAATGCCAACTATTCGGCTCACTGTCTAATCTTCAAGTCCGGTTGCCTTACTCTGAGGCTTGCAACTATTACTTCACTTCGAGCTTATAAAGCCGCTCCATGTCTCGCCCCGTGCATTGGGTGCCAAAGGTGTTCCCGTACACCAATACGTGGTAAGTGCCCGTTGAATGACAACATGCTTTTCTCTTTCTTCATGGCTCAACTCCAAGCTTTCAGGCAGGGGGTGGGCTGGAGCTACTAGCAGTTTGCTGATAGGGGTGTTTGCGTCGACTACATCAATACGAGCGCTGTATGGGGCATCCACTTTGGTTATTGGAAGCTCCTTTGGCGTTTGTGGCGCAGCCGACAAGAACATTGCCGAGCATGAGGGCTTCAAAGCCTGTTAGCGAAGTGGCCATACAGAGGGTGAGCAGCATCTTTCGCAGTATGGTTGTGCTCTTCTTGCGGAGTACTTATTCGAAAGTGTCCGCGTGCTAGCGGGATAGAACCAGTTGCTCATCTGCCAGCGTCTGCCGCTTCCTGGTGATCTAGCTCGCGCTCGATGCTCAGCCACTCGGCCTTGAGTCGATAACGAAGGTAGGTCACGAAAGCCTGATCGCGCAGGCGGCGAAAGGTCGAGGTGCGCCGGGCTTCCTGAGTGCTCTCGATAGTTTCGGTGAGCCAGGTGCTCTCGAATGCTGTCCAGATCGGTGGGATGGGTGCCTGCAGGTTGGAATAGCAAACGGGAGCCACCTCCTCAAAGAACACCCGCTTTATCGTGGAGCGGTCAAATCCCGCCACCTGCCGAGCGATGGCCTTGTAGTCGACTTCGTTGTCGACGAAGGCATCCGATAGCGCCGACCACAATCGAGTGCGCTCTTCGCGCGTCAAAACACTTCCCACTTGGAAAACTCCTCAAGTTCGTCATCCAGGGCGTCTGCAGCCAAGCCGCCAGCAATCCCACACCGGCACTGTGCTGAATTTTTACCTTCGGGCTATAGGACTAAGCTGTTTTTCTTGCGGGCATGAAAAAGCCGCGCAGTGCGCGGCTTTCAAGTTGGTGGGCCCACACGGACTCGAACCGTGGACCAAAGGATTATGAGTCCTCTGCTCTAACCAACTGAGCTATGGGCCCTCAGAAGCTGGCGGATTATACCGGCGCCTTCTGTGTCATGCCAACCGATCGCTTCGGTTGAAGGAATTTATCTGCAAAAAGTTTGGCTGTTATCGGTCGGTTTATGAAGAAACCTTGTATTTGTTCGCAGCCAGCGTCGGCTAAGAACTGCGCCTGGGCTTTGGTCTCGACGCCTTCGGCGATAACCGTGAGTTGCAGGCTGTGGCCCAGGGCGATGATGGCGCGGGCGATTGCAGCATCATGGGGATTTTGCGGTAGGCCGCGTACGAATGATTGGTCGATTTTCAGTGTATCCAGGGGCAAGCGCTTGAGGTAACTCAGTGATGAATAACCGGTGCCGAAGTCATCGATCGCCAGCTGCAGGCCGAGGTCTTTGAGTTGGTGAAGTGTCTCGAGGGCATCCTCGGTCTGGTTCATGATGAAGCTTTCGGTGATCTCCAGTTGCAGTAATTCGGGCGCTAATTGATGGCGCTGGAGGAGTGCGGCGATCATTTCAATGAGGTCAGGTTGGCGTAGCTGAACGCCTGCGAGGTTGACCGCGATAGCGCCGAACGGGGCGTGAGTCGCTTGCCAGTCGGCCATTTGTTGGCAGGTTTGCTCCAGTACCCAGCTACCCAGCGGCAGGATCAAGCCACATTCTTCGGCCACCGGGATAAATCGGTCGGGTTGGATTTCGCCCAGCTCTGGGTGTGTCCAGCGAACCAATGCCTCGGCACCGATTAGTTGGTTGTTGTGCAGGCTGAATTTAGGTTGGTAGGCCACGTGCAGTTGGTTGTGTTCCAGGGCGTGGCGCAGGCCGATCTCAAGGTTCATGCGCTCGGTGGCGATGGAAGAGAGTTGCGGGGTGTACAGCTCCAAGCGGTTGCGGCCTCTGGCTTTGGATTGGTACATGGCCGTGTCAGCGTTTTTGATCAGCGAGGCCACGTCTTGAGCATCCTCCGGGTAGAGGCTGAGGCCGATGCTGGCGCTGATAAAGAACTGGTGTTGTTCGACGCTGAATGCTTCGCGGAAGCAGGCGAGTAGTTTATCTGCGGTTTGTGCAGCTTGCTCGGGGTTTTTTAGGCCCGGTAGCAGGATGATGAATTCGTCGCCGCCGAGGCGCGCGACAGTATCGTGTTCGTCTAGCTGTAGCTTGAGGCGCTCGGCAATGCTTTTAAGTAGCTGGTCGCCCACTGGATGACCTAGGCTGTCGTTGATGTGTTTAAAGCGGTCCAGGTCCATAAACAACACGGCGCCATGCCGTTCGCCGAGCTGGCAACTATCCAGTTCAGCCTGAAGCCGGGTTTCGAATAGCAGGCGGTTGGGGAGGCCGGTCAGTGAGTCGTGGTGGGCTTGATGGTCTAGCTTTGCCTGAGCTTGTTTTAACGGTGTGATATCAGCAAAAACACCAACGTAGTGGGTTATTTCGCTAAGGCTGTTGCGCACGGCGCTTATGGTCAACCACTCGGGGAATACTTCGCCGTTTTTACGCTTGTTCCAGATTTCGCCCTGCCAGTGGCCATCCGCCGTTAATTGCTGCCACATTTTCGCGTAGAACAAGCTGTCATGGCGCCCTGACGATAGCATGCTGGCGGGGCTGCCCAGGGTTTCAAGCTCGCTGAAGCCAGTGATTTCGGTAAAGGCGCGGTTGATGGCGGTGATGTGTTGAGTGGTGTCGGTGATCATCACGCCTTCTGCGGTGTTTTCGAATACGGTGGCCGCTTGCAGGAGTTTTTCCTGCATGACGTGCCGGTCCGTCACATCCCGGGCAATGGTCAGCAGGCAGGCTTGATTGCCAATGGTCATAGGTTGGGCCGAGAGTTCACAAATGCGCACGCTGCCGTCGCTGGTGTTTACCGCTGCGGTAAAGTCGCGCACGCTGCCGTGCTTTTCAATCTGTTGCAGTATGAAGCTGCGTTGGTGCGGGTCGCACCAGAGTCCGAGCTCAAGGGTTGAGTGATTTAACGCTTGTTTAGTGCTGAGCCCGGTTATGCGGGTAAAGCCTTCGTTGGCATCCAGCAGCACGCCATCCTCCAAGCGTGTGATCAGCATGCCGTCAGGTGATGCGTGGAAAGCTTTGGCGAATTTTTCTTCGGAAAGCTCCAGCAGCTGTTGAGTGCTGCGCATTTTGCTGATGTCACGGATAACGATGACCAGCGTGCTGTTATCGGCGTGACTGAGGGATTCAGCTGAGATCAGGCCGGTAAACAGCTCGCCGTTACTGCGCCGAAATGGCAGTTCAAGATCACGTAGTGAGCCATTTGCCATTTTTTCCTGAAACTGATGGTCCGCATCGGGCGTGCCCCAAATATTGAGTTCATCTGGCGTTTTGCCAATGGCCTGCTCAATGGGGATTCCAGACTGCTGTTCGAATGCTTGATTTACTTCCAGCAGTTTGCCGGACTTGCGATCAGCAATGACCATGATGTCTGGACACTGTTGGAACACCGAAATAAACATCTGCTTTGATAGCAGCAGTGCTTGCTCGGTTTGCTTGGCTTCGCTGATATCGATCATCAGGCCGCGCAAGGTTAGCGTTTCGTTTTGCTGACTCAGGGTGACGATGTCACGCACCCAAACGATATGACCATCTTTCGCCAGCATACGGTAGTCGAGGCTGTGGTCCCTGCTGGCGGCCGTCTCGGCGGTGGTGAAACCTATGGTGCTTGCCGCATCCTCAGGATGCAGAATACTTTGCCAAAAGCCCGGCTGTTTCCAGTTTTCGAGTGGGTAGCCCAGGAGCTTTTCAGCATGGGAGGACACATAGGTGTAGCAGAACGAGTCTGCCGTGGATTCCCAGGTAATTGCGCAGAGGTTTTCAACCAGCCCGCGGTAGTGATGCTCACTGGAGCGCAATTCTTGCTCGGCCAGACGGCGTCGGCTGGCTTCGGCGCTGAGGCGGCGGTTGCTGACAATTAAAATTAACAGCACGGCGATGAGCGCAGTTAAAAAAGGCAGCCCGTAGATCAGCAGTTCACGCCAATGGTTGCGGCTGTCGATGACGCCGCCAATCCAGGGTTCTTGCAGGTCATCGATCTGCTTTGCGCTCATCTCGTCAAAGACTTTGTCGAGTATGCCGACCAGCACCTGATTGTTCGCTGGAGTGGCCATTGCTAATTGGTAGCGATAAGGCGTCTCTCCGCTGATTGACACGCCTTCGAGCTTAAGTTGGCGCAAGCGCCAGACGCTTGAAGCAAGGTCCCCGACCAGTGCATCGGCACGGCCTGTGCTCAGCGCTTGCAGGGCAGCATCTACAGACGGCAAGGGCAGCAAGTTGAGATCTGGGTTGTTGTCGCGTAACAGTTCATGGGGGGCGTAGTCTTTGACGACGGCAACCTTTAAGCCGTACAGCGCTTTGAGGTTGCGCGGTTGCGGACCGTCTTTGCGTGCCAGAATAACAATTGGAAAATCCAGGTAAGGGCGGGTGAACGCCAAGTAGCTTTGCCGCTCGGGCGTCGACATGATGCCTGGCAACAGGTCGAGATCGCCGGCTTTGGCGAGGGTGAGCACAGCGCTCCAGTCTCGTGGCTCAATGGGTTTTACTTTGACCTTGAGGGTCTGCTCGATATGGGATACGTAGCTGGCGGCGAGGCCTCGATACTGACCTTGCTCATCGCGAAACTCAAACGGCGGCCAAGAGGCATCAATGCCCAGGCGCAGAGTAGGGTGCTGCTGCAGCCACAGCCTCTCTGTTGGCGTTAGTGTCAGTGCCGCTGCCGAGGAAGCCCACAGCGTCAGACCAAACAAAATAACGGCTGGCAATCGCCGCATCATATGTGCAGTCCGTATCGAATTGGTCGTTATGCCGAGTGTAGTCTGGGTCTTGGTTTGCAGGGAACTAGAATGTAAAAACCCCGGCATTTCTGCCGGGGCTTTTAGTCTTACTCGTCGAGGAAGGAGCGTAGATGCTCGCTTCGCGTCGGGTGGCGCAACTTGCGTAGCGCCTTGGCCTCGATCTGACGAATACGTTCACGCGTTACATCGAACTGTTTACCCACTTCCTCAAGGGTGTGGTCGGTATTCATGTCGATGCCGAAACGCATGCGCAGTACTTTAGCTTCACGTGCAGTGAGGCCAGATAGTACTTCGCGGGTGGCTTCTTTGAGGCTTTCCACGGTCGCCACATCAATTGGCGATTGCATGGTTGAGTCTTCAATGAAGTCGCCCAAATGCGAATCTTCGTCGTCGCCGATTGGGGTTTCCATGGAGATCGGTTCTTTAGCGATCTTCAATACCTTACGGATTTTGTCCTCAGGCATTTCCATGCGTTCGCCCAGTTCTTCCGGCGTCGGCTCGCGTCCCATCTCTTGCAGCATCTGCCGCGAGATACGGTTGAGCTTGTTGATCGTCTCGATCATGTGCACAGGAATACGGATGGTCCGCGCCTGGTCAGCAATGGAACGAGTGATCGCCTGGCGAATCCACCAGGTTGCATAGGTCGAGAACTTGTAACCACGACGGTATTCGAACTTGTCCACTGCCTTCATCAAGCCGATGTTGCCTTCCTGGATCAGATCGAGGAATTGCAAGCCACGGTTGGTGTACTTCTTGGCGATGGAGATAACCAGACGCAGGTTAGCCTCAACCATTTCTTTCTTGGCGCGACGAGCTTTAGCTTCACCGATCGACATGCGACGGTTGATGTCTTTGATTTCAGCCAGAGTCAGGTCGCACTCTGCCTGCAAAGCCACCAGCTTCTGCTGGCAACGCTGAATGTCGGCTACGCGGGTGCCAATGGCTTCGGCATACTTCGCCTTGCCCTTAGCCAGGTTTTCGGCCCAGCTTTCGTCGATTTCATTGCCTGGGAACTGGCGCAGGAAATCTGCACGCGGCATACGCGCATCACGAACACAGATCTGCATAATGGCGCGTTCTTGGCCGCGAAGGCGCGCAAGCGCGTCACGCAGACGAACAACCAATGCTTCATACTGCTTAGGCACCAGCTTGATCGGCATAAACAGTTCGGCCAGAGCTTTGAGCTCCGCGTTTGCCTGTTTGCTGCCACGGCCGTGCTTTTTCAGCGCTTTGTTGGCGATTTCGAGCTGTTCAGCTACCGCGGTGAAGCGGCGCAGGGCTTCTTCCGGATCCGGACCGCCGTCGCCTTCTTCTTCCTCGTCGTCGCTGTCATCGCTGTCATCGTCGTCGTCATCTTTATCATCTGCATTACCGTCCTTTGCAGGAGCAGGTGCAGCAGCTTCGGCAGGCACAGAGCCGTCGTCCGGGTCAATATAACCACTGAGGACTTCAACCAAACGACCACCTTCGGTGGTTACGCGGTTGTATTCGGCAAGAATGCTGTCGACTGTTCCTGGGAAATGGGCAATAGCGCCCATAACTTCGCGGATGCCTTCCTCAATGCGTTTAGCGATTTCGATCTCGCCTTCGCGGGTAAGCAGTTCCACGGTGCCCATTTCACGCATGTACATCCGCACCGGATCAGTGGTGCGGCCGATATCGGTTTCAACGGCTGCGAGTGCTGCTGCGGCTTCTTCAGCGGCAGCTTCGTCGGTGTCGGCTTCAGCCAACAACAGAGCGTCCGCGTCGGGAGCACTCTCGAATACGTTGATCCCCATGTCGTTAATCATGCGGATGATGTCTTCCACCTGTTCCGGATCGGAAATATCCTCCGGCAAGTGGTCATTGACCTCCGCGTAAGTCAGGTAACCCTGCTCACGACCGCGGCTGATCAATTCTTTCAAACGAGATTGCTGTTGAGCTTTTACGGACATAACACCCTATCCATTGAAGGTCTTGGCGGGCTAAAAACAAGCCGAGGATTATACCTCGGAATTGGGCTCAAGCGCCAGTTGAGCTCTTCTCGCTCTGTGAGGAAGGGCTGCTGTAGTGTTCTCTCAGCAGTGCTTTTTCCTCTTCGGTCAGTTCGCTTGGACTTTTTTGCATGACACTGCGCAGTGCTTGTTCACGCCGTCTTTGCGATTGGTTCTGTGCAAGCCTAGTTATGGTGTCGATAAACTGTTGTTCAAGGTTGTCGTGTTCAATTAACCATTCCTTTTCTGCAAGTGCCTGTAATAGACGTCCCTGTTCGGTGCCGTGCCAGCGCGCAATAAGCTGCAGTGAGCGTAAGCTCGGGTTCTTTTGCAGCGCGCCAACCAAGGCGACAAGTAATTGCGCGTATGTGTCGTCTTCTGCAGCGAAATGGCTGACATTTTCGACTTTTTGCGCAAGTTCGGGGTGGTGAAGGAGTGTGCGCAGTGCACTGATGTTGGGCGATTCAACTCCGATAACCGTGCGGGGTTTTCGGGGCTGGAAATCGTCGCGACCTTTCTTGCTCCACTTACCGTCTTGTTTCTTCCAATTGCCTTTGCTCTTTTCCTTGCTGCTGTACTCAAAGTTTAGCTCTGGTTCAGCAGGTTGGTAGTCGTCGTAGTTCGGTTGCCCGTCGTAGAAGGCGCTGTCCGGAATGTCCGTAAAATCACTGGGCGCAGCGCTCGGCTGTTGGCTGTGCGTGGGCGCCATTTGATTAACGGTTTCACCGCTCAGGCCGGTGATCTGGCTTAAGCGCTGGCGCATTAATATGCGTAGGTTATTGCCCGGAACCTTCTCGATCATGGGGGCGGCGAGGGTGACCAGGTGAGCCTTGCCCTCAAGGGAGCGTGGATCAGCTTCTTCGCTTAAATGTTCAAAGAAGTAGTCGGCAAGCGGCTGTGCTTGCTGATTGATCCGGGCGCGGAAAGCATCTGTGCCTTCGCTGCGTACCAAGGTGTCAGGGTCTTCGCCGTCAGGTAAAAATAAAAATCGCGCGCGTCTGCCGTCCTGCAAGTTGGGCAGGGTCGCCTCCAGGGCTCGCCATGCTGCGTTGCGTCCGGCTTGGTCGCCGTCAAAACAAAATAAAACACTTGGCACTATGCGAAACAGGCGCTTGAGGTGCTCTTCGCTGGTGGCGGTGCCAAGTGTTGCGACGGCATTGCGCAGGCCTTGTTGGGCGAGGGCTATGACGTCCATGTAACCTTCGACGACCATTATTTCGTCAAGGTCACGGTTGTTTTTGCGGGCTTCGAACAGACCGTAGAGCTCTTGGCCTTTGTGGAAGACCGGGGTCTCTGGTGAATTCAGGTATTTAGGTTTGTCGTCACCCAGCACACGCCCGCCAAAGGCGATCACGCGGCCGCGGCTGTCGCGAATCGGGAAAATGACCCGGTCGCGAAAGCGGTCGTAGCGTTTGCCGCTATCGGCATTCTCGACGAGCAGGCCCGCGTCAATCATGGTTTTTTGCTGGAGATTGTCGCTGGCCAAGTATTTGTGCAGGTTGTCCCAGCCGGGTGGGGCAAACCCGAGTCCGAAATCGCGAGCGATCTCTCCGGTGAGGCCGCGACCCTTAAGGTATTCGACGGCGGCTTTGCGCTGCGGATGACTCTTGAGTGCCTGGCGATAGAATTCTGCTGCAGCAGTCAGCAAGGGGTACAGTGGTGAGTCGGTCGGCTGACGTGGTTTGTTGTTGCGACCGCCTTCTTCGCGGGGGACTTCCATGCCGGCCCGCTTGGCCAAATCCTCCACCGCTTGGGGGAAATCCAGTTGGTCGTGGTCCATCACGAAGCCAAGCGCGTTGCCTCCAGCGCCGCAGCCAAAGCAGTAATAGAACTGTTTGTCCGGGCTGACGCTAAAAGAGGGGGTCTTCTCTTTATGGAATGGACAGCAGGCGGTGTAATTCTTGCCAGCTTTTTTTAATTGAATGCGCGAGCTCACCACGTCGACGATGTCGGTGCGGTTGAGCATGTCATCAATAAAAGACTGTGGAATCAAACCGGCCATAGGCGCTCAGTATGTTGGCCTGATGTTACCCAGGCAGACATGGGGGAAGGTAAATATATAGTCTATTGTGGCGCGCAGATCATTACATCGTAAATTGCGAAGTCGCCCGCAGGTTGTACTGCAGTAGCGAGACGCATGTGACTGTCATTTGGTTGGTATTCGCGAGGGCCTTTACCAGCCTGCAACGAAAAAACTCCGGCTGTTCGCTGAAGCGAAGCGGAGTGTGCGCTCAGAAATCAAGCTGAGCTCGGCCAGAAATTATCTGGCAGAAACGGCAAAGCCCGGCCGGAGCCGGGCAATGCTGACTGCAGCTATGCGGTCTGTACGTATTAGTACAGGCGCACGCTACGACGCTGTTCGCGCTGTACTTTCTTAGCATGACGCTTAACAGCAGCTGCTGCTTTGCGCTTACGCTCAGAAGTTGGCTTCTCGTAGAATTCGCGGCTGCGAACTTCAGCCAGTACACCGGCTTTTTCGCAAGAGCGCTTGAAGCGACGCAGAGCTACGTCGAAGGGTTCGTTCTCTTTAACTTTGACGGCTGGCATCCAGGGCGTACCTTCACTTTAATTCGGTGGTTAACGTCTCCTGGCCGATGGCGCTGGAGTACGTAGGTTTTTAAGGGTTGCGGATGTTAACGCCTCATCGCGAAGAATGCAAAGCCTCTGATCGAAAAGCGCTGGTCGGCATACCCGTGCGGCCATTATTATGCCTGACTTCTTGTTCAAGTCTCTCTTTAAATCAAGGCTTTAGCCAATGCTGGTATTGGGTTTAGAAACCTCCTGTGATGAAACCGGTGTCGCGCTCTACGACAGCAAGCGCGGGCTGTTGGCGGATGCACTGTTCAGTCAAATCGATTTACACCGTATTTATGGCGGCGTAGTCCCTGAATTGGCTTCGCGCGACCATGTAAAACGCATGCTGCCGCTGATCCGACAAGTGCTGGAGCAAGCGCACTGCAGCGCTGAAGATATCGATGCTATAGCCTACACCGCGGGCCCCGGGCTGGTTGGTGCGTTGTTGGTGGGGGCCTCCTGTGCCCAGTCGCTAGCCTTCGCTTGGGGGGTTCCGGCGTTGGGTGTGCATCACATGGAAGGCCATTTGCTGGCGCCCATGTTGGAGCAAAATCCACCGAGCTTTCCGTTCGTCGCTTTGTTGGTTTCGGGCGGCCATACCCAGTTAGTTCGAGTCGATGGCATTGGTCAATATCAGTTACTCGGTGAGTCGCTGGATGATGCCGCAGGCGAAGCATTTGATAAAACGGCTAAGTTGATGGGGCTGCGTTATCCCGGCGGTCCTGAAATTGCGCGGCTCGCTAATCAAGGGGTCGCTGGCCGGTTTGTGTTCCCGCGGCCCATGACCGATCGGCCAGGCTTGGATATGAGCTTCAGCGGCCTGAAAACCTTCACCCTGAACACCTGGCAGCAGTGTGTGGCTGAGGGCGATGATGGCGAGCAAACCCGCAGTGATATCGCCTTGGCATTTCAACAGGCCGTGGTCGATACCTTGACGATCAAGTGTCGCCGGGCGCTGAAATTGACCGGGTTGAACAGCTTGGTCATTGCCGGCGGCGTCAGCGCTAACACGGCTTTGCGTCAATCCTTGGAGAAAATGCTCGGCGAGTTCAACGGACAAGTGTTTTATGCGCGCCCGGAGTTCTGCACCGATAATGGCGCAATGATCGCCTATGCCGGCTGCCAGCGTTTGCTGGCTGGGCAGCACGAAGATTTAAGCATTGCTGTGCGTGCACGCTGGCCTATGGAGCAGCTTGCACCGCTCTAAAGTGGGCTGCTGGGTGAGCGCTGTTCACGCAGTAGATTCAAAATTGTCGCTCACGTCCGGCAAATAGATCGCGTAAGTTTCCCCGGTGGCGCCAGACGATCAGTACAGTCAGTACGCTGACTGGAAGCAACAGAGTCGGCTGTTGCCAGGCCAGTAGCGGCAGCGTAAGCGGTGTGGCAATAAGGGCGGCAAGAGAGCTGGTTCGAGTGGTGGCAAATGTCACCAGCCACAACGCGCCCGCCAATAGAGCGGCGGGCAGGTAAAGACCCAGAAAGACTCCGGCAGCGGTTGCCACGCCTTTGCCGCCACGAAAGCGATAGTACAGTGGATACATATGCCCGACCACGGCAGCTAGACCGACCCACCCCTGCTGCGCAAGGCTGAAACCAAGGATTTTGGCGATGAATACAGGCGCTATGCCCTTGAGCAAATCACCCAGCAGGGTAATGACGGCCAGGCGCTTGCCAGCAGTGCGCACCATATTGGTTGCGCCGGGGTTGCCGGATCCGTAGGCGCGCGGGTCTGGTCTGCCTGCAAGCTGGCTGAGCAAGATGGCAAAGGACACTGAGCCTAGCAAGTAAGCAAGAACTACCAGCAATGCAAACATGGAGGTGATCCGCCCCAAGAAGTGTCTTGATTCTAGCAGGGCTTAGGAAGTCCTAGGAATACTCTGAAAAGCGACAGGTTGAGGGTATGCGTATTGTAAAAAGGCGCGGATTTCCTAAGCTAAGTGGCATTAAGTGGGCAGGCTAGCCTTGGAGCGCGGCATAACAGCTAGTGGCTAAGTCGCAATTGAGCATTTATATCTGCCTGAGAATCTTTATAGTGCCGGGCTCAAGTTTTTGATTCGAGCGGTGCTCGTAATCGCGGGTTAATCCGAGAAGTGGAGAAAGGTTTGGACACGGTCTTTATCGAAGGTCTGGAGGTCGATACGGTAATCGGCGCATACGACTGGGAGCGTACGATCCGCCAGTGCCTGCGTTTAGACCTGCAACTGGGGTGGGATAACAAGCCCGCAGCCTTGAACGATGACCTGGAAAAAGCGCTTGATTACGCGAAGCTATCGGTGCGGGTGCAAGCCTTTGCCACTGAAGCCAGTTTCATCCTGGTTGAAACCTTTGCTGAGCGCTTGGCTGAGATGCTGATGAATGAGTTTCAGATTCCCTGGTTGCGCCTCAAATTGACTAAACCTGGTGCCGTTCCAGCAGCGCTGGGCGGTGTAGGTGTGGAGATTGAGCGCGGATGTCGCTAACGCCGGTTTACCTGGGTCTTGGTAGCAATATTGACCGCGAGGCTCACCTTTGTGCGGGGCTTGATGCGCTTGCCGGCTTGCTCAAGGGCATGCGCTGTTCGGCGGTGTTTGAGAGCGCGCCAGTCGGCATTAAAAGCGGGCCATTTTTCAACCTGGTGGTGGTCGGCCTGACCGATATGCCGCTGCATGATTTTGATCGTAAACTCAAGTTTATCGAGGCGGATAACGGCCGATACGCCCCGGATCGCGTCGGCCTGCCCTTGGATATTGATGTCTTACTCTACGGCGATTTAGTCGGCAATTTCGATGGTTTAATCCTGCCCCGTGCGGAAATCCTAAAAAATGCCTTTGTCCTGTGGCCGTTGTCGCTGTTAGCGCCAGAGGTGCTGCATCCCGGTGAGAATCGCAGCTTTGCTGAGCTTTGGTCGAGCGCGCAGATTGATCAGGTATTGCGCCCTGCAGCCTTCAGTTGGAAGCAACGGCAACTGACGCCCGTTGAGTTGCTTGAGGCGCCTGCCCGCTGAAGCACTGCGTTTCACACGCAGATAATCAGGCTGATGGCGCCTGATAAGCCTTTTTGAATTGAGTGATGGCTTGCAGTCGTTCCCGTTGCAAGGCCTCGCCAAGCTCTGGACCTTTGAACCCCTGAGCCAGTAACGGCTG
This sequence comes from Pseudomonas sp. EL_65y_Pfl2_R95, assembly GCF_963971045.1. Classification (NCBI taxonomy): domain Bacteria; kingdom Pseudomonadati; phylum Pseudomonadota; class Gammaproteobacteria; order Pseudomonadales; family Pseudomonadaceae; genus Pseudomonas; species Pseudomonas sp. EL_65y_Pfl2_R95. Next base: position 39,315 of record NZ_CAXAOV010000005.1, on the reverse strand, counting down.
CACGGCCACTGCGCACGCAACCTGCATCACCTCGCGTAAATAGCTGGCTTGCGGATAGTCCCTTTGCTCAAAGCCATCGCGACCCCGTGCATCCATCTCGCAGGCCGTAATGAACTCTTCGAAGCGTTGCGGTCGGCGGTATACGTCAAAGCGCTGCAGCAGCTCGAGCAATGTTGAGGGTTTTAACTCAAGGGCGCGATGGCCGTGGGTGTGAAACTCACCGACCAATAGCGCCAGTTCCTGGCAGTCTTTAGGCGCCTTGCAGCGCGTATTGATGGCCTTGATCAGCTTCACGCCACGCTGCTCGTGCGCAATATGCCGCGGCCACTGATCCGACGGCGTTAAGCCCTTACCTACATCGTGCAGCAGGCTCGCCCAGCGCACAGTTAGCGGCTGATTGTGCTCTGCGCATTGGCGCAACACGCTCAGTACATGGGTGCCGGTGTCGATTTCCGGGTGATGGGCCGGCGGTTGCGGCACGCCAAATAGCTCATCGACTTCGGGCAGTAAAATCTTCAGTGCGCCGCAGTCGTGCAGCACCTTGACGAATACATCGGGCCTTGGCTCCATCAGTGCGCGCGATATTTCTTTCCAGCTGCGTTCCGGGGTCAAGGCGCTGAGTTCTCCTGATTCACTCAGCTGCTGCATCAACTGCATGGTGTCTGTGGCGACGCTAAATCCCAGCGGTGCGTAGCGTGCGGCAAACCGAGCCACCCGCAGCACGCGTAGTGGGTCTTCGCTAAAGGCCGGTGATACATGGCGCAGTAATTTAGCTTCGAGATCCTGCAAGCCGCCGTACGGGTCGTATAGTTTGCCGTGGTCATCTTCGGCAATCGCGTTAATGGTCAGGTCGCGGCGGATCAAGTCCTGCTCAAGCGTGACCTCGGGGCTGGCGAAGAATGTGAAACCGCCATAGCCGCGCCCGCTTTTGCGCTCGGTTCGCGCAAGGGCATATTCGTCTTTTGTTTGCGGGTGCAGAAAAACCGGGAAATCCGCGCCTACCGGGCGAAAACCCTGCTCGAGCATTTGTTCGGCGGTGGCGCCCACCACGACCCAGTCGTTTTCCGTCACTTCACGGCCCAACAAACGGTCACGTACTGCGCCGCCAACCTTATAAATTTGCATGCTTGCCTCCATATGTTGCAGAGGATAGCGGTTGTGAGCCGTACTGGGGAGACTAAGGCGCTATGCTGGCAGGTATCTGTGCGGTAAGCGCGATTACCGCGCGCTCAAGCAACTCGGCGCTGTAGCTGGCAGGGCTAAGCCCGGTTTTGCGGGAGCCTTGCCACAACAGCTTGTTGGCTGGGCCGGTTAGGCGCAGCCGCAGGGTGCCAGTCTCGTCGTGCAGTCGATGGATGGCTTGATAGGCGCCAAGCTGGCTGGGCGGGACTTGGTCGACCTTGAACTCAAAGCGGTGGCCTTGCACCGCCAGCCCGTAATACACACTGATTTGTGCGGGCTCGGTTTGTTGGTAGCCTTTTCGCCGCAACTGTTCGCCCAGCAACAAGCCCAGTTGAGGATAGAGCGCTTGAAGCGCTGAGGGTTTTTTTAGCATCGATTCAGGGGCGATCATCTTGAAGCGTTTTAGTTGGCTGAGTGCTTGCAGGTCAGCATGGCTCACCTTAGGCCGAGGCTCAGGAGGATTTGCGCAACTGGCCAGCGCCACGCAGAGCAGAGTGATCAGTAATAAGCGCATCCGGGTCACCTCGCAGGGTAGACCCTGATGCTCTTTAGCTTGTAGGCAAGAGGCAACCGATCAAATGGGTGGGATGATCAGGTCGAGGCGTGGGTAATCGCCCTCACGCTCCGCCTCCTTCTTAGGTGGAACATGTTGGCTGTTAATCAGCTTATCGGCTTGCATGACTTCAAGATGGATGTCGAATCCCCACAAGCGGTGCAGGTGCTTGAGCACCTCTTCAGTGGAGCCACCCAGGGGTTTACGATCATGCTGTTGATGACGCAGGGTCAGGGAGCGGTCGCCACGGCGGTCGATGCTCCATATTTGTACGTTGGGCTCGCGGTTGCCAAGATTGTACTGTGCGGCCAAGGTTTCACGGATGAGTTGGTAGCCGTTGTCGTCGTGAATTGCCGGTACCAGCAGCTCATCTTTCTGATCGTCGTCGAGCACGCTGAATAGCTTTAAGTCGCGGATCACCTTGGGCGATAAATACTGCAGGATAAAGCTCTCATCCTTGAAGCTGTGCATGGCGAATTTAAGCGTGCTGAGCCAGTCGCTACCGGCGATTTCCGGGAACCAGCGCTGATCTTCTTCTGTAGGCTTTTCACAGATCCTGCGGATGTCACAATACATGGCAAACCCCAATGTATAGGGGTTAATGCCGCTGTAGTGCGGGCTGTCGAATGCCGGTTGGTAGACCACACTGGTGTGTGATTGTAAGAACTCGATCATAAAGCCGTCCGTGACCAAGCCTTCGTCGTAGAGGTCGTTCATCAGGGTGTAATGCCAGAAGGTGGCCCAGCCTTCATTCATGACCTGGGTCTGGCGCTGGGGATAAAAATACTGGGCGATTTTACGCACGATCCGAATCACCTCACGCTGCCATGGTTCAAGCAGCGGCGCATGTTTTTCGAGGAAATACAGAATATTTTCCTGGGGCTCGGGCGGGAAACGCTTGTCGTCTCTGTCGCTGTCTTTGCTGGCCCCTTTGGGAATCGTGCGCCACAGGTCATTGATCTGCTTTTGCAGGTGCTCTTCGCGCTCTTTCTGGCGACGGCGTTCTTCTTCCGCAGAAATAGGGTAGGGGCGCTTGTAGCGGTCAACTCCGTAGTTCATCAGGGCGTGGCATGAGTCAATCAGGTCTTCAACCGCATCAATGCCGTGGCGCTCTTCGCACTGCATGATGTATTGCTTGGCGAACACCAGGTAATCGATTATCGAGCTGGCGTCGGTCCAGGTGCGGAACAGGTAATTGCCTTTGAAGAAGCTGTTATGGCCGTAACAGGCGTGGGCGATGACGAGCGCCTGCATGCACATGGTGTTTTCTTCCATGAGGTATGCAATGCATGGGTCGGAGTTAATGACAATTTCGTAAGCGAGGCCCATCTGCCCACGGCTGTAGTTTTTCTCGGTGGAGAGAAACTGCTTGCCGTATGACCAGTGGTGATAACCCAGTGGCATGCCGACCGAGGCATAAGCATCCATCATTTGCTCGGCGGTGATGACTTCGATCTGATTGGGATACGTGTCGAGGGCGTAGCGTTCAGCCAGCCTGCTGATTTCGCGGTCGTAGGTGCGAATCAGCTCGAAGGTCCATTCCGAGCCTGTTGAAATGGGCTGACGTTTTCTTTCGGCTGTGGCCTGCTCATGCTTGCTCATGCTGTTAGCCTGCGCTGGAAAAGCTCGCGGAAAACCGGATAGATATCCCCGGCAGTCACCAACTGTTGCTGGGCAAAAGTGTCAGCAAAGGCCTCACTAACCTGCTGGTATTCGTACCACAACGCCTGATGCTCGCGCGGGGTGATCTCGACATAGGTGAAGTACTGTACGAACGGCATGATCTGGTTGATCAGAATGTCTCTGCACACCGGCGAATCATCATTCCAGTTGTCGCCGTCCGAGGCTTGTGCGGCGTAGATATTCCATTCATTGACCGGGTAGCGCTCCGCCATCACCTCTTGCATCAGTTTCAAGGCACTGGAAACAATGGTGCCGCCGGTTTCGCGTGAGTAGAAAAACTCTTCTTCATCCACTTCGCGCGCGCTGGTGTGATGGCGGATAAACACCACTTCAATCTTGTCGTAATTACGCTTGAGAAACAGGTAAAGCAAGATGAAGAAACGCTTGGCGATGTCTTTGGTGGCTTGGGTCATGGAGCCGGAAACGTCCATCAAGCAAAACATAACCGCTTTCGAACTGGGGTTTGGATGTTTGACCAGCAGGTTGTATTTAAGGTCGAAGGTATCGAGAAATGGCACGCGATTGATGCGTGCGTGCAGTTTGCTGATTTCTTCTTCAATGGCCTGAATATCGCCGAAGTTATCCGGTTCTTCGCGCTTTAAGCGTTCAAGTTCGGTTTGTGCGACTTTGAGTTTTGCCCGGCTGCTACCCGATAAGGCAATCCGTCTGGCATGGGCTGAGCGCAAGGTGCGCACGATATTGATACGTGAGGGATTACCTTCGCTGCTGATCCCTGCGCGGACTGTTTTAAAGGTATCTGTGCCGGTTAAATGGCGTTTTACCAAGTTGGGCAGTTCGAGGTCTTCAAACATAAAATCGAGAAACTCTTCCTGAGTAATTTGGAAGACGAACTCGTCCATGCCTTCACCGGAGTTACTGGCTTTGCCACTGCCCTGACCTCCACCGCCCCCTTGTGGGCGCGGTATGCGGTCACCGGTTGAAAACTCTTTATTACCGGGGTGCACGGTGGTTTGTTTACCGCCCCGACCATGGTGCAGCACCGGCTCGTCGATATCACGGCCCGGTATGCTGATTTGCTCGCCGTGCTCCATATCGGTAATGGAGCGATGGCTGACGGCTTCTTCAACTGCTTTTTTGATGTGCTCGCGGTAACGCCGCAAAAAACGCTGACGATTTACCGTGCTCTTGTTCTTGCCATTCAGGCGTCGGTCGATCACATAGCTCATGACTTCTCCTTAGAGCGTGCCTGGGAGGGATTAGCCCCAGGCATCTCTATGGCTGGCAGGCCGTTGAAGTGCCTGCAGCAACTCGCTAGCCAGCATGCTAGCGGGTCTCGGTTACTGCGATTTACGTACCCGTAGATACCACTCGGACAGCAGGCGAACTTGCTTATCGGTGTAACCGCGTTCAACCATGCGTGTAACGAAGTCGTTGTGCTTTTGTTGATCCTCTTTGCTGGCCTTGGCGTTGAAGCTGATAACCGGTAGCAAGTCTTCGGTGTTGGAGAACATTTTCTTCTCGATCACCACTCGCAGCTTTTCGTAGCTGAGCCAGGTTGGGTTCTTGCCGTTGTTGTTGGCCCGGGCGCGCAGTACAAAGTTGACGATCTCGTTGCGGAAATCCTTTGGATTGCTGATGCCAGCTGGTTTCTCGATTTTCTCCAGCTCTTCGTTAAGTGCAACACGATTGAGAATTTCACCGGTTTCTGGATCGCGGTATTCCTGATCCTGTATCCAGAAATCGGCGTACAGCACGTAGCGGTCGAAGATATTCTGGCCGTACTCGCTGTACGATTCGAGGTATGCCGTTTGAATTTCCTTGCCAATAAACTCGATATAGCGCGGTGCCAGGTATTCCTTGATGAAGCGCAAGTAGCGCTCGCGGATTTCGGCCGGGAATTGCTCCTGCTCGATCTGCTGTTCGAGCACGTAGAGCAAGTGCACTGGGTTGGCCGCCACTTCGTTCGCATCAAAGTTGAATACTTTTGACAGAATCTTGAAGGCGAAGCGGGTTGAAAGGCCGTTCATGCCCTCATCGACACCTGCGCTGTCGCGGTATTCCTGAATCGACTTGGCTTTAGGGTCGGTGTCTTTGAGGTTTTCACCGTCATAGACGCGCATTTTTGAGTAGATATTCGAGTTTTCAGGCTCTTTCAAGCGCGACAATACCGAGAACTGCGCGAGCATCTTCAGGGTGTCTGGCGCGCAGTGGGCATTGGCCAGGGAGCTGTTGATCAGCAGTTTGTCGTAGATCTTGATTTCATCGCTGACGCGCAAGCAATACGGCACTTTAACGATGTAAATCCGGTCGATGAATGCCTCGTTGTTCTTGTTGTTTCGAAAGCTGTGCCACTCTGATTCGTTGGAGTGCGCCAGCAATATGCCGTTGTAAGGGATGGCGCCCAGGCCTTCGGTGCTGTTGTAGTTACCTTCCTGGGTGGCGGTGAGCAATGGGTGAAGCACCTTGATCGGTGCCTTGAACATTTCGACGAACTCCATCATGCCCTGGTTAGCCCGACACAGGGCTCCGGAGTAGCTGTAGGCATCGGCGTCGTTCTGTGGGTACTCTTCCAGCTTGCGGATATCGACCTTGCCGACCAAGGCGGAAATGTCCTGGTTGTTCTCATCGCCCGGCTCGGTCTTGGCGACGGCAATTTGCTTGAGGATCGATGGATAGAGTTTGACCACGCGGAACTGGCTGATATCGCCACCAAACTCGCCGAGACGCTTGGTGGCCCAAGGCGACATGATGCTACTCAGGTAGCGCCGGGGAATGCCGTATTCTTCTTCGAGAATCGCCCCGTCTTCGGCATCGCTGAATAGCCCAAGCGGCGACTCGAACACCGGTGAATCCTTGATTGCATAAAAGGGCACCTTTTCCATTAGGTGTTTAAGCTTCTCGGCCAAAGAAGACTTGCCGCCGCCAACCGGCCCCAACAGGTAGAGGATCTGTTTCTTTTCCTCAAGGCCCTGAGCGGCGTGGCGGAAATAGGAGACGATCTGGTCAATACATTCTTCCATGCCGTGGAAGTCGGCAAAAGCCGGATAACGGCGTATGACCTTGTTCGAGAAGATTCTCGATAATCGCGAGTTGCTGGATGTATCGAGGAGTTCCGGTTCGCCAATCGCCAGTAATAAGCGCTCTGCGGCCGAGGCGTAAGCGCTGCGATCCTGCTTACATAGCTCGAGATACTCCTGCAGAGACAGCTCTTCCTGGCGTGTCGATTCGAAACGTTGTTGGAAGTGACTGAAAATGCTCATGACTTCACCTCGCTCGATGTTCAGAGACGGCTCGGGATCGGTCGTGCAGGCGCTGGCGGTTGGCTGAGTTAGCAGCCGCAGATATCCCCCCAGAACACCTACTGAACCTCAGAAAGTTGCGGCGCTGAAGAGGGCGTTATTAAGGTTCTGAAACTGCTTATTTACCTGAGGCACCAAGTAAATTGCGTGTTATTGCACCCTAATATGTGGCCTTGCCTCCGCTCGCTACAGTTTTCATAAGGTCCCTAATCATACCGATGGCCCGGATGCCGGTTGGCAGGCTCTACTTGGTATTTAGATGGCCTAAGATAAATGATAGTTGGTAATCGCGGAGATCAAGTGCCAAGTGGCCATATCCTTGTGATGGAAATCGCCGATAAGGCCCCTAAGCCTTATCTGATGCGGCTTGGCGTGATGTAAAAAATTATTCCTGAGGGGACTTGCTGGTCGCGTCAGGGAAGCGTGCCTGCCATAGCTCAAAGCCACCATCGAGGCTATGGACGTCGGTGAAGCCTTGACCAATCAAGTAAGCCGCAGCACCTTGGCTGGAGTTGCCGTGGTAGCAGGAGACAATCAGTGGATGGTCGAGGTCCGCCTGGGCGATAAAGTCGACCAATGAGTGGTTGTCCAGATGCTGCGAGCCGCTGATGTGTCCTGCAGCAAAGCTGTCCGGGTCGCGTATATCAACGACCACGGCGCCTTGCTCGCGCAGTGTTTGGGCTTGCTCTGGGGAGATGCGCTTGAAGTCACTCATTACTTTTCCTCGCTGCACTGACAACGGTGCAGTTTAGCAGTATCAATATTCATCATTGTCAGGGCGCCGCCCCATACGCAGCCTGTATCAAGTGCGTAGAGGTCGGGCTCGGGGCAATTACCTTCAAGCGCCGCCCAGTGACCAAAGATAATTTTAGTGCCCAGGCTTTTTCGTTGTTTATGGCTGAACCATGGCAAGTAACCGGCAGGGGCGGTGTCCAGGCCTTCTTTGCTTTTCAGGTCAAGGGTGCCGTCGGCTGTGCAAAAGCGCATGCGGGTGAAGTAGTTGGTGATGACCCGCAGACGTGGGACGCCACTTAGCTCGTTGTTCCACACGTCGGGTTCATTGCCGTACATGCCATCAAGAAACTTGCACAGGCGGTTGTCATCACGCAGCACCTCTTCCACTTCGGCGGCGCGTTTGAGGGCTTTTTCGATGCTCCACTGCGGCGCAATACCGGCATGAACCATGGCAATATTACGGGTGGCATCAAAGTGCATAAGCTTTTGTTGGCGCAGCCAGTCGAGCAAGACGGCTCGGTCCGGGGCCTCAAGAATGGCTTGCAGGGTGTCGGATTTTTTCATGCGTTCGGCATTTTGCGACACGGCCAGCAGATGCAGGTCATGATTGCCCAGCACGCAGACAACCGAGTCGCGCATGGCATAGAGGAAGCGCAGGGTCTCCAACGATTGTGGGCCACGGTTAACCAGGTCACCTGCTACCCAGAGCTGGTCTTTAGCAGGATCGAAGGCGACACGCTCAAGTAAGCACTTCAAGGGTTTCAGGCAACCTTGGAGGTCGCCAACAGCATAAGTAGTCATCAGTGCAATGAACCTGGTACGGCGAGACGGAAGGGCGCGATAGTGGCATCGAAGGGTGTGCTGTCTTCAGCCATCATCTGATAGCTACCTTGCATAGTCCCCACGCGAGTCGTCATGACTGTGCCGCTGGTGTACGTGTGGCTCTGACCTGGGGCAATGAGGGGCTGTTCGCCGACAACTCCGGCGCCACGAACTTCTTGCACTCGACCTTCACCGTCGGTGATTAACCAGTGGCGCGACAAAAGCTTCGCTCCCAGTTGACCGTTGTTGGTGATGGTTACTGTGTAGGCAAATGCAAAACGGCTCTGCTCGGCCTGTGATTGTTCCGGCAGGTAATGAGTCACAACGCTGACGTCTATTTGATAAGGCGAATCTGACATGCTCAAACCTGCAGGCTGGGTGAAGCGATGAGTTGGGCTTTGTAGGTAATGCACATAAAGCATTAAGCCGTACGTCCAATGGCGAAAGGCTGTTCAGCCTTGACTGGTTTCAGCGTCTGGGCTCTGCTCGGCTAGTTTGTCGGCCAGGCGCACAAATGCTGCAAGGTCGAGTTGTTCCGGTCGTAGGCTGCCGTCGACGCCAGCCGCTTCAATTTCACTGGCTGGCAATAATGCCTTAAGCGTGTTGCGCAGGGTTTTGCGGCGCTGGTTAAAGGCTTCTCGTACCACCCGCTCCAGCAACTTATGGTCCTTTGCTGGGTGTGGCAGTACTTCGTGAGGCACCAAGCGAACGATTGCAGAGTCGACTTTAGGCGGCGGATTGAAGGCGCCGGGGCCCACATTGAACAAGTGCTCAACCCGGCAATGGTACTGCACCATGATCGACAAGCGACCCCAGTCGCCACCCCCTGGACCTGCGGCCAGACGCTCGACTACTTCTTTTTGCAGCATAAAGTGCATGTCACGAATCAGTGCAGCATTGTTTAGTAGGTGGAATATCAGCGGGGTGGAGATGTTATACGGCAGGTTACCGACTACCCGTAAGCTGCGCGGCTGTGCCTCAAGTCGATTGAAGTCGAACTTCAGGGCGTCACCCTGATTCAGGCGAAAGTGTGGCTCGCTGCCGAACTTGTGTTGCAGGATCGGGATCAGGTCTTTATCGAGCTCGATTACGTCTAACTGCGCGCCACTGTTAAGCAAACCTTCAGTCAGGGCGCCTTGGCCCGGGCCGATTTCCAGCAGGTGCTCGCCTTCTTTGGCGTGGATGGCGCGCAGGATGCGGTGGATCACCCCGGCGTCGTGCAGAAAGTTCTGACCAAAGCGTTTACGCGCGCGGTGTTGGTGGCTCTCGGACATTAGTAGCTCTCAGGCATTAGCAGCAGCTCCAAGCGTCAAACCAAGCTTAAAGCAAAAATAATCGCTTAGTTTAACAGGGAGTCGGCACGCTGGCGTTGGCGATCGTCGCTTGATTAGGCTTGGACTTGGCTGGTGGCCATGGCGTAAGCGGTTTGCAGGGCGACATCCATACTTCCGCTGTCAATCTTGCCACTGCCTGCTAGATCCAAGGCGGTGCCGTGGTCGACCGAGGTACGGATAATCGGCAGGCCCAAGGTGATATTCACTGCAGCGCCAAAGCCTTTGAACTTGAGGACTGGCAGGCCCTGATCGTGATACATCGCCAGCACGGCATCACAATGATCGAGGTGTTTTGGGGTGAACAAGGTATCAGCAGGCAGCGGACCGATCAATTGCATGCCTTCGGCGCGTAAGCGTTCCAGTGCAGGCGTTATGACCTCAATTTCTTCTCGGCCCAGGTGTCCGTCTTCACCGGCGTGGGGGTTGAGGCCGCAGACGAGAATGCGCGGATTTTCCAGGCCAAACTTGGTGCGCAGATCATGATGCAGGATGCGCGTAACCCGGCTTAAGCGTTCATCGGTAATCGCCGCGGCGACATCTTTAAGGGGCAAGTGAGTGGTGACCAAGGCAACACGCAAACCATGGGTCGCGAGCATCATTACCACTTGTTCGGTTTGGGTTAACTCCGCCAGAAACTCGGTATGACCCGAGAAGGCGATGCCAGATTGGTTGATCACGCCTTTATGCACGGGTGCGGTGATCATGCCGGCAAAGTGGCCCGCAACACAGCCTTGGCCGGCGCGGGCCAACGTTTCAAGTACATAGCCAGCGTTGGCTGGATCCAACTGGCCAGCAATCACCGGAGCAGCTAGTGGGGTATCCCACACAAACAGGCTGCCTGCGGGTGCGGGTTCATCCGGCCAGGCAATGGGGCTGACGCTGACGAAGCGGATTGTTAAACCCAGTAAGGCCGCTCGCTCGCTAAGCAGGGCGTGGCTGGCAATGGCAATTAGCGGGTGGGGATGGGCGTGCTGGGCAAGCAGCAGGCATAGGTCGGGACCTATGCCTGCTGGCTCACCCGGCGTCAGTGCGAAGCGTTGCGCTGTCACTGCTTAATTTCTACGTAAGCCTCGTCGCGGATCTGCCGCAGCCAAGCTTGCAGTTCTTCGTCGTACTTACGGTTGCGCAGGATAGTTTGCGCTTGCTGCTTACGCATCTGCTCGCTGCTGTCTGTGGCGCGACGGCCCATTACTTCAAGAACATGCCAGCCATAACGTGACTTGAAGGGTTTGGACACTTCACCGCTTGGCGTTGAGTCCATCACTTCACGGAACTCAGGCACCAGGGCACTTGGGTCGATCCAGTCGAGTTTACCGCCGTTGAGTGCAGAACCCGGATCTTCGGAGTAGTTTTTTGCCAGTTCGGCAAAGTCTTCACCGGCTTTGATTCGCTCATAAAGCCGCTCGGCCAGACGTTGGCTCTCGGCATCGCTGCGGATTGCGTTTGGCTTGATCAGGATATGGCGAACGCTGACTTCATCGCGTACCTGAGTACCGCCGCCACGTTTTTCCTGCAGCTTAATGATGATAAAGCCACCGGGCGTACGCACCGGTTCAGTCACTTCACCAGCCGTCATGGTACTGAGCATGCTGTCGAATGGAGGGGGGAGTTGGCCCGCTTTACGCCAGCCCATTTCGCCACCTTCCAGTGCGGTTTCGCTAGACGATTTGGCGATTGCCAACTGCGCAAAGTCGGCGCCCTGCTGCAACTGCTGGTAAATGTCTTGTGCCTGACGATCAGCCGCTTGAACTTGCTCAGGCGCTGCGCTTTCAGGAACAGGAACCAGTATGTTGGCCAGGCGGAACTCTTCAGACAACTGCATTTTGCCAAGATCTGAGGCCAGGAAATTCTGCACTTCCTGATCGGTCACCTGAATACGATCTGCAACGCGGCGCTGACGCACGCGGCTGATGATCATTTCACGGCGAACCTGATCCCGCGCATTGTCGAAAGACAAACCATCCTTGCTCAGTGCCGCGCGGAACTGATCAATGCTCATGCCATTGCGCTGGGCAATGGTACCGATGGCTTGATTGAGCTCTTCATCGGTGATGCGAATACCCGAGCGCTCACCGATCTGCAGCTGGATGTCTTCAATAATCAGACGTTCCAGTACCTGCTGTTGCAGCACGTGCTCCGGCGGCAATGTTGAGCCGCGTTTGCCGATTGTTTGCTGAACTTCACTGATGCGCGCATTGAGCTGGCTCTGCATGATCACGTCATTATCGACAATCGCCGCGACGCGGTCCAGAGGTTGTACTTCAGCGTGTACCGCAGTACCTACTAACATCGCGCCCAGCAGCAGGGGGCGCACGTAATCAGAAAGCTTTGTCTTCACGTTCACGATAACCTTGAATGCCTTGATCGAGGAAAGATTCAGTTTTGTTGCCAGTCACGCCGCCCAAACCTTTGAGCACGATCTGCAGGAAAATTCCGCGATCGGGCTCATCGTTGAACGACGGGTTCTGGCTTACTTCGTCATTGTCGATCCAGTAACGATTAATTAAACGCAGTTTCCAGCAGCAGCTGTCGTACTCAAAGCCGCCGAAGGCTTCCAGAGTGCGGTTACGGCTGTAGTCATACTGCCAGCGCGAAATAACGCTCCACTGCGGAACAATTGGCCAGATAACCGAGAAGTCATGTTGGCTGATTTTGTAGTAGTCCTCGATATAATTCGGGCTACCCGGCGTGCCGTAGTCACCGCCGCCAACTACCCAGTTACCAGTGCTTTGGTCGTAACGCACGGTGTCGTTGCGATAGCGATAGCCGGCGTTGATAACCTTGTTCGGATTATCTTCAGGTTGGTAGTGGAACATGGCGCTGCCGGAGCGAGTGCGGTGGCTGTCTGGATCCCAGTTGAAATCCGAGCTAAAGCGCCAGTCGCGGTTGAAGCGATACAGGTATTCCAGGGCGTAAGGTGACACTGAGGCTTTTGCGTCGTCACGGGTATCAAAATCAACGCCTGGCAGCTGCACTTTGCGGTCAGCAAAGTAGAACGCTTGGCCGATGCTGAAGCGCTGACGTTCGAAGCCATTGTCTTCGATCCACCGGTTGGTCACGCCCAGGGACAGTTTGTTCTCGTCACCGATGCGGTCTTTGCCCGAGAAACGGTTTTCACGGAACAGCGAGTTGTAGCTGAAGGTGGTCTCGCCGGTATCGAATACAGGGATATCAGTTTGATCTTCTTCAGGTACATAGAGGTAGAACAGGCGCGGCTCAAGAGTCTGACGATAGTTGGTGCCAAACCATTGGGTGTTGCGATCAAAGTACAGGCCGCTGTCAACACTCAGCATGCCGACGCCGCGGTTTTGTGTGCTGTCGTACTTCTGCTCAGCCAGTAGCGTCGATTTGCCTTGGCTGTCCAAGTCCAGATCGTAGTTGGTGTACAGGTACTTGGCCTGTGGCTTGATATAGCCCCAGCTCCAATCCAGCGGCAAGCTTACCGAGGGCTCAAGGTGCAAGCGGTCACCGTTGGAACGCGCGAGGCCACGTACGTTCTCATCGAGCCGTATTTCAGGGTTGCCTTCATCATCGATGTAGTTGCCGCTACGCAGATCGCGGTCAAAGCGAACCAATTCAGTGCCGTAACCGAACTGTACGCCGCCTGGCTGGAATGGCAGCTTACCGTCCAGAGTAATTTGCGGCAGGCGGTTATACGGCGTGATGTCGCTAATGGTTGCCAATTCATATGCATGGGCATTGAGGCGAGCGGTGTAGCTGTCGCCGCGGTAAGTCAGTGTGCCGCGCTGGTTGACGAAGTCCGGCGTATCAATCCCAAGATCTGTACCCAGATCCTGGAAGTAGTACGGGTCACTCATGTCGGTGTAGTCGACCTCAGCCAGCAGGCGATCATTCAGCCCGCCTTTGTGCTGCCAGCTGTACATCCAACGGGTGTCGCTGTAGTCAGACTGCAGTTTGCGGTCATCATTCTGATCATTGAGGTAGGCGGCGCCAATCTGACCTTCGCTATTTTTAGTCAGGTAGCGGCCTTCGCCTTCCATCAACAAGCCGCGGTCACTCATGTACGTTGGGTACAAGGTGGCATCATAGTTCGGCGCCAGGTTGAAGTAATACGGCGTCTCCAGTGTGAAACCGTTATCACTTGAGCTGCCAATGGTCGGCGGCAGGAAGCCCGACTGGCGACGGTCATCAATCGGGAAGTAGATGTACGGTGTGTAAAACACCGGAAAATCTTTGACCCGCAGGGTTACGTTCGTCGCTGTACCGAAACCGGTGGCCGGGTTCAAGGTGATGTTGTTACCCGTCAGGTGCCAAGCATTGCTGCCCGGTTCGCAACTGGTGTAGGTACCGTCTTTAAGGCGGATGATCGCGGTTTCTTCACGCTTGGCGTACAGCGCGTTGCCACGAATGTGGCCGCGGTGCATTACGTACTCAGCGTTATCGATTTTGGCTTCGCCATTGTCGAGTTGCAGCTCGGCATGATCGCCGACAACCAAGGCACCTTTGTCACGCAGACGCACGTTGCCATTTAGCTCGCCGATGTTCTCAGCTTGGCGCAGGTTGGCCTCATCGGCTTCAACCTGCATGCTTGCCTGGCGCAATACGACATCACCGGCCAAGGTGGCAATCTGCTCTTCTTGCTGGTAGCGCGAGGCTTTGGCTGAGACGAACATTGGCGCTTGATTGAGCGGCGTGTTGTCATTCATTCCCGGGCGTTCAGGCTCAACGTAGGCGCCCGAACAGTAAGGAGCGGTCTCGGCAAGCTGAGCTTCAGTCAACTTTTCACGCGGCACCCAGTCCAAATGGCTGTAATCTGCACTGCGAGATGACAGGCCTTTGCCCTCACTTTCAGTCACAAGCTTGGTGCCGACAGCTGCAGCTGCAACTTTCCCACCCGTGCTGGTATCTGAAGTAGCAGGCGCACTGAGGCTGGATTCATTGTGAACCGGGCGTGCAGGCACTGCCGCATCTGCGGTTTTTGGGGTACAGGCCCAACCGCCAGATGCGGACGCCGCGCAGTCAAACTGCTCGGCTGCTACGGCGAATTGACTGGCAACAGGCTGCAGGGCCAATAGGCCACTCGTCACCAGAAGTGGGAATTTTTTACGAATAGCGGGGTATTTTACTGCCATCTTATTTTTCCGGGCTTCCTGCGCGCTAGTGACCCAGAGGCCGCACGCCTCTCGATGGGCTTTAAAAGATGCTGGATAATAAAGCATGACCCGCGCAACGGCTAGGGCCGTCGGAGACCCTTGTAATGCATAAAGAAGATATACGGCTTCAACTGTTGGAAAAATGGCTCGATGCAGAACTGCCAGATGTGTTTGTAAAACAAGGCTGGGGGGCGGTTCCGACCGCTACGATGACCTCTGCTAGTAGCGATGCGAGCTTTCGTCGTTATTTTCGTTGGCAGGCAGAAAATCGTACATTTATTGTTATGGATGCACCGCCGCCGAATGAAGATTGCCGGCCATTTGTCAAAATCGCTGCCATGCTGCAACGGGCGAATTTGAATGTGCCACTCATTTTGGCCGAGGATCTTGAGCAGGGTTTCTTGCTGTTAAATGATCTGGGGCGACAGACCTATCTGGATGTCATCACCCAAGAGAATGCTGATGGTCTTTTTGCCGATGCCCTGCAGGCACTGCTGGCACTGCAGCAATTGCCTATGGATGAATCGTTGCCTAGCTATGACATGGCTTTGTTGCGGCGCGAGCTTGAGCTCTTCCCGCAGTGGTACGTCAAACATCATCTGCAGACCGAGTTCAGCCCTGAGCAGCAAGCTGCATGGGATAAGGTCAGTGCTTTGTTAATCGACAGTGCATTGGCGCAGCCAAAAGTGTTGGTTCACCGCGACTTTATGCCACGCAACCTGATGATCAGTGAACCTAATCCGGGGGTCCTGGATTTTCAGGATGCGGTCTATGGTCCTGTTACCTACGACGTGACCTGCTTATTCAAGGACGCCTTCCTTAGTTGGCCAGAGTCTCAGGTGCAGCAGTGGCTCGAAGGCTATTGGCAGCAAGCCCAAGCACTGGGTATTCCAGTTCAGGCGGATCTTGAGGACTTTTTGCGCGCCAGCGACTTGATGGGCGTGCAGCGTCACTTAAAAGTCATCGGTATTTTTGCGCGCATCTGCCACCGCGATGGCAAACCCAAGTACTTGGCGGACGTGCCGAGGTTCTTCGACTACATCAATGCGGTCATTGAGCGCCGTCCGGAACTCGCTGACTTGGCGCAGTTATTTGCCAGCTTGGGACCCGCAACTGAAGCGTCGGTGAACCCGCTATGAAGGCAATGATTCTCGCAGCGGGCAAGGGCGAGCGTATGCGCCCGCTGACACTGCACACCCCGAAACCGCTGGTACGGGCAGCGGGCGTGCCGCTGATCGAGTATCACATCAAAGCCTTGGTCAGTGCTGGGTTCACCGAATTGGTGATTAATCATGCATGGCTAGGCCAACAAATTGAGGATTACCTCGGCGACGGCAGTCGGTTTGCGGCGAAGATCAGCTATTCCGCAGAGGGTGAGCCGCTTGAAACTGGAGGCGGAATTTATCGCGCTCTGCCTTTGCTGGGTGATGCCCCATTTGTGGTAGTCAATGGCGATGTATTCACTGATTACCGCTTCGTAAATCTGCAGCAGCCTATTGAGGGCGTGGCCCATTTGGTGCTGGTCGACAATCCACAACACCATTCCCAAGGCGACTTTTATCTGCAGCAGGGGTTAGTCCATGACGGTGAAAGCAAGCAGGCATGCCTGACCTACAGCGGTATTGCGGTGTTATCGCCACAGCTATTTGCAGGCTGCAAGCAAGGAGCGTTTAAGCTCGCACCATTGTTACGCGAGGCAATGGCGAAGGGTTTGGTCAGTGGTGAGCATTTTGCCGGGTGCTGGGTTGATGTTGGCACCCATGATCGTTTGGCCGAGGTTGAACAGTTGTTGGCGCAGGAGCACTAAAGTGATTTGGCCGAGCACCGTATTGGGGGCTGTTGCCGGGTTTGCCATTGCCAGCATTCCCGGTGGTTTACTGGGCGCACTGCTTGGCCAGGTTGTCGACAGGCGTTTACGCTTGGCCAGTTGGGGGCAGTTGCGCGAGCGGCTTGGTGGCTCGGCGCCGGCTGAGAATAATGAGTTGCTGTTTATCATGCTGGGCCGTTTGGCTAAGTGTGACGGCCGGGTGCGGCAGCAGCATATCGAGCAGGTGCGCTTGGAAATGCAGCGTATGCGGCTTGATGATGCAGCCCAGCGGCGTGCGATTGAGGCTTTCTCTCGAGGCAAAACCGGGCGTGACAACCTACGAACACCTTTGCGTGCTCAAGCGCCAAATGCCACGCCAATGTTGAGTGCATGCTGGCGCATGGTCAGTGCTGCAGGTCCGGTGAGTCGCTCTGAACGCGAGCTGATTTTGCTTTGGGGCACATGGTTAGGCGTGTCGGTTAATGCCAACGAAGCGCTACGCACGAGTGCGCCTCCGCGTCAGTCGATGCCAGTCCAATCGACCTACCAGCAAGCGCTAAAATTGCTCGGTGTGACGGCGGACAGTAATCCGGCCGAAATCAAGCGCGCTTATCGGCGATTGTTAAGTCGCCATCACCCGGACAAGCTGCAAGGCAGTGGTGCCAGTCCAGAGCAGGTGCGCATGGCCACGGAAAAGACCCGCGAGTTGCACCACGCCTATAGCCTTGTGCGTGAGCGCCATGGGTTTTGAGTAGCGCACCCCCGCTCGCGCTATTGCTTGGCCGCGCTTGCATTACTTTGCAGATGCAGGCTTAGCCAGCCTTTGATCCGGCGGAATAATTGCTCTTGCTCGACATCGCGATTGCCTGGCAATGAAGTCATGGCGATCTGAATATAGGCCGTGCGCTTCTGTCTCTTTGCCGCGTTCAGGCGCTGTTTTGCCGCACGGGTCTCGGCGACTTGATCCTTGTAATAGAAGTCGCCGGTTGCGAGCTTGAGCTGGCTAATCAGGGTTTCCAGATCGGGATTAAACCCGCCAGGCATCTGTGCCGCAATCAGCAGCAGGTTGCTTACATTGGGTGGCTGCTGTTCGGCGAGATAGCGTGCCGCCCAGTAGGCCCCTGTTCCTTGCCCAGCCAATACAACGGTCTTGGCTCCTTGTTGTTGAGCGAAGGTGATACCCGCTGCAATTCTCGCAAATACTCGCTCGGTATACGGCTGCAGGTTTTTTGCCGGAGCGTTGTCTGTCTGCTCGGTAACCACAGTTGTATCTTCTGCGTCTTCGGCGGGGTCTGCTGTCGCTTCAGCAGGTGACGCGGGCTTCTCCTGGGGTTCTGCAGGTGTTTCGGCGATTTCCGGCTTGGCTGCTCCGTCGGGATTTTCGGTTTGGCTTGGCGTGGGCTTATCACTGTTGCGCGACATTGGCGCCGCTTCGGCGTCTGGAAGGGTGAGGCTCAGGCTGCTCCAGCCCGTGTCAGGCAGTTTGTGTCGCAGTGGGCTAATGCCAATGGGCCAGTCAGCGCTTTCATCTTCACCCGGAACTAAAATTACCGCCCCGCTTGGATCGGCATTATTGGCGGGACGCCAAAGACCTAAAAAGGTATCGCCTGTCTGGGTTTGCAGCTGCTGTTGTTCGGTGGCGGCGAGCTGCCTTTCCAGTGCAGCGGTTTCGGCTTGGCTGCGCTCACCAAGGGCCGCGCGAACGACAGGTTTGTCTGCCGTGCTCGCTGCTGGCGTCTTGTCGGCTCCGGCGTCAGCGTCGGCCAGCGCCAGTGTGCAAGTCAGCAGGGTTGAAACCATAAAAGTAGCACGCAACACCATAAATAAATTCTCCGACTGCCTGAGTGATCCAGCCTAGCTGTTTCGGTACGCACTTGTAACGGCAAAACCTGAGTTGGGGCTGCTACAATGCGCGCAATCCGTGTGTATTTTTGAGGTTAGCCATGCAGCCATTTGCCATCGCCCCGTCGATCCTTTCTGCTGATTTTGCCCGGCTGGGTGAGGAAGTGGATAACGTCCTTGCTGCTGGTGCCGATATTGTTCACTTTGATGTAATGGACAATCACTACGTACCTAATCTAACGATTGGGCCTATGGTCTGTTCAGCTTTGCGCAAGTACGGTGTTACTGCGCCCATTGATGCCCATCTGATGGTCAAGCCTGTAGATCGTATTATTGGTGACTTTATTGAGGCGGGCGCGAGCTATATTACCTTCCACCCGGAAGCATCCGAGCATATCGACCGTTCACTGCAATTGATCCGTGATGGCGGCTGTAAAGCGGGGTTGGTGTTTAACCCTGCGACTCCACTGGGCGTACTCAAGCATGTGCTGGATAAGGTGGACATGATTCTGCTGATGAGTGTCAACCCAGGGTTTGGCGGTCAGAAGTTTATCCCGGGCACCCTCGATAAACTGCGTGAAGCCCGGGCTCTGATTGACGCCAGCGGTCGTGAGATTCGCCTGGAAATCGACGGCGGGGTCAATGTCGGCAATATTGCAGAGATCGCCCAAGCGGGTGCCGATACTTTTGTGGCGGGCTCGGCGATTTTCAATCAGCCGGACTACCGTACGGTTATCGATGCCATGCGCGCTGAGCTGGCGAAGGTCAAAGGCTGATGCCTTTACGCGGTGCGCTTGCTGGAAAACTGCCAAAACTGGTGATGTTCGACCTCGACGGCACGCTGATTGACTCGGCCCCTGACTTGGCGGCCGCTGTTGATAATACTCTGCAAGCCCTTGGCCGAGCGCCTGCAGGACTGGAGAATGTGCGCAACTGGATTGGCAATGGTGCTCGCGTATTGGTGCGCCGGGCACTGGCCGACGGTATGGCGCATGAGCATATTGATGAAGCGCAAGCGCAGTCTGCACTTGAGCTGTTCATGCACGCCTACGCAGACAACCACCTACTGACGACGGTTTATGCCGGTGTTGTTGAAGCGCTGGACTGGCTTCAAAAACAGGGTGTGATGATGGCTGTGGTGACCAATAAACCCGAGCGCTTTGTTGCGCCCTTGCTCGATGAGAAAGGACTGGGCGGTTATTTTCGTTGGATTATTGGCGGAGACACCTTGGCCCAACAGAAGCCCGATCCTGCTGCGTTGTTGCATGTCATGCATATGGCCAAGGTGACGGCAGAGCAATCATTATTTGTCGGTGATTCGCGCAATGACGTGCTGGCAGCAAAGGCGGCGGGTGTTACATGCGTGGCGCTCAATTATGGCTACAACCACGGCCGGCCCATTAGTGAAGAGTGTCCTGCCTGTGTGCTGGAAGACTTGCGCGGCTTGATTCCGCTTATTTCCTTTAACTCTGGCGTATCGCCGGGTTGATTAGACCCGGCGCCTGCGCTAGTGTTGCCTGACTTTAATCCACGCCTAAGAGATTTCCCCGTGGTGGTTACCTGCAAACTCTGGCTTGAACGAGCCGGGATGAAAATCATCAAGGCCCTGGCCCGTTGGCGCTGGCGCCTCTGAATTGATAGTGGCCGGTTAGCCGGCGCGTTTGCACACGACCGTTTTACCCTCAAACCACGAGGCAGATCATGATCCGCGAAGAATTCCTGCGTTTAGCCGCGTCCGGCTATAACCGTATCCCTGTTGCCCACGAAACCATTGCTGACTTCGACACGCCGCTGTCGATTTACCTGAAGCTGGCTGATCAAGCCAACACTTACTTGCTCGAGTCGGTACAGGGCGGTGAGAAATGGGGGCGTTATTCAATCATCGGCTTGCCGGCACGCACTGTGCTGCGCGCCTATGATCACACTGTGATTGTCAGTGTCGACGGTATAGAAACCGAGCGTCACGAATGCGAAGACCCGCTGGATTTTGTCGAGCAATTCAAAGAGCGCTATCAAGTGCCCACCTTGCCGGGTTTGCCGCGCTTTAATGGCGGTTTGGTCGGTTACTTTGGCTACGACAGCGTGCGCTATGTTGAAAAACGTCTGGCCAAGTCGGCCAATCCGGACCCACTGGGTAACCCGGATATCCTGCTAATGGTTTCCGATGCCGTGGTGGTGTTCGACAACCTTGCTGGCAAGATGCATGCAATTGTCCTGGCGGACACCTCGCAAGATGACGCCTTTGAGCAGGCTCAAGCCCACCTTCAAGAAATTCTGCACAAGCTGCGTCAGCCAATTACCCCGCGTCTGGGTGTTGATCTGAATGCCGCTGCCGGTGCTGAACCTGAGTTCCGTTCGAGCTTTAGCCGTGAAGATTACGAGCGTTCGGTTGGCGCTATTAAAGAATACATCCTCTCTGGCGATTGCATGCAGGTGGTGATTTCCCAGCGCATGTCGATTCCATTCAAAGCGGCGCCGATCGACCTTTATCGCGCCCTGCGTTGTATCAATCCAACGCCTTATATGTACTTCTTCAATTTTGGTGATTTCCACGTGGTGGGCAGTTCGCCGGAAGTACTGGTGCGCGTTGAAGATAATCTCATCACCGTTCGCCCGATTGCCGGTACACGTCCGCGCGGCGCCAATGAAGAGGCTGATCAGGCGCTTGAAGAAGACCTGTTATCTGATGCCAAGGAAGTCGCTGAACACCTGATGCTAATCGACCTCGGGCGCAACGATGTCGGGCGTGTGGCCACAACCGGCAGCGTCAAGCTAACCGAGAAAATGGTCATCGAGCGCTATTCCAACGTGATGCACATCGTGTCCAACGTCACCGGTCAGTTAAAAAGCGGTTATAGCGCGATGGATGCACTGCGGGCAATTTTGCCGGCTGGCACCTTGTCCGGCGCGCCGAAAATCCGTGCAATGGAAATTATTGATGAGCTTGAACCGGTCAAGCGTGGTGTCTACGGCGGTGCGGTGGGTTACCTGGCATGGAATGGCAATATGGACACCGCCATCGCCATTCGCACCGCTGTGATTAAAGACGGTGAGTTGCATGTGCAAGCGGGCGCGGGAATCGTTGCCGACTCAGTGCCAGCGCTGGAATGGGAAGAAACGCTGAACAAGCGGCGCGCCATGTTCCGTGCTGTTGCCCTAGCTGAACAATCTCACTGAGGAGCCTGCCATGCTACTGATGATCGATAATTACGACTCCTTTACCTACAACGTGGTGCAGTACCTCGGTGAGTTGGGTGAAGAGGTCAAAGTTGTACGCAATGATGAACTAACCGTGGCGGAACTCGAGGCGCTCAAGCCGGATCGCATCGTGGTGTCGCCAGGGCCTTGCACGCCGAATGAGGCGGGTGTGTCGCTTGAGGTGATCAAACACTTCGCCGGTAAACTGCCGCTGTTGGGCGTGTGTTTGGGCCACCAGAGTATTGGCCAGGCGTTTGGCGGTGATGTCGTGCGTGCACGGCAAGTGATGCACGGCAAAACCAGCCCGGTTTATCACTTGGATAAAGGTGTGTTCGCTGGGCTTAACAATCCGCTGATCGTGACCCGTTACCACTCATTGGTAGTTAAGCGCGAAACGCTGCCTGACTGCCTTGAGATGACCGCCTGGACACAAACTGAAGACGGCGCCGTCGATGAAATCATGGGCCTGCGGCACAAGACCTTGAATGTCGAAGGGGTGCAATTCCATCCTGAGTCTATCCTCACAGAACAAGGTCATGAACTGTTTGCCAATTTCCTCAAACAGCAAGGAGGCGCGCGCTGATGGACATCAAACAAGCCCTGAACCGGGTCGTCAGCCAGCTCGACCTCAGCACCGAGGAAATGCAGGACGTCATGCGCGAAATCATGACCGGCCAATGCACCGAGGCGCAGATTGGGGCGTTCTTGATGGGCATGCGCATGAAGAGCGAGACCATCGATGAGATCGTCGGCGCGGTTTCGGTCATGCGCGAGCTGGCCAGCCATGTGGTGTTGCCAACGCTGGACCATGTTGTCGATGTGGTAGGGACGGGTGGCGATGGTGCGAATATCTTCAATGTTTCAACTGCCGCCAGCTTTGTCGTCGCGGCAGCGGGCGGCAAAGTTGCCAAGCATGGCAACCGGGCCGTTTCGGGTAAAAGCGGCAGCGCCGACTTACTCGAAGCGTCGGGCATCTATTTGAACTTGACCCCAGAGCAGGTCGCGCGATGTATTGACAGTGTCGGCGTGGGCTTTATGTTCGCGCAGGTGCATCACAAAGCAATGAAGTATGCCGCTGGGCCACGCCGTGAGCTTGGTTTGCGTACCCTGTTCAATATGCTTGGCCCGCTAACCAATCCGGCTGCTGTTCAGCATCAGGTCGTTGGCGTGTTTAGCCAGGCCTTGTGCCGGCCACTGGCGGAAGTGCTTAAGCGCTTGGGCAGCAAACATATCTTGGTGGTGCACTCGCAAGATGGTCTGGATGAGTTCAGCATTGCTGCGGCCACCCATATTGCTGAGTTAAAAGATGGGCAGATCAGCGAGTACCAAGTGCTCCCGGAAGATCTAGGCTTAAAGAGCCAAAGTCTTGTAGGGCTTACGGTTGACAGCCCCGAGGCATCCCTGGCCTTGATCCGTGATGCGTTGGGTAAACGCAAGACCGAAGCTGGGGAAAAAGCCGCTGACCTGATCGCCCTTAATGCGGGTGCTGCGTTATATGCTGCCGATTTGGCAAGCACCCTAAAAGAAGGTGTGCAACTGGCCCATGATGCACTGTGCACGGGGCTTGCACGGGAAAAAATGGAAGAGCTGGCATCATTCACTGCGGTATTCAAACAGGAGAACGAAGGGTGAGCGTGCCAACAGTTCTGGAAAAGATTCTTGCACGTAAAGTTGAAGAGGTTGCCGCGCGTAACCGCATCACCAGTCTCAGTGAACTGGAGCGTGATGCTCGGCTAGCCGATGCACCGCGTGGCTTTGCCAAGGCATTGCTTGAGCAGGCGGCGACCAAAGAACCTGCGGTCATTGCCGAGATTAAAAAAGCCTCTCCCAGCAAGGGGGTAATCCGCGAAGACTTCAACCCTGCTGAGATCGCCAAGTGTTATGAAGACGGCGGCGCAACCTGTTTGTCGGTATTGACTGATATCGATTTTTTCCAGGGTGCTGATCACTTTCTCCAAATCGCGCGGAATGCCTGCTCGCTGCCGGTGATCCGTAAAGACTTTATGATCGACCCTTATCAGATCGTCGAGTCGCGTGCATTGGGAGCAGACTGTGTCTTGCTGATTGTCTCGGCACTCGACGATGTGCGAATGGCTGAGCTGGCGGCTACGGCTAAATCATTCGATCTTGATGTGTTGGTTGAGGTGCACGACGCTGATGAGTTGGAGCGTGCGCTGAAGACCTTGGATACTCCACTTATCGGCATCAACAACCGCAACCTGCATACCTTCGAGGTTAATCTTGAGACAACCTTGGATTTGCTGCTGAAGGTGCCGCGCGAGCGTCTGGTCGTGACCGAAAGCGGTATTCTCAACCGTGCAGACGTGGAGTTGATGGAAATCAACGAGGTGTATGCATTTCTGGTCGGTGAAATCTTCATGCGCGCCGAAAAGCCGGGCGTTGAACTGGAGCGTTTGTTCTTTCCTGAACGCAAGCGTTTGATCAACAGCAACCTTGATGTTGATTAGCCGCGCAGGCTAAAAAAAACCGCTACTTCAGTATTCCTGAGTAGCGGTTTTTTTTATGTCAGTTGTCGCGTGCCAACGCTATCAGCGCGTACCGAAAACTACCATGGTTTTACCTTTGACGTGGACCAAGCCCTGTTCTTCGAGCGCTTTGAGTACCCGGCCAACCATCTCGCGAGAGCAGCCGACGATCCTGCCGATTTCCTGACGAGTGATTTTGATCTGCATGCCATCAGGATGAGTCATTGCATCAGGCTGCTTACACAGATCAAGCAGGGTACGGGCTACACGCCCGGTGACGTCAAGAAATGCCAAGTCACCGACCTTGCGCGTGGTATTGCGCAAACGCTCAGCCATCTGACTACCCAGGGCATAAAGAATGTCCGGGTCCTGCTCGGTCAGTTCGCGGAACTTGGTGTAGCTCAGTTCTGCGACTTCACACTCCGTTTTGGCGCGGACCCAGGCACTGCGCTCTTTATCAGCGCCTTCTTTATCGAACAAACCCAGCTCGCCGAAGAAATCTCCGGAGTTGAGGTAGGCGATAATCATTTCGCGCCCGTCGTCATCCTCGATCAGGATCGTGACCGAACCTTTCACGATGAAGAACAGGGTTTCACAGCGGTCCCCCGCGTAGATGATGGTGCTTTTAGCCGTATAACGACGGCGATGACAATGTGCAAGAAGCTTGTCGAGGTTCTTTATTTTAGGTGTAAGGGTTATTGCGACCATGCCCGAGTCCCGAAATATAAAAAATGTGTGCCTTGTCTTGGAGGCGTTTTCTTATTAGTTATGTGAGCTAGTGTGCCAGTAAAGTGGCGCCAGCTTAATCAACACTATCTTACACAGCCTCATTTTGCGACCCAGCTAACAACATTGAGTTGAACTTTCGCCAAAGTGAGGCTATAGCCGAGTGTTTACGGCGCTGTTAAGCTGCCGGACTTTTCATCAGCGGAGGCTTGATAATGAAAGCGCGCATTCAATGGGCCGGTGAAGCCCTTTTTATTGGTGAGTCGGGTAGTGGTCATGCCGTGGTGATGGATGGGCCTCCGGAAAGCGGCGGACGTAACCTCGGGGTGCGGCCCATGGAGATGGTGCTGATCGGCCTCGGTGGCTGCAGCAATTTCGATGTGGTGAGCATTCTCAAGAAGTCACGGCAGGCAGTTGAAAGCTGCGAGGCATTCGTTGAAGCCGAGCGTGCAGGTGAGGAACCTAAGGTTTTCACCAAGATTCACCTGCATTTCGTGGTGAAGGGCCGTGGCTTGAAAGACGCCCAGGTCAAACGTGCGGTCGAGTTGTCGGCTGAAAAGTATTGCTCTGCTTCAATCATGCTCGCGCGCGGTGGGGTTGAGATCAGTCACGACTACGAGATTATCGAACTCGGCCAAGCGTAATAAGCGGTGTATTCACGCTTTGATTCCGTCTTTTAGCCGGGCGCTGACATAGTTTTATCATTTGCACCGTTCACACTCTGGCGGGCGGTGCTTTGCATCTGCATAATGGCGCCCCTTTTTAGGGGCGCCATGCGCTTCGTACACATAACCAAAATCGCCAAAGCGAAGAGGTGTTAACCGTCCTACGCAGCCGGGTACTTTACGGTTGACGGGCATGCTCGACCACGCGGCCCTGCCGCTTTCTATAGAGAGTTTTAAAACGGTGAAAAGCAGACTCAAGCTCCATGGGTTTAACAACCTGACCAAGACCTTGAGCTTCAACATCTATGACATCTGCTACGCGGAAACGCCGGAAGACCAGCAGGCTTATGTTCAGTACATCGACGAAGAGTACGATGCTGAGCGCCTGACGCAGATTCTCACTGATGTTGTTGACATTATCGGTGCCAATATCCTCAACATTGCCCGCCAGGATTACGAGCCGCAAGGCGCAAGCGTAACCATCCTGATCTCCGAGCAGCCGGTTGAACCGACCGAAAGTCAGATCGAGGAGTCACCAGGCCCGCTGCCTGAGACTATCCTTGCGCATCTGGATAAAAGCCACATCACCGTCCATACCTACCCGGAAATCCATCCGGTAGATGGCATTGCCACTTTTCGGGTTGATATTGATGTATCGACCTGCGGGGTAATTTCACCGCTGAAGGCGTTGAATTACCTGATCCATCAATTTGATTCGGACATCGTGACCGTCGATTACCGCGTTCGTGGGTTTACCCGTGACGTTGAAGGCAAGAAGCACTTTATCGATCACGAGATCAATTCGATCCAGAACTACCTTTCTGATGACACCCAAGACGCCTATCAAATGACAGACGTTAACGTGTATCAGGAAAACCTGTTCCACACCAAAATGTTGCTCAAGAACTACGACTTGGATGACTACCTGTTTGGTGATGCCACGCGCAGTCTGACCCCAGAACAACGTCAGCAGGTTGAAGGACGCTTGCGTCACGAGATGCTTGAGATTTTCTACGCGCGCAATATGCCCAAGTAGAACCCGTGCTGAATAAAAAAACCCGCCATGCGGGTTTTTTTACGGCTGCTGCTTAGCTTTTATCAAACGCGTGGTATTCGCACAGTCAGATGCGATAAGCGCTTTTTGTCATGACTTTAGAGAGCAAGGTCATGCCAAGCTTCACGGGGCGCGGGAATTTAATGCCACCGGCTTCGAGCGCCGTGTTGGCGTGATGACTCTCGTCTTCACGCATTTGCTCAAGAATCGCCCGGGTCTTTTCATCATGAGCCGGCACTTGCTCCAAGTGCTCATCCAGGTGTTTAACCACTTGGTCTTCTGTCGCGGCGACAAAGCCTAGGCTGACTTTGTCGCTGACCAAACCCGCGAGTGCGCCAACACCAAAGGACAACCCATAGAACAGTGGATTGAACACGCTCGGCCGGCTGCCAAGCTGGTGAATGCGTTGTTCGCACCACGCCAAGTGGTCCACTTCCTCATCCGCGGAGTGTTCCATTGCCGCCCGAACCTCGGGCAGTTTAGCGGTCAACGCCTGACCTTGATACAACGCTTGCGCGCACACTTCACCGGTGTGGTTGATGCGCATCAAGCCAGCAATATGTTTGGCCTGCTGCTCATCGAGTTCAGTGTCTGGCTGCACAACGGCAGGTGATGGGCGGGTTGGCTGACCGCTGAAAGGTAGCAGCGTGCGCAATGCAACGTCGGCCTGCAATAACAGGCGGTCAACTGGGGAATACTGGCGGTCACTGGCCATGGGATAACCTCCGGCGAGAACAATTAGCTAGAGTTTACGCTAATCAGCAAGCTATGGCTTGACCGAGATCAACCGGGCATTCCCTCGCCGCCTGGGCGTCTTTGCTTGAGTTAGCGGGCTAATTAGCGGTATTTGCTTACAGTTGGTGATCAGTTCTCACCCTGTATCAATGAAAGCTAGCAGCGTTAAATGAATATCTTGTGCCGCCGCATTATTATCGTCGTCTTCAGCCATACTTTTAGAGCAATGGCTGCTGCCACGACGCTAGAGGTAGGCTGCGCCCGGTTTTGGGGCTCAGGCGAATAGTGCGTTCCTGTCAGCAGGGGCGGAAATTTTCTGGGAGTTGCATTGAAAAACGACATACACGACCTCGGCTTGGTGCTCGACTCGAAAATCAAATTGGTTTTGATCGAGTCGTGGGATGAGATGCGCGTTCTGCAAACCCTGACCAGCCTGGCGGTTAAGCGTGGGTTAGGTTTGTACACCTGGGCAATCACTGAGGGTATCCAGCATTTTGGGTTTGCAACGCAGGCGCCTAGCGGGGAAAGCTCCCTTGAACCTGAATCAGCACTGAGGTTGATCAAGGCTGATCCGCAGCCGAACCTTTACGTTCTATGTGATTTGCACCCCTTTATGCTGGATAACCCAAAGCTGGTGCGCCTGCTTAAAGAAATTGCCATGGATGAAAGCCCGCATAAGCCAACAGTGGTTCTGGTCTCCCATGCATTCCCGCTGCCGCCTGAAATCCAGCGCTACGCCGCCCGTTTCAGCCTGGCATTGCCAAGCGAGGATGAGTTGCTGGCGATTGTCCGCGAAGAAGCCGCGCGCTGGAGCGAACGCAACCGAAATACCCGTGTCCGCACCGACAATCGTACATTGCAGCAGGTGGTCAAGAATCTACGCGGGATGAGCCACGCAGAGGCGCGCATCCTGGCGCGCAAGGTCATTTGTGATGATGGTGCTATTACTCAGGAAGATTTACCGGAGTTGAACAAGGCCAAGTCGCAACTGCTTGATCTTGAAAGCGTACTCAGCTTTGAGTACGAAACCGCGCACTTTGCCGATGTCGGCGGTTTGGAGAACCTCAAACGCTGGCTGGCCGATAGGCAAACTGCGTTTATCGAGGCCACAGCGCAAGACTTACCTAAAGGCGTGCTACTTGTTGGCGTCCAAGGTGGCGGTAAAAGTCTGGCCGCAAAAGCAATTGCCGGTCTCTGGGGACTGCCGCTGCTGCGTCTGGATTTTGCCAGCCTGTATAACAAGTTTTTTGGTGAAACCGAACGCAACTTGCGTGAGGCCCTGAAATTGGCCGAGCAGATGTCACCGTGCGTGCTGTGGGTCGATGAAATCGAGAAAGGCTTGGCCAGTGGTGATAATGACGGTGGCGTGAGCCAACGAGTATTGGGAACGCTGCTCACGTGGATGGCCGAGCGTAAATCTCCGGTATTTATGGTTGCGACTGCAAACGTGATAGAGCGGCTCCCCCCGGAATTGGTGCGCAAAGGGCGCTTCGATGAAATGTTTTTTGTCGATTTGCCGAATGCGGCTACCCGTGCAGAAATTTTCAGCATCCACCTTAAACGTCGTCAGCTTGAGCCCCAGCAATTTGACCTGGAGTTGCTGGCGAGTGTCAGTGAGGGCTTTTCCGGCGCCGAGATCGAGCAGTTGGTAGTCAGCGCTCTTTATGTCGCGCAGGCGCGGCAGCAGTCAGTTGATATGGCCCTGCTTCAGCAAGGGATTCAGAGTACGTCGCCACTGTCGGTGGTGATGGCTGAACATCTCACTGCATTGCGCAACTGGGCAAAAGATCGAACCGTAGCCGCCAGCGATCAACTCTGAGCTAGAAAATGGCGATTGAGACGCGCACTGATTCTTCTCACTAGCCAGCGCGGCCCTAATTTGGGCGAAAGGGCCAACAAGCGATTGCGCCATCCAGGAATAATGATCGCTCGGTTCTTGTCCAGTGCCCGAACGGATATCAGAGCAACTTCTTCCGCGCTCATCATCAATTTGCTATTTCGCAGTCGCCGGTCATCCAGCGCTGCTTTGGCGAAAAATGCGCTTCGCGTTGGGCCGGGGCAGAGCACGGATACCGCCACGCCATGTTCCTTGAGCTCTTCGCGGAGCGCTTCGGATAAATGCAACACATAGGCTTTGCTGGCGTAGTAGTTGGCCATCCACGGACCTGGCTGAAAAGCCGCGACAGAGGCGACGTTAAGAATCTGGCCGTTGCCTTGGCCTGCCATGATGTTGCCGACGCAGTGGCACAGCCGCGCCAGTGCGAGCATGTTGACCTCAATGAGCTGTTGTTCTTGTTGCCAGTCCTGGGCCACGAATGCGCCGGAAGTCCCCAGCCCTGCATTGTTAACCAGCAGATCAATGGAGTAGGTGCCTTCCTCCAACTCCATTAACAAACCCGTTAACTGGATCGGCTTACTCAGATCACAGGCGCGGATTAACACCTCTACCGAAAAGCGTTGCGCTAATTCTGCGGCGACGCTTTCCAACGCATCACGTTGGCGGGCGACCAAGAGTAAGTTGCGTCCGCGCCTAGCGAGTGCCTCAGCGAGCGCTAAGCCTATTCCGCTAGTTGCTCCAGTAACCAGGGCATATCGAGACATCAGGCAGTTCTCCGTGATGGGGTCAACGGCGACCCCATGCAGTTAAGGCGATTTGCCTTATCTTACGGCTCTAGACCTGTGAATGCTGTAGGCATAGCGATACCGGCAATAACCCCAGCGATAATCAACGCAATCCACAGGCAAGCAAGCACCTTAACTGCAGTGCTGTTCGCAGGCGGCATTGGGCCGTAACGGTTGGGCCCTTTGGTGCCGGGCATGACGACCATTAGCAGACTGAAGACGCTGCCGACGACGGGAATTACGGTTATGAGTAAAAGCCAGCCAGACCAACCGAGATCGTGCAGGCGCTGGACGTTGATCATCACCCCGACAACTATCACTGCGATACCGACGACGAGCATCAAGATCCCGCCGATAATTGCCGACAGTGCGAAGCCTGCTGCGGCGATACCAAATAGCGGCGCGCAAACGAGCATCAACACCAACGTCCAGGCCAAGAAGCGTAAGCGCCCAATACGACCATCGGTGGTGAATGGCTTAAGCTCGCCAAATTCAGGCAGACGCTCGCCCACTGGAGCTTGAGGTGGGGCGTAGGGTGTATGCGCCGCAGGTGCTGGTGCCGCAGCAACTGCGGGCGCCGCTACAGGTGCACTTTTTGCAGCCTCTTCCTGTGCCGCTTGTCGCGCCAAAAACTTCTCGATAACAATGCCGCATGCCGAGCACTCGATGGCTTTAGCCTGTTGATGCCCACATTTTGGGCACGTCATCGTTTCCGGTGAATCAATCGTTTGGCTATGATCTTCGGTATCAACCAGCGAAAGGCTCGCCGCCAGATCAGGTTCCTTGCGCGCTTTAGCGCCGGCACGCTCAAGAACAGCAATGTACTTGTCCGCCTCGTCTTCAAGCAGGTCGCGCTTAAGGGCGATGGAGCTACCGCTAAACAGTGTGTTGATGCGGGCGTTGTCACTCTTGAACAACTTGGCCAGATTGTCTTTCGCGGTCTCCAGTGCCACGTCGGGCATCAACTCACCATTGAAAACAATCTTAAAGCGGGCTTGTGTCATGCGAGCATCCTTGTCGGCGCTAGTGTGTCGTTAGGGATAGCTGGTCGCGCCGTTCGCGCACAGCTTGGAATATACGGACGGACTTTCATGGCACATGTTGGTTAACAGCGATGTGCCATTGAGAATATTGATGGCAATTTGCCCTTGGGCAGTGATTATTGATGCCCTTGGCGCTGTTGTAAACGCAGTGTGCGTTCTTGAGCGACCTTATACTCGTGATCCAGTCGTGCAATTAGCGATTTAACGTCCGGGACCTCATTGATTTCGCCTACACCTTGCCCTGCTGACCACACGGTCTTCCATGCTTTGGCTTCATCATTGATCGGCTTGAGTTTATCGCCGTAATTGACTTCACCTTTATGCTGCAGCTTCGCCATATCGTAGCCGGCGCGCTCTAAACTTTGGCGCATAAAGCTGGCCGGAATACCGGACACTGCTGGGGTGTGGATGATGTCCGCGGCTTTAGCCTGAGTAATCATCTGTTTGTATTCGGTTTCGGCATCACTCTCTTGTGTGGCTATAAAGCGGGTGCCCATGTAGGCCAAGTCGGCGCCAAGGATTTGTGCCGCTAAAATCTCATGACCGTGATTAAGGCAGCCGGAGAGCAGCAAGGTTTTATCGAAGAACTGACGCAGTTCAGCAATCAGGGCAAAAGGGCTCCAAGTGCCTGCATGGCCACCGGCACCGGCCGCAACTGCAATAAGTCCATCGACACCGGCTTCGGCTGCCTTTTCTCCATGACGACGGGTCGTCACGTCGTGAAATACTAGGCCGCCGTAGCTGTGAACTGCATCGACGACTTCTTTTACCGCGCCCAGGCTGGTGATAACAATGGGCACGCGCTTCGCTACACAAATCGCTAGGTCGGCCTGCAGGCGGGGATTTGTGCCATGCACGATTAGGTTCACCGCATAGGGGGCGGCACTGTCATCGAGTCCGGCTTCTATTTCATCAATCCATGCGCTAAAGCCACTGCTCTCGCGTTGGTTAAGGGCCGGAAAGCTGCCGACAATCCCGTTATTACAGCAGGCAGTCACCAGTGCGGGATTGGAAACCAGAAACATCGGGGCGGCAACGACTGGCAGGCGTAAGCCTTGTTCAAGCAGTTGGGGTAATGACATCACTGCACCTTATTGTAAGTTGTTGAGGGTTGGGATGAAGTCAGAACGGGCGGACGATGACCAAGATAACAATGCCAATTAATGCCAGCACCGGTGCCTCGTTAAACCAGCGGTAAAACACATGGCTGCGGCTATTCTCGCCTAAAGCGAAGCGCTTAAGTTGTGCACCGCACATATGCTGATAACCGATCAAAAGTATGACGAATACTAGCTTGGCGTGCATCCAGCCTTGGCTGAAGTAATAGCTTGGGTTCAGGCTGATCAGCGCAGCACCAAAGATCAGGGTGGCGATCATGGCCGGGGTCATGATGCCGCGATAGAGTTTGCGCTCCATGATGCAGAATCGCTCTCGGCTGGCACTGTCTTCACTCATGGCGTGATAAACGAACAACCGCGGCAAATAGAACAGCCCGGCAAACCAGCAAACCATCGAAATTATGTGTAAGGCCTTGAGCCACAAATAAAGCATTTAGGCGATCCTGAAGAAATATATATCCGCGATAGTAGTGCTCCGATACGCATACGTCATCACTGCTAGTTGGCCGTAACGTCTTAGGGCTTTATTATCAAAGGCTTTCCAGTGGCTTTCTGTAGGGGGCAAGTAATGATTAAGGTCGGAATCGTTGGCGGCACGGGTTATACCGGCGTCGAACTGCTGCGTTTATTGGCGCAACATCCGCAAGCTCAAGTCACCGTCATTACTTCGCGCTCTGAAGCTGGGCTACGCGTTGATGAGATGTATCCAAACCTGCGCGGGCACTACCCCGATTTGGCATTTAGCGTGCCGGATGTGGAAACGCTGGGTGCTTGTGACGTGGTGTTTTTCGCCACGCCCCACGGCGTTGCGCATGCACTGGCTGGCGAACTGCTTGATGCCGGAACAAAAGTCATCGACCTATCGGCTGACTTCCGTCTGGAAAACGCTGAAGAGTGGGCGCAATGGTACGGCCAGCCACATGGGGCTCCCGAGTTACTGGCTGAAGCGGTATACGGCTTACCAGAGGTCAACCGTGAAGCAATCAAGGGCGCGCGCTTGATTGCCGTTCCAGGTTGCTACCCCACGGCAACTCAGTTGGGTTTTATTCCGCTACTTGAGGCCGGCTTGGCCGATCCAAGCCGCTTGATTGCGGATTGTAAATCAGGTGTTAGTGGTGCCGGCCGAGGTGCCAGCGTGGGGTCTTTGTTCAGTGAGGCTGGCGAGAACATGAAGGCTTATGCGGTTAAAGGCCATCGTCATTTGCCTGAGATCAGTCAAGGCTTGCGCCGCGCTGCGGGTCAAAACGTGGGACTGACATTTGTACCCCATTTAACACCTATGATCCGTGGCATTCACTCAACGCTGTACGCGACAGTGGTTGATACCGACGTTGACCTGCAGGCGCTGTTTGAAAAGCGTTACGCCAACGAGCCTTTTGTTGATGTAATGCCTGCAGGCAGCCACCCGGAAACCCGCAGTGTGCGTGGCGCCAATGTGTGCCGGATAGCCGTGCACCGCCCGCAGGGTGGCGAACTGGTGGTGGTGCTTTCGGTGATCGATAACTTGGTCAAAGGCGCATCGGGCCAAGCCGTTCAGAACATGAACATCATGTTTGGTTTTGATGAGCGAGCAGGCTTATCGCATGCTGCTTTGCTGCCGTAATGGCGGGTTGGGAAGTACGTCCAAGCGGTCCTGACCGCTCAGGACGGGTGCGTGTTCTTGTACTGCTGCTGCTCCTTGCTTTACCGGCGGCGTTTTACGCCGGCATGCAATGGCAACTGCAGCAGGCTGAATCGATTGCAGCTGAAATCAAACCAATGGCAAAGCGCATTGCTGAGCAAGAAAGTCAGCTGGATGACTTGCACGCTCAGATGGCCATCGCTGTGAGCGGAGCAAGCGTTGCAGAGAAGGCCAACGAACAAAATCGCCTGACCATTAAGCTACTTGAAGAGCAAATCTTCAAAGAACAGCAGGATTTGTCATTCTATAAAGGTGTACTGGCACCGGCAAGCCGACGAGAAGGTCTGCGAATTCGCAAGTTTGAGCTGCAGGCAACGGAAAACCCCCAGCGTTTTCGCTACAAGTTGCTGCTTAGTCGTGTGGGTAAAGATGACAAACCCTTAAATGGCCAGTTGCACATCACTGTCGAGGGCAGCCAAGGGGCCAAGGACAAGGTTGTACTTGAGCTTTCTAGTCTTACGGATGATGAGTTTGTGCCATTTAAAGACAAGCTGATCCCATACACCTTCAAGCATTTCAAGTCGATTCCGGAGGCCGGACGATTTGCTGAGCTTGAATTGCCCGACGGTTTTGAGCCGAATCAGATACGAGTGCGCGCCGAGATCAAAGGCGAGAAACCGCTGGAGCGCACATTCAAATGGTTAGACAAAGAGTAAGCAGCCCCCATGTGGAATAAAAATAAATCCAAGCCTGATTTGCAACGCTTTAGCGGTAAGACCAGCCTGATTTCAGCGGGTGCGGCACTGAGTGGTGATTTGAAATTTTTGGGTGCCGTGCAGGTGGACGGGCAGGTCATCGGTAACCTGGTTACCAGTGAGGGTATGGTCCGTATCAGTGTTGAGGGCAAGGTTGAAGGTGAGATCCGCGCCCCCCATATAGTGATAGACGGCGAGGTGGTGGGCAATGTCTACGCCAGCCAGCATCTTGAACTTGGTTCACGGGCTAGGGTGCAGGGCAACCTCTATTATGGCTTGATGGAAATGGCCATGGGCGCGCAGATTGAGGGCAGCTTGTGCCATTTAAAAGATCAGGCGCGACCGCTCGAGCTGCCAGAAAATATAGTCGATGATGAACCAGAGGTTGTACAATAGTTGACCGCTTTTGTAGGGTAAGCGGATAATAGCCGCAACGCAGTATGGCGCTTAGCGCCGGGAGATAGTCAGCATGAGCGTCGAAACCTTCACCCCCACGGCTTTGCAATTTACTCAAGGTGCTGCAAGCAAGGTGAAGAGCCTGGTTGACGAGGAGGGTAATCCTCGTTTGAAACTGCGTGTGTTTGTCACAGGCGGTGGTTGCTCTGGCTTTCAGTACGGTTTTACCTTTGATGAAGAACTCGCGGATGATGACACCATCGTCGAGCGCGAGGGCGTTAGCCTTGTGGTTGATCCAATGAGCTTCCAGTATCTGGCAGGCGCTGAAGTCGATTATCAAGAAGGGCTTGAGGGCTCACGGTTCGTGATCAAGAATCCTAATGCCACCACCACCTGTGGCTGTGGCTCGTCCTTTTCGATTTAAAGGGCATGCTTTAGTCAGGTGTATAAAGCTGTTGGACATTAAAAAGCCGCGACTATCGCGGCTTTTTGGTACCTGCGCGTCGTTGCTCAGACAGGGTAGATAGCGCCGAGTACGCGCAGGCCGCTGGCGCCAGTGACGCTCGGGCGGTTTGCGCAAATATTCTCCAGGCAGCAATGAGCTAGCCAGGCAAACGCCATGGCTTCAACCCAGTCAGCAGGCACGCCATAGGCTGCCGTGCTGGCAACCCGGCATTTAGGCAGAAGTTGAGCCAAGCGCTGCATTAGCGCCGAATTGTGCGCACCGCCGCCGCAAACCAGCAGCTCTTGGGTATCGGATTGGGCTGCCTGCAAGGAATCAACGATGCTTTGCGCCGTCAGTTCGAGCAAGGTTGCCTGGATATCTTCAGCTTTATAGCTGGGCAAGGTTTGCAGTTGTTGTTCCAGCCATGCCAGATTAAACAGCTCGCGCCCGGTACTTTTGGGGCCCTTGGTTTGGAAGAAGGGATTGCCATAAAGTGTTTTGAGTAAATCTGCTTGAACTTGGCCACTGGCAGCCCATGCCCCGTTCCGGTCATAGCTGAGCTGTTGCTGGCGCTGAATCCACGCGTCGAGCAGCACGTTGCCGGGACCAGAGTCGAAGCCGTGAACATGGTCATCCGCTTCAATCAGGCTCAAGTTGCTGAAGCCACCAATATTGAGTACTGCTCGCTGACCTCGGCCTTCACCAAACAAGGCTTGATGAAATGCAGGAACCAGAGGTGCGCCCTGTCCGCCAGCCGCAACGTCGCGGCGGCGAAAGTCCGCAACCACGGTAATTCCGGTGAGTTCAGCGAGAAGGGCGGGGTTATCTATTTGTATGGTGAATCCGCGAGCGGGTTCATGGCGGACCGTTTGTCCGTGGCTTCCAATGGCACGGACAGCTTCAGCTTTCAGGCCCGAGTCGGCCAGTACTGCGGCGACACCTTGGGCGGCCAGTTTGACCCAGCGTTGTTCGGCCAGTGCTGCCCGTGCTAACTCATCAGAGCCTGATGAGCACAGCCCCAGAAGCTCTGCACGCAAGTCATCTGGCATTGCAATGTAGTGGCTGGCGACGAGCCGGGTATTGTCTTGTTGCTCGATTAGGGCGATGTCCAGGCCATCGAGACTGGTACCAGACATCACACCTATATAGTAGGGCATTGGCGTTAACGCTTGTTTTGCGCAAGCAAAGTGCTGCGCTCTTGGTCCATTTGTGCCATTAACGGCTTACTTATCGCCATGAATCGAGCCTTTTCATTTTTAGCGATTGGGTCTGCCATAGGCAGTTTCTGGCTCAGTGGGTCTACGTGAACGCCGTTAACCTGGAACTCATAATGTAAATGTGGACCGGTGGACAGCCCAGTCGTGCCAATGTAGCCAATGATCTGTCCTTGCTTGACGGTGCTGCCGGTACGAATACCTTTAGCAAACCCCTGCATGTGGCCATAAAGTGTACGGTAGCGTTGGCCGTGCTGAATCACGATCGCATTGCCATAGCCACCACGACGTCCTGCCGAAAGAATCTTGCCATCGCCGGTGGCCTTGATCGGTGTGCCACGTGGTGCTGCGTAATCAACACCTTTGTGCGCGCGAATTTTGTTCAGGATTGGATGACGACGGCCGTTGGAGAAGCGCGAGCTGATACGGGCGAAATCCACCGGCGTGCGAATAAAGGCCTTGCGCATGCTCTTGCCGTCAGCACCGTAGTACGTGGTGTTGCCGCGTTTGTCGGTGTATCGCACTGCGGTGTAAGCCTTGCCGCGATTGGTAAAGCGTGCAGAAAGAATATTACCGCTGCCAACGCGCTTGCCATTGACCAGCTTATCTTCGTAGATCACTTCAAATTCGTCGCCGTTGCGGATATCCATGGCGAAATCGATGTCGTAGCCGAAAATATTAGCCAGTTGCATGGTTAGGCTATGTGGCAGTCCGGAGCGTTGGCCTGCCTGGGACAAAGAGCTGCGAATTACGCCATGGGCATAGGAGTCACGAACTTCAGGCTCAACCAGATCACGCTTGAATGCATAGCCATCGTCGGTTTTGGCGATGCTGACGGTTTCCATGTCACTCAGCTTGCTGGTTAAGCTTTCAAACTCGCCCTTATCGTTGAGTTTGAAATCCAAAACCTGACCCGCTTTGATTTGGGTAAGCTTTTTCGCCTCTTTGCTGCTGCTGAGTACTTCATGCAGTGTGCTGGCGGAGATATTTGCGCGCTCGAACAAGGTCGACAGGGTATCGCCTTTCTCTACAGTTAGCCGGCGTTCGCGTGGGTCTGCGGCGGGCTCTACTGGCTCAGGTGCAACAGAGGCGGTGGCTTCATCTTGTTCTGGGGGAGCGATATTGGCGAATGGGGCGGCTACTGGATCTTCGGGATTGATGAGGTCGGCGGCATCGCTGCCTGGCTCGAACTGCTCTGCTGGGTTGTCCATCTCCAGACCGATGTAGGTCTTTTTGGCTTCTACTTCCCGTGTGGGAAACACCAGAAGGGCAAGGCTGAGGATGGCGGCGACGCCGCTAGCCGCGAGAATGTGGGTTTTGGGGTACAGCGGTGGCTTTTTGCTAGTTATATTTGTCATAGGTGGCTTTTGACTACGAAAAGATGAAAAGAAAAAGATATAAAGTAGGTAGTACATGATGAATATGTACTAACTGTATAAAATATAACCAAATTGCCCTCGAGGCAACCCTCGATGGCAACGCTAAGGTGTAAGTTTGTTTGTCACTTGGCAAAACTTGTCATTTGCCTACGATCTTGTATCGTTGTTCACCTTTATTTTTAGTGGTCATGAGTCCTGCCATGAAGTCGGTTGAAGAGCAGCTAGCGCTGATTAAGCGCGGCGCAGAGGAAGTCTTGGTTGAATCCGAGTTGGTCGAGAAGCTCAAGCGCGGTCAGCCGCTGCGGATTAAAGCGGGCTTTGATCCAACCGCGCCTGATCTGCATCTCGGTCACACCGTGCTTATTAATAAGCTGCGCCAGTTTCAAGAGCTGGGCCATCAGGTGATTTTCCTGATTGGTGATTTCACGGGAATGATTGGCGACCCAAGCGGCAAGAGTGCAACGCGCCCACCCTTGACCCGTGAGCAGGTCTTGGATAATGCCGAAACCTATAAAGCCCAAGTGTTCAAGATTCTCGATCCAGCCAAGACCGAGGTTGCATTCAACTCGACATGGATGGAGCAACTGACGCCGGCTGACTTTATTAAGCTGGCTTCGCAATACACCGTGGCGCGCATGCTTGAGCGTGATGACTTTAATAAGCGCTACACAACCAATCAGCCAATCGCGATTCATGAGTTCCTGTACCCATTGGTCCAGGGTTATGACTCTGTCGCTTTAAAGGCAGATGTTGAGCTGGGCGGCACCGATCAAAAGTTTAATCTGTTGATGGGGCGTGAGCTGCAGCGTTCATATGGTCAGCCATCCCAGTGCATCGTAACCATGCCTTTATTGGAAGGTCTGGATGGTGTGAAGAAGATGTCGAAGTCGCTGGGCAACTACATCGGTATTCAGGAGGCGCCGGGGGCTATCTATAATAAGTTAGTCTCGATGCCTGATTCATTGATGTGGCGCTACTTCGAGTTGTTGAGCTTCCGCTCGATGGACGAGATCAATCAGTTCAAGCGCGACGTTGAGGCGGGTGCTAATCCGCGCGATATCAAAATCAAGCTGGCTGAAGAAATCGTCGCGCGATTCCATGGCGAAGAAGCTGCGGCCAATGCGCACCGTTCTGCGGGTAACCGTATGAAAGAAGGCGAGCTGCCGGACGATCTGCCAGAGATCGAACTGTTATCCGCAGAAGATATGCCTATTGCTGCACTCCTTAATAAGGCGGGGCTGGTCAAAAACTCTGCGGCAGCCCGCGACCTGTTGGGTAATGCAGGCGTGCGTGTCGATGGTGAAATCGTAGAGCGCACCTATATAGTCAAGCTGGGCACAACGCAGGTTGTGCAGGCGGGTAAGAAGGCTTTTGCACGAATTAGCTTAAAAGCCGAATAAAACCCTTGACGGCAAATCTGAGGTGCCTATAATGCGCACCTCTTCCGGCGTAGACCTCTCGGAAAACCTCTTGTAAAACAAGAAGTTAGCTTAAAAAGAGGGGTTGCAAAGCAACGAAAGTTGTGT